>OZ244650.1:0-1991089 GCA_965218785.1 Candidatus Nitrosopumilus sp.
TTTAACGCAGAGGAGATGACAATCGATGTTGAAAAGACAAAACAAAAGATCCTCGAACTAGAGAAAAACAACCGCCTGCCAAAGATAGCAATGTTTGGCGGTTCGCTGTTTTTGTTTCCACACCCCGTAAAAGAACTGTCTGATTTTCTGAAGAGTTACAACATACATATCAACTATGATGCGGCACACGTTGCAGGGCTGATTGCCGGCGGCAGGTTCCAGGATCCTCTTGAGGAGGGCGCAGATACAATGACTATGAGCACCCACAAGACGTTGTTTGGACCGCAGGGGGGACTGGTTCTAGGTTCTGAAGAACACGAAGAGGTCATCAAGAAAGCAACGTTTCCAGGTCTTACAAGCAGTCATCATATTAACAACATGGCAGGAAAGGCAATTGCCTTTGCCGAGGCCCTGGAGTTTGGAAAAGATTACGCCGATCAGGTTATAAAAAATGCAAAGTCGTTTGCCGAATCATTAAGCGATGCGGGATTCAAGGTGCTAGGAGAGAGTCGGGGATTTACAGAGTCGCACCAGGTTGCAGTCAATGTTTTGGATTATTCTGACGGCGGAGCAGTCGAGGCAGAGCTGGAAAAAGCCAACATCATAGTAAATCGGCAGCTTATTCCAGGAGACATCAAGGCGGGACGAAATTACTTCCATCCGGGGGGAATCAGACTGGGTGTTTCTGAAATTACGCGGCTTGGAATGAAGGAAGGCGAGATGCAGGAGATTACAAATTTCATAAAACAGGTGATCATCGAGAAAAAGAATCCAGAAGAACTGCGCTCAAAGGTAAAGGACTTTAGAAAGAACTATCAAAAGGTCAGGTTCTGTTTTGATGACAAGCTGGGCGCCTACGAATACGTCAAACTAAGGTAGTCAGTCATAATCGGTAAGTAGTGACTGATCCCCGCGGCTTTTGCCAAATACCAGATCTATTTCATCGGAGAGTACGTGAATTCTATCCCGCTGGTATTCACTGACATCATACTTGTCAACTAGCCTTTTTGCAAGCTTTAGATATTTTTCAACTGACCCCCGGGTTATTGTGGGGATTAGCCGGTGGCCGCAGGTGCAGTTCCCGATGAGCGGTATCCTCCGGAATGATTTTCCACATGCGGTGCACCTGAACTTTTGTTTTGCATATGATCTGAGATTTCCCATCATATCTGGAACAAGATGTGTTGAGATGACGTTTGAAACAAGTTCGGAGGCATCTACCACGTCGATTAGCTCGGCGTTTTTCATCTGCATGTCAAATTTGTCAAGCATGGATCCGAGCGTAGAGTATGCACTGCGTGATTTTGAGGTGGTCAACGAGGAGGTTGAATGGGTAAAGAAATAATCATAAAACTGTCTTTTTGTCTCAAGGCGTGATTTTATGATTTCTATGGATTTCACGTCTGATGCCTTGACTTGTTTGATGGTGGACTCGAAGAACTCCAGCGGGAGTAATTTTGTAACTTCGAGGTTGTGTGCCTGGGGCTGGGATTCATGCGGCAAAACAAGGGGCTGGATAAGTAACGGGGCATCCATTAGTCCTCCTATCTTATCAGAGAGAAACTGTCTTGAGAAGTTAAGCAGGCTGTCAAGTAACAGCATGATAGAGTCGGCATCACCGTCTGCATCCCTTCTTTTTGCAGAATGCCAGTTTGGAGTTCCAAAACAGACGTGTGTCTCGGCATACCCGATGATCCTGCCGACAATGCCAACTGAGGTATGGGGGGCAAGACCGATTACCAGATGGCCGATCAGCTCCTCGGAATTTCGCACATTGTAAAATGATGATTTTCCATAAAACCGGACCAGGAGCGAATCAATGTATTTGCAGGTGGCAACCAGGTATTTTCCACTGTCATAAGGAATTATCACATCCTGCATGCGAAGCTCGACTATCTGTTCGGGGTCTTCAAGGGGCCGCCCGTCAATATCATGGGAGTATCCCAGGTGTTTTAACTTCTTTATGGATGTTCCAATCCAGGACGGCTTGAACTGGGTCAGCGGGGAGTTTGTAGCATCAAATCTGACAGTTCCGTCTTTGAATACGGTCAGCCCAAAATTCTGACGGGCAAGCCCCTTTTCGAGGGGTTCGGCAATCCTGTCCTGGTTGATCAGCTCCTTTACCCCCTTAAACGGCTCCTGTGCCCGGATGCCCATCTTTTCCTGGGCCAGAATCAGTTTTGCCTTTAGTGGGAACTGTTTATACGAGTGGCCCAGCGCCTTGCGCTTGCATTTTTTGCAGTACCGTTCATCAAGTGTGTCCCTGCAGGCAGAGCACCTGTAGATAACTGCCGTCTTGGTACCGCAGCTGGGGCAGTTTATACCAATGGACGGCTCGTCGCATTCGCTGCAGATCCGATTGGAGATATTGCTAAAAAAGTTTTCAGTTCTTGATGCCTTTAAAAGATCCCGGGTTGCGCCTCCCTTGTCACTGATTGGAAACAGCACGTGTGTGGGGGGCTTCATCTGTCTGGGGGCTGCCTTCTCCGGTCTTCCTATTCGGACTCCAATCGCAGTTGAGAATTTGTTTCTGATTGGAATTCCAGATGCCTTTGAAATTATCTTTGGAACAGATATCTCAGAGACTGTAGGTTTTTCTCCAAATAATAAATTAAAGAAGATCTTGGCCTCCAGACCCTCCAGTATGACGGCACCATTTTCAAGTTTGTGCGGGGTCCCCAGTCTTTCAAGAATTTTTTTGAGCCGGACCGGATACTGAATTAATGTTTCACTGACCTTATCTGGAATCAAAAGTTCGCCCAGTTCCTTTGGCGAGATTTTATCCCAGTAATACAGATATCGCGGATAAAGTGGAATTTGAAAATCAGTGGAGATTTTCAGCGCCTGATCTATTGTCGGCTCTGCAGTCAGAAACGGTTTTAGATACTGGCCGTCTGCTCCCAGTTCTTGGATCTTTTGTTTTAGCTCTTCGATCCAGAATTCCTCAACGTATCCGGAAGGAACAAGCTGGGCGTTGTTTTCAAGAAAGTCCCCAAATGAGATCAGGATGTCCCCCAGATGCAGGATTTTTTCAATCTCGTTTTTTATCTCCAGTCCGTGTTTGACATCCCTGATTTTTACAACGCTGCCGTCTTTCAAACGGACCACCGGGGTATCAATCGTGTCCACAAATGCCACGGTGGCCCCCTTTCCTGGTATGTCAATTTTGATCTGTGTTCCCACAGTAACTGTATGATCCAGAATTTCGGCAATTACGGGATGAATTCCGACTGCTGCAAAGCCGGTATTACACGCCCTGCCATACCGGAGTCTGAATCCGCCCAGTTTGTGGGGCATGGACAAGACAGACCTGCCGGTAATTACCTCGCGCATTCTTTTGGCAGCTGCATCCTCCTGGTCATCACCGGTTTGAACGGCACCCTTGAGATCATTGAGCCACTCCCAGCCATCAAGATTGTACAGCTCGATTCTCTTGAGAAGTTTTTTGGATCTTCCAATTAATCCGTCATTTAAGACGCGCAGGGCGCCGCCCCGGACCCTGTCAGTCTTGATGCGGACCATCGACTTGTGATTTACAACCTCATAGGGATCCGTATCGACCCCGTCGAGTTCCACGGGAAGATTGGAGATCACGCGTTCAATGTCCTCATCTAGTATGTGAAATTGAAAACTGCTGGCCTCCCTTTCATAAATTCTCAGCTCCTCTACAAATCTGCCGGTTTCATCATCAAAGGAGTTGGCTTGAAATTTTGAGAGTCCTGCCGTCTTTCTTACATGATCTGCAATCAGCATAGTTACTGCGGATTCCGTGCCGCCTGCCGAACGCATGGGTCCTGCAATGGATACTGAAAGGTATTCAGTTCCGTCCTTGTTTTTCTTTATCTTCACCTCGCTGATTCCCTGCAACGGCGCTATGGTCACCCCCTCAGTAACAACTGCCAGTCCCACGCGGACTGCAAGATCCAGCTTGTCTTCCAGCGGGGCATCAGGCAGCGAATATTTTCCCAGTGCAATCTCCTTTGAGAGTATTAGTGCGGAGAGCTCTTTTCCATTTGTTTGTAGCAACTCCCTTAGGTGCTCGGCAATATCAATCTCGTGCATCTTGGCAACCCTGTCTGCGAGATCAAATGCAATCTTTGGCTCGATGTTTCCAGCAGAATCCACCAGGCTTGATTTGGCATCTGCTGCCTTTTCAAAAATCGAGGACGTCTCATTTGAGAGGGCCGAGTAATAGTCAAGATAGTATTCCGGCATCTTGATGTCACTAATGCGGGAGATTGCGTCATTATCAGACAAGTCACTACCTGCTTTTTTGGATTGCCTTTGCCATCTCTTGGAGTTTTTTGATGCTTCCGCCTTTTTCAAGAAACGTTCCAATTACCAGGGCATCAGCTCCCGCTCGGGCCAGACTCTGGGCAGTCTTTACATCCCTGATACCGCCTCCCACAATTAGAAATCCATTAAATGTGCACCTGACAGTCTTGACCATCTCCGGTGTGACACTGGTTTTGGCACCAGAGCCTGCCTCCAGATATACAAATCTCATGCCAAGAAACTGCGCTGCCAGTGCATACGCTGCGGCAATCTTTGGTTTTTCAAACGGGATACCCCTTGCAGAGCCGACAAACCAGGCAGATGTGCCATCCCCTATCACCAGATACGCGGTAGGCAGCGGTTCTAACCCGAATTTGAGCACGCTTGGGGCGCCCAGAGCTTGGGCCTGGGAGATAAAGTATGGATTCTCCGAATTCATCAGCGAGCTAAACAGGATTGCATCAGCATCTGGAACAACGCCTGTAACGTTGCCGGGAAACAAAATTACTGGAATCTTGATATTTTTTTTGATTCCCTTTACCACCTGGGCCATCTCGATTTGATCAGTAGCAGAAGAGCCTCCAATCAGGATTGCAGAGGCGCCTATCTTCTCAACATCCTTGGCAAGCCTGCCTGATGCCTTTAGATTCGATACCTCAGAATCGATCAATACAAACAATAAAACATTTTTCTTTTTTAATTCAGATTTTAGGAATGATTCAACCTTGTTTCCAGTCATAATTTGGGTTTGTAGATAGCTCTTTAAAGTTTAATTGTAGTGCTGTATACAGATTTGTATAGCTATGGAGGGGTCTGACAAATCTAATTTTAACAATATTATACGACAAATCATCAAAAAATCACTATTTACAGAACGGCAAATTGAAATTATTTTAAATCAGAAGGATCTTCTTGAAACTGAATTTTCCATAACAAAGGGTGCGTATTACAGGCAGGTTGGGCAGTCTAGGGAGAAATTAATCGGATTATTCCATTCAATCATACTTTTACGCGGTTTAGGCATACTTTTGCCTGATGATATTGATGTGATATCCAAACTATCCGAACAGATTAGTGTGATTAATCAGAGTGAGATATTCCCAGAAAGGGAGGAAGATGTCATCAGTGTGATAGACAGGCTCGTTCGTCAGGCTTGTAACATGTGATACTGTGATGATGTAAGCCGAATCGTGTTGCAGTGTTTGTGATAGATGTGTGAGTATGTTCATCTAAAGTGTGAAATAATGTTGTTCAATCACGATAAATCACAACATATGTGTTAATTTGTGATGTTAGTAGAGATACCTGATACTGAAGTGATTTTATCTGTGATTTTGGCGTTTGTAGTTGGTCTGGGTGCGTTGTATGTCTTCTACAAGGTACTTCCGCTTGTCAAACCTAAAAGCGAACTGCCAGATATAACACAGAGTGAGCGTCTAGAGTATTATGAAAGACAGTTAATTGACATAAAAATACGCATGGATGCCATGGAAATACAGGGAATTGAGGAGAAATCAGATAATGATCCCAATCTGGAGTTAAAACAGTTTTTGCAAAAGCTGGTAAAAAACGAGGCAGTAGAGCCACAGCCAGAGAAGGCAGTTGAACAGCCTAGAACCACGCCTGAAAAAATAGATCCTGTACCGGATGCCCCCCGCATGGAGCATGTCAACCCAACAATTCACGTGTTGCAGCTAATCACAGACAAAACCATGACGTCACGTGACATACAAGTGACGTTGAATAGAAGCAGGGAACATACATCACGTTTGATGAAAAAGCTGTTTGAGGATGGTCTTGTTGAAAGAAACATAGAGACAAAACCATACACATATTCAATTACTGAAAAAGGAAGAACAAAGATTGACGAGTTGCAACCAAGCCCCATAACCGTCTGAGATCTTCAAGTTTGTTTTGATGTGAATTAATCCTGGATAAATCAACTTAATATTATTAATCATTAAATAAAGAATTTATTAAATTATATATAGTATAAAATTATAATGGTGGTATGTCCGTACAAGAGAACGAGGTACTAGTCAAGATCACTTCGGCAGGAACAATCTCCATTCCCAAGCAGTTTAGAAAGTTCATGGATGTCCAAAAGGGGGAGTATGTCAAGCTGATTCTTGGTGAAGATGGGCTACTTGTAAGAAAAGTCACCATCTCTTGATAATTATCTCTGTTTTTGACTTAATTTCAGGGTGTGATATGTCCATTCCCGGCCCGTTCTGGTCCTATCCACCCTCCCTTTTGATGAAAATCTGGACAGATAAGTGGATACCACGCTAAGTTTTACAGGCTCGTTGAACTCGTCTTCGAATTTTTCAAGAATGTTAGTAGAGGTAAAGTTGCCCATGGGGAAGAATTTATCCACAATATGCCAGATTTTTGTTCCTACAGAGTCCAGGCTTGTCGGTTCTGGCTGCTCCTCAATATTCATCAAGTCCATCATTTCAAATATTTTTAGAACCTTTTCACGGGTTACGTTACCCTCCAGTTTGATGTCATACCGCGCACCATCCTGATCCTGCATGTCTATTCGAATACGTTTCTGGGTCATCTTGGGATCTAGTTGATCTAATGTTAACAATTCAATGGATCCAAGAATGTTTGTTAACTAACTGCTTTGTTAAGATTGACTGCCTAGCCCACGCCTAGCCTGATTTCTGTTATTAACAACATTCCTCCTAATTACTGATATTATAAGGGATTTTCACGCCTAGAGTGGAAATAAGGGGGTCAATTCTGCCATATTCACAGTGTTAACACGCATCTTCACGACTGGAAAGGAAATAAGGGGGTCAAAATGGGTTATTTGGGAAATTTCTTAACAGGAGTTTAACAGAGTGTTAACAGTGAATCAGGCATAAAGTAAAACCCACACACCAATACTTCCACTCTATACTTTTTTAAAATTTATTTTTTAAAGAAAACATAAAAACTAACTAAAAATAATTAATTACAAACTGAATTAGAGTTATTATTGTATTCTATACCCTCATAATCTAATCATGGTTATGATACAGTTGATGGGAAACAAAGGTGTGTGCGTGTGTCAGATCCGGTAGATAGATTGCTTGATGCATCTGAAGCTGGAAAATCCATAATAAAAAACAGGGCGATACTTCATTTTACACACACACCAACTGTCATACTACACAGGAACACCGAACAGGAGCAGGTCACCCAGTCATTACTACCGATTCTAAAACAATCCAGACCCTCCAATCTTCTGGTGTATGGAAAACCGGGAACCGGAAAGACACTAGTTGTCAAAAAGGTGCTCTCAAAAATCCAGGAGAGAGTTGAAAAATCAAAGTTTCCAATCAAGATAGTATATTCAAATTCCAAGGAGGAGACGACACTATACGGGCTGTTAGTCAGCCTGGGCAGGCAGCTGGATCTAACTGAGAAGGAACTTCCAATAACCGGTCTGGCAATAAGCGAGGTCTTCAAACGGCTTCTTGCCAAGATTGATGAGGGTAAAGGACTTAACGCAGTTTTTGTAATTGATGAGATTGATTATCTTGCCCAGCTAGTGGTGAAGACAGGCAAGGATATTTTATACCAACTGACCCGGGCAAATGAGAGATTAAAGGGGGGCTCCCTTACCCTGGTGGGAATTTCAAACGATCTCACATTCAAGGAAAAACTCGATCCCAGGGTGATTAGCAGTCTGGATGAGCAGGAGATTGTCTTTACAAATTATAACAAGGAACAGATTCAAAGCATTCTCGAGGAGAGAATCAACGATGCCTTTATAGAAAATTCAGTCGACGAATCCGCCCTTTCCCTGTGCGCCGCACTTGCAGCACAGGAGCACGGCGATGCCCGCAGGGCAATTGACTTGATTCGCGTGGCAGGAGAGATTGCCGAACGAGAACAGGCAGAAACAGTCACCGACAAGCACGTCAGATCGGCCAGCCTGAAGATCGAGGAGAACAAGGAGGAGGCATCCCTCCAGTCGTTTCCACTGCATGAAAAACTGGTGGTTCTTGCAATCATGAAAACAAGTACCCCCTCCACGGGGGAGATTTACTCGTCATACAAAAGACTCTGCAAGGCAGTGGGTCGAGACGAGCTGACCCAGCGACGAATTACGCAGATACTTGGTGATATCGAGCTGTCCGGAATTATCTCCGGAAGACTGATCCATCAGGGAATTCATGGAAGGACAAAAAAATACAAGCTATCCATCACATCTGAGACGGTTAAAAAATCATTTAGAAACGATTCAGCTCTGCAGGATATTCTCTGAGCTTGAATTATAATTCTGATGAAAGACCTTGAAGGTCTTCAAATTAACCATGATTGCGATTCCCGGATTCGGGGTCATTCCCACGCTGGCCTGAAAGGGTGTCTGTTTCTGCCACGAGCCGGAATTGACCAGCAGGATTCCCTTGTAGATATCCAGCTCCGCCCTGTGTACGTGACCCACATGCAGGATGTCTGGAACATCCTCGATTACCAAAAGATCCTGCATCTCAGGCGCTATCGGGGTGTTGCTGCCATAAATCGGGCTTAGGTGTCTTGCCCGAAGCAGGTGCTTCATCACGCTTGTCGGCTTGTCATAACTCAGGCCCGGCGTGGTTTTTACAATATCATCAATGCTCTGCCCGTGGAACATCATTACCTTTACACCATTTAATGAGACTACGGCCGGATTTCCAACCATCACCACGTTTTCCATCTCCCACAAACCGGGGTTGTATTTTTCTGGTATGGCCGGCTGTGGCAACGCCCTTCTTCCTGGATCGTGGTTTCCGGGAATTATTACGACTTTGATATTTTTTGGAATCCTGTCAATTAGATCTTCGGCTTTTTTCAACTGCTCCCTGACGGTCTGGCAGACTAGTTCCTTATCCTGGTTTTTGTATATCCCGACTCCGTCTACCACGTCCCCCCCGATTAGCACAAAACGAATCTGCCTTGCAACCGGATCCGGGCTTGACAGCCAGGAAACAAACTCCGAGAACTCCTCTTCCATAAAGTACTTGCTGCCAACATGCAGATCCGAGAGAAACACCGCAAATGTTTCTGATTCTGATTTGTTGGTGGCCTGATCTGGAATATCCGGCAAAATGAGATCCTTGATAATAAACCCCGTGCTCTTTCCCTGGACTATTCTGGCCATGACAAACTGGTCAATCAGAAGGGTGCCTGCAGTCTTTTGCAGATCGGCATCAAAAATAACGCCCTCCAACATGCCTGTAGGATCCTCTAATACCACCTTTGTCACATTTCTCTCGGTGCTTCTTTCAGTCACAAGACCGCATACATACACCACCTCTTCTGACTTTGTAGTTTTTACAGATGCGATGGTTTTGAGCGCCTTTGATTCTGGCCTCTCTGAGATGATATGTTTGAGTTTGTTGTATCTGCTTGAGAATAACGCGTTGTATCCTGCAACCCCCTCACCTGTTGTTATGTTGCCTGTGGGGTCAAATAACACCTTGAACTCGCTTTGCAGTGTCGGGTCCACCTTGATGCCAAGGTATGTCTCTAGGTCGTCCTGATTAATCTGAAATAATTTCTGTTTTGTCTTTTCCCTGACTATCTCCCGGAGGACCCTGTCCAGCTTTTTAACATCCACGTTTTCCAGGATTTTAAATGCGTCCGGATGAATCTGGAATCCCTTGTTTAATGCATAGTTTAATGCCAGGGACAGCTCCTTTTTCATATCGGAATATACCACACCGTTTAATTAAATCTGCCCTAACACTCAACCCTCAAATATATCCAAAAACAGGGGCAGTATGAACAAAGAGAGACTGGTTCTGTTTTTCATCTTTTTGGCAAGCTTTGTCGTGGTTTTTCAGCTCGGTTCAATGTCTACCGTATCTGAGGAGGACGCAGACGCATTCATGACCGAATTTGAATCGCTTGTTTTAGATATTGACGGCTTTGGAATCTTTGCACATAATACAACTATTGCGATGCTGATGTTCATTCCGGGATTCGGTGTTGTGTGGGGCTTTTTCTCGGCATGGCTGACGGGGTATGCCTTTGCCGCAATAACTACTGCCACCCCCGAGCTGTCGGGGATACAGCCGCTTACAGTCCTTTTTTTGTCCCCCTTTGGATTAATGGAGATTACGGCATACTCGCTGGGGCTATCTAGAAGCTTTATCCTGATTCGGGCAATCTTCAAAAGAGATAATCTGATCCAGTTTATCAGGCCGACTGTAATAGAGATCGGAATCGTGGTTGGACTTCTTTTGGCGGGCGGATATATAGAATTCTACATGATAGAGATGATTCAACAACAGCAAGACGGCGGTCTGGAACAGCTTCCTGAGATCTGAGCCTGTTGCCAGTAGGCGTGATTTGAGGCTGGCAAATTCGTGATTGATATTAACCAAGATGTTACGTATCTTAGTCTAGAAATGAATATAACATATCTTTCTTAATTGAGTTTGTTGAATTTAAAAATTATAATTCCCGTACTGGGGCTGCTCTTCCTGATTTTGCCGTTATCCCAGATAGACGGGCAGGAATCCAAAAAGATAGTCGGGGAGGATGAAAATTCAAAGATCACAATAGAACTCACTGACGGCGTGCCAGTCTCATATTCCCTTGATTACACCCATGACGGTTCTGAGAAGGTCACGCTGGAGAATCCCTTTTCAAAATTCAAGATAAAAGAAGACAGGTTTTTAATTATTGATCCTGCAAACTCTGTTGTAATTCTCGGTAAAAACATTGCCGATAAAAAATACATTATAGTATCCAAAATAAAAATTGATTCTGAAAAAGTAACAAAGAGATGGATTATAGATATAGAAAAGCCAAAAATACCCACAGGACAGCGCAACTTGTTTGAAGAGGCCAGCCGGGTGGCAGAACCGGTAGTTGATGATTCGTTTAAAGCGGCTTATAACAAGGCAAAGGCTGAAAGAATAGCCCAGGCCGAAGCAGAACACCAGAAAAACCTGATAAGACTTGACGAGACAAACGCCAAAAAATCAACGACACGTGACGCGAATACGGGCCTAAGTTATGAAGATTATAAAAAACAGTCATACGACAGGGACGATGACAGAACACTGCCAAAGAATGTTTCAAAAAACACATCCAATGCGACCTCTTTGAAGGTGTTTGTATCATCACCCCATTCTGTTGAATGGAAGAGGAGCTGGGATTATGACGTTTTGGTTACTGATGAAATTAAAACCCAGTACAAGTCAAACTACAAGTCATTTATTGGAAATCCCATAGAGGATGCCGCCGTTTCAACCGTGATAAAGAATCCGTCTGGCTCTGTTCTGGATGAATCAAGCGGTGAGACTGGTGCAGATGGTCTGTATGATGATTTTTACATAATACCTGATCAATCCACTCAGAGGGGGGCATATGTCTTGGAGGTTACTGCCACCAAATCCATTGATGGTGTGATGTATGAAGTCTCTACAGAAAAGGAATTCTTTGTTACTGCAGATTCAGGCAGTTACAATAATCCGCCAGTTGCCAATTTTACTGCAAGTGTGGATAACGACGTCTTTATCATAGATGACATTATGAAGGACGCAAAAGCTAACCCATTTATGGTAACTGGCACACCTGTGACAGTAATGTTGGATGGATCCCACAGTGATGATGTGGATGATGACAATGATGATTTAATTTTTACTTGGAGTGTTAATACTGATGCTGATGCTGATGCTGCGACGTGGTTATATCCCTTAGTTGATGATGATAATCTTACTCGTTTCTTCAACGCAACCAACTTAACACAAAGGTTAACACCAGATCAATTAGAAAAAGAATCCGAAGTTGTTATTTTCCTCAACACGACAGCTATGACTACTTTTGACTTTGAATTAGATGTAAGTGATGGAAGAAAAACCAGTAAAATACCAGCTGAGATTAGTCTAACTGTGAATATATTATCATGAGAGAGCCACGGTGATGATACTAATCCTATTCACACGTGTATAGCAGACGGATGCCTGCCGCGATTCCATCTCCGTAAAGCAGAATTAATCATTCATCTCAAAGACCACAAACATTTAGAGACAAATCCCGATTTTAATTTTGAAACCATAATTAATTCAGATCTTGGGGGCAAAATCATGTGTTATTACCTCATTACTTTCACACACACAAGACAGAACCACTATTTCCAGCACGGCTGATGTCCAGCACCACCCAAAAAACTAGTCTTTCCACTGCCACTTGTAATTCATGTATGAATCCCTCTCTGCCTGATCAAAGACCATCACACACAGATCAGAAAACTCTTTGCCCTCCAAATCCTTTACATTCCCCGCAAAACAGGTCTCATCCCCAGTCGTCACTGCCTCAAACACGTGTACCTTCATCTTACCGGTGGGAAAACCGTGTTCACGAAGATACACCGCTATCTCTGAAGGCATGAAATGCTTGTCTGGCTGCTTTGGCCAGGGTCTTGGAACCAGAACCACGCTAAAGCCGTCAATTAACGCCCTTTGCAGTTCCAGCTTTTTCTCCTCAATCGGAGTTGTAACATGCATTGTAATTACCTTGGATTTATCCAGTGGCACTCCTGCCATCGATGCGGCAACCTGCACCGAACTAATTCCCGGAACAATCTCCACCCCGCCAAAAATTTCCACCAGCCTGTCTACCACCTCTGATTCTGAAAAATTCACGTCTCCTGTAAACGGAACCACCAGCGTTCCCTCGCCAAGCTCCAGCAAAATCTTCTGGTACGTCTCCTCCTGGTTACCCATCGTAATCTCGTGGATCTCCTTTCCCTGAATCAAGGACTCGATTGTTTTTAGCGTGTATTTGTAACCTGCCACAACATTACAGTTACAAAGAATCTCCTTTACAATCCCAGTTACATATTTTGGCGAACCCGGACCGACACCAACAGCATAGACTTTACCCAACCTACTCACGATACTGCCTGTCTTTAATATATTGCACAAAGGGCCTCCAGTCCACCTTCATGTATTTGGTGGGCTCTTTCATTGGATACTTTACCCAGTCCTGCGCTATCGCATACTGGAACTTTTCTTTCTTCCCGTCTTTTTCATATTCCAACTTTAAGACGCCGCCCCAGACCTTATCCTCATAATTAATCCTGGAAATATCAGTAAATGCCAGCTCGCTGTTTTTCGGATTCCCCAGATCCTCCACAAGATCCACCTCGTTATACCCGTCATGCCGAATCATCGTGGTCTTTGATCTGAGAAAACCAATCACCTGTCTCTGTGTGACTGCCCTCCACCAGTTCATCTTGGCCCCCGTTTTGTGTACAAACACCAGATGCCTGTCAGTTAGCACCAGCATTCCCTCTCTTCCGCCAATTGACATGAATTTTTCAGATTCCCTCCATACTGAAACCAGATGTGCCTGAATCTTCTCACCAGATTCCATATCGGTGGTCTGTCAGGCTTTGTTAAAAACCAATACAATTAGCTTTTAAGTAACCCATTATTTACAAAAAAATCATGCATAGAATATTTCTAATAATGGCCGTTACGTTATTCCTACCTGGTTTTGTAGATCAGATATCTGCCCAGAACTATGAACCACTGGTAGTCCTGGAAACCAATCTTGGAAACATTGTAATAGAATTCTTCCCCGATGATGCACCAAATCACGTTGCGAACTTTATCGAACTGGCCGGATCCGGATCCTATGATGGAACTTTATTCCATAGGATAATTCCCGGATTTATGATTCAGGGCGGCGATCCAAATACAATCAACGGCGACCCAAGCACCTGGGGAACAGGCGGTCTGGTCCAAAACATAAATGCCGAATTTAACACGATAGAACACGACCGTGGAATCGTATCCATGGCACGCGCTACCGATCCGGACAGTGCCGGCTCGCAGTTTTTCATAGTTCATCAGGATTCCAACAACCTTGACGGGGGGTACACCGTGTTTGGCAGAATCGTAACTGATGAAAGTTTTGCGACCCTTGATGTAATCGCATCTGTTCCGACTGATGACAGCGACAGGCCAGAAGACCCAGAACGGGTAAAGGTTCTAAGGGCATACACAGCTGACCGTTCTGAGATTCCGGACATTCTAGAGCTTGCCGAACCCGAACGCATGCAACTACCCACAACACCGGAGGCCGGAAACCAGGAATTTGAAAGTGAAGAACACGGATTTGCCTTTATCGCACCTGACGGCTGGCTGCTGCAGGAATCCGATGGTACGCAGGCAGACGCCCCAGACGTGTACGCGGTGGGACCAAAAACAGGAGCGACAAACCCGGTAATTACAGTAACAGTCCACGCAACAGAGGGGCGAACCCTGGATGTTTTTATCTCCGAACAAAATGAAAAATTAAAGGGGGCAATAGATTCTGGCACCCTGAATATCCTTTCACAGGAAAAATCAACCCTCAACGGCCATCCGTCATACGTCACCAATGCGGAAGGATACTTTTTCTCCGAAGGCATGGATCTCAATGTAAAATTCATGGATATCGCGGTGTATACTGTTGAAAACATTTACGTAATTTCCTATAGCAACGCTCTAGATGACTTTGACTCCCTGTTTCCAAAATTCGAGGAAACACTTGACTCCTTTAATTTCGGCTCTGATCCCACGGGGGGATGCCTGATTGCAACTGCGACATACGGCTCTGAGCTGGCGCCACAGGTCCAGCAGTTAAGAGAACTCAGAGACAACATGATCCTCCCAACCGAATCCGGAGCCGCATTTATGGCCGGATTCAACGAGTTTTACTATTCATTCTCACCTGCAGTTGCCGACCTGGAACGGGAATCCCCCGTATTTCGAGAGGCAGTAAAACTTGCAATCACCCCGATGTTATCCACGCTGTCAATCCTAAATTATGTGGATATTGATTCAGAACAAGAGATGCTGGGTTATGGTATCAGCCTGATGCTCCTAAATGCCTCAATGTATCTGGCAGCACCTGCAATCATTATTTACAAAATTAAAAGACAGATTACAAATTAGAATTTTTAATTTTCTCACAGTTTTACGAGTTGGATCATTCCAATCATTTACATATCTGGGTTCTGTTGCATTTTGGTGATCAGACGCTGGAATCCAGCAGACCCTGACTGGACACTCTTTGCTTTTAGATCAGTGCTGGGAAAATTTGAATTTATGGCATAATTTTATTCGAAATGGGCACACAATCGGCACCTCTGACTTTGTAATGCAAGTTAAATCTATCAAAGATTATAAAAAAACTAATGGCTGTAAAAAAACTAGTAGGATTTATTTGCTTGTATAATGTTGTTAGGATTTACATCATTTGGGTTCCCAGAACCACTAAAATTTCAGTTAGATCAAGGAATGGAAATTGAAGAATTACAATGTAATAATCCAGAACATGTGCTTGTGCTTCGCACCAATGGAAAGATAGCGTGTGTAACAACTAACTGCTGAGAAAATGAAATGGGGAAAAATAATCTCTACAGGAATCCTTGATGATGATGTTGTTAAGGAAGCCATCCTCGATAATTCATCAACTCTTACTCCAAATGATGTAGATTCAATAGAGTATGATGCGGCCTTGATGTCTATTCTGGAAATCTTGACCTGAAATTTGAAATGCCCACACCTCATACAACAGAACCTGACAAAGCAGGACAAACAACATCTAAACACCGTATTTTGGCGGCTGTTTATTCATCCATACGATCAGAGTTATCTTTTGATCCTAATTCTTTTAATGTATGAGACAAATCTGACTGTGTGAGAAAGACAGGCATCATCTTTGCAAGTGTGATATTATCATTAATTTTACTCTCAGGCATTACCATACCATCTTACTCTGATTATCTATCTCCAAAAAAACAGCTGGAATCAGGTGTGTTACCCGAGGATGTGGTGTGTAAAGTGAATAGAATCCTGGTGATTCGGGATAACGGATCTCCGGCATGTGTAACTGAAAAGACCGCAGAAAAGAAGGGATGGAGGATAGTTGCAGAGAGCACCGAGCATCCTACCGCATCAGTCTCTGAACACTCGGAGCTTCAGGATACCGCATCAGTACCAGACAGCGTGAAAATAGGCGGGGAGTCAGTCGATGTGGCACAAACCTATACGGATGATGATGATGATGATGTTAAGGAAACCATCCTCGATAATTCATCAACTCTTACTCCAAATGATGTAGATTCAATAGAGTATGATGCGGCTTTGATGTCTATTCTGGAAACAGATTTGGTTTTTGCCAACAAGCAGCTTTATCCAAATGTGGTTTATCCGGCCGGAACGCATGAAGCCCTAAAATGGCCAACATATGAGGTAACTTTTCCTAGAATGGCACAGGTTGGTGTACCGTTTGATGTAGTTTATGACTATGCATATGTGATACCTGATGAGGAAACTGGAAGTTATGTAAACTTTAATGAGCAATGTGAAAATTGTGCAAGTGATTATTTTTCTGCAAGAGTCTCAAGTTTTGTTGATGTGGAATCAGATAATTTGGAATATTTCAGTGAGACTTTTGATCAAGAAATGATTCCAATGAGAAATTATGCTCATTATTATTACGTCCCAGAGTTTGATAACACAAAGCCTCTCCAAGAAATATTTACTTTTGTTATCAACGAGCCTGGTGAGGTCTATCGAATTGGTGAAATCAATGTTTCCATAAATCAAGACAATAAGGATTTGGTCTACTTTTATGTGGGTGGGAATGGAACCATCCTCTTTGATCCATTGATAGAAAAAGAGACGTTTGCACAAAGTTCGTTTGCAACATCTAGTGTTCCATCTGTGATGAATACTGCATCTATAATAAAGACAGAAATCGAAAAGCTACAGGAAAGACCACATGATCAACTGGGTAGAACAGAAGTTCATGTTGTATATGATCCTGATAACCCTCCTGATTTTCCTGAATTTATGTGGGCTCATTATGCGGGATGGCTACTTGAATACTATCCTGACACAGATTACAGGGAATGGTTGTTAGAAGGCCATTTTACAGAAGATTGGATAAATAGATTTCTTACAGCACATCCAGAACTAGAGAATTTATCAACTCCAATAGAGTATGATGCGGCTTTGATGTCTATTCTGGAAACAGATTTGGTTTTTATCAACAAGCAAATAAATCCAAATGTGTGGGGGTATATTATCAAAAAATGGCCAACATATGAGGTAACTTTTCCTAGAATGGCACAGGTTGGTGTACCGTTTGATGTGGTTTATGACTATGCATATGTGATACCTGATGAGGAAACTGGAAGTTATGTAAACTTTAATGATCGATGTGAAAATTGTGAAAGGGATTATTTTTCTGCAAGTGTCTCAAGTTTTGTTGATGTGGAATCAGATAATTTGAAATATTTCAGTGAGACTTTTGATCAAAAAATGATTCCAATGAGAAATTATACTCACTATTCTTACACCCCAGAGTTTGATAATACAAAGCCTCTCCAAGAAATATTTACTTTTGTTATCAACGAGCCTGATGTGGTCTATCGAATTGGTGAAATCAATATTTCCATAAATCAAGACAATGATGATTTGGTCTACTTTTATGTGGATGAGAATGGAACAATCCTCCTTGATCCATTGATAGAAAAAGAGACGTTTGCACAAAGTTCGTTTGCAACATCTAGTGTTCCATCTGTGATGAATGCTGCATCTGTAATAAAGACAGAAATGGAAAAGCTACAGGAAAGACCATATGATCAGTGGGGCAGAACAGAAATTCATGTTGTATATGGTCCTGATAACCCTCCTGATTTTCCTGAAGTTATGTGGGCCCATTATGCGAAAAATCTACTTGAATCCTATCCTGACACAGATTACAGGGAATGGTTGTTAGAAGGCCATTTTACAGAAGATTGGATAAATAGATTTCTTACAGCACATCCAGAACTAGAGAATTCAGCATCAACCAAGCAATAGATTTCTTTTCCTACATGATTCTGTCTGGTTCTGCTACATTTTGGTGATCAGACACTGGAATCCACCAAAACCCCTATCTGCAAGATTAATTCTAAAAAAATCCAGCAGAAATTACGGCGGGGATCCCTAAAACATATCTAAAAAGACTTTATTTTCATTCCAATAATTTTTTTTGATATGCTGCTTTCCCAACTACCAGACATCATCGACTTCATCAAGCATCCTGTACTCTTTTTTGGTTTCACGCTTCATCAGCTTTAGCCTGGAGATATCCCTGTCAAAGAACAGATCTATCATCCAATCAAGCAGCACCCTGATTTTCTTATCAAAGGTTGGAATCTTTGAGAGATACACGTTTCTCCAGATCACCCAGGCCCAAAACCCGGAGATGTTGGTTCCCAAAAACGTGGCAATTCCCGCCCTCTTTCCAATTATTGCCATCTGCCCCTTTGGCTTGTATGTGAATTTCTCCTTTTTCGAGCTTGTAATTAACGCCCCCAAATTTTTAGCCCCTGTCCTTGCCTGGGCCTCTGCAATCTGTGCCGTCGGGGGAAACGGCCTCTGTGATTCAGGATCCAAAATCAACGCACAGTCCCCGATTGCAAAAACCCCCGGAAAATCGGGAATCTCCAGATACTCGTTGACTATGACCTTGCCCTTGTCTGTCTTGAACATCGACCTCTTTATCGTATTGACAGGTGTCACCCCCGCAGTCCAGATCAGAGTCTTTGTCCTGATTGCACCAGTCTTTGTATGATCAACTGGATCCTTTGGGCTCTCATCTAATGACTTTGTGGCGACCTCGTTCCCATCAAAACTGGTTACTGCCGTCTTTAGTCTGATCTCAATTCCCCTCTCCTGCATCTTTTCTTTTGCAAACTCTGCCAACTTTTGATTAAATCCAGGCAGAATCTTCGGCAGCGCCTCTAACACCACAACCTTGAGATCATCCTTGTGTATGGTCGGATAATGCTTTCGCGCATCCAAAAGCAGGTCCATCAGCTCCCCTGCAGTCTCCACTCCGGCAAACCCCCCGCCTACCACCACAAAATTCAGGAAACTTTTTCGAAGGATTGTGTCAGTCTCATTCTCTGACTGCTCTAGCATGTCAATTATCCTGTTTCTTAGCATCACCGCATCATTTAGCGTCTTCATGGTGTAGGCGTTTTTTTCCACGTCTGCCATTCCAAAAAAGTTCGTCTGGCTGCCCAGCGCAATTACCAGAAAATCATAATGAATCGAGATGCTTCTCCTGTCCCCAGTCCCCCATATCGTCACCAGTTTTCCATAGGGATCGATATTTTTGATCCTGCCCTCGTAAAACTTTGTCTTTTCACAGACGGTTCTAATGGGCATCACTATATGCCGGGTCTCGATCATTCCGGATGCCACCTGCGGCAGCATCGGTGTAAACAGCAGAAAATTATCCTCACTTACCATTACCAGCTCAATTTCTGGATCATCTCCGAATTTTGCTTCGAGCCGCCTGGTGCACTCTACTCCGGCAAACCCCCCGCCCAAAATAACAATCTTTTTCTTGTGTCTGGTCAATCGATCTCCCCACATTTTGGGTGCATATATGCTATGAGAAAAAATCCGCCAAAATCATCTTCGCATGATATCAGAATGTAGAATATCATATGCCCGAGACGAATCCTTTTCATTGAGGATGATCACAATGTTGTCCTGGCTGAAAAACGCATTTGCAAGTTCTATCCCGTTTGCATGCAACACCTCTGCAACATAGGATACCACATCTGATGGATTCCGGGATGCGGGAATCGAGATTCTGATCTTTGCAAGACCCGTACTAAACATCTCATCCCCGTCTGTGATGCTGCTAAATATCTGCCTGATATCCTCCACATCCTCTGTAAGAAATCTAAAAGAGTCAGAGAGTCTGAAAAATTCGTAATTGCTTGTTATCTTTGAGAATTTTTCCAAAATTGCCCTCGGGTCCATGCCAACTGAATCCTTTGCAGAAAACCTGATATCCATCATCCCGTCAGTTAGTGCCAGCCGGGCATTCTTCAAAACCGATTCCTCTTTGATGTCCTGCTTGATTTCAAACGAATCTGCATACCGCTTGATTGCCACCACCACCGTATTCAGATTTACAGAATCTCCCAGAATCCTTTCAATCTCCGGCTGTATCTTTACTGCCAGCGCCGTGTAATTTATCAAATCCATCTTCATGCAGTCATAAATTGAACGGTTTCTGGTAATGATCTCCCTTACAACTTCTGGTATGGACATGCTTGAAACCCTCATTAACATCCCATATCATGTCACTTATAATAGGATTATGTAAGAAATAACGTGTTTCTACCTAATCTTTATATAATGTCATACATATTACATACAATAGGTGAATATGACAATGTACTTTGATGAAGAGAGCGATAGAATCTTCAAGAGAATGTCAGACTCTTTTTTCAGTATAGATGACATTTTTGAGGAATTCAAAGAAAAGGTGGGATCTGACTCTGGACCATATTATTACGGTTATACAATGACTGTTGATCCTGATGGAAAGCCCGTTGTAAAAGAGTATGGGAATGTAAAACCAGGACTTGTTGTTCCAGCCTCTGATACAAGAGAACCGGCAGTCGAGACGATCGTCGATGAAAAGGAGAAAACGGTAAAACTCATAGCTGAGATGCCCGGAGTGGAGAAGACTGACGTCAAGGTTGTAGTGGAACACAAGACGGTGGAGATATCCGCACAACACGGCAAGAAAAAGTATCACGTGAGTGTTCCCTTACAGCATAAGGTTGATGAGGACTCTGCCAGGGCCACCTACAAAAACGGGATCTTACAGCTGATCTTTGGATTAGTCGAGGAGAAAAAGCCACAGGGCAAAACGGTGGAGGTCCGATAATCCTCCTTCTTTTTTATGGTGATATGATGACTGGAATAATATTAAAAACAGATGAAATTCCACAACAGCATGTTGGGAGGGGCAGGGCAATTGTTGATCCCAAAACCATCGAGGATCAAAAATGGAACACCGGACAGATCCTGGAATTATCATACAACAAAAAAACCCATGTAAAACTGTGGCCTGCCTCGTCTGAGGAGTACGGCTCTGGAGTCATCAAGATAGACGGAGTTACAAGACAGAACATCGGGGCCGGAATCGGCGATAAGATTTCACTCAGATCAGTTGAAGCTGCTGATGCCCAGCAGGTTGTGTTATCCCCCACAGAAAAGATTGCAGCCGAGGGGCTGCAGGAATACATGATTTACAATTATCTTAATCACGTCTTTACAACCGGCGATTCAATATCCCTTAATACGCAGATGGGCAGCAGGGTCCAGTTTGTTGTAACTAGCACAAAGCCATCAAAACCAGTTATTGTTACTGAAAAGACGGTCTTCAAGCTAGGTACCATGAGAAAGGCAGTAGATGATGCCTCCCATCCAAGAATAACATATGACGAGCTTGGAGGTTTGAAAAACGAGGTTCAAAAAATCCGCGAGATGGTCGAGCTGCCCATGAGACATCCGGAACTATTTGAGAAGATAGGGGTGGAGGCACCCAAGGGTGTGCTGCTTTACGGTCCTCCCGGCACGGGAAAGACGCTCCTGGCAAAGGCAGTCGCAGGGGAGACTAATGCCTACTTTACCTCCCTTAGCGGTCCTGAGATAATGGGGAAATACCATGGGGAGAGCGAGGAGCGAATCCGAGAAATCTTTACCCAGGCAGAAGAGAACGCACCCAGCATAATCTTCATTGATGAGATTGATTCCATTGCCCCAAAAAGGGACGAGGTTTCAGGCGAGGTTGAAAAGAGAATCGTCTCCCAGCTGCTGACACTGATGGATGGAATGAAATCCCGGGGAAAGGTGGTAGTTATTGCAGCTACCAACAGACCTGATTCAATTGATCCCGCATTAAGACGTCCCGGCAGATTTGACAGGGAGATTGAAATTGGAATTCCAGACGATGAGGGAAGACTGGAGATTCTTTCAATTCATACACGCGGCATGCCGATTGATGAAAAGGTGGATCTCAAGCAGATCTCAAAAACGACACACGGATTTGTAGGGGCGGATCTAGAGATGTTATCCAAGGAGGCAGCAATGAGTTCACTTCGGAGGATTCTTCCAGAGATTGATCTTGACGAGGATAAGATCTCATCTGAGATTCTTCAAAAAATCCAGATTACCGGCCAGGACTTTAGGGATGCGCTAAAGGAGGTCAGACCAAGCGCACTCCGGGAAGTTCAAGTACAAATTCCTGATGTCAGCTGGGATGATGTCGGAGGCCTTGATCAACTAAAAGAGGAGCTGTGTGAGGCAGTTGAATGGCCAATCAAACACAAGGAGGCATTTGACTACGTTGATGTCCAGCCTCCAAAGGGGATACTGCTTTACGGTCCGCCAGGTACCGGCAAGACTCTGATTGCAAAGGCGCTTGCAAAGATGACAGAGTCCAACTTTATCAGTATCAAGGGCCCCGAACTGTTATCAAAGTGGGTCGGCGAATCTGAAAAGGGAGTCCGGGAAATATTCAGAAAGGCACGGCAGGCAGCACCATGTATTATCTTTCTAGATGAGGTTGATGCGCTTGTTCCACGGAGGGGTACTGGAGGAGGTTCACACGTTACAGAAAGCGTCGTCTCGCAGATTCTCACCGAGATTGACGGACTAGAGGAGATGCACAACGTCCTGATAATCGGTGCGACAAACCGGCTGGATATCGTAGATGAGGCGTTGCTCAGGCCCGGCAGGTTTGATAGAATCATCAAGGTTCCAAATCCTGATGCTAAAGGACGAAGACACATCTTTGAGATTCACACAAAAAACAAGCCGCTATCTGAGGATGCTGATATTCCAAAACTAGTCGAACTCACAGATGGTTTTAGCGGTGCTGAAATTGCGGCAGTTGCAAGCAGGGCGGCAATAACGGCTTTGAAGAGGCATGTTAATGGCAGCGTTCAAAACGTAAAGGACATCAGGATAACACAGCGGGATTTAACTGATGCAGCAGAGAAGGTAAAGCCCAGGCTGAAAGAGGCGCCACTGCCGCCCATAAAATAGTCTAAATACCGATGGATATGACGTAAAACATGAAACTATATCTCGACTTTGATCCGTGCAAGGAATGCAACACGATGATGGCAGAACTTGGCAGTCATGAGATGCTGTTTGCAGATGAAAAGACAAGGGCAGACGAATCGGCAAAATTTCTCAGACATCTGACATACAATCACAGCGAGGTCGTACAGGCCGTTATGAAGGATCTTCCAAAACAGAAAAAAGACCAGGAACCTGATTTTTACAAATAGGTCTCTTTTTTTCATTTTTTAAGAAATCAATAACCATATTCATATATCATATTGTTTTATCATACTTGAAGCATGAGAATAAAAAATATTTTTTTCGTATCTGTGGTGGCGATTCTGGCAGCCGGGTTGTTATTCCCTGCCGCCTTTGCACTTGAAACCAAACAGGAACCCCGACCACCGGTGATTCCACAACCTGCCCCGGAACCCAAACCAATCCCGCTGCCAAATCCAGAACCTGCCCCACAGCCCTTCCCGGGGGAGACTGAATCAGAAAAGCTGCAGCGGTTAACTGAGGAGAACGCCAAACTAAAACGCCAAAATACAAATCTTCAGGATATGGTATCAACCCTTATAACTGAAAAACAGACACTGTTATCTGAAATATCAGGCCTTAATACCGCCATTGAAGATCTTGAGGAGCTAGTTGCAGAGCAGTTTAATGTAATACTGGATCTGGTAGACAGGCTGACTGACGTATTATTTGAAAAAATACTTTCCCCTGCAGTCCGGCTGTAATTTCTGACTATTTTATGGATTCCAGGGAGTGTCCGCGATTTGTAATCATCTGGGTGACTGCCTCCATGGTATAGTCGATACTGTGCTCTTCTTCAAAGTGGTTTCTCAACTTTTTAATCAGCCCGGTGGTTTTTTCCTCGTCTAAAACAAATTTACACTCAAAACCATAGTCATTACATCTTAATTTCAGATTCATAATTTGGTGGGCAATATCAAGGATATAAAAATCAATGACCCTTTTTACAAATGTGACGAAATCAAGCAAATCCTTAATGGGTACAACCCCTATCATTGATCAGAAATGGTTTACTCGTATCAGATCATAAAGTTTCAGACCATCTCACTTGTGCAGGGAACCAACTGGTCCCAGTCTTCAGGTGAAAAGGGCGTACTTTACAAGTCATTGAAAAACCCATTTGCAAAACTCATAGTCCAGTCAACTAACGGCTCAAAAAAGCTGTATCATGTCCCAAAAGACAGAACGGTTATCGTATCTAGTGATACCGTCCATTTTCTAGGCGAGCTGGGATGATATCATCACTTGAAAAATTTATCGACTTGATCCCTGTACTTTAGGGCGATTTTTCCAAAATCTGCAAAATCCTCGACTGTCGGGTTTTTCATTCTTATTGCATACTGGTTGACAAATACGGACAATGCGCTGCCGATGATCAGGTTGTAAACGCCGTCAGCTATGTTGTTTGAATAGGGAAACGCAACCCTGATGAAGGGTATGTACGTCTCTGTCTGAGAAATCATCATCCTGATGTGTTCGTCAACGAAATCTTCTACCTCGGATGGAATTACCATACTCTTTCTAGTCTTAATTTCTTATAAATAGATTAGATCATAGGCACGATCGGGATGCCGTCTTGAGAAGCATTCTCATTTTGGAATCTGTGCAAGGTACCTTTCTTTTCCCTTTCTACTTCTGGGAAGGCATCTTAGCTGCCTCTTGCAGCAGGGGCAGGTCTTTCCATCATACTGTACAAATATCTCGCAGTGATTGCATCTTTTCTGCCCTGCCGCATATCTGCCAATCTTGGATGGCTTTTTGGCCTTGTATGTTTTGCAGGTGCCCACACAGCTTGACATTATAAACAATAGGTATTCGCTAAAGATAAAACGTTTGATCATTTGTGCTCATTGGAAATCCACGTTAAATAAGGAGGTTAATGCGTGGTCTGAATTGGATATCTCCCATATGGTAGGGAATTCTTTTAAAAGAACTTGAAATCCCTGAAACAATTAATTTGAAAAAATTTCAATTCAAAAAAAAAAATAACATGTTGATGACTCGTGTAATTTAGGCGGATCTGGATTTCAGATATTGAAGATTAGAACCACAGATGTGTCTCCTTATATAATGAAAATGCATAAAATATGATTAGAACATGAATTTAACAGTTCTAAAATATACAATAGCAATTATTCTCATTTCATTGATTTTAGCTGAAACTAGTTTGGTTATGTTTTTCAACATATCCGCTTCCTTGATTATCGGAATTGTATATCATATAATAGATCGAAATATTGTACCTATACCACCTGCAGGCGCATCATTTGCCTGGGTGTTTTTTGTCATATCTCTAGCCGCTTTGCTGTTTGTCATATATAGAATATATTCAAAGCTGAAAAAATCAGCATAATTTTTTTATTCTACTTTCTCCTAGTCATAACATTGTATCATGATGAAATTAAGAAAATTTTTATATTTTTAGTAGGGACTGAATCAAAAACCATGAGCTTTGATCAATTTCAAGATGTTTCTGGTTGTGATGTTTATTTCTCAAATCTCTTGTTATGTGGATTAATCAATAATAAAATCCTGAAACTTGAAAAACACACCATTGTGTTGGGCTGAACTGGGAAAGCCTGTTTTGGATGAAGGTATAGACTCTTTCGAACAACGGAATTTCGGTGAATTATTACTATCCGTAATGATCAACGATGGTGATAGTACTGTAGAATGTCCTAGATGTCATTCAGCATATGAGAAAAATAATCGATCTGAAGACACATTCGCTAAAACTGTACAAGGAAACCACTGTCATGTTTGTCTTCGACTAATTTAGGATTTTACAGATCGTTCTAAAAAGAATTAACTAATTCGAACATATTGATTTTACCATAAAACAACCTGTTCAAAAATATTCATGATCCCTGCTAAATCAAGTGTTATGTCTCTTCATCTCTTTGTTAGTACTGCTAATTTTTTCAATATTTCGTGCCTTGGCATTTGACGTTCTAGAAAATAATTCAGTTATTCTGTTGTGATAAACGCTCCAGATACAATAAAACTGAATTTATAGCCCAAGTTTTATTCATCTTTGTTGCTTGATCTGGACAAAAAAGTATTTGGCAAAATTACAACCAAGGAGGTTATCGGGGCTGCCCCTCCTGCAATTCCAGATACCGAGGAACTACTCAAAAAAGAATTATCAATCCTGGTGACACAGTTAGAATCCCAGTCAGAGACCGGTCTCAAAGATCTTTTAGAACAGCAGAAAATTCTGGAAAAACACATCAACAACAGGCCGGGTGCCATGGCTCTTGCCCAAAACAAGATCAGGCTGTTCAACGAATACAGCCAGAAATACATTCAGGCAATCACGGCAAAACTCGAATCCTAACTCTCTTTCTTCTCCTCATATTTTCTGCCGGATCTCTTGTTTCTTCTAACCAACAACGATATTATCACACTTGCGGGAATTCCTATAATTGTTCCAATGCTCACATATGGCGCAATAAACAGCCCCCCAATCCAGATCCCGCCGTCTGTCGTCAGCTCCATAAACGCTCTGGGTCTTAGAATTACCGGGACTATCTGGGATTCCTCCCTCTCTTCTCCAATATCATCAGTAAACTCTACAATAATCTTAAACGGCAGCCTGTATTCCTTATTCACCTCCTCAACTGGCGTAATGATCCGCGATGTCACTACCACGGGTGCGTTCTTTTCTATTTTTGAAATATGTGACTGCGTCCAGCCTGCAAATTCGATATTCCCTAGCGGGATTATCCTTATACTGACATCCGTTATATCCACATCCTCTGAGAGAATCTCCACCTCGATTGGAAACTGCGCATTGGCATTTAAGATTGATTCGGGCGTTTTCGTATGAATTGTTATATTCACGCCTTCTTTTATCACAATTGGAATTGCAAGATCCCGAAAGACTGCCGGCTGCGGTGTTTCATTGTTTGCCACAAGAACCTGGGAATATCTTATGTTTAGAAAATGAACCCCCGGACTGGCATCGCCTGGAATCGACAGATCAATGCTGCCGCCATATGATCCCTCCTGTGCAAGTCTGTCTATGATGATTCCATCTGACGAACCTGTAACCAGCGAATCATCCTGATTAGAAACGACAAATGAAATATCCTGTTTGTCTTCCCAGCCGTTGTTTTTTATCAAAACCGAGATGATTCCGTCGCGACCTGCTATGATCTCATCAGGATATGTAATTTCAACATCCATTCCAGCATCCAGATCATGTGAACCACCGTCTCTGCATAGACACCCGGCAGTAAAACCAGTACTCCGGTCAGCAATAGAATTCCCCACGGCAAACTCATACACATATTACATCATGATGTCTATTTTGTGTTATTATCCGAGGTTAATCGGCAGGACTAGCTGGATTTGTAGTTAACATCAGAACAACATCATACTCAAGAACCCTCAGGCGACTTTCTGATAAATCCACCCTCAACTGGTTCGGGTGGGGGAATCTTTTTTGATCTGCCCAATCCGATCGTGGTGATAACTATTGAGGATAAGATGATAAAGAATATGATCTGCGGGTATGCCTCGGCATTAGGCAGGCCCATGGTAATCGGATATGTGGCAAGCACGGCAGCTGCCAGACCCCTTGGAATCATCGAGTTCGTTACTGCCCTGTCGAGCTCGGAGAACCTCTTTGTCAGCGTTATCCTGCCAACAAACCTTCTTCCAACGTAGATGGCAACTGTAATTAAAACCCCGAACACCACGTATTCTACCTGTCCAAAACTTGCCAGCAGCCCGACGAACACAAAGAAAAATGATCTCACCAAAAACGTCAGCTGGTTGTGCGTTGGATCATCTGTCTCAATCTTGGGCAGTTTGAATCTGAGTATCCGTGAGAGGTGGCTCTTGTTTCCAAGCATCAAACCAAACACCAGTGCCGTCAAGGCACCAGATTCCCCAAACAGCGTTGCCAGAAAGAACAGGACAAACAAAACCCCCAACGTAAGCATGTATGCGTGCTGGGTATTGCCAAGCTTGGTTGAAACGTACATCCAGGGGACTCCCACCCCGAATCCTAGGACCAGCCCCACTACTACCGCCCTTCCAAGCGTCTCCTGCAGTGTCTGCAGATCAAAGTGTCCAATAAGGACTGCCTCAAACAAAACAAACGCCGCAATCATTGCCAGAATATCAGTCAATGCCGACTCGAAGCTCAGCATCGACTTGATCTCCTCTGAAATCCTGATGTTTCTGACCAGACCGAAAACGACTGCCGAACTGCTTCCACCTACGATTGATCCCAGCAGTATGCTGTCAAGCCACAGCCATCCCAGCGCAAAGTGTGCGGCAAGCGTGATGATTGCAACTGATAAAATAAAACCGAGTACTGCCAGCGTTACTGAAAAGTGTGCAGTCTTTATGATGTGTTTGATGTCCAGGTTCAACCCCCCATCAAACATGATGATGATCAACGCAAGTGCCGCAAAGTATGGCACGACCTGGATTACTGCCTCTGGCTGTATTATTCCCAAGACCGGTCCGATGATTACACCCAGAATCATCAAAAACGCAATGTCTGGAATTCCAGTTTTTTTGAAGAATGCCTCCCCTGCAACACCTAGAAAAATTACCACCCCTGCTGCAAGCAGTATCACGTGTGCTGAGGCAATTGATCCGTCATGGGCAGATACTGCCTCCACGAAATCCTGCAACTCTGCAAACTTTGCCAAAATCACACCAAGATCCGGCAGCTGAAACCCATCCGTGCTCTGTCCGGTTATGAGATTCAGAATGGATAGAATTATGGCATTCATTAATAACTGAATTAGGTGTGTGCGGGTAAAAATTAAACCGGGGTTGTTTGATATTTTTAGCCAATGTCGTTAATTTTTAATGCTTTGTCAACTTGTCAGGATGGCTCAAATTCTTCTACCTGTCAAAGATTGAGGCATTAGACTTGAATCACAACTTTTTAAATCAGTAACACTTTCATACAAACATGAAACTTCAATATTTTCTTAGTTTTGTAATAATTTCGTTATTTATTTTCAATGATGCATATTCTGAAGAAGATGATGTGTTAAAAGTTATTCAGCAGATAATTGAGGATTTGATTGACCCTGAAATTGTTTTGTTAGGATTTATTACTTCTGGCACACTAATTGGTTTGGTATACACAATATATCATGGAAAGAAAATTCAAAAACATGCAAAAGATAGTCTAAATGAAGACCTAAAACTAAGATTTGCTGAATTGTTAGGTAGATTTGAAAAAGACTTACAACTTGTTTTGAATGAAGAACGAAAATTAACTGAGGAAAGTACTGTTGAGGCTTGTCATAGAATTACAGGCGATTATCTTAACATACTAGATAGAATTGCTTACTTGCTACCTCTTTTACCAAAAATTAGAAAAAATGGATGATGAAATGATTGATTATTTTAATTATTTTTTCGAGTATGGATTACGATATATATGGTGGAAAAATATGATGAATAAAGATAAAAAAGCATGTGAAAAATGGGAACATCAATGCTGGTGGTATAATGAGAAAAAACATGAAGGAAAAATATCTATGTCTCCTTATACTGATCTTGGAAAAATTTTAAGAGATAAAGTTGAGAAGAAAAGAGGAAAAATTTTTATTTGCGAGATGATTCAAAATGAAGAAGATACGCCTTGTCCACCTGTTGATATTGATAATCAAAATGAAGCGAATATTTTAGATTAATAGAAAAAAAGAATCCAGTTGCCTGGAACTCTGGACCACTTCCCAGCAATTCCACCGGTTTAGAAGGGCTTGGGCGATCTCCATAGACTATTTTTAATGACTTGGTGGAATATTCAAAATATCACAAGTCCAATCCCGCAGACGCGATTTTTGAATCAGAAGAAGATCCGTATTTTGGGTCTCTATAACTTCACAGAGCCGGCTTTTGTATAATTTTTAAATAATGAATTTTAGATAGTATTGTGAGCGCCACCAACCAACTTCGTGCTGATCATGATCACGTTCGCCGCTTGGAAAAAATAATATCAAAATGCGCCACCCAGCTGTACCTGGGCACCACGATTCCCTTTTCGGATTTGACAAAAATTACCATTGTAATTTCAGAATTCGTTGACACCATCCATCACTCCCGGGAGGAGGATTCGTATTTTCCATGTGTTGCAAGTTATGATTCTCTAAAGGAAGACATTCGAAAATTTATGATTGAGCATGAGTTTGGACGGAACATTGCAAGACAGATATCGCACCATCTAAAAAGATGGAAAAACGGCGAGGAGGCCGCACGGGAACCCGTATCAAGGTATTTGAGAACATATGCAATTTTTTTAAATGATCATCTCAACAAGGAAAACAAGTTTTTTGATGCCGCCGAGGCCGATGTCTTGTCAAAAGAGGAGGAAACCGAAATGTATGAGCAGTATAGATCAGTCTTTGCAATTGTGAAAAAAGTTGAGGAATTAATTGCAGATATTGATTATTTGGAAGAACAGCCCTGGGCCAACTAACGTAAGCTCTTTATGGGTTGCACGGCTCGTCCCATTATGAAACCCTTCATTCTTTGGATGACTGGCCTGCCCTGTTCAGGAAAGACCACCATCGTAAAGGATCTGCAAAAAGACATCCCAAATCTGGCGATGCTTGATGGTGACGAACTGCGCGAATGGTTCTCTCCAAAGGATTTCTCAAAGGCGGGACGTGATGAACACAACAAAAAGGTGGCCCATCTGGCAAAACTGCTGCTGCATCACGGCGTTCCAAGTGTTGTATCCCTGGTATCTCCATACATCGAGAACAGGCAAAATGCAAGGGAGATCATCAATGCCGGTGATCAGTTTGCAGAATGCTACGTAAAATGCTCACTTGAAAAATGCGAGCAAAGAGACGTAAAAGGAATGTATGCCAAGGCAAGAAAGGGGGAGATCAAGGGATTTACGGGAATCGACGATCCCTACGAGGCACCAGAAGCCGCAGACCTCACAGTTGATACAGAACACGATCCGCTCTCAGAGAGCGCAAACAAGGTAAAAGACTTTCTTAAACAAAGAAACCTAATCTAGTTTTTTAAATTCTGCGACAATCTTTTCATGAATTAATCCGTTTGTTACCAGGATGCCATTCTGATGATGTACATCCTCGTTGTTGTATGTAATGTCGTTTCCCAGCATGTCTGTCATTTTTCCGCCGGCCTCTGAAACAATGCAGTATGATGCGGCAGAATCCCATTCCTTCATCTTGTTTGTAGTCGTGATGTATGCCTCTGCCTCGCCTGAGCTGATCTTTCCAACCTTTAGTGAACTGCCCATGCTTGTAAAATCAGTTATTCCCAAATCCTTGATAAACAACCTCTCCCTCTCTGAGAGATGGTGTCTTGATCCGACGATCCTGCATCTTGAGATCTGGTCGGTTTTAGTAACTGACATCCTCCTCCAGACGTCCCCTGAATACCTGTATGCGCCTCCACCTTTTTGTGCGACAAACAGCGTCCCGTCTGTTGGCCAGGCAATGACTCCAAGAACCGGCTTTTTGTTTTGTATCAGCGCAATCATGATTGTAAACTCGCCTGTCTTATCAATAAAATCCGAGGTGCCATCAAGCGGATCCACAATCCAGACCGTCTCCCTTGATAGTCTGCCCAGATCATCGTTGTCCTCTTCGGATAATATCGCATGTCCTGTCTGCAAAAGAAATTTTTTTATGATCTCATTGCTTTTTAGATCCGCCTTTGTGATGGGCGAATCATCGCTCTTTTTTGATACCTCAAAATCCCCGCGATAAATCTCCAGGACTGCCTCTGCTGCTTTGTTTGCCGCCTTGATTGCAATTTCCAGCTCTGGCATCTTTCCTGATATCGGTATGTCCTTCAAGATGCTACGTAGTAAGTTCCGGCTTTAACGTCCAGACAACTCCCAGAATAACAAATGGAATTGACATGACACTTATGATGCCAAGTATGGTGTAAAACTGTGACTCTGAGACCAGTGGATTATTTACTATCCACGGTAGTGGCAGCGTGATAATTACCCAGATAATTCCCAAAAGTATTATCAGTTTTGCCTTTGCCTTTCTGTCCTTCATATATCCCCCGTTCCCGGCGTTGTATTTAATCCATGCAAATTCATCTTGTTGATTCTCCCTCGTCTGCTGCAGTATCGCCCTAGTCCATCTCTGTAACTCTGATCTTGAAATACACGGCATTACTTACAAGATATCAGCTGTCAAATCTGGATTTTACTGCTTACGATTGCTGAGATCATCCATTTTTTAATATCAGTTGTAATGCTGACTGTTGGGAATCTTATGCTGATTTCCCGGAGTCTTTTCTGGTCTTTTGCCGTGATGACTAGTTGCCCCGTTTTTTGATAATGTCTTGCAATGGCAACTATCCCACGGCTTCCACTGTTACTAGGCAATCCTCCCAGATAATCCCAATATCTTTTATCTGGAAATTCGTAATTACAACTCAAATATACGGATACAGGCATAAAATATTTCATAAAATTCAATGAAAAATTATAATTTATGATGTAAAACGTTAAATAGTTAAAGTTCGTATAGTAATTAATGCCGAAGGATATAATTCCTATCGACTGAAACCGCGTAACCCCGCAGAACAAAAAAGGTAATCAAGCGCCATGGCGCTCTGACCGCGAGAGGAAATCTCTCAACGTTCTGCAGCGAAAGGGGTTAACGCCATTTAATTTATCAAACTGTTTTGGTTATCATGTCATTGTACATCAGATATCCTCGGAAGGATATTCACGAACATCAAAATCTACATCTGGGTAGGCTGACTGTATTCTCTCTTGATAAAAAGTCACTAGGTCCGGCCTGTCAATGGTGATAGTTATTTTATTTGATTTGCTATCAAACCCAACACATACAAAAATATCATCATCATCAAGGTCTTCTAGTATCGCACCAGGTGATGGAGTTCCACCACCAAACCAATTGTACAGGTCGTAATAGGCCTGTTTTTGTTCGTGCTGTTGATCCGTAAATATTGGTGAACCAAGAGAACAAGCAAAGATCATATCAGTTTCATCCATCAGGGTAATAGCAATTGAACCAATTACAAGACTACAAAATATGATTAAAAGAACAGTAACTGGATGAGTCAGGACTGAAAATAATTGCAACAATCTATTTTTCTAAAACAACTATTAATATCCTGATTCTATTGCAACCGGCAGTTATTCCTAGACCTGCTACAATAACTAATCAGTGCCAGAATTAAATCTAAAATTAATTCAAGTAAATAAAAAAAGAATGGGTTTTACTTAGTAACCTAATCGCCCTGATATTCGTCGTTATTGGGGTTTAATTGGTCGCTGTGATTATCATCGTCTGACTGTTTGTCAACCATAATATGCAAGATGTAAATTAATATAAAACAATTACTACTATTTGCTCTGTAACATCTTTCTTTTGTTTTCTAACTCATTCTCCCGCACACGCAGTTCTGAAGAAGGATGATTTTTGTCCTGATGGTTTATGCTGTAAATTGAATATGTATGATCCCTGTCCATTTTTTATGATAGTAACCCCTGCCTTTAGATCAGTATACAAGTGAATAGTAATTTTATAATAGTATTGGCAATCTAAGAGTATATTGAAAGCCAGATTTTACTTCCTAGCCCTGTTATCTGGTCTGTTCCTAATTGTTGCCCTCCCCCTTGGCATCGCGTTTCTGTTCTTTGTTGCCCTGTATTATCTGTCCTCCCACAAGGAAGAAGACATAATTCACTTTGTTGCCTCCAACAAGGAGGAAGAAGATACAGTCCACTTTGTTGTATCCAAAGTCGAAACACCCTCCTCATCTGATCCTGATTTTAACGATCTGTTCAATGATGAGGATTTTGTGCGTGAACAAGAAAAATTAAGATGATTAAAATTAATTTTACTGTATGACTTTATGAAACGACAATAGACGCTTGTCACTTTGTGCAGCAACAAAAATCGCTAAAAATAGATTAGAAGATATGAATAACATCATTCTGGATTCTGTTTTATGGTCTCTGATCTATCAGATGATGCCACCAGCAAATCATTTTTTCAAAATATCGACTGATACGGATCCCATCACATTTTCATTCGGATTGATAGTTATTGAGATCTCCTGCATCTCTGAAATTACAATGGTTTCTTCCCCGTCATACTCCCATGTATAGTACCCGTACCCCCCTGCAGGATGCCATGTACTCTCAAGTTTGAAATCCTCGTAAAAATCAAATCCGTCTCCGTCTAGTGTTATTGATAGTATCTCCGGGCTGCTGCCGTTTGGAACAAATCTGAAATAATACTCCCCGCTGTCAATTGTAAACACGTCAGTGTATGCCCCATCAACATACAGTTCTGGTTCTGCAAGAGTTATGTGAAATACCACGTTATCCTCCTTCTCGGGAGAGGCTGCCAAAAAAGCCATGAAAACTGCAATTATAAGAACCGGTATAACCAGCACAATTTTTTTGTTCATTTTTCTATACCACATCTCATCATAAAAATAATTTTCTATTTTTTTGGGGGAACACGAATTACCTCTCCCTGATCTTTCTAGCTAGCACCTGCAATCTTTCAAGATGCTCCAATATCCACGAATCGTTAATCAGACTCATTATCTGGCTCATCTCAAACGTCTTGGGGGTGGTAACCCCCTCCTCAAAATCATAAAGTTTTATAATCCTATTTTTGACATTTTCTGATTCGATCTTTTTGTTGTGTGCAAAGTTATGTGCAAAGTCATTTCTGATCTCCCTGATCTCATTGAGCTTTTGCTGGATTTTTTTCCTTGTACTATTGTCGATCTCGTTTTTAAAATCTATGTGATGCCTCATTATCCTCGATAACCAGACAATTTTTGTGCCAAATGATGCGGTCCTATCCTCGTCAAATACGGTCTGTGTCCACAGGGAAAAATCGGTTTTATCACGTAAAAACAGGTCTGATATTATCACGGTAAGTATGGAATCAAGGACTGCCACATAGCTTAGGAAATTTCCACGGATTCTGTTGACTAGATTGACGTACTCTTTGTCGGTAAGTTCCCTGGATTCCTCTGGCAGTTCAAAACCAAACGGCTCGCTCATGAGTTCATGTATAAAAAAAAGGATAAATAGATTTTTTAATCGATTTCTGCCGTTTAGGAAGGTGCATTAACTACCCGATGATTGTCATGAGGTCACGCACCGATATCCTGCAGATCTGCGTAAAAACAAGAGGAGATCAAAAAACCAAACATGTACACCGACAGTTTTATCATGCATATGGACAACCCCAGATTAATGAAGACGTGCAGCCTCTGCGGAGAATCCTTTGATGAGACAGACCAGTTATGGTCAATCCGAAAAAAGAGACATGAGCAACACCACCACAGGACCACGCTATCACGCAATCAGATTCTAGGTGATATGACCTGGAAGTAGACCAAGTTATGTGAGGAATTTTACTGCATAAATCAGGCATCCATCAAAAATGTCTCATATTCTCAAACCGTCTTTATCATGTCAGGCTGGGCATAAAGAGGCACTAATCTATGAGATATGCCAAATACGACATACCTCCCCCGGCCCTCTAGGCGAGGTTTAGCTAGCTAAATTTTATGTACTGTGAACCAATCTTTACACTCGAAATTAAGTATGTATTCTAAAATTAATCTCAATGTCTAATCTGCACAGCAAGTGGTCAAAACAGCCAGAAGCAGGTATTGGTGAAAAAATTAACAATACCCTAAAGCCCAAAGGCCCTCTAAAACCAAGGGTGCAGGAGGGAATCAAGAAATTACAATTACAAATTACTAAACTAGACTCTATGTTGACTAATCTACAGGAACGTGACGCAAAGCTATTCCAGCGAATCGTGGATGCCACACAAAAACATGACATTCAAACCAGCAAGGTTCTCGGCAATGAACTAGCCGAGGTAAGAAAGGTAACCAAAATTCTCAGCAGCGCCAGAATAGCATTAGAGCAGATTGAACTACGATTAACCACCTGCAGTGATCTTGGTGATACCGTAGTCGCAATTATGCCAACCATGGGACTGATGAAGAACCTAAAATCCTCACTTGGAAAAATAATGCCCGGTGCAGAACAGGAGATCGGCCAGATGGCAGAGATGCTTGGAGGATTTATGACTGAAAGTTTCTCCGGGGATTCCGCATTTGGTGTCGCTGAAAGCACCAATCCTGAATCAGAGGCAATTCTCAAAGAGGCAGCCGCTGTTGCAGAGACTTCCGCAGGTCAGATGTTTCCCTCTGTTCCAACAGATACGCAGGGAGAATCAACTGGTACCAGCAGCACTGCAAAATTCATGTAATTAGCTATATAGATTCTCTGGACTCTCTGATTCTCTTTACCCTGTTGCCCTCATCATCAATAATCCTGTCGACTCCGGAGAGTTTTTCTCTCAGGTTGTTGATGATCGTCCCCACCTCGTCTGCCTCGGTTTCCACACGCTTTCTCTTTTCTGCAAGCTCTGTTATTCCCCGATTCTCCTCATCTATGTATTCGCCAACCTTTTGTAATTTTTCCTTGAGATTCTTAATATCTACTGATTCATCTTCAATGTCCTTTTCAAGCATGGTTCTCTTGTCTTTGAGATTTTTAATCATCGCACCGACGTAATCAATTGCCTCTTCTAACTTTGCACGTTTTCCCATCAGTTCCCCGATTCCAATCTGGCTTGCCGTTTCAACTGTTGGGGGGTGCTGCTGTTCTGCAGTCTCTGGTCTGGGTTCCTGCGTCATCGTCTCGCCTCCCTCATCTTCATCATTTTTGAATTTATCAAACATCTTCTTTTATCTTTCCAAAATGGGAATAAAAAGTTATTATGAATCTCAAAACTGACCCGTGAATGACTTTTTAGCCAATCAGGTAAGAATATCCGTATTCCATGGATATTTCAGTAGCAGGCATCAAACGAATTCCAACATCTGCGCCTGAGATTCTGGTACATTTTGGTGATCAGATCACTAGAATCCATCAGAACCCTTGATTCTGCACATCAAACCTCAAATCTTGTAAAAATCAGAAAATTTTGTATAAATTTTCATTTTGTATCAGGTGGAAAATCTAGTACACATCAAGTAAAGCATCTGGCAGTGGAGGAGACAATAATTCTCCAAAAAGGTAATTATCTCTGATGCCAAGAGGTTTAATTTTTTCAATACACCCAAGTTCAAATAATTCCAGATAATCACTAGGGTTATTTAGAAAGAAAACTCAAAGAGAAATAGACATGGAGCAACACAACAAAGATATTGAAAAATTTGTAAATCCCGAACATGGAATTAAACCTCAAAAAATCAAATTTAACAAAAGTTCTTTTAATCATTATTCCAATTATCGTGATTACATTAATTGGAATCGAACTGTCTCCTCAAGATACCAAAGAATATGAGGGAATTGTTGAGAAGGAACAAGGTTCTATATCTGAAAAAACTGATTCGAGTGAAATAATACCTTCAAATGTTAATCTAAAATCTGAATTTGATATCAAAAAAGAGAAAATTCTCAGTAATCTGACTCGATTAGGTTCCTCTTCGTTTTCTATTTCATTTGATGCAGACAAATCATCAAATGGAAATCAATTCCATGTCTATAAACTCATTCATGACAAAGATGGATGGATTGGTGATGTGTCATTTTATTATGGAAAATCTGATTCTTCATGGCATAAATCTAAATTTGATAATATTTTTAAGGTAAAAATATTTCTCTCTAATGAAAATGGAGTTGCCCCAACTAGTGCATCAAAACCCATCATCAAAGATATTTTAAAAGAATTTGATAAGGAAACGAGATCTTTGGGAATATCTGAGCCTTCAGAATGGATTGAATCAACTATAATTTCAGGTAAAGATGTTGGAGATGGAGAAAGAAAAGAGACTCTATCTAATGATGATTTAGAAATTAGTTTTGCTAGTAATAAGATAAATCTTGGATTTTACGAACTGCTTGTTATTGAAAAAATTAATTAGATTCGAAACTATATTCCTAAAAAATTCCTACAACATTATCATAACCATCTAATATTTCATCCTGTAAATCACATTAGATTTTCTTTCACTTTTGTAATCGTAATTAGAGTTTGTGTATTTACAGAAGTTCCGATTGTGTGCCTTGGATCAGGTTCTGGTGGATTCTAGTGATCTGATCACCAAAATGTACTAGAACCGCGCCTGACACCAGACAGGGGCAGAACCTCTAACTGTTCTGCCCGCGCCAGTTTTACCATAATTCGGGTATTTTTTTGCCTGAAACACCCGTTCCGCTTTGTGTTCCGCTGTAAAGTTTCAAAATGTTCCTCATAAACCAACTAGTTCTATACTAGGGCATGTCAAAACAACAATACAGGTCCGAAATGGGCATAATGGGTGATATCTTGGATGTTACCTCCGATGGTGGTCGTGATGGAATCATTGTATCTGCAATATCCCGCAAAGCCAACCTATCTCACTATGCAGTACTAGACAAATGTGAGAAACTGGTGGATGCAGGCTTGGTCGAATCAGTCAGAAACGACAGAAACAGGGTCTTTCTCATAACCGAAAAAGGACTCCAGTTTTTTCAGGAATTCAAGAGATTCCAGGGACTGGTGGAGAGCATGAATCTAAGGTACTGATATGAATCTGCCACCCTCCCAAATCGTACCAATCCACAGAAAAGAGTCTCTTCTAGAGAATGGAATGCTTTTTGTAAGGACTGATAGTATCTTCGAAACAATGGTTAATGTACCCCTGATAGCCGCTGCCGGTTTGATTGCCATTGTATTGGCGATGCCAGTACAGTCCTCGTTTAGCTCTACTAGAGTCCTTGATCTGACCCTTTATTCAGACGGGTCAGCGCACATCACCACCCAGCTGGACGTAGATCCGCTGGAGCCTGATTTTCAAGCCAGACTGCTTGGTCCGTCAGTTGACAACTTTGTCGCAGTCGGCGAAAACGGCTTTTTGTTATCCAGTGAAATAACCGGTGATGATGTTACCATACACACATTTGGCTCCCCATCTATTACAATTGATTATGATGTCCATGATTTGATCTCAAAGGAGGGAAGAATCTGGACCTTTTCGCTTGATTCGGAGAATGATTACTCGTTGTTAATGCCGCTAAACTCCATCATAGTTGGCATGAGCGCATTCCCATCTAGCATGGAACTAGTCAATGATCAGACTAGACTGGATCTTGGTGCGGGTTTATCTGAGATTAACTACATCTTTGCCAACACAAATCCTCCAGTTGTCCCTACCCAGCCGGATACGACCATACCTGTTGTAGATCTGGTACAACCACCGTCATTCACTGATGTTTTTATTTCCAGCCTGGGGGGCATCTTGGTTGTAACAGTGGTTGGTATCGCAGTCTTTGGAGTGATAGTTATAATTAAAAGAAGACAGGCAAGACCACCTGCCATCCCACACACTGAAACCGGCTCCATATCACTTGCCGGCTATCCTGACACCGAAACCATTTTTAATCTAAGACCCCAAATGCGTGAGGATGACAAAGAGATTATCAAATTTATTTTTGGAAACGGCGGGAAGGCCTTGGAGAGTGAATTGAGGAAAAAGTTCCTCCAGCCCAGGACCACGATGTGGAGGGCAGTAAAGCGGCTGGAGAGACAGGGAATAATTGAGATTACAAAAAAAGACCTGCAGAACCTGGTTAAACTGAGAAAAGATTTGGAGGAGGAAGAAGAATAATGAATGTTATGATTCTTGGCGTATTGCTGATTCTTGTTGCAAGCATGACAGTTGCAGGTATGACCGGCAGTGTCTCTGCCCAGGATGATCCTGCAGTCCTCCTAAAGATTGCCAAGCGTGCACAGGAGCAGATTCAGGAGCAGATATCTGATGACTCTACAGACCGGATAAAACAGATGTTTGAGGAGGGAACAAACAGGGTCAATGCCCTGGAGCAGGCATCACAGGACGGACAAGTCGAGATAGCAAAGGAAAACTTTCTTTCTGCCATGAACATCTTCAAGGAGATCCTAGAGGATCTTGCAACATCTGACGAGGCTGCCACTGCTTCGGATCGTGCCATGGCTGACTCTGCTGATTCCTCGAAAAGTAGTAGTAGCAACAACAACAACAACGTCCCAGACCCATCAAATGATTTTCAAAGACTGGAAGGTTATGTCTACAACCTCAAGACGATTGCCCAAAAACATGATTCCACAATTGACTTTACCGAATTAAACAAGCTGTTTCTCGGAGCAAGAGTGTCGATACTTGCCGGTAATTTTGCCCTAGCAACTGAGACGTTACATCAGATCAAGGTAATCACAGAAGGGATAAACCAGGATCTTCAAAAAGAGGCTGCAATACAGGAATCCCAGCGTGCAATACAGTATGCCCAGAAATATCTAGAACAGCTTGATCGATTAATAGAGCACGCCAAAAAACAGGGTGTTGCAGCTGAGATTATAGATAAATTAGAGACTGCCCAAGAGACACTCTCCTCGACTGACAATCCACGCGAGATTGTAAAGGAGATCAAAAAAATCATGTCACTAAAGGATCAGTTTGAGTTAACAAGCAACGACATGCTGGAATCCCGTGTTCTGCGGGCCGAGAAGAGCATCTCAAAACTATCTGAGGGTGGGGCAGACTCTGATGATGCGCTGGAAGGTGCCAGAGAGGCACTGCAAGATATCAAGGGTTATCTCGCTGATGGTGATCTGGATTCGGCAGGCCATCTTCTAGATGATCTGGAAGAACACCTGCAAGAGATTAGAGATTCTCTCTGAGAGATGTTGAGTAGCATGATAACTTCTAAAACCCTTTTTTATTTTTTATTCATACCGATACTGGTAATCCTAGTAATTGTTTTTATCGCAAACTTTGAATTATTTTATAATCTAATCGTATATGGTAAAATTGCAGGACCCTGTGTCTGGCCAAGTGATTATGAAAATAGGGGGTACGGATCTAGGGAAAATCTGATTTATGATGAAAATTTACAGTGCTACCTTTTGCCTTAATTTTAAGCCGGCACACCTCACCTAAAATTTCAAAAGATGGTATGCAATGCTGACTGGATCTGTTTTAGTAGGTATATTGTAATTTTTTCTGGTTTAGTGCCTCCATAACAGGTTTAGGAATTGAGATAAGCTGATAACAACTGCTTGCTATCATCAAATGCTCAAAACACACAGTTGAGACGAAGATTCAGACGATCCCGCCAAATTAGCAATCCCCAAGATCATCATAAACTTCATATACATTTTCCAAACAGACTGGACATGGCATCAAAAGTAATCGTAGTAGGCGTTGCAATTCCCATGATTATAGTCGGGGGTTTGATGGCATGGCTGTGGGCACCCGCAGGAGGCGACCTTCAAAACCAGGTGGAGCTAATTGGCAGCGCAATCGGTCTGCTGGGAGTGGTATTCTTTATCACGGGATTATTCTACACAAAAGAGCCCGTAATGCACTAGAAACTCTTCGAATAAATAATCAGAATTATTAACATTATTGCTTGAAGGTAAGACTCTATGAGATATTTACGTCAGTCGAGGGAGAGGGAATCCTATACGGAACAAAGACCCTTTTTGTAAGGTTGGCAGGGTGCCCCTTTACCTGTTTTTACTGTGATACAAAAGAATCACTTCCACCAGACTCTGGCACGGAATACTCGATAAGCGAGGCAAACGATCTGATTGACTCTAGTCTCAAAAACCAGACATACAAAGTAAATTTCACCGGCGGTGATCCGTTAATCCAGCACGAGGCAGTCGCCCTGCTTGCAAAGCACATCCAGGACAAAAACATTCCCACGTATCTGGAATCATCATGTTTTGATGTTGACAGGTTTAATCACGTCTTGCCGTATATTGATATTGTAAAGATCGAGTTCAAAACAAAGGATTCTGATTTTGTAGACTCGGAACACTATACAAAACTAATTGATCATGCCATAAAATGTCTTGAATCCTCGGTAAAGACCGGCAAAACAACCTACATCAAGGTTGTCGTCAGCTCAAAGACCAAACCAGCTGAATTTGAAGAACTGACAAATCAGATCTTCAATGTCATCTCAAAGGATCACATAGACGGATTTATCATCCAGCCCACATACGGGGTATCTGAGCCATCGCTGGATCTTCTGCTAAGTCTGTATGACGTGGTCTACCCGCACTATACAGACGTCCGGGTGGTCCCCCAGCTGCACAAGTTCATCGGGGCACCATGATATTACCGATTAAGTTCAAATACTAGCAGAGCTATCTCAAAAAGATGGACGAGGAACGCGTAAAAAAACTTGTACGGGAGCTGATAATCGAGGTAGGCGAGGATCCGACCCGCGAGGGATTAAGGGAGACCCCCGAAAGGATTGCAAACATGTACAAGGAGATCTTTGCAGGATACGACTCTGATTCGGAGTTGTCCGTCCAGTTCTCAGAGGACTCTGACGTGGTCATAGCGCGTGATATCCAGTTTTATTCAATGTGCGAGCACCACATGCTGCCGTTTTTTGGAAAGATTCACATTGCCTACTCGCCAAACAGCAGGGTTTTTGGAATATCAAAACTTGTCAGGCTGGTCGAAAAATACTCAAAGAGGCTGCAGATTCAGGAACGACTCACCAAGAACATCGCCGATGAGTTGTATGCGCAGGGGGTCAAAGGAGTGGTAGTCCTCGCCGATGCGGAGCATCTTTGTATGAAGATGCGCGGGGTTCGAAACAACGCAACGCTGTCATCCTCGGCATTTAGGGGAATATACGAAAATCCTGAGGAGAAACAGGGTATAATCGCGCTAGTCAAAAAGCACTCTGCGGATTCGTATTTTTAATACTGAAAAATTAAATAATCAGTAATTTTGGTAGTGATTATGAGGTCACGCGACTATGTACACATTCCAAAGGAATCGTTTCCCAACTGGATATGGTATGCAATAGAGTGCGCGATCGTAGGTGCAGTCTCCTTTCTGGTATCCCGGGAGATTACCGACTCTGTTGCCGATCTCACCCCTGAGATACAAAATTATTTGTTTATAGGACTGGTGGGCGTCTTTTTCCTGGTGTGGTATATTGGAATCCGCGGATATGTCCTAAAAAAGAAGATTCTTCGAAACAGTTACTGATCAGCCAAATATCTGGTTTTATCTGTGATTCCCGCTGCTTCAAACGCCGCCTTTCTATTGTTGCATGATTCACAGACACCACAATGGTGTCTCTTGCTGGAGTAGCAGCTCCAGGTATTAAAGATCGAATCGCCCAGAATTTTTATTCCGCTCTTTAAAAGATCGCTTTTAGAGTGACCCTCCCGGTACGGCGACCAGATTTTGATGCTGTTTCGCAATCCTGAGCTAATCCCGTCTAGCTCTCCTTGGTTGAATGCCGACTCTAACTTTTTTGCAAAGGCTGGTCTGCAGTCCGGGTAGTTCCGGTCCCCCGTGTGCGCCCCGTATACAACCAGTGATGCGCCCAGTGTAAAAGCCCATGCCGAGGCAATCGAGAGAAATACGGCGTTTCTGATTGGGACTACGATCGAGTACTCGAAACTCTTTGGGATCTTTTTCTTTGTGCTGGTTAGTACGTTTGAATCCCCGTACAACCCTTTCATAAAGCCGATATCGACAATTTTATGCTGTTTTAATCCCAGCTTTTTTGCAAAGGATTTTGCAGCAGTGATCTCGTTGTTTGCCTTTTGTCCGTATGAGAATGTAATGCCGTACAGCTCGTACTTTTTTAGATACGAGACGGCACACACAGAGTCAATTCCGCCGCTAAATACGATTACCGCCTTTTTCATCAGATCACCCTGGGATGTCCTCTTTTTTGATGTAGCACCCGCTGCTGGGTTTGCAGATTACTGTCTGGCATTTTATTTTTGCAGATGCAAATCCGTCTGACATTGCCTGGCCGATGCGTTTCATGTCCGCATCATCTGACGAGAATGCAATTATCGAGGGACCTGCCCCGCTTATTGTCACACCTAGCGCTCCGGCATCCAGCGCGTTTTGTTTTACTTTGTCAAATCCTGGAATGTGTGGTTTTCTTGCAGGCTCTACGATTACATCTTTAATTGAGCTGCCAATCAGTTCCGGGTCATCTCCCATGAATCCTGCCACAATTGCCGATGCGTTTGATATGTTCTGGATGCAGTCAGCCAGTGATACCTCCTTTGGGATTACACCTCTTGCCACCTCTGTCTTTTTTTCTGGGATTTCAATATCTGGAACGGCAACACACATTCTGAGACTGGCAGGAGGCTCCACCCTGGTCACCTTCAAAGGATTGGTTCTTACAATGACAAATCCGCCCAGGACAGACGCTGCAACGTTATCGTAATGGACGGACCCGGCACTGGCCTTCTCCCCAAACCCTGCAAGTTTGACTAGTCTGTCTCCATCCAGTTCCAGCTCAAACAGTTTATCAAATGCCACAGCAGCAGCCGCTGCTGATGCGGCACTACTACCCATTCCAAATCCTGCGGGAATCCCTTTTTTGATTCTGATTTTGATGCCGTCTTTTATCTTGAATTGCTCCCTCATATTTTCTACAACCAGTCCTGCGGTGTTGTCTCTGGGATTTGTGGGTATGTTATCATCTGTCACTATCGTGATGGTGTCATCCTTTATTTTAGTCAACGTCACCTCGTCATAATACGCATCTAATGCCAGCCCGAACACGTCAAATCCGGGACCCAGATTCGCAGTAGACGAGGGCGCCCTTGCCGTAATTTTTAATGCCATCAACCTTCTATCTCCTCACCCAAGTTAAGAATTCTGCTAAGGGCTCCCTGCAGGTTCACAAAACCCTCCCCCGTGACGTTTGAGACTGGGATGACTCCCTGTGCAAATCCTCCAAGATTCAGGCCGCGCAGAATGTTCGTAGTTAATGCGTAGGTATCACCGTCTGCCTCCTTGCCAATTGCGTCTTCTAGCATATTCAGATTTGTAGACCACTGCAGGATATCCTTTAGCTTTGCACCGACGATATCGGTTTTTGTCAGGACGTTTACTGTCGGCAGATTCAGACGCAGTCTTATCGATGTTGCAAGAAGTGCGATGGAGACAAAGTTTACAGGCGAGGTGATTAACGCCCCGTCAAAAAGAAAGATGTTTGTCTTTTCATCAGTCGATATGTTCTCTGCAAGAAAACGGCCGCTGGTGCGGTATGCGAACAGCTCAATCTGACCGGGCGTATCTACTATCAGATAATCCGGGTTTATGGTGTTTACCTCGTTTTGAATGTCATCTATCTTTGATGCGATAAGGTCAGCTGCCATTATCATGGCGCCGTTTGGACCAAGATCATACTGCTGCATTACAGATACAATATCGACAAAATCCCTGACATCCACGTCACAGGTGTATGGCAGGCGTTCTACTCCTGGATCCAGGTTTAACACGGCAGTAAAGGCGCCGTTTTTTGTATAATATTCGTATAACTTTGATGTGAGCAGTGATTTTCCAGAACCGGCAGTACCGGAGATAAAAATTGTCTTCAATCCTGTGTGATTGTCTGTCTGCTTATATTTCAAACTAGCTTGGGTGGTGATTTTTAGATGTGGATGGCTACGATGAGTACATTGAGATAATCACAGATCTGCCAAAACTGCCGCAGGAAAAATTTCAGGGATTGCAGCCAGAACACTGATATCAGTCAATATCCCGAATTCATGCCTGATTTCAGGCGTGATATCTGATTATGAGATTTGTCAACTTTATTATTTGATCCATGAAAAAATCCATCAGATGAACTGGAGACTAGCTGTAATACCTGTCACGTTGCTTCCCATACTCGTTATTGCCATTCAATTTGATATTCAGTTTGAAGACGTTCTGGCAATTGGCATCCTTCCGTTTGCAGGTGCAGTTGTCGCGATGCTAATTAAGCTGGGATTGCAGGGGGTAAAGTTTGCATACATTGCCAGAAGGTATCTTGGCAGCTTTGACTCTTTCTGGAAATTGGTGGGTGTCCGAGTTGGAAGCGAGTTTATCAAATTTACGACTCCCATGTTTGTTGGTGCCGAGTTTGTTGTGATATACTATCTGCACAAAAAGGGTGTAAAGCCCTCAAATTCAACCTGGATTGCAATCATGGATATTGTAACTGAGGTGCTTGCAGCAGGGTTGTTATCTATGATGGCAGGAGTTATCGCCCTGCTCAACGGGGCATACGTGGTCGGGGTGGTCATTCTGGCTACTAGCGTCAGCATAACGTCACTGTGGATGGTAATGTTCTTTCTCTCATCCAAGCGCACGTTTCATGTTCCAAAGGTGCTGGAAGGTATTGCCAAGAGGTTTGGCAAGGAAAAGGGCGTCAAGTACATCGAAAAGACAAACTCCTGGATAGAGGAGGTCTGCATGATGAGCAGGAAGAATCTGCGGACTGCCGAATCCAAAAAAGTCTTTACGGTATCATTTCTGTTCTCGCTGGCGTCCTGGTCATTTTATGGAATATCATTTATGATAATTGCAATGGGGACGGGATACGTGATAAACGCATTTGACTCGATAATGGCGGTGATGGGTGCAAACGCGATAGGGAACCTGCCGATTACCGTGGGCGGTTCTGGTCTTGCCGAGTTTGGGATTGTGGCATTTCTGAACAATCTGAATCCGTTTGACTTTGATGTTCCTGCAGATACTGTTGCGTGGGATGCAGTTATTGGATGGAGAATTGCCACATACTATGTTCCAATACTGATTACGTGGCTGCTTTTGGTAAAGCTGGCGCTGAGTCGGATATCAAAGGTGGAATCCACGTAACCGGGTTTGCTGCAGGATATTCCCGTTAGTGGGAGATCGTATTGAGGCCGGTTTCTGTTTGGAATTATACTACTGCATAGATTTAAAATCCATATGGTGTAATGATGTCATGAAACGAATATTTGATACAGACAAGACACATGATGGAGAAATCATTACTCCAGAAATATTTGTTCAGCCAAGTAATGTATCCAAAGACGTCAAGCCACTAGTCTCACTGGAGATAGAAGAAAATGAATCCATAAAAGACGCTGAAGAGGATATGGAACAATTTGCCAAGCTAATGTGGAACGAATGGTACTAATAATCACACCACTAGGATTGAAAATCATACGTGACTTTAATTTGTTCAAATCCTACATCATAACGATCAGTCAACCTCAGATACTGTTCATGGTTTTTTCTAAACCTTTCACCATCAATTTCTAATGTAAATTTATTTTCTGAATCAATTGGAATACGTTTTGAATAATATGCAATCCAGTTACCAACATAATCGCTGAATTGCCCCGAAATGAAAATCCGATCGGGAGAAGTGTAATACTGCTTGTCACTGTTCAGGGTTGCAAAAACGCGTTCATCCCTATAATTTTGCATTGGAATACCATCCGTAGTATTATTTGATACAGTAAAACGTATCCTGTCATTGTCGGCACCTGCGTATACTAAAATTTCACTCCATCCCTCACTTGCTGCACGAACTGTGGCATTCCAATTCAATAAATCCGGTTCACAGGGAACTGACAACCTTGAATCAGGGAAATCAACAAATCTAAGATTGTCACTTATTGCAACAACATTACCTGGTTTACACGGAAAAACCTGTTTGAGATAAGTGTTTGATACTGTGATGGTTGCCGTTTCACCTAAATTTGGAAGGTGTGAGATTGAAAGATTGTTGTTGCCTTCTTTGACCATCCAGGATAAATTTAGTAAATATGGAAGACAGTAATCACCAGTACTGGATCTCACTGCATTACTTTCACAATGCCATCTATCGGAGCGTGCATAAGCGTCTATGTCAAGGGGAGGATTCTCACTTATGCCCTCCCATGATCTAAACGACAAAGTAGGAACAATGAACCCATAACCCATTTTGATTAATTCATCTCGGGTATCATGTGAAACACAAACTTTCTTCTTGTCTGAATTTTTTATCAAATAGTGCTTGTCAACATCACATGAATTTTTTAGCAAATCCTCAAAAAATGCGGCATATTCTACGGCATGTTTTGCAAACGAAACGGGTCCTATTGGTGAACAATAAAAGTCGTCAGTCTGACGCCAATTATTCCCGTAGTTATTATAGATCATAGCATATCGATCTCCTATTTTCAAAGCGTCTGAATGATACGTGTCTACAATATCTGATTTTAATGGAAAATCTTTATTTCCATAAGTTACCTCATTAATTGTAACATTAGATCTTATTTGGCTTGAGACCGTCCCATCCCATCCTTTTTTTGGAGGATCATAAAATATCCTTTCAGATGAGGCGACGGTAACAATTACAGCTGCGACATTTTTTTCAGCACTGTAAAATATACGTTCTGGTGCATGACACACAGTAGCAAATGAATCATCTACTCCAATAATTCCAAACAAAACCAATGGAATTATCGTCCAAACCAGCCTCACAGCCTAATTTTGTATCTAAAGTTGTTAAATCTTTTACTTTTTGAATTAAGATCAACCTGCAAAAGATGAGTTATGCAACAAGCTGGATTTACCTCCTTGGGGATAGAAATGGATACAGATAGACAGAAGATAAAACCGTTCATCTAAGATTACAAAACACTGGATACTACCTAATACAATTCATCATCTTGAAAGATCCAAGTTAATCCTGCCATATCCAATGCAGAGACACCTGCCGAACCTGGATTTTCCCCCTTTTGTTCCTTCAGGGAAAATGACTGGTCATGATCTTTGTCATTTTTGCATTGGGTTACTGTCGACATGATATGTAATTACAAAATTTACTTAAAACGTTAATGGACAAATCATCCATACGAATCATCAGTAGCTCCTAAATACTATTTGAGAAAATAAGATAGTTGCCACTGTAAAAACCCTCATCTGCGGTTCTTCTCCCATATTTAGTAGTCTTACCGCTTTATCTGCAATATCTCGAGTCTTTTACCCTCTCTTCTTGTTCTGCACAGAGCATTATTCCCTGCAGTACTCTGAAATCAGTGTATCTAATTTTCATATAATAGAGAATTTATGCCGAATCAAAAAATTCATACAATAGATTCAATAATTTATTTCCATGAATAACTGGCTGCTGGTACTTGGGGTTGTCCTAATATTCTCAAGTATATTTGTAATATATTTTGAGCATCTATACAATCACATAATTTGGAATATCCCGTTTAGTAAGATAGACAAATCAGCAATATTTCATCTTGACAATCACATTGTAAATTACACGGGTCGTGGTGGTATAACTGCAACCGTATCCCACATTGAGCGCATTGATGCCGATACCCTTAGACTCAATTTTACTGATGCTGATTTTTTCATTGGTGGAAATGGCGAAATAACATATCAAATACCAAACAAGTTTGAATTTACTGCAACGGTAGACGAGCATGATACCTTTATTGGATGGTGTAGTGATTCCCGCAATGATGGCATTTTTTATGCACAAATATTTCGCATATATGAGATGTATGATGACTATGTCTTAGCCAACCATTATTCTGCCCCAATGCCCCCCGATCTTCCATGTAAATATCCTGACATCATACAACGCAGCATTGATTTTGATTTTATAGTTCCGGCACTTACGAGTAATTATGGCGTAAAAATAATACGATCATCCTAAACAGATGCTACAAAAAGAAATGACCCTCAAGAAAATCATAGGCAAGCAGACTACGTATTTGAAGATAAAATTGATCTCAAAAACTTTTAGCGTCATCATCTTCAGACTTGGCTTGATTAAAAAGAGATCGAATCTTAAAATTTTAAATGAATTTGACTAACAAATATCAATTAGATCATTTTTTTAATGAGACAAATTATTTGAACCATTTTCTTGCGTCATTTCTGTCATGTAACATTAAACCAACGCCAGATCCAATTAGAGTAGGAGATTTGGTTATAATACCAGCTGCAGTCATAAGCACACCAGCCTCACCATGATGTGTTTTAATATAATTTTCCCATTTTCTCTTCTGCTGTGGAGTGGTGAATTTTTTGTAGCCTTCTGCTACCAGCAAACTTCCTACAAAACCAACCAGAATTAGTTGAATCATACAATCTATATCAGGCATGAAGATTTAAAGGTTGCGTGTTGATTTGTATACATACGGAGTATATATTTAACATGTTTAATCATATAATATCATGAAAGATTCTGATCCAAAATACGTCAGTATGAGAGTCCCAAAAGCAGAATATGATAAATTAAGAAAGGTAAGAGAAGAAATGCAACGTAATCCCGATTACTCTTGGGTAAGTAGTTTGGCTCTGGGAGCATTTGTTGGATTGGTTGCAGGATTAGCAATCAAAAAATTATCGGAATCAGATTAGGATTCATTTTATTAATAGATTTTATGCGCATCTAATCCAACTCTAAAGAAATTAACACACGAGCAATTTTTCAGATTATAATCCCAGTAGCGTGATCGTCGTTAATTCATACATTCGTGATATGTTATAATCTTGGATCGATTACACAGAAATTCTATCATTTTTGGATTATGAGTAAACTAAAATCATTTTGTTCATGGTCATTTGAGATATTCTCTGACTCTTTTTACTCAAAACCAACTTAGTTTTGACTAAAGTAAAAATAGGATTCTAAAGTCTAGATCTGATTTCAGTCATTATCCTGTATCTCATAAATCATGACCGCTTTTTGATTATTGTTGCGTTATCCGGATCCAAATCATTCCAAACCACATCATAACCCAATTCAGATAACAGATCAGCATGACACGAATCCGGAATCCCGTGGGTTGTCATCACCGTACATGCCTGAACAAATTTTGGGACACCTTCAATCAAACTGCCTACAACACCAGTCTTTTCTTTTGAAATCAAATATGATCCAATTCTAACATAACCACCGGGATAATCTGCCATGAGAATCTTCAGTGCGGCAGCTTCTGGAATGGCGTGTTCCCGGGCAATCTGGGTTACTGAAATCAAATCCAAATTATTTTCATCAAGTTTAATCTTGGTGTTACCCGCCTTTTCTTCTGTGATCTCCTCATCAATCTTCTTTAGATGCTCCAAAACAGGCTTTATTGAAACATCCTTTTTGAAAGTAAAAATTCTATCCCTGGAAATCGTCTCAATTTGGGAGCATGATAATTCAGAATTTACTGCCACTAGCAGATCAACGTTTTTGTTGTCTTTGTCATTGCTGTCAAATAACACCTCTAGTTTGGCGGCTTTTCTCTCAAGGTACTCTTTTGTCCAAAAGCCCACAATCTCAAAATATACCTTGTGTCCAAACCGCTCAAATAGAAAATCAGGAATCATGGCCTTGCCGTCTGCAACCAGCGGGTCTGGTTCCCGTGATATCTTCCATCCATACCTGTCACTCTGATCAAAATGTTGGTTGAATCTCTTTGCAAATGCGGCTTCTGCAGAACTGTCATAAATATAATCATCATCATTTTGATATGGGGAATCTATTGTCAAACGAAGAAATTCCCTTGTGTTTTTATCTGATAATTCAAACGAATAGATCTTTTGCCCGTCACCTGTTTTCTTTAGTATGGAGCCGCTGATCCTCCAGATGGGCGTGCCCACAATTGATGGTAACAACTTTGCCATTGACGTGCCATATCTGTCAGTCATTCTAAAAAGGCTAAGCGGTCCTTCTAGGACACATTTGATGGAATCTTCCTCTTTGTTAGAGTCGCCTGCCGCATGGTATTCCAAGTTATACATCAGCCCATACCTTTTGACGTTACGCAGAACCTGCTTCCAGTGCAATCCACCCTTTACATAAAATTCCAGTTTGGTGCATCTGAACAAAAGTGTCTGAAACAACGACAGATTATACCATAAAATCAGATCCTTGGTGCTAATGTGATCAAATCTGGCTAGTATCAAATTCTCGTCTTTATCGCTCCACATTATTGTTTCAACACTATCAGATGACACATGCATCTCATCTGCAACCTGCTTTATGATATCCCGTCTTTGTGGGTCAGACAGGGCCAGACCACGTCTTGATGACTCCTCAAATAATCTCTGTCTGATGAGGACGGGGGATACAACTGATAATGATGTCGTTGTATCTGGTCGTCCAAAGACTGAACGCCGCTCCAACAACGCACAAAATCCCCTTACCAGCTTGTAATCGTATTCTGATTCAAGTTCCGTTACCTTTTTTAGCAGATTGCCCTTGCACCGCTTTTCTTTTTGGGCATCTGCAAAAAATATGACAAGCCTGCCTGCAAGTTCGTAATTAGTGCCACTACCGGAATCCGTACTGCAAAATACCGGTGTTATCCTACCCTGATTAATCCTGGTACGTAAAAGCTCAGATGGGAGCATCAGACACCTCCGTTTTCATTGACTCGTTATTCATATCAATTCCTATATGATGATGAATCATCCTGAGTAATATCCGAATTTCTTTTCAGTGCAGTTATCCTTTTTGCACTGGTGTTTATCTCCCGCGTATGTCTTGATACTATCTCGACTAGCCTTGCCTTTCTGCCATCCTGTTTCGGTCTTAGAATCCTACCCAGTCTCTGTATTAGTTCCCGTCCGCTGCCTGTTCCACTCATGATTACACCCATCTCCGCATCCGGGACATCCACCCCCTCATCTAGCACTTTTGAGGTAACCACAACATGATATCTACCCGATTTGAATCCCTCCAAAACATTTTGTCTCTCCTCTTTTACGGTCCGATATGTGATATGCGGGATAAGAAACCTGTTTGAGAGCTCGTAGACCATCTTGTTGTTCTGGGTGAAGATTATCGTCTTTGTGTCCCTGTTTTGCTGCAGAATTTTTTGCAGCTGATCTATCTTTGATTCGCTGTTTAATGCGATCTCGTTTGCCCTGTTTCTTGCAAGCATCGCCCCCCGTGCAGTCTTGTTGTTGTTTGACATCATGATTAGTCTTTTCAGGTTGTACATTGATGGAACGTTGAATCCCAGCCGTTTGAGGCCTGCCAGGAATTTTGCTTGATTGGCCTCGTACTGTTCCTGCTCTTGCGGAGTCAGGCTTACCTGTATCCTGTCTATGGTGTATTCTGCCAGGTGTTTTTGATCTGAGAGCTGCTGTGATCCAAGACGAAACACGACGCCTCCGGTCAGATACGGGATTAGTTCGTGCAGCTCGTCTTCCCGCTCTATTGTTGCGGTGAGACCCAGCCGGTACGGTGCGATGAACTGCTCTGCAATGGAGCGGTACCCAGATGCCGGGAGGTGGTGCACCTCATCGAAGATTACTAGTTTGAACTGGTTTCCTATAGTGGATGCCCGAAGATATGCAGAGTCATACGTTGTAACTGTTATTGCCTGGATGTCGTCTTTTCCTCCTCCCAGCCTCCCGATGGGGATGTCTCGGGGATTCTGACTAGTTGAGAGATATCTGGAAATGTTCTCTGCCCACTGCTCCATTAGATCAATTGTTGGCACCACCACCAGCGTGGATGCGTTTACTATCTGGATTGCCTTGATACCTATCGCTGTTTTTCCTGCACCCGTGGGTAGGATTACGCATCCGCGCATCGATGATCTCTCCCAGTTTTGTATGGCCTGCTGCTGGTAGTCCCTTAGTTTTAGATCTTTTATTTGATATACCGGCGATGGTATGAAATTAGATACGTTATCAACAAAGTCCAGATCACTCTTTTTTAGATACTCTACGATTTCTTGGTAGTTCAAACCGTAGCATCTAAGGCATTTGGTCCTGGCGTCATACTTTGTGTTTGGGATTCGGATTAATCTGCTATCTTCGATACGGATGGAGCCCTTCTCAAAGAACAGTTTTGGATTCGGTGATGATGATACATTGGATGGCAAATATGCCTTTCTTTGCAGGCATCCCTATAATCATTTTTTGATCGCTGATTATATCGTACCGGTCAACAAAAAATTAATTTGGAATGAGAAAACTCCTGCGACGTGGGATTGTTATCTGCAGGAAATAAAAGCGGAAAACGATGAAAACACGGGCAAGACTAACACATGTTCTGAATAACACATTTGGACGCATTGAACGTAATTTTCAAAATTTTAGGGGTTTGAATACATCTTATCAACAAAATTGAATCCGGCACAATGCCTGGGGAATGTTATCTTAATTGATGAATCATGTTCACTAAAAGGAACTTTTAGGATTATATATCCATTTAATTTGTAAGATGGATGATCTACCAATTCGTTATTTTTCCAAACCTGAAAACGTTCATAGTAATCATTAACAAGTTTTAGATTAAAAATTTTAATATGTGAAGACATTAGAACCGACGGATATGCAACAGTTATTTGTCCATCTCTATCGGGAGTTATTGCAAAGGACCCGACTGTCCATCCTCTTTCAACGACACCTCCATCAATCCAGTAATGTACAAAGGTATCTTCTGTTACATGGACGCTTCCATAAGTTCCAATAAAATCAAAGTCAACTGGTTCGACCATTGATTTTTGATATGTCATCGTCGTACCAAAACCGATTATGGCAACACCCATTCCCAAAATAATTATCAACATTATTGTTTTTCTGTTGATATTGTAGGATACATGATTTAATCCCCAGAAAAAAGATAATGCAATAGACAACCCCACAATGGATAATATGATGCCAAAAAACGCTATAATGGGTTCTTCTGCTTGTATTTTCCCAAGCATGACATTACAGGCATAGTTGGGTTGAATTTTTGCAGCTTCTTTTTTTGAGATCCCCCTGGTTGCTATTGCATCCATTAAAGGATGATCATCTGGAATATCATTAACTAAAGCATAGTTGTTGTTTCGTGCCAGGTCTTCTACTAGAGAATGTCCTCCTGAATTATGTAGGATGTATGCCAAGGCACACATTGTTCCCTTCTGGTCTTTAATCTGTGGGATTTTTTTTGCATGTGTGGTATTTATTGGAAACTGTTCGTTTTTCCAATATCTTTTTAGAATTTTAAGAATTTGAGTTCTATTTTGGTTTTGGAGGTGACTGCCATGCCGCGTATTGTGTATCATCCAATACTCTGTTCTCATTAGGTGTAGTTTTATGCGTTTTTTCTCCAGGAATGCCAAAACAGATGTAATGAGAAGTTGGATCATCTTGTTGTACAAATTATGATCCTCTCCATCCTCCACGCTCAATCAATTTTTGTTCCATCTATACACCTTCCAATTCCCCTCTCTTATTTTTTGTGCCTTCGTGGCTTGAAATCACAGCCTTCATCAGATTGAAATTAAATATGGTTCTGGTGCAAAATAGTACTTTGATCATCAAAATGCACAAGAACCTAATAAATTTAAATTCACATAAGATTATGATAAATATTGAATCCAGATGTAAATCCAAAGAAAGTGTTACTGGCACTAAAAAGAGCGGTTGAAGCCACTTTTGGAAGTAGTGATTGGCATGAATTAGGATTAGATACTGGCTGTGATGATATAATCAAAGAAGATGATCGATTGTTACGTAGTCTGTTGTTTGGAGACGAAGATTATGGAGATAGGGTTTTGGTAGTAATTGAAAGAATATTGGAGAGAAATCCAGATAATGTTACAATTATTGAGAAATTTGTTTCATTAGAAGAATGGTTGCAAAATAATGACTCTAGACTCTATAAAGAATTATATGAAACTGGCTTATCGATTATTGACGATGTTGAGGAGATGGGTAAAATTCTCAACATCGCTGAACTCGATCGTCAAATTTTAAGAATTAGAAGTTCAATTAAGAAAAATGATACTTCTCAAGCTATTGGTTCTGCCAAAGAATTACTCGAATTCATCCTTAAAACAATTCTAAAGGATTTAAACCATCTTGATTCTAAAGAAGATATTCCTATTCTTTTAAAACAAGTTCAAAAATTACTTGGTATTGATCCTAATAATGAAACTGCAAAAAAATTAGATGATAGAACCAAAAAAACACTCAGTAATCTGGGGCAAGTCGTTATTGGAGTTGCTGAAATTAGAAATCTTGTAGGGACTGGTCATGGTAGAACTGAAAGTCATGAAACCGATCAAAATCATGCTTTGTTAATTGTAAATTCAGTCTTTACTATTTCCGCATATTTGTTAAATTTATGGCAAGAACAAAAGAAACAAATTTCAAAAACTTGAAAACCAATTCTGGTGCATTTTGATGATCAGATCACGCTTTTGCACTGGCGCGCCTTTAATTTCAATCTGGAGGAGAACTGTATTATCTCCTGAAGATGCTGTAAAATTGGTTATAACTAAGCTTTTATACCTGCAAATCAATATGATACTTACCGATAATGCATATAATCGCTGGCTGCATCATTAGCAGTTAAAAAAACAATCCATTAGCCCTGGAGCGTTTTTTTGTGGGTATCCAATCTCACTATCGAAATCTTATGTACTGTACAGTATATAATCATAACTATTTACCTGGTAAGTATTTAGTTATAACTATAACGGCTTCATAGAAATCATCAGTTATCACATTGTAGACAAGATTTAATCATATTGATCAATGAATCATTTCTGATAATTTGATTTCATGAATAAAAAATACAGACGCATGATCTGTATCATGCCTGTCCATTCTAAAGAAAATACATGTTCCGCTGTTTTTGTATCCAAAATCAAAGCACACATTTTCAATACACCAGTACATAGTGCTACTTGTTTAGGCAATACGAGTCAAAAAGCCATGAGTCATTTGTGGAATGGCTTGAAGTGACAACTGAAATTGTCCTGTAACTGCACCTACAAACCATTCCACACTACACAGCGTTGCAAAAGACAGCTGTCCGAATCAGTGACATACTGTTGCAATAGATAGGTTGGTTGGACCCTGGAATTTTTTTTCTTTTGACCACTTGTGATCTTGTTTATCATAAATTTTGATTAATTCTCTCTTTTCTATATCTTTGATATGTTGGTGTACTGTAGCATAAGCCATATTCCTCTCAATTTTGATAGAGTATGCAGTAATTGGATCATTTTGTATGAGGTCAGCTATTCTCACAATTTTATCAACACGATAAAAGTATCATGATCCATTAGTCATGACTGCATATTCCAGTCATGAAGGGCAGAAGACCAACAAACAGGGAGATGGAGATTGCCCTGCAAAGATCCAACGATATCGTAATCCGACAAAAGAACCAGATTGACAGTCTTGTTTTAAAGATGACACAGATGCAAAGTCAGATCGATACACTTGCAGCAAAGCTGAATTATTATGAAAATCCAAACTCACCTCCATCATCTGATTCATTTGCATGGAAGCAGGAAAAGTAAGAACGGCGCCAGAAGAGAAAAGACAATGACACACAACCAAAGAGACCTGGAGGCAGAGAAGGTCACACCGGCACATCAAGGCGACACAATCCGAAAAGACCCGTACATCACGGTTTTCAAAACACTCCCAGATGCGAGTGTGGCAGTGTCATGGTTACCGCAGGCAGTCAAACCCGTGATATTCTAGACATGCAGATTACAACCACTGAAACGCGACACATAACACAGAAGGCCCAATGTCCCTCCTGCAACATAACACGACATGCACCAAATGATCTTCCTGCAAGGGGATCATATGGAAAAAATATTGCAGGGCTGATCATACATCTGCGCGCATCAAAGATGCCTTTTGGTTCCATACCTGAAATCATATTAAACACGCTTGGCATACACATTAGCAAATCCACAGCAATTAACGCAGTATACTGCATAGCAGATGTACTGGAATTATCTACACAAGAGATCATATCCCAGATTCAAAATAGTGATCAAGCACACGTTGATGAAACCACATACACTTACAACGGCAGATTGACGTGGGTGTGGGGGTTGGTCTCGGGAAAACATATAGCGATGATAATGAATCCAAGCAGAGGTGCATTTGTACTTGACAGATATCTTGACGGGTATGACGGCACGGTAATATCAGACAGGTATCCCGTATACAAGCGGTTTGATCCGGGAGGCAGACACCAGATATGCTGGGCACATGAGCTGAGAAACGCAAAGGATGTCGCAAAAAAGTACGGCGGCGTGGCAGAAAAACTGTATGCAGATCTTCATCCCTCTTTGAGGGATCAAAGAAAATGACACAAAACAGGTCTTTACGATCCAGGCTTTGCATGGAGAATGTCATGGATGACATGCTGGAGAAATACCGGAATGTATCTGACGAGCACGTCGTAAAGTTGGTAAAAAGACTAGACAGGGTTATACTCAACATGTTTGTGTTTTTGCAGTATCCTGTGGATCCAACAAACAATGCAGCAGAGTGTGCACTGCGTTATGCTGTTGTATTCAGGAAGATAAGCGGACAGATTCGCGGGGAACAGTCAATGAGGAGGATGTCCAACATTATGACGTGTGTCCTGACATGGAGGGCACATGAAAAAAACATCGTAGAGGAGGTCATGGCTAGGATTTAGGACAGGTGACCTCATACCATTTTTTAATAATTTCTATTGTGCCTAAAAATCATCTTTTCAGGTTTCAATTATTAAACAACCATTAACCAACTGGTTTTAATACTATGTTGATTATATAGAATTAAATGATGAATAAAGAATTATTTGAATCATTACACAGATTAACTTCTATTATGAATCAAGTTAGTAAGGATGCTCATGCCAAAATAGCTCCCTCATTAATTGAATCATCAGACAGATTAACTTCTATTATGAATCAAGTTAGTAAGGATGCTCATGCCAAAATAGCTCCCTCATTAATTGAATCATCAGACAGATTAACTTCTATTATGAATCAAGTTAGTAAGGATGCTCATGCCAAAATAGCTCCCTCATTAATTGAATCATCAGACAGATTAACTTCTATTATGAATCAAGTTAGTAAGGATGCTCATGCCAAAATAGCTCCCTCATTAATTGAATCATCAGACAGATTAACTTCTATTATGAATCAAGTTAGTAAGGATGCTCATGCCAAAATAGCTCCCTCATTAATTGAATCATCAGACAGATTAACTTCTATTATGAATCAAGTTAGTAAGGATGCTCATGCCAAAATAGCTCCCTCATTAATTGAATCATCAGACAGATTAACTTCTATTATGAATCAAGTTAGTAAGGATGCTCATGCCAAAATAGCTCCCTCATTAATTGAATCATCAGACAGATTAACTTCTATTATGAATCAAGTTAGTAAGGATGCTCATGCCAAAATAGCTCCCTCATTAATTGCATTAAATAGTTACTCGACTCGAATAGAGGTATTAAATCAAAATGTGCTCCAGTATACAGAATCAATGAAGAGAGCTAATGAAGTCCTGAATCAACAAGTAGAAAAAATCAACGAATATACAAAAAATATTATTGAGGGTATAGAACATCATAAAAAATCTATGACAAAATTAAATCCAATTCAACCAGTAAATAATAGATTACATATTACAATTATCCTAACAATTTTAATAATAACCAGAAAATCCGAATAAGGGCTTATTCCTTATTTTTTATTTTAGGCGAAAAAAGACTTTTAAATTTATTTCAATAATTACCATGATCATCTAATTCCATTAAATTTGTCTTCTCAGATACTGACAAGAATAATTATACAAAATAAGTTGTGGATTTGAAAAAAGCAGATGGCTCAACAATAAAGCAAAATTCAAGAAATAATAAAGCAGTTTAATTCATTTTTTTCCAGAACCAATTCCTTGGAAATTTTAACACATTTTTGTGCCTCGTCATGTGTAATTATTTTTTTGTCGTGAATACTGAGATTGCGAAGTCTTTTCAATTTTGAGAAATCAGAAAAATATTCTTGCAATTCATCTTTAAGATCATTTATCATTCTATCAACTGCTACATACTTAGTTTTTTTGTTTTTTCCATCTTGTTTTTTACGCCATTGTCGTGAGATATATTTTTCAATAATTTTCCAACCCATGATAAACGCCTGGAAAAATTCACTGTCTTTTATATGCGTCATCGCATCAAGTAAAATTACCAGGTCATCACACAGATCTTTGTCTAGAAACACTTCAGAAGTCTTTTTAAATATTTTTTTCATCCGTTCTTTATCAACACGTCTTGTTTTATACTCAAGAATCTGGTCTGGAACTCCATTAACCATTTTATTTCTGAGTTGATCACTGTCATAAATGCAACTTACCCCATCATTTGTTTCTGGATTGTATTCCATTTCACACAACTCATGTTCCCTTACAACGTGAGCATCCAGTCCATCAAGTATGGAAATCATCATAAGCACATTTAGGATTTGAAGAGATGTTGTTTTGTTATCTGTATATGTATTGACAAATCCATCTTTTTTCAGTAGCACCAAGACACCATCAATGGTTATATCAAATATTTTTTCATCAAGGGGGGAAATGTAAGTGCTCTTTACCCCATCAAGTATTTCATTTACTGTACGTTTTGAATTTTTACCAATTATTATTGGAGGAAAAAAATAGGCCGCAAATCCTTTCAGATTTTTTATTTTAGAATCAGGTGTTCTTCTGACAGGAGGCATTTTTTTTGAGGCTTCAATTTGTTCATTTGCATTACTAATCATGTTTGAAATCAGTGTACGGTAATCATAGTCTCCCCTGTTTCCAAAAAAATGAGTAATCGTATGATGGTTTAATGTAAATGACGTGTTCGTACCCCTGGCATGTTCCCATTCTGAAAACATCGCATTTTTTGCCATTTTCATAAACACATGTAACTCTTTAGCAAGAAGATGACTGTAATATTCTGGTGAATCCGAAGAATACATGTTTTCATTTTCAACCAAAACATTCCACCTGGGAAGATTCAAAATGTTTTTCATCTCATCCGGAAAAATTTTACTATCATAAGGTCCATTAATTGTTATTTCATCATCGAGCCTATTTTCAAAATGAGTCATCACAATTAATTGCCACTCTGGTTGCTTTAACCAAAAAACTTCAATCTGACACGGAGAATGATAGTCATTAAAACACAAAATATGTTTTCTTTGCTCTTCGGACAGTTTTGGTGACACTTCCCTAAACAGTTTCAAAAAATTTTCATACCATTTTTTGAGACGTATAGTTTCATTTGATTCTGACACGAGTTAGTTACAGCCATATGGTTGATTTTAACATTCTGACCAAACCAAACAATCTAAATTTTTAAAGAGTTTTTTGAATATCTGCCAAGAATCTATTTACCATTCCAAAACAGTCTTTTGCATCATCTTCGCTTGGCTCATATGGGTTATCATGTGCTATTTTATTTCTTATATTACACACATGATGTAAATTTAGAATATGACTTTCTAATTCTTGATTTGATTCTAATGCATCAATCTTTCTTCGCATTGGAAGTTTTAGGTTTTTAGAAAATATGTTTACCGCATTTTCAATTGCTTTATTTGCAAATATTATTGCACTACTGTAATCTTTGGATTCAATACGTTTCTCTGTATTTTGTAGATATTTTTTTGCTCTAGAATAATCATTTGTTAAATGTGGTTCCAATATGGAATTTTTTAGGTTGGAAATGTATCTATTCCTAATATCTTCCCATTCTTTACTAATACTAGGATCTAGTTTATCTTTGAGATATTCATAAAATGTAACTAATTTTACATTTGGAATTTTTATGGAATATTTTCTTAATAATTCTCGTATGTTATCTTCTTTACAAAAAACAAGTTCACTTTTACCACACATGCCTACTTTTTCTACCATATCCATTTTATCCCATTCTTCTTTTCTAACTATTTGTTCTGGAAAATCCCCTAATGAAGAAAGAGATTCATCTAATATGATAAGATATTCTACTAATTTACTTGGTCTAAATACAAGCGTATGTCCATTTGCCCAATCAATATTTTCTAAATTTTTGAAATATAATAAAACATCGGCCATACCATCACTTCTAACATGAAATTCTTTTGATATTTCTGAAAAAGAGTATTTTGATTCATTATCTAGCTTTGTTTCATTTAAAATTTTTCCACATTCAAAAAATGAAAAAGTATTCATTAAAAGACAAATTGTATCTTCATTATCATTTTTACCAATGTATTGCTTGAAAAAATATTGAGGAAATTTTTTATATCCTCCACGAAAGATCATTCAGTCATATCCAGATGCTCTAGATTATTTACCCACCATGATTGATCTTCAAAATCAGGAATGACATTATCATCTTTGAAAATTGATCTTCCATCATGGAATTCAAAATTTGGTTTCAACCCCCGTTTAAATTGAACAAAGTGCAAAAATCCAACAAATAACGCTAATGCTCCATCCATTACCCATGATTTCATAGCATCGTCTACTACCCATAATGGAATTCGCATTTCTAGAATTTTAGATTCAAAATCCCCCCAAATCAATTCATCAATCTGGTTTTTGTTCATAACTATTCTCTTAGAAAATATGATTTAATCTTTGATCCAGAAATTTATCCTTTAACTAAAATAGAAGAGTATGAAAATCCTTCCATGTCTCAAACTCCTGCTGTTATCAAAGCTGATGCGAGGATCGTTCGAGAGTTGTTAAGTACGACTAAATATGAAATTGGTGAGTTTCAGCATGAATACGAATGGGAAAAGCGTCAGATTGAACAACTAATCTCTGATTTAGAATCAAAATTTGATTCTGAATATCAGGACAATGATGAGAGAGAAAACAAGATAATTTTTATTTATGGTGCAAAATAATACCTTGAAGGGAAAAAACAGAAATAAACTTCGAGATGAAGATATTCAAAAATTGTAGATCATTTTAATGATTTCAAAGATGATAGATATTATCATGTGGCAGATTTAGATGAATTAAGAGAAAACGAGTTTAATCTCAATGTTCCAAGATATGTAGATATATCCGAAGAAGAAAAGGAAATTGATGTCTGGGAAACCATTAATGAATTGAAAAAATTAGAAAAGAGGAGAGAGAAAATTAAATCCAAAGTAATTACTGATCTTAGAATTAGGTTTCAAAGTTTGATTTGACTTCAAAAAAACCAACATCTGGATATAAATTAGTAACATTAAATCCAAAAATTCTAAAATTTATTATTCCAGAAGAATGGGATTTTGTAAAATTCAACAAATTAACATTAAAAATTACTGATGGAACACATTTTACTCCCAAATATTTGAGTGAAGGTATTCCTTTTTTACGGGTAACAGATATTCATACAAAAACAATTGAATGGAAATCTGTGAACAAAATCAGTAGTGTAGAACACATGGAATTGATTAAGAGGTGTAATCCTGAAAAAGGAGACATATTATTTTCAAAAAATGGAACCATTGGAATTACTACAATTGTTGATTGGGATCAAGAATTTAGTATTTTTGTTAGTTTATGTTTAATTAAACCACTTAATGAAAAAATAGAAACAAAATATCTGTATTGGGTTTTACTTTCAAGAATTATTAAAATTCAAATAGAATTAAGATCAAAACAACTAAGTGTACAAAATTTACATTTAGAAGAGATTCGTGATTTTGATATACCGTTACCTCCGTTAAATGAACAACAAAAAATTGCATCAATTCTTTCTAATGTTGATGCAAGCATAGAAGCCACACAGCTGATAATCGAAAAAACAGAGAAATTGAAGAAAGGATTGATGCAGAAGTTGTTAACTCGAGGAATTGGGCATACAAGGTTTAAGAAAGTAAAATGGTATTTTGGAAAAATGATTGAGATTCCTGAAGAATGGAATATTCTAAAATTTAAGAACATATCCAAAATAAATTCTGAAAAAATTAATGAAGAATATCCTCATCAAAATATAATTTATGTAGATATTGGCTCCATTGATAAATTTCAAATTACAGATTATGATATATTTGCATTAGATGATAGACCTAGTCGAGCACAGCGGATTATTCAAAAAAATGATGTTATTGTGTCTACCGTTAGACCTTATTTGAAAGCCTTTTCAAAAATAAATGATAATAAACCAAATATGATCTGTTCTACAGGATTTGCGGTGATTAGAACAAAAAATCGAGAAGACGGTGAATTAATTTTTCAATTTGTTCAAACAAAATTATTTGAAATATATATGATACGCCAGATGGAGGGCCTGGCATATCCTGCTGTAACTAGTAACACCATTGCGAACTCTTCAATTTTATATCCGACAGAAAGGAATGAAAGAGAAAAAATTGCGTCAATCTTGTCTGGAATTGACACATATATTCAAAAAAACCAAGAATACAAGAAAAAACTAGAGAAATTGAAGAAAGGTCTAATGCAGAATCTTTTAACAGGAAAGATACGCGTGAAAACATGATTCTATAAAAAAATCATTCAAACCCATTAAGATATGATCAAACAGGGCAGTTTTTTTGAATTTAGAGAAAATCCATATTTTTGAGCCTTGACCGTATCAAAATCATTCCTCTGGAATTTTTTCAAAACTATCATGTCACACACCAACTAGTTTGTAGGTCTTTTTTTTGGCTTTGAAATCTGCATTTTTTACACCTCAAAGCCTAGTTTTTTGAGATCTGCAGTTACTTCCTTTTCTAATTCTTGACGTTTATTTTTGAGTTGGGAAATTTCTTTTATAGTTTTTTGAATATCTACAATTTTTTCAGGCTCTGAATTGTCAATGTAACGTCTTACATTAAGATTCCAATCATTATCTTTAATGTCCTGAAGCGTAATTACTTTGGATTTATCTGATTCGTCTTTTTTAGCATACTTTGATACAACATCTGGTAAATCATTTTCTTCAACAGGTTTACGTTTATCATCAAGTGACATTCCATCTGCTTGAACATCATATAGCCAAACTTTGTCAGTACTTCCACCTTTAGTGAAAAATAATACAGCAGTAGATACTCCTGCATATGGTTTGAATACACCTGAGGGTAAATACACAATTGCATCTAGTTGACATTTCTCTAAGAGTAATTTTTTTGTATTTAAATGTACTTTAGAGGATCCAAACAAAACTCCCATTGGAACAATAATTGCTGCACGTCCTCCATTTTCTAAAATATTATAAAATAATTCAATGAACAGTAATTCTGTTTTCTTTGTATCTAATATAAATTCATTATTTAGAGAATCTTTATCAATTGAACCTTTGAATGGTGGATTTGCCATTACAACTTGATATTTTGATGATTGCTCAAATTGTTTTGATAATGAATCTGTTCTTGTAATGTTTGGGTGTTCAATTCCATGTAGAATCATGTTAAATGTTCCAATTCTTAGCATAGTTCTATCTATATCATGACCATAGAATGTATCCTCACGTAATAGACTCCATCGGTCTCCAAGTTTTTCTCCTATTGGTCCTTGCTCTTTGAGAATTTTTACACTAGTATTTTGTTTAACGATATACTCGTATGAATTAATCAAAAACCCACCAGTACCACACGCAGGATCACAAATCTTCTCACCAATCTTTGGGTTGATGATTTCAGTCATCATTTCAATAATATGTCTAGGTGTACGAAATTGACCATTCTTGCCTGATTGTTGCAGTTCACTAAGTAACTCTTCAAAAATATCTCCTTGAACATCTGGTCTGTGGTGAGAGATATCTAATTGGTCAATAATACTCACTGCTTCTTGAAGTAGTGATGCTTTTTCAATTTGAAATGAGGCATCACTCATAGTTTCACTAAATAATGTTTTTTCTCCATGATGAAGATCTTTGATAAATGGAAATACTCTATCTTTTACATGTGCAATTATTTCTTCTCCATACATATTTTTCCATGAAGACCACTTACAATCCGTAAATGGTTTTTTATCCTTATCTAATCTATCAAAAATTGATTCAAACTTTTCGTTTCCAGCTTCTGTTCTTTGGCGGTCTGCTGAATCTAAAACTTCAATTCTTCTCATAAATATTAGATAAGAAATCTGTTCTACTACTCGTAAAGTATCAGTAATTCCTCCCTCCCAAAACTTTTGCCATAGTTGTCTTGCAAGTTTTTTTGCTTCGGGTTCCATTACTCATTTACCTTTCTTTTCAAGATTTTACAAAATTTTACCATCTCTAAAAGTTCTTCTTTTTCAAAAAAGTTTGTAGCTGATTTACCCATATTGCTAAATGGAAGATCAAAGAAATCAACATATTCAATATTTTTCTTTGAGAGAAATAATGCTTCTAAAATCCTAATAAAGTTGATTTGTTCGGGATTGAATTTTTTTGATAACAAAAATCCTGCAAATGCCTCTCCAATCATATCTTCTTTGTTTGATAGTTTTACTAGTCCCAAAATATGTCTGATAAACTCTACAATGTCTCTTTTTGGAGTATTGTATGCTTTACTTAGTGTCTCATCTGTAATTCCAAGTTCTGATGAATTCAAAGTATCTGCAAGTGATTCAATGTCTTCTTGAGTGATTTGTTCATCATTTTTAATTTTTAAAATAACTGGATTAGATTCTGCTAACTCTCGAATCTTCTTTTCAACTTTTTCAATATATATCTGAGAATCAACTGATTCTCTTTCTGGACCATACCTTATAGTATCACGTTGTTGAATCACATCATCCATTCTAATCAAAATGGTCTGCACAGGCTCAGATTGCTGATAAATCATTATAGGGGACAATTCATCTCTAATTTGACATATTTTCTCAATAGTAATATCATCCCAAAAAATTTTTTCAGTTAGCATTGTTTTAATTAACTGTCTTTTATCTACAATCTCTTCAATACTATCCGGAATTTTAGTCAGTGATGCACAAATCTCATCAATTAGTTTTTTTGGATTTTCTTGCTTCCACCACTCTGAAATATGATCAAATTCAAGTTTTGCAAGTAATAACTGCTCACACTTGTAAACAAATGATGCGGGCTTTAGTGAAACATCTGGTTTGTATTTCATTAATGGCATAATTCTTTTTTTTAAGAAAATCAATGGATCTAGTCCTCTTGTATTCCAAAAGTTTGGGTTCAAAGCAGTTTCAATATCTGCCATATGTGAGGACACTGATTCTGAATCTTTTGGCAGACTTTTCACTTCATCAATAATTGATTGTTTAATTTTATCAAAATCATCCATTTCTTTGAACCATCCTTTTGTATTGATTTAGTTTAGTGAGCAGTATTCTTGTAGCAATTGCATCAGTAGGTTTTGGAATATCTCCTTTTGGATGCATTTCAAAGAAATCAAAATTTCCCATATAATCAAATATCAAAAACATATCTTTACCAGTTATTGGTAACCAATCTTTATTTTCACATATAGAATTATGCCTAGTTCCTCTACCAATCATTTGCCAAAAGCGAATCTTTGATTTTGTTGGTCGTGCAAAAACTAGATTACAAACTTCAGGAATATCTACTCCGGTATCTAAAATCCCAACAGAGATTACTATGCGTGGTAGACTGTTTTTCTTAAACTGTTTAACTAGATCTTTTGCTTTACTATCTTCCGAACTGATTAGTTTTATCATCTCACCTTTGTATACTTTATACATTTTTTCAAATTCCTCTAAGATAATTTTACCATGTCTAATTGACGTTGGAAAAATTATTGTTTTACAAGGCAATCCTGCATCATCTGTTAAACAATTTTCCATAAATTCTTTAATCCATGCTTTATTTGTGCCTGTAACTGAGATTTTTCTTTCAATATCAGTTCCTTCAAAGTTTAATTCTTCTTCTTCAATTCCTTCTTCTGCCAGTAATCTTATTTTCTCTTCATCAGGTATATCATCTGGTCTAATACCCTCTATCTGAAAATGTGATTTGACTGGAAATGCTTTGAATGGAACAAGATATCTTGGAACTGCCTGTTCATAACTAAATAATGATGTTGGAACACCATTTTCACATTCAAATGCATCATATGTGTCTCTTGCAATCATATCTGCCGGAGTTGCAGTAAGACCTACTTGAATTGCATCAAAGTATTGAAATAGATTTTTGAATTTATTAAAAATAGAACGATGTGCCTCATCTGAAATGATTAAATCAAAGAATCCAATCGAGAATTCTTTGAAAACATTTTCCATTGTTTGTAAAGTTGAAACATAAATTCTTGAATTAACATCTACTTTTTTAGAAAATACTTTTTGTTTTGCCTCATTTGGGAAAAATTTTACAATGTTATCATCAAATGCCTGTGTTCGTAACTCATCTCTATCTACTAAAAATAATATCCTTTTAGCTCTTCTTGCCTTTAACATCATATCAATTAATGCCATAGATACTCTAGTTTTTCCTGTTCCTGTAGCTTGTACTATGAGAAATTTTCTTTTTACTCCATTTTCAATTCCGTCTAATATGCGCTCTGTTGCTTCAATTTGATATGGTCTATTAATAATCTCCTCACGAATTTTTATTTCAGAAAAGCTTTTTTTGTTTTGATTTTGATAAAGATTTTCTTCTAAATCTTCTCTTGAATGAAACCTCAAAATTTTTCTTGGATTAGAATGCCCTTTATTCCAAAACCAAATATCTATTCCATTTGTTAAATAAATAAAAATATCTGAATTAATCTGATCTTTGATGTCTTTGGCATATCCTTCACCCTGTGTTTGTCCTGCTATTCGTGAATCTTTTGATGTGCGTTTTGCTTCAATTACTGCTATTGGATTACCATTGTTATCTAATAAAACATAATCTGCATAGGCTTTTTCTTCTTTTAAGCCGATAGTATCTTTTCTTGTTTTGTAATCTCTTGTCTTAAAATCTGAATTTTTAGTATCTACTTCTTGTTTTACAATTGATACATCATCAGTATCCCATCCTGCTTGCTTGAGACGTTTGTCAATTCTATTTTTTCTAGTCTCGGCTTCTGTTTCTTGACTCAACTCTATATCTGTATAGTCCATCCTTTTAGAGATGTCGCTTTATCCCAAGTATGAGGCGGATGAATTCTTTTTTTCTTTCATGAAAAAGATCGTAATAACTTATCTAATCAAACTTGATTTTGATAATATCTATAGGAGTGTTTTCAGGTTTTGCCTTGGATTTGGTTGGTAAAATTGATGATTGCTGATGTGTTCAAATCCATTCATTCTTTGACTAGGCATAAATTTATGGGATTCTGCTAGTATCATCTGAAATTTTGTCTAATTGACTACTGATATCATTCATAGTTTGATTCAGTAATTTTATCTCTTCTAGAACCAACTTTAGTGTATCATTAACGTCGTTTATATGAAGAATTTCATCTGTGCCCATATTTTACTACCCAGCAACATCAATAAAAATAGTAACTATGGTCTGTTCTGTCTTGAGAGCACTGAATCTCTTGAATCAAACATCTGGTTGAAAATATCTTCCAGTATTGTATTCTTCTGCACACATATCGAAAAGACGCATGTATGATTTTTCATTATATTGTGAGTTTACAGGACATCATATTCCTATATGTTTTGATCTTGACTCTATATGTTCTGTAGGATCATCTGGGGATGTGATGAAATATGGATCTTCTCTGGATTGAAAATCCATCTTTATCCGTACTGATTCCCAGAAGCATTTTGAATCAAAATATTCCCTTTGTTGAAACTATTCTCCAAAATACCTACTCTTGCTGACACACGATAACTTCACAGCATCGATCAAAATTGAAGATAAAAAATTGATTATTACGAGTTCAAAATAAAAATGAGTCTAAATACAAATGATTTATAATCAAACCTAAACCCTGATTTTGCCCGACATTAATTTTGGGAGAAGTGAATCACGAATTTTTATCAAATTTTGTATTGAAATATTATTTGATAATAATTTTTCAAAAATAAGATTCATAGTGCCATTCATTTTTTCTAATATTTTTGAAGATGGAATGGTAATTAGAGCTTCTGATAAATGATGTCTTTGGATGTGACCCATAGTGGTTACTTTTCCTTCTGCAATTCTACAAAATCTAGGTAAATGAAATCGTATCCATTCATAGTAAAACCACTTCTCATATTTTTCAGAAATTACTTTGAAAATATGTTGATTTAAAGCACCTTTACCATAATGCCACATCATTAATTCTAATGTACCTGACCATGAAAATAAAATATCACCATTTTCAACAACATATTTTTTCTCTAAATCAACTCTGGCTTTTTCAATATTTGAAGAAAATCCATTTTTCATTTCTCGTATTTTAATGACAGGTAAATAATTATTTGTCGTTGGTCTGAATTTTTGCAACGGTAACCCATTAATGAAAATTACAATTTTATCCAGTGCTTTTAATTCCCACCCTTTTGGAATCTCCTTTCCCAGTTCTTCATTATACTCCATTTCCCCATCCGACGACTTGTACGGTTTTCCATTCTCATCTGGGAACTCATAGTCAACAAACCATGATTTGAAGATTGTTTGGGATATTTGTTCTAAGATCTGATTCATATTTCGATTTAATTCAATTTTAGAGTCTAGGTCTGAAAGAATTTTTGAAATTGTGGCCTGTTCATTTTTCTCAGGTATCTGAACAATAATTTGATCAAATGTATTTCTTGTAATAGTATTGAATACAGAACCATGTGTATTTGATTGTAAATCTTTTATTTTAAACTTCAATAAATAATACAAAAAATCATTCTGTATTGCATTTTTTCCGTCTAGCCCATAACAAGATTGATTAAATGCCATATCTTTAGTGACTTGTCCAATTTCACCAACTGTGCCTCTAGCAGAAATAACCAACTGTCCTTTATGTAATAATTTTGTTGAACTTTCTTGTAAGCCTTTTTCTGTAATCGTTTTTGTGGTTTTGTAGATCTTTTTAATATCTCCAACAAAATCATTTATAGAAATCCAAGGTATACTACCATTCCAATAATTTGGATTTGATGTTTTAGGAGTTCCTCCGCCAATAATGTGTGTAATTTGAGAAAGAGGTTGAACTTTCCAATTTTTAGGAATCATTCCAAATTCTGTTTGTTTGAAATTTGTTTTTTGTTTCATTATCTTTATTAATTTACTTCTATATCTTAAGGTTGTTGTAGAAAATAAAATTATTGTTTAATTACCTCAAAAGATAGATTTGCATTATAGATTTATAATCATTGAATATGTATAGCGAGATGCACAAGTTTGTAAATTATTTTCAGGATATTCCAATTTTATTATTCATATTTACCTTGGATAAATCCATCAATCTCTAATTTTTAGATGATTTTTGGTTTATGAATTTTGTCTTTTCGTTATATGTGGTTTTTCTTCAATTAGATACAACAAAAAATAAAATATGTATGTATTAATGAATTATGTAACAATCTCACATAATAAAATATTAAATCAATCAATTTTAATTTTTTTTAAATTTATCCAAGTATTTTTTTAAATTTATAAATCAGATAAATAATTTGTTTTGACATAGTATTTTTTATTTATAAATATTTTAATGAACACTATTGAAGAAATTATTGAATACCACAAACTTTAAGAAAATATCTTTTAATGATTTCTGTAATCTGAATTCTATACGATATTGGCGTGAGCAATTGAACGATGCAAATATAAAAAACATAACAAATAAATCACAACTTGGTGGGACAAGAAATGTCTATACATATGGATTACTGGAGTTTCATAATTGGTTATTAGATAGAGAATTTCAATATGTTGCGGATATACAGATCAAAGAAAATATAATCCAGCAATGCAAAGTTGATGTACGTCTAGATGGTGTCGAACACTTACTAGATCTAAATAGAAAGAACATATCCAATAAAACAAGTTTTGCATGTCTAATAAAACAATATTTGGCAGAATTATCATCATACAGAAAACAATCAACAGTAAAAAACTCAATGTACTCAATAAGATCATTCTTCAGAGAAAACGAAGCAGACATTTCGTTTAGATTTAAGCATAGGATCAAGAGAAATTATAAAAAATATGTAGAAAAATCATTATCTCTTGCAGATTTGCAAAAAATCCTTACAGTAAGAGATATTCAGTCAATAGAAAGAGCCGTATTTCTGTGCAAGTTTCATAGAGGTCTAGATAACGCTACATTTGCTGATAGATTTAACTTTGAAGTGTGGGCATGTCTTCTAAAACACTTTGGTTCAGACATTCCAGAAAAATGGGATCTGAACAACATTCCAGTACCAATACGTCTTGTGAGAGTGAAGACGGGATTTACCCATACAGGATTTTTAGATCTGGATTCGATTGTAGCAATAATACAATATGTAAAGACTAGATACGACAAACCACAAATCAATAAGGCATTGTTTGTTGATACAAAAAATAGACCAATTACAACAAACTGGATATCAAGAAGATTTCATAAATTAGTCATGAGAATTGATTTACAAGATAACATAAAACAACAATCGACTAAAGGGTATACCTCACATGAAATGAGAGATCTACTTAAATCTACTTTGATTGATTCTGGATGTAGAGTAGATGTAGCAGATCATGTTATAGGTCATGTTCCAAAAGATTCGTATGAGAAACAATCTTTATTATATCCTGAATCATTGATGAGAGAGTTTATGCGTGCATCACATCGTGTTAATATTATTACAAACAATTCTCAAAATAATCATGCTGTAAATTATTCTTTATTGCATGATGTAAATTGCCGATCAAAATATAACAATATTGTTGATATTGAAATTACACTTAAAAATATTCAAAAGGATATGATTGTACAGAGAGAGAAACTTTCACATATGGAAAGATTGTTTGATATTTCAACTAAATCAGAAGTACGTAATACATAACATAGAGATTTATATTAATAAAGAAGAATTAATTTCAAGAAGAATATGATAAAAAAATTACAAAATTCAATATTCAACCAGATCTATTGCAAAGATTATAATGGATTATTTTTACATGGGATGAATATGAGCTAAAATTCTAACTGCAGGTGAATAAATGAAAAAAATAATTTCTGAAGCAGACGTTGAAGAAAATGTTCTAGATATTCTAAAAGATTTAGGTTATGAAATAATTCTAGGAAAAAATGAAGATTATCTTCCAGGCGGAAATAACTCATTAAGAGATAGCTATCAAGATATCATATTAGAAAACCGATTACGTAACGCTTTAAAACAAATTAATCCATCAGTATCTGATTTATCAATTGAACATGCAATAAAACAAGTTTTGCGAAACTCCAGTCAGAAGTTTATTGTAAACAATGAGAATTTTCACAAAATGCTCGTAGATGGAATAGACGTACCATCACAAAAGGATGTGGAAAGATACGAAAAAATATGGCTTTTTGAGTTTGATCCAAAAAAAATCCATAATAATGATTTTGTTGCAACAAACCAGTTCACAGTAATAGAAAACAATATGGAAAGAAGACTCGACATAATACTCTTCATTAATGGTATTCCGTTACTAGTTTTTGAGCTAAAAAACTTGGCAGATGAAAAGGTAGACATTTGGACTGCATATAATCAATTCCAAACGTATATGGAACAGCTTCCTACTTTGTTCAAATTCAATGAAATACTTGTAATTAGCGATGGAATACAAGCAAGAGCGGGAACTATAACTTCAAACAAGGAACGATTCATGGAGTGGAAAACAGTTGATGGTCATGTATCAAAGAAAAATTTGACTGCAATTGAAATTCTTTTGCGTGGATTATGTGACAGACAAAAACTCTTAGATATAATTAGAAATTTTATTATTTTTGAAAAGAACAAGAAGATAACAAAAAAACTTGCTGCATATCATCAATATCGAGCTGTAAACAAGGCAGTAGAATCCACAATCTGTGCTAGAAGAAAAAATAAAAAAGCAGGTATAATTTGGCACACGCAAGGCTCCGGCAAATCATTAACCATGATATTTTACACAGGAAAGCTTGTCCGAGAGCTCGACAATCCAACTATAGTTGTATTAACCGATAGAAATGATCTTGATGATCAACTGTTTGGTACTTTTGGCAGATGTCAGGATATTCTGAGACAAAAACCCAAACAAGCAGACAAGAGAACAGATCTTGAAAAACTAATCAATGTATCTTCAGGAGGTATTGTATTTACAACAATTCAGAAATTCTTTCCAGATAAAGATAGGAAGAAATATCCTGTATTGTCTGAACGAGATAATATTTTTGTGATTGTGGATGAAGCACATAGAAGTCAATATGGTTTTTCTGCCAAGATCGTAAATAAAAAAGACAAAGAAACATTGATCACATATGGTTACGCAAAATATCTCAGAGATGCACTACCAAACGCATCGTTTATTGGTTTCACGGGAACACCAATCGAAAAATCTGACAAATCAACTCCTGCAGTATTTGGTAAATATGTGGATTCATACGATATAGAACAAGCAGTAGAAGATGGTGCAACTGTGAGAATTTATTATGAAAGTAGACTTGCCAAACTGGATCTAAAACTAGAAGAAAAACCAAAAATTGATAAAGAATTTGAAGATGTGACAGAAGGAGGAGAAGAAGAGGAAAAAGAAAAATTAAAAAGCAAATGGGCAAGAACTGAAAAGATAGTCGGCTCTCCCAGACGAATAAAAAGAATAGCAAAAGATATTGTGGATCATTTTGAAGAACGAACCTCGATTTTCGAGGGAAAGGCAATGATAGTGTGCATGTCACGAAGAATCTGTGTTGATTTACATGACGAGATAACAAAACTTAGGCCTTTATGGCACCACAACGATGATGATAAAGGAATAATCAAAGTAGTCATGACGGGTTCAGCTTCGGATCCAAAAGAATGGCAAGAACATATACGGAACAAAGCCAGAAGAAAGATAATTGGAGATAATTTCAAAGAAGAAGAAGAAAAGCCACAGATCATCATTGTAAGAGACATGTTTCTTACTGGATTTGATGCTCCATCTTTACACACAATGTATCTGGACAAACCAATCAAGGGTCACTCTCTCATGCAAGCAATTGCAAGAGTTAACAGGATATATCCTGGAAAAGAAGGTGGTCTAGTAGTAGATTATATAGGAATAGGTGCGGATCTAAAAAAAGCATTAGTGGACTATACCAAAAGTGGTGGAAATGGTAAACCTGCTTTTGATCAAAACCAAGCAATATCACTTATGCTTGAAAAATATGAAATTGTAAGGGATATGTTCTACGGTTTTGATTACAGAGAATTCTTTGATCTCAAACCCAATCAGAGAATCTCATTTATACCTGATGCTATGGAGCATATTCTAAAGGAAAAAGGAAAGAAAGAGAGATTTGAAAAAGAAACTACAGCACTTTTGAAGGCATTTTCTCTTGCTGTGCCAAGTGACAAAGCAATGAATATTAAAGACGAAGTAGGATTGTTTCAAGCAATTAAATCTGCAATCACCAAAACAATTGAATCCAAAAATATACTCAAAGGTGAGTTTGATGCAGGAATTAAACAAATTCTTTCAAAGGCAGTAGTATCTGACAGAATAGTAGATATATTTGAAGCGGCAGGATTACAAAAACCAGAACTCTCAATATTATCCGAAGAATTTCTAAAAGAAGTCAAAGAAATGCCTCAAAAGAATCTTGCATTTGAAGCACTTAAAAAATTACTTAATGATGAAATTAGATTATTTGCAAAGAAAAATATTGTTCAGGGAAAATCGTTTATGGATTTGTTAGATAAAGCTATTAAAAAATACACCAACAGAAGTGTAGATACAGCACAAATCATTGATGAACTTGTGTCACTTGCAAGAAAAATAAGAGATGAGAAAAAAAGAGGAAAAGATCAAAATCTTTCAGATGATGAGATTGCGTTCTATGATGCACTTGAGGTTAATGACAGTGCAGTCAAAATTCTTGGTGATAAAGTGCTACAAAAAATTGCACTAGATCTGACTGATATGATACGAAATAGTGTAACAATAGATTGGACACAAAGAGAGAGTGTTCAGGCAGGAATTAGACTGAAGGTTAAAAAGATTCTTAGAAAATATGGATATCCCCCTGACAAGGAAAAAAAAGCTACCGAAACCGTACTCAAACAAGCTGGTGTAATTGCAAAGAGCTGGGCAGAATCTTAGAAAATTCTATATTTTTTGTAATAAACTGAATTGATTAGATTATCCAGAAGAATTAGTTATAAAATAGAACAATGTATGTCTTAACCTATAGCGAAAAGACAAAGTTCGTGAACTAAAAATCATCAAAAAACTAGAGAAATTAGCGGATTTTATCCAAGGTAAGTATGAATAATAAAATTGGAATCCTGACAATAATTCATAAACTTATGCTTCTTGTTACATATGACTAATTCAATCATAAGATATAACATTTTAGGTACAAAATATTACAAAATATTAATTCATACGAATAATGTGATAAAATGAACAATCTTAATTTATTTTTAGTATTATTATGAAACAAGTATATTGAATGATAAATTCATCTAATGTTGTGAATCTTGCATTCGAAGAAAAACTTTGGAAGACTGCAGATAAACTTCGAAGTAATATGGATGCTGCAGAATACAAACATGTTGTTTTAGGATTAATTTTTCTCAAATATATCTCGGATGTTTTCATCGAAATTTATGATGAATTAAGCAAAGATTCTAATTCAGATCCAGAAGATGTTGATGAATATATTTCCAGAAGAATCTTTTGGGTTCCTAAAAATGCTAGATGGAATTATTTTGAAAGCAAAGCAAAAAACCCAGAAATTGGTGAAATTATTGATGATGCGATGGATTCTATAGAAAAAGAGAATATTTCTCTAACAGGCGTGCTTCCAAAAAGCTATGCGAAACCCAATTTGGATAAACAAAGATTAGGGGAATTAATTGATCTGATTGGTACAATTAGTTTAGGTGATAAAGAAAATCGAAGTAAAGATATTCTTGGACGAGTATATGAGTATTTTTTAGGACAATTTGCGGATGCCGAAGGAAAGAAAGGAGGTCAATTCTATACACCTCGTAGTATTGTTAAATTGTTGGTTGGGATGTTAGAACCATACAAAGGCAGAATTTTTGATCCATGTTGTGGTTCAGGAGGAATGTTTGTTCAAAGTGAGAAATTTATAGACGCTCATGGTGGAAAGATTAGAAACATCTCTGTATTTGGTCAAGAAAGTAATCAAACAACTTGGCGCTTATGTAAAATGAATATGGCGATTAGGGGAATTGATGCAAATATAAAATGGGGGGATTCTTTTAGAGATGATCAATTCAAAGATTTAAGAGCAGATTTCATATTAGCTAATCCACCGTTTAATGATAGTGATTGGAGTGGAGAGTTATTACAAGATGATGTACGATGGAGCTTTGGACCACCTCCTAAAGGTAATGCAAACTTTGCATGGATTCAAAATTTCATACATCATCTTTCCCCAACTGGAATTGCAGGATTTGTTTTAGCTAATGGCTCTATGACTTCTAACATATCTGGTGAAGGAGATATTCGTAAGAACATCGTGAAGGCAGATCTGATTGATTGCATGATTGCATTACCCTCTCAATTATTTTATAATACAATGATCCCTGCTTGTTTATGGTTTGTATCACACAATAAAAAAAAATATAAAATTAGAGATAGGCAAAAACAAACACTTTTCATTGATGCACGTAAAATGGGTGAATTAATTGACAGAAGACATAGAGCATTAACAGATGACGACATAGAAAAAATTTCAGATACCTATCATATGTGGCAAGGAAAAATTGATAAAAAATATGAAGATGTATTAGGATTTTGTAAATCTGTTTCTTTAGAAGAGATAAGAAAACATGAATGGGTTTTATCACCGGGTAGATATGTAGGAGTGAAGACAGAAGAAGAAGATCCAATAGAATTTGAAGAAAAAATGAAACAGTTAACAGCAAAGATTGCAAAACAAATGAATGAAGGAAAGATACTTGATGCAGAGATAAGAAAAAATTTAGCGAGTATTGGATATGAATTCTGATAAAACATTAATCTTAATGGACACAAATAAAACTAGAAACATATTAGATGGTTCTCCTCGTTATGATGAATTTGATTTTGGAAGAGATTTCAAAGTATTAAAGTTGTTTATTGATAAAAATAATTTATCGGATAATATAATTTTAGCAATCACTGAAATGACATTAAAAGAATTACTTGTACAAAAAAAGAAGACATATGAAGATGATAAAGAAAATCTAAGATCTGCATCAACTAGACTAAGAACTTTAAAAAATGTAGTAGTTATTCCTGATTTTACTCTACCTGATAATTCTTTTGATTGTGTTAACTACCTTGATCCAATAATAAATGAATTCTTAAAAGAAAACAATATTACAATTATTAAAGTTGAAGATAGTAAAAAATCATCAACATTTGATGCATTAATTCAAAGGGCTATCGATAGAAAACCTCCTTTTAAGCCAGGAAAAAATAATAATTTTGGATCTGGGTTTAAAGATGCAATTATCTGGGAAACATTCAGTCAAAATGATATCAAAAAAAGTTGTGATAATATAATATTATTTACAAATGATAATGATTTTAATGGATGCGAGAAGGAAATCAACGATGTTAATTTTAAGATAATTAAATCAACAGGAGAATTAATTGATGAACTTGAATCAATATATGACACACAGATACGTATTAAAAAATATGAAAAAATATTAGAAAATCAATATTTTGAGAATAATCTTAAACATAATATTGAATTAGAGTTAGACCATACAATAGATGATATCAATATAGTTTCATTGCGTGATCAAATTATAGACGATCCAATAGACTTGAAAGAAAAATTCCATTCTCTAAATAAAAATGAAGAATATTTTGAAAATATGATATGTTTAGTTAGCAATATCCGGATTTTAGATGATGAGTACATAATATACAGTCTAATAGATCTTGGTCCTAATACAATTATAACAATTCAGGTAGAGAATAACCCATGAAACAAAGATTCAAGCAGACAGAAATTGGATTAATTCTAGGGAATTAGAATTTTGAAGAATTAAATAAACACGCAAACATCATAATGGGTCAATCACCAAAATCTAAGTACTATAATTCTGATGGAAAAGGAATTATATTTTTACAAGGTAATAGAACATTTGATAGAATACATCCAAGATATGATACATGGACAACCAGAGTAACAAAACTAGCAAGAAAGATTCAGTGTTTGTAAGTGCACGAGCGCCTGTTGGTAAAGTAAATATTGCTTGTGATGATTTATGTATTGAACGAGGTTTAATGTCTATTTCTGGAGACAATAATAAATTTATTTTTTATTTATTTAAAGCATACAAGAGTCACATTATCAGTAAAGAAACAGGAACTATATATGGTTTAGTAACCAAAGCAAGTATTTTAAACTTCAAATTTCTATTTCCAAGTTTGCATGAACAAGATCAAATTGTTAAAATCCTCTCCGATCTTGATTCTAAAATAGAACTCAATCACAAAATAAACAAAACTCTAGAACAAATAGCCCAAACAATCTTCAAATCATGATTTCATGACTTGTTTAGCTAGTCCATAAATCATGGTTTGTTGACTATGAGTTCCCAGATGAGAATGGAAAACCGTACAAGTCGTCGGATGGGGAAATGGAGTATAATGAAGAACTGGGAAAGGAGATTCCAAAAGGATGGAGAAATTGCAATCATAATGAACTAGGAGATTTTAAAAATGGTATAAATTTTTCAAAAAATGAAAATGGTGATTCATCTTTTTATATAATTAACGTACGGGATATAATTAAAAATAATTTTGTGTTAGAATCTACGTGTGATGTGATAAACATAGATTTCAATAAAGCCAAAAAATATTTGTTAAAAGAAGGTGATATAATACTTGCTAGAAGTGCAAGTCCGGGGGAAGTTATTTTTATTTATGAATTTAATAATAAATTAATTTATTCTGGATTTAGTATACGATTTAGATCTTTTAATCCTATACATAGAATTTATTTATTTCAAAATTTTCAATTAATACAAAATATTATCAGATATAATCTTTCAGATGGCACAACTCTGAAAAATATTACTCAAGAAACGTTAAAACAAATCCAAATTCTTATTCCTGATGATGTGTTGCTTATTAGATATAACATACTTATTAAAAATATACATAAAAAGATAGTCTTATTATTGAAAGAAAACAGATCATTAATTTCTATTCGTGATTTCTTATTACCAAAATTAATATCGGGTAAAATCAGAGTTTAGGTTTGATTATAAATCATTTACATTTAGATTCATTTTTATTTTGAACTCGTAATAATCAATTTTTTATCTTCAATTTTGATCGATGCTGTGAAGTTATCGTGTGTCAGCAAGAGTAGGTATTTTGGAGAATAGTTTCAACAAAGGGAATATTTTGATTCAAAATGCTTCTGGGAATCAGTACGGATAAAGATGGATTTTCAATCCAGAGAAGATCCATATTTCATGTCTATATCCACATAACTTGGGATAACCGAAAAAACAGAGTTTTAAATCCGCGAGGCCACATCAAAGAATGCAGAGTTTGTCTCCTCGATTGTTTTTGAACCTACAATGATCCCTTTTCCTGATGTAAACAACAACGCAACACAGCTATCCTGAATCCGGTAAATCAATCCTGGAAACTGTTCTGGCTCGTAGATGCATCTGGGCAGTGTTCTTGCCAGAGTTTCTATTGAAAGTTTTCTACCCATATCAAACCTTGATACGATGTTTCTTACCTGTGGTGTGATCTTGACAGGCTTTACCAAATCATAATTCCGCAGTATCCTGCATGCCTTGCGCAGTTCCCGTCTTGCCTGCTCTGGGCTTTTTGTACCCACGGAGATCAGCTTTCCGGTTCTAAAGACTGTCACTCTACCTGTCATAACGTCATCTTTTACATATCCACATCGATACAGCTCCAGATTTGCACTGAGATGTTCATATTTGTTAAATGATTTTAGGTTGACTTCCTGCTTGAGGTCAGCAGTACACACTGTATTTTGAATCTTGATCTCTGATCGAAGCTTGATATCTGATTTTTTCAACTCTAATTGTTTTTGTAATCCCCTGTTTTAAAAACACTCACAGTAAAACACATTTTTTATTTTCCAAAAACAGAAAAGAACTCTAATGCGCCTTTTTTTGAAAGTTTTTTATTTTTTGTAAGACAGTAGTTTGTGGTAAACGTACATCTTGGACATCCCTCCCACTCCCCATCTTCCTGATTGGAGTCTGCCGAACAATCACAGTCATTAACAAGCATATATGACGCGGCCAGTATTTTTTCAAATTCATCAAAAATCATCCTGCTGTATCCGTTAAATCCGTTTGATGAGTTGTCATAAAGATAGATTACTCCATCTTCATAGTATGCATCTATCTCGTTTGATTCTGACTTTGTAATGATCTTCGATGCGTTAATCAGCATGTGTATAACCGTATGAACTCGATAATCTGATGACATTTGACTTTTGGATCCAGAATCTATTTTTAAAACAAATTCTGATGGAATATCTATCCTGACTGCAGAATGCCTTGATCTCCAATTAAAGTTGCGCCATGCCGGAATGTCTGCACCATTAAACGTCTCAAACTTTTCTATTGATTCATTATAATTTCCCTTTAGATATCCAATAACTGTTTTATTTATTTCGACCATACCATAACGCAACTGAATTTTTCTAGAGTTCATTATAACTTCCCTATATACTGCATCATCTGAAATTTCAGTAATTGATGTTATAATAATCGGAATCGTATTTTTTTGTATTTCATCTGATTCCTTCAGGCGAGCTATTGCCCCGTTTCGAGATTTTGTTAACGATTCCACCTTGTAGGTTTGTTTGTTAAAATGATAAATTGCATCCTGGTGCAGCTGGTAATATCCCATGGGAATCCCTCTGGTCCCTATCTTTTTTGAATTATGATAAATTTCAATCTCACCTGACACCCCACGCAAATTGACACTATTTGCAAAGGCAAAAAATTCAAGCTTGTCTGGCGTCATAACTGATCGTTTTTCAACCTCCACTGACTTTGTATGTTTTTCAGAAATGATAGGATTTTCTTTGTTAATTGAAATGATGTGCCTCTGTGCAAGATAATCCTTTATGTGCCGGGCAAAATAATGACATGCTGCATCATCTGGATCAAACACGCATACGGCATATGATTTTTGTCCCATTCTTCCTGCACGCCCAATTCTTTGAACAAAAGAGTCATACTCGTTTTTAAACGCTGAAATTACCACATCCACACGACCTATGTCGATTCCAAGCTCTAGTGTGGGCGTGCAGGATAACGCGTCTAATTCCCCTGCCTTCATCTGCAATTCGTAGAGTTTTCTATCCCTCTGATTAATGCCCCCTCTGTGAACCTGTATCCTGATTCTCTTGTTTGATTCTTCCAGATTTGATGCAAGAAACTCTGCGTTATTGTGGGAATTACTGAAAATCAACTGTGTAGAACCATTTTCATAGCAAATTGACGCTAGCCGCTCCATGGTCGTCCTTTGTCCAAATTTTCTTGGCATGATAAAGATCATGTGCATGTCATGTTTTCTTCTGATCTTGCTTTTGATGTGTGAAAATGATTCTATAGGCAGATCAAACATATCGGAAAAAAACTCCCTGGAATTATCAAGTGTCGCAGAAGAGCCGACAAACTGGACTTTACTCATGTACCTCTTCATTCGTTTTAACACGTGATACACGTTTGATCCATGAAAACTAGTGTAGGAATGGGCCTCATCCATTACAATTATTTTTGCATTTTTGAACAGATGGCGCCATTTTTTATCCTGTAAAATCAGATGATAATTGATAAAATCAAAATTTGTTGCAATGATAACTGATTTTTTATATGAATCTGAAATGACTTTCTCCTTATATTCGGGATTCTGACCGCCGTGAATAGAGTAAACGCCTACAGTGCTGTTTAATCCGCATTTTTCAATTAGCTCTGATATTTTTGCTACCTGATCATCAATTAACGCATTTAATGGATATACAAACAGTGCAAAGACTCCGCGTTCTTTTACTTTGGAGATTTTCTGTAAAATCGGAATGGTAAATGCTTCGGTTTTACCAGAACCCGTGGGCGCCGATATTATCGAGTTATCCCCCTTTAGAATACGGCGAATCGTCTCTTCTTGGAATGGCAATAATCCTGAAAATCCGTATTTCTGTATTCCGCTTCGGATGTTTTCAGATAAAATATCCTTCAAGTTGTTAATGGGAATTTTCTCTGGTTCTGGAGCAGTCATGTTTTCATAGTGAATTATGCCTAGTGTCTCTTCTTTGTGGCCCTGGATAATTTCATTAATTATTTTATCTTCATTTAGTAGTGATTCTGGAATTTTACTGATGTCAAAGAGGATGTCTGATGATATCGGTGTTGGTGATGTTGGTGTCTCTGGTTTTATGACTTTGGGCTTTTGTTTTTTATATTTTTTAATTTCATCTGGATAATATGGTTCGGCTGATTCTATGGGGCCATCACATTGATGCGGTCTGTCTGTCCGGGAATCCATTGGAATGAATTTGCCGCTGTCGGACTTGAATTCCTCATCCCAGTATATCTCGGTCCCGCATCCTTTATTGCATTGTTTTGTCTTTGAGTAATTAATTCCATATGCCGGTCTTTTTTTAACGACTAATTCAGGATTACATCTTGGACAAATCCATGATGCTCCCACATCTTTTGAATTCTGCAAAAGTCTAGTATCACAATCTGAACAGAATTTCATTAATAATTTTTGTAAATATACCATTAATGAATAGTGCTTTGTTGAACAAGACATCCTGTATTCTCAATAGATCACTATTCCACTAACAAGAACTTCTCCCGTCAGTATGTATTCAAATAAACATTGGATTTAGATCTGATTCTTTCATCAGTAATAGTACATGAAATGTAATAGACATCTCAAATTCAATTGAATTGATCATTACAAAAACTGATCACTGATTTTCTAGTAAGAGTGTCATTTTAATAAATTCACATAAAAAAATTAGCGAATGATTTAAGGAGCCGACTTTATTAAAAAAATTATGGATTATGAAGGATTAAAGCTGTTTATTCAGTATAGTGCTCATCCTCAAACAAATTACGAATTTGTAATAATAAGAATTCTTTTAAATGTAGAACATGCAACACGTAATTCAATAGTTAAAGACCTGAATGACGCAAATCCTTCATCTGGTGAAGATTTTCATGAATCAAGCATATTTGATCTTCTTGTTGAAAGAGGAATAATAAAAGAAGATGATGGAATTTATACTTTAATTGATTATGATAAATTTTCTGTAGAACAAAAGAAAATGCTTGTAAAATTATGTAATGAAAGAATTCAAGCCATTGACTCTAAAATCGATCCTCAGCCAAATTATTTTAAAATTGCACCTGGAGAACAAGCTCGGGACTGGCAAAGACAAAAGAAACAAAGAAGCATTGGAATTGGTTGGAATGATCTAGGTGATTTAAGTAGATTAGAATTTGAACAAGTAAATGAATTAATTAAAAAAAGCAAACATGCTAGATCAATTTTTACACAATTCAAAAATTTTCTCAGTATCAAAAAAGGAGACATCATTATTGCAAACAAAGGAATGAGTAAAATAGTTGGTATAGGTAAAGTGATTGGAGAATATCAATACAAACAAGACGAAGAACATGCACATACATTTCCTGTAGAATGGATTTACACAAAAGAAAAATACATTCCAACACAAACAAACTGGTTTTTTACAGTTTCCAAAATTACTCCTGAATCATTCAATAATATAATTTCAGAAAAATCATCTTTATCAGAAGAATTTGAAGATCTGGTAAAAAAATTCGATAAAAATCCAAAAGACTTTGAAATTAATGATTGGACATGGACAAAAAAAGAAGTTAGAGAAAAATATCATGAACATTTTGTCACAAAATTCCCTGCAGAAAAAATTGATAATCTTACAATTGAACAATATGTTTTAGGAATTTTAGATGATGAAAAAAAGCCAAATCAAGAATCATTTTCATATTATTTGGAAAGAGAGGCACCCACAACAGGCAACATTATGGGCAGTGTATCAAAAAAATTTGGAATTTATTATGATAGAAAAAATCAAAAAGATTTCATCTATTCAAAGTCATATTCCAATGAGATTGATGCGTTTAATGCAGTAAAGCATGACATTACAGTGATTTTATCTGCTGGAAAAAAATACATAGATGACAAAAATTCTAAAAAATTATCTAACATTGTTGATATACAAGATCGAAATATTCATAGACATATTAGATCAAAGTTACTATCTACATATTATCCAGATTCATTTTTATCAATACATAGCAGAAAGAAAATTGATTTACTATTAGATTATTTTAATATTCCAAAAGTGGAACTCAAAGAAAAACTAACTATGAAACAACTCAAATTACTTGACATTAAAGATAGACATCCAATAATGAAAAATTGGGATGTTTGGACATATTCTTACTTTTTGTTTGCAGTAATTTTACCAAAAATGGAATCAAAACATCCTATAAGGCGTGATGAGCAAATTTCAAAAAAACAATTACCAATACCAAGTTCAGAAAATCTGGCAGAACTCAAAAAACAATTAGCAAAAGTATTACTGATAAGGGATGACAAGTTGGAGGAAATAATTTCTGCATTATTAACAGGAAAAGGTGTATTATTAACAGGTGCGGTGGGTACCGGAAAAACTCATCTTGCAAAAATATTGCCTGAAATTGCTTGGAAAGACCATGGTGGTGGATATTATTCCAAGATAGTAACGGCAACATCGGATTGGACTACAACAGACGTAATTGGAGGAATTCATCCTAAAGTGGATGCGGGAAAGATAACCTATGAAATTCAAAAAGGATGTGTTGCAAATACGGTTTCATTAAATTGGAAGGAAGGAACAAACAAATCAAAAGAAAGAGAATCATTTGAAGGATTAAACGCAGAAAAAAACAAGCATAAATTTAGAGGCGTTTGGCTAGTCATTGATGAATTTAATCGTGCAAACATAGACAAAGCATTTGGACAATTATTCACGGCTTTGGAATACAAAATTATGCAAATCCCAACAGTAGATCCAAATGAATCAGAAGAAGAATTAATCATTCCAGAAGATTATAGGATTATAGGTACACTGAATACCGCAGATAAGCATTATTTGCATTCATTATCGGATGCATTAAAACGAAGATTTTCAATTATTGAATTATCAATACCTGATTATTCTCAAAAAGATGAGGAATTATATTTCGTAATCAAAAAAGCAATGAAAGACAATGTTAGTAAAGTAAATCTGATTTTATCTGATATAGAAGGAAAATTTGCTAGAGGTAAAGGTGATCCGGATGCAGAAAATATTGTTGATACATTATACACATTAATGACATTTATCAGAGAAATAAAACCATTAGGAACCGCATTATTAATTTCCATGTTGAGATTTATGATTGTAAATCACTCATTAGATTTGGTAACAAATAAAAAATGGAATACAAGTTTAGATAGTGCACTAGTATCATTTATTATTCCACAGATCGAAGATTTACCTTATTGGACATTAAAAGTAATTAGAGCCGCCTTTTGCAATGATTTAGAAAAATTCTTTGAAAATGATCCTGAGATAAAAGTTGAAGGTCCTGAAAAATATAAAAAAGATTTTCACAAATCCGTCGAATTTATTAAAAAAATAAAAACTAAAAAACGAAATAAAATTTTATTTAGATTTCTAGATAACAAACTTGGAACAAATAAAGAAAATGATGAAGATGGTAATGAAAAACCTGACAAAGATATAGAATATCTGAAAATATGGAATGCAGAAAATATAGGAAGCAAGCCAGCTCTTCCAAAATTTAGCAATGCGATTGATCAGATAATTTCTGAAAATGGATTTGATGAACAAACAGAGGAAGAATCTGAAAAAAATGTCGGATAAACAATTTCGTGCCGAAGTAGTAAAAATCATTGAAAATGTAAAAGATAACAAAAATGAATTTGGGCAATTAGCAAGTTCGGCTCATTATTTTAAATCACAATATCCTGAAATTTCAAAGCAATTCAAAGATGAAATATCCAAATTAGATGATCATAAAACATGGAGTGGTTTTTTTCGAGAGATACGTTTCTGGAATGAATTAGGCGTTCCACAGATGTACCGCCGTACAATGCTACTTTCAATGAGATTAGCAAGCAAGACAGATGAATTTTTTAAAATTGATAGTGATATCGGATCATATACTCTACCCACAAAATTAGGTAAATTTCTAAAAATGGCACTTGTTGCAAAAGATTTCGTTTATGATATTTATCCAAGAATTGAAAATAACATAAATTTCAAATCAGAGTCCATTATTGAAACATCTGATACAATTAGAGGCACGATTAATTGGACTAGAACAATTACAAATTCAGTAAAACGAGGAGATAAACATCCAACACAATTTGCATGTATTATTAATCAAAATGATTTTGAAACTCCAGAAAATATTTTAACAATATTATGTTTATTAAAGATTCAAACAGATTTAGAGACATTACTTTTTGAAACAAGTGAATTAGATTATGCCAGAAATGAATTGAGGATGATTTTTGAATTAAAAACAAGAATTGATTTTCTCGTATCACATTCTCACATGAAATTTTTGATTTCAAAATTTGATAAATATAAATTTCTAAATTTGGATAGTAAAATTGTCAAATTCTATGAAAACGAAACAAAGAATGAAATTCAAAAAGGCACCATCAAACAAAAATCATACTTGGATCTTACAGAATGGTTAAAAAAATATCGAGGATACAATATGGAAGGAATAATACAAAAATATTTAGAATTTCCAATAAAACACGAACGTTCACTTGACACAATGTATGAATTGTGGATATTTTTTGAAATGTCAAACTATTTCAAAGAACAAAAAAATGTTAAAGTTTTATCATCTTTAAAAAATACAAAGAACAATTTTGCCGGATTTGAATTAAAGATAGAAAATAAAAAAGTAAATCTAAGATATCAATATGAAGAAGTTGGTTGGACAGGAATAAAATCAAATCCAGATATTGTGCTTGAAATAGATGGAAAAATTCCAATTATTATGGATCCTAAAAATTATACACGAGAACAAAGCGTGGCAATAAACAAAATGTTGGCATATTTGTTGAATTTAGGCAAGTCAGGTGCAACTATAGGAATTTTATTTTTTCCATATGGTATTGAAAGAACCAAAATTAATGAGACAGATTACAAATCTGTAGTTAATACCACAGATTCAGTATTTGGGAGAACATTGTCATTATCAACCATTGTGCTTAATCCAACAAAGCCACAGGAAGTTAAGAAAAACATGGGTGTTGTTTTTGGTTATGTTTATGAAACAATTTTAAGTGAAATCAAATCTAAATGAGAAATTTCACATCTAAAAATAGCAATTCATCTGAAAGTCCACAATACATCAAAAACAATGTAATGTGATTAAATCCAAAATAATTTTATGCTCTTCTTGAATGGTCCGTATCATTTCTTTGTTGGTAAAATTCTGCTAGAATTGTAACGCCTTGATACATAGACTTTTTGAACAAGTTGGAGGGTAAGATCCAGGGCTAGAATGTCTGAAAATACGTATGAATTTAGCTTTATTTTACATGGGATGACAAGAAATCCCTATTAGTTTCATCATCTACTCATAATTATGAGTGGAATAGGAACATGTCCTTGTTGCAAGGACTGGAAAATGTTAACGGAACATCATGGAGAAACGGGAACTTGGTAAGTGAGTTATTTAACAAGAAAACAGTAAGCAAACAATCCCAGAAAGTCGAAATCACATCTGCTCAAGTGGATAATGCCCAGGAATGGCTTGATATGTTGAATCAGGGGGTATTAGTAGAAACTGAACATTATTATGATTTTCGTGATATTGTATTGCAGGGCATTCTAGGATATGATAAAAAACGAATCAAGGAACATAACGATAACATGGAATATCAGGTTACTGATGATGGTGGAAATAAGGTACTTGTAATCGAAGCTAAAGGAAGTGACAAGGATCTATACAAAAAACAACATTATGGCAGAAACTCGCAAGAAACACCAATCCTACAAACATGGACTTACATGGGTCTTGGTCGAAAATATGGAATATGTACCAACTACAATAAATTCATTCTTTTGACAATAGTTGGAGGCTATGAAAGACAACATGTATTTGATTTTAAATCTATAAAAAAAGATAACGAAAAAATAAATGAAGAAAAACTCAAAGAATTCATTCATGTATTCTCCATGAAGACTTTGATTGATGGGCAAAGTTCTGAGAAACTACGTGAGGAATCAAAATCAGAACAGAGAGATTTCACTGAAAAATTTTACAATTTGTATCATGATACTAGAGTGAGGATGATCAATGCATTTGAAAACAACGATAATGTGGATAGGGGTAAGGCGATATATTATACGCAGATCATGTTAAACAGACTGATATTCATTTTCTTTGTTGCAGATCGAGGTGTACTGCGTGATCAGAGTCTATTTGAAGACACTTTGAATAAGATCATAAATTCTGGGGAGTTTAGTGAACAATCACATAGAATTCATGATAGGCTAAAGGAATTGTTTAGACAATTTGACAAAGGTTCACGCATAGATGGAATAAGCAAATTTAATGGTAGTTTGTTTAGCAGTCCGTTTCCAGATATGATAAGTTTTCCAGACATAGTTGAAGAACCCCCAAAACAATCAAGTTCAAAATTGCCAAAGCAAGGTGAAAAAGTCAAGAATATTATGCAAAAAGAACCCAAACTAAATCCCATAATAACAAATCTACTCACTATGGATCAATATGATTTTAAAACAGAAGTTGATGTGGATATACTCGGTCACATATTTGAGCAATCATTGTCAGATATAGAAATTTTAAAATTAGAAAATTTAGAGAATACAAGAAAAAATGAGGGAGTGTATTACACGCCAGATTATATCACAAATTATATTTGTAAAAATACGATTGTTCCATATCTGTCTAAATCCAAATCCAATTCCATACAAAAATTATTGGGGGAATATGACGGAAATTTGGATGAATTGAAAGAAAAAATAAGAAAATTAAGAATACTAGATCCTGCATGTGGCTCTGGTGCATTTTTGATTCAAGCTGTTGATATGCTAATGATCATATCTAGAGCAATACATAACACTATTGGGGATAATTCTAATGAACAACAACAATTAGATCAAAATTGGGAAGATGATGCAATAAGACAAATCATTACTGAAAACATCTATGGTGTCGATCTGAATAGAGAGTCAGCAGACATTACAAAATTAAGCCTATTCTTGAAAATGGTTACAAATGAACATCCATTAATCGATTTATCGACCAATATCAAAACAGGAAATAGTGTAATAACCGATATCAGTAAGCCAAACGCATTTGACTGGAACAAAAACTTCCCATCCATAATGGAATCTGGGGGTTTTGACATAATCATCGGAAACCCGCCCTATGTTAGATACCAAAGTTTGGAATCATATATCGATTACATACAATTACCCAAATCCAATACTTTGGTGTTGGAAAAAGATTTTAAGATTCATTCTTACACGGATTTGGTAGGATATTTTTTCTATCATTCTTTGAACATTCTCAAACAAAATGGTAAGCTAGGATTCATATCCAGTGATGGTTGGATGCATTCTAATTATGGTAAATCACTTCAAAAAGTTATTCTTGATAATTGTGTTATTGAGAAAATGATGCATACGGTGTTTAATGTGTTTGAAGATGCAGATATAAAAACTATAACAATATTGCTTGAAAAGAAAAAATCATCGACCAACACAAATGTACAATTAATTAATGTAAATGAAGAAGACGAAATCACAAGTGGTGATTTTAAAAATATCATAAAACCACAATCTGAATTTGAACAAGGAAATTGGAATTTATATTTTGCAGAAGATGAATTTATACCAAAAATAGATATGATAAAAATACATCCCGACATAGGCCATGTCAAAATAGGAAAATTGACGGGATGTGATTCATTTTTTGTATTATCAAAGGAAATTATTGATAAATATCAAATTCCAGACACATATTTGAAACCGATTCTTTCAAAAAATATAGATAGTGCATATGTCGTGCCTAAACAAGCAACTGAATATTTTTTTAATGTAGATGAATCAAAAGGAAAATTATTACAAAGTGAAGATGGAAAAAAGGCTCTCAAATACATAGAGATGGGAGAAAAAACAACTATAACACCAAAAATGGGAAGTGATAGAACACCTAAACTAATACCAGAACTTTATAATCTCAAAAATAAAAAAACATGGTATTCATTAAGCCTTGGAATTGCCCCACCTATATTCATAGCTAGATTTGGAGATAAACAAATGAAGCTTGTTGAAAATAGTGGTGATTTTCATTCCACAAGAAGAAATATAGGTATAACACCAAAGAAAACAAAATATACTTACGCATTACTATCATATCTACGTTCATCATTCTTTGCACTGTATTTAGAAAAACATGGGCATATTCATGGAGGGGGAGTTTTGGAAATTCGTACTACGGATTACAGAAATGCGTTGGTTCCAGATTTAGATAAAATATCAAAAATTAATGTAGAAAAAATGAAAAAAGCATGGGAACGATACAAAGAAGATCTTGATCAGAAAAAATTAGATGATGTTGTATTCAAAGTACTGGGATTTACTTCAAATGAAAAAGAACAGATTGAGGTAAAATTGGAAGAAATACGAAATAATCGGTTAAATTCAAAAAAGAATTAGTTCGTATGTATTAGACATAGATCTTAGATCAGTAATTCGGAATAAAGTCCATACTTCATACCAACATTTCTATCTAGCAAAGATTATACCGAACACGCATCTAACACATAATAACTCAACAGAACTCAATTTATGATTCCAACAAATAGAAAACAATAATCCAAAACGTCTCATTAAACAAGGATTCTCAATAGACACAAATTTTCAATCTGGAGAAGATCGTTATTTCAGGTCTCATTATCAGGCATTAATTCCATATTACGATAACCCGACAGAATCCTAAAAATTGCTCTGGTGCGTTAGCGTGTGTTTTCACTGCATTGTAACTTGGGGTGTTTTGTGAAATTTTATCCCAAAAGCACCTGATCGCAAAATCATAACTTGTAGAATTCATTTGGGGAAATGACGGTGATAGATATTGCAACATGCCCCCTGCCTTGTCATAGTATTTCCTCAACAGTCCACCGAGATTGTCATCTCCTAACTAAGTATCAACACCCATGCTTCTGTAGGTGTCTTTCTTTTCAGTCCTATGTGTGGCTTTATGAAATTATGATGGATTTGCAGCATATCTGCAAATCCTGCGATGATTCATCATCATCCGTACTTCTGATCATGTGGTAGTGAAAATATGCAGTCATAATACCAGATATTGCTTTGTGGAAACCATTGAACGGCGTACGATTTTTCAAGGTCCGACTTGGAATCTAGGATGAAGCAAAGAGAAGACTGTAATTGTTATTGCATTGTAATTGACAAAGAAATACAAATCTGCCCAAATTTGAACATTAAATCTCTGAAAGGGATTTTCTAATTGATTCAAGTCTCTAAGATTTTGGAATTTTCTTTTTGATATACTCTGTAAAAAGTGTGGGACTCATCTTCCCTTTTCTTACATTTTTAATCAATTCATCTAGTTCCTTTTTTGTCAATACACTCACCGTGTTTAAGACACATTCTCTTTTTGCAAGATTGTCAGAAAAAACATCTTTGTTGGTACATACCACAACAGGGTAAACTTTGACATTCTCCCACAACTTGTACTCTTCTTCGTATTCTGTTTTTCTTCCTACAATTTGATCAACTTTTGATTTTGATATCTTTCCTGTTGTGTCTTCGAATATGCATACTATCTCTTCTCTTGAATCTATTGCAATAACATCTACATTTCCAGAAATTCCTGGATCATATATTTCAGTATCAAATCCTGATAGGCGTAACAACTTGTCAATTGCTTTGTCAAGAACAACGTTGTGTTGACTAAGTAAATTACTAGATAATTTTTTAAGGTTAGGATCTATCTTGTTATACATCTTTAATCTTGTCTCTCTCTTTTCTTTTTCCAATTCTTTGATTGAAGCATCTACTTGAGATTCAGAATATTTCTTTTTTGATAAATTAGCTTTGTTTTTTGCTATGCTCACCTTTATGATTCGCTCAAATTCATTTACGGATTGGTTGAACATGCGTAGCGGTTCAAACAATCCTGCACCGTCTGGATGTGAATCTTGATTCAAACCAAGCGCAAAATAATAGAGACCCTCACTATTATGTGTTAATTGTTGTGTGAATTGCTTCCAACTCTCATGTTCTAGTTCATTGTTTATTTCAGATGCTCTTGTAACTATCGTTTGGGTTTTCTCGATTATCTCGTTTATTTCATTTTGTGTAAGTTGAACAAACGGCAATGCGATCTGTAGCCTTACACTATTATCATGTTTTGGCAAATGATCTTGTAAAATTGTACTAATATACTCTGTATCTTTTTTCATTGTAGTAATATGATCTAGAATTATGTCCTGACTCATACAAATACTATATGCTTCTGATTAATGAATATTCTAAACTTATGCTCTGGTTAGTTGACGTGTGTTTTCACTGCATTGTAACTTCTGGATCTTGGAGTGAACCCCCGTAAATGAGACTACTTTTTGCATGTTTTACAGTCACCATCATTTATTTCTCATCTTTCATTACGATAAGAATTTCTCAGGAGTTATCCCCCCACATGTGAGTCATTACAAGATTGATAATTCCAATCAAATCGATACAAAACTTTGTCAAATAAGTGCTGAAAAGATATTGTGTAATGATAACATATTTGCTATTGAAAAAAATAGATTTTAATGATGATGGAATATTTACAATTGATTTTAAAATAAACAAAGAATACTATAAGGGGATTTTTTGAAGCTGAAATTCTCTTGCAATTCCCACATTAAAATCACAACATTCACAATCAAATAATATTATATATTATTTTTTTGAATCTTTGAGCAGTTTACATTTATGCCCCTGCCAAATTACAATTAACACGGAGAAATATCGAATGCTAAGATAACAAAATCGCAGAGCAAGAGTTTTTAAAAAAACAAAATTTTAAAAAAAATATTTTGGAAATAATATTTACTTGTTATTTCCTCTACCTTTGCCTGATATTTTTCCTGTTGTACTAGGACCATTCTTTAGCGTTGACTTCGCTTTTGCCATATACTTGTTTAATATAGGAATTATTTATGCTTCTCTGTTGTACAAAAAGTAGATCTGCCCAGAATCTGAAGGATAATAGCGGATTATTTTAGACCATACCGATCACAAAAGCATGAAAAAAAGATTGCTAGAAAATAGGTATTGCAATTCTTCCAAGAGGATTCTCATATGGGGACACTTAACCAGCGTTATTGCAGATAGATGATGAACCAGCATGTCTATTTGTTTCCTAGACATCCTGCATATCTGTCTGGTAAATGACGGGCATCTCTTTTGCCTTAATTCATGGAAAAGTGTCAATATTGGAAACCAGATACAAAATGCAAAAATTAAGCCGGTATATATCTAGTTAGAACTACACAGAGTATGTTTAAAAAAATACTAGAGAAATTAAAGTTTGGTTCTTGTAAAACCAACTCGGCAGGCGATATTGATGCGTTTAAAGAATCTGAAAAGAGCTCAGAGGAAAAATCGAAATAAAATGAAATACAATTGTAGTAATTGCAGTTTTCATTGGGATGGAAATTCTGATACTTTTGATAAGGTATTGATTCATGAAAAAACTCACAACAAGAAGGTTGTTGTTGACTAGTGGTCATTTGTAGCAAGTGTTACAATAAACAGCATGATCAATGTATGGAAAAATCTGGAATGTTTGCGTGCAGTTGCAAAAATTGTAAAAAATAAGATACTGTTAAAACTTCATTCACGTATTCTTCACTAGTATTTCTTTTCAAGTTGAAAATCTATTTTGTAAGTGTAAAACTCTATGTTGTGAGCAACTGAAAGGGCATATTGAATTTTTATGTTATCTTCAGATGCGATTATGACTCCTCTTACATCTTGATTTTTTTCTGCAAGTTCTTTCTTTAGATACCCCATGTATCTTTGACATTGTGCTACGGCAACGTCACTTGCTCTTCCTTTTTTGAGTTCTACTACAAGAAGTGTTTTGTTGTCTTTACTTACCGCTAGAATATCAATTGGGCCTGTATCAGTTGGATATTGCTGACCTACCACCTCATCATCATCTTTGTAAATATCATAAGTTTTACCAATTTCAGTGCTTCCCCAATTTTGTACAAGAAAATCTTCAAGATGTTTTTCAAGAGCAAAAATACTTGGATCTTCTACAGTTTCATCATTTGAAAAAATTGTCTGAGGGCGATTTCCAGAAAGTAAATTCTCTATTTCTTTTGCATGTTTACTAATGTTAATTACAGTTCCATGTGCACCAATAGTATTACGAAGCTGTTTGCTCATCTCATTACGTGGAATTGTCTCTGTATACCATCGTACTGCACGATGATGAGGCAAGCCTTCATTTTTATGGAATTCATAATTATCTGTAACCTCACCCGCATAGTAGTTATTTTTGCCGTCATTTTTGCCGTCAGGACATATGACAACATCGCCAATCTGCATTTCTTTTGCTATTGTCCAGAGCATGCTAGAAGCAAGTCCGACAGCAATTCTTGTCTTACCTGGATTTTGTTCAAGAAAAATTGGTACAAGCACTTCAAAAAATCTACGCCGATCGCCTGAAAGATGACTCGTTAAATCTATATTTTGGATAAATCCTGCTGCAATAAAATTGCCTTTATGTGCTTCTTCAGCAAAAGTATTCTTTTTACCTAGTATTACACGATAATAATTTCTCATATTGTTTGGTAGGAATTTACACTTTTAATAATTCTTTGATTTTATACGACAAAAAACATAGAAACTATGTCGTTATTTTAATTTCTTTACAGAACTGTATATTCATACCTGACATCATATCACATCCGATCAATTTTTAAAACTTGTAAATACTTGTTATTGATATTAAATGCATGCAGCCTCTTCTTTTTGATGAAATGTATGAGGGAAAGGCAGAAGAATTTAGAAAATTAGGATACCATGCAGTAAGTGTAAGAGAACTAAGAGATATGGGATTTCATATCCAGTATGATTATTCAGTAATTTTATACACCGATGAGAACAGTATGATCTTGATTACTGAAGACAAAGAAAACTATGGGGGCTGCATGGAAAATCAAATCCCGTGCGTGCAATTAGGACAGAACCCTTCAAATGATGAAATTCTTGAAAAACTAAAGAAATTTGAAAATTTACCTTGATTTGTAATTGATTTTCTAAAATTTATTATCTCTCCTGGATTTGTTTATCTTGAAATGATTTGATGTATTGGAGAGTTGATATACGTAATATGTGAAATAGACAAAATCCAGATTATTCTTCTTCTTCAACAGGAACAAGGAAATTACCATCTTCTAGATTTTGAATTGCCCTTTTAACATCTGTACTAGTAAATCCTGCATCAGGTTTTAACTCTGTCAGTTTTTCGTAAATATAATCAGCAGTGCATTCATCTGTCAGTTCTTGTTGTTTTTGTGCCCAATAATGAACTGAAGCAAGTAATTCCAAATCTCTTGGACCCCGTCCAGCTGTAAATTTTATAATCTCGTCCAATGTCTTGTCTAATTCAGGAGGAAATCCTCCCTCAAAATCCAAAGAATCTTTTACGTACAGCATATTTTTGATATATGCATTTTCTTTCTTAGTTTTAATATCTTTAATTGTAATTTTATTCCCATATGCCAAATCATGAAAAATTTGTTGAACCTCCCCACTTAATGGTCCATAGTCTGCCCATCTAAAACTAAATCGATTATGTTTCAAGTTAAAAAAATAAATACTTTTTTGTAATGCTTTTTTTCCTATAATCCCTTTAACCTCTGCACCTGGATTATCTGTTGCTTTTTGAATTAAACGCAGTACTATTGACTTATTCGTAGCTATTATTGGCATATTCTCCCCTCCCATCTATTTTGCATTAATTCCAGTATTAATGTCGTGGTAATAATATTATTTCTCATTTTATCTCACGTTTTGGTAAAACATAGTTATGGTTTTTTTCTAGATAATCTATAACTAAATGATACTTTTCAGGAATAACAAAACCTCTAGTCATAAATGGTTGGTTTTCTGCAAGAGTATAAACTACATGAGATCTCTTTTCTATTGGTTCTGTTAGTTCATTATTTTTATAATATATGGAAATACTGCTTCCTTCTCCATCACCTTCATTTGAATTGTTATAGTCAGACATTAACTTGTATGATGAACGAGATGAATCATCTGTTAAGAATTCATGGTCTTCAATTCCTATACGGTTTAAATTACTCATCAATGCAGTTTGTATTGTCTCTAACCCCTCTACCGAATTATCTGGTTTAGTTTTCACTCTGGGCGATTTTTTTCTATTTGATATTGGCGAATAAGTTTCCCAGTAGGGCTTTCTGTTCTTAATCATGTCTGCAATAGTTTTAACTTTATCAGGATTCGACTTTTTAAAAATTTGATTCAGAAACCATCTGTCATCACATTGAATGAATTTTTCAATTCCTGAACTACTTTCCAAGTCATTTAATTTTGGATATTCAAGTAAATCATTTTCCATTAAAATTTCTCCACATCTACGTAACATTAATTCAAAAGCTCTCTTTGTCTTATGAAAATACACTTGTTGATACATTTGATATCTGGCAAAAATTAATTGTTCTACAGCCTCATATCCACCTTGAAGAACTACAAATTTGTTCTTTACAACAGCTAATTGTCCAATAATTCTTTTTAAATCATATTCTCCATAAGATACTCCACAATAGTATGAATCTCTTAGTAAATAATCTAATCTGTCTACATCAAGTTGTCCACTAACAATTTTGCTAAGATAATGTTCTTTTGGATATGCACCTTCAATTAAATTATTTACAGCATCTGGATCCACTCCTGCTTTTTCCAAAGTCTCTCCAAAGTGATGTTTAACAAGTTTTTGAGAGTATTTTTCATGTTCAACTTCAAGAATATTCTCTAAAGAATGTGAAAATGGAGCATGTCCTACATCGTGTAAAAGAGCCGCCATTCGTAAAGTTGCCTTATCATTTTCATCAGCATGAAAATCTTCTCCTAATTCTTTTGTATTTTGTTTTAGAGCATTAAATGCAAGACCAGCAATATGAGCAGCACCTATCATATGCCCAAAACGCGTGTGTTCTGCTCCATGATAAACGTAATATCCCAAACTAAGTTGTTTGATATTATGTGTACGCTGAAAAACAGGATTATTGATAATCTCCAATTCTTCTGGGCTTATATGAATAAAACCATGTATTGGATCACGAAATTTTTTACTTTTGCTTGACAATAGATTTCATTATTGTTTTGTAACAAGAAGTTCATAAACCTGATCTTTTATGCGATCAGCTAAACTCTTAACTTTTAGTCTACATAACAAATTTAGTGGATGAATTTAGACCTAAACACACTATTTCTGATAACAAGAAATTCCAAGATGATCGGGACAAACTAGGTCATTTAATCATAGGTAAAATGAACACTACCGGCGGGACTGATATTGATTGGTTGATTGAACATAGAGGAGGTTTTATTATAATGGAAAACAAAACCTTTTCACAAAATAAAATATCTATTCCTAGGGGACAGATGATCGCATTTGAAAATTTGCACACAAAATTAAACTCTGATGGCAAGTGCCATTTTCTATTCTTTGGATTTGATGATATTGATTTTAAGAATCCAGAATCTATTATTTGGTATTTCGATATGGAAGATTGGAAGGATAAACGAATTCCTAACGAATACGATGAAAGATACAAACGGCATTTAATTCAAAGGAAGTCCATGAAGTCCATTACTTTGCAGGGATATAGAACCCTCATGGAAAAATACTGGAAAGAGTTTGAAAACCCTTAATTCCTAGTTTTATTTTATAGAATCATGCATGTGGGAGAATGTCCAATATGTCAACAAAAGGGTGTCGAATTAGCCATACACCATGTGGTTGAAGCCCCGGATGAAAATGGCAAAGCTCCCAGCATTAATCTATGCAATGACTGTCATGACAAACACGAAAAATATCGCAACTATCTAAGAGATATTTGTAAAATAGATATTGACAAGACAACAAAATAACTCAATCCAAGCCTTCCTACTCAAAATCGATTCTCCTGTCCAAAAAGTAGTTCACTCCCCTCCCCACATGAGAAAAAATGGAGACATATTGGCAAAAGAAGCATACGCGTCATGGTAAAACTAGACGAATTCAAAATCCGATGGATAATAAATCAGAAGAGAAAGGTGCTGCTGTCAAACAGGGAGATTGCATCACAGTATGACATATTCGTACACTGGATCCAGAAACTCTGGGCACGATACGCAGATCAAATCCGCAGCTATCTCATATCCACTGTCGATGGGAAGATCCATCTCAGGCCTTCCTAGCAGAAGAGAGCATTTTGCCACGATATGGGCACATCACATAAACGGAGCAGGCGTGGTAACCATACAGGAACAGATCAAAGAAAAGATCGGAATACACATACCACACAACACCATACACCATGTGTTAAGGAAGATGGGTCTTGCTGAATAAAGTCCGAAAAAATCAAGAAGGCGGACATGGGTACGATACGAACGTGACTATTCAAACTCCATGTGGCATACAGACTATAAACAGCTAGTGACGGCAGATGGTTCATTGCATACGAGGATGACGCATCGAGATTCATAACGGGATACGGTGTATTTGAGCGTGCAACCACACAAAATGCTTTGTCTGTACTGCATAGGGCGATAAAAGATCACGGCTCACAGTTTTATTCAAACGCGTCTGAATACAAGAAAAAGGAGGCATCAGAGTTTGAGCAGGATTTGGTACGTCTGGAAATACGGCACATACTTGCCGGTGTGGAGCATCTCAGACAAACGACAAGCTCGAACGGTTCCATGGTAAGCTGCAGCATAAATTACATCTGTTTGAACCTGTCACAGACGACCCGCCATCATGTCCTCCCACGTGATATGTGGAGACAAAAGATGATCCCACAGACAGAGGAAGCGCGGTAAGAAGGTTTGTCCAATGTCATAACGAGATAAAGTATCACATGTAGCTTAACATACATGAGACTCCGGCACAGGCGTTCCTACGAAAGATGCTCTAACCGGAGGAGGGAAGGTTATGGATTCACAGCCAGGTGAAATGTACGCTGTGAAAAGATTCTCGAGTGAAAATACTAGCGGTGGGTAGACGAGGGGAAAAACTAATGAAAGACAGGAGACAAAGAGATGACATGCGTGATTTAGAGATGAATTACTTTTCGTATTCTATATCATCATATCACATATGATCAATTTTTAAAACTTGTAAATACTTGTTATTGATATTAAATGCATGCGGCCTCTTCTTTTTGATGAAATGTATGAGGGAAAGGCAGAAGAATTTAGAAAATTAGGATACCAGGCCGTAAGTGTAAGAGAACTAAGAGGCATGGGATTTCATATCCAGTATGATTATTCAGTAATTTCATATGCCAATGATAACTGTATGATTTTGATTACTGAAGACAAAGAAAACTATGGAGGCTGTATAGAAAACCAAATCCCATGTGTACAATTGGGACAGAACCCTTCAAATGAGGAAATTCTTGAAAAACTAAAGAAATTTGAAAATTTACCTTGATTTGTACTTGATCTTCTAATGAAAAAATCTGGAAATCATTTTTTATGCAATAATCATATTTGAATGTGGAATCCAAAAAATAGTTTAGCACTGAATCACGCATGATCTCAATGTTGTTGTTTCTCATTAATCATCCTCTCTTGGATTCATCCACACGTCGATATATCCACTTGGAATCTCTTCAAATAAGGGGGATGAATTACTTTTTGGGCAATAGAGATTTTATTATTCATCCAAAATTTAATATGCATCATCTCGAGGAGGAATACTATGTCACTGTTGATTAAGGAATCCGTATACGTTGAATTAGAAATTACAGAACATCTTGTTCCTACAGACGGAAGTATATGCACTGTTGATAATCATGATGCATGTGATTGGAAAAAAGTGTTGAAAACTGAACTTGAACAATTATTTCCAGAAATTGAGATTACTAATCCTGAATCTAAAAACAATGTAATCTATTTCACAGTATCTTATAGTAACCGAAGTGCACAGAAAGCTGATATCTTAAGTAAACTGGATTTATTTTTCAATTATTATCCGATGACAGCAGTCAAATCTGTTAATGTTACTCAAAAGTAATCTGTCTGAATTTTATAACATCACCCTTGACTCACTAAAATTAGATTCTGTCTCACCTATTCTATTGAGTTTTATGACCTTGGATATTTGAGGGTGGAAAAAGTCTTTCTAGAAAAAATCAACATCTGCCATACAAGAAAAAGAAAGGAAGAGTTAACCTACTATCAAAAGGATTGGAATAAATTAGTCTAAAATTAGAATCAAAGTAGAACACGTAATAAATAAAATCAAGAAATTTCGGATCAATTCTGACAAGTTTAGGAACATGCTGTGTAGATATGATGTAATCAGTGACATTGTATGTGGAATTATCAATTTCAAAATACGATGGAAGCAATAATCTGTTGTGATTCCATAAAATCAAAAATCAAATACAAGAAAAGGTAAGGTATTATTTGTAATTACGCAAGAGGTCTAATGTTCATGTGCAGCTCAAGTTATAGGAATGCTGTCATTTCTAATTCTTCATTTTCTCTTCTAATTGATCCGTTAATTGTTGCGATATCTTAGATCAAATGACATTGAAATTTCAACTTTGTGATCTTCTTAAATTTTTCTACCAACGACTCTTGCATTATCGGGATCTACGAATATGTATAAAATAACTCAACACGTTGTTCAAACTGTTATTTATTAGACAAAGTAATATTGGGATATGGCCAAATCTCAATTGCATTATCTGCGAGTTTATGAGATCTCTTAATTATCTCATCTTTGTCCCATTTATCCAGATATTTCAAATCCTGGTTCAGTCTGATTGGACTATATGCAAATCCAATATCTGGCATGTCACGCTTTTCTAAAAATGATTTGTCACCATATTCTGAATTATATCCCGTAAGTGTAAGATTTCCAATAGTATGCAAGTACACTTCCTGAATTTCTTTGTAATCAGGTCCAAGATCATCAATCCAAGATTGAGACAGGTTTGGATTTTGAGGCATAATGTGCTCTAGGGTAACCCATTTAGAAATCTCTTTTTGATTGTGATTTTCTAGTTTTTCAAAGAGATAGTGTCTATTTCGAAAATAATACACATTTCTATCAACAAACCTATTTTTAAATTCAATATCACTGGGAAATCTGGAGCGTCCTACAAAATCTGTTAATTGATTTTTTAAATCATAAAGATAATCTGTCCCAATAGATCCATGAGATAATGCTGCAAATATCTTATTAAGAGAATTTGTAGGAACATCGCAAATGACACGTCTAAACACATAGTTTTCAATCATTTTAAAGATATTCAAAAGATCTTCTTTTGAAAAATATTTTTTATCAAAATCAGCTAGCACACGCAACAAAAATGGATATGCAACATTAACTTCCAACGTATTAATATTATCAATAACTTGTTTTAGTTCGGGATCAGATTCTGAGTTAAATGCCAATCTAGAATATAGTTTTCCAAAGTATAAAATCTCCGAGATTATCTCTTTGATTGTGTCCTCATTAGGTGAAAAATAATTTCTAAAATTTTCATAGACTCTGCGGATGTTTGGGATTTTTCCAGTTTTTAATGTAAGATAATGGCGGATGAATTTATCAAAATGGGTAGTTTTGTTATCAATGCTAAAGATATTTTCTAGAGGGTACCAATATTTGTCATAGATATGATTCTGCAGGTCAGGACTTAGATTCATCAGAATATAATTTCGGATCAAATCTGATTGTGATAATTCAAGTCCTGTAGAATTGAGAGACTCGAAGATTTGCTGAGGATCATCATTATTTCTTAAAAGCGCTACATTAACAACAAATAATTTATTCAGTCCCGCCAATATCTTTGAAGAAGATATTCCACTCGTTGCAATACTTTCCTTAAAAAATGAAAAATTATTATATACATTTCTTGAATAGTTTTCAGGTAATGGACATTCACCCAAAATATGATACAATGTTTCTTTATCCCTTTTTGTCAATACTAGTTTATGGTATCTGTCTTTTTTCTCTTTCTCATTTACTAGATAATAATCTGTAATTCGTGTCTTATCATACTCACTAGATATCTCTAAAATGGCAATTAAAAGCAAGTATATGCTAGTCAGGCGCTGTTGCCCATCAATGATCAGGAGCTGTGGAATAATTCCAGGCTGTTGCATATCATCAGAGATATGCACAATAGACCCAATAAAATGACTGGTTTGTGATGAATTATCTGATACACGTATAATGTCATCCCATAATTGCTTGCAATGTTTTTCAGTCCAGCTGTACTTTCTCTGAAATATAGGAACTATAAACTGGTTTTTATCATCTAAAAATTTTAACAGTGGTGTTTCAGTTGCCTTCATTTCAGAGTATTGTTTTGTAAGACACAATAAAAACGCATATTAAAAATAAATCATAAACATGATTCTTTGATGTTTTTCAGTGCACGGCATTGATATTGGATGGTTTACACGTGAGCAGTATTTGTTATCAACTATCGGATCACAGATCAGCATTGATTCGTCTTCAATACACGGGACATATCTTTCCTTTTCCAGACAAGAAATGTATTTGGTAGACAATAGCATACCAACCAGAATCATCAACCATATCGTACATTATCTCTTTCTTGTTTTAATTGTTCAATTTCTTGTTTTAATTGTTTAATTTCTTGTTTTAATTGTTTAATTTCTTGTTTTAAATCTTCCACACTTTCGTCTAATGACTCAAAACCTGAACTATATGCAAATCTACTACCACTAAAACCGAATACTTTTTCTTCAGTTGTTTCTAATTTATCTAAAACAATTTGTAATTTTTGTTTAGTATTTTGTAGTTCTCTCTTAGTTGAAATTAAATCACCTTGAGTTTCAATTAATGTTTGATTTGCTTTTTCAAGTAATTTAGCATTTTTTATAACATCATCACTTGTTTTTTTGAGAATTTGAGTTGAATTATTAACTTGTGTTTGTGTATTTTTTAAATCAGATGAAAATTTCCATAAAACTCGTACACCCAAAAATAGGCCCACTGATACTAGAATTCCACCAATAAAAGTACTAATATTAGACTCTATGAAATTTGTACCAATCAAAAAACCCCCACTAACTAAAAAAGAATCCGCAAGTATGAATTCAAATGTTTCGTATTTTGATTTGAGAATTTTGTCTTTCAATCGTATTTAGAAAAGACAATCTTGTTTAAAAAAACTATTAAGGTATTATGTTATAATGATCTGTTAAATAGAATATGGTTTATATTGCAATGTGACAATGTGGGCTGATTTTGTAATAACACGTGTTAGTTATAATGAAAATAATATGAGAATAGTGAAAGTAGAATGTAAAACTGATAATGGGAAAGAGCTGATTAATCGTGAAATAAAAAATCGTTCAGTTATTGTAGATAGTATCAATGAAGGACATACATACATTACAGCTAGATTTGTAAATGGTAAATGGAAACGTGGTGACACGATTATTGCATATTTTTTAGATGGGGAATATTTCATCAGAACAGATGGAAATGAGACCAAATCAGATAACTTGGGCGAATTACCAACTTTTTAACAAAAATCAGTGTACAGTTTGTCCAAAATTATCTGATCTGATGAATTTTGACAGTCTAGAAGATCTGACAGAGACTTGGTAGGACCGGAAAGAGATAGTGAGATCTTAGAAAGTGGCAATTCTTGAGCGATTCTCAAGTGATGGATAAGATCGATTTTTCAATCTGATGAAGATCCATATTTCTGATCTCCATAACTTTACAGTATCTATTACTCAGGAAATTCATTCATAATCATCAATAAATAATCAGATATTTCTACTTTGATCACATGTAACTATGTGAATACTAAAGAATCCTGTTAATATGATCATAGACTATTTGTGTAACCCGGCACCAAGATATCTTTGCCTTGAATGGGATAATCTGAACTACTGTGATAGTGGGGCACGATTCTTGATAAACCCAACCCAAATTACAGATGTCCAATTTGTGGTCAATAACGGATAAATTATGAATATTTTGACATTCAATTTAGATTTGTTAGAATATTTTTCTAAAAGTTGTTTTTATCCTAGTACACTATTGATAAAGTATGAATTACAACGGTGAGATTATTGGGTAAAGATTCAGATGCAGCCATCGGTATAGCTCTTGGAATTTTGGGATTAGCTGCACTGATAAAATTCTCAGAAAAAGATTGTCCACACTGTTTTAAAAAAATAGCAAGAGGTACATCACAATGTCCATTTTGTGGGAATAGGATCTAATATGGAAAATTTTCTTTTTAGAATTCCTAAGATTGGATCTCGTGGTCTCATAGCTCAAGGTATAGCAGGATTACTTGCATTGTTTTTATTTATGATAAATTCCGTGTTACCAGAAAAATTTTTACCTGATCTGCTTTATTGGAGTACATTTTCTTATGTCTTATTTTCATTATCCACAATGATAACTCTAGGAATACAACAAAATATCAAGACCACAGTAGATGGAGAGAAATGTCATTACTGTGATGGTGCCGTTGAAATTAACAGTTTCATATGTAAGGTTTGTGGAAAAGTACAATAAGTGTATGAAAAATATGTTAGCTAGTTATCTGCATCATTCTCCATCCATTGAGGATTATTTTTTTTTGATTGCATCTGTGGCTTTTTTGTTTCTAAACGCCATAAATGGAGTCTTATAGTTGCCAATGTCAAATGAAAAGTGTAGTCTTGACTCGTTGTAATAGTTCACATATTTCCTAAGGGTATGATAGTGAAATATCCCATCTTCTATTGTACTGTGAAATCTCTCCAGCTTGTCGTTTGTCTGCGGATGGTACGGTCTGGAGTTTATCAGCACGATGGCTTTCGCCAAAAACTCCTCCTCAAACAAGATAATGATATGCCAGTCAACGCGCCATATGGCATTAGAGTATTTGTGCTCAAACCGTATCTATTTGTGTTTTTTTGATTTTGCAGCAGAGCAGACTGTCACATCCTCTTTGATCAGATACTCTACGGATTTTTCTGCAGTTTTTTTATGTTTTTTGTGATCGATGTAGTCAAATAAGCCACTATCGTCCTTCAGATCCTGGGCGGATCTACTTTTCGTACAGAAGAATTGATATCATCATAACCACATCTAAATATATGATCAAATGCTAGTCAATCAATGATCACACTTAAATCAACTAAACAACTCTCATTAAGGTTAAATCGTCATAGGTATTTGTGAATCAGATGGGATTAGACGCTTTTGATGCTATTGCACTAACTATTCATGCAAATGATAATAAAATAATTAGTAAAACTACTGTACAGAAATTAATTTATTTTCATACTGTGACAATTCCAAATTTAGATATTTCAAGTTATATTCCTCATTTCTATGGACCTTTTAATCGTGAAGTATCAACTGCATTAGAAGACATGTCTGAATTTTCTTATATTGATCAAAATATAATTTCTGGATATTATGAAACTTATAGTTACAAATTAACTGATAACGGAATTAAATATGCTGAATCTGCAAAACAAAAGTATTCTGATAAGTTTGAAACAATCTCTAAAACTTTACAAATATGTAAAGAATACTGTAAATTAGAACCTTCATCATTATCATATGCTGCAAAAGCACATTATATTTTAACAAATTCTGGAGATAAATTTCAAGATAAATATTCGATAGATGATGTAAAAACAATTGCAAAAGATTTTGATTGGAATATTTCAGAAGATGATACAGTTACTGGACTCAAACTACTTCAAAATCTAAGCCTTGTCTCTGCCTCATAGCTACTTTAGATCTAAGACGATAAGAGATCCTCTATATGGTTTTATTGATCTTTCTGAATTAGAAACAAAAATAATTGACACTGAAATTTTTCGAAGACTCCAATTTATTAAACAACTTTCTCATGCTTATGTTGTCTATCCATCTTCAATTCATACCAGATTTGAACACTCTCTAGGAACTAATTTTGTTTCAAACATTATGGCTAATGAATTAGGATTCACTGATCAGGATGATATTGAAAGAATACGATTATCATGCTTACTTCATGATGTAGGTCATGGTCCATTTTCTCATCTATTTGAGGCTATTATGAAAAAAATTAACCCTGCAATTGATGAACCACATGAAAAAATCTCAAAAATTATGATTAATGAAGATTCAGAACTTGATTCAATTTTAGGTTTAAAGAAAAATGAAATTATTGAATTACTTGATAAAGATAAAATTTCATACAACGATAATTCAAAATTACTTCAATCCGATATTGTTTCAAGTGGTATTGATGCTGATAAAATAGATTATCTCAGACGAGATTCATATCATATTGGTGTTGCATATGGACAATTCGATTTTAATAGAATTCTTCATACTCTTTCTACAACACGACAACGTTCCCAAATTTGTATTAGTAATAAAGGCAAAGACGCTCTTGAAAATTATAGATTAGCTCGTTATCTGATGCATGTTCAAGTTTATGCCCATCATGCAAGACTGGCAGCAGATAAGATGTTTCTTAAAGCTCTTGAAATCGCAATTTTTGATGAAAAAATTATTGATGAAGATTTATTAAAATTTAATCCGGCAAAAGATAATACAGATTTCTTAAAATTTTATACATCTCTTGATGATTGTTCAATATATAATAAAATTATACATAATCCTCAAGCTAAAACATCTAAATCCATTCTAAATAATATCAAGAAAAGAAAATTATTGAAACGTGCTTGTGAATTCACACCTAAGGATCTAGAAACTGCTGCAGATGTTGAAGGTAAATTTATGAAAATGGAACCAGAAGATTTTGAGAAAACTGCATTGGATATTAGCAATTCACTTGGTTTAGAATCTCATGAGGTAATTTTCTTTAAATCCGAAATTAAGAATAAATTATTCAAAACAGGAGAAATTCTTTTTCGAGTTGGTGATGAAGTTCATAATTTTGCTGCCATCTCTCCAATATCTGGAAAAGACATAGAGAAATTTTTGATATATGGTCCAGCTGATAAGGGCATTAGAGATAAAATAGCTTTAAAAATATCTGAAAAATTTGGTGTTGATCTTTCAAAAATAGCCCCAACTCTATAATTTTTTAATTTGGACCTGAAATTACTAGAGTTTATGCATATCCATGTGCGATCCTAATAAATATTTCATGCAATATCAGAACATAGAGTATGGCCTACGCTAGAGATGTACTGCAAACCAAAGATGAAATCGGACACGTATCCATTCGGGGCTCTCCCCCAGTACCATTCTTCATCCATTTGTCAGGTGAAATCGCAGTTATTTAACGAGGTATAATCCTCAACGCATAGAACGCGGCCATACTCCTAACTATAATGTCTTCAAATTTATGAACCTGTGTCAATTTTGACATGTGACAAATTCCCTCTTTTCTTTTAGCATCCAGTATATGACACGCAGCATCTTTGTTGCAGCTGCCACTGCAGCCTTTGATGTACCTCTCTTCTTTGCAAGACGTTTGTAAAACTTTGTAATGTCACTGTCAGGGGCATATCTTACATGCGTATGGATGGTCTCGACTAGCAGCCACCTCATCATACTGCTTCCTCTTTTTGTTATCCTTCCATGGTGTACGGTATCTGCGGAATTTCTTACCGATGGGACTATTCCCGCGTATGCACAAAGCTTGTGAGAATTTGAAAACCTGCCAATCTCCGCAATCTCTGAATATATTGCAAGTGCTGTGTATGGTCCCACACCTGGAATAGATACAAGAAGGCGTACATTGTCGTTCTCTTTTGCAATGCGATTGATCATCATGTTTGATTCTGCAATCTCTTTTTCATGAAATTCGATGCTGTTTAGGTATGAATTTATCCTGTAATCTTTGAGTTTTTTCAGCTCGTCTATGTGTGCATTAGAAAACGACTTTTTGACCTTGGATCTTATTCCCTGCTGTAATGTGATGCCGTGTATGAAATTCTTCATCTTGGTCTTGATGTGCACCAACTTGTACCTATGCCTTACAAGGCGTTTGTAATCCATAATTCTGGGCTCTGCAACATAACACGTTGCAATGTATCCTCCCCTGAGAAGGTTTGCAAGATGGAATGCGTCTATCTTGTCTGTCTTTTTGAGGGATGCTGCAATTATCTTTGTATTGTACGGGTTTGATACTGTAACATCCAGGTTCAGTGTATCAGTCATGTGCATGTACAGTCCATATCATACAGATGATGATTCCATTACATATTTTGCATTCTTTGGAATGGTTGCAGCAATCCTAGACATGGCATCAAACCTGCTGGATATTTTTTTGTTAAACAAAAGCTTGCCTGCATTATCTACTGCTGCTACCTGAACTGTTTCCTTGTGAACGTCAAGACCTACAAACACTGCACCTTTTCTCCGGGACTGCCTAATTGATTTGTTTGTATTGGTACTGCAAACTCTCTTTATTTGTGTACCATCTAAATGCCTTGATCTCGATTTACGCACATATGGTTAATCGATCCTATACTGTGATATAGCATAAATGTATAAACTATATGTTATCACATATTTGAGATTATGATCTGAAAAACTTGCTCGTGTGTAGTTATTTTAGGGTTGGGTTAAATACGCATAAACTCTAAAATATAAACAAAGAAGAGTTTGAGATATTATGCTTCTATGGTAGTATCTACAACTTGATCCAAGTATGTTCTAAGTGCTTCTTCCATTTTGCAACCAATAGTAGTTAAAGAATAAACTACAAAATTTCGCCCTGTTTTATTTTTTGTAGATGACGGTTCAATAATTTCATAATTTTTTAACAAACTCATTTTTTTAGATAATGTCGCATCTGAAATATTTAGATTACCTTTAAGATCTTGGTATCTCTGATTAGGATTTGATTTTAGATTTTTTAAAATCTCAGCTATAATAGGATCAAGTAAGACTTTATTATTTACAGACATGAACCACCCCTTTTCTTAGTGTATAAATATGTAATAAGCATCCTTAGTTATCTAAAGTATTCTTTTGTTAAACAAACTATACTTCAGTTCTTTTATATAGAAGTATCACGGTAATTAGGCATGCCCTCTAAAAGAGTCTACGTTTGTAAGGATACCCCAAAAGGTACAACTTGTAAACCAATTAGCAAAACACCGGCACGAAAAAACAGTGTCACTTTCAAGAAATAGTGTTAAAATAGAACTAATCTAGGCGAGCAGATTATTCTAAATTCCTCTTTTTTTAAAATATTCCTATAAATTAATTCACATCTATCAGCTGTAAATGTCTATTGTACAAAAAGTAGGTCCGCCCTGGATCCGAAGGACAATAGAGGATTATTTTAGACTGCATCGATCACAAAAAAACATGAAAAAAAGACTGACAGAAAAGTTCATACAGTATCTGATCAGAAGGCGCAAAAACAGAATAACCCTCACACAGATAGCAAAGGATCTTGGCATCACTGCCAGATACATGTGAAATCTATGGGTGCGGTTCAAGACGACAGAACCATCCATGTAAGGATGGGCAGACCCCGCATTCCAGTAGCGACAGCCCAGATATGCCTGCTAACTGACATGCATAAAATCGTCAGATGGAGTGGTCATACTGCAAAAAACCTAAGAAAGAATTATGATACAAGCTACCACACAATATACCATATATTGAAGAAGAGTGGTGCGGTAGTCTTCTCTGCTACAAAATCAAAAAAACGCAAATGGGTACGGTTTGAGCGCAAGTACTCTAATGCTATATGGCATGTTGACTGGCACACCTACCTTGTTTGAGGAGGATCTTTTGGCCAAAGATATCGTACTGATAAACTCCAGACCATACCATCCGCAGACAAACGGCAAGCTGGAGAGATTTCACAGGACGATAGAAGATGAGATATTCCACTATCGTACTCGGAGAATATGTGGATTATTACAATGAGTCAAGATTGCACTTTTCACTTGACATTGACAACTATGAGACCCCGCCTATGGCTTTTAGAAATAAAAAAGCCACAGATGCGATCAGAAAAAACAATCCAGAATGGATGGAGAATGATGCAGATGACTAGCGGACGTACTTTTCATATAATACAATACCTTCCATTCACTACATAATAATAAATAGGATATACGATTGTAATGAGATATGAAAAGAAAAGTTTTCCTTAGTTTTGTTGAAGAAGATTTACAACTGGTAAATCTTTTTCGTGGTCAAGCCAAAAATGATAATAGTGATTTAGAATTTTACGATTTTTCAGTTAAAGAGCCCTATAACAGTGTTAATGAGGATTACATTAAACAGCAAATACGACAAAAATTGGATTTAGTTTCTGTTACGTTATGTCTGTTTGGACATGATACTTATCGTAGTAAATATGTGAAATGGGAAATTGAGACGAGTGTCGGTAAAGGTAAAGGTTTAGTAGGTGTTAGATTACATAGTGATAATTCGGATGGTATTCCATCTATCTTTAGTGACAACGGTGGTATTTTGTGTGACTGGGATCATGATGAGATATCTAAAGCCATTCGTAGAGCTGCACAATAATTCTTTTAATTATGAATAATTCTGAATTTGAAGATTTTGTAAATAATAGATATAAAAAATCTATAGAATGGTATGATAAAAAATCACAATCTAATAAGAAATTATATGTTTCCTTTCAAACTCTTTTAATCATTTTTTCGGCAATGACTCCTGTTCTGTTTGCAATTGATTTTGGTATTGTTGGTCATGACTATTTAAAATGGATTGCAGTCATTACTGCCATAGTGGTATCAATTTCAGTATCGTCTTTACGAATTTTTAAATTACATGATAATTGGATTACCTATAGAAGTATCTGTGAAACATTGAAAAAAGAAATCAATTTCTTTAATGCAGATATTCATGAGTATTCTAATTGTGATGATAAACAGGCTTTGTTTGTAGAACGTGTTGAAAGTCTAATTTCTAAAGAACACAATTTATGGAAGACTTATTTTAGAAAAGAATCTTAATTTTTAAAAAGTGTAATGATTTAAATTTTATTCTACAATAAGTGTATAGTGACAATCAATAATTCATGAATTTTTGATTGCCGCTATACATTCAAGATCACATAAGAATTTTTTTAATTTTTGAATATTATCTGTTTCGACAGACATTTAATTTTATGTAATATCGACTCAATTAAAGATGATGTATCTAAAAAGTTGTTTACCACCAACTATCAAATCTGCATACATTGGATTGTGTACATCAATAAAAGCAATCTTTTGTTTGCAAACTAGTCCTGTCAATCAGAATTCTTTCTTTGATCAATATTGATGTCGCACTCATCACGAAGATAATTTCGATATCTTTCATGAGCATCGTGGCAGTCTCTACAAAGATCTATTTTTGGAGTTCGACCCTCTTTGTCTAGATATTCAACGACGTGATGTTCTGTTAGTTCAACTCCTGGACTATTGCATATACCACATTTTCCAACATGAATGGTTGTATTCATACCAAATAGTATTCCTTAGACACGTATTAATCTAAAGAAAATTTGAATCGATTTTTCCAAAATTTTAAAGTCTGGAAGTTAATTCGAGTTTGATCAGTCTTTCTTTACCAGTAATTTTTTCTGCTATTTCAAATATTTGGGATCCAGTGGATATCTTGTATTTTTTCTAATTTGTAATTCCTCGAGAATTGGTGCAAGTCATGATCTTACAATTGCAAAATTCTCATCCTACAGTCTGGCAGATACCATTATGCCTAAATCAGATTCCAACCTTATTGAATTATTCTCAAAGGCCACATCACAAAGCCTGCACAACAAAAGTCTATTGACAGGATTTATAATGTTCTCTACATCTTTACCCTCATTACCGAATAAGGGAGAATGTGAGTCACTGTCATATATTCTGGAATCTTAAATCCGTAAAATGCACATTTTCTGTATTGAGCAAAAATTCATTTCTAAAATTGTTCTGTTTTTGTCTGTCAAATACTATACACATAGAGCACCCTTCGAAATGGAAATTTTTCTTCCTTGTTTCTTGTCTAGCCTGATTGTACATGTGTTCCCCGAGCTTTGTTTTGTCAAGACGCTATACGCTTATGCCATCTTGGTTTGATTTGCACCCAGTCTATGAGAATTAGTATCCTACGTGTTTTGCTATCTAGTTTGCTACAAATTATGAATATTTTATCCAAAGTTGCCTAAGGTGTTCAAGTAGATTTTTTAATTCATTTCTTTTTCTCTCTAACATTTGTCCTAATCTTATTTGAGACATAGTACTACTACTTTTGTATGACTTAGAAATCTCATCAATCTCTTGCCTTATCATCCGTATTTTTGAATAATGTTCTTTGACATCTTTTGAAAGTTTACCTATCTCTTCTGAATAAACTGTATGGTCACAATATTTAATAATTTCATCATACCATTCTATTTCTGGATATTTATCAGAATAGTTAATTGAAACTTTAGGTTTCAGATTATTAATTTTTGATTTAATCTCTTCTAATTGTTCAGAAATATTCTCTGGAGTTCTTTCTCTAGATCCTTTTTCTTGAATGTGTTTTAGAACAGATTTGCATGATTCCGCGAAAGAATTTTTAGAAAAAATTTCAGTTTCTAATCCAAATATGAGCACGCCAACTTTTAAATTCTCTTCTTGCATAATTATGGGAGATATTCCTTCTCTTAGAGCAAAACCCAATTCTTGATGTACTGAAGGTGAATCGTTTGAATCTTTTCTTAAGATTGCAACCATATGATCTGAATTTTTTATTTCAGAAATTATTTTATCTCGAACTAATTTATCATATCTTTTTATAGTTTCAGCCAAATAACCCGTAATTCCTTCTGCAGCTAAGATTTTTTTTAATTCTTGAGCTAATTCTATATCTGTTTCTAAAAAGGCATGACTGATGAAAACTTTCATAATATTGCATGTAAATCAGATTACTCAATTTAATAATTTTGAATCTAAATTGCTTGTTTATACGGTAAAATTATTCTATCGAAACCGCTTTAACTCCAAACAAGTCTTTTGATTTGTGGACTTTAAAGACAAGGTCGTTCTAATCACCGGTGCCTCATCTGGCATCGGAAGGCAGGCTGCAACAGAATTTGCAAAGCAGGGCGCCCACCTAATCCTGGTTGCAAGAAGACAGGACAAACTACAACAGGTACAAACCCAGCTAAACAACACTGCCGCATCCGTCCTGGTCTGCCCCTGCGATGTCTCAAAAAAAGACAAAGTGGCAGAAATGTCAAAAACAGTCCTGGAAAAATTCGATTCAGTTGACATCCTAATTAACAACGCAGGTTTTGCAATATACGGCTCCGTCGCCGACCTTACTATAACCGATATCGAATCCCAGATGAATACAAACTATTTCGGCATGATCTACTGCATCAAGAACTTTCTTCCATCCATGATAAAGAAAAACTCCGGGCACATCGTAAATGTCGCATCAGTTGCCGCAAGCTTTGGCCTCCCAGGTATTGCTCCATACTGTGCATCAAAGTTTGCAATGCTTGGTTTCTCAGAAGGTCTAAAACACGAGCTGGCAGACACCAAAGTAAACGTTACCGTAGTCAGCCCGATCATGGTGAGAACCAATTTCTTTGATCATCCATCCTTTGAGAAGATGCCAAGATTCTCCCCAACCTCCCTTGATTCCAAAACAGTGGCAAAGGCAATTCTAAGGGCCGCCAATTCCCCAAGACTGGAGATCATAGTACCGCCAGTAGTACGCGGTGCAGTCTGGTTTAAAAACACGTTTCCATATATTATCAATCCGATTCTGGGTAAAACCTTCAAAAAACAGCTAGATACCGCAAGACAGTCTCACTCTTCATCTGCTGACTCGCCAGAACCCACATCAAGCAGCTCCAACGACTTTAATCCAAACTGATAGATGGCATCCATCTCCAGCTCTTTCTCCTTTTTGAGATATTCTGAACACTTCTTGCTGAGTGCAGCCTTGTGCTGCTCAAATACAAACTCGTACACCTCACCCTTTACCAGGTCATCCATCTTGATCTTCTTTTTTTCTGTCACATCCATCGTAACAATGTGCCGTCCATCCTCCACGGGATCATACAGCTGCACATCCATCTTGTCATCCTCGTAATAAAATTCCAGAATGTATCCCGACTTTTTGATCTGTTTTGGCTTTGCAAATTTGGCGTTTTGAATCTCCTCTGTTACCCACTCTGGTACTTCTTCTTTCTTTTTTACCATGATAAACTCTTAACTTTCTGCTTTTTCTTTTTTACTCTTTGACCACCATTCCAGATAGTCATCGTGCTTGTCATCACGTGTTCGCTCCCTTTGATTCAGCTTGAATTTGATATCGGATATCTCCTCACGTGTAGCATACAACCCGCACCTCTTGCAAATGAAATGTCTCCTGTTCTTTTCATCCATCTTCATAGGAATATCAATATCATCAAATAACTTGAATAATCCGTCCCTGCTCCTATCCTCCTCTTCTGGGTAGTCATCGACGTACTTTGTCTCTATCTTCTTTTTTTCTCGTGATGTACATTCGGGACAGTTTGGCAACTATTCATCTGGCTTTATTTTTTCCTTAAAAGCGTTCCCAAATAATTATTTGATCGATATCTGACACGCGGATTTTTTCATCATCCCTTGCGGTCCGTTCGCCCATCGAAATCCCGCGTGCCAGATGAGCCATATTCCACAAATAACATATTATCTCTTTTCCTCCAGGGTCTGACTGGCAATCCTGGCGGCATTCACTGCCCCATCAGGAACAAAATTCCTTGAAAACTCTGTTAAACACCCGTTGAACTCCTCGTAATTCTCTCGGATCCTGGATATTGCATCGATTACCTGCCCGGTCTTTTCAGCTAGTACGCCCAGGTTCTTCTCCTGGGCCCACCTGATGTTGTTTGTATGCTCGTCATATACTGGAATTCCTATTATCGGCTTTGCCTTTCCTCCCATGATCTCCCCCATCACGGTGTGCGAGCCGTTTACTACTGCGTATCTGCAGGAATCCAGCACCGTGTTTTTTTCCTGCTCTGAGAGGTACCCAACATCAATCTGTATCCAGTCTATCTTCTTTTCTACAGCATCTGAAATCGAGTACTTTTTCCCATCAACACCAGTTACACAGTCGATTCCCGGCTCGTCTCTTGCATGGGATACAACCCTTCTCTCTTTTCCCATCTCGCTCTGGCAGAATACCTCTTCATATCTCTGGCCGGTCCCGTCATTTGTGGATTTGTTGCCGGTTCTCATCCAGTATCCAAATTCCTCACCTTTAACCAACCTTTCAAGATCCGTATCATCACCTTTCACGAAACCCTGCTTGCCACCTGTAAAGTGCCCCACATACGTCACCTTCTCCATAACATCATCTGTAAAATTCAGATTATACTGACATACAGTATACGGTGGCGGGGAATCAGCAACAAGTATCCTCGTAGCCTTTGCAATCTGCTTTGCAATAAAAACCAGTGACGGATAAAGATAGGACCTTGACCTGTACAACTTTGGCTTGAACTGGTTTGTCACAAACAGGCTTGGAATACCCCTGTTTTTTGCCAGGATGTTCGAGCCCATGTCCCCGTCATTAATTACTAGATCAAACTTTTCCTTGTCATACAGCCTCTTCTCCTCTTTCAGGTAACTTGCAATCTGTTTTACCAGCGGGGGATTATCTGATACCGGTAACAACAGATTCGCCAGTGACAACGACACACTCGGACCGAATTTCCCGTCAATGGGAGTCGGCATCAGGATCTCATGGATTCTCTCCATGCTTTCTGGAAACCTCTTTAACAGTTTGTCATACACGTGATCTTTACTTGAGAAATGAACCTCGATCTCTTCCTTTATCTGGTCTTGTAACACGTCATTTAGGCGCATCATCCTGGAATAGTGACCGCTCCCCCACGGATAGATAAACTTCCCTATCTTAAACACAATATCAAATTAACATACCCGTTTAAATTCTGTGATCCCCCAGCGAATCTAGTATATCATGAACGTTGTTGGGTCCGACTTTGACTACTATCTTTTTTACCGTTTTTAATGCGTCATTAACCGTATTTTCTGAAAAACCTGGAATCTCCCCGGTTCTAACTGATGTTACCTTCTCCAGCCTTTTGAGACTCCGCTCTGATCCAATCTCCATTACCTCATCAAACAGGTTGTTCTCCGCACCTGCAAGCGGAATTATCGGAATCTTTCCTGTCTTAAACACCCGCCTTTGCGAGTCCTCAATGAAATTAGTGGAGAACACCAGCGGTGATAACGCAACTGATACGTATCTGTCCTGATACCGCAACAGTATCTCCAGTACGGAATTCACAAAGACTAGATAATTTTTTCCTCCTTCTGGTCTTATCTTTATCTGGAAGAACTCCAGCTCTACCTCGTCTTGCACCATCCTTGGAATTATCCTGTTAATCATCTTGACCAGGTTCATCAGTTCGGACTCCTGTCTGTAACAAACCGTAATCCTGGTGTCATATCCCTGCTTTATCGTCTCATAACACGAGACGGCAGAGATCTCATCATATACCGCACAGACTGCCTTTTGTTTCTGTGATTGATATGGAATCCCGCCCATGCCGTCATCTAAAAAGATGCAGACAAACGCGCTGTTCTCTGTTAGGTACGTGTACAGTAATTTATCGTGATCCCCCTCCGTCCCTGGTACAACTCCAAGTTCCGACCTTGTCTCTATTATATTTGATGTTGCGGCAATCTCCACATCCTTGACCAGAAATCCCTTTGATGCACCCTCCACACTCACCAGGAACCTATTACCCTTTAACAGCAGGTTTCCGCCAATGGATGTAATCTCTGAAACGATACCTTCAAAGTCATTGTCAACACGTCTTGCAATTGCAATTTTTTTAATCCCAAACAGCAGGTTGATTGCAGACGAGGCAAACACCGGATCGTTGGCATCAACTAAAATGACATCCCCGTCACGCTTTACGGATCCGAACTTCTGCCCTTTTATCCTGAGAATCTTTTTGATGTTTGTAATCAACTGCGGAATCTTGTTTTTCGTAAATATGGTTGGAAAGACCACCACATACGATGTTTCATCCATGTTTCTAGACTGGGTCTCTTGTTTATAATTTAGGACGATCGGGTAATCAATATAAAACGAATACTTTAACACAGTACGTGAAAAGATTCACCGCACAACAGGTAGCTGATCTCAACAGCACAATAAAGACCACAAAAGAGGCGCTCCAATGGACCTCTGAGAACCTGCACCCCCGCGTTGCCAAGGCATCAAGCTTTGGTGCAGAAGACGCCGTAATGATGGATATCATGATTAATATCAATCCGGAGTTCAGGTTCTTCACACTAGATACCGGGAGACTCCCCCAAGAGACATATGATATCATGGATGCCGTAAGAAAGAGATACAACGTTGCAATCGAGGTGTTATTCCCTGATGCTCAACAAGTCCAGAACATGGTCCAAGAAAAAGGTGTAAACCTGTTTTATGATAGTGTTGATAATAGAAAGCTCTGCTGTGAGATCCGCAAGGTAAACCCGATGAACAAGATGTTAAGCACGCTAGACGGCTGGATCACCGGACTGCGCAGGGATCAAACCAAAAACCGGGAGGATGCCAGAATCTTTCAGCTGGATGCAGGACACGACAACATACTAAAGATTAATCCGATAATTGACTGGACCTGGGACCAGGTCTGGGGGTACATCAAAGAAAATAACCTACCATACAACGCTTTGCTTGACCAGGGTTACCCCAGTATTGGCTGCCAACCCTGTACCAGACCCGTAAAGCCCGGAGAAGATCTCAGGGCAGGACGATGGTGGTGGGAACAGGGAGAAAACAAAGAGTGTGGACTTCATATAGACCCTAAATAGAGGATGAACATGTCGCAGACACCTGATCCAATAAAGCCGCATGGCGGCGTACTGATAAACAGGGTTATCAGCGGTGATCCGTCCGGGTTATTCCCAGTTACAATCAGCGAGGATCTTGCAAACGACGTTGAAAACATCGCCGACGGCATATTCAGTCCGCTTGAGGGATTCCTCAACAAGGCAGACTTTGAGAGTGTCGTATCCAATGGAAGACTGACATCCGGTCTGGCATGGACAATCCCAATCGTACTTGATGTTGATGAACAGACTGCCGCCAAGATAAAGGAGGCAGGCAACGTATTACTACAAAACCCGCAGGGAACAGGAGTTGCCATATTACACTCTGATGAGATATACACCTTTGATAAGGAAAAGACGGCACAGGGCGTGTATGGCACGACTGATGTGTCCCACCCGGGCGTTGCAAAGACGATGGCAATGAAGGATCACCTGGTTAGCGGCAAGATTGACTACATCTGCAGACCTGCAGATACTGATATTAGAAGATACAGGCTGACACCAAAACAGACTCGGGAGGCATTTGCCAAGGCGGGATGGAGCACCATCTGCGCATTTCAAACCAGGAATCCGCCACACGTGGCACACGAGATGCTGCAAAAGACCTCAATTACAACACGTGACGGGGTATTTGTAAATCCAATCATCGGAAAAAAGAAATCCGGCGACTTTGTAGATGATCTAATTATAAAATGTTATGAAACCATGATAAAATTATACTATCCTGAAAACCGATGCCGTCTTGGAACCCTGCACACGGAGATGAAGTATGCCGGTCCGAAGGAGGCAGTCCACCACGCAATCATGAGACAAAACTATGGCTGCACGCACATAATCATTGGAAGGGACCACGCAGGAGTTGGAAAATTCTATGATCCATTTGCAGCACAAAAGATATTTGAGGATTACCCGGAGCTTGATATCTCACCTGTGTTCTTTCCGGCGTTTTTTTACTGCAAAAAATGCCTCACATACACGACTCCCAAAGCATGCCCGCACGATGATGATGCAAAGGAGCAGATCAGTGGAACCAAACTCCGGGAGATGATTCAAAACGGGCAGTCACCCTCTGAATTTATCTTGAGACCCGAGGTTGCAAAGGTAATCCTGGATCATCCAAAGCCGTTTGTTGATTAGATATTTATTAAATCGATTCTGGTTTAGATTGTGAAGTTTCTAATTGTATTGTTACTACTATTACCGGTATCTGTGATTCATCCCGTCTTTGCCCAGGAAGCGGTAAATCCATCGCTGATTATCCACACAGAGGAGATCCCAGCATCGGAGTTCAACAGGGTTCAAAGGGACGCGCCCATAATAAAACTGGAAGACACACACGCAGTCAGCTGGCAGGTTACAATTGATAACAACCTGCTATACATCAGGCCCGATGGCAGTGCCGTCTTTAGAATATATGACCAGGAAACCCTCGATGAATTCATCGAGATCGGAATGGGCTCCGAGCCTGACAACAGGTACTGGGTCGCAGTCCAGACCCCCAAGGAGGGATATATCGTGATTCACAAGGACTTTGAGCGGGGCTGGTATCCGCAGGCAAAATCCATCGTATCATATACAGACAGGGCGGGACTGACTGTCAACAACGGTGCCAGGATCGTAGTTACCAACTTGGATATCGGGGTGTTTGCAGTGGATTCGTATTCCACATATGGTTTAGAGTCCTCCACTGACCCGCCTGCAGTTGGGTCTGGCAGCATGACTGTGGAGTTTCTCTCAGGCGACCCTTCAAAGAACATCTACTCGCTGTATCCGTTTGTAATTGCAGCGGTAATAGGCTCGCTGGTCGGCGTGTTATTCATTACTAAGAAGCGTTCCTAGTTTTGTAGTATCTGCAACTCTTCCTGATTTTGCACACGTTACACATTGGTGATACCGGCTTGCAGATGTTCTGGCCATACATGACAAAGGTGTCGTTAATCTCAAGCCAGAACTCTTTTTTGATCTTCTTCATCAGTGCTTGTTCTGTATCCTCTGGAGTCTTTGTGTCCACCAGTCCGAGCCTGTTTGAGATCCTGTGAACATGAATGTCCACCGGAATTGCCGGCTTTTCAAAAGCGTAAACCAGGACACAGTTGGCAGTCTTTCTGCCGACACCCGGGAGTTGTATTAACGTCTCTAGATCTTCTGGAACTTTTCCCCTGTACTTTGAGTCAATTATTTTTGCAACATCGATAATTCTTCTGGACTTTACGTGGTAGAACCCGATTGATCTTATTATCTTTTCAACGTCTTTTAACTTGGCATTTGCAAGCTGTCTCGGATTCTTGTATTTTGAGAACAACACCTTCACTACTTTTGTGGTGCTCTCGTCTTTGGTTCTTGCAGAAAGGATGGTTCCAATCAAAATGCTGAATGCCCCTCCCGTCTCTGCCTCGTGAAGCTCCCTGAGTGCAGTCACCCTGGGCGGTTTTATGGAGTTCATGGTATCCATCATTCCACGAAGAATTCTTTTCATTTCATATACGGGACGCATACAAGTATTATAACTGTAGTAACCAAGGGAACACATGGAACTAACACGCGAGGAGGAATCCGCGTTAAAGGGGGAGCAGGGGGAGACCATGCAGATGGCATACAGAATCCTGGTTGCAACAGGCCAGGCAACTGATGCTGACAGGCTGGTACCAATACAGTGGGCACACCTCTCTGGCGTAAACTATAACACCATCGGGGATGCAGGAGAGGAGTTCCTCTCGACGTTTAGCAAGGATGCCAGAGTCAAGGTTAGAACGACTCTCAATCCGATGGGCTTTGATATTGACAACGTATCAGATTACGGACTAGATGAGAACTTTATCTCAAAACAGCTCTCCATTAGAGATTCGTATAAAACGATGGGCGTCACCCCGTCATTTTCCTGTATTCCTTATGAAATATTTGATATTCCAAAGGAGGGCACACAAGTCGCATTTGCCGAAAGTAACGCTGCCATCCATGCAAACTCGTATGACCATCTAAAGACCAACAAGGAGAGCTCATTTAGCGCACTTGCCAGTGCGATAACTGGAAAGAGCCCCTACTCTTCACTGCGAAAGGAGGATGCCCCCAACGTGAGCATCAGGATGAAGGTAAAAGATCCTGATGAACTAACATATGGAATGCTTGGATTTTTTGCAGGTAAAGTGGGCGATACCTCCGTGAATATCTCCGGTCTTGGTGATATGGACAGACGGCAGTGCAAGGCCATGTGCGGGGGGATGGGCACGTCTGGAACATGTGCAAAGTTTCTTTTTGAGGATGCCGCTGATTCAGACTGTGAAGTAATGGATTTTGATCAAAAAGAGATGCAGGATGTTCATGATACTCTAAACACTGCCGAGAGCGGTGATCTAATCACGTTGGGCAGTCCCCAGCTGGGACTCGAGGAGATCTCTGATCTGGCAGGCAAGCTAAAGGGTCGCTCCTTTAAGAAGAGATGCATGGTATTCTGTCCGAGAACCGTAAAAGAGCAGGCAAGAAAAATCGGATACACAAACGAGCTTGAACACGCCGGCTGTGAAATTCTCTCTGATTGTTGTACCTGTCTGACTCCGTTGATAAACAAGGATGATGTTGATGCGGTAACTACCAACAGCGTAAAGGGCGCGTTTTATCTTAAAAATTCCAATGGTGTGGATGTAAACCTGAAATCACTCTCACAGATAATTCAAGACGAGACAAAATGAACAAGGTTATAGTCTCAGGCAAAGTTACTGGAACCGTCCTAAAATCTGGTCACCCGATCAACTTTCTGGGTACGGTGGATAAAAAAACCGGGGTCATCGGTGATGAGAACCATGATTTATTCCAGAAATCAATCAAGGATGTTGTTCTTGTGTTTCCCAATGGAGCTGGCAGTAGTGTTGGTGCATACACGATTTATTCGATAAAGTCAAACGGTGTTGCACCGCTTGCCATGGTCTGTCTAAAGGCAGATCTTACGGTGGCTACCGGATGTGCGGTGGCAGGCATTCCGTTAATTACAGTTACAGATGAAGAGTTTTCATCAATCAAGAACAACACCGTAATCTCAATTGACACTGATTCATCTAGTCCGATCAGTCAGTAAGATCACTGTTATCATCTATTTCTCTTATCTTTTGCGCCTCCCCAACCCCGGTATCTTTGATCTGGCTTTTTCCTGCTGGCAGCACCCGGACAAAATCATCAATGCTGATCTTTTTTGTAATATCCTCACTTAACCTATATCAAGAATGTAATGAATCTGAAAAATGTGTGAATTTTGATAAAATCTGGGATCATGTGGGGCGTTGATACATTATCCCGATCTTTGATAGGTAGAAGAATTTGACTAATGCCCCCATCTTGACAGAACCGCTGTTGTGTCTACTGTGGGAGTATTTTATTCGTATTTTTTTGTAGGTACATGAAAATCTAAGTAAAATAGGAAAATTGTAAAATCAATCCGGATAAGACCAATACTATAGCGGTTGTTCGGATCATTAATCTGTGATCAACTTCATTTTCTGTAGTAATAAAATTGGTAAGATATTTAGAAACTGGATTAAGATATATGAAAAATCCTATCATTTCTAGTACAATTCCTCTATCATTATAATTTAAAAGAATGTCATCTTCTTCCCATGTCCCGAACAATACTAGTGTAGACAATGCAGTTATTAAAATAGTTAAAAATTTCATAATAGATTTATTTTTTATCAATAAACCAAAACTCTCCAAAAAAGGTTTCAGCAAATTCAAAACTCCATAATATGCTATAGTTGTAATTGTTATGTGCCAAATAATTTGTAACGTATCAGAAAAATCGAAATCAAAAACCCAACTTTTTAGCAGATCATAGATTATCCAAATCACCATAATTGGAATGATTGAGCCAATTGCACAGAGAATACCAATATGTATGTTTCTAGTCAGTTTTTTCATTTGTTATAATCTCATATTCATTAAAGGGCATATCTAATCGTGTTGTTTACGCCATTTTTTTAATTAAATATAAAAAAAGCATTTCCTTAATCTTGGAATATTTCATAGAATTGTTTAATTATGGATATTTCTATGACACGCTAGAGATTTGAGAGATGTAATGCGACAAGACAAAGTTCATGAACTAAAAATCATCATAAAACTAAAGATTAGTGGATTTTACCTAGGTGAGTATGAATAATAAAATTGGAACATCCTGAAAATAAATCACAAACTTATACCTCTTGCTATATGATCTTAGCCAATTATCCATTAATGCAAAGATGTGTGCAAATTCATATCATGTGTAGTTCTTTGAGGATTTTTTCCAAGTTTGAAAAAACATGATCGGGGCAGGGATATTTTGGCTTTGCTGATATTCTGTTCCATGATTTATGTTTGGTTTTTCCATGTTGTCTTTTTATATCTGCAATCCAGCAAGTCTTTACAGTTTTTCCATAACGTTTCTTGTAAATTGTCTGTGCTTTATCATAGGTCACAAATGATTTTAAATCTTTGACAGATAAAAATACACTGTGCTCAATGTTATCTCAATTATTTTGGTGATAGTTCCAAAGATGTTCTATTCAAATTCATTTCCTGATAACTCATCCTGAATATTCTTGTGAATCTACCGATCAATCAGTAAGATCACTGTTATCATCTACTTCTTCTACTCCTATCTTTTGCGCCTCACCAATCCCGGCATCTTTGATCTGGCTTTTTCCTGCTGGTAGTACCCGGACAAAATCATCAATGCTGATCTTTTTTGTAATATCCTCCTCCATTCTGGAAAACTCTAGTCTGATCTTTTTGGCAGCATCGACCATCTCCAAGCCGTGCGGCTCTATTACTGCAAAACATATAGAACTCCTCTTTATCGTCTCAGGAGGTCCGCATGTCAGGGCATATCCATCCTCCTGCGGAATTATCCCCACAGCTAGTTTGAGGGTCTCTGATTTTATAAAATTCCGCTGTCCCTGGATTGTAAATGATCCCTTTGGCAGAAACTCCCCGCTGGGAGCAGATCTTTTTACCTGCTCGGGATTCACCCAGTACGCACTTACTCCGTACATTCCCTCCCTCCACGCACGGCTAAAACATACTGTGGCATGTGCCACCTCGTTCATGCTTTTATCAGGTGCATTTTGCGCATCCTTTAGTATGAAAAACGGTGATCCAAAGATGTCCCCGTGAAATATACGGTCGTTCTTTCCCAGATGCTTTCTGACTACTGCCGAGTTTGATGCCGCATCCCTCCCGCCAATTACAAGCATGTCATCAGATGTAAAGAACCATCTGTACCTCTCATACCAGTTCTTCTTTCTTATCTCTGATACCAGTATCTTGTCTTTCTCTGCCTCTGTCTTGTTCTTCATTTTTTCGAGTCTTGTCTCCGCCTTCTGTTTGACTTGTTGAATCGAACCTATTGCACCTGACTGTTTTTTTGCCTTGTCAAAGAGTACGGATGCAATTGACTGCAGAGGAGATTTCACATCTATCTTTATCTTTTCATCCCCGATTACTACCAGCGAGACTCCCTTCTCACTGGTTAGTCTTGCGTTATATCTTGCCAGAATCTCCTGTGCCGGGACATCCTCAATTGATGTGATCCCAGCTGCTACCATCTCATAAAGGGAGTTGGCAACATTTGTAATGTGTCTTGCCCTCTCCTTGACTGTCTCTATTGCCTTTTCCTGCTCGGAGACCTGTGTTTGCAGTTCCTTGATCTTTTTATCAGAATCACTTGACTGTATCGCCTTTCCTCTTTCTAGCAATCCACCGGTAAACACCGTATCTAATCCCTTGATAAAACTCTCTGCCTCTGTTATCTCACCTTGCAGTCTGCCAAGTCTTACCGGACAGACATCGGTCTTTTCATTTCTTACTATTATGGGATCGTGTCTTCCCGTGATGACATCTGAGACAATCTTTGTAGCAGTCTCAAAGATGCTCTTTACCTCTTCATCATCAAGCTGGTTTCCTATCTTTTTTGAATCAACTCCTGCAATCTCAAAGATACCTTCAACATACTTTTTTGGAAGACCCAGCGTCCGCCCGATCCACTTTGCGGAAATTATCTCCGCCTTTCTGAGATCATCAAAATCAGATATCGTCATGTTAAAGATATCCAACCCGCTCTCCGGTGGCTGCACATACTCTAGTCCGACACCGAGTTTTCTGTGTCTGACATCTATGGCGTGCTGCAATGCCAGAATCTTCATCTCGTTGTTGCACAGCAGAATGTTTCCATCACCGAAAAACTCGCCTACCAGCACGAACTCTTTTCCAAATCCCTCAAAGGTAAAATATGCGATTCTCTCCGAACCGATCTGTTCGATCTTTTTTAATTTCAGTCTGAGCAGATCACTTCGAAGCCTTTTGAGCAGCCGGTTTGGCTCCATCTGCTCAATCTTTACTGATGTAAGCCAGACACCTGATGTCGATATCATCATAAAGAGATCGCTTTTTTCGGTGTGGTGCAGTTTGAAGAGGATGCTATCCTTTGTAATTCCATAAATATTGCTGATATAGTAGTCTTGGACCTGCTCTGATATCTGTTTTACCAGATATCGCAGTTCTATTCCCGCCAGAGTCATACCAGCATGTCTCACGTCTGAAATTATACTCTTGCTATGTGCCTTGTCAAAAGTTCCGATTGTGTTCTAGCTTGACCCCATCTCACGATGAATTCGGTGGTCTGCCGCAAAACACGCCAGCTTTTAGATCATAATGTTGGGAAAATTCAAATTTATGGCATAGTTTTACTCAGAATGAGCACAATCGGAACTTCTGCTTGTGACCAAAGATATTAAACATGGTCTGCTTGAGACACGCTAGAAATTTACTTGGCGAAATTCAAAAAAAAGAGATCCAGCCCCACTCCCGAATCTGATGATTCCAAGATGGGGGCAGAACAGGCTGACATTCCACAGATAGAGAACATTGGCTCTGCCGGTGCTGATGCCACTACACCTGAGACCCCCTCATCGGATCTGCCGATAGGCGACCCTGAGAAGAGCGAAAAGGACAGAAAGCTAAACAGGCTGTTTTGGATGCGTGTAGGTCTGGCAGTACTTGCCGGCACTGCGTCAACTTTTATCTTTGAAGATATAGAAGGCGAGGACAGGAGATGGGCGTCAATCGGATTTATGATTTTGGTATTTTTTGGCACAATCATGGTTGCAAAATCAATGAATATGCAGCTGCCACACTCTGACCGGAAAAAACTCGTAACACAGGGAATAGGCAGTTACATCTTTTTGTATCTGTTTGTCTGGATCGTAACGTATACGTTTGCCAATTCTGCAGGCTCTACAACTGGAATTTCAATGCCGGTCTCCTGATATGTGGTTGTAATGTGGAAATACAAGACTCCGGGGATTCCAGATGAATACTTTGAGCGCACTGAGAATGTCCCAATTACAAAGGAGGAGGCAAGGACCATTCAAATCAGCAAGGCAAGACTGCACCCCGGATATACAGTTTATGATGTGGGATGTGGAAGCGGCTCTGTCTCAGTTGAGGCGGCACTCCAGGTGGAATCCTCTGGTAGTGTGCTGGCAATTGACTATGATCAGAGCGCCGTGGAACTAACCAAAAAAAACATCCGCAAGTTTGATCTCTCAAACGTGTCGGTGATTTACGGTAATGCCAAGGAAAAGATACCAGAGCTGGAAAATAAAGCGGATGCGATATTCATCGGAGGAACGGGTGGTGACACCGGGGAGATAGTCCGACTATCCGAGGGCAAGCTAAAGTCCGGCGGCAGGATTGTCATCGGTGTAATACTAATTGAGACGCTGTATTCCGTGCTGCAGGCCCTAGAGAAACTGCAGTTTGAATCAGTTGACATAACACAGGTAACCATATCCAAGAGCCGGAAGACTAGCACGGGAACCATGATGCTTGCAAGAAACCCTGTAACCATAGTCTCTGCCACCAGAACCTGACATTCATTTTTAATTGGGAGTATAGCCGTATCATCATGACTGGATTGATTGGAATTGGAGTGGGTCCCGGAGATCCCGATCTGCTTACAGTCAAGGCAGTAAAGGCAATCCATAATGCAGACATCATTATGTGTCCGGCATCCGGGGAGGACCGGCCCAGCATTGCGTTATCAGTCGTTTCATCCCTGATTGACAAATCAAAAAACCAGGATATTGTAAAACTGATATTTCCGATGACAAAAGACAGGGACGTTCTAGAGCAGACATGGAAAAAAAACGCCAAGATAATGGCAAATACGGTCCTGTCAGGAAAGAACGTCGTTTATCTTACCGTGGGTGATCCATACCTGTACAGCACGTGGATCTACATGCACAAGGATCTTACAGAAAACTATCCGGACATGCAGATCAGCGTAATACCTGGAATCGTCTCCATCTTTACGTTTGCCTCAAAGGTGGGCGTCAGTATTGCAGAGGGCTCAGAAAAGGTGGCAATCATCCCGTCGTGCTACGATCTGTCTAGTGTAAAGGAGATTGCAAAACACTCCGAGACCCTGGTGTTTCTCAAGGACGGGAGATACTTTGATAAGGTGATCCAGGTTCTCAGGGAGTCGGGATTTCCAGATGATTCCATCTTTGCAATAGGGCAGGATCTTGGAACAGAAAACGAGATCATCAGAAAACTGACTCTGGCTCAGGCAGATGACGGAGTCACGCTTGCTACAAAATATTTCTCAATACTGGTGGTAAAGCGTGTCTGATGTATTTTTTGTCGGATGCGGTCCCGGCGATCCGGAACTAATCACGATCAAGGCTAAAAAATTAATTCAAAAGGCAGACGTTGTAGTGTATTCGGGCTCATTAATCCCACCGCCAATTCTGAATCTTTGCAAGCGGGGGAAACTACACGATGCCTCAAAACTGATCCGAGAAGAGATCTTTGATCTGCTGTATAAAAACGCGAAAAAAGGAAGACTGGTGGTAAGATTACATGACGGTGATCCGTCAATTTATGGCGCCATAAAAGAGCAGATTGACAACCTCGAGAAGAAGGGAATCCACTCGACTGTAGTTCCGGGAGTCACCGCGTTTTTAGCATCGGCTGCCGCACTTTGTACACAGCTCACGCTTCCCGGTGTCACGCAAACAATTATTGTAACCAGGGCAGAATCGCGAACCAAAGTCCCAAAACGCGAGAGGATCTCCGAGCTTGCAAAGCACGGGGCAACACTAATTTTTTATCTCAGTGTGCACCTTCTCTCAGAACTTACCGCAGAAGCAGTTGCAGGAGGATACAAAAAATCAACGCCCGTGGCAGTGGTATACAGGGCAAGCTGGAAGGATCAAAAAATTGTAAAGGGCACGCTTGGCGATATCACAGATAAGGTCAAGGCAGAAAAAATTACCAGGACTGCCATCGTTATAATCAGTGATGTCATAGACCCGGAGACATACGAGTATTCAAAGTTGTATGACAAGAACTTTAGTCACGGTTACAGAAAGAAAAGCAAGAAATAGATTAAAGATATCAGAAATAGTTACGTCAGTTCCAGTCCGGAGATCTTGCTTTTGATTCCAACATGACACAGTTTTTCCTCCAGTTCGTGGGTATCACCTGAAGTAAAGATCTGCAGTGAATTTTTTTTTGAGGTACCTGCGTACTTTTTACCTAATCGTTCTGCCAGTGATACGCTGGGATCAACAAAGACAACATCTGGAAAAATCTCTTTAAGAAATTTCAAAAGAAACGGAAGATGCGTACTTGAGAGTGTTGCCACATCCACGTCATTATCAGCAAATATCGGACCCAGTATCTTTCTGATGATGTTACCGCACAACACGGGATCTGAATAGAATTTACCGCTCTCCACTAGCTCGACTAGGTCAGATGTATTGATTTTGATAATTTTGATACTGCCTATATTGGAATTTCCGATGTACTCATCTAGTAGCCTGCTCTTTACAATCGACTCTGTTGCCATTATTCCGATTGTACCACTCTTTGTTATCTCTGATGCCTCACGCAACGGAGGCAGCACGGTTAGAACGTTCCCCAGCTGCGGATCCATCGCAAGTGACAGCGTGTTTGAGCCTACTATGATCAGTTCTGGTTTAAACAGGCTTTCAAGCCTGCTGACCGTATTTTCCGCGATTGCCTTAATCTCCCTGATCGACTTTCTTCCATATGGAAAATTTTTGGTATCGGCAAAATACACGATATCGCACTTGATCTGCCTTTGTATCTGCCTTATAACGGACAGCGAACCCAGACCAGAGTCAAATACGACGATTTTTACCATATCTGAAACCATATCAAACGTGATTTATTTTGTTAGCTAAATTTAATCTAAAGTTGATCTAAATATACACCCCTGATTAAGAGTGAATTTCTAAATCACAAGCATGCCAAACTTCGATAAAACTTGGGCTCGACAGGAGACCCAAAGTGTAACTGGCAAACTCCGTGAAGCAGTAAAGCCTCAAGGTGCGTTAAAACCACGAATTCAGACTGCAGTAAACAAGCTACAGGTTCAAATATCCAAAATGGACTCGATGCTGACAAAACTGCACGAAAGGGACGCCCAGCTCTTTCAGAGGGTCGTGGCGGCAATGCAGCAGCATGATACTAGCACAAGCAGGGTTTTGTCCAACGAATTAGCTGAAATTCGCAAGGTTACAAAGATGCTCGGTAACGCAAGAATGTCATTAGAACAGGTCCAACTTAGACTGACAACTATTCATGATCTTGGAGACGCAATGGTGGCAATCGGACCGGCGATGTCTACAATGAAGGGATTAAAGTCCTCATTGGGAAGATTCATGCCAGAAGCAGACTCTGAGTTGAACACGATGACCCAGACACTTAACGGACTGATGATGGACTCCCTTGCAGGAGACTCGTTTAACATGGAATCAGACGTTTCAAGTGAAGAGACAGAAAGGATTCTACAGGAAGCATCTGCGGTAGCCGAACAACAGATAGGAGACAAATTCCCATCTGTCCCATCATCCACAGGACTTTCGTCCCAAAGCTCTACATCTACATTTGAGTAGAGACAGACGAACAGTTCATTATTTTTTATTTTTTTTAGTCATTTGGTTACTGCCACAGTTTTTCCCTGAACGTCCATTTCTTATTCAGGATAAAGTTGCTAAATGCCCCGGTCAGAACGCCCACACCCAGCGCTGCCGTATACATCCAGTCATGACTATCCACTAGTGAGAAGACGACACCGAGCTGAATCAACGCGCCAAGCGAGCTAAACGCAATAAACTTTGAATACTGTGAAATCGTCACCTTGAATGCAAAGTTTCTGTCACCAAACGTCCACCATTTGTTTAATACAAAGTTTGAAGTCATCGAGGCAATTATTCCAATGATGTTTGCATGAATGTACCAGATTTCCGTGATTCCAACTGAGAACATTAATGATATGAGATAATTGATTGCAAATCCCGCCGCGCCGACAGTGTAGAACCGGCCTGCCTTTGAGAGGAACCTTACGGACTTTTTCTTTTCCTTGTGCTCGGCCGACCTGCCAAAACGGTACAGCTTCCAGACGGATTTGGTGTAGTCAAGTATTGTAGATGAATCCATCTTGCTTGAACCAAACGTCCTGTTCTGAAACGTGTAGGGGATTTCTTTTACGCAAAGCTCCCTTTTTTTGACCAGGATCTCCAGGAGAATCTTAAATCCAATCGCGTCAAAGTTCAATCCCTTTAGTATTCCCTTTCTGAATGCAAAAAATCCCGACATGGGATCATCAGTCTTTACATCAAGGCCCTTTTTTGCAATCATCGTTGCAATCCTGCTTAGCAGCTTTCGCTTCTTGTTCCATCCTTTTATCTGGCCGCCGGTGATGTATCTGGATGCCACCACCATGTCGCACTGGTACTTCTTTAGGGCATCAATCATCTTTGGAATAATCTGCGGAGGATGCGAGAGATCACTATCCATTACAACGATTGTATCACCGGTTGCACGCTGGATGCCGCTAAGTATTGCCGAGCTCAGTCCGTTTTTTGTCCTTCTGTGTATGACATCAATGGTGTATCCTGCAATCTTTTTTACGTTACTCCTGTAATCATCAACAATTTTACCTGTACCATCCGGAGAGTTGTCATCAACTACTATTGCCTCAGTAAAGATGCTTTTTGGAATGGTTTCACCGATGGATTTTAACACATTGAGGATGTTTTGTGATTCGTTGTATGTGGGAATAATTATTGAGATCTGGGGGTTTTTCCCGTTTCTGGTTTCAAGTGCCATTTAATTAGAAGAAAAAATCAGTAGTTATTAATTTTTTAATAAATTTTCTAGGTTTCAAGCCTAAAATTACGATGTTGATTGGAAAAACAGGTTAATTACCGGATCTGGTTGAGGTAGTATCTGCTGATTTGATCGATGGGTACCCCAAAGATGATGTGTAGATGACTCAACAATAACCCATTTAATTATGGAAACGCAGTTGATTTGATTATAGTATCATCTATCTCTGAAATCTTTATCCTGTACTGTTCCATGGAATCCCTTTTTCTAACTGTAACCGTATCATCCTCTAGCGTCTGATGATCAACTGTTACTGCAAACGGCGCGCCAACCTCGTCTAACCTGCGGTATCTTCTTCCTATGGCCCCCGAATGATCCAAAAACGCATCACACTTTCTCTTGATCTGCGAAAAAATCTCATCTGTCTTCTCCTTGAGGCCGTCCTTTTTTACCAGGGATAAAATTCCAACATGAACCGGTGCCAGATACGGTTTTATAGATAACACCATCCGCTCGTGTTCCTTGTCTTCTTTGAGGCTGTGCTCCAGGATGGTGTACAGACTCCGGTCAATTCCCATGGAGATCTCAAAGACGTGGGGAAGAACCTTGTCTTCATTATCCATCACCTCGAATTTTTCCCCGCTGTGTTTTGCGTGACTGGACAGGTCGTAATCAGATCTGTAGTTGCACGCAACTAGCTCAAGCCATCCAACTGCAGTCTCCACCTCAAAGTCATAGGCAACCTCTGCATAGAATGCCTTTTCTTTTTCACCGAGCCGTCTGAACCTGCTTTTTGTAATGTCAATTCCGGTTTTTTCATAAAACTCGGTTAGTATTCCCAGATAATATGCGACAAACCTGTTTGGTACGGCACCTGATTCCACTGCTTCACTGCACGTCATGGACACCGGTGTTGCATCTGTCTGAATCCTGATTATGGTATCCTGGATCTCTGGGAATTTTTCCATCTCTGCGAGCTTTGCAGGATTGCAAAACACCTCGATCTCTGCCTGATAAAACTCCCGAAGACGTAGAAGACTCTGTCTTGGAGCTATCTCATTTCTAAAACTTTTTCCAACCTGGGCAACGCCCAGTGGTAGCCTTCCCCTCATGGTCTTAAAGAGCCTGGGAAAGTCCACAAAGATTGACTGACACGTCTCTGGTCTGAGGTATGCCTCCTCTTCTTGCGGACCAATACCAATCCGGAACATCATGTTGAAATTCCTTGTCTTCTCAAAATCCCCCTTGCATTTTGGACATCTTATACCGTTCTCTGAGATGGCATTATCAAACTCGGTCAAATCAGCGCTTTCAGGAATCTCGATCTGCGCAGTCTCGGCAATCATTCTATCTGCCCTGAATGTAGAGTTACACTTGACACACTTTATTATTGGATCCGCAAAGTTACTTAGATGACCTGATGCCTCAAAGACTGACTTTGACATTATCTGGGAACCGTCAATCTCCAGCATTCCATCCCTCCTGACAAGCTCCCTTCTCCATAACTCTAAAAATTTATTTTTCAGACTGACTCCAGACGGTCCATACTCCCAGAATCCCGCCTGGGCATCGGCGTAAACCTCACAGCTGGGAAAGTAAAATCCCCGCTCAAGTGCCAACTTTATTACTGCGTCATAATCCATGTCCGATTCACTTTATCATTGAATAAATTTCTACGCAAATTCCTTTGCTTTTCTAATGTTCTCAAAGTCGTCCCTGTCATCATCAATCGGGGTCTCTAAAATTATTGGAATTTTTTTCCTGTTTGCAAATTTTATGATCTGGGATATTCCCTCCTCGCCGATTCCACCCAGACCCAGATGGTAGTGCCTGTCAAGGTTGCATCCCATCTCGCCCCTTGCATCATTTAGATGTAGAATCTTTAAATTTTCTATTCCCACGTATCTGTCAAATTCCTCGAATGTCTCCTTGACTTTTTCCTTGGTTCTCAAATCATATCCTGAAACAAATGCATGACAGGAATCAAGACAGATGCCAAACTTTTTTGCCGGCTTTAGCTGCTTGAAGATCTCCCCCAGCTGTTTGAATTCAGAACCAACAGAATTTTTCTGGCCTGCCGTGTTCTCCAATAAAATTACCACGTCGTTTTTTGTCTGGCCTGCCTTTGTCAAGCCCTTTACCAGTTTTTTGATTCCCGCCTCATCACCGGTTCCAAGATGGCTTCCAAGATGTGTCACCAGATATGGAATTCCCAGCTGGGCACACCGCTCGACTTCACCGAGTAATGTCTTTAATGATTTTTCAAATCCGTCATCCTTTGGAGTCGCAAGATTTGGCAGATACGGCATGTGTGCACAGATTGCAAGCCTGTCAATGTTGCTCTTTTTTAATTTTGACTTGAAATTAGAGATGTCTTCCTCGGTGAGTTCCTTTGCATGCCATCCCCTTGGATTCCTGGTAAATATCTGAAACGCAGAGCATTTTCTTTCAACGGCGTTATCTACTGCCTTGTCAATTGATCCTGATATTGAGACGTGGCATCCGATCTGCATATTACAACGTCTTTCCAGAACAATTTAAACACTTTTTTACAGTTTATTTGGAGGCAGAACCGATTTGGGCTTTGAATCGTCAGCAGGGCAGATGCTGGATTTTGCAGTTAATATTATATCAAAACAAGTCCAAGCCCTCGATCTATAGATCATAATATATAGAATCTGCCGATCTTTGCCATCAGACACGTATTCATGTATAACAGATACAAATCATAAAACCAGATTTTTAAGTAAATAACGTGAATCACTATCATGCTTGCATTAGGACAGGATGAAATTGCAAAATACCCGTTTTTAGCAGATGCCGGCCAGTATCTCAAAGACAAAGGATTCACACTAGAGCAGTTTGGCACGGATCCTGATCTAAAACCCCTAGTTGAAAAGGCGTTTGCCCGAATCCTGGTTGCAGCAGAGGGGGACGTCTACAAGTCTAATTTGACAGGAGATAAAGTATCAAAGGAGGCGGCACTACCACTGGAGGTCTTTTCATTTCTGCTGGCCATCGTATTATTGAAACTAACCGGAATGCACACCCTGATCAAGCGATTTTCACTTGCAGAGGCAAGACGTGCAGAAAAATATCTTGAAAGGGATCTGGCAAACATCTCAGACGAGTCAAAAAAACAGCTGGCAATCAGAGTAATCAACGATCTTTTCTCAGTCAAAGTTGAAAAGATAGATGACTACTTTGTCATTCCAGTCTCGGACTATCTAAAACACTCGATTAATTTTCATGAAAGAGAATGGAAGCTAGTTAACAGGCGTGTGGAGGGCGGACAGGTGTTTCTTACCCCGCATGAGACTGTCAGACTGATAAGAAGGGAACTGGGAACATACATCAGCTCAAAAATTATCGGCGGAAAAACCCCTGGGATGATTCCCGGATTCGAAGAGTTTGTAGCCAGACTTTATGCACTCTCAAAAAAATTTGCAACATTTACCGTGGATACCGGAGTGTATCCTCCATGCATAAAACATGCAGTTGCCGTGCTTGAAAAAGGCGAGAATCTGCCACATTCTGGAAGATTCATGCTTGCCACCTTTCTGTTATCAAAAGGCCAGACAATCGAACAGATTGCACCGCTGTTTAAAAACGCCCCGGACTACAAAGAACGAGTCACGTTATACCAGCTGAACCACCTGGCAGGAACCACTGGGGGCGGCACGCGGTATTCCTGCCCCTCGTGTGAAAAACTAAAGACACAAAATCTTTGTTTTGCCATACCTGAATGTGATAATATCATCAATCCCATACAGTTTGGAAGGAAGAGAAAATGAGAGAACCTGACATCCGGTTCCTGGAGGACTCTTTTAAAAAATATTATTTCGAGCATTCTGATCTGATCCAGGTACCACTACGTTCTATGGAAAGAGAGTACGGCTATCAGAAATTTAATTCCGGAATGAACCGCCACATCTCAATTAAAGACGACAAGGAACTACACCTGTTATTTATGCAAAACATTCCCTCGGATGTTTATTGCTCCAATGCCTGTTACACATTTCCAAATTTACCGATGAATGAAAAAGACTGGAAGGAGGCGGATCTGATCTTTGATATTGACGCAAAGGATCTTGATCTACCATGCAGGGAGAATCACACGGTATCAATATGCAGTGACTGCAACAAGACCACAAAAAATTCAGGATCGCACTGTCCTGAATGCAACTCTACAAAAATAGAAAAAAAATCCCTGCCATGCAAAATCTGCATTGATTCTTCAAAGAAACAGGTGGATAATCTAAAAAAGATTCTGATTGCCGACCTTGGAGTAGATGCCAAGGACATCCACGTTTATTTTTCTGGCAACGAGGGGTTTCATGTCTACGTGTATAACTCACAGTTTCAGCAGATCGGATCCAAGGAAAGATCCGATCTGGTGGATTACATCATGTTTAATGGCGCCATTCCAGAGACGTTTGGAATGAAAAAATTCAAACCAAAAAAAGAGCTGTTTCCAAACTTGGATGAAAAGGGATGGCGGGGAAGATTTGCCAAAAATGCCTTTGGCTCCAAATCAAACCGTGCAAAGATGGTCTCCCAGCTGACCAAGAACCCCACGGGTCAGTACCCGCTGTTTCAAGATATGCTTGTTACTGCCTCCGATGAGATCGGGGTAAAAATTGATCCCAACGTAACAACGGATATCCACAGAATCTTCAGGCTTCCTGGCTCCATTAACAGCAAAAGCGGACTGACAAAAATTCATTGTGATGACTTGGCAAGCTTTGAGCCATATTCTGATGCATGTCTTCTTGGTGATGAACTAGTGGAGATATCTGCAAATTCCCCGGTAAAATTCTCTCTTAAAAACCATAAATTCGGTCCATACGCAAATGAAACAATCGCGGTTCCAACATATGCCGCAGCATACATGATATGCAAGAAACTGGCAACAATGGCTTGATTTTGCTGGGAAGACATTAATTTACCAAATCACAAGAAAATTTGATTTTGTATAGCGCCGCCACAGACAAACCGTCTCCACCTCCTGATACTGGAAAATTCATCAGATTGGGCATAATTGCCATTATAGGAGTCGTCATCTTTGCCCTGGCCGGAAATCAGGCAGTAATCCTATCGATGAATTTTACCGAGTTTGGCGACCAGTTTACCAAACCGCTTTATTACACCCTTGTATCCTCGGTAATTCTTTCTGCGATCGCACTAGTCCGCGTAAATATTCTTGGAAGATCCTCGATTATGTGGTATACAATTAACACGGCAATCAGGTTTGTCGGCAGCAGCGGACAGCAGCAGCCCGTCTCAAACAGCATTCCCAGCTTCCAGAATTACAAACTAAGTTCCATACAGTTTGTCCTCTGGCAGATTACCAAGATCCTGCTCTTTGGGGCATTCTTTGCAAACATCATGTTCGGATTTGCAGCAGTATCATTTATTGACGGCAACACCCTAGGAGTTGAAAACCTGCCCAAATTATTCTCCCTGCCGTTTGTAACTCCGGAGACTGATCCCAACTATGCAGCTGAAAACGTCGTCCCGCTGATTCCCGCGCTGCTGATACTGCTTCCGCCGGTACTAGGGGCAATCGGACTGCGTCTGATTTTGTATGTCGGTATTCACAGATTTATCAATGTTATAACCTCCTTTGTTAAGGACTCTGATGAAGGCAAGCCCAGATATCTCAACTATGTCTCAACTATCGAAGGAATAATCGGCATCGGTGTAATATGGGCGGGATTCAACCTCTTCTTTACTGACGAGATCGATTACAACACACGGTATGTGATCGGCGGCGTACTTGTAACTGGCTTTGCATTAATTGCATTCTCGGTAATTGACAGAATACGTGCACGCGTCCTGACCCACATGTTCAAGAGGGATGTATACATCAGAATACTGACAATGGCAGTAATTGCAGTCATTGTACTGGGTGTTGTTTCTGTAAATAACAGCATTGCAGATGCAAAGAAGGTTGAATTTCTAGGACCTTATACGGCCCAACAAATCGGAGTTAACCGATATCTTGGCGAACTAAACGACATACAGGAGAACACACACGACGTGGAGCTGACATCAGTCTCGCCAAACAACATCCAGAATTATGTGAACCAAAACAGCGATGTCTTGGATGTAATCCGGATCTGGGACTGGCAGGCAGCCTCCCTCAAATTAAAGCCTGAGATCGGACTGATTCCATATGTTGACTTTGAGGACAATGACATTCTTCGTTTTAACAACACGCTGTATTGGACTGCCTCGATGAAGCCTATTTTGCCATCGTCAGTCAGCCTTGCCAACACGTGGTATAACGAACATCTTGTTTACACCCACGTGCCAAACGGATTCCTTACTCTTGGGGCAACAGACGGCCAGATTGTCGATAGCAGTGAATTCTTCAAACAAAGGGAGATCTACTACGGCGAGGGCGGATTATTTGAATTCGACGAGGAGGAGGATTTCTTTGATGATACGTGGTCTGCCTATCCCGAGTCGCGAATGCCTGAAACAAGCGCCGAGCTTGGAGGCGCGTTTTACTCCGGGACGGGAGGACTAGATGTCCTGCCACCATTAAGCTGGATCTTTGAACCCAACTTCCTGCTTTCATTTCCAACTGAATCCGTACACATCATGAGACACAGGGACGTCCACGACAGAATGGAGACGCTGTACCCCTACTTTTTGTATGATCTGTTTGGAAAGGAACTCGATTCCCTTCCAGTCACTGACGGCAAGGATTCATACTGGCTGGTTCCGCTTATTATCGGATTTGATACGCGTGATGTTCCGTGGTCCAATGGAAACCATTACCTGCGTTTGGTGGGTTACGCGCTTATAGATACGTACGATGGCGATATCCAGCTCTTAAAGACCGGGGATGATTTCTTCTCGGAGATGTTTGCCAGTCAGTATGCAGAGCAGTTCAAACCGATACCGGCATGGTTAGAAGAGCAGATCAGGTATCCTGTTGAACTCTTTAACTGGAAGACAGAGATGTACAACATTTACCACGTCACTGATGCTGAGACGTTTATCCAGGCCAACGAATTCTATGAGATTCCAAGGGGTCTTGACACGTATTACGTTGAGGCAAAACCCCCGGGTTTTGAGCAGACAGAGTTTCTAGGACTGCTCTCCTTGGAGCTGAGGGGTTCACAGGGCAGAAACCTTGCCGGATACATGATAGTTGAAAATGATCTCGCTGATCTGGGAAACCTGCAGTTTTATGAGGTCCCGCTAAATTCCACGACCAAGCTGATAGGCCCCACCGCAGTCAGGGAGGCATTAGACCGGGATCCGGAGTTTGCCCAGCTAAACACCCTTTTGCGGGACCCCAGAATCGGTGATAATATTCTGTACCGCGTAGGTGATCATGATGTCTACTTTATTCCGGTGTATACTGCCGGTGCCGGGGGTGTTGTTGCACAGCTGGGTACCATCGCAGCAGTAGGTGCGGCATTTAACGGTGAATACTTTGTCGGACTAGGTGAGACGCAGGAGAAGGCCTTTGAGGCATATCTGAAAAAGGTTTCAGGTGTGGCATCAGCTGTAACTGCCGTTGATGATGCATATGTTGAACTAGAAAAGGATGACAGAATTGACATTATTAAATCGGTGTTCCGGGAAAACGATATCATGATTGCCGAACCTACAACCGTCCAGGTTCCGCTGTTATTTAACGAGGGACAGCTGTTCTTCTTTACTGAAAATGATCGTGAGGATACAATAGAGTTTCTGACTGCCTTTATTGATGACTTTGTAAAACCACGCAGCGACCGTGTATTTATCTGGCAGGAGGAGACCAACCTTAACATCGGTACGGTATTTGTCAAAGATGACCTTCCTGAGATGCATTATATCTCAATAGAGGTAGGCAACTAATTGCTTCTTGTTGTTGATAACGGCTCTATTTACACAAAAAATTTAACTGATCTTTTAACCAGAAAAAATATCTCTTTTACAATAAAGACCCCCGACACGTTGGATCTTAACTCACTTTCAGATTATGATTCTGTAATATTATCTGGACGAAGAAAATACGAGAAAAAAATCAATCTAGTCAACTCCAAAGTTATTAATCACTCGATCAAATCCAACGTAAAATTACTGGGAATCTGTTATGGTGCGGAGATTCTGTCCCTTGCCCTGGGGGGGACAATTCGAAGAACCGCACCTCAAAAGGGCAACCAAACAGTTAGTGTCATACAAGAAAATCCAATCGCCTGTGATTCTTTGAAGGTCTTTGAAAGCCACGGATTTGAGATAGCCAAACTGCCTGGTACGCTGATCTCACTTGCAGAATCTGAAAACTGCAGATATGAGATTATCCAGTATGAGAAAAAACCAATCTTTGGAACCCAGTTTCATCCCGAGATGAGTCTGGATGGCCATGATCTGATTGAAAAATTCTGCTCACTTTGATTGATTTTAATAACTCCAAAGATTCCCTTGTTCATGCAAGAAGAAGATCACGGGTTACTACTACCCATAGTTGATGAAGAAAACACATGTCTTCCATTACCGATTAACGTGGTGTCAAAATACTGGAACATCGAGCTGTCCATGTCCCAGGCTGTGGAGACTGCAAAAAAGTATTCGGGATTTGAGGGAAGCATCATTATTGAGGGAATAGAGTCCGCTGAAAGACAGGGACTGACATGCAAGATACTCAACTCTTCTTTATCAGAATTAAAAAAGGTAATTGATGCGGGCATGCCTCCAATCGTCATTCTTCCGGGAATTCCAGAGATCACGCAGCACGCATCTGTGATTACCGGGTATAACAACGAGGAAAAAACGATTCTGCATTATGTTCAAAAAGGCAGTCAGAAGGGAGAACCACAGGAGGGGGCGATACCGCAGGATATCTTTGATAAGGAATGGTCCGAAGAGGGAAGACTGTTGATGGTGCTTGCACCATCTGATGTTATCTCTTCTGTAAATCTTGAAAACGATTCCGGTGAGAAATCAAACAGGCTGTGCTTTGCTTCTGAAAGATTCAATATTTTAGGAGACGACTCTGCCGCACTTGAATCATTAAAACAGGCCATCGAGCTTGATCCAAACAACCAGACTGCGTTACATCTGCTAGGTGCTGTATTAAACGGGCAAAATTCCTCTGAATGCATAAAGTTTTATGAAAAGTGCCTGCAAATCAACAACAGATCATATCTGACCTGCAACGGTCTGGGAAATTTTTATCTCAAATCAAACCAGTTTGAAAAGGCAGAAAAATATTACACCCGGGCCATTGACATCAATCCCAAAAGATCTGCTAAAATCTACAAAAACCGCGCTTATCTTAGGGAAAAGCAGAAGAGAAATTCTGATGCCAAAGATGATTTGAAAAATTATCTGAAATACTTTCCACGTGCCCCCGACAGGGGAGTAATAGAGCAGGCCATTAGAGAACTGTGATGCGGAGTGCGGGATTTGAACCCGCGGCCTTCAGCTTGGGAAGCTGACGTCATACCAGACTAAACTAACTCCGCCCGCAGTTCTATGACCTGCCCACTAATGATTTTTCTCTTTTAGATGGATTTGCTATCTGGCAGGCCTTTTTTGCGCACCATCCCAACTGTAAGAAACCAGAAAAGATTAGTTTGTGTGTATTTAATCCAACTTTGAAGAAATTAACGCAGGCAAGTTTTCAGATCATAATCCGATGTGTGATCATGCAGATCTGCTTATCTAACAGACATAACAAACAGGAGAAAATGGGTACATAATTTAATAAACCTCCGAAAATCTATTCATACAGGAACGTTATAATGAATCCAAATGAACCAATTGTCCTCACAGGTAAAAATGCAAGAGCGTTTGAAAAATATCAGAAAACAAAGGCTACGAAAAAAGAGATAGCATATTTCAAAAAGGCAGAAGAGTATTATCTTAGACACTCAAACCTGCAACTAGCCACAGGAAAATAATATAATTGCCACTATCTTACGTATTCATATATGTAGAGCGTTCCTGTTCAACGACTCCTGCAACTGTTCTTTTTAGGTAATCCCGAGTCTCAAGGTTATAGTTGATGCTTTTTTTCAAAAAATATTTGCAAATTAAAAAATCTACATGCGGCAGAAATAGTTAATGTGCAAAAAGGCTGACTGCCTGCTATTACACCATGCTATTTGGACAGGGAATCGGCAATTTCTTCTAACTGCCTCTTGATCTCCTTCTCAGTATCTTTTGCCGTATCTCTGATGGCTTCCGTAGATTTGTCAATATTGGTACACTGTAATTTGATTTTTCTCAAATCCACGATCTTTTGCTGGATCTCTGCTGTTTTTTCTAAAATCTTTGAAGCATCCACCGTCTTTTCTTTTGTAACCTCCAACCGTAATCTTGCCCTGGCCCATTTGTAGGCAATATGAATAATCTCACCATCAATCTTTGCATCACCCTCACTGTTTTCCACTGCACATATCAGATGATTTCTGTCATATTCATTGAACCACCCAACATTTTTCGGAAGTGAATCTTTGTTTTTTGCAACAAAGATACCGTAATCAGCTTCCCTGTTCTCTATGGCCTCTTTCAATTCTTTATGAATCTCATTTTGAGAGATACTGCTCTTGTTTTTCATCTCAAAAACAATCTTCTTTCCAATATCTGCCAATGTCAAAACAAAATCACCCTTCTTTGAACCAGTTACTTTTCCCCTCGTGGTACTTGTTGCTTCTAATTTGTCGCCGTGAATTCTTGCAATCCACTGTAGTTTGCTCTCACACTCAACCTCAAAATCCAATCCTTTTTTTGTCCCCCTCTCTTCAGATTCTTTGAGTTCCTCATTAATTCCAAGCTTCAGTTTTATCTGATCCAGATTCTCATCCAATTCCCTCTTTAGAGAATGCAGCGGACTTCCTTCGCGGTTTGGATTGAACAACTCTTTGATAATTTGACCGTCTTCTCCAAAATGATCTTTTATGACTTCAGAAAACTGACCCTTATCTCCAAACGCGGCATCTAATTTCTGTGAAAAATTTGAATCGAGATTTTCAAACGCCTTTTCAACATAACTCACATTCTCAGACGTGCCAATTGACCTGGTTACCGTGATTCCAATTCTTAGCAACTGCAATAATTTTTCCTCCAAATCCTGTGATTCACTCAAATTTTGAAAAAAAGTGACAACATCACTGTCACTAATCGTAAGATCACTCAGATACAGTTTGTCATCATTTAACACGATGTTGCTTTCCTGTTCTTTTGTGGCCATGTAAGATCGATCTTTATTGTCTAGTATTTATTAGATCATGCATCCGAGGCAGATGTCAGTCTTTAAGAATAAACTCGTTCTTTTTTAGAATAATATCATCGGTACCTGCTGCATCTTGGCAGAGAAACAACCGGCTGAAACAAAGACCTGCCATCCAATAACTATTGTACCTACATCAACAATTATGATTAAATATCTTGATTGATAAAACCATACATGGATGCAAAATGCCCCGAATGCTGTAAAGTAGCAGTCTTGGATGATGATGTCACAAAAGTAAAGTGCCCCCACTGCAACTTTGAGGCAGACTATGACGCCTATATCGAAATTATGAAGGACCAGGCAATCAACATGTCATCTGACTATATTCCAGACAGGTCCGGATTGTAACTAACTACCAATAACTCCCCTTGTCTGAGCAATCCAGATGGGATCCGCAGTTGGGACAGAACATGTGACAGGCCTGCATGTCGACCATCTTGCCATCGCACTTGGGACACCTGATCTCTTTTTCCATGCCTACCTTGGGACATCTTGATTTAAAAATAATGACCAAAGGTTAATTAGTCGTTCAATTTTTTTTCAGGATACTTGGCTAACTTCAAACTTACCATCTCAGATATCAAGGGAAGATCCGTCTCAAAAGAACTCAAAGACAGTGATGCAAGCCCCCTGCTTGGATTACAGCTGGGAAATCAGACTGATGCTGCAATTATAGGACTGGATGGAAATCTAAAACTCACGGGAGGAAGTGACAAGTCCGGCGTCCCCATGAGAAACGACATTCACGGCGCGGCAAGAAAATACGTCCTGCTTTCAAAGGGAGTTGGTCTGCAGGATGCAGAAACCGGACAAAGAGTAAGAAAGTTAATGCGGGGAAATACGGTATCAGAAGAAATCTATCAGATAAACTGCAAATTTGACGGCGAACTGCCAGCAGAAGCACCCACCGAAGATGCGGCAGCAGCATCCACGGAAGAAAAAGCTAAAGATAAAAAAGAATAGCTTAACATATACCGATTTTATATTTTGACTCATGCACTGGAGAGAAACACTTCCTGATTGGTACGTTAAAAAATATGGATACCAACCATGTGTCAACATCGGGACTGCCGGTCACGTGGATCACGGAAAAACCACCCTCATCCAGGCATTAACTGGCTCGTGGACAAGCGTACACAGCCAGGAATTAAAACGTGGAATCACCATACGCGTGGGATACTCTGATGCTGCGTTTTACAAATGTAAAAGCTGCGAGGAGCCATCCGGATATTCTACGACTCCAAAGTGCAATAACTGTGGAAAAGAAAGCGAACTCTCGCGCGTTGTCAGTTTTGTAGACAGTCCCGGACACGAAAGTCTGATGGCAAACATGCTTTCAGGTTCTGCATTAATGGATGGCGCATTACTGCTAGTAGCTGCAAACGAAAAGGTTCCAAGACCGCAGACAAAGGAGCATCTTTTGGCGCTGCAAACACTTGGCATCCAGCAGATCGTGGTGGTTCAAAACAAAGTTGATCTGCTCTCCTACAAAGATACGATGGCCAATTATCAGGATATAACCAAGTTTGTAAAGGGATCTTACGCCACAAAAGCACCCATAATTCCAATTTCAGCACAGTCTTCACTAAACATTGATGCGCTAATCGGCTCCATCGAGTCAACAATCCAAACTCCAAAGAGAAATGAAAAAAAAGACACCATCATGCATGTACTGCGGTCCTTTGATGTAAACAAGCCCGGTACAAAATTAAAAAATATCAGGGGGGGCGTAATTGGTGGAAGCCTGACTCAGGGCATATTCAACATCGGAGATGAAATTGAGATCAAACCAGGCATCATAAATGAGAAAAAAAAATTCTATGAACCCGTACTAACCCAAGTCACCTCGCTTGGAACTGCCGCTGGAATCGTCGAATCAGTAAAACCCGGCGGACTAGTTGCCATTGGAACAAAGCTGGATCCTGCAATGACTAGAAGTGATTCATTTATCGGCTCGGTGATTGGACGGCCCGGAACCCTTCCTGAAAATTCCACCCAGCTAAAACTGGAGACCACCCTGTTTGATTCGGCCGTGGGTGCAGCCGAGGATGTCAAGGTCCAGCCAATCCAGTCCGGGGAACTGCTCCGCCTGAACATTGGAACGGCACCCGTACTTGGCAAGGTCAACAAAATAAAATCAAAGACCGTTGAAATTCAACTCAGAAGACCTGCATGCATCTTTGAGGGCGGAAACGTGGCAATCAGCAGAAAAATTACCGAAAGATGGAGACTAATTGGTGCGGGAATAGTTGGTTGATGTAATCTGTGACACGAATTTTTTGATTCATCTGGCAACTAAAAGAATCAAAAATATTGACAATCTGGATGTGGAGATCGGCCAAATCCGTTTTGTCGTACCTCAAGTTGTAAAAAACGAGCTCATCGAACTAGAAAAAATCCCGGAAAAGACCGACAAAGTCAGATCAACTCTTAACTACATAAAAAACTTTGAAATAATTCCCATTTCCGGCAGATTTGCCGACAGGGAACTGCTGAATTACATCTCTGGGAACCGCTCCATTGTTGCCACAATGGATAAGGAGCTCAAAAGGCAGATCAAGAGTGCCGGCAGTTCCATAATGTCCTTTTCAAATGACAGAATAGTCCTGGAATCTTAGAAAAATTTAACTTTGGGCGTTTCTAAATCATGACATGACCGGTCTTACCATGAAAAGCCAGGCATTTGAGAATGGCGGGGTAATCCCCAGAAAATACGGCTACAAAAACGGAAATCGTAGTCCTCCGTTAACCATCCACAACATTCCTGAAGACACATCGTCTCTTGCTGTTATAATGGATGATCCTGATGCCATGGGCGTTGCAGGCAAAGTCTGGGTGCACTGGGTTTTATGGAACGTCCCACCCGGTACTGCAGAACTCAAAGAGGATTCCGTTCCATCCGGCTGTCTTGAAGGCAAGACGGATTTTGGAGAGGTCAGTTACGGCGGACCTGCCCCGCCAGACAGGGAGCACACATACCACTTCAAACTATATGCGCTGGATCAGAAATTAGACATTGGTGCAGGCTCTACAAAAAAACAGGTTGAGGCTGCCATGAACGGCCATATTCTTGCACAAGCCAGACTTGAGGGACGATATTCCCCATAGATTCAAAAAATTATGATGTTTATACAAAGAGTAATAAACAAAGTTTTTTGAGAAAAAACAGTTGCTAAAAAATACCAGTCTAGTCTCCATAGGTAATTTTGAACTAAAATCAAACCATCTTTTAATAATTGGTATTCTTGCCTTGTCCTTTACCATCTCCGTGCTGCTTCGTTCACAGGCAGCTGACTTTGGTTCTGCATTAAACGAGTTTGATCCCTTTTTCAATTACAGGGCCACACAGTATATTGTAGATAACGGAGTTGTACAGTATTTTCAATGGGATGACGCCCTGAGCTGGCATCCGCTTGGCAGGGACGTCTCTTCTGGTTCCCAGGTAATACTACATCTGAGTGCTGCCACAACCTACTGGATATTTGGTGGCGGCATGGATCTTTATGATTTTACAATCATATTTCCCGTGGTTTTCGGCGCCCTGTCTGCGATTGTTATTTTTGCCCTAGTCAGAGTCATAGGCGGAACCACGGCCGGTCTGTTTGCTGCCATGTTGTTCTCCATCTCCCTGCCAATACTGGTCCGCGGCCCGATTGGATGGTTCAAATCCGAACCCCTGGGATTGTTCTTTAGTCTTTTGACGGTGTACTTTTTGCTTAGCGGAATAAGCTCAAAAAACAAAAAAATAGCATCTGCAAAACTGATCAGTGCCGGAATCCTTACGGTATTTTCCATCTCCGCCTGGGGCGGCAACCAGTTCTTTATCATTCCAATAGGAATATTCTTCATTACACTGCCGTTTTTAAGAACCGATCATAAATTCATAGTATGGGCAGTCCCCCTGTACACTGCCGTTGTAGTTATAGCCTCCTTTGGATTTGAGCGGGTAAGCTCCAACTTTCTTTTCGGCATGGGGGGAATATCCATACTGGTCTCCACCATGTTTGTAGTCTCTTGCATCTTTATTCAAAACAAAAGCCCGAAAAATAAAACACGAAACGGTCTGCTGTTCCTGGTTGTGCTCCTGGTTGCCGCCCCCACCGTGCTGATAATCGACTCTGATGCGGGATTTTTACCGCTGCCAAGTCACAGATATCTCAACGCGTTAAACCCGTTTCTGACTACCACTGATCCACTAGTCGACTCTGTATCAGAGCATGCAACAACAACACTTGCACAGTCGTTTCTGTTTCATTCCGTTTTGATGATTTTTGCAGGAATAGGAGTCTGGCTGATCATTAAAAATATTCAAAATACAACAGGTTCCGGCTTTATCAAAAATGACATGCTGTCTTTTTCATTGATTGTGGGACTAGTCGGAGTTTACGTGGGCTCGACATTTGTCAGACTGGAGGTATTTGCATCAGTTGGCCTAATCATCCTGGCATCTTTGGGTCTGACTTTCCTGACCAGGGAGTTTCTCAAAAACAACCACACGTTAAAAAAACCAAACAGCAAACTGGTAAAACTGCCCTACATTGCAGGTATTATTGTTCTTTTGACGCTTCCGATGGTTTATCCCGCAGATGCAAATCTGTTTACCTTCTCCAAGGCCCCGCCAACCATTCTTAATGGCGGAACCACATTCCCCATCGCCACCACTGACTGGCTGGACACGCTGGAATGGATAAAAAACAACACTCCCCAGGATGCGGTAATTGTGTCCTGGTGGGATTACGGCTATTGGATCTCTACAATGGCCGAGAGGGCCACAATAGCTGATAATTCCACAATATCCACCACTATAATTAAAAACATAGCCCAGATATTTCTCAGCAATACCGATGATGCCTGGCACTCCCTTAACGAGATACAGGCAGATTACGTCGTGGTGTTCGTTGCAGGCCAAAAACTCGATATTGCCTCGGAGGAATCGCTTTACATTCTAGGAGGCGGGGGGGACGAATCAAAAAAACAGTGGTTTATGAGGATAGCAGAATCTGATCTGTCCCGACATTTGTACCCTGATGGCTTTAGTGCCACTGATTATTTCTGGAATGAGACACTACTTGGCGAGATGTTCCCCTTTTCCGTACTGGGATATCTCAACCCAGATGACTTTACAGAACAGTATGCATCGTATGTGGATGGAACGATCGGAGTATACAGCAAGGACATCAAATTCCCGGCAGACGGCAACGGACCGCTGAGACTGGTGTATACATCTCCTGGTTATGTTGCAGAAAACATCGGACCGATGATCGGGGTTTTTGTCTATGAAATAAACAAGGACTATGTCTCTACTTCTCCACTACCTGATACCTAGGAATATCTTTCAGGCAGCCTGTATCTCATGTACTTGTCATCAGGCGAAAATTTTGCCGGATGCGCCGACCTTGTATCCTCCTTACATTTGGGACAGTTTATTTTTAACGTGTAGTGATTGCACTCTGTGCATCTTCTCAACTGAAATCTCATCTAATTATCCCTGGTCTTTTTTGACTCTTCCCTGGTAAACTTGAATCTGCCTTTTTTCTTTTCTATGTTGCCCTGAATTTCGGCAATTACCGGTTTTAGCGCCCTTTCGGCGGATTTGAAATTATCTGAAATTATTGACAGCCTGTACTTTGGCGCCCCCAGATATGTTATATCCGCAGTGGAATCTTTTTTCAACGCATCTAACAGCGTCTTTTTAATGATCTCCACGCCGTCTGTCTTGCTGCTGCTAATCTCCATAATCCCCCTGATCTCCACTGATGGAAGTTTTATCTTGGCACAAATCTCCTCGATTGAAGCTGCGGTCTTTTTTGCAATTTTAAGCTCCTTTACGGACTCGATTCCGTTTCTTCCAATCTCTATGAACGCATCATATACCGAATCAAACTTTGAATAAATACTATCCTCCAACTTTTCAACTTCGGCATCTGATAACTTTGCCTTTTCCTTTACATTTTGTAACAGCGTCTTGCCTTTTTCATATTTTTTGACCTCCTTGAGTTTCTGCTTTTTCTGATCCTTTGAGATCTGCTTTAATGACAAATCAATGTCACCACGCTGGGAATTTACCTTTTTGACAAGCAGCACCTTTTTCTCCCCGCCCTTGACGAACCTGTTTATTGATCTAATCCATCCCGGAGCAATCTCTGATATATGTAAAAACCCCTGAATACTGTCATACTCGTCTAGTGTTACATATGCCCCGTGATCCATCACCTTTGTAACTGTGGCCAGGACAATCTCCCCCTGCTCTGGCATCTCTTGAATTTCAGTAGACATTACGCAAAAACTCCCCGATGTGTAAATTAATGTTTGCTGGCTAGAAATCTATTCCTTTTTTGGCCTTGATCCCCTTTTGGAACGGATGTTTTATCTCCCTCATCTCCGTAACTAGATCTGCTGCCTCTATGACCTCGTCTCTGGCATAGTTTCCAGTCAGGACCAGATCCACCCCCTGCGGTTTTGATCTTATTAGTTCCAAGACATCCCCGACTGGGATTAATTCAAGATTTACGGCATAGTTGATCTCATCTAAAATGACAATATCATACATGCCTGACTGTATCTTCTCACTGCTTACCCTTACTGCCTCCCTGGCAATCTTTTTGTGATCCTCCTTTGGGCTCTTATCATCTATAATTCCGACAAATCCCTTGCCTACGGCTATTATTTCAAATTCAGGCTCTAGTCTTTTAGACGAGTCCATCTCACCATAGTGCCACGAACCCTTGATGAACTGAATCATGCATGTTTTCTTTTTATAACCTGTGGCCCTCAATGCAATACCTAGTGCCGCCGTTGTTTTGCCCTTTCCCTTGCCCGTATATACGATGGTCAGCCCGTCTTTGTCCATGGCTCATATCCGGGTGATCATACTAAAAACATAGCATTCTTCAAAAATAAACCAATTTAAAGAAAATTATTCCAGTCACTGCGTGAAGATACCCAGAGTCGTCATAGCAGGAGCTACTAGCGGGGTTGGAAAAACATCCATAACCTGCTCCGTTATTTACTGCCTGCAAAAACGGGGCTACTGCGTCCAGCCCTTCAAGGTGGGACCGGACTATATTGATCCCAGTTATCTATCCGGCATCTCAAAACGTGCCACTGCATACAATCTTGATGTCTGGCTGATGGGAAAAAACCGGTTGTTACACAGTTTTGTCTCAAACTCAAAATCCGATGTCTCTGTAATCGAGGGTGTCATGGGGTACTATGACGGGTTTGCAGGTGATTCAAATTTTGCAAGCACCCACCACGTGGCCTCCATCACAAAATCCCCCGTTCTCCTGGTTTTAGATGCAGGCAAAACTGCCCGCTCTATTGCCGCAACTGCCCTGGGCTTTCAAAAATTTCATAGAAATTCCCGAATCTCTGGAATCATCCTCAATAAACTGGGAAGTAAAAAGCACGAGACACTCTGCAGGGACGCATTACGCAAAATCAAGATTCCAGTAGTGGGGGCAATCCCAAAAAACCCGCTGTTACACATGAGCTCACGGCATCTGGGATTACTGGCAACACTGGAAGGCAACACCCTGAAAAAACAGATTGAAAAAACATCAAAAATAATCTCAAAATTCTTGGATGTTGATCAAATTATCAGAATCATGAAAAGCTCAACAACTCTTCCAAAAGTATCTGTACCAACTCATAAAAAACCAAAAACCACGATTGCAGTCGCCCTTGACACGTCATTTAATTTCTATTATCAGGACAATCTAAAGGCATTGCAACGCGAGGGCGCCGTTCTAAAGTTCTTTAGCCCAGTTAAAGACAAAAAAATTCCAAAATGCGACGGGTTGTACATCGGCGGCGGCTTTCCAGAAGTACTTGCAGGCCAGCTTGAAAAAAACCAGAATATGAAGAAGATCATAAAAAGACTTGCCGAAGACGACATGCCAATCTATGCAGAGTGTGGCGGACTGATGTATCTGACAAAATCAATTTCTTATAAGAACAAGACACACAAAATGATCGGCTTTTTTGATGCCCAAACCAAGATGACAGACAAGATGCGACTCAATTATACCAAAGGCCAGATGATCACAGAACAAAACGTACTCTCTGAGAAACCGCACAATTTTCAAGGCCATGAATTTCATTACTCCGAGTTGGATTCTGTCTCTTCTGATTCCAAATTTGCCTACAAACTGGAGGTTGGCCATGGAATCCACAGACACCAAGACGGAATGATACAGCACGGCACGCTTGCATCATATGGCCATCTCTATTTTGATAGTTCCAGTTATGCACAGATTTTTGTGAAAAATTCCATAAATTATTCAAGGAGTTGATCTGCCCGGACCAGCTTGAAGATCGCGTTAATTATGGCAGAAGCCGACGAACTGCCGCCCTTTCTGCCTATATTGGTGATAAATGGCGTGTCCTCCAGCCTGGATAACTCTTCTTTTGATTCTGATGCGCAGATAAATCCCACCGGAATTCCAATAATCAACGCAGGCTTTGCCACCCCCTCCCTTACCATCTGAATCACTTCTAGCAGGGCAGTCGGGGCGTTTCCTATGGCCACTACTCCGCCGTTAATCTCAGAGGCAGCGGCCCTCATGGCCACCTGGGAGCGGGTCTTTCCGGCCTTTTTTGCCAGCTCCATGATCTCCGGACTAGAAATATTACAGATTATGTTGTTTCCAAAATCCAGTGGATTTTGTTTGTTTAGTCCCCCAATCACCCCGTTTACATCAACTACTATGCTGCAGCCGCCTTTCAATGCCGTCATCCCGCTCCTGACTGCATCCCTGTGAAAGAGCACCCTGTTTTTATCTGCAAAATCAAAATCCGCAGTGGAGTGGATGACTCTTTTGACAATCGGCCACTGCATCTGGTCATACTGATGTGCTCCAACCTCGTCTTCAATGACCTGCATACTTGCATCCTCGATTGACTGGCCTTTTTTAGTCTGCATTTTTTTCGACCTCCGCTGCCCTCTCCATTATCAAATTAATTATCTTTTCATCTGTTCCTATGTGTTTTGTAACGTACGTATTTTTCAGACTGGACTTTTCCAGCGCCGGAATCAAATCGTTGTTGATGTCGGTTTTTACATGCGCACCCTCGTGAAGAAAATAAAATACGATTATCAGAATCTCAGGATTGTCTTTTTCACATTTTTTGACTCCTGCAAAAATATCTGGCTGCTCCATCTCCAGCCAGCATCTGCTGACATTTCTGTATGTGTCTTGCAGCTGATCTACAATGTAATTTAATGATCTCTGTGCGTTGGGATCGACGCTTCCATGTCCGATGATCATCACATCCACATCCTTTTTTGCATGACTTTTTTTATTTTCACTTAATGTTGCAGAAATCCTGTTCTCAACAATATCAACTAGTGTCTTATGCATGCTCATCGGCTTTGTTATGACAAACTTTACCTTGGTGTCTTTTTGCATCTTCATGACGTCAGTAACTGCGTTTTTTACCTTCTTGCCAGGATACAGAAAATACGGAACTATGGTCAGCGAATCAATCTTCTCTCTGAGACACCTGGCTATCCCGTCATCAATGTATGGCGGCTCGACTTCCAGAAAACAATAGTCTGTAAATACGTAATTCCCCCGGGCCTTGACTCCCTGGCAAATAACCTCTAGTTCTTCGGATGCCTCTCTCTGCCTGCTTCCCCTGTCAATTAGTAGTAATCCGCGCCTCAATCTACAATCCTCGCAATAGATATGGTCAGATCAGGCGGGAATTTCTGTTTTTCTACAATTAGCTCCCCCCCGGATACCTTGAGTGCCGCAGCTTCTGAGACGCTTGCAGTTCCCTCAAATGCCCTGACAGTTTCTGAGGGATTCGGGGCTGCAATCTCTGCTAGCTCTTCCCTGTTTACATATTCCACGGGAACACCCATCTCTTTTCCAATATCTATCAATCCTTGGATGTCCTGCGGTTTTTTTATTGATACAAGTCTGGCAACGGATTTTGAACTGAGTTTGAATCTTTGCAGGCACGTCCTGATGCCCTGCCTGATTGTCTCCTTTGATGTATCCTGGTGTAATCCGATGCCGATTACCAGACTCGGGGGACGATACACCACTGATTCCTTCTCCGGGTATTTGTCAATCTGTCTGTCAGAAATTATAAGACATGCCTTGGAATCTGAATTTCTCAGATCCTCCAAATTGCTGTAGATTGACACGTTCTTTGGCAGCTTTTTGTACCAGTTCCTCGCACCGGCCTCTTGCAGCACTCCGATGGGCTCTTCATTTACCATGTGTGCGCTGATCCTAGTTACTGTAGAGTCATCATCAATCTTCCAGCCAAGATCCCTGCCCACCAAATCCACTGCTATGGTGTTGTTAACATCAGCTGCAGTTGTGATGACAGGCAACGCGTCCAATCCTTTAGCAATCTCCCGGGTCATCTCGTTGGCCCCGCCGATGTGGCCTGATAACACACTGATTACAAAATTTGCCTGATCATCAATTACAATTACGGCCGGATCTGTTTTTTTATCCTTTAGGTGCGGTGCAACCAGCCTGATTACCGCCCCCAAAGAAAAGATGCACACCACCGCATCGTTATTTTTAAAAAGCTCGACAATTTTTTCTGACGTGGGTTCTGAATATAAGGTCATCATCTTATCATTACTGTTATTCTCATCTGAGAATTTTGAAGGTGCAAAGACATCCCAATCAGGAAACACCCCCTTTAATTTTTGCCCGATTCTTATCCCGTTTTTTGTAATGGCAAGTACTGCAGTCTTTCCCATAATCAAAACCTTTTAAATTTCATAAAATACCTTGCTCCCCTGATCTTCTGGCCAGAATTCTTCCATCAAAGTCAAACAGTATGACATCAATTGGAACTGCCTGCCCAGAGTGCCCCCTCATGTGCCTGTATGTCTCTGCAACGATCAAATCAAAAAATCCATTGATGCTGCCTTTCTGGATTATCTCACTGACATGTCTTGCCGTGTTTGCCTTTTTGATGTCTTTGATTACCGCCTCTGCCGCACCCGCTTTTTTTGCCAGCTCTGCAAGAAAGCCCATGTCCACCTTTGATCCTTTAACGTGGGTCTGCTTTACACCTGCTGCCATCTTTGCCAGTTTTCCGATAAAGCCGACAACGTATGCCTTTTTGATATTTTTTTTACCGCATTGCTGAATCGTATATCCTGAAAAATCCCCCATCTGCACAAAGCAGTGTTCTGGCAAGTCGACTATCTTTTTTGCAAAATCCTCACTTCTTCCACCCGTGGTTAGTACCACTGTGTCATCGCCCATGGCCATCGACACATCCAGATTCTGTCTTATTGATGCGGCATACGATGCCGTTGAAAACGGAAATACAATTCCGCTAGTTCCTAAAATTGAAATTCCATCTTTAATTCCTATTCGTGGATTGTCCGTCTTTGGTCCCAGTTCCCTTCCCTTGGGAACTGAAATCACAATTCTGATTCCTTTTTTTCCAAGAACCTCCCCGCCGATCTCCCTCAAATTCTCGATGATCATTTTTTTGGGAACGGGATTTATTGCAGGCTCGTTGATCTCCAGTCCCAAACCCGGCTTGGTCACTATTCCGACTCCCTCTCCACCGTCAATTCTGATCTCGTTGATCTTTTTAGTAAATGATACCTCAACTATGATTTCTGCCCCGTGGGTGACATCCGGATCGTCCCCCCCGTCCTTAATTACCGAACACGTCGCATTTGCAGAATCAAAATGACAAGAGTGCACCGGAATTTTCACAAAACTCCCCTTTGGCAGCCGGATGGATATCTCTTGGATTTTCTCCTGATTAATTATTGCCTGCAACCCCGCCTTGGCAGCTGCCGTCGCCGAACTTCCCGTAGTGTAGCCTGTTTTCATTCCCGCCTTTTTTTCTTCCACGTCTATAGTCCTTTTTTTACCGTATTAACTTATTTGCATGTCTGGAACTCAATAGATTTAAAATTAAAAACAACCTGGGATTCTCATGGCTGAAAACCTCCAGATAGTTGTTACGGGTGCGACCGGATTTCTCGCAAGAAATATCAGGGAATACTTTTCTGCAAACAACGTAAAACTGGTTTCAATCTCTAGAAAAAACTTTGTAGAGTTTGACCGCGAATCCAAAGTCATCTCAAAAAATTATGATGAAAAAACCCTTTTGAGAAAAATCCGAAATTCAGATGCGGTTATCCACCTGGTCGGAATCGGAAGACAGTCAGTCAAGACCGATTATGACATGATAAACGTCGAATTTACAAGGCATGTCCTTAACCTAAGCAAAAAGGCAGGAATCAAGAAATTCGTCTATGCAAGCGGTCTTGGCGTTTCATCAGATGCCCATCTTGGATACTTTATCTCAAAGTACAGGGCAGAAAAACTAGTTATGAATTCAGGATTAAACTATACTATTTTCAGACCCTCATACATTGTTGGAAGGGATGACTCTTTTACAAAATATCTGAAAAGACAGATAAAAAAGAAGCGAATTGAAATTCCCGGATCCGGAAGGTATCTGATTCAGCCAATCTACATTAATGACGTGGCAAAAATTTTCCTACAGTCCGTGCAGAAAACAAAATTCAGGAACAAAACCCTGGATCTTGTCGGTTCTGAGCATATTACCTTTCAACGATACGTCAAACTGTTTTCCAAGCAGACCAAAACAAGCATCAAAAAAATCAGCCTGGAAAAAGCCTACCACAGGGCAATAACTAATCCGAAATCCGATTTCGGAGTCGATGATCTCAACATCCTGGTTGGTAATTTCAAGGGGGACCATGCCAAGCTACAACGCATCACCGGAATGAAATTCCAATCAGTTACCGGATTACTAGAGTCCGGCAGACTGTCTTAGTGTCTGGGCCTTGTCTGTTTTTTCCCATGAAAACCCGGGCTCGTTTCGTCCAAAATGGCCATACGATGCCGTATTTTTGTAGATCGGTCTCTTTAGATCCAGATGTGAAATTATTTTAGAAGGCCTCATGTCAAAATTATTTCTGACTAGTTCTTCAATCCGCTCTTCTGGAATCTTGTTTGTTCCAAAGGTATTGACATAAAGTGATACCGGCTCTGCGACTCCTATTACATATGCAAGCTGTACCTCGCACCTGTCAGCTAGTCCTGCTGCCACGAGATTCTTTGCAATATATCTGGACATGTAACATGCGGATCTGTCCACTTTGGAGGGATCTTTTCCTGAAAACGCCCCTCCACCGTGCCTTCCAAATCCGCCATAAGTATCAACGATGATCTTTCTTCCAGTCAAACCGGCATCCCCGTGCGGTCCTCCAATTACAAATTTTCCAGTCGGGTTGACGTGAATCTTGATCTCCTCGTTCCAAAGATCTCCCAATACCGGCTTTATTATCTTGTCAATTATCTCCCTTGAAATTTCCTCCTGGGAAACCTCTGGTGCATGCTGTGTTGAAACTACCACCGTTTCAATTTTAGCAGGCCTGTTATCTTCATATCTTACAGATACCTGCGACTTGCCGTCCGGTCTTGCCCATGGCAGAGTCTTGTCCCTTCTTACCTGTGACAACCTCTGAATGAGTTTGTGCGCCAACAAAATCGGCATGGGCATCAGCTCTTCAGTCTCATTTGTAGCATAACCGAACATCAATCCCTGGTCTCCTGCACCCTGCTCCCTCTGCTCTGTGGCAGTTATGCCCTGACTGATATCAGGACTCTGCGAGTGCAATCTTAGATTGATCTGACAGGTATCTGCATCAAACATCAGTTCCTTGTTGTCATATCCTATATCCCTGATCGTCTTTCTGACTAGTTCTTCCTGGGCCTTTTGATCAAAATCGGCCTTGGATGTAACCTCGCCGGAGACTGCCACAAAATCCGTAGTTACCATTGTCTCTATTGCCACTCTTGAATCAGGATCCTGTCTGAGATATTCATCTAGTAATGCGTCTGAAATATTATCACATAACTTGTCTGGATGTCCCTCTGTTACTGATTCTGATGTAAATAGAAAATTGCTGGTCATGATAATCATGACCCGTTAGAGTTCATTTTCAAGTTTGATAAATAACACGTTGTTGCCTCTGACAATTACCCTGCCATAACTTGCCGTTACTTTATTATCATGCAGTTCATCTGCATCAGTCATAATCAAATTCATGTACGAATCAACATTATCCATTTTTCCTTTGTACTCTACTTCATTTTTCAGCCGTACGGTAACTTTCTTTTTGGTACTTTTTTGAAGAGTTGTCAAGGGTCTTTTTGCACTACTTGGTTGAGACACTAATTATTCACTTGTCTTGCAACGTTGTTCTCTAGAATAAAAGCCTTGCCTCTTTTATGAAGATTGGAATCCCTTAAATTTTTTCTTATTCTTCTAATAATATATGATCTCCACTGGTCTGCACAAACTCGACGAATTCCTGTCTGGAGGAATACCTGATGGCGTGATAACAGATATTTTCGGTCAAAATGCAACAGGCAAGACCCAGCTGCTGTTCCAATTATCAATAAATTCAATCAAAAACAGTGGCGGCCACGTCCTGTATCTAGATACCACGGGCAGCTTCCGACCAGAGCGAATACTGGAGATTCAAAAACAGTCAGGCGAAGAATTCAACTTTCTTGACAAAATCACGGTATCTAGAATAACAAACACTTTTGAACAAATAAAATCAATATCCGGCCTTGCAGACAAGAATTTTTCCCTGATTGTAATTGATAATATCACCGATCTGTTCTCTTATGAATATAAAAAAACAGAGTCTGTTTTTGAAAAAAACTTGTTATTTATGAAACACATGCGCGAGTTATCAGAGTTTGCCATAACAAACAAAATTCCCGTTGCAGTTACCAATATGATCAGAACCATAAACGGCAAGGAGATCGAAAATATGAAGGGTGCCATTGATCCCTTTACCCATATCAAGATTCATCTCTCCAAAAACGCTTCAAAATTTGAGGGGGAAATTTACTGGGCCCTCAAGCGGGAAAATTTTTCCTACAAAATAGACGCTTCCGGACTGTCTGATTGCCCTGAAGATATTTAACGGACAATCATAAAGTTCAGAAATGGCAGAAATTTTTGATTCAATTCCAATAATTACCGTGGTTTTGTTTGCACTTGGATTGGCAGGAATAATGGTTTATGAAAGATCAAGATCAAAATCAACGGACGAATCTGATTCTTGATTCCTTATTTGGGAAATTTGGATTCTCTACACTGACTGAAATTCAGAAAAAGGCATCACCTGTAATTCTGCAAAAAAAAGACAGTCTGGTGATTGCCCCGACAGGCTCGGGAAAAACAGAGTGTTCTGTAATTCCGATTTTTTCCCTGTTAAAAAATTCAAAAAAGAAGGGAAAAATCAAGGCACTCTACATCACTCCTCTAAGGGCGTTAAATCGTGACGTGTTTAGAAGAATTACAAAATATGCACAGGAAAACACGCTGTCCCTCAAGATACGACATGGAGACACCTCCCAAAAGGACAGACGGGCAATCAGGGATGACCCTCCGGACATTCTGATTACCACTCCTGAAACCCTTGTAATTCTTTTGACGCAGCCCAAAATGCTTGATGCGTTATCAGAGTTGGAATGGGTTGTAATTGATGAAGTACACGAGCTGCTAGCCAGTGAACGTGGATCCCAGTTATCATTAAGCGTCGAAAGACTGGAATTTAACTCAAGATACCCGCTGACAAAGATAGGATTATCTGCAACTGTCGGGAATTTTGAAGAGGCGGGAAAGTTTGTCGTGGGCACAAAAAGAAAATGCAAGATAGTCCGGGACACTTCGGTGAGAGCCTATGATGTTGACATACTGTATGTGGATGGAACAATCTCTGATGTTGCAGAGAAAATTATCGAACACGTACTGGAACTAGACCTGGATTCCCCAATACTGTTATTTACCAATACCCGCGGCGAGGCCGAGTTTCTAGCCTCGATTCTAAAGGAGAAATCCGGCATACAAATCGAGCTGCATCACGGCTCCCTGTCCCGGGAGGTCCGAGAAGAGACTGAGATGTCCCTGCGTGAGGGACGACGGGGCATTGTCGTGTGTACCTCCTCACTGGAGCTTGGATTGGATATTGGTTCAGTCGAGCTGGTGATTCATTATGGCTCCCCAAGACAGGTATCAAAATTAATTCAAAGAATCGGAAGGAGCAGACATAACCGGAATGCATCAGCCAAGGGGCTCATCATAACAAACAATCCAGACGATGAATTCGAGGCCAGGGCAATACTTGATCGCATTAAGGACGGTTCAATTGAGGAGCAAAAGATTCATGATGGTTCCCTTGATGTTCTGGCTCATCATCTAGTCGGATTGACAATGCAGATTGGGGAAATTTCAGTTGAAGACGCCTTTGAATTAGTTACAAAGGCGTACCCGTTTCGAAACCTGCAATTACAGGAACTAGTCGAGGTGCTGGATCTGCTTGATTCCAATTATCTGATATTTTTTGATAGAACAAAAATGACTTTTTGGAAGAAGGGCCGTTCATTCAAATACTATTTTGAAAACCTCTCAACAATTCCCGACATTCTCAAATTCAGGGTTTTTGACAGCGTAGGCAAAAAGATCATAGGCTCACTTGATCAGAGATTCGTGGGGGATTTTGGGGATTCTGGAAACATCTTTGTGCTAAAGGGATCACAATGGAGAATACTAAGCGTTGATGAAAAATCATTCTTCGTAAATGTTGAACCATTCAGGGGCGGTGGAACCACCGTTCCATACTGGGAGGGGGAAAGCATTCCCATTGATTATAAAACCGCAAAAAAGGTGGGAAATTTTCGTACCAGGGTTGGCAACGGCTCGCTTGAACTGACAAACAAAGTTATTGAAAAATTCACCTGTGCCCAAATTCCTGATGAGGACAACGTTGTAATTGAATCAAGCAAGACACAGGGGTCAATCGTGATTCATTCGTGTTTTGGCACGAAGATTAATGCCACACTATCCACACTGCTCTCATCGATGCTCTCATCGATGCTGGGATCCGTCGTTGATTCCCGTTCAGACGGATACAGAATCGTCCTGTCATCTAGATCACGGATTTCAGAAAAACTTTTTCTTGAAATTATAAATGATGATTACCAGCTGCATTCAATCGTAACTGCATCCCTGGCAGGAACCCATAATGTCAACTGGAGAACCTGGTGTGTTGCCAAAAAATTCGGCATAGTGGGACGCGGATCAGTCTACGAAAGAAAGTCTGCCCGGTTTTTGTATGAGAGATATTCCAAAACCGCGCTTGTACACGAGGCATTACGTGAGTTATTTCATGATAAATATGATCTGAAAAATTCCGATATGGTTCTAAAAAAGATACATGACGGGCAGATTCAGATAAGATGGTTCGAAGTCTCCAAATTCTCAAAATTGGCAGAGCCAATCCTGGATCATACGGCAAAGTATTACTCGTCTCCTGCGAATCTTGACAAAGGAATCCTTGATCTTGTAAAGGCAAGACTTCAAAAAACAAAACACCGCCTGGTGTGTGCCAGATGTGGAAAATGGGAGCGTGTCATGGAAACATCCGAGGTAAAAGGCGTCCTGACATGTCCGTATTGCAAGGGAAGACAGATTACTGCGACGTTTTATTCTGATTATGATTTACCCAAGATAATACGGAAAAAACACGAGGGAGAAAGGCTATCTGCTGATGAACAGCACAAGTTTAATCGTGCCTGGAAGGTCTCCTCGCTGGTGGAAAATTTTGGCAAAACTGCCATTATTGTAATGTCCGGGTATGGAGTTGGCGCAGATACGGCAGCAAGAATCCTGAGAAATATGATAGATGAGGAACATATCTTCAGGCAGATCTACGAGGCAGAAAGACAGTACATCGTAACAAGGGGTTTTTGGGATTCCTAGTTCTTTTTTGATATTTTAGAAAACGGTGTCAAAACCAGTTCCACCCTGCCTTCAAGTCCCGCTTTTGCATTTAGTCCAGTTATTGAAACAATCTCCCCCAGCTCACAACTGCCAGTCAGTCTTGCCTGGTTTCTCCAGCCCTTTATCCAAATCTGTCCGGTATCGTCTTCGACGAACATTTCTGATAATGAGACTGACTCTCCTGTCTTGGTCTGAATCTCGCGTATTTCAGGGACTTTTAATATTATGGCCTCGATGCAGTAGCTTTGATCAACTTTGACATCATTGATCTTTGTTCTAATTTGGGACAGTGATGGAACCGTTTCGTCATTATCTAGTTTTCTTACAAAAGAATTCTCATCTAGTGTGACCGAGTTTCCGTAGATTTTTGACGGCATGCATTCTATTAGATCCCCCTCGGCGCAGCTGCTAGTTAAATTTGACAAATCATTAATGTTGTATAGTCTCCTTTTACCGTCAACTACCAGGATCTTGCTTTTGCCATCTTCAGTATGCGAGACTGAAAGAATTCTTGCAATTACGGGTTCTGCCTCCTGACTTCCCTCAATTTCTATTATCGTGGCATCATTGCCATGAATTTCCAATCCCTGGTTTCCGGACTTTATCCTGACGCCAAGCAGTCTTACCTTGGCTGACTGTGAAATCATGTTGGGAATGGAGGATTCGTCTTTTCCCCACAGAACAACCCTCATTGCAGTGCCGTCCTTGCCCTTTAGTCTCATTCTCAGAGCGGTCCCGGGATTGCCGCGAGAGTTTGTAAATTCCATCCCGCTAATCATTCCGTCAATCACGCCTGAAAGCACGAGATCCTTGTCTCCCTCTTTTAACTCGCTGGCATCTTTTGTAATTGTATCAATGGATGGAATTTCACTTGGCGTATCTGCGGTTTCAATGTTTGATCCAGAACCAATGTTGATTGTAGGTGATCCGTCAAGATCTGATTTTACATAAGCCTTTATGATTTTGATCAGGTCACCGGGTTTTAGATTCTCAATACCTGGAAGATTTGCCTTTTCATCCCACAGCTTTACACTTGCAGTGGAATTTGTATCATATACGGTCATGGTTCTAAGATAAAACGGGGATCCGTCTTTTCTTGAAAACTGTTTTGCCGGAGACAGGTTCAAAACCCTGGTCTCCAATGAAATCTCCTTTGCTCCTGCATAAAGATCCTTTAGACTCATCTCTATTTTCAGCGGTTCTGAGAGGCTGGCCCCGCAGTCAGATGCTATCAGGAATATGGCCCCCTGATCAGTCAGATATCCGGCGCCGATTTTTTCTTTCTTTTGCTTAATTTGCTCCTGTATGCTCTCCCTGGTTAATTCAGGTTTTTGTTCAAGTAGTTTGTTAATCAGATTTTCTAATTCAGACATTCACAACTACTAAATCTACTCTATTAATAAAAATTTCATCTGCTGGCAAAACCCGTTTTTAATGACTATGATCGCTTCATTAACTAAATTAATAGGCAGATCGCAGTTTTGTCGTGTCCTGTATTAGCGCCAGCCATCTTTCAAAATTGTATGGCTCGACCAAGGCCGTAGATGATCTTCAATTATCAGTCAAACCGGGCCAGGTTTTCGGGTTTTTAGGCCCAAATGGGGCAGGAAAATCCACCACCATCAAATTATTAACAACGTTAATCCCACCCTCAAACGGCTCTCTTACCATTTTGGGCATTGATGCTGTGGCAAATCCCATCCGGGTTCGCCACAAGATAGGAGTCGTCTTACAGCAGCCCAGTTACGAACCAACGCTCTCTGTTGAAAAATCCCTTGATAAATACGGGATGATGTGGAATGTGCCCAGAATCGAACGTAAAAAAAGAACGGAACAGCTTCTCAAGGACTTTGATCTAGTTGAAATCCGCAAGACAAGAAACGAGGATCTATCTATTGGCCAACGAAGAAGGGTCCAGGTTGCACGTGAATTCATGCATGATATGGAATTACTGTTTTTAGACGAGCCGACTGTGGGTCTGGATCCCGCCGCTAGAAGAAAGTTGTTGGATTATTTAAAAAACAAGGTAAGAACAGGCCTGACAATTTTTTACACAACACACATTCTAACTGAGGCCGAGTATCTATGTGATGAGATAGCAATAATTGACAAAGGCAGGATTCTTACCGTGGACTCTCCGGATGCATTAAAAAACAGATTTGGAAAAGAAAAAACCATCAAAATTCATTTATTGGAAAAACACTCTAGAATTACCTCTTTGTTATCTGGTATTATTGACTGTAAAATTGATTTTGAAACTGGAACAAACATAGTTATTCGTTCAGAACAATCCGAGCTGGTGCTGTTAAAAATATTAAAGATACTAAACGAGAATAAAATCGATATTGAAGATCTCTCGGCAGTACCAACAAACCTTGAAGAGATATTTTTGAACATGGTAAGAGAAAATGCATCCAATAATTAGACTTGTTAATAGAAATCTTACGATCTCCCTTAATCCGGGATTTTTAATTTGGCAGGTAATATTCCCCCTGATCTATATTTTTGTAGCCGGGTTTGCATATGCGCCGCTGATTAATGCGGTTCCATTTGGAGGCAAGGATCTTGATTATCCCGCATTTTTGGCATCTGGCATGATCGGATTTAACATAATGAACAGCACGCTGATCTCCGGTATCATCATCTGGAATGACAGAAAGCATGGGATGTTTGAGCAGATCATGTCAGGACCATTTACCCGGAGTCACTATATTCTGAGTAATATCTGCACCATTGGAATAATCGGCCTGGTCAGTGCCGGACTAATAGCAGTAGTCGGGTATCCGGTATTTTTTGAATCAGTAGAGTTCTCACTTGTTACAATCCCCATAATTATTTTTGGTGCAATCACCGGTTCGGTACTTTTTGGTTCACTGGCATCAATTATCTCAACTAGGCTGCGCTCAAGCGAGGGATTTAACGTAATTATTAATACGGTCTTTTTGTTCTTTGCCTTTGTTAGTACCGCATTTTATCCTGCTGATGGCGCCCCAGAACCACTGCGGACCGCGTTTTATCTGAATCCATTGACATATCTTGTAGATGTAATCAGGGCAGGAATTTTTGGAACCATCAACGAGTTTGTAATTATTGAAATGGTGATACTAGTGGCAATCGCATCAGCATTGTTTGTTATTGCCTCACGACTACTTACAAAATTAGATTTCTAGGTTATTTTACAGATGTGCCGATTCCCTTGAAAATTAATCCTGCATCCCTGACTGCATCAGATGATAATTTGCCCCTGGCATCAATTATTATTCCAGAGGGTTTCATCAGATTTTTCAACATGTTGAAATCCATTTTTAAAAATTCATCATGATCCGTACCTAAAACCACCACGTCACAACCAGTAGCAAGGTTTTCAATGCTCTCTTCGATTTTTATTGATAGAAACTCTTTTTTGATGAAATAAGGATCAAAAATCTTTATTTTGAAGTTTTCCTGTCCTAGTTTTTTAACGACATCTTTGATTGGAGTCAGTTGAACATCCCCCACATTTGGTTTGTATGAGATTCCCAGAATCCCGACTGTGATATCTTCGGATTTTTTATCAATCTCTTTTAGCGAATCCCTGACTAGTTTTATCACGTATTCTGGCATTTCAGAGTTTATCTTTCTTGCAACCCTGACTAGTTGAAGAATATTTTCTGACTCGGGTGCATCTAGCAACTGATAGGGATTTACCGGAAGACACGGACCGCCGACTCCCGGACCTGGAAAATGCGGTATAAAGTTATATTTTGTGTTACAACCCGCAATTAACTCATTTACGTCTATTCCAATTCTATCGCAAAAAACCGCAATCTCATTGATAAATGCCACGTTTACATCCCTGAAAACATTTTCAACCACCTTGACTGCATTTGCAGTCTTGCAATTTTTTACACGTACTACATCAATTTTAAAGACGGACTCGTACAGATGTGACGCAAAATTTGTACATTTCTCATTGATTCCTCCCACCACCCTTGGAATTTTGCTAAAATCCGTTAATATTGTGGATGGATTTGCACGCTCCGGACAGCTTGCAACTCCAAAATCCTTTCCGGATGTAAGACTGCTTTCTTTTTCCAATATTGGAATAACTTTATCCTCAATTATTCCCGGTCCAACCGTGCTCTCAATTATTATCAGCGAGTTTCTTTTCATAATTTTTGCAATTTCAGAGCATCCCTCCAACAAAAACTGATAATTGGTTTTTTTGGTATCCTCTTTTAACGGAGTCGGCAGGCAGACGATAACTATGTCTGCACCCGCAACTGATTCGTCAATTTTTGTCGTGGCTGAAAATTTTTTCTTTTCTAGTACTTTGTGCAGTGCCTCCTGTAATCCGGGTTCATCGTTTACTCTTAGCTTTCCCAAATTTGCAAATTCGACAATTTCCTGGTTAATATCCATGCCGATAGTTGGTAAATCAGATCTTGCCATAGCTACGGCAGTAGGCAGGCCGATTCTTCCCAGCCCGATAACGGAAATTTTGACGTCTTTTTTTTGAATTTTTTTTACATATTCTTTGATATCCAAATCCAAAATTCCTTTATTTTCAGGCAATATCCTGACTAATGATGAAATTAATATTAAGTTATCATTGGATTTTACTAATTCCAAATTTTATCTGATAAATAATTTCCAAGCAAGACGTTTTAATCCTGATTTTGTGTCAGTTGCATGTAGATGCAGACAATTCGATATCTTCTTGATAATAACAGTCTGCAGCATGTTTTTCAATACCTTTCCTGGATTACGACATCGGAATTCCTAATATTATATGCCATCCAATCAAAGCACAGACAGGCATCTTTGATTAAATAACCCCTCAATTTTTAATTTTTCAAAAAAGTAGCCCGGCCCAGACTCGAACTGGGGTCAAAGGCTTCAAAGGCCTCTATGCTTGACCGCTACACTACCGGGCTGCCTAAACTTTCTGTTTTAATTTCCCTTAAAATGTTATTCATTATACATCATATCTAAAACCGATTCAAGTTTTTTTATTGGATTCTCCATGCTTTTGAATTCTTTTTTTGCACGATTCTTTAGCGTATCTGACTTGTCATTTAAAATCCGCAGGATCTGTTTGTCTAACTGACTGACTTTGTCAATTCTTCTCACCAGTTTTTTCCTCACCAGATATTCTTCTGTGATGTTTGGAACTGCATTATATGACAATGTTGGAATTCCCCTAAGAGCTGATTCGGTAGTCATAGTACCTCCCGAACCTACAAAGACATCCGTCATTTCTAAAATTTCACCGCTGTCAACTGGTTTTTTTAATACTATGATACGCCGGTTCAAATTTTTTGCCAGTCGATTTATCTCATCAGAATACCTTCCCAGAACTATGACGTTTGCATTTTTAATGGTTGCAAGTTTCTTGATTATCTTTACCATATCTATCGTTTTTTTTGTGTATGATGCATTTGATTCGTAAGTTCTAAACAAGATGTTTTTTCCCTTTTTCCTTATCTGGGGAACCGTATTCTTTTTTGGTTTTTGGGATATTATCAAGGCGGCATCTATTGCCTTGTAGGTAATGACGTTTTTTGGCAGTATTCCGTATCTGGTAAATTCCTTTTTTGGGATTATCCAGGGAATCAATAATTTTTGAATTAATGGTACGGTTAGTCTCAGAGCAGCTTCTGAATGAGGCGCATCACAAAATGCCACGTGTTTAATCTGCAATCCGTGTGAAATTCTTGCAGCATCAGGCGAGCACTGACTAACTATTACGTCTGGTTTAAAATGCTTGATAATCGGCATTAGATCTTTTATTCTATTCAGACTTGCCTCTAATTTTGCCGAGTTATTACCTCCACCATGTCTTCCAATGGTTTGCGCCTTTAGCTTTCGAATCTTTGCCAAGTGATCTACTTCCCGATATTTTCTAGTGGTACATAGAATCTTGTGTTTTCTGCCCAAATCCTTTGCCATTGGCTGAAAAAACAATAATTGTTTAGGAGTAAGGATGTCCATCCATATTTTCAATATTTTCCTTGATTTTATCCGGTTCAATAAGTTTTTCTTAGTCTATTACACGCTGTATTGTATGGCTGGAGCAAAAGTTGTCGTTTATGGTCTTAGTACAGAAGGATACGCAATTGCCTCACAAATGGCACTCAAGGGAGCCGATGTCTACATAATAGATGAATCAACCCCCTCGGCAATCTCACTTAAAGCTGAAATCGCCAAAACCTACCCAAACGTGGCCTCACTAAAAGAGGATGAACCCCTGCTGGCAATGGAACCCATTGACGTGGCCATCTCCAAGGCGCAATATCTTTTCTTTACTCCAAGAATTAGAAAAACAGGACAGGACATCAAAACTGAAATTCATTCCAAATTCAAGGATGCCACTAAATCATTGAGGAAAAACAGTTCGGTAATCTTTACTCTTCCAACAGGATTTGGCGGCAATAATGAAAATATCTCGCTATTAGAACATGTGACAGGCCTGCAGGTCGGAAAGTATATTTCATATTTTTATTATCCGTTGGAGGATCTAAATCAACAACCCAAGATTATTGGTTCTTTTGATGGAAAAGATGACCCCAAATTATCCGAACTGCTCACTACGGGTAAAAACGTGAAAAAATTTGTCGCAATTTCATCATCAGAACATTTTCATGCTATTAACATCCTGTCCCGTTTTTCCAGCCTGTGCAGTGTTCTAGAGGTCTGTAAATACGCACAAGATGAAGTCACTAAAAATGATCTGTCTTCAGATGATTTTCAGCAGATATTTCTTGATAATATGGTTAGCGGGTTGTTTGATCTAAACTCCCTGAGATCCTCCTTTGAGGGCACCAATACACTCATGTATCTAATTAATGGAAGTGCAAAAGGCATTGACGGATACGTCAAAAGACTGATTGATGAAATTCGAACGACACTAAAGAAAAATGATCTCAAAGCCAGCAGGACAAAAATTGCATTATCCTGGACACTTGATCATCATGCAATGCGCGGGGATAAAATCGAGATGCTCAAAACTTTAACTTCCAAACTGCGTGATTACATTGGTGATGTAGAAGCTTATGAAGATCCAAACTTTGATCTTTTTCATAGTGATAAAACTACAATAGTTGTTGCATGTTCAAAAACTGATTTTGAATATATTGAAAAGACCAAGCAGAGTTCGAATTTAATTACGATAAAAGCAAATCCCTTGTGTGAAATCATTCAATAACGATTTAAATTAGCTAAATTATAATTTACTTTGATTTGTCAACTGAAAACAATTCCGATGAGGTTCCCGTTGATGTTATATCTGAAGACGCATCTGAACCTGATGATTCTCCGGCAGAATCAAACTCTGTGGGGATAGACATCGAGGAACTATCAAACTTGTTGGAACTAGAAAAGCATAAAGTGGCAGAGCATGAAGAAAAATTAAAACATGTTCTGGCAGACTTTCAAAATCTTGATCGAAAAACCCAATCTGATATAGAAAAAGGCGTTAATGCCAAAGTTGATGAATTTGCATTGGATTTTTTGAAAATATACGATGATTTTATTAGAGCAAAGCAGGTTTTTTCCGAAAATAAAATAAATACCGACGGTCTAGATTCAATTTTAAAAAACATGGATTCACTGTTGAAAAAATATAATATTGTTCCAATTGACGCGCTGGGAGAAATCTTTGATCCGAACTATCACGAGGCCATATCCATTGTTTCTGATTCAGGGTTGGATGATAGTACAATCGTCAAAGAGATCAGGAAAGGATATATCTCTCACGAGAGGGTTATAAGACCCACACTAGTAGAAATCTCAAAAAAGGATGATAAAATATGACTAAAATAATTGGTATTGATTTAGGAACAAGTAATTCCGCTGCAGCAGTTGTGATGGGTGGCAAGCCAACAATTATTCCCGCTGCCGAAGGCGCCACCGTGGGCGGAAAGGCATTTCCATCAGTTGTCGCATTCTCCAAAGAAGGCCAACTCCTAGTTGGAGAACCGGCACGAAGACAGGCAGTAACAAATCCTGACAGCACCATAATTGCCGCTAAAAGGAAGATGGGATCTGATCATGTTTTTAAGATTCAGGGCAAAGAATACAAGCCCCAGCAAATTTCCGCGTTTATCTTACAAAAAATCAAAAAAGACGCCGAGGCATTTATTGGCGAACCTGTAAAAAAAGTAGTAATTACGGTACCTGCATATTTTGATGACAATCAACGTCAGGCCACCAAGGACGCTGGAACAATTGCAGGTCTTGATGTTGTTAGAATTATCAATGAACCAACAGCCGCATCACTGGCATTTGGACTAGACAAGGCAAAAGAAGACATGAAGATTCTTGTATTTGATTTTGGCGGAGGTACGTTGGATGTCACCATCATGGAGATGGGCGGTGGTGTTTTTGAAGTAATGAGTACATCCGGAGACACGCAATTGGGTGGTACTGATATGGACAAGGTTGTAATTGATTACATTGTTGATGAATTCAAGAAAAAGGAAGGTCTTGATCTTTCTCAGGATTCGACTGCGATGACGAGAATCAGGGAAGCTGCCGAAAAAGCCAAGATTGAATTATCTACAGTTATGGAGACTGATCTCAACCTGCCCTTTATTTCACATGATCCATCATCTGGTGCAAAAAATCTTGAATTAAGAATGACTAGAGCCAAACTAGATGAATTAATCGGACCGATTGTTCAGCGATGCAAGCCCTCAATATTAAAATCACTTGAAGATGCAAAGATTCCCACCTCTGAGATTAGCAAAATTGTAATGGTTGGAGGACCTACAAGAATTCCGCTAGTACAAAAATTTGTCAGCGAAATTACAGGAAAGAATGCCGAATCCGGAGTTGATCCCATGGAGGCAGTAGCGATGGGTGCTGCAATACAGGCGGGAATTATTGCCGGAGATGTTGCTAGTGATATAGTCCTGCTTGATGTTACTCCGCTAACATTGGGAATTGAGACTCTGGGCGGGGTTAGGGAACCATTAATTGAAAGAAATACGACAATTCCAACCTCTAAAAGTAAGGTTTTCACAACTGCAGCTGATAATCAAACTGCCGTAACTATTCATGTTGTTCAAGGTGAACGACCGATGGCAACTGATAACGTCTCACTGGGAAGTTTCAACCTGACTGATCTGCCTCCAGCCCCGAGGGGAATTCCTCAAATTGAGGTGAAATTTGACATTGATGCAAATGGAATAATCAATGTTGCGGCAAAAGATCTTGGGACTCAAAAGGAGGCGAAAATCACCATTGAATCCACGTCAAAACTCTCCAAGGAGGAAATTGAGAAATTAAAAGAAGATGCAGAAAAATTCTCCGATGAGGATAAAAAGAAGAAAGAAAAAATCGATCTTAAAAACGAGGCAGAGAGTTACATATACACTACAGAAAAGTTGGTCAATCATGATTTAAAAGATAAAATTTCTCAAGAACAGGGAATTAAAATTACTGATGCCGTCAAAGAAGTCAAAGAATCTCTAAGCAAGGAACTTTCTGAACTAAAACCAAAACTTGAAGCACTACAAACCATAGTTAGTGAGGTAACCACCGAGCTGTACAAGAATGCAGCACCTCCTCCGGGAACCGAAGGACAACAGCAGCAGGACTCTGGCACCGAAGGACAACAAAAAGATTCTGGCACCGAAGGACAACAGCAACAGGACTCTGGCACCGAAGGACAACAAAAAGATTCTGGCACCGAAGGACAACAAAAAGATTCTGGCACCGAAGGACAACAAAAAGATTCTGGCACCGAAGGACAACAAAAAGATTCTGGCACCGAAGGACAACAGCAACAACAACAGGACTCCGGCACAGGGAGTCAAACAAACGAATCATCTTCAGACAATGAAACTAAAACTAATTAATTTCTCCAATTCAATCATTTATACAGTAATTATGATAAAGGAATGATTCATGACTGCAAAACGTGATTATTATGAGGTTTTAGGAGTTTCTAAAACATCTCCCACGGATGAAATCAAACAACAATATAGAAAATTAGCATTAAAATTCCATCCGGATCGTAACAAATCTTCTGAAGCCGGCGAACATTTTAAAGAAATTACAGAGGCATATGCCGTTCTTTCAGATACTGAAAAAAGGCAAATTTATGATCAGCAGGGTCATGCGGGTGTTGATGGCAGGTATAGCAGTGATGATATATTCAAAGGTGCGCGCGGGGATTTTAGTGACATATTTGGTCGTGGAGGCGGTGGATTTGATTCCATCTTTGAATCAATTTTTAGTCGTGGAGGCGGCAGAGGCGGTGGAGGAGGAGGAGGATTTGGATTTAATCAACAGCAGGGCTCTGATATTCTCTATCAGACTTCGATAACATTAGAAGATGTTCTTCATGGAAAAAAAACAGAGATTGATCTACAAAAACAGATTCAATGTGATATTTGTAGTGGAACCGGCTGCAGGCCTGGCACTAATAGGAAAACATGTGCAACATGTAATGGTCAGGGACAGGTAAGACAAACTCGTAATATGGGATTTGCCTCATTTGTAGTGGCTGCACCCTGTTCTGCTTGCAGGGCCCAGGGTTCAGTTATTGAAACTCCGTGTGTGGAATGTAGGGGTAAAGGAAGCAAAAAAGGCTTTAAAAAAGTTAACTTTGAAATCCCGGCCGGAATTGATTCAGGCGATTATACCGTTCAAGGAGAGGGAAATGAAATTCCTAATGGCATTAACGGTGATCTGATTGTCAGGGTTGTAGTACAACCTCATGCACAATTCAATCGAGATGGAAAAGATATTTTCTATGATCAAGACGTTTCAATGGTTGATGCAACACTGGGCTGTGAAATTGTTGTTCCGACTTTGGAGGGCACAGAAAAAATCAAAGTTAATTCTGGCAGCCAACCAAACACTATAATCAAATTAAAGGGCAAAGGAGTCCAACATCACCATTCTAGAGGTACGGGAGATCAGTATGTTCGAATTGTAATAAATATCCCTAAAAAACTCAGCAAACATCAAAAAAACCTTCTAGATGAATTTCGGAAAACCCGTGATTAGTGACAAGAATGAAAATCGCGCTAGATGTCGACGGAGTTCTTGCCGATGTGATTACTCCCTGGATTGCTTTTAGCAATACAATCAGACAGAAAATCTCCAAGCATGATATTACTGATTGGGATTTTTGGAAGAAATTTCAAATCGATCGCTATGACTTTTATACTGAATTGAATTCGTGCTGGAAAAACTGGCTTTCCATACCGCCCACAGAAGATAATTTATCATATGTTACAAAAAACCTTTCAAATCTTGGTCAGGTAGATATTGTTACCGCTAGAGAAGATAAAACCAATTCTTTTGTCAAAAACTGGCTGAATCATCACAACATATCATATGACAGTTATGTATCGGTAGTTGACGGTCCCATGAAAGCTGATTTAGATTATGACGTATTTATTGATGATTCACCATTAAATGCACAAAAATTTCTCCAGAATGGCAAAAAACTGATTTTGTATTCACAGCCCTGGAATCATCATATCAATGAAAATCGAATTCACAGAATTTCCAGTCTTTCAGAAGCAATCAAAAAAATAAAACTCGGTTAATCCTTTACAAATTTTCTAATATTGACTTGATGACCGTTTCTTACATGAGTGACATGAGTTGTTTTTAACAATTCCCCGATTTTGTCATCATCATAGAATTTAATATTGTAGCGTCCAAGTATTTTTTTACAATTCACACAGTATACTTCCCTAAATTCCATCTTCCTGAACAACTGTGCATATTTGCCTCATGTATAATAAAGAAACTTATTCTAGCTTTTAGAAACTGACATTGCGGGAGTCGCCCAGCCTGGTCAACGGCGTAAGGTTCAGATCCTTATCTCTTAGGAGTTCGTGGGTTCAAATCCCATCTCCCGCACTAATCCATGTGGAAATATAGTTTATGTATAATCGATCCTAGACTGACTACCATGAACAGTCTGCATAATTGAATTTTTAATTATGTTTTTTGGTGGGGGACTCCTCTAGAATGAGAACCTCGGATACATACATTTTTTGAGCAAGTTGGGAGGTAAAACACATGTTTGTCAGCAGAACGCTTCAGGATGCAATCATTCTCTTGGCGCAAAACAGGAGTTCATAAGATATCACACTCCGGAGCAGAATGGACAGACGAATCGTTCCACAAGACGCTCAAAAAGGAGTATTTGTGTGGCCGCACGAGTTTGCAAGCTATAAGGAGGCAGAGGCAGTCATTGCAGATGCATACAGGATTACAACTATTCTAGGATCCACTCGGCACTGGGATATGTGACTCTCGAGGAATTTTTATCAGAACGGGGGAGTTCATCAGTCTGAATCATGTTTTTGTAGACCCAAATATTTTGCAAGATCTGAATAAACATCCTTTCTATGTGCAATAGCATGCACAGTGATTATGTTACGAAGATTATCTTGTTTAACCTCGTAAACTATTCGATAATGAAATTGATCGATATGGATAGAATACATTCCCTTCAAATCTTGACTTAATTCTTGTCCAAGTTTAGGATTTGTTTCTAATTGATCGATATTATCGTTTATTATTTTTAGTAATTTTGGATTAGCTTTTTTTCTAAATTTTTTATATAATTTTTCACATCTTGGAGATAGTGATACAATATTCGTTATGTCGGAATCCTTGCTTTTTTCCACCGTACTGAACCACCTTTCTTTATTTCTTTTCGACTCATCTTGATTTCATGCATCAATTCTGAATCATTAAGAATTTCTAATGTTTCTAGATCATTTTTGCTGATTTTAGGTGTTGCAATTTTCATACTTTTAAAAACATCAATATGGATTTTCTCTATGTCTGCTTTTGGTCGTGTAGAACATGTTGCATCAGCTAGCATGAAAAAAATTCCTACATCGTTATTGTTTAAAGTTTCACGTAAAACTGAAAAATCATCCGAACGGTTTCTTGTCACTTTTTGTTGTGGAAATACGGTACATTTAGTTTTTAATGACATTATATCAAATCCTTACTCTTAAGTTCAATCCATGCATCTTCACATTGTTTTTTGGTAAAGTATTTTTGTTTATTCTTTACTTTCTCAAGAATATCTGCTTTTGACATTTTAGAGTATATTTTTTTTAGAAAATGTATTGATGCTAGTATCTCAAGTTTATCTGGATCATTTTTCTTATCTTCCATAAAATCAAGAAATTGTTTAAATTTCTTTTGTATTCCTTTTTCAAATTTACCTTTTGGAAATTTATCATAATTTTCTTGTAGTTGAAACCCAATATTTGCCAAGTGAGATGAATATGGTCCACGAAGATACCATGAAAAATCATATCCAATGTAAATATCAAATGCTTGCATAAGATAAACTGATTTCTGTAGAATCAATCTTCCTTGAAATGTAGACATGTCAAAATTGTCTAAATTTTTTAAAATTAGTCCCAATCCTAATGCTTCTTCATTTATTGGATTATTTTCCAATTTACTCATTTTATTTCAATTTTAAAGTATAATTTAGTATTATATCTAGATTTTTTAATCTTTATACTGCTTTATTTTATCTATTTTTAAAAAAATGAATCCTAAACGAGTAAATCTGTGACTAATCAAGCACATTTCATCCTAATTTTCTATTGTACAAAAATTAGATTGTACTAATTTTAGACGTACTGCAAAGGAATACTATGTACTACATCGATCAAGAAAACTTGTGATAAAAAGACTCGATGCTGGTGGACCCTTCTAGAATGAGAACACTCCGATACATTACACTTTTTGAGCAAGGTGTTTATGGATTCTAAGATAACTCTGGTCTTTTCCTGTGGGGCGAATTTACTCTTTACCATGTGTTTTACCTCCTAACTTGTTCAAAAAGTGTATGTATGCAAGCGGTCTCATTCTAGCGGGGTCCCCACCAATATGTTATAACTTGAAAAAACTAGGAGGAGGTAATAATTACATTATCTATCCATATTGCCTGGTTCCAGTCTGCAATCCAAGGATCAGCCAAGTGAATAAACACCTTGATGTCTTCTCCTGCATAGTCTGTCAAGTCAATTGATATGTTCTGCCATGGCGACACTGTTTGATCTGAGGCAACTGCCAGGATCTTATCCAGACGGTTATGATCTACATCCAGTATGAGCACAAACATGTTTGGTATATGTTTGTGGCTTGAAGCATGTCCTTCTGCCTTGCCATCAAAGGTAAGCTTTATGTCGTCGCCTTCTGGCAGGCTAACCTGCTTTATTATGCCTGGTCTTGCAGCAAAGCCATCGCCTGAGAAATGCACAATACCATCTTGGTTGGATAGTATGTAGTTATCTTTTCCTGTAGGGTATCTTTCATCTAATATGGTATGATGCTGCCATCCATCAAGACCATCATCAAAATTATCATTAATAATTTCCCCTGTATACCTTGGTAAGAAGATCATGCCAATCTGCTTAAAGACATCATGCATCCCTCCTCGTTGTTCTAGCTGTCCAACTATGTTTTCTAGCTGTTCAGCTATGTTTTCTAGCTGTTCAACATCAACAGTACTTTTTGCAATTTGAGGGTTTGGAATGCGTTCGTGTGTATCTGTATCATTATATGTCTGTACAAATGCCATTCCTATTGGAATCAATAAAATTACTATCAAGAATGGTATTACATACTGTATTTTTTTCATATTGTTGCGATTCAAACCATATGCTATGTTATAAAATGATCTTTTGTTTGTACTGTGGCTGGATGGACAACTACAAATTGAAACCAGTTGTGTTAGTCATGAGGATGGAAAGTCCCACATGTGTAAAACAACGTAAATCTGGATGCATCAATAACTGCTGATCTGCATCCTTGTTGTGTGTCATCTGTTAGATGCCGTCTAATTTTTTCCTGATATTCTTTAAAAGAATTTTATTTATCGTCTCTCCAGAAGCTTTTCCTCGCAGTTCCTTCATGACAATCCCCATAAGTGGACCTACTGCCCTCTCTTCCTGATTTTTAATTATATCCTGATTTTCTTCCACTATTTTTTCAATAATTTTCTCCAGTTCTGCCTCCCCAACGGTTTCAATTGAGGCATTCTTCATGGCTTCCTTGATGGATTTTGATTTTCCAGCCATGATATCCTCAAAAATTATCTCAACTGATTCTTTGGCAATCTCCCCTGCTTCTAATAATTCAAATACTCTGGCAATCCCCTCGTCACTTAACAGGCCAGAATCCAGTCCGCTTCTCTCCAAATTGGTAATTGATGAACAAAGAACCGACGCAACAAATGTGGGGCTGACCTTGGTAGTACCCCCAACTATTCTCTCAAATAATTCGATATATCGCGAATCGAAAATCTGCTCTGAAAGCTGAGGATTAATCTTATATTTTCTCTGCAACTCCCCAATGGACTCATCCCATGATTTTGGTATATTTTTCTCTGCATATGCAATCTCTTTTTTTGTGATTACAATTGGCGGAATATCCGTTTCCGGATACATTCTTGCAGCACCGGGTCTGGGTCGCAGGAATTTTGTTTCACCTGCCTGGGTAGCTAACCGCGTATCTATTGGAATTCCACCGTCTCTGATTTGACGCATTCTTGATAAAATCTGATCAATTACCATGTCTGCTTTTTCAGATGGCGCAGCCAACAGCAAAAACGCATCACCATCACTGATATCGTACTTCTCTCTCAGATCGTCTACATCATTTTGTTTTATTCCAAAAGCTGGCAGTTCATCAGAATGAAAAATCCCCCCCAAACCAAAAAATTTGACCAATTCTGCAATGTCCTTGCCCAATCTGATACCCGGCATCCATTCTTTACCAAATATTCCACTCAAATTCCTGAAAATTATTAAATCAATCCTGTGATTTTTCTCTACTGATTTTCTGACAGTTTGGGAATTCCATGTCCTGACCATGTCTGTTGCATCGATTCTTTTATTGTGATCACCGAATTTTCTATCCTGCAGCTCTTTGGAAATTTGCAATAATCCATACTGTCTTTTAGCCTCATATTCCACAATTTTTTCCAACTGATCTAACTGCTGTACCCCCTTTACCTCAATTACCACTCCTCTCCCCTCTCTGATTGATACATTGACGTCTTGCCGGATAGAACCCAGACCACGTCTTACCTTCTTGGTACTTCTCAAAATTCTTCCCAATGATAACGCGATTTTTTTAATTTGTTTCGGACTTGCTTCAAACGGCTCTGTTGCTATCTCGACTAGTGGCACCCCCAGGCGCTCCAAACCGTATCTCCTTACCGAACCCTCATCACCTAAAATTTTTGCAGCGTCTTCTTCAAGACAGATTGACTGAATTCCTATCTTTTCTCCATCCACCTCATAAGATCCCCCCTGTGACACCAACATAGTGCGCTGGAATCCCGTGGTATTGGAACCGTCAACTACTGTTTTTCTCATGGGATAAATTTCGCTAAAAATATTTGATTTTAGTGCAGACGCTATGACTAGCGAAATTTTTTTAGCCTCCTCGTCTAACTCATGGGGCGGCTCCTCATCATATTCTACCAGGCAGCTGCTTTGTGGATTGGCATAATACATTATCGTTTTTGATTTGGATTTTTCAAAAAGCGCGGCAGGATCAAATTCCCCCAACTCGCTTTTTGATGCTCTCAGCCTTCGCTGAAATTTTATAAGATACTCGTCTGATTCTGCCGGTGTACAGTTGCAAAACAATTTTTTATTGGTTGCAAGTTGTTGGTGGATCTCCAGTCCGATTTTTAATCCGACTTTATCTATGAAAAACTCTGACATTCTTTTTTCTCCTATCTGAATAATTCCGATGAGATGTTTTCAAGCATGACCTTTTTTATCTCATCTAATGTCTCAAAATTTCCTATGGTCCACATTGCTTTTACCAGCGCTACTTCCGGAATCATATTTTCCAGTGGAATTATGCCCAAATCAAGCAGATCCCGCCCACTTTCATACACCGTCATTCTGACTCTGCCATCTATGCACTGGGATGTCATACCCAGAAAGACCCCCATCTCATTTGCTTTTTTTACACTCTCATACATTGTATTACCTATGTGGCCCAGTCCCGTCCCCTCAAAAATTATTCCCTTGTATCCCATCTCAATAATTTGATCTAGCAGTTTAGGATCATACCCTGGATGATACTTTACCAGGGCAACATTTGTGTCCAGTTTAATTCTTGGTTGAAATTCATCTGTCTTGAAAAAATCCACCGTAATGTTTTTTTGAATTTGATCCTCGGCAATAATGAATGCCGGATTACCCCCGACTGTCTGGAACGCGCCCCTCTTACTTGTGTGGTTCTTTCTTACCCTTGTTCCGAGATGACACGCTATGGTGTCATCGTTTTCATCCTGATGCATGACAACGTACACCCCCTTTGCACTGACTTTTGTAATGAATTTTGCCGCACCGATTAAATTCAGCGCCGCATCTGATGAAGCACGATCTGAGGATCTTTGTGATCCGACTAAAACGACTGGTATTGGAAATCCCGCAAGTGCAAATGAAAGAAATGACGATGTATAATGCATTGTATCTGTTCCATGTGCGATGATTATTCCCAAATAATCTGATTTGGCATACCCGTTGATCTTTTCGGCAATTTGCAGCCAGTGCTCTGGCATTATATTTTCAGAATACTCCGTTAATACGGCAGTTGCATCTATGTTGGCAATTTTGGAGAGTTCGGGAACAGACGAGTTCAACTCTTCGGCAGTTAGTATGGGCGTGACTGCACCTGTCCTGTAATCTATCTTGCTTGCAATTGTTCCACCCGTTGATAACAGCAGGATTTTCGGCAATCCCTCCGTCTTTTCTATTTTTTCATTTTTTTCAACAGTCTTTTCTGGGGATTGAATCTTTTCAACACTCTCTATCTTTTCAATTTCCAGACCAATATTGTAACCGCTGTTTAGCTTCAAAACAACATGTTTGTCATCACCATGCTCGTATCTTGGCATAATTATGCCTGCAAAAGTAATCATATCAGATGTAATCTTGACGGTATTTCCAACTGAAATCTGGTTTTTCTTTAGAAATTCCAACGAGTCCCCGTGATATCCCCTATATTCTGACATTTACAAGAATTAGATCCGTTATTTTATTAAAACTACCGATAACAGAATCCTGAATTAGACTAATTTCAGCATTATTTCTCTAAATTTGTGAATTTTTACAATATTCTCTCAGGTACACTAGTGTGTACCCAGTCATTATCAAACTTTGAATAATTACATTATGCAAACATTACAACAAACATTCAAAATTCAAGAAATAAAAAGACAGACAGCATACTTGATTTTATCAGACAGGTACATGAACAACTCGGATCCGTCATTATGCTCCAAAACCAGTTTTGAAATCACAGCTGAGACAAATCAAGAGCACGACATGTAAAAATTGCCGGCACAGATCCGAGACATGCGTGAAATCTGATCAGATACTTGAGAATGAAAAATGAATAATCTCGGATTAATTCCTTCTGTCTCTTAATTGGTGGCAGTCGCACTGACAACCTTGTTGACATTTTATCCTTCTACAGTCCGAGCATGTTTTCTTATTCCAGTATGGTGCTGTATTCATCTATATCTGGATATCTTGAGGGCGTCCCTTTTTTTAATTGATTCGGAATTCGGTAAAAATCTTCCACACTGCAAGAAATTTACAATATCTGATTTTATTAAATGAAAACATGAAAAACGGGCAGAAACTATCTGTAATAGGATGCCACTAGTTTTTCGCCCATCTTGAGGTCTTTTTGTTCTCTGACCTTCTTGACTGCCTCTTCAAAGTGTTTCATGGTTACCTTTGCATCAATACTCTGCTTTTCAATATCCTTGACGTCCGGATGTGAATCCAGATATTCGTGAATGACCAGTGAAACTGCAGTATTGGCAATGGATGCCGTATCTGCACCGCTGAGTCCGTCAGTTATCTCGGAGAGTTTCTCGAAATCAACATGTTTGGGATTGCCCTCCTCGCTAATTATCGGTATCTTTTCAGCGTTAATCTTCAAGATGCTCTTCCTGCTTTGCTTGTCTGGAAGTGGAATCTGAATTATCTTGTCAAATCTTCCCGGTCTTAGCAGTGCGGGATCTATCATGTCTGCCCTGTTTGTTGCAGCCAAAACCACGACTCCGTGCATATTTTCCATTCCATCCAACTCTGTTAGCAGCTGGCTGACGACTCTTTCACTTACTGCAGTTTCCCCACCTGCTCCACGTATTGGCGCAATAGAGTCAATTTCATCAAAGAATATCACACATGGTGCAGACTGGCGCGCCCTCTTGAAAATCTCCCTTATTCCCTTTTCGGATTCACCTACCCATTTTGATAAAAGTTCAGGCCCCCTTACTGAAACAAAGTTTGCCTCACTTTGCGTGGCAACTGCCTTTGCAAGCAGGGTCTTTCCCGTACCACTTGGACCGTGAAGTAAAATACCTCTTGGCATCTTGTGTCCTAGTTTATCATAAAGATCCGGATATTTCATCGGCCACTCTACGGCCTCTTGGAGTTCCCGTTTTACATCCTCCAAACCTCCAACATCATCCCATTTTACATCCGGATTTTCAATAAAGACTTCCCTCATTCCTGACGGTGTTACTTCGATCAGGGCCCTGGTAAAGTCCCCGTGATTTACAATTAGTTTGTCCAGAGTCTCCGGAGGCACCTTCTCTTCTTCCAAGTTTAGAATGGGTAGCAGCCTCCTCAAACATTTCATCGCAGCTTCCTTGCATAGATACTCTAGGTCTGCCCCAACGTATCCGTGACTTACTGACGAAATCTTGTCTACATCCACATCGTCTGTCAGCGGCATATTTCTGCTATGGATTAACAGTATGTCTTTTCTTCCTTTTTTATCGGGAACCTTGATCTCAATCTCCCTATCAAATCTTCCCGGTCGTCTTAATGCAGGATCAATTGCGTTTGGCCTGTTTGTTGCCGAGATGACAATCACCTTTCCTCGCGCCTCCAACCCGTCCATTAATGACAGCATTTGAGAAACAACTCTTCTTTCAACTTCGCCGGTAACCTCTTCTCTCTTTGGCGCAATAGAATCAATTTCATCGACAAAGACAATTGATGGGGATTTTTCCCTTGCTTCCTTGAAAATTTCTCTCAGCCTTGCTTCACTTTCCCCGTAAAACTTGCTCATAATTTCCGGACCTGAGATACTGATAAAGTGTGCATTACTTTCATTTGCAACTGCCTTTGCAAGCAGCGTCTTTCCAGTTCCTGGCGGACCGTACAACAGTACGCCTTTTGGCGCCTCGATTCCCAATTTTTCAAAAATCTCCGGATGTCTCAATGGAAGCTCGATCATCTCTCTGACCTTTTTAATTTCATCTGTTAATCCGCCAATGTCCTCGTATGTGACTTGTGGAACTCCGCGTAATGACTCTCCTTTTTCTGCAATATGAAAGACGGTCTTTTGAATAACCAATACAGCATCAGCTGCAGGTGTCACCGCTATAACCTGAAAAGTCAAACGTCCGCCAAAGTATGGAACCATTACGTTATCCCCCTTTATCAAAGGAACACTTTCCAGGGCATCGGCAAGATATCTCTCATCAATTGGAGGAATTGGCTCCAATGGCGCCACCGTTATCTTTTCTGCGGCTACTGCCTTTATTTTTCTGACTGAAATTGTATCTCCGATTGCAATTCCCGAATTATTTCTGCCCAATCCGTCAATTCTGATGATTCCCTTTCCTTCATCAGATGGGTACAATGGAAGACATTTTGCAACCGTTCTTCTTTTACCCTTTATCTCTATTACATCGCCAGTTGAGGCATTAAGCGTATCCATGGAATCATAATCAATTCTTGCCACTCCCCTGCCAACGTCTCTTGTATATGCCTCAAGAACCTTAAGTGACAGGGCATTTTGACTCATACAGCTAAGACATTTTGTCTAATTTTTATATCTTTGTGGCAATCCTGCGGCAATATGTGAAATTACAGGGAATAATCACAAGCTTAAAATTCTTAGTGCGTACGAAACGATCGACTTGGGTAAAAGACCGTTAGTTAGAAGACGTGGCCGTGGAGGAAATCAGTTTAGATCTACTGCCACTGGAAAAGTAGGCTCCAAGGCAAATTATCCCCGTTTTTCACTCTCAGAACAGCATGAGGGCAAAATTATTGATCTGGTTCATGAGCGTGGCAGAGAAGCACCTCTGGCCAAAGTCCGATTTGAAGACGGAGCCGTCTCATTTATTCCCGCAGTGCTGGGAACCAAAGTGGGCGCAACCTTGCAATTTGGACTAAAATCAAAGATCCAGCATGGAAACGTAATTAGCGTTCAGAATATTCCTGATGGAACAACCGTATGTAATATTGAAAGGCACTTTGGAGATGGCGGTGCCATAGTAAAGTCAGCCGGTACTGACGCAACTGTTTTTTCTCATGGTGATGAGGGCGTGACAGTCAAACTCCCATCTGGAAAATTCACCACATTAAATCCAAAAAACAGGGCAATGATTGGGACTCTTGCAGGGGGAGGATCCGGTGAAAGGCCGTTTATGAGCGCAGGCGGCAAATGGAGAAGCTTTAGGGCAAAGGGAAAGAAATATCCAATCGTCCGGGGAGTTGCACAGGCAGCCTATGTCCATCCACACGGCGGAGGACGTCATCAACATGTCGGACAAAGTTCTACTGTTTCAAGAAATGCACCTCCTGGTGCCAAGGTAGGCAGTATTGCTGCCAGAAAGACTGGTAGAGCCAGAATTAAGGAAAGAAAATAGTTTTTGCCTGACCCAAAATTGATTAACAGCTCACAGTAACACAACTTGTGTCAAACCAACGAATTAGAATTTTTGTTACCGGCAAGGTACAGGGCGTGTTCTTCCGCCAGACTCTAAAAGTAATGGCAAAGAAAAATAATGTTCTCGGATGGGTAAAAAATCTCAAGGACGGCAGGGTTGAGGCTGTCCTAGAGGGGACAGAACAAAACGTCAACAGGTTAATTGAATGGTCTCATGGCGGACCGGCAAACTCCAGAGTCGAGGATGTAGAAATATACAATGAAAAGTTTACCGGGGAATTTTCAAGGTTTGATGTATTGTATCAATGAATTCCCTCGTATGCCTCTTTGATTATCTGGCCAAACTCTGAAACCTGCTGACTTTTTTTAATTTCAATGATCTGGATTGGCTCCTTCCTGTTCTTTTGAATTTTGATGAGGACTCCCTCTTTTCCAGGTTCCAGATCTGCAAACCATCTGAATGTCATTGATTTACAAAAGACCACCCTGTGCATCCTGATATCTTCCACCACGTTTTCCCCCAAGGAAAAACAAAATTCCCTAATTGAATCAAAAAGAGGCTGTACCGAATCTGGAATCTGCTTCTTTTTAAAGTCGTCATAACTTCGGTTATTCCCGGATGAAATAATTCCCTCCATGGTTTTGCAAATTTGATTTTAATTATAAAGGTAGAGTGGTAGCAGATCTGCTGGCTCCAGTCTAGACGAATAGCCCCATTTCAAGGCGTACAAGATCCGCCACGTTGACGAGGAAGCGTGGATGCCCCATCTTAGGATTGCTCCCTCCCGGACCTCATCACTTTCGATGGTTCGGTCTTAGAAGTCATCCCTTCGGATAATTCCAGTCCTGCAACCACCCGCCTCGGCGTGATTTCATTTCCGCACACCAAGCGGGAATTACTCACCTAGAGATTTACCCAACAGTTACTGATCTCTGCATATAGCCGGTTTCAGAATAGGGCACGGCTAGCACCCCGATCCTACCTACTACCGTTTTTTATGGGGAAGGCATGTTATATTTGCATTAGGTTTTGTTTCCTTTTAGTCTCAAGACCATGCTGCACACTGAGCACATGCTTCCCGTACATTCATTACCGCACCTGCTGCAGTTCATCTTCTGTTTTTGGCTGGTATTCTTTAGAATCTGGGATATTTTGAGAACGGATTGATACAAATTATTTTTAATTCCACTGTGCCTGTTTTCCAACGAATTTAGAAATTCACGAATTTCCGTCCTTATCCCCTCATTCATGTGCGGGCACGGTTCTGATTGAAATGGGATGTTGTTTGTAAATGCATAAAACACGATCTCAGACTCGTATATCTCACAAAATGGCTTTATTTTTCTCAAAGAGTTTGCAGACGTATCGGGATCCATCCAGCCAATCTTGTTTGTATCCCCTGAGAGCATATTTATGACAAATGTCTGCAGCGTGTCATCTAGATTGTGCCCCGTTGCAATCACATCTGCCTGGATGTCCTTTGCCGCAAAATCGATCGCACGTCTTCTTAGGGTGCCGCAAATCGAACATGAGGAAGTCTTTTCCTCTCCTCTCAATTCCAATGCCTCCTCAAGTGTCAATTCAAAGAGATCCTTGTAAGAGTAGACGCTGTGTTCCACCCCCAGCTCGTCACAGAATTTTTCCACAATTTCCAGCGCCTCATTTCTGTAATCGGGAATTCCCTCGTCAATTGTAATTGCCTTGATTCTAAAGTTATGGGTTTGTGCCATCTCGTGAATGATTTTTAATAATGCAAGCGAGTCTTTTCCGCCAGATACTGCAACTGCCACGAGCTCGTCATGTTGAATCATGTTGTATTTTGAGATCGTCTTTGCGGTTTTTCTTACAATGGAATTTGAAAAGCATCCAGAACAGAGGTTCTGACCCGAGTATTTTCTGGTATATACTGCCTGATTCTCGCATTTGTCACACTTCATAAATCTGGGTGTTTTTTTTCATTAATGATTCTTTGCCAAATGGTTTTAGGATCTGGCATATGCGACACATCATCTGGAAAAAAGATGGTTTCCAAGAAAAAAGCAAATAAAATCATTAGGGAAAAAAGACGGAATCTGTGACATGGAATCAACTTGCACAGGGAATTTCTTCAGGTAGAGACTGGATAATGACCTATCGGTGTTAAGAAACTAAAGTATGTGTTGAATAAACAAAATGTATATTCCAGTCATGACCCTTGTTGATTTTAGATCCTATATTGTAAACCATCCTGATTTAATATAGGACAGGGCAATGTTGAGGCCAAACAGAATAAACGTAAAGGCGTAAATTCCCCACATGACGCCATTTACCGCATTTTCTGACATTCTTTTATCAATAATAATGTGGACGAATTTTCCACCATCCAAAATCGGCAATGGAAGCATGTTGATAATACCGATGAAAAATGATATCATCCAGAGCCACAACAGGAACATTGAAATGCCAAAATCGACATTTGTCCAATCAATGAAATTCATTACAGGCTTGTATGGAATAGAGTTATCCCTCATGATTCCTATCAATCCTCTTTGAGGATCGTCTGGTGATGCCATTACCTCCAATGTTTTTTCCAGTGCCTGACCGTCCCTAAGTATGGACACACTGGCAGTATCTCCAGGATTTAAGGGGGGGAAATCTGTCGGACCGTTAATCGGCACATCATTAATCGTAGTAATGACGTCATTTGCAAGCAGTCCTGCATGTTCTGCTCCTGAATCCTCTATAACTGAAAGTACCAAAACCCCCTGTGATGATTCATAAAACGTGTTCAGGATGACTTCTCCAAACAGTGGAATACTATCCAAAACCAGTCCAAAAATTGGGTTTGTTAGCATGATCACTCCTAAGACAATTGCAAACAGTACATTTGATGTAGCGCCTGCCCCAATCACCCTTAGTTTTGAAATCTTTTTAGCCTTGTCAAATTCCTCCTCGTCTGGTTCTACAAATCCTGCAAACAATGCAATAAATATTGCAAATCCACCAGTCTTGATTTTTATTTTTTCCAATGCAGCTACTATGCCGTGTGCCCCCTCGTGAATAACCAGTACAATTGGAATTGAAAGTAAAAAGTATGTAATGGCAGGTGCCGAAGTAAGTGTCACCCCCGGGATAAGCACGGTCAACTCTGCAAAATCATCTGGTACAGCAAAATAGTTCAGGACGTTGTTTAGCAAAAAGTAAAACGCAAATCCCATCATTATGAAACCTGAAATAACACTCACATCTGCAAAAATTCTGACGCTTCTCTTCGTTCTTCCCAGAATTCTGATTAATACGTCATTTACGCTTTTATTCTTGTATACAAGGCTGTATGCCTTTAAATCAAAACCGTACTTCTCTAGTTTGAGGGCCTTTGCAGTTACAATAATGACTACCCAAGCCATTAGGACGTAAATTATCGAATTCTGGGTAATAAAATCAAGTTCCAAACTAATTGATAATTTTTTTAAAGTACGGACATTTATCGGTTACTATGAAACCAGTGATAATCATCTCGACGTATCCTGATAAAAAATCAGTTTCCAAAATTGCAAACGAGCTTGTAAAAGACAGGACGGTGGCATGCGTCAATATCTCCAAAATTTCATCGATTTACTCTTGGAGGGGAAAAATAGTGAATTCGACAGAATATCTTGCCATATTCAAGACGATCGCAAAAAACAAAACCCGGCTAAAAAAGAAAATTAAAGACACACACCCGTATGACGTCCCGGAAATAGCGGAAATTGATGTTATTTCAATTGATAAATCGTATCTAAAATGGCTAGTTGAATCCACAGGCTAGGATTCCATAGAATATCTCAGCAGTGAAATTATCCCGCCCAAACCCGTGACTCTCAGACCTATATCAGTTGACGAATCGACGCTGTAAATCTTTACCCCCTTGCTTTCTGACTCGTTTAGGAAATCTATCATCCTTTGTTCGTCCTCCTGAATTGCCTTGTCTGAAAACACCATGGATTCGACTGCACCTGCCTGGTTTGCATTATATGTCTCAGCAAATCCCATGGTAAATTTTTTGCTCTTCTTGTTTGCAAGCAGCATTACCTCATCAATTATTGATGATACCTTGGCCAGCTTGCTATCTGACATTATCTCCTTCATTGCCTGGGATTTTGTAAACGTGTAAATTCCATCCTCCCCGCCCGAATCAATTCCCTCAACTACTTGAATCCTGTATTTTTGGGGGGATTTTTGGATGAAATTGGAAAATCTTTTTTTTGTTTCACCGGGACCAAAGATTATCATCGTATCGTTTTTCTTGTGTACGGTTGCAACTGCCAGTTGTACCTGCTCAAAGAATTTTTCGATATTGAAATTAACTGCCTTGTATCTTTTTCCGCTGGAACCTGAATACATATTCGGAATAAATTCCAGATGCGTCCCCCTTAACCTTGCAATCCCGCAATCCCCGGTATCAATTGCGACAAGCACAAATCCCGTCTGATTGTTACTTGATTCCAGAATATTGGTCTCAGCTGGCAGCCATCTTTTTTTTGTAATTGTTATTCCGTCATTAATTTTCAGAATAAACGAGTGGTGTGAACCGTGCGGTACTGATTCATTACTTGATTCGGAAATTGCTCCTCCGATTCTTAATCTGTCCAGGACATCATCTAGTGAAATTTTTTCCACAGTCAATGCAATCCTGACTCTGACTCTCTCACCTTTGTCGGGTCTAGAGTAATCCCTGTCCTGTTTTAAGACTCTTGTTGTATCCCCGATTATCTTATCATTCTCTTTAATTATGCGGCGCAGATTCAAAAGATCGTCTGAATCTTCGGGTACTACAGAAATTGAATTCTCATCAATAATCTTTGTAATCATGATGTTCCCTGAATACACAAAAAAGTTTAACCTGCAAGTTTGTCGGTATCTTTTTCCTCAGTTTTTTTCTTTAGATAATTTTCAACCCAGTCTATGGTAAGAACGCCTGATTCTGCCAGATTTGTAAGGGAGTTTGCAGATGCCTCCCCGGTAACTTTGCCGTTATTTTTTCTCAGCTGGCGCCATTTTAGGGATGTGTTTCCACTTTTTGAATTATAAATTACTCCAAGGATGTCCCTTGCATTTACAAATGTAATGTCTCTAATTTTTTTCAAAGTCACCTTGTCGGCTGCCTCCACATAGATTGATCCCAGGCGCTCCTCTCTTTCGGCAAATACCTCAAAATCTTCCAGATAACTTCTTGGTGCATAAGACATGCACGTGCTTGTAATGACAAATCTCCGGAAACTTTCCACTGATGCGGGTGTCTCAATTGTAACCATTTTGAATGATTGAACTATAAGCCATTTATCAAGCTTTTTGAAAGTAATTAATAGGAATCTCAGCAACAGGGCTTGCGGGCGGTGATGAACCTATCCCTTTGAGTATTGATGATGAGGATCTTGAGTTCTGAGCCCTGCCTTTTGATTTTAATATATCGTCTGTTTTGAGGATATATGAAATTCCTGACTGAACATCTGACATTCCATATCAAGACACGAAGGGCATTTGTCAATATTACTTTTGATGTTGAAAAACTCGTTGCAAAAAGCAAGATCCGGGAGGGGCTCTGTCTTGTAAATGCAATGCACATAACTGCCAGCGTCTTCATAAATGATGATGAGGGCGGACTGCACAATGATTATGAAAAATGGCTCGAGGGACTTGCGCCACACGAGCCAGTTGATCAGTATGATCACAACAAGACCGGTGAGGATAATGCCGATGCCCATCTAAAACGGCAGGTAATGGGACGCGAAGTCATAGTTGCCATTACCAACGGCAAGCTGGATTTTGGTCCCTGGGAGCAGATCTTTTACGGTGAATTTGATGGAAAGAGACCGAAAAAAGTCCTAGTCAAAATAATCGGTCAGTAATTCTTTTTATCCAAAATCAACATCACGTTTTTGACTTTGTGATTCGTTCTGTCTTGCAGATGCCCTGAACTCCTCGTCATGATTTTGGGGCCCGTGTCCGCATTTTACACATGCTATCTTGAATCCGTCATCGTGTTTTTCATACGTCTCGCATCCGCAAAAACATGCCATACTTGACACAGTATCCCCAGATGATATATCTCTTAGGATGAAACGGCAGTCCCGTCGTCTGGGCTGCTACTGCTGCCGGATTTGCCGCAGCATTCGCCGATTGGAATATCATGCTCATGCGGACATTTTCTTGGATGTTTTAGCATCGTACACAACGCATCTGTAAACTGCTTGTTCATGTGATGCTCAATTCCACACACCATCTCCTCATCAATTTCCACCTTTAACGCGCTGTCCATGAGAACCTCTAACAGTCTGCTGTTTCTCATCATGCTTGCCCCGATCCTCTGTCCCTCTTCTGTGAGTTTTACTCCCGCCTTGTTGTAATTGACCAGGTTTTTACCGTCTAACTTTTTTAGCATTTGAACCACGCTTGGCTGTCTGACATTGAGCATTTTTGCAATGGTGCTGATTTTTACATCCCCTCCCCTCTCTTTGATGTGCCAGATCGCCTTTAGGTACATCTCCACGTGTTCTGCCTCTGCTGTTCCCACAAACAGGATCTCATCATTTGGTATGTCCATACTATACCTTCCTCGAGTCTTTTAATAAATATTCAAAGTATTGCCTCGCAAATCCTGCCAGACCTGCGTGATCTGCCCAGATTGCAACAACATCTGATGGTCCCTCACCCCCCATCTCCGGACCTAGCAGGATCACGACATATTTTTTATCCGATATTATGCCTCCTCCAAACAGCCCCTTTTTGATCTTCACTGTTGCGACTCTTTTGATTGCCTTGACATACTCTTTGTCCATCTTATCTGACGTGAGTACCGTAATATCCACGCCCTTGTCATGAAGCAGCCTTAATTTTGGCAGTGCCTGCTTGACTAGCTCCTCTCCTGCCTCAGGCAGCGCGATCATTACTTCATTTCTGCAGGATTCGACCATCTCCAGAATCTTTGCAGCGATGTTGATCGCCCCTGAGAGTACCCAGATATCCGGCTTTTCACTAGTTCCACTCTTCTCATATAACGGAACCAGCTCGTTTAAAATTATACTTTGATTCTGCCGAAAATCGCCCTCCATCCTCTGTTTTGTAGTATCCAGCCCCGTTGATGGGGATTTTGCAAAGTATTTTGTAGGTCTAGATTCATCTGAACCAATCCAGCTCTTCTCCTCGAGTGTTCCTAGCACCTCATAAATTTTTGAATATGGCACGCCTGACTTTTGGCTCAGTTCTGAGGCTGTCAGTTCCCCTGCCTTTAGTAATGCCGAAAATGTCCTGATCTCATAACCTGTAAGGCCTACTTTTTCCAATGCTTTTCTTGTTTTGTCCGATATGCTGCTCATTGATATAATCGATCAGTTTTCGTATTTAAACCAGCAAGCGTGTGCCTCCTAAATTCCACACGGGGCAAGGTATGAAAGGCATTATATACCAATCAGGAAAAAATCCTGTATAGGCATGGCATTAATTCAGATATCCAATCAATCGACTAAAAATCTGGGCAAAAAATCCACCATTAGATTTACTCAAAGTATCTGCCCGGACTGTAATATGATCCTCGATGCCGAAGTATTCGAGCGTGATAACCAGGTGTTCATGTCCAAAGTCTGTCCGACCCACGGCGAATGTGAGGAATTATACTTTGGCTCTTATCAAATGTACAAGAAATTCAGTACGTACTGGATGGACGGAAAAGGCATGCATGCTCCAAATGTCATGATTGACAAATGCTCCTGTCCAAACAACTGTGGATTATGCTCAAACCACCTCTCTCACAGCGGTCTTGCAAACATGATTGTAACTAATAGATGTGATTTAACATGCTGGTACTGCTTTTTCTATGTAAAAAAGGGATTGGAGGGTGCATACATGTACGAGCCGGATCACACACAAGTCAGGGCAATGATGAAGACCCTGAAATCTGAAAGACCGATTCCTGGAAACTCGATGCAGATTACCGGCGGTGAACCGATGCTTCGAGAGGATATCTCCGATGTTATCAAGATAATGAAAGAGGAGGGTGTCGACCATATTCAAATGAATACAAACGGTATCAGACATGCCATGGATCCAGAAGCTGCAAGAGAGGTAAGACTGGCAGGATGTAACAATCTTTATCTATCTTTTGACGGTGTAACTGCAAGAACAAATCCAAAAAATCACTGGGAGATTCCATATGCACTTGATAGTTGCAGAAAAACCGGTACTACGGTGGTGTTTGTTCCAACTGTAATCAAATCAATTAATGATCACGAACTAGGCGGAATTATCAGGTATGCACAAAAGAACATGGACATAGTTCATGCTGTAAACTTTCAGCCCGTATCCCTTACCGGAAGAATGGGCAAGACCGAACGTGAAAAATACAGAATCACGGTTCCTGACTGTATTCAAAGAATCGAGGAACAGACAAACGGTGAAGTCACCGTTGATGACTGGTTCCCAGTCCCAAGTTGCATGCCACTAACTAATGTAATCGAGGCGTTTTCAAGCAAACCCAAATACGAACTCTCAATTCACTTTGCCTGCGGTGCGGGAACATACATCTTTGAGGATGCAGACACGAAAAAGTTTGTTCCATTAACTAAATTCTGTGACATTCAGGGAATGCTGGAATTATTTGAGGATAAAGCAGAGGAGATTCGTTCTGGTAAAAACAAGTACTTTACAATGCTAGAGGTTGTAAGAAAACTCAAGGGCTTTGTTGATTCCAAGAAACAGCCGGCAGGATTGGATCTAGCAAAGATGTTCGGTAATATCCTGATGAAGAGATCATTTGATTCAATAGGCTCGTGGCACGTGAAAGGATTGTTCCTTGGTATGATGCACTTTCAGGACAAGTACAACGAAGACCTGGAAAGACTGCAAAGGTGTGATATTCATTATGTGACTCCGGATCTTAGAATAGTTCCGTTCTGTGCATTTAATGTAATTCCAGAATGGTACAGGGACAGAATTCAAAAGAAATACTCTATTACCGTGGAGGAATGGGAACAAAGAGAGGGCGTCAAACTAGAAGACGGCCTATACCGGGGTCTTATGAGGCGCGGTGCCGGCGATGAACTGGCTGCAGGCTGTGCAAAGAGTCAGATGTTCCATGATGCATCACAAGCTACAATGTAGAATCTTTTTTAATCCAATACCTTAAAAAGTCTGCAACTAATTTATTTTGTGAAAATTCTAATTATCTCACCTAGGTTGAAAGGAATCGGTGGAATCGCCCAGCACGTCCGGGATTTAATAAAATTTCTTGAGGAAAACGGTCATGATGTTGATATAATCTCTTCAGAAAACACCCCTATTATTCCCATAAAAAAATTAAGGAATCCCAGTTTTTTAATATCATCTTATTTTAAAGCAAAATTTATGAAAAATTATGATATTGTTCATTCACAACATCCAGTTGGCGCACTTGCCATGAAAAATGTTACCGGAAAAAAAGTTCTTACGATTCATGGTGTATACAGCGAACAAATCGGAATATTATATGGAAAAACCAGTTCAAAATTTTCAAACAAATATGAAAAAAACGCCTGCAAGTGGGCAGATGCCGTAACGGCAATTTCTCAAGATACATTTGAGTATTATAGTAAATTCGTTCCCAATGCATATTTTATTCCAAATGGGATAGACATCAATTCGTTATCTGCTGAAACTGATACAAGATTTGAAAATCAAATAATTTTTGCCGGACGTTTATCAAAAGAGAAGGGCATTCTTACTGTTCTTGAAGCTGCAAAAAACCTTCCAGAAGACATTCATCTGTTGATAATAGGAGATGGACCAGAAAAAGGAACTGTAAAAGAATCAATTAAAAAAAGTAAAAATATTCATTATCTGGGTTATCAATCCAAAGATAAAACCATCCCGTTAATTCGTGGATCCAAATTATTAGTTCAACCCTCCCTTGCTGAAGGGATCAGTGCGACATTACTTGAGGCCATGGCATGTAAAACTCCCGTAATTGCTACAAATCTGGGAGGAAATAATGAATTGTTTGAAAATGACAAGACTGGCATTCTCATCGAACCCAATAATTCTGAAGCGTTACTCAAAGAAATATTATTACTATTGAATAATTCTTTAAAACTAGGGCAAATTGCTGATAATGCGTTTAATCACGTCCAAAAATATGATTGGCAAAATATCGGAAAAAAATATTTGAATTTATATCAAAAATTATTACATTTAGAAACATGATATTTTGTGTTTATTTACATTTCTTTAAACTGGGATGTATTATTCTGATTGCTTCTGATGTAGTATCTGATGCCTCCAAAAAACTGATCTGGGCACCTGAGGCAATTTGATGACTTGCTTGAATCTACAGGCATCTATAATGAAATTTGATAAAGAAATTTCTAAAAAGACATTTCTTGAATATCTGGAACTTGATATTTCATCCATAGGTTAGAAAGTGACAAAAGAATTATCTGAGAATTGGGAACTATTTCTTCCATTTTTGTAGTAGCTGTAAGTTTTCCATTCTTTATTACTTGTTCAAAAATTTCTTTATATCTTGGCTCATCCTCTAATGGAAAGTCTTTATTTTTAATTTTATTTACCAATTCTTCATTAATATCAATACCAACTGTTCTTAGACCTGATTTTGTAAATGATAATGCAGTTGGCAAACCAATTCATCCAATTCCAATAACACAAACAGAGATTTCATTTTTATCAATGATTTTTTTTATTTCATCTAGTGCTAATGAATTTTTTTTCTTGATCCATTTTATTTACACTCTGTTTTTGATTTGTAGCATTTATTTCAGTTTATTAATTTGTGCATTTTCAATATTCTCAAGGCTTAAACATGCCTAAACATCATAATTTTTATGAAATTTGCTGTTATAGGGGGTGGTGGGTTCATTGGAAGTCATCTAGTAAAATATCTAGTATCCAAAGAACATGATGTAACTATAATTGATAATATGTTTAGAGGAAGATTATCAAATTTAAAAGATGTTCTAGATAAAGTCAACCTTGTTAAGATAGACATTTTAGATTATGAAAAATTGAGGAATAACCTTAAAAATATGGATGGAATTTTTCATCAGGCGGCTCTCACTTCAGTACCTGAATCTTATGTAAAAAAGGATGAATATCAGAAAGTAAATGTTGTTGGAACTGAAAATCTTTTCAAAATTGCCCAAGAATTTAAAATCAGGGTTGTCTATGCAAGTAGCTCCAGTGTTTATGGTAATACAACCTCTGTTCCGATTTCTGAGAATTTTGAGAAAAATCCAATTAATCCATATGGAATAACAAAACTAGATGGCGAGAAATTAGCAGAAAAATATCACAAGGCAGGCGTGTCTATTATTGGATTAAGATACTTTAACGTTTATGGAATTGGTCAGACACCTGATTATGCAGGTGTTATCACCAGGTTTTTTGATGCAATTCATAATGACATGTCTCCGGTAATTTTTGGGGATGGTTCCCAAATCCGGGATTTTATTTCAGTTACGGATGTTGCTGATGCAAATTACAAGGCAATGACTGGTGAGACAAAATTTGCATTTTTAAACATTGGAACCGGAATTGCCACATCGATTTTTGATTTGGCAAAACTTATGATAAAGTTATCAAAAAAGAATCTAGAGATTACATTTAAGAGTCTGCCAGATGGTGATGTTGAGAAGAGTCTTGCAAATATGGACTTTACAAAACAAACAATTGGATGGTCATATACTACACATCTTGAAGATGGATTGAGAAATTTATTCTTTAAAGATCAAGATTCTAGTAATTTCTGATAAAATTCAATATATTTGGGTAACAATGTTTCCCAGGTTAAATTTTGGATTAAAAAATCAAATCCATTCTGACTAAATTTTTCAGTTATTTCTTTGTTATCTAAGAGCAAGTTTATTTGATTTAGTAATCCTTCTTCATTTTCTGGATCTATTAATGCCCCATTGATATTATCTTTGATCAACTCTGCAATTCCCCCAACATTGAATGCAATGACAGGAACTTTGAGATAAAACGCCTCCTTGATTACTTGAGGTATACTCTCCATTCTAGATGGTATAACTAGAATTTGTGATTCTTTTAATATCTTCATGGCTTCTTTCCATTTCAGATCCGTGCAATATACCACATTTCCATTAATTCTCGGTTCAATTTTTTTGAGAATGTCGATTCCTTTCTCAAAACTATCTCGTCCTATGTATGCTACCTGATTTTCCTTTTTTACGACATTTGTGATATCTTTGAATTCTTCAACATCTAATGGCCCATATAGAAAGTCAAAATCAACCCCGAGTTTTTCTTTGTAAGCATTTTTTACCGTTTGTGAATCTGTAGTGAGTTTGTCTGCCCACTTTAGGACCTTTGACTCTGTAACGGACGCTATTCTTGCTGTGATACCTGAATGTAATGCATTTACCTGTTCTGAATATACTCCATGAATTGACAACACTTTCTTTTTTGCATTGATCTTCTTCATTGCAAAAGCTGAAGGAAGGTTAAACGCATGAACAATATCATATTTTTCTGTATCTAGTATTGCCTTGATAGAACTTGATATTGCAAAGCTGGGATTCTTTAGTTTTTTTATTGGAAGATGAGGCGCATGCATTAACTTTATGTTGTGACCCTGCTCTCGTAATTTTTCTGCAACTCTTAGTGCATGACCTCCAATTCCACCCTCAAATCTTGGCGAAATAAACAAAATTTTCATTCTTGCTTGTATCTCCATCTTTTTTTATAAATTAAATTTTCTAAAATTTTTGTCATAAAATTTAAAAATTTTGATTTGATAAATGAATTTTTTCTATTTACATTATTAATTTTTTCATGAATTTCTTCAAACATCTTATCCCATATCATTCCAATTACATTAGGATCAGTTAATCTCTTTACAAACTCTAATTCATCTTCAAGCAATTTATTTCTAAATTTTTCATCAGTAACTATTTTATCAATTATGAGTGCTAACTCTTGAGGATCTTTTGAATTAGGTAAAAATTTTGCATTACATTCCTCATTATTGATTAAATATGTTTCATTATTATCGTTGTAATTCAATACTGGTGTTCCACATAAAACCGCCTCTCTTTCAATTGACCCATGCCGAAATCTCATTTGACCCATTACTGCATCTGCCCAAACGTAATAATTTGGAATTTCATCCCACTTGATCATTGGAATAAATTTTATTTTTTCAGGTTTATTTTTTATATATTCATCCGCTATTTTATTTTCTTCTGATGTTCTTCTATCAAACCATTCTACTTGAAGTATTTCAAAATCTGATTTAGATAACTCAACGGCTTTCCAGATAACATCCATTCCTTTTCCAAGTCCCTGTCTTTGAGGACTCAAAAAAGTAAACTTTTTTCTCTCTTTGTTAATTGGTAAATGTTTTTTAAAAAAAACCTCATCCACTGAAATCATATCCATCCTGTATACGCTAGAATGATATTTTTTTAACTGATTTACGAATTTTTTACCCCCATATGTTACACATGATGTTGCTGAATTAAGAACTTGTTTTAAAAACCACCTTTCAAATTTATTTTTATTATGTATTGGTTCTTTTAAATATGGTGTTCTAGCATTTTTGATGAAAGGCTGTTCTTTTACACTCCCTCCAACAAAGAAGAAAACATAGTTTACATTTGCTAAAAAAGCAACTCTTGCACCTTCCCACGAGGAAACAAAACATAAATCATATTTTATTTTTATTTCATTGATCTTGTTTACTTGTTCTGAGATTAAATGTGATTTAAAAAATTCAACGTTATCTGTATAAGTAAATTTTGCAGCACCGATTCTTGGAAAATTTATAATGTCAATTTTAGAATTGGGAACAATTTTACTTAACATATAGGCATTATTTGCAGTATCGCCTATGGCTAAAATCCTCAACCCAATCTATTACTCAAATTATGATATAAGAGCTTATGCGTATTAACGTAGGCCATTATCTCCTTCTCTGACATTGCCTTTACCGTACAGCAATCCTTCTTCACATATAGTTAATGTTAAAATATTCTAAAACTATAATTCTTCCTCTAATTCTACATTTTCATTAAATCCTCTTCTACTCCCAAGATCTTGATATTTGCTTTTTCTTTAATTTTATTCATTTCCAAATTCACATTTACTCTATTTGCTGTTAATTGTAATTTTTTAGAATAGATTGGTTTGATTTTATCCTGGCGTTCCCTGTAATTTTTGGTTTGATAAAATTAATCTCAAATATTTGCATGCCACTACATATGATTGATGTCTGTTCACACATTTGAGATATGTAGTCTGGGATCGATTACGTATAAGCACCAGCATCTGAATCTATAGTCGAACTTATTTAATTCTCTTTATTTAAGATATTATTGAATAAAAAAAATGACCCTGAATTAGAAACACTCCACAAACAACTTTGGGCATTATATAAGCAATTACGCTCTGAGAAATCCAAACAATGGAAACGAATCCTGCCTTTCCCTGAATTACTTTTTGATAGATGGGAAAAAGCCAAGTTCCTCAAATCAAAAGATGGTTCTAATGTATATGATTCAAGCTATATTTTTGGTGATGTATCTATAGGAAAAAATTCTTGGATTGGCCCAAATACTATACTAGATGGCAGTGGTGGCAAACTTCGTATTGGTAGTTTTTGTAGTATTAGCAGTGGTGTTCAAATCTACACTCACAACTCTGTCAAATGGGCATTAACAGGTGGAAAATCACATTATGAAAAGGATGATGTAAGAATCGGTGATCAGTGCTACATTGGTCCAAACTCGATTATTACAATGGGATGTAAAATTGGAAAGTGTTCTGTAATTGGAGCACACAGTTTAGTTGATACGAATATTCCTCCAAATTCAATTGCCTTTGGAACTCCTGCAAAAATTGTAGGGCATGTAAAAGTAAATGGAAAAAATGTTCAATTCAATTATGACTAATACATGAATTATAAAGAAATGATAAATTTTTAATTATAATTTTGCAAATAAAAAAAAATAATTGATAGAATAATTGAATGGACAGAATACCCATTTAAAAAATAAACCAAAATTAAAAAATCATTTCCTTGCTTTTAAAAACTCTAAATATGTAAACCCTCAATGATATTCTCAATTTCACTATTAATATTAAAAACATAAAACAAAAATAAAATATAAAAACCATTTGAAGAAAAATTGATAAAAATTAATTTCATACGTTCTGATAAGGAATTTAATGATGCCATTAAACCAATTTATTTAGAAATAATGGATCTACATGAAAATGATCTTAAAATTTTTAACAAAAGATTGGTTCAAGAAATTGATATTTAAAGCGGTTCATCATCATCAAGATTGTGGATCCACAAACATGGGATTTCACATAATTGATGTTTCTAAAAATATCTTTTCAGTATCAAAGACATTACGAAATATAAAAAACAAATTATTCCATCACACGAGCAGATCGAAATTTCTTATCATACAAAAATAAAAGTTTTGATGTTATTGCCAGTACTGCAGTTTTACATCATTTGCCAAATACAAATATTTCTTTAAAAAAAATTAAAAATTCAATCATGCATAGTATAGCAAGAAGCATAAGTTTATGAATTATTTTCAGGATTCCAATTTTATTATTCATACTTACCTTTGGATAAAATCCACTAATCTCTCTAGTTTTTTGATGATTTTTAGTTCACGAACTTTGTCTTTTCGCTATCTGTTGATTTTTACAAATGTTTTTGGAATTAATCTTGGGAGAGAGGATATGAGCATTTCAATATGATAAATTTTTGATATCATCCTAAATTCTGTTGTAGATATACTAAAGACAAAATAAAATCCAGACGTCCAGAATTTAATCTACAAATTAAATATCTTAAAGAACCTGAAAGTGGTCATACATGTATTTATAAAAATAGGGTGTTAAGAGATAATTACTTGAACTTTTATACATCAGATATTGAATTCAAAAATTCATAAAACTAACCTCAAAAATATTTTGACCATTAGATACGATCCCTCAAAAACTTCCCAACAATTGATTTCAACTAAAAATTTTTTGCCATACGTAAATGATCCTAATGGAGTTAAAACTGAAAAACTTCTTACACAATCAATAAAAAAATTTTTTGGTTCTGATGACAAACCCATTGCAATTTCATTAAGTGGGGGAATTGATTCCACGTTAGCCTTGGGATTAATAAGAAAAACATTTCCTAATACCAAGATTATTGCATTATGTGGTATTTTTGAGGATGGATTTGATGAATCTATTACTGCTAAAAAAATTGCCAAAAAATTTGATGCTGATTTTTATCCTGTTAAAATGTCATCAGTATTTACTGACATGCCAGAACTTATTTCAATTACTGGAAAACCAAAATGGAATACATATATCCATTTAATAGCAAAAAACGCGAAAAAATTCACAAATAATTTTGTTACCGGAGATGGGGCTGATGAAATATTTGGAGGTTACACATTTAGATATTCCAAATTCCTAAATTTATTAAAACCGGATGATACCTGGCTTACTAAAACAAAAAATTATCTTGAATGTCATAATCGTGATTGGGTGCCTGACCAAAATCAAATGTTTGGTAAATCAATCAAATTTGATTGGGCAGAAATTTATCCATATTTTAAACCATATTTTAAAAATAATTTACAACCTCTGAATCAACTAATGCTTGCAGATTATAATGGTAAACTTGTTCATGATTTTATACCTATTGGTAATACAATTACGAAACATTATGGACTAAAACCATTTTCTCCATTCCGAAATAACGATGTAATTTCATTTGGTTTAAAATTGCCAATTTCTCAAAAATTTGACATTGAATCTAAAAAAGGAAAACTTGTTTTAAGAAAAATTTCCAAACGATTAGGAATTGATCACATTGATGATAAAAGAGGATTTTCCCCCAATCTATTTTTTGATTGGAAAAAAAATGGAAAAAAAATATCCAATTCATACATTATGGATAAAGACAGTAATATTTTCAAACAAAAATTAATTGATTATGATTGGGTTTTGAATGCCATAGATAAAGTGGAAAATGACGGTGATATTCGTTATCTCAATAGAATTATATCCATTTTAGCATTAGAAATATGGTATAGACTCTTCATCTTGAAGGAAATAAAGCCATCAAAAAAACTGATTTAATTTTTGCTGCCTAATTTATTGTTTGAGAAATAATCTTACAAATTTTTTCCTGATCTTCATTTGTTAAATCCTTCTGAAGAGGAAGTGTTAATGCATTATAAAATAATTTTTCTGAATTTTCAAGATTGCCAATCCTCTTAAAGTTCTTGTATGCCGGTTCTAAATGTAATGCATAAGTGCCAATTTGACTTTGAATATTTTCATCAGCTAATGCTTTTCTAATTTTGTCTCTGTTCCCTTTTTTTTCTACATAACATGTATAGGATTGAAACGTTTGTCTAGTTCCATCTCCAACATATGCGGGTTTTATCCCATCTATTTTTGTAATCATTTCTTTGTAAATACCGGCTTTTTCAATTCTATCCTGAATTATCTTTTCAATTTTTTTCATTTGAACTAGTCCAATTGCACTAAGAATGTTTGATAACTTGTAATTTGTTCCAATTATTTCAAACGAACTCCCTTTGGCACCAAAATGTTTGTATGAATGACAATATTCTGCCATCTCATCATCATTGGTAGTAATCATTCCTCCCTCACCTGTTGTAATTACTTTTCTTGGATGAAAACTAAAACATGAAAAATCTGCAATATTCCCAACAAACTCATTTCCAATTTTTGAACCCAAACTACCAGCTGAATCTTCAAGACATTTTAGACCCAAATCTTTTGCTTTTTTATACACGTCTAATTCTAGCGGAACTCCCCCCCATGAAACTGGTGAAAATACACTCATTTTATCATCATATCCTTCTTCTAGAATTTCCCTAGTCATATTCATACTATTGATGTCAACATCTGCAAGAACTGGAATTCCTCCTGCTAAAACCACTGCTTCAGCTGTTGCCGGATAAGTATAATCAGGAACAAGTACTTCTTGATCTTTAATATCTAGTCCTTCAAGTACTGTATGTAATCCAGTTGTACAAGATGTTACTGCAATTGCATGCTTTACTCCTAGATATGATGCAACCTGCTCTTCAAATTCTTTCGTTGTTTTACCTTCTGTAAGAAATTTTGTATCGAAGACTTTTCTAATTTCATCAATTTCCTCATCTCCAACATCTGGAATTGCTAAAGGTATCATTTTATTTTCCAATCACGTTTGGGATTTTTAATCTACTTTATAAGGTAATGGATAAGCAAGATGTACGAGGTTACCTGCCCTAAATCCTAGCCATGACCTCCTCTACGATGTTTTTTCCATGTGCCCTACATGTCAGGACACGTCATGATGTTGGATATCATGACTAATGGATCACGCTTTTATCTTGTTGATAAAATTGTGAGAATAGGTGGCCTCATACAGCAAGATATTTTAAAAGACTTTTTCATATATTGTTATGAAAATATTGATTTTAGGTTCTGAAGGATTTGTGGGACATAATTTAGTCAAAGCTTTATCTAAAAATCATGAAATATTTTGTGCTGATTTAATTTCTAATAGTGACCATAAAAATTACAAGCAATTTGATATCACTGATTCTTCTAGTGTCGATCAAATTGTTAGAGATGTTGATGTTGTAATTGATCTTGCTGCCCATTCTTTAGTTTCTTCTCTTGATGGATCTGTACAAAATGCAAAAGTCAATATCATTGGATTACTAAATGTATTAGAATCTTGTAGAAAAAATGACATCAAAAAAATTATTTTTACTTCAGCATCTTCTATGATTGGTGCTCCTAATTCTGAACAAGTTTCTGAAGATCATCCCGCATTTCCTAAAACTGCATACGGAATAACAAAACTTGCATCTGAACACTATCTGAGATTATATAATGAATTGTATGGAGTAAATTTTGTAGTTTTTAGATTTTTTAATATTTATGGACCATATCAAAAAAACGGTCTAATTCCAACTCTCTATAACAGAATAAAAAATGGTGAATCTTTAATGGTGTTTGGGAAAGGCGATCAGATTAGAGATTATGTGTTTATTGAAGATATAGTGCACTTTTTTGAAGAAGCGGTTTCATCAGATATTGGTAATAATCAAATTTTTAACATGGGTACCGGAAAAGGCTCTACAATCTCCGATATTATTGAAATTCTATCTAAAACTCTTCAAATTTCCCCAACTATTGAAAATAAATCTGAAAGACCTGGAGAAATTGGAAATTTTGTAAGTGATACCACCAAATTAAATTCTGTTTTCGGAAAAATCCCCTCAACATCTGTTGCCATTGGTATTCAAAAAACTGCTGAATGGTTAAAACAGCGTAAAAATTAAATCATTACCTTAAATTACTAGTTTCAAAAACTTCATTATTAGATTGAAATCAAAACAAAATAATTTGGATTTATCTAAAACTACCGTTGCTGTATATGGTTTGGGAAATGTAGGCGGCCCTATCGCCGCTGCTTGGCTACGTAAAGGTGCTAATATTATCGGTGTTGACATATCACGGAAACTGCTTGATTCCATTAAAAATGGCACTTCTCACATGAAAGAACCCTTTGTTTCAAATTTATTTTCAAAACATCTTAAAAATAAAACATTATCTTTATCATCTGATGGAATCCAAGCTTCCAAAAATTCAACAATTAAAATCATTTCTGTCCCCGTTGATATCAAAAAAAATAAAATTGATTTAGCAGCAGTAATATCTGTATCAAAAAACATTTCAAAAGGACTAAAGAAAGGCGATGCTGTTATAGTTTGTCCATCATTGCCTCCTGGCATAACAAGAAATATTCTTTTACCAATTTTAGAAAAAGAAAATAATCTAAAAGGCGAAAAAGATTTTTTTTTAATTTATAATCCTGAACGAATTTTTGTAGGTAAAGCATTAGCGGACATTGAAGAAAATTATCCTGCAATAGTTGCCGGATTGGGTAAAAAAAGTCTTGAATTTGGCGTGTCTCTTTTAAAAATCATATCCAAAAAAGGTGTTCTTCAAATGAGTTCATTAGAAAATGCTGAAGCTGAAAAATTATTTGAGGGCGTTTATCGTGATGTAAATATTGCATTGGCAAATGAGTTATCTGATTATTGTGAAAAAATTGGTATAGATTACTGGGAATCTCGTAAGGGGGCAAATTCTCAGCCTTCTTGCCACCTTCATTATCCCGGAACAGGTGTAGGAGGATTATGTATTCCTATTTACCCACAACTGGTGTTAGAATCTTCTAAAAAAATCGGAAAATCATTGAAAATAATAGAATTTTCAAGAAAGATAAATGATTCCATGCCTAAAAAATGTGTTAAAGATGCATTAAATCTACTATCGAAAAATAAAACTGTAAAAATAAATTCCAAAATCGCCGTATTAGGATTAGGATTTAGGGGAGAAGTTACTGATTCTCGTCTATCACCTACTTATGATGTAATCAACGAATTTTTAAAGAAAAATTTTCTTGTTTCAGTACATGATCCATTTATTTTTGAAGATAACAATTTACCAAAAAATGTAATTCTTTCTTCAGATCTAAATTCTACTATTCAAGATGCGGATCTGATTTTTGTCTCTACTGATCATAAAATGTATTCAAAATTAACCAGTAAACATTTTTCAAAATCAAAAAAACCGCTTTTAATTTATGATGGAAGAAAAATTTTATCTGATAAAAATTTTCCATCCAAATCATTGTTAACAATTGGTAAGAGATAATTATTATTTCTGTTTTTCATATAATTTATAATTTATTTTAAATATTTTTAAACCATATTCAAATTCATACTCTGATGAATCATAAATTTTTTCTAAAAATATAAAATCATCTGTGTTTTTATATAAATCTGAAATAATTTTTGGATCATTCCTGCCATCTAATACAAAATGAGTTATATCATTACTTTTCATATATGTCATCAACTCATCTATCGAATCAAAATCTCCAAAAATTGGCCATCCATAGTCGGATAATCTTATTGGAATTGAATTATTATTTATGATTGGAAATGATTCTAATTCATAAAACCTATGAACGGGAATGAATTTGGCTTCTTGACCATAAAGATTGATTCGTTGAGTTTCTGAATAAACAATTTTGGATATTTCAAATGCCTCTTTTTCATGTTCCAAATCAATTTTATCATCTAGATAAAGTATGGATGATGCCAAAATTATAATCAATCCTATTACTACTAGCTGTTTTTCTTTATTGATTCTCTTTGAAAAATCTCTTAAACTTATTACAGATACAACACAAAATAACGGATATAGAGTAAACATGTATCTGGTATCTGATGCTACACTCAGAGCATAGATTATGGGAACGGAGAAAATAATTGAGCATAAAATGATGAATTTTCTTTCAAAATTCCTATTTTTCAAAACTAGAATATACCCATATGGCACAAAAACTAAAAACGTTGGAATCATCACCCATCCAAAAAATTTAACAAAATTTTCAAAACCTAAAATAATTAATTGATTTGAATTTCCACTTTCTACTCCACGATTAATTGCACTTTGTGATGATGATTCTATGGCATAAAGAATCCGACTTAAAATCCCGTCCTCTCCAATCGTATCTATTCTGATACTGATCATTGGCAACAAAATTATTGTTAAAATAATAATACAAATTAGATATTTAATTAAGTCTTTTTTGTTATTTTTATGTCTTAGAAAAAATCCTATTGATAGTGCCATAAAAAGAAAAATTGCTTCAATTCGAATTAAAATCATTAGTGATGTAATAGCAAAAGCAAGATATGTAAAATTAATTCTATTTTTTAAGAATAAATAAATTGATAATGTTAAAAGTAAAAGTAATATTGGTTCTGTAATACCTAATGTTGAGTTTTGAATAATTCTGGGTTCAAACACAAATAAACCTGCTCCAAAGACTGCAAAAATAGACGGAACAAATCTTTTACATAATAAATAAATTGGAATTATCGTTGCTACTGATATTGTAATTGATACCAGTCTTTGCAGACCCATAAAGTCTAAAAAATTATTTGAATCATACAAAGCAAAAAATATTGATAAAAATGATGGCCATCCATTATTTGTTGCATCAGGATATCCGATTGGAAAATATCCGGATTGACTCATATCTATTGCATACCAAAAGTAAATTAATCCATCAAGAGTTATTGGAAGTTCAAATGATACAAAGTTAATTCTTACAATAAATCCAATTACTGCTATAACTACTAAAGAAATAATGATGCTCTTTTTACTTGATAAAAAATTATCATTCTCCTTATATTTTGATTTATCTAAAAATGACAATCATAAATTAATCCTTGTTAGATTTATTTATATTGTTATATTATCACGGGGTATTGAGAACGGATACAAGAATGCAAAGGCAGTCAGACCCCGTACTACTAGCATAAACAGATCAGTCAGAATATTCATGTTTTTCATGTCTCTCTTTATTTACAATCCCCGGATTATTCTCAGGACAAGCAATGGACACATTCGACTTGCAGACCTCTGATGTGGATGAATATTATAATACGCAGTAATGATGTGTTTTACCGCAGGCCGCCGGTTCCGCCGTGAGATGGGGAGTTGATCTAAGGCACACAATCGGAACTTTTGATCTAGATATTTCTTTTTAAAAATAGATTGTCTACCAAAATACAATAAATTGCTGAAGCCGTTGCAGCTAAAACTAAAGCTGCAGCAATTCCATTTATTCCATAAATATTACCCAAAACGACTATTCCCACTATTTGAACAGTAGTCCATATAGCTGATGAAATTAATACTAAACGGCTTTTCTCTCTACCAAGAAATTTTGTCTGATATGTTATTGCTATTGTACTTGGAATTACTGAAATACTAACTATTTGTATAATCCCCTCTGCTTCTACAAATTTCGGAAAAATTGATCCAATTACAATTGGTCCCACCGTAAATCCTAGCACTGCAATACATAATGCAAACAAAATTAATATTTTCTTTAATTTTATATTCTCATTTCCTGTAGCATCATTTGGCATTAAATATTTGGCAACTGCTATTGGAATCAAATTTAACAAAGTTAGAAACTGCAAACCCAAAGAGTAATTTCCGAGTAATGCAAATCCAAATAATGGACCAATAATTAATTTATCAACTGATCCGTTCAATACTCCAGAAAGAGTTTGTAAATAGCTATTTGTAATAAAACCTAATCTTTCTTTTACTAATACAAAATCTACTTTGTTTTTTCTAAATCCTTTTACAATTCCATGTATGTATGGGGCAAATGAAATTGAAATTCCAATAATAATTCCACTTTCCCCAATTATATAATAAAATCCAATTCCTAATATTACCATTAAAATCCGTTGGGTTAAAACGTACTTTGCATACTCTCTGTAGAGTTTATGACCTAGAACTTCGGCAATTATCAAGCTAAAAATTATGTATCCCAGTATCAATAAACTAATTCCCAAATCAAAAAATATGAGAAATACAACTATCGACGAAATTAATCCTGCTGATAATGTAATAACGTACAATGCAGGCTGTATTGGGATTTTTTTTGCTGTATAGATTGTTAAAGTGTTTGAAGCACCTAGCAATGAAATTGTTGAGACTAATCCTGCAATTGATAGGGCATATGTGATATGTCCGTATGTTTCCGGCCCTAATATGGAGGCAATATAAAACCAAAATATTGCCGATATTCCAGATGCTGTAATATCTGCAATACCTATGGAAGATATATCCTTGAATTTTTCCCAAATTCTTGTCATGATTCTAAATTTAATTAATTAGCCCGATAAAATATCTTAGCTATTCCTTTTTTGTGTTGCAGAAATACTAAACAAAACCACTGACATTAGTAACAATATGATTCCTATCATTATTGTTGTCATTGAGATTAGTGTGAATGGAATGGAAAAATATCTAGTCTCATTAAATGTAATTAATACAAAAACCCCAAAAATAACCCCTACTGTGATTAATCCCATTCCTGGCAGTCCTAAATATCGTAAAGGATGATTAATTGCTATAATTTCAAGCAATGACACAATTACTTCTGTACTGTGACTGATAGGACTCTTAGTTGAAGTACTATTTCCAGTATTATAAATAACTGAAACTTTTTCTTCGACAATTTTTAATCCTTTTTTGGATGCATCAACAAGAATTTCTGAATCTACTCCAAATCCTTTAGTTGTAATGTTTATTGAATTAATTGCTTTTTTAGAATATGATCTAAATCCTCCTTGTGTATCTCTAAATGGAAGTTCAGATGCTAGGTTTGTGAATTTATCCAATATTTTATTTCCTATTTTTCTATAAGATGGCATTTCTTCATTATCATCAAATCTATAACCGATAACTATGTCTACATTGTCTTTAATTATCGGTTTAGCAATCTTTGGTATTTCTTCAGGTAAAAACTGCCCATCGCCATCAATAGATATCATAACATCAGCATCAATTTTTTTTGCATATGCAAAAATTGTCTTCATTGCTTCACCTTTACCTTCATTTTGTTTATGTTGAAGAACTACAGCTCCTGCATTAGTTGCTACTTTGGATGTATTATCTGTAGATCCATCATCACATACTACGACTATATCTACATATTTTTTACAACGTTGAATAACATCTTCAATTACTTTCTCTTCATTATATGCAGGTATGCCCGCAATTTTTTGCATATTCATAATTAATTCTTACCCATTAAAAATTATCTGTTAACATATTGAGGTTAATTCTTCATGTAATAGGACGCAGTGATTTTGAGCCCGTCTTCTATTGAATATTTGGGAGTCCAATTTAACAATCTTTTAACTTTGGCATTATCCATATTTAATTTTGGAATTTCCAAAGCTCTTTTTGGAAAACTGTTCCATTGAATTTCACCAGAATAACCTGTTATTTTTCTAATTTTTTCAGCTAATTCCCTAATTGATATTGGCTCGCTTGTTGTAATATTAACAGCTTCTCCCAAAATTTCTTCATTTTCTGATTCAGCAGCCAAAACATATGCATTTAACAGATCTTCTTCAAATATAAAATCACGAATAGGTTCAGGATCTCCAAGTTTGATTGGTGACTTGCCTTGCACCATTTGAAATATTATACTTTCAATAACAAATTGATGATTGAATTTTCTTCCAAACGAATTGGCATTACGAAATATGATTGCAGGAAATTTATATGCTTGATAAAGATATTTTAAAAAGTTCTCTGCAGCAATTTTTGCAACTCCGTATGGACTTGCTGCATGTAACTGAATCTCATCTTCTTTTGTAGGATAGTTTTTTTCTGGTTGAATTCCATATTCTTCAGCTGAGCCTGACCAAATGAATCGTTTTAGATTTGGAACTTCTCTTCTTGCCGCTTCTGCTATATTGAATACCCCCATAAAGTTTACATCAAAAACTTCTTTCATGTGGGTAAAACTGTATGCAACAGAAGTCTGTGCTGCAAGATGAATAATTACATCAGGTTGAAAATTTTTTAGAGCATCACTAACTACAAGATAGTCCGTTAAATCCCCGTAATAGTATTGTACGCCTTTAATTGCTTCTCCTCTGATCATATTTTCTGTATTTGAAGCTCTATCGCCGGTTGCCACATTTCTAGACAAAGTTCCTAATTTATGACTGTGATTAATTAGAGTTTCAGCAATTCTTTGACCCAAAAAACCGGTGATTCCAGTAAGAAAAATCTTCATAATTCGAATCAAATTCTTCTTTGTATAAGTTTTTTTATATGAGTTTATGCTTAATTGACAACTCCAGAGTAACTAACACACAGGCAAGTTTTTCAGATCATACTGATCTAAAAGCAAGGTGGTGTTGAGTTATACATTCAGAATATGTTACAGTTTAAGATCGACTACGCATAAACTCTATTATTTAAATTCAGTTTTATATACATAAGAAAAAACCAATATTGATTTGAAAATTTTAATTTTATGTACAACCCTTGATCTACAAAAACCATATTCAGCAACTCCTTTTCTCTTACAATGGTTTAAGGCATTTCATGATGAAGGCCATCAACTTTTCATTATTCCTTATTCTGGGAAATCTATTGAAAGTGATTGGTGGAAATCCTACCCAAACCCAAATTACAAAAAAGGTGAAATTTTAGAAAAAATTATTAAATTATCTGGTCATAAACCCGGAAAAAAAAATCTACCATTTATACCAAATCTAGCACAAATTTTTGCAAAACCTGCCTTTGAAAAGCAGATAAGAAAAATTATGGAACAAGAAAAAGGAATTTCAGCGATACTCAATATTGGATTACCATTAAATCAACTTAAAGGCATGGCAAAAGATTTGAAGAAAGATTATGATGTTCCAATTCTTTTCTTTGATGCTGATCTTCCCACATCACTACCTGAAAATGGAGGATTCACTTTTAATTATTATGATGGGGCTGATCTTTCAGAATATGATTCATTTATTATAACTTCAGAAGGATCAAAAAACCGTTTACTGGAAATGGGAGCTAATTCTGTGGAATTTGTTCATATAGGAATTGATCCAGAACAATACAAGCCGATTCAAACCAAAAAAGATATTGATATTTTCTTTTTTGGTCATAATGGGGATTCTAGAAAAAAATATGTTGATATGATGATTACAAAACCATCAAATCAATTACCATTTAATTTTTTAATTGGAGGACGTGATTACACAATGGATTTGGGAAAAGCAAAATATTTTTCGCCAAAATTATCTTTCGATGAATGGCGAGAATATTCATGTAGGGCAAAAATCAATCTTAATGTAGTGCATGAATCGCATGCCGAAACTTTTGCTACATCTACTGCAAGACCTTTTGAACTTGCTGCAATGGGTTGTTGCATCGTTTCATCCCACTATCATGGAATAGAAAAATGGTTTGAACCAAAAAAAGAAATATTGATCGCAAATAATTCTAAAGAAGCCATTGAATTGTATCAATTATTGATGGATGATTCAGAATTACGAGATAAAATTGGAATCGCAGCACAAAAAAGAGTAAATAAAGAACATACCGCTATACATCGAATTAAACAAATCGTTCAATTAATTCAAAAATATGGGGATAATGTTAGATGAAAAAACTAACAATTCTAATTCCTAAAATAAAACCTCCCGAAGAGCATGATATTATTACAAATCAATTAAAAAATATTTTTTCTGAGTTAAAAGAACAATGTGAAATTAAGCTTGTATGGATGATTTTTCAACCTGAGAAATTTAATGAATATGAATATGAAAATTCCACGGTACTTGATTATCATCAATTTAATAATGCTCTTGAATCCGTAGAAAAAATTAAACCTGATCTAATTATTACAGAAGTTAGACTGGGAATAAATGGAATACTTTTCGCAAAAGTTGGAAATGATTTTAAAATACCTGTGGTCACTATTACGCCAACGGGAGAATCTGAATTTTTCTCCCAGAATTATTCTATAAAATCAAACTTTCAATTATTCATGTCTGATAAGGTACTTGCAGATTCTTCTAAAGATAAAAATACAAAAAAATTTGGAATGTTTAGATATTCCTTACATCGATATTTTTTCTTAATTGATACTCTAAGAAACGTAAATTATTCATTGTTTAATTTGATTAAATTTTTTATATTCTATCCAAGAATACAAATATTTTCAAAATCATATCCAGCACTTCATAAAATAACAAGTGGAAATCTTAACATATGTTTCAATAAACACTGGGAATCCAGGTTACTTGATGCTGGTTTCTCTAAATCATCTATCTTTCTTTGTGGAGATCCTGCTTTTGATAAACTATATCAAAGAATTCAACTACAAAAAAATCTAAAAGTCACAGATTCCAAAAAAATCAATATTCTTTTTTGTCCCACACCCATGCATGAGCATGGTTTGATGAAGAAAAAAAAAGAAGATGAATTAATTATAAAATTAATTCAAAAAGTTTTGGAATTAAAAGACACTGGTATTTCTTTGAAAATTCATCCCTCAAGTTCATCATTTCTGGAATATGATAATCTACTAAAATCCCACCATCTCAATATTCCTCTATTTCAAAAGGAAGATACGATTGATTTATTACAAAAATCCGATATCATGATTACCTATGGCAGTTCTAATGTTATTTTAGATGCCATTTTACTGAAAAAACCAATCATTTTATTAAAAAATTCTGTAATTCCTGATTTATCACGTTTATCTGATAAAACAGTCATCTCAGAATGCTCAAATATTGACGATTTAGATGATCTGATTTCTAAAATCACCATTCAGTCAATTCCTGCTGGATCTCTTGAAAATTATATCGAAAAACAAATTGGAAACTTTGATGGAAAAAATTCCCAAAGAATATCCAATATGATATTAAAATTAACTGAAAAAAATTCTTTATGATTGTTTCAATATCCAATAATTTTTCTTACTAGTTGATTTTTTTATCTCATCTTTTGTTATCAAAATTTCTTCAAGTTTTTCACCAGGTCTTAAGCCAATTATTCTTTGTTTTTTAGAAACTTTATCAGCTAACTCTTTAATTTTATAAGACTTCATTTTTGGAATAAATATTACACTTTGTTGAATATTTGTTATACATTCCAAAATAAAATCTACAGCCTCTTCTATGTGGAAAAAATAGCGTTTCATATTTGGATCAGTAATCGAAATTGGTTTTTTTTCTGAAATCTCTTTTTCCCAAACCTCGAACACATTTCCTTTTGTTTCGATTACATTTCCAAATCTAACAGATGCAAACTGAGTTGTCTGAATATGGTTTCCTGCCCATGTAGTTAATCTTTCACCTATTTCTTTTGTTGTGCCATATAAAGTGGAACTTTCTGCTACTTTATCAGTACTGATATTCAAAAATCTTTCTGGCTTTGTTTTAATCGCGGTTTTTATCATATTTACAGTTCCATTGATGTTTATATTTATTGTATCAATTGCGTTAAATTCTGTTATTTCAATATTTTTTACTGCAGCAGCATGTATGATAATGTCTGCACCATTTAATGCCATTTCAACTCTGTCTTTATCTAAAATGTTTCCAAGCAATAATTTAAGTCTAGAATCATTCAAGGAACGCTTTAAAGTAAACAAGGCATGCTCGTTAGAATCTAAAACTCTCACAGCTTTTACAGGATATTCGAGTATCCTTGCAGCAAGTGCAGAACCTACACTCCCAGCTCCACCTGAAATTAGTATTACTTTGTTTTTGAATACTTTGTTAATTGCATTATTTTGCATATTTTTCTTTTTTTTAACCATCTTCTAATCAGAAATCTTTCTCATCTTTTATCCTTTCCTAGGAAAAGAAAACCTTATAGATAAGGTTAAAAAATTGATTTTCATCTAAAAGGTTTAATCCTAATTCAAATATACTGTTATCATACTTGAGGAATATGTTTCCAAATATCTTAATTGTTGGATGTGGCAATATTGGAAGTAGACATCTCCAGTCCTTGGAGCGATCTTCTATACCTCTTTCCATTACTGTGGTTGAACCTGACATTAATTCTCAAAAAATTGCAAAATCTAGATTAGAAACAAATTCAAAAAATTCAATTTCCTGGCTAGCTTCAATATCTAGCATAAATCAAATTTTTGATCTGGTGATTATTGCAACAAATGCGGAAAAAAGAAGATCCCTCATTGATATTTTACTACAGTCTGGAAATAAAAAATTCTTACTTGAAAAAATGGTATGTCAATCCGAGGATGACTATAAGGATTTAATTGAAAATTTTGAAAAACACGATGCTTCCGGATGGGTTAACACTAATAGACGATATTTTCCATTTTATCAAAAACTAAAAAATATCATTGATTTAAACAACAATTTAGAAATCGTCATTACTACCGGAAATGAGGGATTGGGAAGTAACGCAATTCATTTTATTGATCTATTTTTATGGTTAAAAAATTCTAATGATATATCATTAATTGGAGATTTAACTGACAAATTATATTCTAATAAAAGAGGAAATCAATATTATGAATTTTCAGGAACAATTTCTGGGAAAATTTCTAATTCAATTCTAAAAATATCATTTTTACCTGTTGACGATTTACCATTAATTTTAGATATTCAAACTGAAGATTTTCATATTTCAATAAATGAAACCGATGAAAAAATTTCAAAGATTAAAAATTTAGAAAAATCTGAATTATCTTTTAAATACATGCATGTTAGTGATCTAACTATACAAATTGTTTTTGATATATTAAAAAATAATTCAAGTCACTTGCCCAAAGTCCAGGATTTATTTATTGCCCATCGTGAGTTGTTCAAAATTTTTAATTCACATGTAAAGAAATTAACAAACAAAGAATTTACCCTGTGCCCAATAACTTGAAAATCATGTCTTACCAATACATAAGCAATTTAAAACCAAATAAAGTAAGGAAAAAATCCATTCTAATAATTGGTTCAGGATACATGGCCGAACAGTATTCTAAAACTCTTGATAAAATTGGAATTACAGATGTGACAATAATTGGCAATTCCAAAAATAAAGTAGAAAAACTTGGCAAAAAATATAATTTTGTTGCCCTTAGCGGAGGATTTGAAACAAATTTACCTAATATCGAGAAAAAAGATTTAGTTATTGTAGCCACTCCCATTCAACTTTTGACTCCTGCAACAAAACTAGCATTAAAATCTGGACAAAAAAACATTCTTTTAGAAAAACCCGGTGACCTGTACTCAAAACCTCTTAAATCATTAGAAAATGATTGTAATGGAAAAAAAGTTTGTTTGGCATATAACCGACTATTCTATCCCAGCTTTCATAAATTACTAGAATTGATTAAAAATGATGGTATAATTACATCTTGTACTTTTTCTTTTACTGAATGGACACACAGAATCAATCTTGATTCATTTCCTAAATCTGTTCTTTCTAGGTGGGGAATTAGTAATTCACTTCATGTAATTTCTATGGCGATGAGGTTAATTGGTATGCCTAAAACCATCAAATGTTTACAAAAATCTCCTCTGTCTTGGCACAAAGCCGGTTCAATTTTTATTGGATCCGGAATTTCAAATAAGAACATTCCTTTCTCATATCATTCTGATTGGAATTCTGCTGGACGTTGGGGGATAGAGATTATGACTAGGAAAAATTCTTATCGATTAATGCCTTTAGAGCAATTATTTAGATGCAAGAAAGGTAGTACATCCTGGCAAAAAATACCATTCAAAAAATCATTTCCTCATTCAAAAGAGGGAATAGCTGAAGAAATATTTTCAATGTTGGATAATAAATCAAAACTAAATTTAGTTACTCTAAAAGAAGGCCATTTATACATAAAATTAGCCGAAAAAATTTTTAATTACTGATGAAAAATTCATTTTAAAATTAATATTACACTTGATCTAAACTAAATCATTGAAAATTCTTATTATTGGATTTGGTTCAATTGCCAAACGCCACATCAAAAACCTACTTGAATTATCTGATATTCAGATATTAGTATGTACAAAACAAATTCATTTTGGAAATTTTAAAAATCAATGCAAATTTTTTAACAAATTAAGTGATGCAATTAAAGAAAAACCTGATGCAGCAATTATAGCTAATAATACTAGCGAACATGTTAAAACTGCCATAGAACTATCTAAAAATAACATTGATCTCTTTATAGAAAAACCTCTTTCAAACAATACCATAGGAATAAAAAAACTCACAAAACTAATTCATCAAAAAAAATTAATCAGTATGATGGGCTGCAACCTCCGTTTTCATGAAAATATCATTGCAATAAAAGATCTTATTGATAAAAAATCTATAGGAAAAATAATTTCTGTTCAAGCAGAAAGTGGTTCATATTTACCGGATTGGCATCCAAATGAAAATTATAAAAAAAATTATGCTGCACGAGAAGATTTGGGAGGTGGAGTTGTCTTGACATGTATTCATGAAATTGATTATTTGTACTGGTTTTTTGGGGATGTGGAGAATATTTTTTCAATAACCGGTCAATATGGAAATTTGAATATATCATCTGAAGATCTATCTGCTATAGTAATTCAATTTAAAAATGGTATTGTTGGAGAAGTACATCTTGATTATATACAAAAACCCCCAATTAGAAATTGTAAATTAATAGGTACTAGGGGCCAAATATACTGGGATTCTAATTCTAACACCGTTCAATTATTTGATTTTACCAAAAATCGATGGATCCAAAAATCAAAAATAAAAAAATATGATAGAAATAGTATGTATAGAAAAGAATTATTGCATTTTATTGATTGTATTAAAAAAAGAAAGAAGACTATTAATCCAATTAAAGAAGGAATAAAGACTATGGAAATAGCATTATCTGTAAAAAAATCATCAAAATTAGGCAGGTCAATTAAAATATGAAAAAAGATATTATTCAGAAAATCTTTGATTTATCTAATAAAACTGCAATCTTGACTGGCAGTGCCGGAAGATTAGGCACCGAATTTGCTAATATCCTAAGTGAAGCGGGAGCAAATCTTGTTTTAATTGATATTGATGAAAAAAAAAATAAACTATTAGAAAAATCAATTCAGAAAAAGTTTCATACAAAAACTTTAACTTTTAATATTGATATTTCAGATCAGGCATCACTAAAATCTGTAAAAAGAGATATTTTAAAAAAATTTGATACCGTTGATGTTTTAATTAATAATGCATTTTTTAATCCATCCATAAATCAAACATCTAAAACAATTAATTTTGAAACATTTCCTCTTGATTTATGGAATAAAGTAATTGATGTTAATCTTACAGGCGTTTTTCTTTGTTGTCAGGAATTTGGAGCAATTATGGCCAAACAAAAAAATGGTTCTATAATAAATATTTCTTCAATTTATGGTTTAGTTGGTGCAGATCAAAGAATCTATGGAAAAAGTAAATTAAATTCCCAAGTCTCTTATTCTGCTACCAAAGGTTCAATCGTCAGTATTACTCGTTATTTAGCATCATATTGGCATAGAAAAAATGTCAGAGTTAACACTTTGACATTGGGTGGAGTGGAGGACAAATCATACATGAAAACAAAATTTGTCAAAAATTATTCTGAAAAAACAATTTTAGGCAGAATGGCTAGAAAAGATGATTTTAATGGCTCACTGTTATTTTTAGCATCTGATGCATCATCATATATGACAGGAGCAAATCTTGTAATTGATGGTGGATGGACCGCGTGGTAACTAGTCTGTTGCTAAAATTTTATTTTTAACAATCATTTCAGCTATCTTAAATTCAATCTCTGTATCAATCATTAAACCCGTTTCAACTGGAATTTCATATGGTAATGTTTTTGGAAGTATGGGTTCTCGCACACTCAATAATTTATTTACATTAAAAACGAATAATCCGTTTAATTGATAAACGATTGGTGCCTCTTGTCTGCTTTTTGGTCTTTTTCCTTTTTTCTTACTTAATTCTAAAAAACCATTTCTCCCAATTTCCATCATGTTGAAATAAGGATTCAAATGTTGTCTATAAACTCCTACCACTTCATCACAATCAGTTTTTTTCAATAAATTAATTGCGCCTTTGACATCTTTATTCCGAATAAATGGAACAGTACAGTCTCTATTGACAAAAATATCAAAATTATACCCTAGTGATTGTAATTTGTTTATACCATGAATCATTACATCTGTCATCCCTACAGAACTCGTAGCTAATTTTTTTGGTCGCATGAATGGTACTTCTGCACCAAATTTTTGGGCAACTTTAGCTATTTCTTTGTCTTCTGTTGATACTATTACATGACTAAAATTTTTTGAATTTAAGGCAGATTCAATAGTGTATGCAATCAATGGTTTACCTGCTAATGATCTAATATTTTTTCTAGGCACACCCTTGGAGCCTCCCCGAACCCCGATAAAACAAATAGGTCTCATGATTTTATAATTAAAAACTAATACATAACAGCTGTGAATTATCTTTAAAAATGAACGATTTCAGTATAGGTATACGTAAAATTGGACCAAGGCATCCTGTCTTTGTAATAGCAGAAGCTGGAATTAACCATAATGGTTCGTACATTATGGCAAAAAAATTAGTTGATATTGCTAAAAAAGCCGGTGCAGATTGTATAAAATTTCAAACCCACATTACTGAACAGGAAATGCTTCACACAAACATAAAACCTGGAAAAATTTCAAAAAAAACCCTTTGGAATATTATTAAAAGCTGTGAGTTATCCCAGGATCAGGAAATTAAATTAAATAAATATTGCAAAGAAAAAAATATTTTATTTTTATCTACTCCTTTTTCAATCAGTGCTGTAAATCAATTAGAAAAATTAAAAATAAAAGCATATAAAATTGGATCAGGTGAATTAACAAATGAACCATTTTTACGAAGAATTGCAAAAATAGGCAAGCCTGTTATTCTTTCAACTGGAATGTCTGAAATTCCTGAAATTAAGGATGCTGTAAAATTATTTCAAAAATATAAGACTCCATTAGCATTATTGCAAACAACATCAGAATATCCTGCTGACTATGCCGATATTAATTTAGGAGTAATAGAAAAATTTGAAAATATGTTCAAAATACCAATAGGGATATCTGATCATTCTTTAGGAATATACACCGCATTAGGTGCAGTTGCCAAAGGAGCATGTATAGTTGAAAAACATATTACTCTAAATAGAAAAATGCCCGGACCTGATCAAAAAATCTCTCTTGAACCTAATGAATTATTTGAACTTGTAAAGGGGTGCAGAGCTATAAAATTAGCATTGGGTGATACTAAAAAAATTCTTAGTAAAGAAAAACCTATTCTTAAATTTGCTAGAGAATCTGTTGTATCAGTTCAAAAAATCCAAAAGGGTGAAAAATTAACTGAAGAGAATATTTCAACAAAAAGACCCAACACCGGTCAAATTCCTGCTAAAAAATTCTACAAAATTATTGGGAAAAGAGCTAAACAAATAATTCCAGTAAACAAACAACTTTCATATAGTGATATATCTTGAAAAGAAAAATCCTAATTGTTACAGAACGAAGGGCTGATTATTCTAAATTTCGTCCTGTTATACAAGAAATTGAAAAATCAAAGAAATTAGATTATTCCCTAATTGTTACAGGAAGCCATTTGTTAAAAGAACACGGTTATACAATAAATGAAATAAAAAATGATGGATTTAAAATCACTTCAAAATTTGAAATGTATCCAAAAAATAGAAAGGATACTGGGGCAGAAATGGTTGCAGGGTTGGGAAAAGCATTAATTCAATTATCTAAAATCATTGAGAAACTCAATCCTGACATTATTTTATCTGGATTTGATATCGGTGCAAATTTTGCAGTGGCAGTAACTGGCGCACACATGAACAAAATTGTTGCTCATATGGAAGGTGGTGAAGTTACCGGAACAATTGATGAATCTATCAGACATGCCATAACAAAATTTTCTCATATTCATTTTACAACTAATAGACAGGCCACAAACAGAATTATAAAAATGGGTGAAATCCCAAGTCATATCTTCACCGTAGGCAATCCTTCACTTGATAGTATCAAAAATGTATCAAAAATATCCAAGCGTGCTTTGGAGACTGAATTTGGAATAGATTTGAAAAAACCCTTTATCCTTGTTATGCAACATACTGTTACCACCGAAGTCTCAAAAGCGGAAAAAAATATCCTTGAAACCCTTGAAGCAGTTACTGAATTAGGAATTCAGGCAATTATTATACATGGAAACGCTGATTTTGGTTCCAAAAAAATCTCCAACATTATCAGAAAATCAAATATTAGACAATACAAAGCATTGCCTTTTTCAAAATATGTTAATCTTCTAAAACATTCAGCGGCATTAGTTGGAAATTCCAGCAGTGGTAAAATGGAAACACCGTTCCTAAAAATTCCATCCATCAATATAGGCACAAGACAATCCGGACGACCAAAAGCCATCAGTGTAATTGATGTTCCCTATAATAAAAATAAGATAAAAAAAGCTATAAAGAAAGCAATTGAAGATAAGAAATTCCTTCGAAACATAAAAAAACAAAAAAGTGTCTATGGAGATGGAAATTCTTCCAAAAGAATTATTAAAATCCTTGAAACAATTAATTTGGAAAAAATCCCAATTCAAAAAAAATTAACATATTGATATGACTCGTGTAATAGTTTTAGGCAGTTCAGGATTTTTAGGAAAACCTCTATGTCAGGAATTAATGAAAAATTTTTTTAGCACCAAATTCATGATTCATAAAAAACAAAAAAACCTCCAAAAAAATGAATTTTTAGGCGATATTTTAGATAAAAAATCTTTATTGAAAATTGTAAAAGATAATGATGTTATTGTAAATCTTGTGGGGCAATATGATGATAATTTATCCAAATTTTTTGATACAAATATCAAAGCAGGATTAAATCTAGTGGAAATTGCAAAAATTAAAAAAAATATTAAAATTATTTTTGCATCATCCATCAACGTATATGGTGAGAACTGCAAATCCCCTTCCAAAGAAACCGATATTCCAAATCCAATGACCACTTATGGAATAGGGAAATTTTTAACTGAGCAACTCTATGAAAAATACTCAAAACTTTATGGATTTGATATGACCATCCTGCGATTCTCAAATTTATATGGAAAAAACAAAAAATCAGGTTTAATAGCAAACCTGATCAAATCCAGCAACAAAAATCCAGCATATCTCACCCATAATGGAAACCAATACCGTGATTTTTTGTATGTGGATGATGCAGTAGATGGAATTATTCAAGTTGTTAAAAAACAACCCAAAAAATTTCAAATTTTCAACATTTCATCGGCAAATAAAATCACTGCAAAAAAAATTACAAGATCCGTTGAATCTATATCCAAAAACCAAATTTTCTACAAGTACACAAATAAAAAATCTGATGAAAAATGTATTTGGGCTGATAATTCCAAATCCCATAAAATACTTGGGTTTTATCCAAGAATATCCCTTGATGGTGGTTTAAAAAAAATATTAAAATCCTAAAAACCAACTAATTATTTTTTTTTGAATATAAAAGATCATAGATAATTGCCAACCCCCCCGTTGTATTTAATTTAATAAAATGCAAAATATTGCTGAAAAATATTTTTTTACCAATATGACTAAAACACCATTTTGTAAAAGGATAATATGGAAAAATTCTTCCAATTTTATTGTGTCCTAATTTTTTAGTAGATGCTAATATCCCTTCTGATGAAAAACCCTCTCTACAAAATCTGATTAATTTTTTTTGAATAATATGAAAATCCCCATATTTTAGAACGTTTAGAATTGTTGCCAAATCTACTGCTAGAAATGACTCATTAACAAAACTTTTCTTTAGCGCATCTGTTCTAAAAATTCCGTATAATGCCTGCGCAGAATTAATTCCGAGATATATTTTCACTTTTTCTTCATAATTTCCTACTGCTTCTTTAGGACAATATTTACTCCATCTACATTTTTCAATAATTTTTTTTATATATTTATTAGAAAATACCTCCCTTTGATCCGATGCACCAAAACTATCAACGTTTGTAATTGAACCCACAAATTCTCTCTCTCTCTCTAGAAAACTAATATTTTCTTTAAGAAAATCTTTTTCCCAAAAATCATCAACACTTGCCCAAACAAAATATTTGCCCGTTGCTTTATCCAAGACATATTGAAAATTTGAAATTATATTGATCCCATTTTTTTGCCGTAAATTCATGATTCTTTTGTCCTTTTCCACATTTATCAAACAAATTTTTTGTGTCATATCTGTGGAGCAATTATCTGATATAATTAATTCAAAATTAGAATATGTTTGATCCAGAATTGAATTTATTCTTTCTGAAAGAAATACTTCTCCATTATATACGGGCATACCAATACTAACAAAAGGTTCCTTACTATCTTGCATTTACAATTTCAAAATTTTACTTACATTAAAGGTTACTTTAACATCCGTAAAAATTTATTTTGAATACTTGCCGTAAACTGGATATTAAAAACCAAATAATTTATGATTTTTTTAATATGAACACGATCCTTATTTTAATTTGAATTCATTAGCAACATCTCTTCAATTACCTAGTTCTGGAGTTGGTGAATCAAAACGGCATTTCATGAACAATAGATGTCCTGTATAATAATTTCTAGGCACAAATTCTAACATATGATTTTTCAGAATATCAAAATTTTCAGGCATAAATTTAACCAAAATCCAGAAATATATGAAAACAATGCTTTGCAAGTGCTCTAAACAGTGCTTCGAATCAATTCCTGCCTCTAAAAACCTACAATTAAAAAAATTCAAGAGTAACAGATCTGCAAAAAAATTCCCTTTTATTGAAAAACTATTGAATCTCTGATCTCTCATTTTTCATTAAAATAGCCCCACTTTTAATTCCCTTTATTTTTAAACCGGTTTCTTTTAGTATTTTAGAATTCTTTAGATTTACATTAACTCTTTTTACTGCAAGTTTTAATTCTTTTGAATTAATGGGATTAATTTTTGTTTGATCATAACCAAAAATTTTAGCCACTTCAATTGACCACTTGTATCTATTAATAAAATCAGAACCCACAACATGAAAAATACCATTTGATTTATTTTTTAATAATTCTGATGTAGCTAAAACGATTTCTGGCACATATGTGGGAGTGTTATACCAATCTTCCACTTCATTTAAAATTTTACCTGCACGTAATGTGTCGAGAACCCTTAAAATCGAATTTGTATGTTGCCACTTTTCCACCCAACAATATGGCTGGTCAGTTCTCAAAATCAAATATTCCAATTGAGAATCTTTTGTTATTTCCTCCCCCTTCATTTTAGTATAACCATAATATGTTGATGGTGATGGTTTGTCTTCTTCATAATACTCTTTTTTATTTCCATCATAAACAAAACTTGTTGATAAATATACTAATTTACCATTAATTTCTTTACAGCCTTTTACGGTATTTTCAATTCCTTTTACATTTACCTTGTATGCTAATTCTTTATCAGTTTCACATAAATCTATGTTCGTAATTGCCGATGAATAGATGATTATTTCGGGATTGATTTTTTTTAAAAAATTTACAGTTTTACTTGAATCAGTTATATCTAACTGATACTCTTTAGAAGAACTGTTTGTTCTATGTGTGTTATAAGTGTGAAAAGTATCATGACCATTTTCCGAAAAAAACTGTACCATTTTTGATCCAATAACTCCACTTCCACCAATAATGCAAATTTTCATAATTATCTAGAGATTTCACTGATATCTTTTATACATTTAAGATATCCTGATGGCGCTGCAGTAAATAATAATTTTTCTTCAATTTTTTTATTAATTTTAAAGCGCTTGTTGCTCTTTAGAAATTGCTCTACTGCGGTTTTTGGATTATTATTCTTGCCCCAAGGACGATTTTTGGTAAGTTCTTCAGGCATGTTTTGAATAATTGTGTCAAATACTATGATATAGCTGCCTTTTGACACCAGTGGGGCATATGCAACTAATTCTTTTAGCACATGATCATGTGTATGATTTGAATCTAGAATGACCATGATTTTTTTCTTTTCTTTGGCAAAATTATGAACTTTTTTAATAATTTCTTTACTTGTTGAAGAGCCCTTTATCATAGTAATTCGTTTATACAAAGAATGTTTTTCAATCTCTTCCTTGTTATGTTTTCTAATGTCTATGTCGATTCCAAGCACTTCTCCCTTTCCAATCAATTCCAATATTGATGCAGATAAAACCAATGATCCCCCATGAGCTATTCCGGTTTCTATGATTAAATCCGGCTTTATTTTCCAAATAAGCTCTTGTACAGATAAAATATCTTGGGGATATTGGATTATGGGACGACCCAACCAAGAAAAATGATATGAATATTCATATTTTAAAGATTTTTCAAACCACTCTTGACTATATTTTTTAAATTCCAAATCCTTAGACATGATTTTTGTTAATTCATTATTTCTATTTTCAAATTCCTTCTTTAGCATATCCTGAATTTATTAAATCACTAATTAAATATTTTTAAAAATCATTTCTATGAAAAATGGGATTTGATGAATCTTTTTGTGAAATTACCGTTGCTTTTAATGGCCATTTAATTTGGAATGTATCATCATCCCATTTTACCCCCTTTGCATGTTTGGAATTATAATATTCTGATATTTGATAAAAAACTTCAGTATTATCCTCCAAAGTTTGAAATCCATGTGCAAATCCTTTAGGTACATATAACATCTTGTAATTGTCTGAACTTAATTTTATAGAAAACCACTCTTTGAATGTTTTTGAATCCGGTCTAAGATCAACTACCACATCAAAAATTTCACCTTTTACACATCTCACAATTTTATCTTCTTCATATGGTTTTGTTTGATAATGCATCCCGCGAATTGTACCTTTTCTTTTATTTGATGAAATACTTGTCTGAACAAATTCTGTCCCTAGTCCCACTTTAGAAAATTCATCTTTATCCCATATTCTGGAAAAAAATCCTCGCTCGTCTTCTATTTTTTCAATTTCAATGACATATACACCAGAAAGTTTGGTTTCAGAAAAAATCATACTATTATCACCTCGGGAATTAGTATGACAAATTTTCCTCCCCAGTCACGAATAAATGAATTTTCATCCATGATCTCCTCTTTAATATTCCAGGACATTATAACTACAAAATCCGGTTTGGTTTTTTTAACCTCTTCGGGTTTTTTTACCTGTAAATGTGAACCTGGTAGATACAATCCTTGTTTGTGTGGGTTTTTATCCACAACATATTCTATGTGTTTTTTTCCTATCTCACAAAAATTTAAGAGGGTATTTCCTTTTGCTGCAGCTCCATAACATACAATTTTCTTCCCATTTTGTTTTGTATTGTCAAAAAATTTTATTAATTCCTTTTTAACTAGTTTAATTTTTTTTGAAAATTCCAAATAAACTGACATATCCAACAATCCAAAATCTTTTTCTTTCTCTAAAAGTTTTTTTACAGAATTTTTTATTTCAAGATTTTCATTTGCTTCATGTTTTGCATAAATTCTTAAAGATCCTCCATGAGTTGGAATTTCTTCTACATCAAAGATTATTAGATTATGAAACTCAAATATCTTTTTTACAGTATTGAATGATAAATATGAAAAATGTTCGTGGTAAATTGTATCAAATTGATTATATTTTATTAATTGAAGTAAATGTGGAAATTCCATATTTATTATTCCGTCCCTTTTCAACAAAATAGAAATTCCTTTTACAAAGTCATTAATATCTGGAACATGAGCCAACACATTATTTCCGATTATTAGATCAGCTTTTATTCCTTCGTTAGAAAGTTTTGCTGCTAATTCTTTGTCAAAAAAATCCACTATTGTTTTAATTCCTCTGTCTTTTGCTACTTTGGCAACATTTACTGCAGGTTCTATTCCTATAACTGAAATCCCCTTATTTTTGAAAAATTGTAATAAATATCCGTCATTACTTGCTAATTCAACCACAAGATTGTCTTTTCCTAGATTATTTTTTTTCGAAATCATATTTGCATAATTTTCTGCATGTTTTAACCAGCTTTTTGAATAAGATGAAAAATATACATATTCTTTGAAAATGTTTTGAGGTGTCTCATATTCAGGTAATTGTACTAAAAAGCAATTTTCACAAACAAATACTTTGAGGGGAAATTTTTTTTCTAATTCTTTTAAATTCTCATGTTTTAAAAATGAATTTGATAATGGCGATATCCCAAGATCTGCAAACACTTTATCTATTTCACAATTACAAAATCTACATTGATAATTTTCCATTTTTTACACTGCCATAAATTCATCAATTTGTTTCTCAGAGAATTCCCTCATACTGCCACCACCTTTCATAAACTCATTATACCAATCTAGTGTCCATTGCAAAGTCTTTTCTATGTTCATTTTAGATCCCCACCCTAACTCATTACTAGCTTTAGAACAGTCCAAACTGAGATATTTCTCTTCATGTGGTTGTGATGACGTATCTATCTCAAAATTTATTTCACCATCTATATTTTTTTTAATATATTCAATAATCAATTTGACTGGTTTTTCCTCATCTATTGTGGGACCAAAATTCCATCCTTCAGATTTTTTTTGACCATCAATCCACATTTTTTCAGCCAGAATAATGTATCCGAACAATAAATCTAGAACAAATTGCCACGGTCTTGTTGATTCTGGATTTCTAATCTTTATGGACATTTTATTTTGGAAACCTCTGATGATATCTGGCAATAGCCTGTCTGCTCCCCAGTCTCCGCCACCTAATACATTTCCGGCCCTTACTGAAGCAATTGCAACTTTGTGCTCAGAATATTTCAAAGGATTAAAAAATGAATTTCTGTAAGATGCTGTAACTAGTTCGGCGCATGCCTTACTACTACTGTATGGATCATTGCCTCCCATTGCATCTTCTTCTGAATATCTACTGTAATCTTTTTTTGGCCTGTATGATTTATCACTAGTAACAATAATGGCCACTTTGACATTTTCTGAGTTTCTTACTGCATCAAGTACATTTGCCGTTCCAATTACATTTGTTGAAAAAGTCTCTAATGGATTTTTGTAAGATTCCCTGACAATTGCCTGGGCTGCCATGTGGATAACAATATCCGGCTTGTTTTCCTCAAAAACCTGCCTGATATGTTTTGCATCATTGATATTGCCAATTATGCTTTTCATCCCCTCTCCCACATTTGCAATTTCATACATGCTAGGCTTTGTAGGAATATCTTTTGAAAAACCTATTACATTAGCTCCGAATTTTTTTAAAACTATTGATAACCAGCTACCCTTAAAACCCGTATGTCCTGTAATCAGGACGGTCTTTTTTTTCCAAAAATTTTGATTCATTACCAGTTTTTCCAATGTGCCTTATCCGAATTCCATAATCCTTCTAGATAATTTTTATCGCGTAATGTATCAAGTGGTTGCCAGAAACCGGTATGCTTGAATGCTGTTAATTGATTCTCTCGAACTAATCTTTCTAGAGGTTCTCTTTCCCAAATTGTTGTATCATCTTTCAAATAATCAAATATTGATGGTTCCAAAACAAAATAGCCACCATTAATCCAATTCCCATCCCCCGCAGGTTTTTCTTGAAAATTTGTAATTTTATTACCAGATATATCCAAAGTTCCAAATCTTCCGGGTGGCTGTACTGTTGTCATTGTAGCCTTTGTTTTTTTATTTTTATGAAAATCTATCAATTCTGAAATATTGACATCACTTAATCCATCACCGTATGTGAAACAGAACGTATCCTCTTGAACATATTCTTTAATTTTTTTTAAGCGACCTCCGGTCATGGTATCCAATCCTGTATCTACTAATGTCACAGTCCACGGTTCTACAAATTTATGATGTATTTCCATATTGTTTTTTTTCATGTCAAAAGTTACATCCGACATGTGAAGAAAATAATTTGCAAAATATTCTTTTACCATATATCCCTTATAGCCACAACAAATCACAAAATCATTAATCCCATATGATGAATATTCTTTCATGATGTGCCAAAGTATTGGTTTCCCACCAATCGCAATCATGGGTTTTGGCTTGAGATCGGTTTCTTCACTAATTCGCGTTCCATAGCCTCCAGCTAAAATCACCACTTTCATAATATTTGAAATGAGTTCTGTTTTATTATATTTTTGATATCTTGGTCTTTTTTGGTCTTTTGGGGTGAAATCATGCCTGTTTTACGGTATGTTCTCTGAATCTGCTTGCAGTTTATGGGCACATCAAGCTACCGTGAAACACTTGCGGCCATTGCGTCTGGTGTCTATGCTGGTCTTCAAACCAGTTTCCTGACAGTTTTTGTGATGGTAGGATCTATCTGAATAACTCTCGGTCTTGGTTTGTGGTATAATTTGTTGCAAGATAATCCGACATAGGACACCGGCTTTCCCTCCCTCCACTGACAGATGTCTGGGGATGTATGTTGTGTTTGCGGCAGTTCTGCCACCCATTTTTTGATAAAATTTACTAAATCATTGATAAGGATCTATTTTTGATGAATCCCATATGGATATCTAATCTGGCATAGTCAAAAATCATCTAGTTTTTCTTTTATGAATTCTATTGATTTAACTGGTGTTGGATCGATATTTCCCAAAACAGCTTTATAGATTGATACATAATCAAACAGGTAAATTAGCGTAGTAATCTTGGATAGAATGCCGCCATCAATTGAAAATATTTCCTTGTACTCGATTCCGTTTTTTTCAAAATATTCTTTTAGTATGTTCCATCTCTCCTTTGTTTTAAGATGATCATCTTTACCCTGTAATAAAATGGGCTGTAATTTGGAGGGATTTTCCCATGCAACTATTCCGTTATGGGACGTTTCAATAATATCTTCTGTGATTACATGGTTTTTTGCATTTTCCTGTAAAGAATTTTTAAACCTAATTGCCACCGAGTTTAATCCCCATGGATAATAGATAACGGGAATTTCCGTTATCCATTCTGCCAGTTTAATGGCACTATTGGTATTTGTCAGATTTGACGAAGAAATATTCTCCCTCAACTCTCTCATTTTTTTAATTGATTCAATTACTTCTTTATTTGTTATTGGCAATATTAAATCAAGAATTTTCAAGATTGAATAGAAAAATTTGACAAACGATGAACGTGGAGAATGTATCTGTGAAATTTTTCTAAAATCTATTTCATTTGTTTTACAAAACTCCTCCATTTTTCCACCAGAAGAAACAGCCATAATTTTACAGCCCCTCTCTTTTGCAGAATATAGTATGGAAAGGGTTTCTTCCGTGTTTCCTGAAATACTTGTAGTTATTACCAGCGATCTAGAATCTGCGGTATTTGGAAGTAGATATCCCTTTACAACAGAAACATGAATCTTCGTCTGTGATAGGATGCTGGCAAATGTATCTCCTATGGCACCAGAACCTCCCATTCCGGCAAAAACTATGTGATCTATATTTTCTAATTGGATTTTTTTAAGATTTGATGAATATGCCTCCTCGGCAATCTCTGGCCATTTATCATAAATTTCATACATACGAGAAACATCCCATTTCTCCAAGTCGGTACTACCAATCATGGTATTACTAGATTTTTAATGAGATTATAATGTTTCACAGATGCCGGGTTTAGTTATTTTAAATATGGAAATAAAAATTATAATTTTAAATGAAAAGTGATATTCCACCTAATTCCTCATTGAGAACTGTAGAATGGAAAAACAACAAAGTAATCATGATTGATCAGACAAAATTACCAAATGAACTTGTTTTTGTAGAATATGATGATTTTAACAAAGTTGCAGATGCGATTAGTACCTTGGTTGTAAGGGGTGCGCCTGCAATTGGAGTTTCAGGGGCGTTTGGGCTTGGTTTGGCGGTTTTACAAAGTGATGCGGCAACACGGGATGAGTTACTCTCTGATTTGGAAAAAGCAAAAAAAATCCTTTTTGCGACCAGGCCGACTGCAGTCAACCTGGGCTGGGGATTGGAAAAAATTATGGGTGTTGCCAAGACCGGTGATTCAGTCAAACAAATTAAAGAATTGGTAATTTCCACTGCTAAAAAAATGGCAGATGAAGATATTGAAATTAACAAGACAATGGGCAAGAACGGATCCGTCCTGTTTGATGATAATGACACCGTAATGACCCACTGTAATGCCGGTGCACTAGCTACCGTGGCATATGGAACCGCATTGGGTGTAATTAGGGCAACTAGAGAGAGTGGAAAGAACATCAAGGTAATAGCCACTGAGACCAGACCGATACAGCAGGGTTCCAGGCTTACGGCATTTGAGTTAAAACACGATGGATTTGATGTAAGTTTGATTCCTGATACTGCAGTAGGGTATAGTATGGCAAACGGGCTGGTAAACAAGGTCATAGTTGGAGCAGACAGGATTGTAAGGACGGGCCATGTCTTTAATAAAATTGGAACCTACCAGGTGGCAACAATGGCAAAACAACACGGAATTCCGTTTTATGTTGCAGCACCGTTATCTACAATTGACTTGGAAACCAAGGCCCCAGATGTGGTAATTGAGATGCGAAAAGGCTCCGAAGTTACAGGAATTGGTGAGAAAAAGACCGCCCCTGATGATATCCGAGTAATCAATCCTGCCTTTGATATGACCCCGCCTGAATTAATTTCTGGTATAATTACTGAAAAAGGCGTGGCTACGGCCCCGTATGAGGTATCAATTCCAAAATTATTTGAAGCTAATAATTAGAAAGTTTTTATTGTTTTTCAAACTGCCATTAACAGATGAGTGCTATTTCCGTACAGGCAATCGAGGATTCCTTGAAATTATGCATGGATCCTGAGGTTCCCCTCAATATCGTGGAAATGGGATTAATCTATGGAATTGACGTGACAGAAAACAATGATGTCAATATCAAAATGACAATGACCACCCAGGGGTGCCCGTTGCATGAAACACTGGTTTCTGATGCCACCAGATTTGTCAAAAAGGTGCCCGGGGTAAATAACGTCAATGTGGATATTGTATGGGATCCCCCATGGTCAATGGATAAAATGTCCGAGGAGGCAAAAGTCAAGATCAAAAACATGGGTGCCGGATTGAATACGCCTGCGCCAATAAACTATGAGACTGCACTTCCGCAAGGAGTTGGAAAACTGGTACGGCAGGAGGACGGTTCGTTGGTACTGGCAAATGATCATGAACAGGGATTCATGGTAAATCAGGCAATTGTAGATTTCTGGAAGTCGTGTAACGGTCAGCGCAAAGTAACTGAACTAGTGGAGGTGTTTGCACAGCAAACAGGACTGCAAAGAAACCAGGTTGAAAAGGAAGTTATGCAGCTATTGCAGCAACTGCGTGAGGGCGGATTGATTGCAATTGCAGGCCAGCCTGACATTCCAAACGTTGAATTTAAAAAATAATCCTAAAAGATATGGTTTGAATTTGCACCATCAAAGTTTATTGTAACACCTGATAGATACTTTATCTTGTTCTCAATTATGGATTTTACAAAGCTTCCAATCTCGCGTGGTTCCCCCAATCTTTTCATGGGCAGGGATTTTTCAAATTCTTTTACATCTTTTATTAGTTCCTGGGTCCTGTCCGTGTTGATGGGTCCTGGTGCGATGTTTATACAACTGATGTTTTTTCCTGCATACTCTTTGCTTAAAATTTTAAAGACCTCGCTGAATGCGGCACGATACGCAGAGGATATTATCAATTTTGCATTTGGTTCCTTGATGACATTTGAGCTTATCAAAAAAATGTATCCGCCGTCATTGATTTTGATATTTTGTAGTATGGTGCAAAATCCCAGAAATAATTGATTGTGATACAGATTCCAATCATCCTCAGTTATGGTGGCAAACGGCTTTGGGGCAGGACCTCCCGTGTTTAGAATCAGAATGTCTGTCTGTGTATTTTTTTTCAGGAACTCTTTTACACTCTTCAAATTTGAAGTGTCAATATCATTTTTGGATGCCGCAAAAACATCAATATCTATTGATTTTAGCGAGTCAGAAATTGCCTTTCCAATTCCACGTGAGCCGCCAAGAACAATCGCTCTAGTCATGTTGTCTTGAATAAACTTGATAATTAAATTTCTTTGGTAGAGAGATATCTAATTAAATCAAGTAATATCTTGGAATCATTTGAATCCTTCAAAAAGGAAGGAATTGCAGGTAAATTTACTGCAAATGTGAATAATCAATTTTTTGGAGAATTAGTCTCTTCCGCCGCCAGATGGCTTGCCTGGATTTTTACTAGGTTTTCCACCGGGGCCTTTTTTCATTTGTACCATACAATCTAGAAACAACTAAAAAATATTAATCTTTTGTAATATTGGAAATTTTGCCTATTATCATCTGCTCTGTTTATGACAATCTGTAGGTTTGATGCCTGATATCAAATATAACATCTTGCTTTTCTAGTTGCAGGCAAGGGGGAATTAGCACCTTTCATTTTGAGATCAAAATAAATACCCAAATCAAGTAATTATAATGTGGTAGAATTTTTAAACGAATTAAATGACATGGATGCCGTTTCCCTTGATTTGGTAATAGTGCAAAAATCATTTCCAGCAAAAACCAAGGGTGAAAACTTGATGGTGGTTTTCGATGTAGCAGACAAAACAAAAACCCTCAAGGCCAGATATTTTGGAACGGCAAATGAATGTACCAAATTTTATAACAGACTTGAGCAAGGCAAGGTTTACCGTATTGTCGGTAAATATAGTGATACATATCACAGCATTACTATTAATGTAAATGAGCTGATGTTTGTTACTGATCCTGATTGGAATAAACTAAAACGGGAGATTTCCCCAAATGATGAACAAATTCAAGAATTAAATAGATACGTCGCCACAGTTACAACCCTTGAATTAAAAATCCTTTTAGAAAAATTATTTGCCAGACCGGATTTGATGAACAAACTTGCCGTATGGCCCGCTGCATCATCGATGCATCATGCTTATCCCAATGGATTAATAACACACATTTTAGAAATGCTAAAAATAGCTGATAGTTTGCTGTCAATTTACCCCAAAGCCAACCGTGATTTGCTGTACTGTGGTTGTATCTTACATGACCTGGGTAAAATCATTGAACTTGATGCAGAGTTTGGAACTGTTTACTCTGATAAGGGAAAGTTATTAACCCATATTCCAATGGGGTTTTTTCTTGTTGGTGAGATACTTGTAAAGGAGACACAGTGCAGTGATGATTTATCAAACCAGATACTCCACATGATATTAAGCCACCATGGTACGCCTACTGACAAGATTCCAGGTATTGTCCGGCCCAAAACATTAGAAGCTGTAATGTTGCACCAGATTGATATGCTCTCATCTCAAGTTGCCCCCATTCATGATGAAGTTGGTAAAAAGTCTGGCTGGGTTAAAATTGGTGGTGGCGAGTATTATATTTCTGATAATACATTGACAGAAGGATCTGTTGGATAGTTGTTATTTGATATCAAGTCATTGTAATCATTGTGAAGAAAAAACGAAATTCAGATCCTGTAATTCAATTAAAAGATACAACTAAAGATGCTTTGATGAGCATATGGTTGTTTGAGATTCTTAATTAGAATCTTCTGGTGGGAATAAACACTTATGAATATCCTTATGAATTGGTATCAATATTATCAATAATGAATAAAATACAATCTTTGATAACATGTCTGAATTAAGTGTCTCATGCTGATAAATTATTTGAATGAATATGGTTGTAAGATAGCTTAAGATTAGAAATACAAACTTGTGTTTTATTTGGTGTATGAGTTCTTTTATTCTATTTGGATTACCAATTCTATTTTCTTCCCTTATGCTTACATGAAATACTTTGAAAATTTGACGTACCAAATTTTCACCACCTATTCCTGTAAAAGTAACTTCAATTTGTAGTGATATATTGTCTTGATTTTTTAGTTTTTTTGGAATCTTTGGTATATGTGCTTCTAACTCATTATGTCTTTTCATTTCCTTTTTCAATCTACTATGACGTTCTTGTGGAACCACAGCATCGTAAATTACTATATAATGAGAATCCCTCTTAAACAATGAACATCAACATACTAGATAGTAATTATATGTTAATCTTGAATAAAACCTGAGACTGTTTCCAAATTACCATGAGTGTCATTTTTAATTTTTTCAACAATATCTTCTAATACATTCTCATTGTTGATTTTGAATTTCACATACAAATCAATACTGCGTGATCTATCAGAAGGAATTAAAAATTGTATATTATTAGCATTAAACTCTTTCAAAGTATATTGTATGATGCTTTGTACAAGCGAACAATTTTTCAAATTATCTACAGCCATTTCATGTTTTCTTGTTTGCGAATACTTTACAGCTAAAAGTACAGAGAAAGGCCCTTGTAATAAACTCATAATTTTTCTAAAATGTAATTTACCTCTGTATTTACAATTATCTGATTGATTCTAATTTTGTAAAATTGTATCATTTTCACCTTTACTCGAGTTTTGATCATAGAAGTTACACGATTTAAAAGTTTAGGTTTTTGTGAAAAATCTATTGATTCTACTCTTCCTGTGCGATTCAACATATGTATATTATAATTTACTAAGTAAAAAAGATTCCTTGTATAATGTCAAGAGGAATATTTAACCTCTATCTAGGAATCACCAAATGTAATATATGGAAATTATGTCCTCCTAGTCATAGGTATCCATTTCCATCCATTTTGTATTCTTTTCTCTGATCATATCTGTGGCTTTTTGTCGGCAAATACCTTCAATGGTGTTTGATAATTGTCCGCGTCAAGTGAGAAATGAACTTTCATTCGTTGTAATATTTCACGTATGTCAGGCAAAGGAGAATACACGACAACTTCTAACACTCGATCTGATTTTTATCTGTCAAAACTTGTAATCTTGTCCCTGAGTTTACAGAATTTTGAGAGAAAATGAAATGTCTTTAAGAATTTAATGTAAAATTCTTCTACCTGTCAAAGATCGGGATATAAGTTATTTTCTACTAAGACGCCTTTCTTTTGTTTGACGGCTTCTACACTTTCTACACCATGATTGAACCATTTTGTATCCCTGATTATTTCTAATACCAAATCTTTCTACAACTTGATCCTCACCATGTGCCATCTTCCCACATTCAGGACATTTAGCTTCATACAACATTGTTAAAATATTATTGACTTTATGATATAAAATCCTTTTGCAAAAGGTTTAGATCGCTATTATTTACCATGTCAAAGATCTTGCAATCAAAAAAAGAGTATGAGATAGAACTCTGGATGGGATTTGAAAATAAAATCAAAGAGTGTTGTGTAATGTTCTTTGAATCAGCATGGAGACCATCAATAAAGTATGAAATTAAGGAGTATAGTGAAACAATGCATATACTTACTAACAATGAAGGGGTTATTCTATGCCCTGATTGTTTAGTAACTATATGTGAAGAAAAAACGAAATTCAGATGATATTAGGAATACCCCATCTAGAAAAAATACAGTTTCCAAGAAAAAAATAAACAAAATCATTAGGAAAAAAAACAAAATCTATGACCTATGTTGGAATCGACCTGCATAAGGAATTCTCTAGGTAGAGGCAATGGATAATTATGGTGTATCCTGTTTAATGAAGATTCAAAACACACAAAATGATACATGCAATGCACTCCCCACCTGCTAATGGATTCAAAATATATCATCGAATCATAATTTGTATGATATTTGAAAATCTTTTCTTGTCTGTGTGTTCTAATTTCTAGCAGACATTCAAATGAATCCATCCTTTGCTTTCCTGATCTCTGATGGCAAATCATTAATCCCGCCCATGGATCTATATCCAAATGACTTTAATCTTACTTTTGATTCTGTACATGCCTTGGTAATACATTGTTCATAAAGCCTGTTGGCTCCTGCCTTGAAAAAAATTACCACATCATATTTTTCTACAATTTTTTTGATTTCTGGTACTAATTCTTGGCATCTTTTCTCATCCATTATTCTGTCGTATGGCTGTATTGTTTTTTCGGCAGGAACAAGCCCATGTTCCGCACTTAGAATGAACATGTCAGTATCGTCTTTACGGTTGTAAACTGCCGTTATTCTTGATGATTTGTATAACCTCCATGCTGGAAGTTCTTCATCTCTTTTTTTATTCCCACATGAAGTAACGACTGAAATTTTTGTCATTCTGGCAGTCTTGTATCTATCAGCGTACGTCCTTTTTGGTTTATTTGAATACTAGATGATGGAATATTTGCCGTGCAGTATTTTTCCAGCCTGCACTGGTCTCTGACTGGACATGCCGCCCCATCTCTGTATTTCGTGCATCCGAGTCTGCTTAGATTCCATAATGCCTCATCAAGTTCTAGTGGATAGTGCTCAGTCTTGTTACAGACATCAACCCAGGCCTGTTTTGCGTATTCTGTCAGCTTTGAGAAATCGTCTTCAAACGTGCCTGACAGACATCCGGTCATTATCGTTGCACGTGCGGTATGAATGTCTATTGGCATTGGCACTTTTTCCAGGTTTTTGAATCTGATCTTGGCTTCTTTGTAAAGCATTCTAATCCACAACGAGCGAATTTTTCCCGTTCCTGTTGAACCTGCAAGGTATGGAAAGTCTTTTCCATACTGTGTTTTCATTGCCGTGACAATCTGATGTGCGTCATAATCAAATCTTGCAAAAAGATTCCTGGGATCTCCGTCAAATAACTCTGCAAATGACTGTGCAATACTCCTCCAAATGCCAACATCTTTTTTTATTTTTTTACAAAGTTTGTATTTTGTCAGCGCCTCGCCAAGTTCTGCTGTCGTCTTTTTAATGACCTCCTTTGGGAAAAAAACCCATCTGGTGTCTTTATCCTCCCACGATCTTCTTGCCGAATCCCACAGGTCGCTTGCAGAACGCTGATAGTCTATTGCTACAGTCATGGTAAGAAACATGATATGTTCGTATGATCCAATGTCTATCCCATTTGGAATCTCCGATTCTGGAAGATCAGAACCTGAGAATATCCCGTCTTTTTTATCGTACCAATCCAAAATAATATCGATTACTTTTCTTGCATGCTCGATATTTGTAACTAGCATGTACTGGGTTACTCTTTCACATATATCAATATTGTAAGAAAATACCTTTGTGGTTATTGAGACTCGTGATAAATAATATCATTTACTACAATAACTATATTGGATTATACATAAATATAAAATCTCGATCAAAGAAATGAAATATGATATCTGTACATCGTGAAAAGTTTAAGGCATTAGCAAAGCCTTTGAGTAGTTTTATTCCAGAAATTAAAAGGAATTAATATTTCAAATAATCTAAGATTTAAATCAAAATTTGTTCTGTCCCATTTCTTCTTTTATTGATTGTAATTTTTCATATAATTTTTCTGCTTCGTTTAATGCAGAATTCACATTTAATTTTTTACCCAACCATGTAAATACCATATCAACACTAAATGAATCTGCTTGGAGATCTTTTCGGTTTATTTCTCTTACATGTCTTTTTTTACTATCAATTCCATAATCATACATATGTTCTCCCACATCACGCATGATTTTAAGATCAGGAATATTTCTATCGAATTCTTCAATCGCTTCACACATGTATTTTGAAATAGAATCTATTTTTGTTGCAAGGTTTACCATGTTTCGAAATCGGTATAAAGAAATTATAAAAAATTGTAAATCTATACAATATTTGAATTGAAAAGAATACTCCTCTGAACATGGTTTCTGTAAGCGATTTTTTTGTAATCTAACTGCACAAATGTATTCTCTGGATAAACTAATTGCTCTTTCCATAGTCGCACCATCAGATGGCTTATCATCCGTCATGTGTTTTTAGAATTCTTATTTCGTTTATTTATTTATTCATTAATCACTTTATTACAATACTATTCAATAGAATTTATGCGTATCCATGTGCGATCCTAATAAATATTTCATGCAATATCCGAACATAGAGTATGGTCTACGCTAGAGATGTACTGCAAACCAAAGATGAAATTGGACACGTATCCATTCGGGGCTCACCCCCAGTACCATTCTTCATCCATTTGTCAGGTAAAATCACAGCTAATCAACGAGGTATAATCCCCAACGCATAAAACGCGTTCATATTCCTAATTATAATGTCTTCAAATTTATGAACCTGTGTCAACTTTGACATGCGACAAATTCCCTCTTCTTTTAGCATCCAGTATATGACACGCAGCATCTTTGATGCAGTAGCCACTACAGTCTTTGATGTACCAACCCATACCAACTAGAATATTTTACTAATCAGATTTCCTTAATTTCCGTAATCGTACCCAGCACGGAATCCATCCGGATTACAGCTTTTTTCTCCCCCCATCCTAGTGCAACATACCAATCGCCTGCATCATCATGATACTTTGTCTCCAGCGTCTTGATATCCTCCAGTTTAACATCATATTTTTTGGCAATTCCTGAAATTCCCAGAGCAACCGCATCTTTTTCCTTTTCAAGACGTCTTTTCATCAGACCTATCCCCGGACTCATACACACCCCACAACGCCTCATCTAATATAGTTAATTCAAAAATTAGCCATAATGTCGAATTTTTCTAATTGATACCATTACAACATTTCAAATAGTCCCAAACCATAGAAACAAAATGAAGCTGATTCAAAGACTTTCAAATTCCACACTTGCAAAACCATCCACCCTCGTCCTACTCGTATCCATCCTGGCAGTAATCGGCCCCATCGTGATCGTTTCTGCAGGATTCTGGGATGCAATCTCCCACCTTCAAAATGAACCTGAATTCTTTTGGAGTCCCTCGCACATCATAGTATACTTTGGAGTTTCAATGACTAGCTGTGCTGCAATCATGGGTGGCATGCTAATAATTAAAAAATCAGTCCACGGCTCACTTAAAACCGGAATCAAGCTAGTCATTGCAGGTTCCATCCTACAAACCGTTTCCGGATTTGCAGACTCGGTATCCCATGATCTCTTTGGAATTGACGGACTGGTATCCTGGTCTCACCAGCCACTTGAATTCGGACTGGTCCTTGCATCACTGGGGGCAGTCTTGATAATAAAAAACAGGGAGCACACACGACTCAAAGCATTTCTTCCATTCTCAATTGTCGCATTTTTGTTTTTCACAACGTGGCTTGTATTCAACCTAATACTGATCTTCGGACATGTCATCCAGTGTATTCCAGTCTATGAAATATTCTCATCAGGCTGCTCCATACTATAATTTTTTATTCTCAGATACGACATTACCATCATAGTTACAACCCCCACCAGTATCAAAATACCCGCAACAGTCATTTCTTTGGAATTTGTATTGCCAAACTCTAACTGCAAATCAACCGGGTTTTCTGAAATGTTTGCAATTTTTGCAGTGTACACCCCGTCTTTATCAAAATTAAAATATCCGACTGACATCTTTGTCTGGATTCTCTCCTCTTGGATCACGTTGCCCTTTACATCCAATATCTGGATAAATACCGCCTCACCTGCAAACTCTGGCATGTACACCCTGTAAAACCCAATGTCCGTCCCAGTAAATTCCAAATCCAGCTCAAAAGAGTTCGTCTCTTTTAACAAAACCACGCCATCTGTCTTTTCAATCTCTACAAAAATAAATGAAATCCAGATAATTCCGACTAGCACCAGCCCCAACCCCAATTTGAATAAAGATACCTTCACTTCATCATAATGCCAAACTGTTTACCTAATAAGATATCTAAAGGGCTCGGAGGGCTTCGATCCCTCGACCTGGCGGTCCGAAGCCGCCCGCACTATCCAGGCTGTGCAACGAGTCCAAAGAAACAGGATTTTAACAGACCTAAATATCTGTCTAGATCGTCTTTGAATGTTTTTTTGGATGACGTCTTGGATCTCATCTGGTGGGAATGATGCTGTAACTAAATTCAAAAACAACCCTATACATCAAAAACCCTTCCAGAAAACTGATAATTGAGGTATGATGTTTGGTTGGAACTTCACACACTTGGAATCTTGTTCCTGCCAAACTTGCAGTTAATTCTGAAAAGACACATACGGTCTCTACCCGTAAGACGCAAAATCATAGCAACCCGAAAACGGATCCCCATTACAGATCAACTAACAAAACCCAACTGCTTTTAAAATAAATGTGGTCATTATATACTAGTTTTTGAGTAGATAAAACATGTCACAAATCCGGTTTGCCATTCCCAAAGGAAGCCTAGAGGAGGCCACCTTCAAACTACTAGAAAGATCCTGGACCAGAGTCAACCGGAAAAGCAGAACTTATCGCGTCTACTTGGATGATCCAAAGATCATAGTCAAGATGCTTCGCCCCCAGGAGATCCCAACCCTGGTTGCAGAGGGACTATACGACGTGGGCATCACAGGAAAAGACTGGGTTGGAGAAACCAATGCAGACGTAGAGCCGATCCTGGATCTGGAATATGGCAAAATCAGACTGGTAATAGCATTCCCAGACAAGTATCGCTACAAAAATCTTGATGAAATGATTGCAGACTATGGCAAAAAGAAAAAAACACTTCGCATATCCTCGGAATACCTTATCACCGCATCCAAATTTCTAAAAAACTCAAAATCCTACAAAAAATATTACGGCTCTAAAGATCCGCTGATTGTAACACCATGGGTTCGACTGGGAACCAACAAAAACGTCCAGATCCACCTCTCATTTGGCGCAACTGAGGCAAAGCCCCCAGAAGATGTGGATGCAATCATGGATGTTACTGAAACCGGAACAACTCTAAAGCAGAACAAGCTAAAGATAGTCGATACGGTACTCACCTCCACTGCACACCTGATTGCAAATAAAAAGTCATTAAAGGATCCAAACAAGCGCGAGAAAATATTTGACGTTCTAACCCTGATGCGAGGCGCAGTCAACGGCAGAAAATACCTGCACGTCTATCTGAATGTAGAGGAGAAAAACCTAAAAAAACTTTTAACACAGATGCCCTCCCTGAAAAGACCCACGATAAGCCCGCTTAGCGAACCTGGGTGGTTTGGAGTAAACACGGTCGTCAAAAAGGATCAGTTCCACAAACTCATTCCAAAACTAAGAAAGATTGCCCAGGGTCTCGTGGTTCATGAACCGCGGCAGATTCTAGAGCTCGAGGAGATAAAGCGTGACGAAGAGAATTGATGAGAATAATCAAAGTAACCAACGTTGAAAAATTTGCAGCTAGGGCAGTCCGGAGACTGCCTCAAAAAAAAACCACGGTTGAATCCATCCTAAAAAACGTCAAAAAAGACGGCGATAAGGCGATTCGGAGATACGAGAAGATGTTTGGCGGGGTAAACATCTCCTCGTTGCGTGTATCCCAATCTGAGATCAAAGATGCGTACTCCAAAGTTTCAAAGACCCAGCTTGACGCACTACACTCTGCAAAAGCCAGACTCGAAAAAACAGAATACGCGATAAAGTCGCTTTTAAAAAATGTAACAATCAATAATGCCGGAGTTAAAATCTCCAAAAGATTCACCCCGATTCAAAGTATTGGCTGTTATGTTCCAGGAGGATTGGCACGGTACCCAAGCTCCGTAATAATGTCTGCTGTTCCCGCCCGGATTGCCGGCGTTAAAAGAATCGTTGCCGTGTCTCCTCCGAATTCAGAGGGTGGAATTGATCCGATGACCATCGTTGCAGCAGATATCTGCGGCGTTAACGAGATTTACAAGACTGGCGGTGCCCAGGCAATTGCCGGGCTGTGTTACGGCACAAGAACCATCCCCAAGGTTGATAAAATCGTCGGTCCGGGGGGATCATTTGTTACTGCTGCAAAGTCCATGATAAGTAGTCAGACTGGAATCGACATGCTTGCAGGTCCTACCGAACTGGGGGTAATGGCAGACAACACGGCTGATCCAAACTATATCGCATTGGATCTCATCTCTCAGGCAGAACACAGCGGCGATACCCTGTGTTATCTAATCACAACCTCCAAAAGACTTGCAGAATCAGTCAGGGATGCGGTCTCTGAGATACTGCCAGAAATTCAAAGAAGAGCCATCGTATCATCGAGTCTGAAAAATAACGGCTTTATTGCAATCTGTAAAAATAGTTCTGATATGATCCGACTGGCAAACATCCTGGCCCCCGAACACCTGCAGATAATGACAAAAAACGCAGAATCCGTCTCCTCAAAAATTACCACGTCCGGTCTGGTTCTGATTGGGCATTACTGCCCGTCATCTGCCAGTGACTACATCTTTGGATCAAACCACGTCTTGCCTACCGGCGGCTTTGGAAGAATCCGCGGCTCACTTTCAGTACTGGACTTTGTAAAGATAAACACGCAGGTAACCTCGTCTAAATCCTCGCTGTTGAGAATCTCAAAACATCTTGAGGTCTTGACAGAATCCGAGGGACTACCAAACCATTACGAGGCAGTAAAAGGCAGGTTGAAATGAAAAAAAACTGGTTTGCTGAGAGAATACAAAAACTCTCGTCTGTTGGCGGCTATCAAAAGCCCGAATTCAATCAGAATTCACTAAAGCTTGACTCCAATGAAAACTATGTAATTCCAAAGCAGTTTCAAAATGATATAATATCTTCTGCAAGAAAAAACTCCGATGTAAGGCAGTATCCGCTTGGCGGGGCAGAACAGCTAATCAAAAGCATATCCAAGTACATCGGGATGCCTCCCTCAATGGTTGGGGTTGGCAACGGCTCTGATCAGATTCTGGATCTGATACTATGTAATTTTGCATCAGAAAAGACCCGCATCCTCACATCTGATCCCACCTTTGGATTTTTCGAGGAACGATGCAAACTGTATTCTGTTCCCCTAAATACGGTCCCATTCTCACATGAGATGAAACTAGATGTCATGGATTTTATCAATAAATCTGAAAATGCGGATATTCTCTACCTTGACTCCCCGAATAACCCCACCGGATTTCAATTCTCAAAAATCGAATTACAGAAATTAATAAGATCTTTTGACGGACTAGTAATAATTGACGAGGCATACGGGGAGTTTGCAGATCATACCATCTTACCAATGGTGAAAACCCAAAAAAACCTGGTTGTAATACGGACCCTCTCCAAATCGTTTGGTCTGGCAGGTCTCAGACTCGGATACTTTGCTGCAAGCAAGAATTTCACTGATGCGTTTATGAACGTCCTGCAGTATCCGTATCCCGTTAGTACCATAACGATCGAGTCTGGAATTCTGGCCTTGGAGAGATCAAAGATCATAAAAGATGCCATCCACCTCGTCAAAATTGAGAGAAAAAGAATTATTGAGACCCTGCAAAAGCACGGCGCCTTTGAGGTATTTGACTCCAATGCCAACTTTGTATTGTTTGATGCACACGGGGCATACAAACGAATTTACGCCGCATTACTTGAACAGGGCATCTCTATTCGAAAACTGGGGAGGATAGGAAAACATGAAGGATGTCTTAGGGTGACGGTTGGAACAAAAGAGATGAACTCGAAATTTCTCCTGGCTGTGCGTGATCTGCTGGAATGACTCTGAGAAAAAAGGCAGAGGGAATCTACGTTGATGATTCTGGTGTGGATGTCTTAGCTAGAATCGATGCTTTGATCTTTGATTGTGACGGCGTCCTAATTGACATTACAAAATCATATGATTTTGCAATCATCAAGACGGCACAGCACATTTTGGAGAATCTTGCAAAAATAGATGATGCCATCAGTATTAATTTTAAAATTATCGAAGGATTCAAATCCACCGGCGGATTCAATGACGAGGTTGATCTCACATATGCTGCGGTATTATCATTGATTGCCGCAAAAAAACTAAAAGCAGATCAGACCAGCTTTGTCTTTGATGTTATAAAAAATGCAGATTCCACCGGCATCTCATCTGTGGAGAAGTACATTAACAGTCTGGTTGACATATCTGATATGACAAACCAGCTGTCATACCCTGGCAGCCGTGATCAAAGCCTGTTGCGTCGCACATTTGATCAGCTTTTTTACGGACCGCAACTATATCAAAAATTATTTGGAAACACATCGCCGTTTTCTGAACCCGGTCTGATTGAACAGGACAAAGTAATTCTTGATTCCCCGCTAATGAATATACTGCAAAAAAAATTCCACCAAAAAATTGCAATGGTTACAGGCAGGAGCAAAAAATCTGTGGAATACTCATTAAAGTCACTGCTGGAGAAATTTGATATAAGAAATTCCGTGTTCTTGGAGGATGAGCCAAGGAGTCTTGCAAAACCCAATCCTTTACCACTACTAAATACCATCAGGAGAATCAGCAGCAGATCCAGTCTGTATATCGGGGATTCCATGGAAGATCTTTTGATGGTAAACAGAGCCTCTGAGCTAACAGACCAAAAACCCGTTTTTTGTGGAATCATCGGTACTAGCAAAAACCCGCAGGAAAAACTCGAATTATTTGAGCAAAACGGGGCAGTTTTGGTATTAGACTCGATTCACCTGCTCCCAAAAGTATTAAATTTAAAATAAAGCAGAAAACACAATACGTGAGAGCATGACACCGCGAAAGGCCACAATCAAACGAGATACCAAGGAGACTAGGGTCGAGGTATCAGTTGACATGGACGGATCCGGAATAACCAGCATCAAAACCGGCATTAACTTTCTTGATCACCTGATAGTTTCTTTTGGAAAACACGGCATGATGAACCTGACAGTTACTGCAAAATCCCACGATAAAATCCAGCATCACCTCGTTGAGGATACTGCAATTACAATCGGACAGACCATCAACAAGGCGTTAGGTACCAGAAACGGCGTAAGACGATTCGGTTATGCGTCTGTTCCAATGGATGAATCCCTTGCAGAGGCATCAATTGATCTAGTAAAGCGCCCGTTCTCAAAGCTGAGTTTGTCAATCAAACAAAGTAAAATTGAAGACGTATCCGGAGAGGATCTCGAACATTTTTTCCAGTCATTACTACACAACATGAACAGCTGCATCCACCTTGCCGTAAGATATGGTGATAATGACCACCACAAAGCAGAAGCTGCCATAAAATCACTTGCAGTCGCATTCAGGGATGCTGTCACCATGGATAAGAAACAGAAAGGTGTTCCATCCACAAAGGGTACGATGTAATGACCGGTGTCGCAATCTTTGATTATGGTGCGGGAAACATCTTTAGTCTGAAAAACTCCCTTGAAAGAGTTGGAGCATCAGTTGATGTGATAACTGATTTTGACGGACCTGACACCTACTCCGGTCTGCTGCTTCCCGGCGTGGGAAACTTTGATCCTGCCATGCACAGCATCAGGAATTTATCCAAGACACAGTTTCCAGACTATGTCCGGGAGATGCCCGTACTTGGAATCTGTCTGGGAATGGAGATGTTTTTTGAGAAAAGCGAGGAGGGAAAAGAGTTGGGACTCGATGTAATTGATGGAAAGATAATCGTACTTCCGTCTTTAATGAAGGTGCCGCACATGGGATGGAATGATCTTCAAATAAAAAAACCCGGAAAAATCCTTGACGGTATTGATGACGGCGCATGGGTTTATTTTGTCCATTCATATATGGCAGAGCCCGTCTCTGATGACGTGGTTACCGCCGAATCTGACTACGGCATCAAGGTGCCTGCCGTTATAGAGCACAAGAACTTTTTTGGAACACAGTTTCATCCCGAGAAATCCGGCAGTGTCGGCAGGACCATGATCAGCAATTTTCTCAAAGAGTGTAGGAAATGAAGATAATTCCCGCAATTGATCTGATGGACGGGCAGGTAGTCAGACTGTACAGGGGTGATCCCGCCCAAAAAACCGTGTATAGTAACGACCCTATTGATATTGCAAAAAGATGGGAATCAGACGGGGCAGACATGCTGCACCTGGTGGATCTAGATGCGACACTTGGGCGCGGCTCGAATCTGGGAATGATTAAAAAAATACTTGATTCAACTGTAATTCCAGTCGAGGTTGCAGGAGGAATACGCAGTAGAACGCTGGCAGCAGACATGGCACAAATCTCTGAGAGAATCGTTTTGGGGACACTGGCATTTACTGAGAAACCCCTGTTACAGAAATTACTAGACGAATTTGGATCATCGAAGATCGTAATTTCAGTTGATCACAGGGACGGCCAGATAACGATTAACGGCTGGCAGAAAGACACCGACATACGGTTACTTGATGCCATGACTGACTTTGTTGATATGGGATTTACAGAGTTTTTACTGACAAACGTCAGCCGTGACGGCACACTTGACGGGCCTGATCTGGAATTTCTGGAGAAATCATGTTGCATATCCAGAGCAAACGTGATTGCAAGCGGCGGGATCTCCGGCATACACGATATCATACAGGTAAAAGAAAAAAATCCGTTTGGAGTAATACTGGGAAAGGCGCTATACGAGGATAAAATCTCAATTAAGGAGGCAAAAAAGGCGGCATGACACTAACAAAGAGGGTGATCCCGTGTCTTGATGTCAAAGACGGGCGGGTTGTAAAAGGACTGCACTTTGAATCCATCCGGGATGCAGGTGACCCCGTGGAACTGGCTGAAAAATACAGCAGGGAGGGCGCCGATGAACTAGTCTTTTTGGATATTACCGCATCTGTACAGCAAAGAAAGACCATCGGGGATCTGGTTCGAAGAGTCGCATCAGTAATTGACATTCCGTTTACCGTGGGCGGGGGAGTCAAATCCCTGGAGGATGCAAGAAACATTCTTTTACATGGTGCAGACAAAGTCGGAATCAACACTGCGGCAACAAGGAATCCTTTCATCATCACAGAACTAATGAACCAGTTTGGACGCCAGTGTGTTGTAGTCGCAGTTGATGCAAAAAGAAACTATAATCTAAAAGATAATGTGACATTGTTCTCAAAAGACGGGAAGGATTTCTGGTTTGAGGTATTTATTTACGGCGGCAAGCAACCAACCGGACTTGATGCCATCACCTGGGTCAGGACCGCGCAGAAACTTGGCGCCGGCGAGATTCTTCTTACCAGCATTGACCGGGATGGAACCAATGACGGCTATGACATACAACTTACAAAATCCGTTGTTGATTCCGTATCCATTCCCGTGATTGCCTCTGGAGGATGTGGAAAACCAGAAGATATGGCGGCAGTCTTTGAGAAGACCGACGTCGATGCCGCCCTTGCCGCATCCATCTTTCACTATCAAAGACACGGCGTACATGGCGTCAAGACATACCTTGCCGCAAAAAACATTCCTGTAAGGTTATAAGACCTGTATACAGTCCGAATACATGGAAATCAATGATATAGATTTTGAGAAAGGCGGGGGTCTTGTCCCCGTGATTGTTCAGGATGCCGATACCAAGGACGTCCTGACACTGGCTTACTCCAATCGGGAATCGCTGGAACTTGCAAAAAAGACCGGCAACTCTTGGTTTTGGAGCCGTTCAAGAAACAAACTCTGGATGAAGGGCGAAGAGTCTGGAAACACACAGAAGATCAAGGAGATCCTAGTTGACTGTGACTCTGATGCGGTAATCTATCTTGTCAAACCTTCTGGTCCTGCATGTCACCTGGGAGAACGGGTCTGTTTTCACAATACACTGGACTAGCACACGGGTTCATAATATTCTTCATCGCCTGGCAGAATGTCCCCTGTTATCTTAAATTCCAGATTTGGATACTCTGTTCCCCTAAACACGACCCTCCAGTCCCCGACAAGGTCATCGACTGTGCAGTACCCGTTGATTTTTGATAGACCGGGTTGAAAATATTGGTTAAATGTTGGTTTTTCCAAACCGTCAAACGCGATTGTACGATATACAGAATAATGTGTGTCATTTAACGGTCTTAGAAACGCAATCTGTCCCTTTTCATCCGGACCTAGTATGCCGACTCTCACGAAGATCTTCTCCCCTATTATGTACTCACTGCGGTCAATCTGAAAGGGTCCTGAGGTAATCCACTCTTGTGGTTTGGGCTTGTATTTGTTCTCTGAGACTTGTCTCTCAATTCTCTCATACTTTTCTTGAATTGCCCGGGCAGTTGCATTATCAACAGGGTCTACCTGTGGATTTACCGTACCGCCCACTGTAATATTCTCCTTATCTTCTTCTGGTTCTACCGTCATTACTACTAGTAAAATAACTACTACAACTACAACTCCGGCAATCCCTGCAATCTGACCCGTCTTCATGTGATATCTGTTTTAAAAATTCGCTAAAAACCTTACTCATGATGGTTCTATCACGCCTACGGCTGATATTCTACGTAAATTCAGTTGGCGTTATTTTGGGCAGTATGGAGTTGTAAAAAAGATCAGAGTACTGAGAATCAGCATTCCTTACCATTTAACTCAAGCAAATTATAATGTAATTTTTAAGACATTAAAAGAAGAATCATGGAATTGTAATACGTGCCTTCTTAGATGGACCGTTTAAATCTAAAATACATTTTTGTAATACCCACATACCCATGACTGGAAATCCATCTAAAAATAATGCGGGTATTATTAATTTGGGATTTAATATTTTATCATGCATTTCTAAAATATTCGTATTTGAAATTGTATCTACTGACACCCGGCGACCATCTGCAAGTTTTACACTTCCCGTACCTGTAAAACTTGCAAATTCTTTGTATTCTAGGGGTAATTTCAAACCAAACCCTGTCTCTGTGACAAATTCGGTATCTACCAATACCTGCAATTCTTTTTCTGTACCATGAATGTTGATTTTAATTTTGACAATGCAGTTCCCGTCATAAGGTAAATCTAAAGTTATCATTTCAAAAATTAAAGTTTTACGATTTCTTTGAATCCTATCTTTTCAATATAATAATCCTCAGAGATGTTTTTAGGTGCTAAATCTTCGTTTAGATTTTTTAGTGAATCCTTGATTGAAAGTATATTTCCAGTCAAAGTTATCGCAATATATTTTCCATAGTTTTCTTTTAAAAACTTTTTAGATAGCCTACTGACAATCGCTTTACTTATTATTACTTTTTTATCTGAATCGGAAAGATTTTCAATTGTTGATGATTCGTTCGGGATTTGTTGTTTTTGTAATAATTCTTCAAAACAATTTTGTATCAGTGCTTCAAAAAATGGATAATTTTGAGTGAGATTTTTTTTCATTTTATTATCTAAATTTCCTAATTCTGTAATTTTTTTATCAAAAAATCGTTTATTTTTAATTATCATATTCATCTTTTCTCTCAAGTGTTTATTTTCAATCATTAAATGCACAAGTATATTTTCATCTGGTTTCATCTCTAAAAGTTCTTCCGTGTCTTTTTGTATTTTAACTTCTTCCTCAAATTCCATTATTCATCATCTTCATAATATCGTCGGAGCACTTTATTACGAGTATTATTCAAACCAAAATCCATGTTATCAAATTTTATGCTAACTGATTTTAAATCCCGTAATCGATTATACAATTCTTCCTTGCTTTGTGTTTGATATGCATCCTTAACTCCATGAAGTTGTTCTACATCTTTGACTTCTAGCATACTGCATGTATTTGTTAAATTGAAAAATATTTTTCTTGTTTTATTAAACCGACCCAATTCTGTATATTTAATTGCATTTTCAAGTGATTCATTTAGTATAATTTTAATATCTTTCATAACTGGATTATACAATGGATCTATTTTAGAGTTTATGTGTAATCGATTCTAGACTAACATATTCCGAATATATAAACCGACATCAATCACATATTGATGCCCCACATACAAAAATGAAAATTTATACAAAGTTTTCTGATTTTTTTACAGTTTTAGAATATCATGCACAAAATAACAGCACGGATGTGCAGGTTTTAAAAATCTTCAAGATGATTCAGTAATCCCTTGTTACGATACATGAGGTAAAAGTTTTCCATTCCCGTAATTATCTGTAGATCCATGTTAAACTGTTCTGGTGTATCATCATACTACTGACAAGCTACTGTTGCGGTCTTGCTCGTACAAGTATCAGACCGTCCATTTGGTCACAACATGTATCCGTGTTTCTTTTTCTTGGCAGAGTAACTATCCCTCCTAAAGATGGAAGGGTTGGTACCACATGAATGTTGTAAAATGTATTGAATGTAACAAAGAAATTATTCATGAGGAACTCGAATCTCACGAATGCAGATCTTAAGGAATACAAGATTTTGATTACACGCTAAATGATGAAAAATATGATAATTCTCTTAAACTCTAGGACAACTGATCATTTACATCAAGAAAACAACCGCAGGTTGGAGAAACCCTCATGATGAAAATCGGCAATCTATCTCTATTTTTTTTATTTCCTGTTCCACCTTTTTCCCACACACACCGATTTTTATTATATTTTTCAAGCATTAAAATTAAGTAATACTTAACTTGATATTAGGATTTTTTATGTATAATATAAGAGGAGAAACTGATCTTGGCTAGAACATCACTGGAATGCAGGGAATGTAAGAGACAGTATGACTCTACTTTCAGGTATGTATGTGATGACTGTTTTGGTCCGCTAGATGTAAGGTATGACCATGATCGTATCACAATCTCCAAGGATACGTTTGCAGGCCGTGATCAAACGTACTGGCGATATTTTGAACTGCTTCCAATAGAGGAGAAATCAAACATTGTAAGTATTGGTGCCGGAATGACCCCGTTGATTGCCGCAGACAAACTTGGGGAAAGACTGGGATTAAAGAACCTCTACATCAAAAATGATTCTGTAAATCCGACCTTTTCATTCAAGGACAGGCCTGCAGGCGTTGCAGTATCAAAGGCAAAAGAGTTCGGACTCTCCGCTGTAGGCTGTGCATCCACGGGAAACCTGGCATCAGCTACTGCGGCACATGCTGCCAAGGGGGATTTCCATGCCATGTGTTTGCACCAAGCAACATTGAGATGGCAAAAATAGTACAGGCACTCTCGTATGGGGCAAACTACATTGCAGTGGATGGAACATATGATGACGCAAACAGGATTGCCGCACGGATCGGTGACAGCAAGGGAATTGGAATTGTAAATATCAACATGCGCTCCCACTATATAGAGGGCTCAAAAACTCTGGCCTTTGAAGTCGCAGAGCAGCTTGACTGGCAGGTGCCAGACCAGTTGATCGTCCCCGTTGGAAGCGGCGCAATGCTAAATGCGATCTGCAAGGGATTCGAGGAGTTACAGGGTGTTTCACTGCTCGATGACGTCTCTGGGATGCACATGATCGCAGCACAGCCCCACGGGTGTGCGCCGATAGTTGATGCATTTAAGGGCGGCAGCAGCGAGGTGGTTCCAGTAGAGCATCCTGATACGGTGGCAAAGAGCCTGGCCATCGGTGATCCCGGTGATGGCAGATACGTCTTAAAACGATTACAGCAGTATAACGGCTTTGCCGAAGAAGTCAGCAACAGGGAAATCCTGGATGCAATAATACTTCTTGCAAAAACAGAAGGCATATTCACCGAGCCTGCCGGGGGTGTCTCAGTTGCCGTTTTACAAAAAATGGTAGAGCAGGGAAAAATAAATGCAGATGACAAGGTGGTGTGTTACGTCACTGGAAACGGTCTAAAGGCGACTGAATCTGTAATGGAGATTCTGCAAAAGCCGCGGGTAATGAAGGCAGAGATTGAAGAAATTTCGGCGGTTGTAAACTAGTTGGCAGGCATTACATTTACGATACCTTCGGTATTGAACCAGGGCGGCGGGGAAAAAAAGACAGAGCTCGTCGCTGATTCACTGACTGAGGCGTTTGCAGAAATCTCCAAACTCATGGGTGATGATTTTAAGCGCAAAGTGCTGGAAGGTGACGGCATCACCCCGCGTTCATTAATTAACATCTACATTAACGGCAAGAACGCAAAATTTTCAGACGGCATGCAGACTGTTCTAAAGGACGGCGATGAGATCTACATCCTGCCTGCAGTTGCAGGCGGCTCTGAGGAACTCTCTCCTGTGGAACTTGATAGATATTCCAGACAGGTGATGCTCGAGGAGATCGGATACAACGGACAGCTCAAGCTAAGAAATTCCAGGATATGTGTTGTCGGGTGCGGCGGTCTTGGCAATCCGATTATAACGCGGCTTGCCGCGATGGGTGTCGGCACACTGCGCATTGTTGACAGGGATGTAATCGAACTATCAAACCTGCACAGACAGACCATGTTCAATCAGGATGACGTGGGACAGGTAAAGGTGGAGGTTGCCGCAAAAAAACTGCGCGAGCTGAATCCGGACTGTAGCATTGAAGCACTGGCAGTATCTGTAAATGATTATACGGCACTTGCAGTAGTGGAGGGCTGTGATGTAATAATTGACGCACTTGACAGTGTCAACGCAAGATATGCGCTAAACAAGGCATGTGTCAGATTTAACATCCCGTTTGTAACGGGTGCCGCAGTCGGCGTATCAGGACAGGCATTTACGGTCCTGCCAGGGGAGACGGCATGTTACCACTGCATGTTTCCATCGTTAGATGAGGATGTAATGCCGACATGCAGCATTGAGGGCGTTCATCCGTCAATACTTTCCATAGTCGGGGGGATTGAGGTTGCAGAAGCCGTGAAAATAATTCTTGGAAAAACCCCGAGTCTTTGCCGGCGGATACTTCACATTGATTTGGAGCATCTCGACTTTGATAGTACCCGGACATTCAAGGCAGAGCAGTGCCCCGTCTGTGGAACGGGAAAACCAGACGTCGTGGAAAAAAAAGAGCTGATTCTAGAGGAGTTGTGCGGACGCAATGGAGGAAGGCGGACTTTTTCCATTACTCCTACTGCTACATTTGATCTTGATGTACACAGCATTACTGCAACTGCAAAAGTATGCGGATTCACTGTAGAGAACCTGGGTAATCTGGGACTCTCAATGCGGACAGATGACCTTTCTGTGAGTTTCATGAAAAGGGGCTCTGCTGTAGTTGTGGGGTCTAGAGACGAGACTGATGCAGTTGCGTTATACAAGAGACTGCTTGGAATAAAGTCCAAGGTATGACAGTTATATTTCATAAATTATGAATAGAATATAGATCTGCTATATCCGGTTTATAATTCAATCAAACTCAAATATGATGGAATCATCATATAATAATGATAAAGATCGCATAATGATGGACAAGTTGTCCACTAGCCTTATATACTAATTTTAAAGAAAAAACTACAATAACATGAATAACAAATTAGGACGAAAAATAACTAGTCTTACACTAATGACAATCATGGTTGCCGGTGGTCTGACATTTGCAATACCTGGCATTACGCCAGATGCATATGCTGCCAACGCCAACCTGTTTGTCTCCGCAGAAAGCACAACGTTCAATGATCACATAGCAGGACCGCAAGTAATTGAGGTCGTCATTACAGATTCTGACATCAACGACACTGATCAAGCAAAAGGTGAGCCTATTGTTTCTGTCAATGGTGCGAAACTTAGAATGGTTCAAGGCACTGACGGTAGCTGGTATGCTTACTTTGCAGATCAGATGCAAGCCAGAATCGCAGACAGTACTTCACTATTCGTTGTATCATCTAGTCCTGTTGGATTAGACTTTGGTACTATATGTAGTGCTGAATCAGGACCTGTCATGCTTGGTATCGACACTAGTGAAACTCGTGGCATTGCAGTTCCAGTTCAAAGATCTGGTACTGGTGGCAATCCAGTTGCTACAACAGAAGGTAACCTTGCAACGTGTACTGGTATTGCTGGTACCGATATCGACGGAATAAACGTCGTTAGAGAATCTACAGCGCCAAACAGTCAAACTGGTATTCCAGTTGGTCAAATAGGCCTTGGTTCTGATGGTGCTTCTGGTGTACCTGGTCAATACTGGCCCTTCGTACAACTCTATGACTTCTCTAGTGGCGGTGAGGTAGTAATACTTTACAATAAAGCCGGTGGTACTCAAAGTACCACACTAACCTTTGATGATGTTGATGAATTTGCCAGCGTAACTTTGGACAGATCTCAATATCCACAAAACGCTGAAGTACATGCCACAATTACCGATACATGGTTAAACATGGATCCCACTGACGAAGATTCTTGGACATTTGGTGCAAACGCTGGTGACTCTACCAGTGTTGGAATTTACTACCAAGTCTTTGATGAAAACGGTGCACAACCTGGGAGTGATAAGCCAATAAATAACGGCAACTACGGTGTAATTAACATTGCATCCGTAACTGGCGATCTAATGTGTGATGATAACTGTAAACTCTTCATTGATGTAAATCCAAACAGTGCAGAGTTCCCAGTTCTTACACTTCAGGACAACAATGATAGTGCTATTTCATTAACTGGTGGCAATCCAGGTTTGATTGCTGCCAATAATGCAACAGCATTTTCAGTTGATGGTATAGGTGGTCAACAAAACCTAGGTCCAGGTTCATATCCTGTCACAATAACTGAGACAGAAGAATCTACAGGAGTATTTACCACATCTGACGAATCCGATGTATCAGTATTGAAAATTACTAGCAATGCAGTTAGAGATACATCTGCTATCATTGATTACAACGAATCTCCGGTCAGCATACTTGTTGGATTTTCCACTGGAAGTGTTGTCATTACACCGGCCGATGATGTATGGAACTCTGGTGAAGAGATTTCAGTAAACATTATCGACGATGATGCCAACAAGAACAGCAAAATAGACGAAGCACTGTCTTTGGCTGATGAAAACATACAGGTAATCCCAGCATTATCAACAGGTAATCCATTTACCCTAGGTGACGCTGGTCCACTCTTTCAAGCAGTGTACAGTACCGAACTCCTATTACTTGGTCCAACAAATGTAACAAGTATAGTAGGACAGACAGGTGGTATTCTCGTTAATAGTACAGCAGCTGGTGTAACAGGTGGCGACTCTTTTAGAGCCGACAATATTCCTGTTGACCAGTATAGTGACCGTGGTATTATTCATATTACTAATACTACTGGTACCACTTTGGATGCTACTGAACTGTTAATTGACTTGGATGCTACCATGGGTGACTTACGAGGCACTTTCCTAGATACTAGAGAATCTGCTGCTAATACACTTTATGGTGCAAACCTCTTCAACTTTGATCTCAGAAGTGTTACTGATGCTAATACCGTTGACGTTTATCTCGTTAACAGTACAGCTCAAATCATTAATGGGACTGGATTCATACCTGATAGTAATGTAATCACTACTGTTGTATTGATAGCAAATGATGCCAGCGTACAATCTCTGACCTCTTTGGAGGTTGATGGATTGCATGATGCATTAGGCGAGGCTTCAATACCCGATGCAAATCAGATTGGTTTGTTGTTTAACTACAACACAACTGCTACTGAGGTTGCATTCGCTGATAGGAATCCAATTGTAGCTGACTTTATTTCATTTGGTTTCACCGATGATGGTCAACAAGCATCTGAAAGGGTGTCAAACCAAATCATCAGAATTGAAGGTGAAGAATCACTTGATAACTCGGCTATATTTGAAGGTACACTAGAGTTTACCATGGTCAATCAACTAAACATCAACGATCCAGATACCTATACCGGTCTTTCAACAAGTGGATTTGATCCTACATTCATTGTAATTGAGGATCTCACTGATGAAGACGCACCTAGAGTGAATTACTTAGACACAGATTCCGATGGTGTAGTAAGTGTAGTATCTGATCAACAAGAAGCTCCAAGCTTTACCGGTGTTGTCTCACTAGATCAAGAGTCATACAAGATAGCTGATACTGTATTAGTTACTCTACTAGACCCAGATCTTAACGTCGACTCTGATATTATCGATATCTATACTGTTGTTAGACCCGTAGAAGGGGCTGATGGAAGCAATTCTAACATTGCAGCATTTGATGATGACGATATTGATCAAGTCGGTTCTAACGTTGACAGCACTCTAGAGGCCTTTTCATTTGGTTCTCTAGGTAGATTGGCAGATATCACATTTGACGATGAAAGATGGCAGAACAACTGTGCCATTGATGGTGTTGATGACGGTCTTGCCGCTTCCGGATTTTCATTACGTGAAACTGGTCCGGCAACAGGCGAATTCACTGGTACCTTCCAAATTCCATCACAATGGTGTAGAGATGGTTCAACTGAAATTGAATCAGTTACCGGACTCGACATCGAAGTCAACTATGTTGACTATAGAGATGCATCCGGTGAAATCACTGAAACAGGTGACTCTGCAGGAGTTCGGGCAAGCACAGGTTCAGTTAGCCTTGATAGATCCGTCTATCCAGTACCATTCGGTGTTGCAGATGACTTCGTAGATAACGACTCTGAAGCTCTAGATAACAGATCATTATTCCCAATCCACTTTAGTAGCGTATTTGGTGGTGCAAATGGTTTTGATGATGCTGAACACCTTAGCAACGGTGATCTAACTGTTCACATTAGAGTAAACGACCCAGACTTTGACGTCAGCCCATCTGGTGAAGATGTACTTGGACAAAATACTGCAGCTGACGACGTAGGCCCTGTCAAGATCTCTGTTATCAGAGGTTCTGATGTGGTCGTACTCGGTTATGCCGGTGGTAGCGATAGCAACAACAACAGAATTGATGTTGATGATGATGACGCTACCGATGCCAGACAATTTGGTCCAATGACCGAAATTGCCCGGGATGAAGGTATTTTTGAATTGGATCTTCCAATCAAATTTACTGACGGTCCAGCAGATACCACATGTCCATCAGCAGATGCTATGTATACAATACCTGGTGGAGATCAAAGAAGTGCAGATGAAACAGTCAGATTTGATGCTGCCAGCGAAGGCGGTGAGAATTACTGTATCTTACAAGGAGACATTCTCCAAGTAGAATACACGGATCCTGCCGATGCTTCTGGTAACGTAAATACTGTTACTGATTCTGCAACCTTTGACCTGAGAAACGGCGTACTGCAAACTGACAAAACCGTATACATTATCGGTTCCGATATGATTCTAACCCTCATTGAGCCAGACTTTGATCTTGACAATGACGGTGCAGAGACATATGACTTGGACTTGATTGAATGGGATTCTGATGCCGCAACTACTACCCTTGGTAACTCTGGTGGTTATGCTGCAGATTTCGACCCAGAACCAACAGCGTTTAGAGAGACAGGTGATAGCACTGGTATCTTCCAGGCTACCATCGAAATCCCTAAAGAACTAGGTGAGAGCCTTGAAAGAGGTGAAGAAATCATCTTAGAATACACTGATTGGGGTCCATCCGGATCTGATTATGTAGGTGATGAAGATGAAGACATAAACGTTACAGTTTATACTTCAAACTTCGGTGCAACTGTTGAACTTGACCAAAAAGTCTACACATGGACTGACAAAGTCTACATTACCATAGTCGCTCCAGATCACAACTTTGACAGTGATCTAGTTGACGAAATCGGTAACGGGGATGATGATGACCCAATAAAGGTCTCAACCCGTGACAACGATCTTGACAACTATACACTCGTTGAAACTGGAACCGACACCGGCATCTTCACAGGTGAGGTAATCCTTACAGGATTTACTAACCATGATGCAGATGGCGATGGTGATGATGGCGATGCGTCAGGACTCTCTTCCGGTGATGATGGCGGTCCAACTGATGGACTGCTACGAGCTGAAGATGATGACGGACTCACAGTCTCCTTTGAATTCTCAGAGAATGAAACTGTAGTCGGCTCATCACTCATCAGATGGAATATCGGCGAGGTACAGTGGCTTGAGGCAAGCTATCCAGCTAGCGGAACAGGTGTTGTAAGAATAATTGACCCAGATCTAAACTTGAATCCAGAAGCAGTCGACAACTTTAGCGTCGATGTGTGGTCTGACTCCGATGCGGGAGGTATTGACCTTACTGTAACTGAGACTAATGAGGCAACCGGAATCTTCGAAGGTACTGTAAACTTTACAGTTACCGACGAATCAACCGGTCACAGACTCAGAGTCGCAGAAGGTGACACAGTCACCGCAGAATACGAGGACAATACACTACCTGATCCATACTCAACTGCAGATGACCTTAATATTACTGCCACTTCACTAATCGGTACTGTCGTACCACCTCTCGAGCGAGTCATAATGAATAACTTGAGAACGCTTAACGCATTTGGCAACAGCGTAGATTCTATTGCTGTTGATCAACAGGTGCAGATAAGTATCGATTTGTCAAACGGTCAGGATAGAGAGCAACCATTTGCATACTTGGTACAGGTTCAGGACGCTAACGGTGTTACAGTCTCACTATCATGGACTGCAGGTACATTAGGCGAAGGTCAATCATTTAGCCAGTCGGTATCATGGACTCCTCTTCAAAGTGGTAGCTACACAGCAACCGCATTTGCATGGGAAGCACTTGATAGTCCAACTGCGCTAGCACCTCCAGTAAGTACAACAATAGACGTAAGCTAAAACTAGTTCAAATTTCCCTTTTTTCTTTTTTTGAATCATACTTAACGGTAGTTATGCACGTTTTTTCCAGAAAATAATATCTAGTAGAAGATTAACGATTAATTATGAAATCCATAATTTTATTCTCGATTTTGCCGTTGTTGTTGCTGTTATCCCTCCTCTCCCCAGCCCAGGACTCCTTTGCAGAACTCGAACTCTCCACAAACAGCAAGGTCTACTCCCCGGATCATACCTTGCAGGTATATGGAACCGGCCTGCCAGGCGAGCATCTGATACTGAGGCTGTTTGCACCAGATGAATCAATCACAAAGTTTGAGCAGATACAGACCGAACCTGATGGAACCTTCAACCACCAGCTGCTAACCTGGCCCGAACCCTCCTCACAGACGCCTTTTGGAACCTATGTTGTCGAGGCCCTAAGTACTGAACAAAACGGACTATCAAAAAAAATAAATGTCCAATTCTCACTAACAACGGAGCTGGTATCTGTTTCAGTGGGGAGACACATTGACACCGTTGTCTTTGCGCCAGAATCAGGTGCGATAAACCAGTCGTTTCGTGTATTTGTTCAGACCACCCGTGACGGACTAAGCATTGGAAACAGCCCGGCAAAATTACTTGGAAATTCCCAGGTGTACCTGCCTGACGGGACATCCGTACCGCTGAAAAACTCATTTAAGACGTTATATTCGGGTGTTTACTATCTTGACTTTACTCCAAAACAACAGGGAACCCACGTCTTTCAGATATCAGTATTCAGCGAGGGAATAACATCAAAGGGATTTGCTGCAACACACGTGCTAAGCCAGAATCTTGGCGGAATCAACGAACAGATAACCAAACTGAATTTAGTTTTAGATGAGACTTCAAATGAGCTAAACATCCTAAAGTCTGAGATCGAGGGATTTGACGTCACGCTTGAACGCGCAAGCGTTCAAATCGAGGAGAACGTTGGTGCCCTCACACATTCGGTGAGGTTCATCAGTGAGGCATCCTCCCAGCTCAACGCGTTGTTACTGCCAATTATTGCATCAATCGGGCTTATTGTGGCATTGCAGATTACAATCCTTGCACGAAGAAGATAGTTATAATAATGCTGTAAAAGAAAATTTAGTGATGCCAAAAAAAGTGGCGATTCTCTTTTTCATGTTTCTTTTAGCTGTCACACTGACAAATTCCTATGCACAGCAGCAGCAGCAACTACAGCTTCCAGAAGACATCACTTTGGAGACGGCAGGCAGCAGCATCCCAAAACAGATCGAGTTTGCCTCTGATATAATCAAAGTTGACCCGGACTTTTTCTCTGAGAACAGCTTTAAGCGATATCTGGTCTTTGGTACGGCCACTCAAAACGCCGGCCTGCCAGATGACAGATCCCTGTATGGTGTCAACTCTGATGGCGGATTTTTTTATGTGGCCGTACTTTCAGAGGGCGGTGCATCAGCTCTGGTCTCTGAGGGTTACAACGTAATTGAGGATTTCCGGCTGGATTTTCATTCTGCTGCAGGTGATCCCAGTGATGCGTCTCGAATTGCCCAGATAACACGCTCAGATACCGCACGGGAAAATTACGGCGTGACAGGAAACGGCACGAGGATTGCAATTGTAGATACGGGCGTTGATTTTTCCAATCCCGATATTCAGCACTCCCTTGCCCGGGATGAAAAAAACCACCCGGTGATGCTTGATCCCGACGGTCAGGGAATCATCCTGACAAACGCGACCTTTTTTGCATTTATTGATGAAAATGAAATCATCAAAAACTACAGCAAGCCCACCCCGCCTGATATGACCTCACTGGTGTATGTGACAGAGCAGGGGGTTTTTCTTGACGTATCCCAGGGCGGAAAAGGCAGCAAAATTCCAATTTACAATTCCTTTTTTCCACTGCTGGGCTCTTCTGTAATATTTGATGGGATTCTAGATCACGACATGAAGATCGGCGATAACAACAGGGATTACATCAAATCAAAGAGCGGTGTATACCACCTTGGCGTAATTTATCAGGGTGCCACACAGGGGGCACTGGCACAGATACAGGCAGTACCGGTGCTAGTTGTTGATTCGTTTACTTCGGGGGTTTATGATACCATAATTCCGGATCTTAGCACATCGTGGGAGGATTACACCAGGTTTGATCTAAAGCCGGGTCAGGAACCGGAATATGATTTTGACTTTACCGATGAAAAGCCGATTGTGCTGGGAAGCGGAAAGGAGTTTCTTGTGTATGACTCTAATAATGACGGAAAAAACGATTACAGTGCCGGAACCTTTGGCGCGCAGGTCCTGGACGTTTACGGGGCAATACGGCAGAACAGGACTGCACACATTGACGGCTCGATACAGGCAGTAAACGGCACCCTGCTTCCTGCACTGGATCCGGACGGTGAATTCTTCGGCCTGATGACGGATTTTGCAGGACACGGCACTGCTAGTGCCGCATCCATTGTCTCACGCGGACATGAAATTTATGACATCTATAACAACACCGGAAGACACACCATTACCGGCGTGGCACCTGATGCAAAGATAGTTCCCGTAAAGGCGTTATGGTTTGGTGATACCGTTTACGGGTGGCTGTGGTCTGCCGGATTTGACAACGAGGAGCACGACTGGGAGTTTAGCGGAGAGACCAGGGTTGATGTAATCTCCAACAGCTGGGGCGTGTCCACCTTTCCCACGTTTAATGCGTCTCCTGGCATGGATATTCTCTCGTTGATTCTCAGCGTGCTTGTAACACCGCACTCCCTTGATGATGACTATCCCGGAATAACCATGGTCTCTAGTGCGGGAAATTCCGGGCATGGTTATGGGACGATGGGACTGCCAAACGCATCCCCCTATGGAATCTCAGTTGGTGCCACCACCAATAACGTGTTTGTAGGGTATGGTCCGTTCAAAGAACAGCCAAGATTTGGAAATACCACGTCACATTACAACCACGTAGTTGATTTTTCCAGCAGGGGTCCTAGTTCCATCGGGGATCCAAAACCCGATTTGATGGGTATTGGGGCGCATGGATTCACACCATCAAACGTCCTCAAAGTGAAGAAGGATTCAAAAGACGAGTCTTTTTCCCTGTTTGGGGGGACTAGCATGGCAGCGCCGATAGTAGCCGGCAGCATCGCAGTATTGATGGAGGGAATGAAGAAACAATCACAGGATACAGACCCGTTTACAATCAAAAATATTCTAATGTCTACTGCGACTGATCTGAAAAATGATCCGTTCACACAGGGTGCCGGTCTAGTTGATGTCTCCTCGGCACTAGACTACGTGGCGGGAAAAAACGGCTCTTTTATCGTGCATAATGACGCATCATACCGGAACATCAAGAAGGTTTTAGAGCCTGCAATAGAGTCGGTAAATTCAACTGCGATCGGACTTGGACAGTTTGGGCTGCCTTCAAAGCCGCTTCCCATGACTAGCTGGTTTGCAGGACAGCTGCTGCCCGGAGAGCGCAGTGCTGCGACATTTACCATTGTTAATCCGTCTGAAAAAGAGATCACAGTGGATATAATCCCAAAAAAGGTGTCTTTGATTACAAAGACTGAGTTTAACGGCAAGACAACCGTACGCCAGCAGGACCCGCTGATTGAAAAGCCCCATGCGTATTCCCCCAACTATATCAAGCTCTCAGATGTGCGGCAGCCTGCCACTTTAAATGAATTCTTTGATGAGGAGCAGCCAATTCCAGATGATGCGTCGCTGATGGTGCTGAATGTGAATTTTGCATTTGACGTATTTATGAACGAGACTTCGGATGTTTATGCCGATGATATTAAAATCTCCTCCCTGTATCTTTATGACTGGATTGACGGCAACAACGATACAAAGATTGCCAGTGACGAGCTCTCCATGATAAACAGGGCCGGATCCTGGGGGACTGTTCAGGAACTCAGGGTCACTGATCCGCACGAAAAATTCGAGGGAACACCGCTAGTTGGGGTGTATCCGGTTCCAACAAGACATTCGTACTGGCTCGGTGATACGAAAATGAACTCTACTTCCATGGATTATACATTGTCTGCAAGTTATTATCACAAGGAAAGATGGCCTGTCATCTGGACTGAATCTGGCAGGGTTACCGTGCCGCCAAACGGGGTGAGTGCTGTTGATGTGACGTTGGTTGCGCCCACAGGACTGCAAACGGGAGTATACCAGGGATTTCTGAGTTTTGAGGGGGAGCAGCATACCGTAAATGCCCCGGTCTCTTTTGTGATAAAGCAGCTAGTGGATCAGAATGATTCGACTGTAATTGTTAAGGGAGTACAAAGTGATGATGTTATGTATGGGAATGGATACATCAAGGGCGCATTTGATATGGTCAATCGGTATATGGCAGGGGATTGGAGGCAGTATTATTTTGACATACGGGACGAATCAGTCAGTTCTGCAACCATTGAACTTTCATGGCTGACTGATGATACCAACCTGGCAGTCTTTGTAATGGATCCGTCCGGACAGATTATCCAGACAAACGTCCCATCCGGGGTGTTTGGTCATTTTCTGGGATGGGCCTCACTTGACTGGCTGGGCAATTCAGTCTTTGGGCAGGGAGGAGGATTCTTTCCCGTAAAGAACAAGGATGATACCTCAACTGCTATTTATGTTCCAATCAATCAGACTGGAACATATACTCTTTTGACGCATTCAACATTGTTTGGGGGAAACTCCACGACAGAGCCAGTCACACTTGCCGCCAAATTTAGCAATATCTTATCTGATGGTGATGTTGTTGTTCCGGATTCAAATGATCATGCCTTAAAAGACGGCAGTGATGCCGTCTCTGAGACAGAGACGATTCCAGGGGATTCCGTTGAGGATGTCAATTCTGATCTGTCATTTGATGCCGGAATTGTTCTTGGAGTAGTTATTGGGATGGCGGTGGTGATCGGGGTTGTTTTCATATTCATTCTTAGACAGAAACAGACATCTAAAGAATCTACTATCCAAAAAGTAGTTCACTCCAGAGGGAGTCTTGCTTATAATAAAGAGAATCAAGCAAGATTACTTGGAAATTGAGGTAGGAATCAAAAGTTTCTCAAATTCCCAAATTGGACAATTAGTATCACATTCCTGACCGCATACAGCCATCATTTTTACTTCATCTTTGAGATTGTTTACTGGAATGGACATGATGTTATCAGTTATTTCATATTTTGTCATTCCTTTGGATGAGAGATTCTTTTGTTCCAAATATCGTTTTAGACATTTCTTTGGTAAAGAATCAACAGAATGACGAGAAGGTTCGTTGCTTATAGTTTGAGGATATTTCATGATTGTAACTTTATCTTTAATAAAAATCCAACCAGCTATTGGAGTAGGCAATTTTCGTGGTTTAAAATCAGTGGCAATATATGCAAAATCTACATAATCTTTGATATTTGAAATTTGTTTTTTTGCTCTTTTCAAATTATCATGAGACGATTTCACTTCAACGATTCCCACTTTATTTTCTTTAATTAATAACAAATCAATATCAGAAATAATATTGCCCCATGAAATATTCAGTCGTGCATGAGGAACAGCTTGAAAGCCTTGATTTTGAAAAAAAAGTGCTAATTTTTCTATAATTGGGGCTTCATACTTGCCGATTTTTTTACTTGATTTTAAGATATTTCGTTTTATCACGCTGTGAATTTCTCCCAATTTTCAATTATTTCTTGAGTTAAAGACTTGGATGATTTTCTATCTGACTTTCCTGTAAGTAAAATTGCACAATCAAAGCGTACAGAAATATTTCTTTTATCTTCAGTAAGGGGAATAAAGTACTCATTTTCTTATCTTTTACTTCAAAATATGTTTCAGGTGTTGGGATTACGGCGTATTTTACGTCTCATTTCCAATACCCGTAAAACTTTACACTAAAACAATAATATTTTACTAATTAAATGATAACTATACGAGTGAGCTAAATTATGCAATATGATCTTAATAGAATATATGTTGAAAATTTTAAAAGTTTAAAAAATTTTGATATTGAATTTAATAAATTTAATGTTCTAATTGGATCTAATGGTTCAGGTAAAACAAACGTACTTGAATTATTTAAATTAATTAATTCCTGTATTAATCCTACACAAACTCCTGCTTATCCTTTTGCGCATTGGTGGGGATTTAATAATTTAGTATGGTCAGGTGATGAGCAATTACCAATTTTATTCCGTATTGATTATAAAATAGATGAACAAAATATTAGTTATGAGACATTAATATCCGGTTTGCATGGAAAGTTATCATTTGTTGAGGAAAAGCTTTTCATTAAAGATTATGTCTCACTAAAGCGTGACTATGAGAATGTTGTGTACAAATTTGCATCTAGCTTTATAACTAAAAATCAATCAACAATAAAGGAAATTGTTTCTAGGTATCATGGTGATCTTAAATCTTATGAGAGTTTTACCTTAGATGCACCTAATGATACATCTATTTTAAAATCGATTAAAAATTGGTCTGCAGAACGTATTTTTCATTCAGAATTAACTACTATTATCCTTCCGCGTTTAATTGATGATAAATATGACCCCATTATATTTTTCTCCCCCATAATTCATTCTTCTGATAAACGTATGAAACCATTATACACTGCCGCCGTTGATTTTCTTACTGAGGGTAGTCGTATTATTTTACTTGGACAAATAAATTATAGTATATTACGTCAACCCACACCTACAAATCAATCACGTGAATTACAAGAAGATGGTAGTGGATTAATTAATCTTTTATTTCATTGGTATATCAAAAATAAAAAATTACCTGAGCGTTTTGAACTAGCACTTGAACAATTATTTCCTAAATGGCAGATCACTTTTACTGTGACTGATGATGGTAGAATTTTACTTAGAGTTCTAGATGGTAATATGACATTATCTCCGCCTTCCATTCCAGATGGTTTCTACAAATTATTTGTAATACTGGCAGCTATTGAATTAAATCCCAGAATATTACTAATTGACGAAATGGAAACATCATTACATGCTGAAATTATTGAATTTATTGTAGATTCTCTCAAAACATGTGATGCAAATGTAATTGTCACTACTCACTCACCTACGGTTATAGATATTATTGATTTGGAAGATATTATCATACTTGAAAAAGATGGATATGAAACGACATCTCGCAGACTCGATAATGTAGACGAATTAAAACATAAATTAACAGAAAAAGACATTACAGTTAGTGACACATGGTTATATGGTGAATTATGAGATTTTATTTTATTGAGAGGATTATCATCAGGGATTGTTTGTCTGTGAAATGATAACCAGAACTTGTTTCATCTTTGGATAAAACAGGACAAATAATTGAACAAGGTTTATAAGCAATTTGGCGAATACGCAGCTTGAATGTCAGAACTTGGGACAAAAAAGTCTGGCGGGTTATCCAGAAGAGACTTTTTAAAGTTGATAGGAGCCGCAGGCACGGGATTAGCATTTGCTCCATTTGTCCCGTTTGGTAATTTCATGCCAAATCCAAGCCAGGCATCCCTTGAAAGAGTTCCAGTAATCTTACCTGATAATACCCACGCTAATATGAACACTTTTCCAATCAATCATGCCGAAGTGATTACATATCCATCTACTGGTGATGCCGCACTTGATGCAGAGGCGTTTCGTAAATGGCAGTTCATCAGACTGCCTGAAGAGCTGGGCGGTGCAAAAAACGACATAACATCTATTCGAGCTTACAGCATGATCTGCCTCCATCTTTGGTGTCTGTGGAAATACTGGCCCGATGATGGAAGAAAGAGAGGCGAATGTCCATGTCATGGCAGCATATATGATCCATTGACCGGAAAGGCATTTCAGGGACCCGCATCGGTGCAAGCCGCACCGTCAGACACGTTACCTAGATTGGATTTGGACGTTGATTCAGAAGGATTTGTATTTATCCTGCCGCCGAAATTTAATACAAATGATAATGGAGTAATTGGATATGGCCGTTTCGCTTGAAAGAAGAAGAACCGGACTGGTAGCATTCCTTTACTGGCTTTGGGATGGAGTAGACAGGACGATATTTACTGCAATCAAATTTTCATTCCCTGCAAGATTTGTTAGTCCGTTTGGATTCCTGGGAATGCTTACATTTGTTGTATTTATCATTCTTGGGGTCTCAGGTGCACTGCTCATGTTTTACTATCAGCCGATACTAGATAGGGCGTGGGACAGCGTCCAATTCATCAATGACGACGTTCCATTTGGCTTTCACATAAGAAACATCCACTACCACGGTTCCAACGCAATGGTGCTTCTGGCAGTTCTTCACATGTATTACCAGTACTTTAGCGGAAGATACAAAATTAGAAACGAGGTTTTGTGGATGACGGGAGTCATTCTGGGAGTCGTTACAATTCTTGAGGCATTTACAGGATATGATGTTATATTTAGCGAAAGAGCGGAACTTGCAATCAGTATTGCCGCATCGCTTACCACGTCGATTCCCGTGGTCGGACCGACGATTCGTGATGCGGCGCTTGGCAGCGGATTTTCAGACTTTGTATTGAGGTTCTATGCACAACATGTGTTCCTGCTGCCTATCGTGATGCTCGGATTGATGGCAGTTCACTTTCCAAGATTTCTGGTATTTGATGTGCCCATGGTTATGGCCATTTCAGGTGCCATTCTCATCACCGGAGGAGTATTCCCGATTGACCTGGGCTTCAAGTTTGAACCAGACGTGGCGCCGGGTGTGACGGTTCCAGAATGGTATCTTACGGGAATTTATGCATTCATGCGGACCCAGTATGACAAGTTTGTAACAGGGCTGTTGTGGCCCCTGCTGTTTATTGCCTCGATTCTATTAATTCCGTTCATTGACAGATACAAAAAATTCTCATGGAGGGAAAGACCGATAATTACCGCATTTGGCATTACAAGCCTTGCCCAGATTATGGTCACCACGTACTTGGGATTTTATATCTCGCCTGACACGTCGCTTTCACTAGTGGAGCGTCTGGTAATTGATCCGATATTCTTCTACTCTATAATGATTTTGATGGTACCGCTGGGATTCGGATTTACCTACATGATGATAAAACTTGCAAATGAGGCTGAAAGAAAATCAAAGCTTGCAAAAAGCACTGGTCCAAAACAGGTCGCAACAATCAAGCTCTCTGAAAAATGGATTAACTGGCTGTTAATTGCCCTGCTGGCATTCCAGGTGTTCTTAAATATTGCAGCGTATAATGCGGCCCTGACTGGAATGAAGAATGTCTCGTTGTTCTTTGTCGGATTAATCCTGCTGGTATTTGCGGCATTCTTCCATCTTTACAGATATGCTCTAAGTGAGCAAAAGAATGCACCTCCACCACCACCACCACCATCATCTGTTTCTGCATCCGAAGAAAAACCAAAGCTGGCAGAACCTGCCGCATCTGCTGATTCAGGCAAACTTTCACAAGACGATGCCACACCAAAGGAGAAACCAAAAGAGTTGGCCCAGGTTATCCCACCAAAAACCCAGGCAGACCCTGGGTTTGGTGCAAATAACAATCCAAATGTCGGTGATAATGATCTTGAGAGGCTGGACAAATGAGTATGCCTACATCAAGTCATGCATATGGTATAGGAGTTCTCGCACTAATAGTTGGCATGTCTGCCGTACTGGTGTTTTACACCTCGTTTTATCTTCCCGAATCACTGGCAAAACCATTCGTGCCAGAATCCATCTTGAATCCTAAATCAGAATTAATCATTGAAATTGTTCCAGGTGCGGTGACTGAGGGAAATGATAGCTATGTTCCAAACTCCCCGAAGGCGATATTGGAAGATACCAACAAGGTAGTCTGGAAGAATAATGATGATACTGCCCATACTGTAACCCCGAATAAACCACATTCTGATAGTTATAGCGGCGAATTTGGTACCACCAGCGTTCTTAAACCAGGTGATACCTATGAATTTCTGTTTACCGTACCTCAGGAGTTTGGATACCACTGCACCCCACATCCATGGATGAAAGGTTCAATTATTGTTGAGAAAGGCAGGTTTCACTAGGACGATTTGCGAGCTAAAAATCATTCAAAAATAAAGTAGATGATTTAAGGTGGACACGTAAATGTTCTTGGGATCAGTTTATCAAGTCAAAATTAGATCATCATGACTGGTTCAACTACTGTTGAGAAGAACAGTTCAAAAGGCAGAATATCTTGCAAAAATTATCTGGCTTTCAATCTCCTTGTGCTGCTCGATAATTGACGCTCTGAATTTTATTTCATGTTCCTGTTTTGGCTCAAATTCAATTAATGCAGTAAACTCTGCCCTGTTTTCTGGCATTACATCCCTGCTGATAAATAATCTTGAGACATTCTGTGATATGTTCTTTCCATTGTATGATTTGTAGATTATGTGCTCATTAGAATCCAAGATAAGAGTATTTATCACGACTCCATCATATCTTCCTGGATAAGAAACAGTGATTGTCCCCCTGATCTCCGAATCCGGATGAATATCTGTTGTGTCTAGTTTGAATTCGATGTCTTTCATAACATATCATCTTTTAATCAGAATAAATAATTTTGTTAGGCGTTCTTGATTGATACATACATGGTATTTCTTTAGTATGTCTGAAATTAGTATTACCTAATTTTCATACAATAGAATCATACGATAGTATAACAACTCTTAATACAAGACGACATGTTTTTTGTATATATGCGGTTGTTACTTTTGATTTTTGCCGTTGTATTCTCTTTTGTGATTGGCATGGACTATGCCAATGGAGCAAGCAGTGGCACTATCTCCCTTGATAGATCAGAATATCCGATACCTTTTGGCACTCCAGATGACTTTGCTACAAATACCAGTAATTCTCCATCTGGCAGATCATTATTTCCGATTCACCCAGAGGGTTTGGATCTAACTGCCGGTTTTGGTATTGGTGAATATATTAACAACGGTGATCTAACTGTTCACATTAGAGTAAACGATCCGGATTTTAACATCAGCTCGTCTAGCGAAGATGCCCTTGCCCAAAATACTGTAGACGGCATAGGTCCAGTCAAGATCTCTGTTATCAGAGGCTCTGATGAGGTTGTACTCGGTTATGCCGGTGGTAGCTCAAGCAGCAACGGCTTGATTGACGTTGATGGTGATGATGCTATTACTGCCAGACAATTTGGTCCAATGACTGAAATTGCACGAGATGAAGGTATCTTTGAATTTAGTCTTACAATCAGATTCACTGACGGTCCAGCATCTGATGTCTGTCCAACAAATGTTGTATATGAATCACTTAATGGTCAGAGAGGTGGTTCAGAATTAAACAGATTTGATGCAGCAAGTACGACAGGTGACTATTGTATCTTACAAGAAGATGTTCTCAAAGTCGAATACACAGATCCTGCTGATGCTTCCGGTAATACAAACACTGTTACTGATTCTGCAACCTTTGATCTGAAAGAAGGCGTACTGCAAACTGACAAAACCACATACGTTATCGGTTCCTATATGATTCTAACCCTCATTGAGTTAGACTTTGATCTTGACAGTAACCGTGCAGAGAAATATGACTTGGACTTGATTGGCTGGGATTCTGATGCAGGAAATACTACCATTGGTAACAGTGGTGTTGACGGTGATGATCCTTACCGTGATATATTCGATGCATACACATCAACCTTTAGAGAAACAGGTGAGAGCACCGGTATCTTCCAGAACACCATCAAAATTCCTTATGCACTAAACAATAACAGCCTTGGAAGAGGTGAAAGCATTATCTTAGAATATCTTGATTGGGGTCCACCCACAGCTGCTTATGTGGGTTATGATTATAATCCTGCAGATACTACAATCTTTACTTCAGACTTGGGAGCAACCGTAGAACTTGACCGACTAGTTTACACATGGACTGACAAAGTCTACATTACCATAGAAGCACAAGATTACAACTTTGACCCCGAACTACTTGACTTGATCGGCGACGGATATGATGCTGATCCAATAAAGATCTCAACTCGTAACCACGTTCTTAATAATTACCTGCTCGTTGAAACTGGAATCAATACAGGTCTCTTTACAGGTGAAGTGATCCTTACAGGATTTGCTGAGCATGATGCAGACGGTGATGGCACTGATAATGACGCATCAGGTATTACACGCGGTAGGGGTTCAACAGATGGACTGCTAAGTGCTGAAGATGATGACGGACTCACAGTCTCCTTTGGATTTGCAGAGGATAGATTAGCCGTTGCTAGTGCAATTATCAGGTGGAATACAGGCGAGGTTCAATGGCTTGAATCAAGCCATCCTGCTAGCGGAACAGGTATTGTAAGAGTAATTGAGCCGGATCTGAATTTGGATCCGGACGCAATCGACACCCTTAATGTCAATGTGCGGTCAGACTCTAGTGTCCGGGGCATTGATCTTACCGTAACTGAGACTAACTGGTCAACTGCAATCTTCGAAGGCACTGTAAACTTTACAACTACCGGTGAATCATCTGGTACCACACTCAGAGTCACAGAAGGTGACACTATTACAGCAGAATATGAGGATCACACACTACCTGATCCATACACAACTGCAGACACACTTGGTATTACTGCCACTTCACAAATCCAAGGAACAGCACCCACTACTACACAAAATGGGGTAACAGTGGAATTTGACCAACCAGTCTACACATGGACTGACAAAGTCGGCATTACCATAACTGCTCCGGATTACAATTTGAATAGTAACGAAATTGATGAAATCGGCGGCAGTGGATCTGCTGCAGGTCAAATACAGATTGAAACCAACATCGCTGCTCTTAACAACTATAAACTCGTTGAAACCGGAACCAATACCGGCATCTTTTCTGGTAGCGTGTATCTTACAGGATTTGCCCCACATGATGCAGACGGTGATCGTGATCCAAACGACGCATCAGGAACTACAAGCGGCAGCGGTCCAACTGACGGACTGCTAGCTGCAGATGGTGATGACGGACTTGAAATGACCTTTACGTTGGCAGACAATAGACATATCATCGCTAATGCAATCATCAGGTGGAATATCGGCGTGGTTCAATGGCTTGAGTCAGGCTATCCTGTTTACGGATCAGGTGTTATAAGAGTAATTGACTCTGATATGAACTTGAATCAAAATGCAGTCGACACCTTTGATATCGATGTGTGGTCTGACACTGATGCTGGAGGTATTGACCTTACTGTAACTGAGACTGATCTGGCAACCGGAATCTTCGAAGGCACTGCAAGATTTACAATTGACGACGATGGCTCTCCCTGGCTCAGAGTCGCAGAAGGTGACACCGTCACCGCAGAATACGAGGACAATACACTACCTGAACCATATACAGTTAGCGATGACCTTGACATCACTGCCACCTCAATAATTGAAGTAACGTCATCAACCCCAACTGATCCACCTCCACCCATCCTGCCAACACAGATTGGAGTGGTAATTACATCTGAGATAGCCCACGGCACCTCGACTAGTTCTGGTACCATCTCATATACTGTCACATTCGATGAGGGCATCACAGGATTTGATTCGTCTGATATATCCATCTCAGGAACATCCGATGCGTCAGACGCTGCAAACCTGCAGTGGACGGGAACTCAACACACCTTTGATGTAACTGCCACCACTGATGGTACCGTAATCGTATCGATTCCAGCAGCAGCTGTTACAGCTATCGGAAACAAGGAGAATGCCCAATCCAACGAATATTCAATAACAATTGATATGATGCCGCCCCTGGTCCAGTCTGCAGGGACCATATCTGGTAATGCTGCTGAGATAACCTTCTCAGAGCCGATTACCGGAACCGCAAGCAATTCTGACTTTACAGTATCAAACAATACAGTCTCTTCTGTCTCTGTTGCAGACAGCATCACAACCCTGACACTTGACAGTATGATCCTGTACGGTGATAGCATCACCGTATCATACACGGGTAATACCATCATGGATGCGGTAGGCAACATACTTGCCGCATTTACAGATAAAGTCATTACAAACAACATCGAAGAGCCTACCACGCCGTCTGTAATTATAACATCATCTACTGCAGGCAACGGCGAGACGACCGGTTATGGTACCATCTCATATACTGCCACCTTCAGCGAGGATGTCACAGGATTTGAAACATCTGATATTTACGCGTCCGGTGATGCCGGATTAAACACCCCGGCAGTTTCAAACTTTGCCGGATCAGGCACATCATATACCTTTGATATACAGGCAACATCTGATGGGAGCATCTCCGTTTTGATTCCACAAAACGCAGCAGACAGTGTTGCATCGATAGGAAGCACGGTCTCTGATACGTACACGGTAACAGTCAACACAACGGCACCGACTGTCTCATCGGTGAGTGCGACTAGCGGCGGTACCTACAAGGCAGGAGATACGGTTCTAATTGCAGTGGAATTTAACCACTCTGTTACAGTCTCCGGTACACCGCATCTCAAGCTAGAGACTGGCGACAGGGATGCAGTAGCAAAATATACTTCAGGCTCGCCTGGAACATCACTTGAATTCACACATGTCGTATCTGATGATGAAGAGACAGACGATCTGGATTATGCTGCGACTGACTCGCTTTCATTAAACGGAGGTGCCATATCCTCTACTATCAATTCTGCCACATCTGCAATACTCAGTCTTCCACCTACGGGTTCAACACACGCGCTTGCATCCTCTGATATCGTAATTGATACCATGGCTCCCCGCATCGTCTCCATTGAGACCACGTCTGACTCTGCAATCAGGATTACGGCATCCGAGCCACTTGCAGGAAACGCCACAGCGTCTGATTATACCATATCCGGAATAACAGACAGCACCGTGTCTGATGTTGCCATATCTGGAAACAGCATAAATGTAAGAATAGATGGCAAGATTACATCTGGCGATAAAGTCAAGATGTCCTATCTTGGCTCGTCTATAACTGATATTGCAGGAAACGCACTTGGCACGTTAGATGACCGCACAATTACAAACAACATGGCATCAGATTCTCCGGCCTCTAATCCAAGGGAACCAGACAATAATGCGGTGAACACTTCAAAACAGTCAGACAACAGTCCGGTGAACACTCCAACACAGCCAGACAACAATGGTGCGGTGAACACTCCAACACAGCCAGACAACAGTCAGGTAAATACTCCAACACAGCCAGACAACAGTCCGGTAAATACTCCAACACAGCCAGACAACAGTCCGGTAAATACTCCAACACAGCCAGATGGCAAATCAGCAGATCCAGAACCAACATGTGGTTCTGGCACATACCTACTTGACGGCATATGCGTAGTTGGCAAACCTGATAATGTGAATCCGGATAATGTAGATCCGGCTACACCATCTGCACTGAATCCGGAACCCACATGTGATTCTGGCACGCACCTACTTGACGGCATATGCGTAGTTGACAGTCAAGACGACATATTTTCAATTATTATCAACTTTTTTGCAAGAATGTTCGGCTAATCCCTTACTTATCGGGTTGATTACACATGTCACAGTTGTATGTCTGTAGTTGTTATACCACCCATCTACTTGGGAGCATATCCATGAATCCTACGTAGATAACTAAAGGGATTCCCAAACCATCTGAACACAAAGCCCGTCCCAAGACAGTATTTTCCTCTGTGAGTTGCATTTAGTTAGTGCTAAAACCCCCGAGGGTTTTTTAAAAGAATAATATGGAATCATGATCCTTGTAGTTTTTGATTTGATAAAATCGATCTCAAGAACATTTACGTGTCACTAATCATACGATAGAACAACAACTCTTAATACAAGACGACATGTTTTTTGTGTATATGCGGTTGTTACTTTTGACTTTTGCCGTTGTATTCTCTTTTGTGATCGGCATGGACTATGCCAATGGAGCAAACAGTGCCCGCATCTCCCTTGATAGATCAGAATATCCGATACCTTTTGGCACTCCGGATGACTTTGCTACAAATACCAGTAATTCCCCATCTGGCAGATCATTATTTCCGATTCACCCAGATGGTTTGGATCTAACTCCGGGTTTTGGTATTAGTGAATATATTAACAACGGTGATCTAACTGTTCACATTAGAGTAAACGATCGAGACTTTGATGTCAGCTCATCTGATGAGGACGTCATGGCTCAAGATACAGCCACAGGTGTAGGTCCCGTCAAGATCTCCGTTATCAGAGGCTCTGATGAGGTTGTACTCGGTTATGCTGGCGGTATCACAAGCAACAACGGCTTGATTGACGTTGATGGTGATGATGCTATTACTGCCAGACAATTTGGTCCAATGACAGAAATTGCACGAGATGAAGGTATCTTTGAATTTAATCTTACAATCAGATTCACTGACGGTCCGGCATCTGATGTCTGTCCGACAAATGTTGTATATGAACCACTTAATGGTCGGACAGGTGGTTCAGAATTAAACAGATTTGATGCAGCAAGTACGGCAGGTGACTATTGTATATTACGGGGAGATATTCTCAAAGTCGAATATACAGATCCTGCTGATGCTTCCGGTAATACAAACACTGTTACTGATTCTGCAACCTTTGATCTGAAAGAAGGCGTACTGCAAACTGACAAAGCCGTATACGTTATCGGTTCCGATATGATTCTAACCCTCACTGAGCCAGACTTTGATCTTGACAATGACGGTGCAGAGACATATGATTTGGACTTGATTAAATGGGATTCTGATACAGCAACTACTACCATAGGCAACAGTGGCGGTCGTGATAATGCAGCAGCATTCGATCCAGAACCAACAGCGTTTAGGGAAACAGGTGACAGCACTGGCATCTTCCAGGCTACCATCGAAATTCCTCAAGCACTAGGCAATGACAGCCTTGAAAGGGGCGAACTCATTATCTTAGAATATATTGATTGGAGTCCGCCCACAGCTGCTTATGTGGGTGGTGATTATAACTCTGTAAGTACTACAATCTTTACTTCAAACCTTGGTGCAACTGTTGAGCTTGACCAACGAATCTACACATGGACTGACAAAGTCTACATTACCATAACCGCTCCAGATCACAACTTTCACGATGTTCTAGTTGACCGAATAGGTGACGGGGCAGATAATGATCCAATAAAGATCTCAACCCGTAATCACGTTCTTAACTACTATAGACTCGTTGAAACCGGAACCGACACAGGCATCTTTTCTGGTAGCGTATCTCTTACAGGATTTGCATCACATGATGCAGACGGTGATGGCACTAATAATGATGTATCAGGTATTACACGCGGTGTCGGTCCAACTGATGGACTGCTAAGTGCTGAAGATGATGACGGACTCACAGTCTCCTTTGAATTCGCAGAGAATGTATTAGCCGTTGCTAGTGCACTCATCAGGTGGAATACAGGCGAGGTTCAATGGCTTGAGTCAAGCCATCATGCTAGCGGAACAGGTGTTGTAAGAGTAACCGAATCGGATCTGAATTTGGATCCGGATGCAATCGACACCCTTAATGTCAATGTGCGGTCAGACTCTAGTGTCCGTGGCATTGATCTTACCGTAACTGAGACTGATCAGGCGACCGGAATCTTCGAAGGCACTGTAAACTTTACAACTACCGGTGAATCATCTGGTACCACACTCAGAGTCACAGAAGGTGACACTATTACAGCAGAATATGAGGATCACACACTACCTGATCCATACACAACTGCAGACACACTTGGTATTACTGCCACTTCACAAATCCAAGGAACTGCAACCACTACTATACAAAATGGGGTAACAGTGGAATTTGACCAGCCAGTCTACACGTGGACTGACAAAGTCGGCATTACCATAACTGCTCCGGATTACAATTTGAATAGTAACCAAATTGATGAAATCGGCGGCGGCGGATCTGCTGCAGGTCAAATACAGATTGAAACCAATATCGCTGCTCTTAACAACTATAAACTCGTTGAAACCGGAGCCGATACCGGCATCTTTTCTGGTAGCGTGTCTCTTACAGGATTTGCATCACATGATGCAGACGGTGATGGCACTGGGGATGATGCATCAGGTATTACACGCGGTGTCGGTCCAACTGATGGACTGCTAAGTGCTGAAGATGATGACGACGGACTTGAAATAACCTTCACATTGGCAGAAAATAGAAATATCACCGCTAATGCAATCATCAGGTGGAATATCGGCGTGGTTCAATGGCTTGAGTCAGGCTATCCTGTTTACGGATCAGGTGTTATAAGAGTAATTGACTCTGATATGAACTTGAATCAAAATGCAGTCGACACCTTTAATGTCGTTGTGTGGTCTGACACTGATGCTGGAGGTATTGACCTTACTGTAACTGAGACTGATCTGGCAACCGGAATCTTCGAAGGCACTGCAAGATTTACAATTGACGACGATGGCTCTCCCTGGCTCAGAGTCGCAGAAGGTGACACCGTCACCGCAGAATACAAGGATCATACATTACCTGTTCCATATACAGTTGGAGATGAACTTGACATCCATGCCACCACAATAATTGAAGAAACGTCATCAACTCCAACTGATTCTTCTCCACCGATCCTGCCACACAGATTGGAGTGGTAATTACATCTGACATAGCCCACGGTACCTCGACTAGTTCTGATACCATCTCATATACTGCCACATTTGATGAGGTCATTACAGGATTTGACTCGTCTGATATATCCATCTCAGGAACATCCGATACGTCAGGCGCTGCAAACCTGCATTGGACGGGAACCCGACACACCTTTTATGTAACTGCCACCAGTGATGGTACCGTAATCGTATCGATTCCAGCAGCAGCTGTCACAACTGCCGGAAACAAGGAGAATGTCCAATCCAACGAATATTCAATAACAATTGACACGATGCCGCCACAGGTCCAGTCGGCGGGGACCATATCTGGTAATGCTACTAAGATAACCTTCTCAGAGCCGATTACCGGAACTGCAAGCAACTCTGACTTTACAGTATCAAACAATACAATCTCTTCTGTCTCTGTTGCAGACAGCATCGCAACCCTGACACTTGGCAGTACGATTCTATATGGTGATAGCATCACCGTATCGTACACGGGTAATACCATCATGGATGCAACAGGCAACATACTTGCCGCATTTACAGATAAAGTGATCACAAACAACATCGAAGAGTCTATCACGCCGTCTGTAATTATAACGTCGTCTACTGCAGGTAACGGCGAGACGACCGGTTATGGTATCATCTCATATACTGCCACCTTCAGCGAGGATGTCACAGGATTTGAAACATCTGATATTTCCGCGTCCGGTGATGCCGGATTAAACACCCCGGCAGTTTCAAACTTTGCCGGATCAGGCACATCATATACCTTTGATATACAGGCAACATCTGATGGGACCATCTCCGTTTTGATTCCACAAAACGCAGCAGACAGTGTTGCATCGATAGGAAGCACGGTCTCTGATACGTACACGGTAACAGTCAGCACAACGGCACCGACTGTCTCATCGGTGAGTGCGACTAGCGGCGGTATCTACAAGGCAGGAGATACGGTTCTAATTGCAGTGGAATTTAGCCACTCTGTTACCGTCTCTGGTACACCGCATCTCAAGCTAGAGACTGGCGACAGGGATGCAGTAGCAAAATATACTTCAGGCTCGCCTGGAACATCACTTGAATTCACACATGTCGTATCTGATGAGGAAGAGACAGACGATCTGGATTATGCTGCGACTGACTCGCTTTCATTAAACGGAGGTGCCATATCCTCTACTATCAATTCTGCCACATCTGCAATACTCAGCCTTCCACCTACGGGTTCAGCACACGCGCTTGCATCCTCTGATATCGTAATTGATACCGTTGCCCCACGTATCGTCTCCATTGAGACCACGTCTGACTCTGCAATCAGGATTACGGCATCCGAGCCACTTGCAGGAAACGCTACAGCGTCTGATTATACCATATCCGGAATAACAGACAGCACCGTGTCTGATGTTGCCATATCTGGAAACAGCATAAATGTAAGAATAGATGGCGAGATTACATCTGGCGATAAAGTCAAGATGTCCTATCTTGGCTCGTCTATAACTGATATTGCAGGAAACGCACTTGGCACGTTAGATGACCGCACAATTACAAACAACATGGCATCGGATTCTCCGGTCTCTAATCCAAGGGAGTCCGACAACAGTCAGGTGAACACTCCAACACAACCAGACAACAACAATGCGGTGAACACTCCAACACAGCCAGACGACAAATCAGCAGATCCGGAACCAATATGTGATTCTGGCACGCACCTACTTGACGGCATATGCGTAGTTGACAGTCAAGACGATATATTTTCAATTATTATCAACTTGTTTGCAGGATTATTTAGCTGATCCTTTACTTATCGGTTTGATTACACATGTCACAGTTGTGTCTGATCTGTCATACCACCCAATCTACTTGGGAGCAGATCCATGAATCCTACGTGGATAACTAAATGGATTCCCAAACCATCTGAACACAAGGCCCGTCCCAAGACAGTATTTCCCTGGCATGAAATCAAATAATAATTCAAGGCATAAAATCAGTTTTGAGATTGTTTTACCAGCTTGCGCTTTGACTTTGGTTTAATATCTGCACAATCCTCACATAGAATCCTTTTAAAAAACAAAAATTTCCGAAACCAAAAAGTGCAGTTCTTGCAGATTGTTTTCTTGCAGTTCCCGCAGATAAAGCTGTGCGAGCCAAACGATTTTGGCAGGTGTGCGGTACTGCCGCATGCATTGCACAGCAGGACACTGCCCTCCGTGTCTTCCCCACATATCTTACAGCCATACAGATCCGAATCAATCATCACGTCGTGGTTGTTTTGAATCAAAAGGCATGAATATTCGCTTTTGAGGAAGTTTAAAGACAGGTCATGCCTGGGTAAAAACACCTGTTTTATGTCGTTGATTTGTATGCTTCTAGGGCCGGGGGTGCAGGTTTTTGTATATGAGACGTTGTTTCGTCCCTTATAGGAGATCTTTGCTGTAAATTTCCGGATAATGTGATCAGTCGCCTTGGATTTTAGGGTGGTAACACCCAAAAGAAAACTGGTCCTCTTATTTTCACGTGTCATTGCGGGAATCTTTGTAGAATCCGTCAGTACCGCGTCCCTTAAGAATTCAGATTCTCTGTCTTGCAGAATGTAGCCGTCTTGCGCATTAACGATAAAACGTATGTCATCCTCGTGAACTGAGTGAATTCTTCCAACACTTGTTGAAAAATCCTGGTGAATACTTGCGCTGACAACATACACGGCATCAAGTGTAAAATTATTTGGAATTATTTGAATCAGTTCCTGGGCGGTTCTTGGGTGACTCTTAAACGAGCCTATCTTGGCCGATATCCTGTCCCTTATTTCCACCATGTCAGATGCAGGAAAACAAAATATTGTCGAGTTGTGGGATCCGATTACGATCTTGATTCCTGCCTTTTGTGCAAGTGCAATCAGCCTGTATCTGTCAAACAGTTCTATCGGGGTCTTTTTGGATAAAAGTTTTGCATGCTGTATTGCCTCATCGGAATACTTTCCGGTGGTAATTATATTCCCCTGGCCGCATGCGATGAGATAACTGCAGAGTGGAGTTTCTGCACTATTGGTCTTCCAATTGACGAGTTTGGCTGATGTTTGCATTCTACTACAATACTCTCTCCATCTGGCTGATTAATGATCAAGTCACGTCCGCCATCTGCCACGTTGCCAATCCGCCGGACATCACCCCAGTTTGATCTGTGAAATATTCTCTCACAAAGCTGCTCAAATCCAAATCCGTCCATGTCATCAAGATAGGCAGTTTCAGTTTCCGGCATTATATTTTTTGACATTAAGATACATGTAAATATATATGAACACAGGTAATCCGATTTTTTTGTACCCCCATGCTAATGGCGATGAGAATATCAAAGATGGATGCGTAACCACTCCCGGTGTAACTAATAAATGGTTAAACTTGAAGATACCAACATGGATGGGACATGGAACTTTGTTGCAGGCAGTACCTAGTTTGTTCTTACAATTACAGTCAGATTTGTGGGATTCAATGCTCTCAGGAGGTTTGAGCCCGGACATTGGGGTGAATCTGATATGTTGAAATACATTTTACTGTCTTTACTTGTGGTACTTGTCACATATACAACCGAAGAAGCAGATGCACAAGATCTTGTTGTTTCTACAGATTATGCCAAGTATGAGTTAGGCGATATCATACAGGTTAACATTGCAAACACAGGAAACTCTACTGCCATATTTAACTATGAAATAATTAATGAACAAGAAAATATTTTTCCAAAAAAGTGCATCTCATCTAATGATACATCAAATATTCTTGCAGGACAAACTAGAACCCTCTTGCTTGATACCAAATGTGTTGGATCTCACGCACACGGAAATTGGACTGTGGTGAGCAAATTAACACATGATGGCAAACCAAGTGAACTTTTTAGCTCTGCCAGTTTTGATATCGTAATGAAGATTTTTTCATGTGGCTCAGATGACTGTACGATTTCAACAGGTTTTCTTGATCGAAATAACACATCAGAATATCTCCAAAATAATACTGGATGGAATCAAAAAAAATTCTTACGATCTGCACTGTATTTATTTTCAGACAGCTTTGGAAATATAGTCATACCGATTACAACGGATGGATCTTACTCGTTAGATATTAAAACTAAAAAAATATCTTTTTTAGACATTGTTGAGAATCATGAGCGTTTGTATATGTATATTTCAGGAATCAACAAAAATGATCCCACATATTCGAAAACATTTGACATGAGCTATTTAGAAATTTTTCCAGAGGAAAAAAATATGATAACAATCTCATTTCCAAATATGTTTAATCTGGATGGTTTTTCTTCTGATTTAAGGAAATCAGATTTAGGATTTGATCGTGACACATATGATAATACTGTACTCATAGATGGTCCTGTCATACCTGATTTTGGTAATTCTCAGATGTTTACATATGACTTTTTTTTCATTAAACAGTTAGAATATTCAACGATTGTAGATAACACACATACGCATACGACAATTCCAAAAGATCGTCCACATCTTTCAATATTTTCTAGTTTTAATGGAACATTTGCTGATGGTGTTCACACCATGCCTCAACGATTCAGTCATTATGACTACATATTCCCCCCATTAAAGCAAACACAAAACGGGGTGGAACCACAAGATATTCTCTGCAAGGAACATCTAAAACTAGTATTGCACCCTGATGGTTCACCATCCTGCGTAAAGCCCGAATCAATCTCAAAGTTGATACAGTATGGATGGACAACTACAAATTGAAATTAATCTGTGTTAGTCAGGACAATACAAACATTGGAAATTCAGATGGTATAGTATTAATGTCAAGCAGATGATTAGATTAGATCAAAGTAATGTTAGTAGGAACATCAAATATTTGGAGCCTGTAATTTTTGTAATGAGTAAAACCTTACGAGTGGATACTAGGATCATCAAAAGAACCAATACAGTGAGGTTTAATGTGTATTCAATATTGTTTGACCAAAGTTATTGAGACTTGAAAGTATGGATGTCTAGGATTATGTGAGATCTTGAGAGAAGGACCGTTAAGAGAAGAGACATGTGCCTTGGATATGAGCCTTACATGAGACATGAGCGCCTTGATTCTTCTGGAGAGTTTATTTCTTCTGGAGTGCCTACATGAAAATCTGAAATGAGGTGGGTTTGATTCAAAAAATTTCTGGAGAAAATTTTGAGAGGCTGATCGTCGGGCTTTTCTCAAAGTCTGAGACGGTTGGGATATGTCTACCAGAATTTGTTGCAAATTGAGGTTGTCATATAGATCCGTCAAAATGGTAAAACATTATTTTGGTCATCTTTACATCTGGAAATGTATTTGGGAATATTCTCGTACGGCTTTACAGCTGCGATACTTTTTGCATGCAATGCGCAGCATTGGATACGGCATAGATTGCTTTCTCCCGATTATTCTTTTTTTGTTGCGTGATCTCTTGAAGCTATCCCCAGAACTTATTTTTGCAGGATTTATGGATCTTGCTTTCTCCCGGCACGGTATTTTTGTATCTGCGTTTTGCAGGGATTTTTTGCCGGGCTTTATGCAGTTTTCAGAAACAGGGTTCTGCATGAAAAACCTACGGGCCCAAAGGGCTTCGATCCCTTGACCATTGGATTAGAAGTCCAACACTCTATCCATGCTGAGCTATGGGCCCAAAAACCTAGCAATCAATTACCATTTTAAGGGTTTACAGCCACTTTTTTTGATAATTCTCCCTTTCCATCTTGAAGAGAAATTGTTGCGCATATCCTGCATAAGGACCAAAATGATTCACGATTCTCCCATGAAGAACATCGTACTGCTTTTCCGTAATTGTTTTTGTATTTAATTCAAACTCATCAAAATAATATCTTTTTAAAATTTTGATCATCCATCTATCTAGCGGGAATGCCTCTAATTTGTTCAATGAAAATAACATTACACAGTCTGCAACCTTGTTTCCCACACCGGGAATCAAACGGATATTTTTTTTAGCCTCAAAATAATCTGTTTTTTCCATCTCCTCTAGGTCAACCTCCCTGGAATCAATCATCCTTGCTGCCTGTTTGATGAATTTCGCACGATATCCGACCCCGCATTTTAGAATTTCGCCTGCAGGGGCACATGCCAGTTTTTCCGGCCCTGGAAACAAAGAAAACTCTTGTTCTTCAAATTCAATTTTTTCTCCAAATTTTTCGGTCATTTTCTCCAAACTAGTCTTGATTTTTTGTATGTTGGAGTTTGAAGATACGATAAAGGAGATCAGGCATTGGAAGGGATCCTGCCTGAGCAGTCTGAGTCCCGGATACTTTTTTATGGCTTTTTTTGTGGTTTTATCCCTCGAAATTGACTTTATTATCCTCTCCACATCGTCGTTTTTCCTGAAAAAATCCGTCCTGATGTTCTGATATGATTTGAGGTTTCCCCGGCTATTAACTCTCAGAACGTTTTGACCATTTACTCCATACCAGAAATTCCCGTTTTTTCTCCATAGGAACACCTGGCCACTATTAATCGAATCATCAACATTTATGGAATAATTATTTTGCATTTCAGGCAGTTACTTTCTCATTAACTGCAGGAGCGTGCGCATCCAAACCAAATTTTTCATGAATCTCCCTGGCAAACATATCACATGATTCAGAATCCCCGTGAACTGTCAGCACCTTGGGGTTTCCCTTGATTTTTTTGATCATTGCAAATAATTCATTTCTGTCTGCATGTCCTGAAAACTCGAACTGTTTTACCTCTGCTGTAACGTTGAGATCCTTTCCTCTAGTTGAAACCTTTCCCGTATCCAGTAATTTTTTACCCGGAGTGCCTTCACCCTGATAAGATACCAGGGCAATGCCGTTTTTATCATCAAATGCCAGCTGTTGTAGATAGTATACCGCATTACCGCCGACTAGCATTCCGGCCGGTGATATCACAACACACGGCTCACCCATCGCCTGTTCCCGCTCGGCATGTCTTCTAATTGCAGTTGCGCTGCTGATGACCTCTGAAAACATTTTTGGATCCCTTAGGTATTCCGGATGTTTAAGCATTATTTCATTTACCTTCAGTGCCATTCCGTCCATTATGATTCTATGTTTGAAATTCACACTCTTTAGAATGCAGGCAATTTCTTGGGAGCGTTCCACTGAAAACGACGGAATAAACAATATTCCCTTTCTATCCATTACCTCGTTTGCAAATTCCACTAGTTCCTTCTCGGATTCCCTTCTTGGCTTTTGCTCTGTCTTGGCATACGTGCACTCTGTAATCAACAGATCAATCTCCCCCACATCCAAATCCATCTCACGCAACATTCTTGAACCGTTTGTTTTGACATCCCCTGTATAGAAAAGACGCTTTTTCTCAGATTCCACCAAGACGGCGCCTCCGCCGATTACATGACCTGATTCTCTTAACTCAAAAGTCGCATTTCCCTTTGTGATTTTTTGTTTGAATCCGATCTGCTTGGCATTTTTCATCATGTTGTTTAATTCAGGCAGATCAAACGGATGTGCATTCTTTTCAATCTTTAGCATGTCTTTTATCAACAGACTTGATAGATCAAAGGTTGGAGGTGTGGCATAAACATCGGTATTTCCGCTGACAAAAAGGGATGGAACATTTCCGGAATGATCCAGGTGAGCATGGGTTATTATGATGGCATCCAAATCCTTTGGTTTGACATGAAGCGGATATTTCGGAGGTGTTCCCCTTCTACCAAACATTACTCCATAATCAAGCAGGAGATTTGTTCCATTGCAATTGACCAGAAAACCAGACCTGCCAACCTCGTTTGCAGCTCCTAAAACTTTAACATCCAAGAATTAAAATGAATTTTTATCTTACGTTAAAACCTTCGGAGTGGGTTCGATCATTATGCATATTATAGAATCTACAAAAGCTTTAATTAGTGCAAGCTAAGATACGATCCTCATGGGAAGAAGCTTCCAAGAATGGTTAGGACAGCAAGATCAAGCAGTCGTCGCTAAAACACGTGCCGGTGACGAAGCAAACAAACCGCTCCTAAACCAAATTAACTGGATTTGGGTTAACAATCTGATGAATAAGAAAGCGGATCTAAATCCTTCTTCTGCTGAATTACTTGACTGGGTTACTTCTGGTCAAATAGACGCAATGAGAAAATAAACGTACAAAACGTCATCTTTTTGTTTTTTAATTTTTTACTCCATCTTTGTGCGTGTCTTTTGATTCGATCAATTTCATAACAGGGTTATGAATTTCAATCATGGTTTAAATAGTCATCATGAGGTATGGAAACTATAATGCCAATAGCAATACTTCCAGACATTGACGAACAAAGATGTATCGGATGTGCACTATGTGTAGAAATCTGTACAACTCTTGGTCCCGATGTCCTTAGAGTAAAACCAGTTGAAGGTTGGAAGAGAGGTAAAGCATTTGTATTTTATCCAGAAAGATGTATTTCTGATGGTGCATGCATAGGTGTATGTCCAACAAAATCAATCTTTTGGATGAGACCAATGAATTACACAGCTGGACAACCAGTACCTCTTCACAAAAACGGTGTCTTCATCAAAGGTTGGGCAGAAGACGCGGCACTATAAGCCGAATCTTTTAGCACATTCTTTTTTCTTATTTTTAACTAGACGAAAGATTTTTTCCGAATGTCTTTTGGCAGCATTTTTATAAAATGCTTCAGGAACATGTCTTTTCTATCATAATGAACTTCTGAAAATTTGTTGTTATCAAAGAAATGTTTCCATGTCTTTTCAAAGGCGGGAAACTCGCCTGGATCAAAGTCTATCCTAGAAGTTTCATGATGTGCTGCAGGGTAGATGTCTGAAATTTCAATTGGAATCAACCCCAGATGCGGATTATACTGACATATCTGCATGGAATCAAAATCTTTTAATTTTTTTCCAAGTTCAACATATTCACGTGACAGATACCCAGGTTTTGTATTTGATTCCTTAGTGATGAGGATCTTTTTTTTCTTTGATTTGAATCTTCGAATCATGCTGTGATATCCCTGAACCTCCGGACGGAATTGGTCTTCCTTGTCATAGAGAAAAATGGCCCTTTCTTTGAATTTGGGTGTAGAGATACTGAAAAACTCGTGGTTGTCTGTCATGACTTTGATCATCTCAAATAATTTGGGATGTGCTCTTGCCTTTTTTATTACATACTCCCACAACCTTCCTTCGTGGATTGATTGTTTTACCCTGTCCACTTCTAGCTTGATTGCATGCAGATTATGAACTGCCAGCTGATTGATTTTTTCAGTCATCTCAAGCTGGCGCAGTTCGTCTGGCGTATATTTTGAACACACCTCGCAATTACATGGAAATACGGCAATATCAGCCAAATAACGCGTACCGTCATCTGTAATGTATCTCAGATGTTTGGCATAAAGCATGTAGGATGCCGAGTCAAACGTATCACACCCCAGGGCCACTGCAAACGGTATCGTTAGGGGGTGTCCTGCCCCAAAGAGATGCAAAGGAATGGAATGGGGCATCTGTTTTTTTGCGGCAACTATCATCTGTGCCAGCAGTCTGTATTCATATGATTCCATGAATTCAACCGGACTCCCCAGAGCCAGCATCTTAAAGCCAATATCCACCAATTTCTTTGTCGATTTTGCGACAAGTTCAAAATGCTCGCCACCCTGAATCGGACCAATCCAAATCTGGCCATTGTCCTTGCTATTATCAAGTGTCTGTTTTGAAACTCGAAGTGTGTGGTTAACGTATGCCTCTGCCTTTTTTAACGGCAATCCAAATCCGGTTGGCTTGTCAAGTGGAATCGCAAAGTCAGTCAGAATCCCCCCCTCAAAGTCTGCCATCTCCGGCGGTGATACCTTGAGATCCCCGTATTCCAGAACTTGATAACCTCCAGAATCCGTCATGATTGCACCATCAAAATCTATAATTTTATGAATTCCTTTTTCTACGGCTGTATTGCCGAAATTGTTTCTTGTGATGTATGCGTTTGTAATTACTAGATCAAAACCGATGGATTGGATTTTCTTTGATGGTATTGTCTGCTTTACCGGATGAATAACAGGTACGTATGCAGGCGTCTCAATTTTTCCATGATTGGTGTGTAGAATGCCGATTCTTCCTGCCAAGTCCGTTTTGGAAATTTCAAACAACAGTAACTACCTAACCAGAGGCGTTATTTAATCAATCAGCAAAAAATTTTTTCAAATCACTGTTTTTTGCAACCAAGTCAAGCCAATCAACTTCCTCACCGCCTTCATGGCTGGAAATTACAGTCATCACCCTTTCCACCGTTTCTAGAATGCTTTTTCCGCTTGTGTTAACCTGGAATACCTTTTCCTGAAATTTACTTGTTGCATCATGTGCAATTATGCCCAGTATCTCACTGCCTGTATTTTCTCTGATTTTTTCAGCCGTGTACTTTCTCTCCTCATAAATGGGGATCAAATCATAAGGACTTTTTCTCAAGACGATCATTATTTTTATTCTGTTTTTGGCCAGAACGTAGGGTGCTAAATGACCCACAACCACATTTTTTCCTGAAATTTTTTCTCCAAGAATCTTTTCTAGTTTTGAGGCATCAACCTCGTTTGCATTATCATCATTATCTTCAAACAGTCCTGCGTCTTTTGCCGTGTTGTTGATATCTATTATGGACAGGCCGAGCTTTTCGGCAATTTCCTGTGTTATGGTGTGTTTTCCCACCCCCGGACTACCTGTAATCACTACTACTGACATGATATAACATCATGAATACTGCATTAAACGATTTCTGCAATACTAATAAGTAGAATCAGCTTTTTGAGAATAATGCAGATTGGATTGCTAGGAAAGGCAAATGTCGGAAAATCCACATTTTTCTCGGCTGCAACGGAAACCCCCGTGGCATCTGGTAATTTCCCTTTTACGACGATCAAACCAAATATTGGCGTGGCTTATCTCAGAGCAGATTGTGCCTGCAAGCATTTTGAGATGGAGCATGAAAATGTATTATGCGTTGATGGGATCCGTTTTATCCCCGTTAATCTCATTGATGTTGCAGGACTGGTTCCCGGTGCACATGAGGGAAAAGGACTGGGAAACCAGTTTCTTGATGATGCACGACAGGCCGAAGTCCTGATTCACGTGCTTGACATTTCTGGAAGTACTGACATTCAAGGACAGCCTGTTCCAATTGGAACACATGATCCTCTGCAGGATATGGTGTTTGTACAGGATGAATTTGATCAATGGTTTGCAGACATTCTCAAGAGAGAATGGGATAAAATTACCCGTGAAATTGATCAGAAAAGGGCAAAACTCACTGATGGTATTGCAAAACGATTCACAGGATTGGGCATCAAAGATTACCAAGTACATAAAGTATTACAAAAACTAGGTCTCATCTCCAAAAATCCAAAAGAATGGGCGGATTCTGATATCCAAACCTTTGTTAAAGAATTAAGGAAGGATACCAAACCGATGGTCATTGCTGCAAACAAGGCAGATCTCTGCCAGAGTCTTGATATTCTTAAAAAAATTTCTGATCCCGTGATTCCCTGCAGTGCCGAAACAGAATTACTTTTGCGCAAGGCATCAAAAGCCGGAATTGTGACTTACTCTCCCGGAGACGAAGGCTTTGAAATAATTAAAGGAAAAGAGATTCTGCCTCCCCAACAAAAGGCACTAGATCTGGTAAAGTCTGTATTTGATAAAATTCCATCCACTGGAATTCAAAAAATCTTAAACAGTGCCGTCTTTGACTCCCTAAAGTTCATCGTTGTATATCCGGTGGAAGATGAGACCAAACTAACTAACAAGGACGGTGTTATTTTACCTGACACAAAACTACTTCCTCAAAACTCCACTGCAAGGGATTTGGCAGGTTTAATCCACGCCGATATTGCCAAGGGATTCTTGCACGCAATTGACTGCAAAACCAAACAACGAATCAGCGGTGAACAGGAACTAAAAAATGGCGATGTGATCAAGGTTGTGTCCACATTGAGTAGGGGATGACATGCTGGGTCTGGGAATCGAGAGTACTGCCCATACGTTCTCTTGTGCCATACTTGAAAAAAAAGGAAAGCAGGGCAGGATTCTCTCTGATGTGAGAAGGATTTATCGTCCCAAAGACGGGGAGGGAATTCATCCAAGGGAGGCATCACGTCATCACATTGAAAACAGTTCTCTGGTGCTGGCAGACTGCCTTGGGGAGGCAGGTATCTCCATACGTGATTTGGATCTAATTTCTTATGCCGCAGGACCTGGACTAGGCCCGTGTCTGCGGGTAGGCGCAGTTGTTGCCAGATCTCTGGCCTCTTTTTATAAAATTCCAATCTATCCCGTAAATCATGCCATCGGCCATATTGAATTAGGAAAACTCCTTACAGGTGCAACCAATCCCTTGGTGCTTTTAGTATCAGGCGGTCATACCATGATTCTTGCATTTCTCAACAAGCAGTGGAGGGTTTTTGGCGAGACTCTAGATATTACGCTGGGTCAACTGCTTGATCAATTCGGAAGATCCATCGGATTTGCCTCGCCATGTGGAAAAAATATAGAGGAACTGGCATTCAAATCTTCCAACTATGTTCCGTTACCATACTCCGTCAAAGGCAACGATGTTTCCTTTTCTGGCTTGCTGTCTGCGACAAAATCCGCTGCAAGGAAAAACCAGATTGATGCATGTTACTCCCTTCAGGAGACTGCCTTTGCTATGATTAGTGAAGTCGTAGAACGTGCTTTGTCATTTACAGGTAAAAAGGAACTGATGATAGTCGGCGGTGTTGCAGCCAACAAAAGATTATCTGAAATGCTTCAAGATGCATGCAGGCGACACGGATGCAAATTCTTTGTAGTTCCACTGCAGTATGCGGGGGACTGTGGAAGTCAGATATGCTGGACCGGACTATTGGAATCACAGGTAAAACAGGGCACCCTGCTAAAAGATACGCTGATCACCCAATCTTGGAGATTAGATTCGGTAAAAATTGATTACTGATTCTTGCCGCTGCTCTTTACTGCGTCTACAATACTGTTAACCCAACTTCCCGTATTGAGAACTCCAAACCTGTAGGTTTGTTCCCCCCCCTCCACTGTCTTGACAGAAAAACATGCCTTCCTCATCAGCAGCCCCTCTTTCCAGACTTTAATCACATCGCCTAATGAAATGTCCAATATCGTATCCCCCATATGTTTAGAAAAATCCAGCATTCGTGATCTAGTTTTGTCAAATGCCAATCTCTTGTTTGTCAACGTCAGAATTCCAGAGCCTAGATTATCCTCACTACAATCCTCTTGTTTTATCTTCCTTTCATCATCTTTCATGATTAATTTTTATTGAATTCCTTTGGATATAATGTTAATGAAATTAAGAAAAAAAGGAGCAGAGGCCGACATATATCAAACCAAATGGCAGGATTCTAACGCAATTCTCAAAATTCGAAAAATAAAAAATTATCGCAATCCCGCCCTTGATTTAAAAATACGCAGACAAAGAACGATCAAGGAATCTCAAATGTTATCCCATGTAAGATCATTGGGAATTCCCACGCCGCTTGTTTATTTTGTAAATTTGAAAAAATCGTCAATTACCATGCAGGAAATTCCTGGAACACCGGTTCATGATCTCCCTGAATCCAAAATTATTGCACTATCCAGACAAATTGGAAAACTAGTTGGAGTACTACATAAAAACGGGGTAATGCATGGAGACCTGACTACATCTAATTTCATACTATTCAAAAATACTACTGTTTTCGTCATTGATTTTGGGCTATCTCAAAATACGGTAAAACCCGAAGATCATGCAGTTGATCTTAGATTGATCAAAGAAATTCTTAACAGCGCTCATGCAAAAATCATGGCTCCTGCCTGGAAAAACTTTCTGATTGGCTACAAATCCGTGGTTGGATACTCGAATTATGTCAAAATTACAAAACTAGTTTTAGATATAGAAAGTCGTGGTAGATATGCAACAGTCGTTTGACCTGCTTTTTGCGTCTTCAAATCGCCACAAATATCAGGAGGCAAAAAAAATTTTAGATCCCTTTGGAATAAATCTCGGTTTTTTTAAATCCGAGCTCGAAGAAATCCAGTCAAATTCATTAAAAGACATAGCATCAAAAAAAGCAAAAGAGGCATTTTCCAAATGTAAACAACCAGTCATAATTGAAGACGACGGCCTGTTCATTGATTCACTTGGTGGGTTTCCAGGCCCATACTCGTCATATGTCTTCAAGACGATTGGAAACAAGGGAATTCTCAATCTTCTCAAAGATAACAGATCAGCAAAATTTGTCTCTGTTATTAGTTACTGTGATGGAAAAACGCTGCAATCATTTGATGCAAAACTTGACGGCACCATATCATGTTCGGAAAAAGCAAAAGGCTGGGGATATGATCCGATCTTTATTCCAAAAGGTACAAAGAAAACATTTGCCCAATTAAATAACAAAAATGATCTGTCACACAGATACAAGGCATTAAAATTTTTTTCTAACTGGTATCTACACAAGCAGGAATCCAGCGATCGATGAATCGCTGACTGTTCTGCAAAATTGAAATTCTTGAAATAGTGCTTTCATCCATTATTGAAAATATCTTGCTATGTTCTGATATCTGTTCGCTGAAACTCCTTACTTCGTCCATTTCCAGCATATCTGAATGTTCTAGTCTGTTAGTTGAACGGCCAATATGCATGTATGATTTTATTTCAATAAAGTGCGGACTTGCTTTTCTAAACATTTCTGCAAACGCTGGAATCATTTCCTTTTTGTCATTATAGCCTCTAATCAAAGTAATTCTTAACACCGTCCTTGTTTTCAAATGCTTTAACATGTCAAGGGTTCTGTTCCATCTTTCCCAGGAATCATCATATTTTGGTTTGTTTATTCTCACAAATGATTCATAGTCTGCCGCATTAGTTGATAAATACAGCTGTGTAGGCAGCGCATCCTCGTCTTGCAGTCTTTGAATCATGTCCGGTTCCTGTCCGTTAGTTACAAGAAAGATTGATTTTGTTGTCTCAAGTGACTTTAGATATTTGATCAGTTCTGGCAGTTTTGGATACATCGTCGGTTCGCCAGAAAGTGAAATTGAATAATGACTTGGCAGTAATGACTCGTCTAATCTCTGTTTATCATTTCTTGAATCCCCATAATATCCATTGATTAATTTTTTTCTTTCAGCCATCAATTTTGTCAATATCTCTTCAGGTTCTGCAACCTGTTCTGGTTTCATTTCTAATAACTCATAAAACTCCATTGGCCTCCAACAGTATACACAGCGATTTTCACAGTACATACCGGCCGGAGAAAATTCCATACATCTGTGGGTAGAAATTCCATAAAACTTGTGCTTGTAACAGCTTCCCTCGTGCTTGAAGGATTTTTTTGTCCAATGACACAGTTCCACTGTGGAATGATCAGCAACACCATACTTTGCCTTTTTTAACTGCGCAGATATTGCCGGTCTTATCTGGATCAGATGGTCATCTTCTTCCTCAACTGTCTCCCCTGAACAACTCATCAATTCAAATCTTCTTCTGTCTTACTTAAATTGATCGAGTTTTTTCCGTTTAACTGGAATTTCTCAAATCTGTTATAATTGAGAAGATTTCAGTCTATCTCATGATTCCTACGACAGCACACATCAGGCAGAGATTCAGATTCGGGCTGATCACTGGGCAATACCTCAAATCTCATACTAAAGCCGCCCCGTTGGCAGTCCATCCGGGGCTTTCTGGGGTTAATCCTAATTGATCTGTTGGCATAGATCTGAGGATATTTTGCTCAATTTTTGAACACATTTTGGAATACTAATTTTAGAGTGAGGTTTAATAACTGGATCCTCGGGGTAATTTTAGATATTGAAACGAATACATATTTTGCCATTCCTAGTTCTGCTTTTAACCACATTAACAAGTATGCCTGTAAACTATAGTTTTGCCGCTGATGATTTGGATAATGATGGCGTTGAAGATTCAATAGATGCCTGTCCAAATTTACAAGAAGACAATGTTGGCCCAATTGACGGGTGCCCATCAGACTTTGTTCCATGGTATGATGAAGATTTTGATGGCATAGAAGATCATGTTGATCAGTGCCCAGATCTTAGAGAAAATTACAACAAGTTCCAGGATGAAGACGGCTGTCCTGATTCGTCTTCCGGAGATGGATCAGGTGAAGCTCCCGATGCTGATGATGACGGGTTTAATGATTATGTGGATAACTGTCCAAACCAGCCAGAAACATTCAACGGGGTTGATGATGCCGACGGCTGCCCTGATGATTTTAACTCAGATGACAGGGATGGAGATGGTGTACCTGATGCAACTGATGCGTGTCCATTAAGTATGGAGACTTATAATAAATTTCAAGACGACGACGGCTGTCCTGATACTGTAAACGAATCCACTTATACTGATGTTGATAATGACGGCGTTCCAGATACAATTGATATGTGTTTGACTGAACCCGAAGTGTATAATGGCTATCTTGACACCGACGGATGTCCGGACACCTCATTAGGTTCTTCATTTATTGATACTGACAATGATGGAATAGCAGACCAATTTGATGTATGTGTTACTGACGCGGAAACTTACAACAGATTTGCCGATTACGACGGCTGCCCTGATGTTCCTCCATCATTTACAGGCACATTAAATGATACAGATGGTGATAAAATTATGGGCTCTGATGATGCATGTCCACTACAACCTGAAAGATACAACGGATTCCAGGATGATGACGGCTGCCCTGATATTCCTCCTTATTCTAGTGATTCTGATTCAGATCTTGATGGAATAATAAATAGTGTTGATCAATGTCCCGAAGTAAAAGAAACCTACAACAAGTTCCAGGATGATGACGGCTGCCCTGACTTTGTTAGTAATAATAAAGAAATTCCAGATACTGATGATGACAAAATCAATGATTATGTAGACCTGTGTCCAACACAGCCAGAAACATACAATGGTATTTTTGACATCGACGGCTGTCCTGATACTGTAAATACAACGGACAGAGATTCGGATGGAATTCCTGATAATTTAGATCAGTGTCAAACTGCCAAAGAAACTTACAACGGATTACAAGATTATGACGGCTGTCCGGATAGCATATCTGGATATTCTGCAATAGACTTTGACGGTGATAGAATTTCTGACTTGAGTGATAATTGCCCACTTGAAGCAGAAGTGTATAATGGATATCTTGACAACGACGGCTGCCCTGATATTCTAGTTGCAGATACTGATGATGATGGAATTAGAGATACGTTAGATCAATGTCCTGAAACTGCAGAAACTTGGAACAGGTATCTTGACAACGACGGCTGTCCGGATAATCCCTCTGAATTTGATTCAGACTTTGATGGCATTGTGGATTCAGTAGATCAATGCCCTTTTACTGGGGAACGTTACAACAACTTTGAAGATGATGACGGCTGCCCAGATTACCCAGATTACACTACCAGCTTAGATTCCGACTTTGACGGACTCGCCGATGAATTAGATCAATGTCCTAAAGTAAAAGAAACCTACAACAAGTTCCAGGATGAAGACGGCTGTCCGGACTCTGTAGCAGACAACAAGGAAACTCCGGATTCAGATAATGATGGAATTAATGATTACAATGATAACTGTCCAACACAGCCAGAAACCTATGATGGAATTCTTGATACTGATGGCTGCCCTGATAATTATATTTCAAATAATGATCGTGACCTAGATGGAATTTTAGACGAAGTTGATGCATGTCCGAGTGCCAAAGAAACCTACAACAAGTTCCAGGATAGTGACGGCTGTCCGGACTCTGTAACAGAGTCATTTGTTGTTGATACTGATAATGACGGCATCGATGATGTTGATGATAATTGCCCACTAGTTGCTGAAAATTACAACGGATTACAAGATGAAGACGGCTGTCCGGATGTTGATGACACCCAGCCTGACAGTGACGGTGACGGTGTTACAGATGCAATGGATCTGTGTCCAGACCTAGATGAAGTCTGGAATAGATATGTTGACTATGACGGCTGTCCCGATTCCCTCCCAACTGTAGATGCTACATATGACAGTGACGGGGATGAAATAAATGACGATATTGATTTATGTCCAAATGAAAAAGAAGTCTGGAATAAATACAATGATCATGACGGCTGCCCAGATGCTGTCCCAGAACAGTCAAGATACAAACATGATGCTGATTTAGATGATATTATCAATGACTACGATCTATGTCCCCTTGAACCAGAAGATTATGACGGAGATAGAGATGCCGATGGATGCCCCGACCAATAGCAGTATCTCAAAATGAAAAAACATCATCTTGCAGGATTTTTGCTTTTACTCATCTCTACCATTGGTATGACGCAAAGTGGTGTTTATGCAAATGAATCAATTGACAATGACGGTGATGGCGTTCCAAATAATGTTGATCAATGCCCAAACCTTCTAGAGGATTATGATCCGCAATACGGCGGCAACATTGACGGCTGTCCGGCGGACTTTGTTCCGTGGTATGACACTGATAGTGACGGAATACAGGATCATATTGACAACTGTCCAACCGTAAAAGAAACCTATAACCAGGTTCAGGATGAAGACGGCTGCCCTGATTTATCATCTTATGATGCAAAGAAGACCGCAGATTCTGACGGTGACGGCTTTCCAGATTATCTGGATTTGTGTCCAAACCAGCCAGAAACATTCAATGGAATTGATGACAAGGACGGATGTCCTGATGATTCACTGACATCAAGGGATGGCGACAATGACGGACTTTCAGATACTGTGGATGCATGTCCGCTGGAGCCTGAAACATACAACAGATTCCAAGACAGTGACGGCTGCCCTGATACTGTTGATGCAACTGCACCCCAGTACCAGTTCCCTGACGCTGACGGCGACAGAATAGATGACAGGTGGGACGCATGCACAGACGAGCAGGAGAACTATAACGGATATCTGGACTGGGACGGCTGCCCGGACGTACCTGGAGCAGATTCTCCTAAAATATCTGATGGTGATTATGACGGCATTCCAGATTCTGATGATGCATGTCCGTTAGAGCGCGAGAATTACAATAAATTCCAAGATGACGACGGCTGTCCGGACATCATTGATTATCAAATAGTAGGTGATGCTGATTATGATGCCATTTTGGATCCAAATGATTCCTGCCCATTTAGTCCTGAAACATACAACCTGTTTGAAGATCTAGACGGCTGTCCTGATTCCATAATAGACAACAAACGAACCGCCGATTCTGACGGCGACGGCTTTCCAGATTATCTGGATTTGTGTCCAAACCAGCCAGAAACATTCAATGGAACTGATGACAAGGACGGATGTCCTGATGATTCACTGACATCAAGGGATGGCGACAGTGACGGTATAATCGATACCTCCGATGCATGTCCGCTGGAACCTGAAACTTACAACGGATTCCAGGATGGCGACGGCTGCCCTGATGTTGTTGATGCAACTGCACCCCAGTACCAGTTCCCTGACGCTGACGGCGACAGAATAGATGACAGGTGGGACGCATGCACAGACGAGCAGGAGAACTATAACGGATACCTGGACTGGGACGGCTGCCCGGACGTTGAGGGCACGACTGCAGGCGACGTATCTGACGTTGATTATGACGGTATTCCAGATCACTCAGATCAGTGTCCGAGACTAGCTGAAAGACACAACGGATTCCAAGACGACGACGGCTGCCCGGATATTGTTGATTTCCGAACAATCAGTGACACCGATTCTGACGGCATTTATGATGATCTAGATTACTGTCCAAATTCCAAGGAAACTTACAACTTTTATTTGGATGAAGACGGCTGCCCTGATTACGTGGCAGAGAACAAAAAAACCGCAGATTCTGACGGTGACGGCTTTCCAGATTATCTGGATTTGTGCCCAACACAGCCAGAAACATTCAATGGAATTGATGACAAGGACGGATGTCCGGATAATTCACTGACATCAAAGGATGGCGATGATGACGGACTTTTAGATACTGTGGATGCATGTCCGCTGGAACCTGAAACATACAACGGATTCCAGGACGGTGACGGATGTCCTGATGATGTAGATGCAACTATACCCCAGTACTATTTCCCCGACAATGACGATGACAGAATAGATGACAGGTGGGACGCATGCGCAGACGAGCAGGAGAACTATAACGGATACCTGGACTGGGACGGCTGCCCGGACGTACCTGGAGCAGATTCTCCTAAAATATCTGACGGTGATTATGACGGCATTCCAGATTCTGATGATGCATGTCCGTTAGAGCGCGAGAATTACAACAGATTCCAAGATGACGACGGCTGTCCTGACATCATTGATTATCAAATAGTAGGTGATGCTGATTATGATGCCATTTTGGATCCAAATGATTCCTGCCCATTTAGTCCTGAAACATACAACCTGTTTGAAGATCTAGACGGCTGCCCTGATTACGTGGCAGACAACAAAAAAACCGCCGATTCTGACGGTGACGGCTTTCCAGATCATCTGGACCTGTGCCCAACACAGCCAGAAACATTCAATGGAATTGATGACAAGGACGGATGTCCGGATAATTCACTGACATCAAAGGATGGCGATGATGACGGACTTTTAGATACTGTGGATGCATGTCCGCTGGAACCTGAAACATACAACGGATTCCAAGATGGCGATGGCTGTCCGGATACTGTTGATGCAACTGCACCCCAGTACCAGTTTCCTGACGCTGACGGTGACAGAGTAGATGACAGGTGGGACGCATGCGCAGACGAGCAGGAAAACTATAACGGATACCTGGACTGGGATGGCTGCCCGGACTTTGAGGGTACAACTATCGGCGACGTACTTGACGGTGATTATGACGGCATTCCAGATTCCTCAGATCAATGTCCGATGCTAGCTGAAAGATACAACGGATTCCAAGACGACGACGGCTGTCCGGACAGCGTTTATTTCCAGACAGTCGGCGACACTGATTCTGACGGCATTTATGATGATATAGATGAATGCCCAACTTCCAAGGAAATTTACAACAAATATCTTGATTATGACGGCTGTCCAGATTATGTAGTAGAAAACAAGGGAATTGCAGATTCTGACGGTGACAGCCTTCCAGATCATCTGGACCTGTGCCCAACACAGCCAGAAACATTCAATGGAATTGATGACAAGGACGGATGTCCGGATAATTCACTGACATCAAGGGATGGCGATGATGACGGACTTTTAGATACTGTAGATGCATGTCCACTGGAACCTGAAACATACAACGGATTCCAAGATGGCGATGGCTGCCCGGATACTGTTGATGCAACTGCACCCCAGTACCAGTTCCCTGACGCTGACGGTGACAGAGTAGATGACAGGTGGGATTCCTGCATTGACGAGCAGGAGAACTATAACGGATACCTGGACTGGGACGGCTGCCCGGACGTATTTGCAGCAGAATCTACGGTTCCTGCATACTCTGACTCTGACGGTGATGGATATCAGGATGATGCTGATTCCTGCCCGATAAATCCTGAAACTTGGAATAAATATCTGGACTGGGATGGCTGCCCTGATACTGCCCCGGAACAAAAGAGATTTCTCCAAGATGATGACCTAGATGGAATCCACAATGATGTGGATCAGTGTCCTCTTAGCCCTGAAGATTATGACGGGGACAGGGACGAAGACGGCTGTCCTGACCAATAAACCAACTTTTAATGATTTTTAGTTTGATTAAAAGAAACTATTTAGCGTGAGACTTAATAAATACTTGATAATAGCGGAGTCAGGAATAATGAAAAAACAGTATATTTTAGGATTTTTGCTTTTACTTGCCTCTACCATTGGTATGATGCAAAGCGGTGTTTATGCAGAGGAATTCCCAGACTCTGACGGTGATGGGGTTCCAAATGATATTGATTTTTGCCCTCATCTATTAGAAGACTATGATCCACAATATGGCAACGATATTGACGGCTGTCCGACGGACTTTGTTCCGTGGTATGATACTGATAGTGACGGAATACAGGATCATATTGACAACTGTCCAACCGTAAAAGAAACCTATAACCAGATTCAGGATGAAGATGGCTGCCCTGATTTATCATCTTATGATACAAATAACATTGTCGATTCTGACGGCGACGGCTTTCCAGACAATCTGGACCTGTGCCCAACACAGCCAGAAACATTCAATGGAATTGATGACAAGGACGGCTGCCCTGATGATTCACTGACATCAAGGGATGCCGACAATGACGGACTTTCAGATACTGTAGATGCATGTCCGCTGGAGCCTGAAACATACAACAGATTCCAAGATGGCGACGGCTGCCCTGATGTTGTTGATGCAACTGCACCCCAGTACCAGTTTCCTGATACTGACGATGACAAAATAGATGACAGGTGGGATTCCTGCATTGACGAGCAGGAGAACTATAATGGATACCTGGACTGGGACGGCTGCCCGGACGTACCTGGCATAATATCTTTTAGTTCAATTGATTCTGATTACGACAGCATTCCCGATTTTATTGATGCATGTCCGTCAGAGCGCGAGAATTTCAACAAATTCCAAGACGGTGATGGCTGCCCAGATAACGTTGAACATGTAAGTACTGCAGATTCTGATGGTGACGGCATTTCAGACAAGTTCGACATGTGTCCTAATTCCAGAGAAACCTATAATAAATTCCAGGATCTAGACGGATGCCCTGATTCCATAACAGAGGACAAAAAAACCGCCGATTCTGACGGTGACGGCTTTACAGACGATCTGGACCTGTGCCCAACACAGCCAGAAACATTCAATGGAACTGATGACGATGACGGCTGTCCGGATAATTCACCGACATCAAAGGATGGCGACAGTGACGGTATAATCGATACCTCCGATGCATGTCCGCTAGAGCCTGAAGCATACAACGGATTCCAGGATGATGACGGCTGTCCGGATACTGTTGATGCAACTGCACCCCAGTACCAGTTCCCTGACGCTGACGGTGACAGAGTAGATGACAGGTGGGATTCCTGCATTGACGAGCAGGAGAACTATAACGGATACCTGGACTGGGACGGCTGTCCTGATGTTCCAGGAACATCCACAACTGCATTACCTGACATTGATTATGATGAGATTCCAGATCATTTAGATAAATGCCCAACAATATCTGAAAGATACAACGGATTCCAAGATGAAGACGGATGCCCTGATTCCGTAATTTATGATTCCTTTGGAGATGCAGACCTTGATGGTGTTATAGATAATGTTGATGAATGTACTGATGCCCGAGAAACTTACAATAAATATCTTGATCATGACGGCTGCCCTGATTTCATATCAGAGAACAAACGAACCGCCGATTCTGACGGTGACGGCTTTCCAGATTATCTGGACCTGTGCCCAACACAGCCAGAAACATTCAATGGAACTGATGACGATGACGGCTGCCCTGATGATTCACTGATATCAAAGGATGGCGACAGTGACGGTATAATCGATACCTCCGATGCATGTCCGCTGGAGCCTGAAACATACAACGGATTCCAGGATGATGACGGCTGTCCGGATGTAACCGTCTCTGCTACGTCGTCTTATAATTTCCCGGATGTTGACGGTGACAGAGTAGATGACAGGTGGGATTCCTGCATTGACGAGCAGGAGAACTATAACGGATACCTGGACTGGGACGGCTGCCCTGACGTACTTGGAGCAGAATCTACTGCCCCAACTACTTTTGACTCTGATGATGACGGATATTCAGATACCGTGGATTCCTGTCCAACTAGCCCCGAAACTTGGAATAAATACAATGATCATGACGGCTGCCCTGATACTGTCCCTGAACAACAGAGATTTGTCCATGATCATGACCTAGATGGAATCCTCAATAATACAGATCAGTGCCCCCTTGACCCTGAAGATTATGACGGGGACAGGGACGAAGACGGCTGCCCAGATAACTGATATCGATTTTTGGCATAGTAAATATATTCCAATCATGGATTCTTCACATGCTTCCAAAATTTTCTAGTAGGGCATTTTTAGCGCCCATGGCCGGAGTTAGTGATCCTGCCCTTCGTCTGCAATGTAAACAAAAAGGAGCAGGTCTTGTTGTTACTGAATTTACAAATATTCATAGTATTATTGCCAAAGAAAGACAACTCAAGGAAAACGCCAAAACAATCCAGGAATTTATCGAGTATTCTGAAGAAGAACGCCCCCTCTCAATTCAGTTATTTGGTTCTGATCTTCCTGCATTAGAGATGGCAGCAAAGATTGTAGAACCGTATTTTGATATTATTGACTATAACATGGGATGTCCTGCACCACACATTACCCGGCAAATGGCAGGCGGTGCTCTTTTACAGGAAGTTAACCTAACTCAACAAATCTTCAACACACTAGTCAATGCCGTAAAAAAACCCGTAACATTAAAAATCCGTTCCGGAGTAACAGATGCCAGCAAATTCCTTTTTAGAGAAATTGCTGAAATTGCAGAAGATGAAGGAATTAAAATGATTACTTTTCATCCTAGAACTGTCAGCCAGGGTTATTCTGGAAGTGCGGATTGGAATCAGATCAAGGAACTAAAAGAAATATCTAATATTCCAGTTGTTGGAAACGGTGACATTACAACTCCTGAGGATGCTAAAACCATGATTGATGAAACCGGCTGTGACTATGTAATGATAGGCCGTGGTGCGATGGGAAACCCGTTTTTGTTTGAACAAATAAATGATTATCTCAAAACCGGTTCTTACAACGAGTATTCCTTCAAAGATCGTCTGAATTCTTTTTTTGATTATTTACATCTAACAAATCAATATAAAATCAAATTTGCCAATATCAAGAGTCAGGCAATCCGATTTACAAAGGGTATGACGGGAGGCTCCAAACTGCGTTCAAAAATTACTTTTTCCAAAAATACTGAGGAATTGGAAAAAATTATGAACGATGCCCATACTTTATCCTAAATTTGCCAAATTATTGGGTGTCTCTTTATGTTTGTTTAATATTTAATCAGAATTTACGTCAAGTTTTTAAGTAAATCGGACTATTCTTATATAATTCAAGATGCCATTCTATGTATGAAAATAGGAGTCAGATCATAATTGGCAACAGCTTATGTTCTCATTAATTGTGAGCTGGGTTCTGAAGAAGCCGTAATATCAGAACTAAAATCAATTGAGGGCGTAGTTGAAGTACATGGCACATTTGGCGCATATGATGTTCTAGTCAAAGTAGAGTCCGGTCAGGTTGAGGCACTGCGTGAAACTATCACCTGGAAAATAAGAAAAATCCCAAAAATCAGATCAACTCTGACATTGATGGGCATTGAAGGACAACAGTAACTATTACAAATCCCGTTTTTATTCGGATTGTAATGTCAACCCTTCAAAAAAAACATGTACCCCAAGGATCCACTGAGTGGTGTTACTTTTCTCGGTGGTATTTTCATTAGATTGTTTTACTGGATTCAGTGATTAGAGGGCTTTAGAATCAGTCTTTTTTGATGTGATATTTAGAACACTATCCACATTAGATACCGCTATAATTCCATCCCCGCTCTCTCCCGTATATGCCGCATCTGCAATTGCCTTTGAAATCTTTTCCACTTTTGAATCATCGACAATCGTGATTATGGTTGCAACCTTGTTGTATTTTGCAACAACCGTATTCGTTCCTCTCTCTGCCCCGATGGTCTGTCTTGTCCCAGAACCTCTTCCATTTCCTTCCAGAACTGTAAATCCACCAACCAAGTCATTAATTGCCTCAGAAACAACCCCTATCTTGTTTATTTGAATAGTTGCTTCAATTCGTTTCATCTTCATTATTCTTCAGTACCGCTTAAAAGGAATCACATGTTTTTAATCCGTTTTTATGATACCATGGGGAGGAGGAGGTTATTTCATAATCCTGTGGCCTTTTTTAGTATTAAAACAAGGTAAAATTATGAAAAGCGATGAAAAAAGGTCCCACAGATTAAACTATCTTTTAAAGTATTATCTGATAAATCCCAGGGAACACGATCTATATCAAAGAGCCAAACAAATGGGCGTATCTGATTCAACTGCAAAGGATTACATTCGAACAGTCATTATACAAGCCCAAAAAATACGCTCAAAATAGATTTTTGTAATTTTTTTTATGTAATTAATTACTTTTTCAGTCAAAAATAGACCATTAGAAATCTTAAACAAGGTATTCATAAATAATCATAGGGGAATAAAACACTATGACTAACTCACTACTCGATGATGTAAACGCTCTTTTAGAGAAGGGTTTTGGAGACGATCGAATTTTAAGGCAGATTTGCAGGGCATGTAAGAATGATGAAATTATCAGTAATTATGAGAGAAATTATGTTAAAAAACTGGCAGAAGAACATCTGGGAAAAAAACCAGAAATTATTCAAACTCTGCCTATTGAGAAACCACTAGTTCCAGATGTAGTGCTGCCCCAACTGCCAACTGTTCAAAAAACACAGAAAATCCGGCCCAAACTGTCACGAATCATCCCTTTCAAATTAAAAAAATCAAAAATGACGTTGGGTATTGGCAGTCTTGTCTTGATAGTAATTATCGCACTTGCCGTATCTAGTGTCGACATACCGTCACCTCCTATAATTCCAGACGGATTATCAATTCAAACTGATTTATCATCTTATGCTACAAAAAACATAATCTCAATTAGTGGCATATCTGATACTACCGGAACTGTGAATCTATCAATTGAAAATCAAAATAATGAATCTGTATGGTCAGAACAGGTTTCCTTAAAAAATGATGGAAGATATTCCACACTAGTAATAGCTGGCGGGCTGGGCTGGGATGGTTCTGGTACTTATACAATTACAGCAGATAACGGGGTGGAAGAAAAATCAAGCACGTTTTCATTTACTGCGTGATTTTCCCAAATTCCATCCGGTGAGAATCAACTACTTTTCAAGTTTTCCTGCACTGATCTCTTGGTGCATTGATGTATACTACTAGAATTTTGTCTGCCCGAATCACTGCATAACTGTCGCCGGTGTTTTTTGGGATTGTACCTGATCTGCATTGACTCATTTCAAATATCCATAGTTGATTCTGGTTTGAAAAATCAGCATCATTAGCCAGCCACATAAGCAAAACATTGCTGATTGGTTTAATTTCATGCGGTTTTTCACATGTAATGATCCGTCTTTTGAAATGTTATCTCATTAAATCCCCTGAATTAAGATAACAAAACCACTCTGTTTAACAGGCCAATCTGTTTTCCACTGAAGGTATCATTCCATGTACAATCGGATTTCATAAAACTTTTTTTACGAGAATCTGATTCATCAGAAATCTGATATTTTGCCTCTGGATTTACGAATAATTTGTTCAGAATTATGATCTGACTGGATCTGATTTTCTTTTCATATGGTGTATCAATTAATTTATCTGTTCTAATTCCTACAATGGACTTTCACCTTTGATAGAACAGTCCAAAATTTAGCAAAGTCACGGTCTTTCTGCCTTATCTGCAGAAAAACTCCCCTCCTGCCCCCTTGTACAAAACAAAGTATTCTTCTGGATTTTTTCTATCTTTTTTGGCATTTAAGGCATCCTGATACATTTCAAAATGCTCAACTACGTACAGTCTGTTTCCCAGCTGAGCAAAATAATCTATTCCGACCAGATCAAAGCCCATTTCAGGAGTCAGATTCATCTTCTCTTCTTTAAAAACGTCTTGAGTCAATTCTATTTTTTTGAAATATCGTAATTAAATCACTGATCATAAATCATCAGATTTTTTTCTTCCAGCAACGAATGCAAGTTATGTACAGAACGATACACATCTGATTCTTTTTTTGCCCCGGTACATACTAGTTTTCCTGACGCAAATAACAATATCACGGTTTTTGGATCAAGCATTCTATGTATGAGTCCTGGAAACTGTTCTGGTTCGTACATACTTCGTGGCAGTGTTCTTGCCGCTTTTTCCAAATGAATCTTTCCACCAAGATTGATTGCAGCTACTATATTTTGAACTGTAATTACCGCATCGTTTTTTATTCTGATCTTCCCTTTTCTTAGTTTTTGAACAACGGTGTTCACAGCTTTGATTGCCATCTCTTCTGATTTTGCCCCGGTACAAACCATCTTTCCTGTTCTAAAAATCAGGGTTGCAGTTCTAGGTGTCTTTAATCTGAAAACAAGTCCTGGAAACTGTTCAGGATGATATTCCGTATCTGGAAATTTTTCTGTAATCTTATTCAAGTCAATTTTCTGTTCAACTGATGCAGAGGCTACCACATTTTCAACGCTAACAATGGGCTTGGTTTGAGGCATAACATGGGACTTTAAATAGCCCTTTATATATACTAGACCAGGTTTTTTCTAAAAATCACAACGAGCTAATGATGGCCAATCCATTGATAACGATACTCTTCATCAATAATGTCTGCAACTATCTCACTGTCTTTGATTTTTGGCATATCAATCTCAAAAAATCCCAACTTGCCCTTGCATGGAATTGGAACTCTGAATGCCTTTTGATTTTTTAGCATAAATCCACAAGTGTTATCATGAAAATCTTTTGATGCCAGATGAAATTTTTGATCCGCCTTGATCTCCTTAATCGAATTGTATTTTTTTACTTTGTAAATCTCGGCTTTTCCAATTATTCTGCCTGTAACAAATTTTTTGCTAATTCCTAGCCTTTTACAGTCCTTAGTCTTTATTTTTAGCGGGGCATGAACTAGAAATTCCCCGCGGAAATTTGTGTTCCATTTTCTTAGTTCAATGGTTTTTTTGCCTGAAATAATTAAATCCGCAAATGGCTGAGAAACTGAGAGACATTTCAAGACATTATTCTCTGGCTGTCTGAACATATTCTCCGGGATCTTTACCCTGTCCCTCAGGCAGGCTGGTTATTCCACCATTGAGACTTTCAGTAACTATGCCCTTACCTGCAAGTACCTTGGTTGCCATAAGCGATGTGTTTCCTGCCATACAAATTAACAGTGCCTTGCCCTTGGCTCCGTTCAGCTCTTTTGTAAGCTCTTCAGGAACCTGCTGTGTTGATAATAGCTGATTTATGGTACTTGCCTTTGGAATTACAATTTTTTCTTTGTCCACTCCTAAAGATTTGGCGATAATTTCAATCCCCTTCTCCTTTGGAGCATACTGTGGATGGACCCATATTATTTTATCATATTCTTCAACACTTGATGCTGCCTCCTCTAAGGAGACTTGAATGCGTTGATTAGATGAGATTGATTCCAGATTTTTTCTATACTTTTCTATACCGTCAGCAACTACAACTATGAATTTCCCTTTTTCTCCATTACCTGTCATTTCTAATATGGAATAAAGCGCAAGTGCGGTGCTTTCACCAATATTGTGACCCTTATCTACGAAGAATTTTAGTAAATGCTTTGCTTGTCCAAAATCAACCTCGTGCTGGGCCGCGTATGCGTCCGGATTGTATAGTCTTAGCCCGTCTGCCTTGGCCTTGGTTCTAATTCCTGCAACATCCTGGCCTGCGGGTGGAAATACCACATGCACGGCCTTTTTTCCATATTTTTCATTCATGTATTTACTTAATCCGCCAGATGTGCCGCCTGTTCCAAAAGAACAAAGTATCCTATAATCTTCTAACGAATCCCCCTTTTCATGTAGCTGCTGATCAATTTCTACTGCGGTAATCGTTCTGTGGGCCTCGATGTTTAATTCATTGTCGTATTGTTCCGGACAGAAACAGCCATAAATTTTTGAGATTAGTTTTGCCAGATTAATGATATCTTCTGCAGTCAATAGTTTTTCAATCTCCTCAACTGATTCGTCAAATTTTGCAGGCTCAAAACCCAATTCAGCTAGTTGGGAGCGTATGTTTGCAGCAGTCGCCTTTGTTTTTAACGCATCAGCATCGGCATCTTTCATTCCTGGGGCAGGACAGATATCCATATCAAGATCCATGATGCGGATGTTCTCGTTTCTTAGTTCTTTGAAGACTCCCTCCTGTAATTTTCTTGAAACAAGTGAAACCACGGTTAATCCGAGTTTTGACATTTGTCCAAGAGCAATTCCAAAATTACCTGATGTCGCCTCGATAATTGCCTGATTGCTCTGCAATTTTCCGGTCTTAATTGCATCATGTATGATGTGAATGGCAGGCCTGATTTTGATCGAGCCTGATATCAAGTCGGCATCAAATTTCCCATACACTTTCAAGTCCAAATTCGAAATATCTAGTTTGTAAAGATTTTTTGCACATTCTTTTAGCTCTGATGTAAGATCAGTAAGGGGCGTTGCATTAACTACTTTGTCTCCTTTTAGATGTGGGATTTTACTCCAAATTTCCCGTTCAAATTTCTCAAGCAGTGGCCTGTCAACATCATTTTCTGGCATTCTTTCTCTCTCTTCCTACCGTCAATTTTCTGCTCATATAAAATATCCTGATGGCATACTGCTGAAGACCTATCTTTCTAAAATATGAATTACCTTGCTTGGAATATCATTTAATCTGCTCACTGCCACGGTCTTTTCATATCCCAAATGTTTCAGATTATTTGCTATGGTGATGGCCCTTACCGTATTTGGACCCAAACCCAAGGCCGCCATGCTGATTCCAAGTCTTTTGAGGGCCTTGGTCATGTTTCTGACCGCGTCTGGATCTGATGGCTCGCCATCTGTCAGCGTCAAAAAAATATCGGGTCTTTTTGATTGTAAAATTGGAAACATTCTGTCATATACTTCTGCTAGCGGGGTTGAACCATTGGCAATCACATGTGCCAATCTTTTTGCAGTAATGCGGTTCCATTTTACGTTGTCTGGTTTTATAGACCAGCATACCACTGATCTGTCTTGTGTACTAAACGCATATACTGCAAATTTTACTTTAAGATAAGATAAAACTTCACAAAGTGCCAGAGTTGCCTTTTTGTATTCAAGAGCATCTGATGCAATACTTGATGAATGATCCAACAGTATTACAATTTTGGTCTTGATGGATTTTTTTATATCTGTAAAAAACGGCTCTTGGCCTTCCATGTAACTTTCCTCATCAAATTCGTCTCCGGATCTCATGTGCTGTTCTTTCCAGCCTGACTTCCATTCCTTGAATTTCATTTTTAATCCGTTGATCAAACTCATGTCATAGATTGCCGTTTCATTAACATTTTTTGTAGAAGGAATCTGTATTCCTATTGCTTCTGGAGTCAGTCCCTGATTCTCCATTTTTTCATTTTCATCAAGCAATACCTTGTATTCGTCATAGACATCCTCTCCCCTTGATATGGCATCAGGATCAACTGAACCAAAATCCCCTTCCTTATTTTTAGAGATTACTTTTAAAATTTTCAACAACTCTTCTTCTGACATTGCCATTCCAGCTTTCATAAAAGGCAGGGATACCGGTATTGTAAGAAGTGAGTCAATATCTAGAATTTTAACTATCTCACTTACATTTTTTTCAAGCCAGTTAGTATCGTGATTTTCCTCAATTGCCTTACTGACACTTTTTTTTGCAAACAAGGTTGCTTTTTTTATTTTTTCAAAATGACTGGACTGGATTTCCCCCTTTATTGCGCCAAACATGAAATATTGATAAAACGCCTCTACGATTCTGGTCTTTCCATATACTGTGTGAAGCTGCGGTCTTGCAACAAGCATATAGGCATAATTGAAGATGATTTCATCATCCATTCCCTTCCATATCTTCCTGCCCAGCTGTTCAACTCTCTGTGTTTCCATGGTGTTAAGAATGAATCCAAACGCATGATCATTGCTGAGAATCTTTTCACAGAATTTCACCCTCATTGCCTCATACCACAGTGACGTCCTGAATTGACGGTATTTTTGAAAATTATTTCCGATTCTTTTTTCAAGTGGTGTTAGAATGACTTTATTTTCATTCAGTCTTGTCTTTGTTTCCATCCTGTCTGAAATCTCAACAATCATCCCGTCTCTTTCAGACCATCTTCTTACAAGAAAAGTCGCAATTTCTACCAATGATTCGTTTTGAAGTTGAATTGATTGCATCTAGCTACCAAACATGGATGTTATGATGTCACTTACTTTTTGATATTCTATGTCTCCCCACTGTGTGTAGACATTTCCAAAGACAAACTTTGCGGCATCTTTTGCATCCATTCCCTTATCTAGTAATTTTCCAAATGCAATAGTCTCCCTTAAACTGGGGGAATAAAATAATTCTTCAACTGCGGCTGCCTGCCTTAATACATTTGCTAGTTTTATTGCTTGAATGATCTCTGATTCGTGTTCCCCGATAACGTGTTTTTTCACAATTTCCAGCTCTATGCCTTCCGGAGGATATTCAAGTCTGATTCGTATTGGGAATCTGCTTAGTATCTGTGGTGGAAGTTCCTTTGTGCCACTATGTGTTAATGGGTTTATCGTTGCAACTACAAACCAACCTTCTTTTGCATTGATCATCTCTCCTGCCGATTCCTTTAGTGCAATCTGCCGTCTGTCATCTAATGCCTCATCTAGTCTAAGTAAGACATCTGCCTCTGCCGAATTGATTTCATCCAAGTAAAGCATGTCCCCCTCCCTCATCGATTTTATCAACAGCCCCTCATCAAAACTCACGGTTCCATTCTTCATCGTCTTTGTTCCCACCAGGTGGCTCTCTCTGGTTCTAAGGCTAAAATTAATGGACTCTAGATTCACATTCTTGCTTTTGGCAAAATCCCTGACCAGGGACGTCTTTCCGGTTCCCTTTGGTCCTATAATGAGCACAAAAAGATCTGCCTCATATGCCTTGTTTAGAATTTCAATTGAATTGTTCCAGTCCAGATACCGTATTTCTTCCAAAGCATGTTTTCATGGGTTTCAACAATATTTAATTAGATCTAATTTCCAAATGCCTCTACTTTTGCAAACGCCGCATCCATTCTCTGGTGTAATATCTCATGCCATTTATCAAAACCGGCAGGAGTCTTTGGATAACTGTTGTAATGCTCTACCAACCATTGATTTTCTTTTGATGTAAATCTGAGGCCATCTGCTACAGTCTTGTTCATTGCGCCTCTGATGATCATCCCAATCTTGCCCAAGCCAGAAAAGTCAGGATGCTCACCCTTGCTGATTGATTCAACATCAAGATTTCCCAGAAAATGCTTCATGCCATAACTAATCTGCTCGTTACTCATTTGCTGTACGAGTCTTCTAAAAAGTTCAAGACCCGCGGTTTTGTATCCGTACTCTTTGATAAAATCAAGGTTGTATTGCCAGAGGCCTGCCTCTGAAACATCATCTGCTTCAAATGCCTGGGCTATATTGTTTCCAATAAGCGTTCCTGCAATTAATGCCGGCCCAATTCCGCCTGCGTCAATTGGTTTTGGCATCCATGCAGAATCCCCGACTAGCATGTATCCTCCTGATACCATGCAATCATTTTGTCTTCTTACTGAAACCTGGAAGATTCCGGAATTGTTGTTGGCATCCTCCGGATCTTCTGATAATCTTGCATTCTTGATTGCCTTATTTCTAACAAGATACTCTTCCATTAATGACTGCACGTTGTCTTTCTTACCCAGTCTTTTGTTTCGTCTTTCTAAAAATGATTTTTCAACCCCCAAGCCGATGTTGACTTTGTTGTCTGCTTTAGGAAATACCCATCCATATCCGCCAGGTGCAATGTCCTGATCTAAATGGATTATACAATAATCAGAATCAAACTCTGAAAGATCTTTTTGGTCTTGATCAAAATACATGATGTACCTGCCGGTGGATTCCAAATCCTGCCTGTCTATTCTTTTTTCTACCTTGGTGGAGTTTTGTAGTCCGTTTCTAAGCACCGATGTTACCCCTGTTGCATCAACAACAAGCTTTGCCGTTTTTTTGAAGGGCTGTTTTATCTTGTTGTCAATTCCTTTAACGCCAACTGTTTGCAGTCCCTCGTAAATCAAACCTGTAAGATTTATCTCAAATTCAAACTCAATTCCTGCCTTTCTGCATCTCTCATTTTGAATCTCTGGAAGTTTTTGACGATTCAGCATGTATCCTGCCCCGTCAAAGGGAATTGCAGTCTCTCTATCTGGCGAAAATGCCATGACCCCCTTTACATCATGTTCGATTTCCGGCCTGGTCCATTCAACTTTGATTCCCTTTGACATGAAATCCACTGCCTCCTTGGAGCATGCATCACCGCACACCCAGCCTGCCAATGATTTTCTACCAGGCAAAAACTCTGAATTTCTATCAACAATTAATATCTTCAAATTTTGATTTGAATAGTGGGAGATTGCCTGAGCCGTGATGGTACCTGCAAGACCTCCTCCTGCAACTATAACGTCATAATCTGCCACGATAGTCAGGTTTGTCCATCCGTATTTAAAATAATACTATGACAAGACGGATTTCGTGACAAACTAGTTGATTCAAATGGGGTCGGTTCGTCGCGGCGTCTTCATGGCTTTCGCTCAGACTGGAGCGGCTATTATTTCCTCATTCCCAATGAATAAACCTGTCATTCCTATTTAATTAGTTGGAAATTTGAAAAATTTCTGTAAATATTCTGACCGTATCTTTTTTGTTGTAAATCGGGGTGTGAATTCTTAATTTTATTGCGTCTTTTTCTCCAAATACGAGGTTTCCCCTGATTAGTTCTTGCTTGTCTAATCTCATATGAAATCTGGAATCTACGGTCCGCTCATCAATTTCTTCAATTAATTGACTGATTTGCTCGTCTGATAACAACTCGAGGAGTCTTCTCATAAAATTCTGGGCATCTTTTTTTACAATTTTTGCATTTAGCATGATTATCGGGTTCTCAAAATGTCCTGCAGTCTCCTCAACTGTGAAAACCTTCCCTTCAAGATTTAATGCCTCAAAAGATTGGAATATCTTTGAAATATCTTCAGTTGCATGAATGATTACATCAACTTCTACTTTTATCTTCCCAACCATGATTGTAAAACAATAATCTTTTGTTTATGCTTCTAGCAGTATTGTTTCTTTCTCTGCGGTTCTGATGAGCTTGACTTTCTCAAGACCTACATGTCTTACTCTGATAACCTTCTTGAATGCTGCCATGATATCCGAATTAATCTTGCTATAACAGGTAGCTTGTACGAATTGTTCGACTGTCATATCCGGAATCGTCTTGTTAATCACATCTTTTGCAATTAACCTAAGAGCATGTTTTCTAGATGTGTTTAACGGTCTATGGGTTAGAGCGATTATCTTGATTCTAAAGATATACCCATCCTTGGTTTTGATATCGATAATAAAATTGATTTTTGATGAGCCACGTCTAACCAGGCTACGCAGAAATTCTTTTGAATATTCAAATCTCTTGAAAATTGTTGTCGCCTTTTCCCCATCAACATTGTTAATTTGGAAGTAAATTTTGTATTGATGCTGTGAAGGATCGCCCTTTAGAATGTCGTAAAGTGTTACCTCGATAATTCTACCCTTTGCATTTTCATCACTGGTAATTGGAACATAACCGATTGGAACATTGTTAAAAGAGTCCGGGGCATTTACTGTAATCCAGCGTTTCTCCCTCCACTTGTCCTTTACTCGACCTTTTCTACGTGCCAATTATTATCGACCTTTGAACCCAAAATATAAGGGTGTTGCTAGATCTCTTTCTGATCTCCCATGTAACTCTGTAAAACCCGGGGAATTCTGATGTGACCGTCTTTTGTTTGGAAATTTTCCATCATGGAGACTAGAACTCTGGTTGTGGCAACAAGAGTGCTGTTTAGCGTATGCAAATACTGCGTATCCTCATTTGTCTTGTCCCTGAATCTTATCTTCAGCCTCCTTGCCTGAAAATCCAAACAATTTGAACAGGACACAATTTCCCTGTAGGCATTTTGTCCTGCCATCCACGCCTCAATATCGTACGTCTTTGCTGAAACTTTTCCCATATCCCCCGAGGAGAGAAGCATCACTTTGTGTGCAATGCCCAAGTTCTGATAAAATTCTTCGGCAACTGATAGCATCTTTTCATGCTCGTTCCAAGAATCCTCCGGTCTTGAGAATACAAACTGTTCAATTTTGTCAAATTGATGTACTCTGAAAATCCCCTTTTGGTCCCTGCCGTGCGCACCTGCCTCCTTTCTAAAACACGGACTGACACCGGCATACCTGATTGGCAGATCCCTGCCATCGATGATCTCTTTTGAATGCATGGCTGCCATGGCATGTTCGGATGTTCCAATCATGTATAGATCCTCGTCCTCAACTTTGTAGATGACTTCTTCAAAATCATCTGCGATGACTGCCCCCTGCATTGATTCCTGATTGATCATGTATGGCGGCTGAACAAGCGAGTATCTTTTTTCTGCCAAAAAGTCTAGCGCGTAGTGAATTAGTGATTGATTCAGTCTTACCAGATCATTTTTTAGATAATAGAATCTGGCACCTGCTACTTTTGCAGCTCGCCGCAGATCTACTAGATCCAAATTTTCAGCAATATCAATGTGATCATTTATTTTAAAATCAAAATCCGGGACGGTCCCCCATTTTCTTATTTCCTTGTTGGCAGTTTCATCTACCCCAACTGGAACTGATTTGTGGAGAAGATTTGGAATTGTCAATGCCAGTTTGGAATATTTACTTTCTACGGTTTCTTGTTCTGCTTCTAATTTTACAAGCTCATCTCCGGTTTTTTTCATCTCTCCTAAAATTAATGATGCATCTTGGCCTGCCTTCTTTTTTTGTGAAATCTCCAAAGCTACGTGATTTTTCTTTTTTCTTAATTCATCGGTTTTGATGATGAGTTCGCGCCTTTTTTGATCAAACCGCACCAGTCCGTCCAAATCAAAGTCTACAGATCTTGCCTTGAGCATGTCTCGAATAATCTGTGGTTTTTCTTTGATTAATTTTGGATCCAGCATTTATTCAATCACCTTTAATGCGACCTGGATGTGTTCTAATACTTCATCAATGGTTCCAATAAGCTGCTTCATATTCTCCTCACATTCAAAATTAAAAACTAGCTTGTTATCAATATTTTCAACATAAAGACTCAGTCCCTGTGGAAAATTTACATTATCAGGCTCTAATGCCTTTTTGACAGTTTCTGCCTTTTCTCTTGGTAAGTTATTGAGAACTACCTGTACTTGACACGTTAACGACATTTACTTCTAGATAGTTCAAAAAGTCATCTAATTTGTCTTTAGTTATTTTTGCCCCGGCCGCTGCGTTATGACCTCCTCCGATGCCGTCAAACTTTTCAGCCCCCACCCTCATTAGATCGCTTAGATTGATCTCAGATTTACAGCCAAACGATTTTCTTGATGAGAATTTTATCGTGTTTTCTTCGGCCTTGGTTCTAAGAATTACAATTTTTCCAGCATTTTTTGGCGCCCCGGCAATCAGTGATGAAATCGTTCCAGTCATCGTTTCTGGAACTATATCCTCGCCATTTACCATGACACATGTCTCACTTTCAGAGATCCTCCACCGTTCATTTGATAAAATACTCATGTATTCACGAATCATCTTTCTATACTGTGTCAGAATGGTTTCTCCTTCTCTTAGGATCTTGTTTCTGTCTCCCATGCATATTGCCATTCCAACACCTGAACGATTGATTCTCCCACACGAGTTTAGCATGGTTGAAAATTCCCTTCCATCTCTTAGGAAACTTCTTTTGTCCTCTTTTGGAAATGTGTAGGTATACCCAATTAATTCTGACATTATTTCGGTGGCATTTTTTCCAGAAGCAAACTTTGTGATTGATTCAATTACCAGTCTTTTTTCCTCCTCATCTAATTCTGCAGGAACCCTCCATCTCCCTTCGTCCTTTAATTGAATTCCCGATGAATCTAGTAGCGCAAGACATGCATCCCGGTTCCAAGTCAGACCCTCGATAAATGGCTGCGAAGTAAATCCAAGGGCGTCTGGAAGCGGCCTTGTCTCTCTTCCGACTAGTAATAAATCCAAATCAATATCTACCAGACCCAGTTCTTTGGCAGTGTTTGCAATCTCAAAGTTCTTGCCCGTAAATGATTTTCTTTCTCCCTGGTCTTGTCTGTCTCCTAATGCAGAAACAACTGCTATTGCTGATAAATCAGAATTTCTTTCATCAAGTGCAGTTGATGCAAGGTATGCCATCCCACCGGCGCAAATCTCAGTTCCTCCATCCATCCCATATTTCCAGGCATTGATTACATTTTGATTATCCAACTCCTCATCTGGAATCTGATGATGGTCCAAGACAACCCAGTTATCTCCCAGGACTTCGTTTAGATTCCTTGCAAATCCTCCTCCCAAATCTGTCACTATGTGAAAATCCCTGGAATCTGTCTTGAAAGACTCTGCTACATTTTTACTAAATTCTTTTGATGTTCTAACGGTACATTTTGCTCCTGCCCTGATTAGGGCCTTGGTGATGATACTTCCGGATGTAAGCCCATCACAATCAATATGGGTGGTCACAAAAATTGATTTTCTGGATTTTATACAATCTGAAATTCTATCCTTGAAAAATGAAAGCGACTCATCAAGTGATTTTGCCATTACTCTAGTTGAGCAACTACTGATTTATATTTCCAGTTTTTAGGAATTCTTTGAATTCTTTTATAGTATACTGATAACCTGTGAACTTTGGCCTCAATCAATTCCAGGGATCTTACGTTTCTTCTGTCTCCTTTGTTTGCCTTTAGATGTTTTTGGAGACCCACTGCTTTTTTGACAATATTTTCAAGATCTTCTGGCATTTCTGGTTTCAAATCATTTTCTTCTAAAACCTCACCGATGCTTTTTTTGATAATTGGTTTGATTAGGGGAATCGAGTGTTGATCTCTTAATTTAATTCCAATCTGACTGGGAGTCAACCCTTCTTTAGAATACTTTATCACCAGTTCTTCAATTTCTTTGGGGCTCTGGGTTATCCAGGAAGGCACACGCAGCGTAGCTGGTCTGATAGAGTGTGACTTTCCATGTCTGTGCGTATGCATTCGACCCATGATTTGGCTGATTTTAGAACAGAATTAAATGTTACTTTGAGCATTCACTCTTGTGCATTATACTAGCAATCCAACTGATCCGGTACAAAAATGTCTGACTTTTCTCTCTCATGATTAATCTAATCGATCCTGTTTATACAAAATTACCTTCGCTTTAGATAATTAGACAAAATCTCATCTGCCATCTCTGGGGCCTCGATATCCTTTTTCATGGCCATACTGCGCAATTTCCTGGCATTGCTCTTGTTTAATGAAATGGTAACTTTTTGCTGTAACAGTCCTGCCCTTGCTCTTTTGAGCAGTTTGGGATGTGATGACTTTGGACTCCTAGACAAACAACGAAGATACTCTTTTCTTAGTTTCTGTTCTAGTGGAATTACCCTTTCTGCTATTTTTACAGCCTTTGGAATATTTGAAACTATTTGATATAGCCTGCTTACATCATCACGGGACAGCTCCTTTGGCACGTACTGCCTTAGCTTGTCTGGAACTGCGGCAAACCCGAGATATTTCTTGAGGGTTTGTGATGAGATTCCCAAAGATTTTGCAGCCTTTGCCTTGCCGAGTGATTCTGTCAGGAACACGCAAGCTCCAGTCATGTCCTTTGTATTCATCTTGTTGCGGTGCAAATTCTCAACTACTGATGCTGCCTTTGCATCCTCCAGGTCATATCTTGTATTTTGAGTCAACAGTAATACGGGAATTTTTTTCGCACCCAGTCTTTTTAGTGCCGCAAGCCTTCTCTGACCGGACATCAGCAGGTACGAGTTTTTTGATTCCTTTTGGACCATGGGAGGATTCTGCAGTCCATCGTTTTTGATGGATTTTGCAAGCTCTGCTATTCCGTCCCTGTCTAACTTTCTTGCTTGGGCATCACGCCACACCTTGATATGCTTTATCGGGATCTCTTTTAGACGGTAGGATATTGGAGAAGAATAGCGTCTTGCCACAAATTTGTGATGGTGGCATTAATGTTAAATGAGAGTGATATGACATAGTTGACAAAATGAAAAATTCATTTTATTTTATCTGACCTGCATTTCTTGTCAACGGGTTTTACCTGATGATCCCCACCCTCTCTTTTTGAACTTGCTTTACAGCTGTAATTTTAGTACTTTTTGGAATTAATTGCAGACAAACAAAGATTATCTGCTTTGTCGTTTCCAGTATTATGATGGTCTGCATTAAGGTCAATTATGCGAAAAACGGATCGGTCTGGGATGAAGGACCAATAACTGATTATTATTAGATCACCAAAAAAGATGGTCGCATTTAATGGCAGGACTCAAGCCTCTGATAGTTTTCCAACAAATAATCGCAAAACCGGCTGAAAATCGTATCTTGAGCGCTTTATGGATAAAATTGGGGCAAATACCTCTTTTAGTTGCAAAACCGGCTGAAAATCGGTGCCTCGCGCCCCTCTGATCTCGTATAATGTCGAAATTCGGGGTTAGAATAAAAGTTAAATAAGTCTCTGCATCCAAAATGAACAGGTAAATCGATATGAATACAAAAATACTTTTGACAACAACCATGTTGGCTGTATTTTTCTTCGGCGCTATCGGTGCAGCATCAATTGCATTTGCCCAATACATGGGCAACGTTGGTGGCGCGGGAGAAACCGGATCTTACACATTAGAAGAAGCACTCGAGATTCAACGTAGAAGAATCGAGGCTGTTCAAGAATATCCAAACACTGGATCTGGAACCCCATATCTTGATGCAGATGGTGTAGGCGGCGCTGCCGCTATTTCAGCTGTAGTCTTTGGTGGTATTGCAGGTGCTTTACTACTTAAAGGAAGATCGGGCAAATACGCAGCAATGGGTAGAGGATAAAACCCCACTTTTCTCTTATTTTATTAATCGCCTCTAGTGTATACTGATCTCGTCTTTTTTAATAATAAAGGAAATGTATATATCGCACAAATAGAGCCAAAATATACAATGACTCCTATCATAGGAACTTTCCTTAGCATCCTGTCATCAATTACAGGACAACTGGGACCAAACTATGATCCATTATTCTACGATGTAATGATTTACATCTTCGGAACCATCATGTTCACAGTATTCCTTCTTGGAATCATCTCATTCTGGTTGCGTGTACACGGATGGGCTTACAAAGACAATCGTGAGAGATGGGTTGATGAATTGGACAGACATTTTGAAAGAGAAGGTATTGGCCTGATTCCAGACAACGGCAAATACTGGTAAACTTTCTTCTTCTTTTCATTATTTTTAAAATTCCGTGCTACTGAAAGTAGTTTCAGTAATTGAGCAAACTTTATTTTTTTTATCTGGAAACTCTAATTTTCAGGTGGAAGAAAATCGCTGTCTTGTGATGCATCATAGTCCTGTTTGGGTGGAAGAAAATCTTGGTCTTTTGATGTATCATAATCCTTTGAAGTAAACACTCCCTTGTAGTGATATCCCTCCTGTAATGGATGATTGATGAAATGGGGCGACTCTTTACCATTGACGTACATTGTTGATTTGCTCTGCTCCATATCTCTTAGAGGAAAGTCCCACATCCACAAAAAGTGGCCTATCTGAAATTGATATTCTTCTATCCATTCCACATAAATCGTTCCGTCATTAGTCAGGGTGTACATGGTCCTGTGACAATTCCCATCGTTTAATCCTATGTTGGCTGGAATGTCTGCTTTTTCACCATCAATTATGATTTCTAGTGTTGCCTTGATCTTGTATGGCGTCTCCTTGTCATTTATGCAAACTTTCAGAGGATCATTTTGGCTAAACTGGCCTTGAATTAGACTGCTTGTTGCACCTACCGAAATTGCGATAACTGCAGTGATCACTAGGAATTTTATTGTTTTCTTGCGTTTTGTTGGATCTCCCATTCCAGGCCAAATCATTGTGATGACTTTGATTATGTCCCTTAAAGTCATTTCTCCTAGCCATATTATCTATGATTCTGATGATGGGCTAGAAACAGATTATTTTGTCTGAATCAACCATCTGCTGATTCCTTTGATTGGTCTTTAACAAAAAGTCATCTGGGCATTCATTCTGATCATATTTTCTCATTTTTTTGGTTTTATTTCAAAAGGCAATTTGAGAACTTGACTCATCTGTATACCACTTTATTTATCAGAACCAAATGATACTTTTTTGCCAAAAAAAACAACCCTGAAAAATATCTGATTTCATCATTTTGGAACTATCTTTCATTACTTTTTCTTCATTAAAATTGATCATACGAAACCGTAATGACTAGTTAGAAAATGAAAAAGATGGGTAGTTTAGATTACTTGCCAGGGTCGTGTAGCAAACGTGATTACATATCCAACACCAATTATGATTGACTGGTATGCGATGTTGGTATATGGGATTGGTTTGATAATTGGTTCCCCTTCAACGACAACTGTTTGACCTGGAGCGAGTCCTGGACCTACTTGTGCTACATTGAGCTGAGTGTGTACGTGGTAGACACCTGCTTCAAGTGCTTTTGCAGACAGTGAATATTCTATGTTGGTGTTTCCTGAAATGTCAAAGACATTACCTGGTGGATCTCTTGCCAACATCTCCCATCTGTTTCCTGCATTAGTAGATTCTGAGAAAATGGATAACCATCCTCTTAGGTCTCTTTCTACAAGACTGATTAGTGTCCCTTTAACTGTCAGGGTTTCACCTGTTTGTAGAGATTGTCTGTTAAAGGTCTCATCTTCTATTTTGATGAAACGACTCTGAAGTTGTGCTTGGACACCGTGTGCATCTGCACTTGGAAGAATTGTTTCAACCCAGTTGAAACCCAACGTTCCTAGCGCGAGTACGACAGCTAGTCCGAATACGAAAATCTTTTTTTCGATCATAGATATCCCTAATATTTTGAATGAACATACACATCGTTATATGTTTTACCTTCATAACGAGGATCGATACTTGGCACAATGATAATCATTGATGATAGACGATGAATCTAGTCAAAAAATATTATAATTCCTATATTTAAAATCAGAAAAAATCCATTATTTTCATGATTTTCTTGAAACTATATGAAATTTTTGCTAAAAATTTGCTGCTTCAAAAACTCTTACTTTATATTCCGAATATACATGATAGTTACTATGGCACAGATGCCCGCATTAATCCCAAAAGAAGTTGAGATTCAGAGACTAAAAAAAGTCTGGCTCATCGTTATTGCTATGGGATCCACTGCAGCATCAGTCGAAGTAGACAACTTCGTTGATGGTTCTCTACATCAGACTTCTATCAGAGATAGTGCATTTACTCCCGCACACTGGTGGTTATACTCCCACTTCATCACATTACCACTTGGTTGGGGAGCAGCAGCAATCTATGATAGAAAGATACCTATTCTCAGAGGTCCAAATAATTCAATGAACACCGGTTTGAAGATGACCATCCTTGGTTACCTTGCAACTATGTTCACAATTGGCGTTAATGAGATGTGGCATTTCTGGTTTGTAGAGGAAATCTTTGCGGTTCCAAATCACTGGATGTTTAACATGGGTGTAGTAGTTGCATTCATGGGCGCACTTGCATACGTAGTCAGAGTATATGCTAGACTCGTAGAACTAGGCGCAGAGACTCCTGGAGAGAACCCATATGTTGCAGAAATGTACAAGATGGCCTTGGAAGGCAAATTGTACAGTAGATCAATTCCATAGAAAAACACGTGCAAAAGCACACCTTTTTTCCTTTTATATCCTGATCATGACGTAGATCGTACTATATTCGCCAGTTTAAGAAAGATTTAAAAGGATTCTGAATCAGAATAAATCCATAATGACTCTTCCTAAAGGATTCGGTTCAGGCGGTGGCGGTGGATCATCTAGCGCTGACGTAGAACGAATGATTGGCAGACGCGTTGAAAACATGACTGGAATGATCACAGTTTCATTCATAGCCGCATGGCTAGCAACTTTTGGTGGTACTGCAGCAGGATACTTTTATTATCCATGGGCATATCCAACACCTAGTGGTCACTATGCATTCATCGTACTTACAATCATTGAGGCAATAGGCTACATCTTCTGTGTCAAAGTCATGGAAGAAGGTTCCAACAAGAATAGTAATGGTCTAGTCGCTGGTGTTATAGCCGGTGTTACAGTCGGTACAATTCTTATATCATTATACGTTGGTAACTAAAAAGACCCCTTCAGACACTTCTTTTTCATTTTTAGGTTCAAAATAACGATCTTCATAGCTACTCTAAAATTTATATACTAACCCATTATTCTACAACACATGGTCTGGTTAAGACGATGTACTCACTATTTGTTCATAATAGTAGTCGCAGTTAACTCAACACTGTTAACAATTAATGCAGGAGATTACATCTTCTACACTGACTGGGCTTGGACTTCATTTACGGTATTTTCAATATCGCAAACGTTGATGCTTGTAGTAGGTGCAACATATTACCTAACATTTACAGGCGTTCCAGGTACCGCAACGTACTACGCTCTAATAATGACAGTATACACATGGATTGCAAAAGGTGCATGGTTTGCACTCGGATATCCATATGACTTCATTGTAACTCCAGTTTGGCTGCCATCAGCAATGCTGTTGGACTTGGTTTACTGGGCAACAAAGAAGAACAAACACTCTTTGATACTGTTTGGCGGCGTACTAGTAGGAATGTCATTACCATTGTTCAATATGGTAAACCTGATAACAGTAGCAGACCCACTTGAAACGGCATTCAAGTATCCAAGACCCACATTGCCACCATACATGACACCGATAGAGCCGCAGGTTGGAAAGTTCTATAACAGTCCAGTTGCTCTAGGTGCAGGTGCAGGTGCAGTGTTGTCAGTCACTATGGCTGCGTTGGGTGTTAAACTCAACACTTGGACTTACAGATGGATGGCCGCCTGGTCAAAGTGGGACTAAACTCACAACTTTTTCCTTTTCATTTTATTAGTCTGGCTTAGAGTATTCTAAGCTATAGTTTTCATTTTGCAAAAACCAAACAATACAAAGTTTGTATTTAAGCTAATTCTATATTTGATAAAAAAATATTGCACATCTTGTAATCTTTTGTAACTTATGTCCACATTAAGTAAATTCCAAAGTCTCAAGAATGAGGCAACAGTGCAGTCAGTTACTTGCGACTCCAAAACCATTTGTAAAGTGGGCCGGAGGCAAAAGACAACTGATTCCAATTTTAAATGAAAATCTGCCTAAAACCTTTGGAACATATTATGAGCCGTTCTTGGGGGGCGGCGCACTTTTATTTCATATTCTCACCGAGCGAGCCGGATCAAAATGCAGCATCTCTGATCTAAACTCTGATTTGGTATTGGCCTATACTACCATCCGAAACAGAATTGATGAATTAATCCGTTCTCTAAAGGTCCATGAAAGAAACTATCAAAAGAATTCAAAATCTTACTACTATTCTGTTAGGGATGGCAATCCTAGAAGCGAGATTGAAAAGATATCCAGACTGCTCTTTTTGAACAGGACGTGCTTTAATGGATTGTACCGTGTTAACAGCAAGGGAAAATTCAACGTCCCTCTTGGAAAATACACAAATCCAAATATCGTCAACGAAGAGAACCTTCGCTCTGTTAGTGGCATTTTACAATCAAGATGTGTCTCAATAAAATGCCGTGATTTTGAGGCGGTTTTATGCGATGCCAAAAAAGGAGATCTTGTATACTTTGATCCTCCATATCAGCCAGTTAGCCAGACTGCCAACTTTACCAGTTATACAAACAAGGATTTTACATATGATGATTTGAGTAGGCTTGCAGAGCTATGTACGAAACTAGACTCTAAAGGATGCAAGGTTTTGTTATCCAATTCAGACTCTAAAACAGTCTCAGATATGTTTGAAAAGAGGCCGTGGAAAATAAACAAGATTCAGGCCAACCGCTCAATTAACTCCAACCCTAAGAAGAGAACTGGACACTTTGAACTATTGATTAAAAATTATTAAAAAAAGCTTCGAACGGGATCTGAACCCGTGACCTTTACATTACCAATGTAACGCTCTACCAGACTGAGCTACCGAAGCATGATTTTCCCCCGTGGAAAATCCTTATAATTCTTCATTCTTGTCCAAAATTCTCTAAACTGAATAAAATTCGACTCTTAACCTTTTAGTAGTGCAGCATACATGAGAATACCCGAGGCAGGCAGCTGATCTTACTCCTGAGGAGATCAAAGACATTGATGAGTTTTATGCCCCGGATGATGACAAGTAATTCTCCATATCGTTGCAAGCACTCTTGCCCTGCCTGTATTTTCCAAGACGTGAAGGATTTTCAGTTTTGCAGCTTTCTGCTGTAAACGGCTTTCCTGAATGAGGGATCAAGGTTTTTGCAATGCTTGGGAAATTGTCTTTCTTGTGGCATTTTAGATCTCACTTGAGATTCTACCTTGGGCTCGGATTCGTCAAAAGACAGTTTTACTGTCTTGATAATTTGCAATCTCAACTGTTCCTTTTCTTCTCCCTAGCACCAAGACTCGTATGGTGTCTGGCTATCAGAAGATATTTTTAGTTTGCTGGTTGGTTAAAGCATATGATAAAGTACTTTGTGCTTTTGTTGATTTTAATTGGGATTGTAGGTGTAACCATTCCTAGTGTTTCAGCACTGTGTGCGGCAGGAACACTTGAATGGTGGGAATCATGTAATGATACTTCTGCTGTATACTACTGCAATGGACAGTGGGAAGAATGTGATTTAATTAATAATACCAAACTGAACATCATCATCCTAGTCGCTATTGCAGTAGCTGAGATTTTGGTATTTATTGTTTGGAGGAAGAAAATGAAAAAGAGACACTATATTATCATGTCATTAGTTGGAATAACTGCATTATCTGTAATTGGATTATTATCTGTAACTAATTTTTGTCCTTGCTGGTTTTGATAAATATCTTTGAATTGATTTATTGCCCGTCTGTTATTTCTTTATGAATTCGGAAAATAATATCTGAATACCGCTGATGCTGCTTGATCCATCCTGCCATGAATAGTTTACAAAATGACCTGTTTTAGTACAAGTTGATCAAGACCAAAAATATCTCATCTAAACTGTTAAATTTCACACATACTTTTACTCTTTTGGAGGAGTAATCAAGCCTGGCCAAAGTAAGCACTATGCTTTTGGACATGCAGGACTTAAGATCAAATAATGGGTGATCCTGTCTTTCAGGAGTTCGTGGGTTCAAATCCCACCTCCTCCATAACGACTATCTTGAATGTCTGATTCCCTTAGCGTTTAGAACCTCGTATACATCTGGCAGTGAGAACACAAAGCCAATATGTACACAGTCTTTTTCATCACAAAGCTGGCAGAACAATTCTCCTTTCTGAACTGCAACCTCGGCAATTCTGTTTTTGATATTATCCTTTAGTATTACACGATCATCATCAACAGATATCTTTTCAATCTTTGGAGCATATCTTGCAAAGGTCTTGTCCTTTTGCATCATCTCCTCTAACATGTAAGTAACATAACCTGAAAAACTGTTGACACCTTTCATTGCCAAGTCGTTTTTACTCTTTTGGAAAACTTCCTGGAATTTGTCATAAACAGTCTCTGATACTGTGATTGATTTGAATCCGGCTTTTGGCAATTTACTTTTCCTTACCGTACAATAAAGTACGGAAGTATATAATGTTTTAATTAAGGTCTGCTGGGTTATTGTGATATATGGTGGAATGGAATCTTCCTAATTAAAATTCTAAAACGTGGTTTGTCTTGGTCATTTTGATATTTTTCAGGCAAAAGTATTTTATCGTGATTTGAAACGAATGGTTTTTTCTCATACAATCCACCTCCTGTTATGTATGCTGTCTTGTTCTCTGGCATTGAATCAGGATCATCATGGCTGCAGAGAAGATGATTCTGGATTTGCAGATTATGAAACTGATTAAACCTCGTGGAACTAATTTTGAAATCAACTATTACATCAGGGGAAGAACCCTGACTTGACGCCTGACCGTAGTTAATAAAATAACTTTGATTGGTTCTCGTCGCAGATTATTCAAACCTGCAATAGATGCGTCATTTACCGGTATGGTTTTTGCTGCTCATGATTGATTTACATATTTTGGAGAAATTCTCCGATGTATGGGACACTCCAAAATCTGACGTTGAAAGTATTTCTAAAACCCTGAATGCTGTTATTTTTGGTGAAATTCAAATTTCATCAAACGCTATAAACTAAACTCACGTAGAACTTGCATGAAATCCTTCAAAAATGATGATTCATCCCGTAGTATGCCAGAAAATCATACTAGTAGTAGTACGGTAAATAACAATTCTAAAAAAATAATCGCTGCAGTACTAATTACAGCAGTCTTGGTCGTAAGTGTAACATCAATTTCATTTGCAGATCATCTTTCATTACTACAGCAAATTCAAAATGGGATTCCTACTGAAGATTTACAATGTAAAGAAAATCATGTTTTGGTTCTCAAAAATGATGGAAATCCTGCATGTGTGGATGAGGATGATGTCTTTAGATTGTTGCAAACCGGATGGGCTACAAAGGTAATTCCTCAAAAAAACAATCAGCCCCATATTGAAAACATGGTTGATACATGGTATTCTCAACATTCTGCTGTTCCTGAGGAATCCGCACCCGCATATGCACCCGCACCACCGGCAGATTCCTCGATAGTTTATGACTCCGAACCTACTGCTATGCGTTCGGCCCCGGAGGTGGCTTACACGGATTCTGGGAATATTGGATTTGCAGTAGGCGGAGCCCAGGATATCAATAATTTTAGGGAAAACATTGAAAATGATTTCCTGCCCCTGCACACTGATATCACACATGAGGGATTATTCTATGACTATTTTTTTGACACTGGAAAATCCCAGGAATGTAAAAAATTATTTTGTCCTTCATACAGCTATGCAATTTCTGAAGATCCCTTCTCAAAAAATGACGATTATTACCTTTCAGTTGGATTGAATTCTGGAATTAAAGAATCTGATTTTCAACGAAAGAAATTGAATCTAGTCATCGTGCTGGATGTTTCTGGTTCAATGAGTTCCCAGTTCAATACGTACCACTATGATAATTCTTGGTATTACTCTAACATGGATGATAAAAAATCTAAAATGCAACTTGCAAACGAGTCTGTTGTGGGTCTGCTTGATCATCTAACAGATGATGATAATTTTGGTGTAGTTCTATTTGATGATCACGCACAAGTTGCAAAGCCGCTAGAAAACATGGGATTTACTGACAAAAAAAGACTTGCAGAAAATATTTTGCAGATACATCCTGTAGGTGGAACAAATATGGAATCAGGAATGGTTCTTGGCACTTCCTTATTTGATGAATTTGAAGATATCAATTCTGATGAATATGAAAACAGAATCATCTTTCTGACTGATGCAATGCCAAACCTTGGGAACACTTCGGATTCTGGATTGCTGGGAATGATAACTAACAATGCAAAAGAGAGAATCTACACCACATTTATCGGGATTGGAGTTGATTTTAACACCGAACTTGCAGAAAAACTAACTAAAGCAAAGGGATCAAACTATTATTCTGTTCATTCTGCATCCGAATTCAAAAATAGGATGGTTGATGAGTTTGAATTTATGGTGACTCCCTTGGTTTTTAATTTGCTTTTGAGTCTTGATGCAGAAGGATATGATATCAAAAAAGTCTACGGTTCCCCAGAAGCTGATGAATCTACAGGACAGATCATGAAGGTAAACACGCTATTTCCATCAAAAACAAAAGGCGGTGAGATCAAGGGTGGCATTGTCTTACTAAAACTGGAAAAAACATCTGAGGATGCAAAACTTGTCCTAAAAACCAGTTATGAAGACAGAAATGGCCAACTTGACGGTGATCAAGTTGTCATTAGAATTGATGATCAAGAATCAAACCATTATGATAATTCTGGAATTCAAAAGGGCGTGCTGTTATCACGATATGCAGAACTAATGAAGACCTGGGTTTTTGATGAAAGAAGTTCACTCTATGATGATAGAGCCATCATGGAGCCTTCTTTCTTTTACGACCAAGGATTACATGTACCTCAATATGTAGAGACAAAATCATTAGGTCCGTGGGAGAGGGCGTCTTCCCCGTTACAGGTCTCTGATGAATATGAAAAACTGTTCATGGAGTTTAATGAATACTTTTACCGTGAAATGAAGTCAATTGGAGATGATTCCCTGGAACAGGAAATTAAAATCCTAAACAAGCTTGAGAATTATTAATGAAAAATAAAAAAATGCCAACTAGGAGAATTATTTCATTTTACTCTTGGCAACCAGTGCCAGATGATTATGATATGCTTGTATGAAACAGGGATTGGGAGTTAATTTCCATCAGCGTCATTTAACAGATTGCTAAATTAATGACATAAATGATCAAGAAATCACCTGTGTCTTTTTAGAAATCATGCTTAATTCAAGACCTTATGTCGATTCATACAATTGATATTCAGTAGATCCTCAGATTGAGCCTAAGAGATTATCTTTAACGGATCAGTGTTTGCAATTTCATTAATTGTGACATACATGTGAAATTCATCACCTTCGGTTTTGACTGAAAAATTATCAATTACAGAGCAATACTTTTTGTTATTTTCAGAATCTTCCAAGTCACTAGTTGCAAGCAAACCATGAGAGATCAGATATGAGATATTTTCAGATACGATGCCAAGCCCGATACTGGTCCTAGATGCAATCTCCCATATGGTCAGCGGATAGTCAAATGCAATATCCAAAATTTGTTTTTTAATAGAGTCATCAAAAGAAGTAAGAATTGCATTTTTTAGCGAGTCATCTTTTATTTCCACAACATGCTCTGATTTTGATTCAAGAGAGCAGATGGACTCTAGAGTTTTTTTGATTAGTGGGGTCCCATCATCACCTAGAACCTGGCCCGTGATTGATTGGAATTTTTCAAAATCTTTGATTGAAGATAGTAACGTCATGTGGTACTGTTCAAAAAGAGAGTTTTTAATTTTTGTAATTTCTACATCGCCTACAACATCTGAGAACTTTTTTTCAAAAGAGGTGGCAAGGAGAGTCTCCATCGAAGTCATGGATAAATTGGCTCTCCTATTGGAAGTTTTGGCAAACGCGACAAGTTTACCTGAAGTCGTATCTGACTTATTTTTGTAGAAACGCTAAACTCGGCCTTTGAGATTATTTTGTCATATAATCGTACACGTTTTGTAGATTTTGTGTATCCTACTGGCAAAATAAAACCATCTTGCAACAACTCGTTGAACTTTCTATAAGCTGAGGACTGGGACGCACCACACTGATTCAACAACTCATCTTTTGAAATGGGGCTGTCTATGAGCAAAAGAATCTGGCGCTTTACTGGATCAGAATAGATTCCAATAATTTTTTCAGCCAGGTTGTGTTCGTGAAGTTCAATCCAAAGTGCATAATCATGATCTTTGAGTATCGACAATGCGGCCTTTACAGTGGATTCCTGAAACTTGTTCTTACAAGCAAGCATAGTTCGTTGACCTGGCTCAAGATGATTATTGGCATTTCTTATTGTATCCATGCACAATAGTTGCGAGAACTTGTTTGGCATCAAGTATAATACGTTAAAATCCTACTTAAGAGATACTATTTTTCTTTTTTCTGGGAAAATTTTTTTTCTTTAAATAACAGATAAAATCTAGGCGTAAAAAAGGGGATTTATCCCCGTCCGATTGCGGCATATCTTCCTTTTTTGCCCCTGATGAAAAGCATTGCAGCTATTCCTCCAAAGATGCCTCCTGAAAGGATGGATGCTCCAAGTACGCCATCTGCGGCAAAGTACGGGGTGCCAGATCCTATGGCTCCATCCTCTATTGCAATTTCTACCTTGTTTTTTGCATCCTCCATTCCCTGGTACAGTCCCTTATCTGGAACATCATATTGTGCAAATGAGGGCTGTACAAAAGTTGCCATCAGCGCTGCAAGAAACAGTCCAGATAGGATTGTGTATTTTCGCATGATGAGGTATTGTTGAATTGATATAAAAAAACACAATCATTTTCCCAAAGAAAATAATTTCCCATTCCTGTTTTATAGAATAATACCACATACAAGACATGGCAACAAAATATTTTGCACCAGTTATCATCATCATGACAGTAATGACTGCCTTTCTCATACCTGCAGCAGCCCATGCAGTCCAGCTAAATGCTGCAATCCCGGAGGGTTCTGAGGAATTTGTGCCAACTTTTTCATTTACAAGAATCATATCAATACAGTACTCGGAGTCCAGTAAACTGGCAGAATTATTTGGCAAGACTCAACAAGAAATAATCTTTGATATTAATTCTCAAAATGGAAAACTTTTGATGGAGAAAATAAACTCTTCATTACAGGAAAGATCATTTGTCAAGGTAACTGATATTTCAGGAGAGTATTCAGTTGTGATTACACCGCAAAAAGAATCGGCATCAATCGAGTACAAAATAATACTGCGTCCAACCATGCAAGGTCACTTTATTTCTGACTTTGTGCTTGATTCACAATGGAGGGGATTTGAAATTGATGGGGAACTTCCAGTAGAGACCCAATACGGTACATATGATGTAAATTCCCCAATCTCTGCATTTATCAAAATGCCTGCAATCTCTAAATACGTATCAGGGTCAGATGCAATGGCTCTTTTAGAGATGAAGCTGCTAGATGCCACGGGTCTTTTGAAATTGTCCCTCTCAAAATGGGAATCAATGTTTGATCCTACAACAAAGATGGTTGAGACTGCCGGATTTGGGTTCTCAGGTGTGGTAATAACAAACTATTCCATGGGAATTTGTACGGTATACCTGGGAGTCTGCCAAGACAGAGACTATACAAAATCATTTGAGATTGACGGAGAGGAGTATACCATGCGCTCCATAGAGTCCCAAGATGATGGAACCATAATAATGGAGGGATACGTGCAAGAAAGCTCACTTGGACGAGTAGAGAGGTTTCTAGTTACAGATAATGCATCATCAAATGTAGATGAAAATGATGCTCAGGCCTCTGTATTGTATGCAGTATCAGGGGTAGGAGTGGCCATTGCCGCGTGTTTCTTTGTATGGAGTGACAAAAAGACCAAAAAGACATCTAGTGAGCAAACGGGAATCGACCCTAAAGATTTGTATGCCACTGCAATTGGAAGTTCTGCTGGAAGTTATCAAACAAACCGTGGCATCTCACACCTCAGATAGTTAGTTCACCTGAATCTGCCACCATCGGGTGTTTTTGTTAAACCTGGATAACTCTGCTGCATAACCCCTGTATCATCTGTTGGAAACTGCAGTCAGATTCAGCGTTACCTGGGATCATACACAACAGATTTTGTAATTTATTGGTCTTTACCGCCAAAGAATATAAGGAAATAATTCCGGATAATGACAAGCTTGTCTTTTTTGGGTATGTTGCCATCATCTGTTAATCGCAGACTGTTGTTTTTTGGCATCTTTCTTGCCTCGTTATCCGGACTGGTCTTGGAGATTGCCATTACTCGAATCTTCTCTGCTGCCATATGGTATCATTTTGCATTTGTTGCAGTATCTGTTGCGCTGGTAGGACTGGGCTCCTCCGGACTGCTGGTGCACTATTACAAACTAAAAAAGATCAAAGAAAACTGGGCAGACGATCTTACTATTGCATCATCAATTGGCATCATAGTTGTCTTACCACTGATACTTTATGTGATGCATTCTCTTGCCTCACAAGTCGTTTATCTGCCCCTTTTCATGTTCCTTTTTACAATTCCGTTCTTTTTTATAGGAATTATAATTTCCGCGGCATTTAGCGCGTTTGCAAATATTGCAGGAAGGCTGTATGCTGCGGATTTGATAGGGGCCTCCCTGGGTGCCATCGCAGTGGTATTTCTTTTACGATTGCTAGGTGGCGAGGGTACCACCCTAGTTGTCGGACTGATGGCGGCAATCTGTGCGACCATCTTCTCAATCATGTCTAAAAATAACAAGAAAATTTTCCTGTCTCTGGCATTTGTTGTGCTTGCATCATCACTGATTTACATAAATGATCTGACCCAAATTTTCTCCATTCCGACAGATCCGACTGCCAACAAGGACCTGCCCATATTTCTGAGAGAAAATCCCGGCTCCCATATTGTCAAAACGGAGTGGAATTCCTTCTCAAGAATTGATATAGTCGAGGGAATCACCGGTGAGTGTACCCCTGATTTTGTTCCGAGCGGACAGAATCCCGCACAGTGTGCACAGGAGGAACTAGTTGCAAAGATCTTCATTGACGGCGGGGCAGGCACCAACATAATTTCATGGGATGGTGATCTCAACTCTGAGCATGACCTGACCACGTGGATGCAGTATCTTCCATTTTCAGCCAAGGAAAATCCCAAGGTGCTGATAATCGGCTCTGGCGGTGGCAGGGATGTTGTTGCCTCACTCCTTGCCGGAAGTCAGGATGTCACTGCCGTGGAGCTGAATCCGATAATTTTTGATACTGTCAAAAGTTATGGCGATAAAGCAGGCAATCCATACACCCACCAATACGTTGATGCTTACGTGGATGAGGGACGCAGTTTTATTTCACGCTCTGATGAGAAATTTGATATTATTTACATTCCCTTTGTAGATACCTGGGCATCCGTGTCTTCGGGCGGATTGGGGGTATCTGAAAACTTTCTTTATACCATTGAGGGATTTCAGGAATACTATGATCATCTAAAGGAGGACGGCCAGATAGTCACAGTACGCTGGCTGATTGATTCTCCAAGATTTGTAACCACATTTGCAGAGTTGATACAGCAAAACGGCTATTCCATAAATGACTTGGAGAAACACCTTATGATTCTGAGTTCTGACTCTGTTGATACGGATCCCAGCGTAACTATGACAATTTTTTCAAAATCCGAGTTCACTGAGGATGAAATACGTTACATGTATGACTCTGCCAATGAATACGGCTACAAACCCATTCTGATTCCCGGTCTGGTTATACTAGAGCCGTATCTGTCGTATTTGAGGGGCGAAATCCCAAACGAGGAGTTTTATCAGTTGTTTCCGACAAAAATCCATCCTGTAACTGATGACAGTCCGTTCTTTTTATCATTTGAAAAGCCGATCCCTCCAATTGTTCTGGTTTTAACTTATGCAGGTCTGATCATTGCAGCATCATTTGTGTTAATACCGCTGATCTGGCTAAGAAAAGAGATTTCCAAAAAAACAGATCTGCAGACCTGGAGTATCGTCTTGTATTTTTCCTCGTTAGGAATGGGATTTATTTTGATAGAGCTCTCGCTTTTACAGAAATTTATCTTGTTGTTGGGAAATCCTACCACCACTTTTGCCATACTGCTTTTTACAATTCTTGTGGCAGGAGGTATTGGAAGCCAGATTAGCACCCGTCTAATCCGGCATAACACCAGAAATCTGTTGTTTGTCATATCAGGAATAATCCTGCTGGGTGCGGTTTTTGTGATCTTACTGCCTGAAATCATCTATTCTGTGATTGCAGAACCCTTTGAGATCAAGGCAGTAATTAGCGTCGCTGTTCTCTTCCCAGTCGGGTTACTGATGGGCATGCCGTTACCCACCATTATGAGGTTGTTAAAATCCCACAAGCCCACACATATACCGTGGATGTGGGCCATCAACGGTTCGTTTTCTGTTCTTGGGGCGGTCCTATCAGTGGCAATAAGTATTGCGTATGGCACCTCCAACGCAATGATTTTGGGAATTTTAATTTACTTTGTGGCATTATGCGTCGTATTCATGTGGACCAGACGATCATTGGAATTTGTAGGTACAACCCAAGGCTGATTGAACGTACCGTATCTGGCATCATCTGCCTTACTGCACAGGCTCCTAATTATCTGCAAGTGTGTGATTCTGGATTGATGCCTTTTCGTATAAATGAGAATTAGTCTTTATACGATACCATAGTAAAGATGGCATGGGTCGAGGCTATCTGACTGAGGAGATCAGGCAAAGACTGATTTCGTCATTAAAGGGCTCCAAGACTGGAATGTCCGGAGTTGAGATTTCCAAAAAAATCGGCGTCAACAGGATTACCATGATAAAGTATCTCAAAGTTTTTGCAGCCGAGGGATTACTCGGGCAAAAAAATATTGGAAACACTACATTGTGGTTTTTAGAACCAGGTCAAGAGTCTTACAACTTTCCTGATGATTATTTCAAAATAGAATCACAGTATCTTGATGATTTAATCAAAGGAACTGAAGACCAGGTCTATTCTCTAATCCGTAATTGTATACATTCCGGAGCTGCAATCAACCGTTTGATACTGGAGATAATCGTACCTGCCATCAATTCTGTTCAGAATCTGTATGATGAGGGAAAGATTGGAACATCCGAGCAAAATCTCCTTAAAACCACAATTTCAAAATCCCTTCATATCTTTAATCAACTTCAGGTCGTCTCTGATCCAAAAAAGAACGTAGTTGTAATTGCAGCTGATGTACACAGCCTCCTTGCATCCGAAGCCGCATCTGCGGCTTATCATTCTGATGGATGGAAGGTTTTCCATCTTGGAGACATGTCCTCGGTAATCAATGTCTTATTTGATCTTGACTTTCAAAAATTAATCGGGAAAATTTGGAAGCAAAAACCGGGAGTTTTGCTGGTAGTTGTATTTTCACATACTGGTGAGGGATTGAATTTCTTTACAGACTCGATTGCCCCCATCAAAGAAAAATCCGGCAAACGCATAAAGTTGGCACTTTGTGGAAAAGCATCTAAAAAAACTAAAATTAATTCCGATTTGTTGTCTGAAAAATTAGATGAGATCCTACAGTGGTCTCAGACCATATCTGAAAACATCAAATAATGGGAATTCTTTGGACGTATTGCATTTTGATCTAATGTATCTAACACCCTATTACGGATTTATTTAAAACTCTGGTTAGTCACTCTTCTCCAGTCTTGTAAGGGTGGTTTTTAATTTCATTAATAATACAAAAATCCAAGACGTACTTTTAATATTCAAATGTTTTATTACCCAACTTGATTTTTGGGATATAAAATAACATGATTTGTATTAGAAAAACTGTGTTACAAGCAGGACTAGTAATTTAATTTATTCTGAGGTCTCTGCTTATTTTTCCGGATTTATAATCCACAGATCATTATACAGCTCATCTTGCTTGCCGGTTTTGATAATAAGACCCTGATCTATTGCATCCTGAACTTTTTTTCCTGCACTAATCTTCCAACCTGGACACCAACTCTTGAGATCCTCTATAATCCAGTTCTTTGTGTGGCCTCTGCCTGCTCCATCTGATTTTTCAGTCAGTTTAAGGTGATATGCTGCCTTGTTCTCTGCATACTGCAGATCTTCCATGTTATTTCTTACGCTCCCGCCTTATTTTAAATTTCAAGGCAATTTTTGCCATGTCTGCATCACTGATTGCCGCCTCTGACAGTATAGCAAATTTCAGATGTTTTGGAACAGGTACAGGCTTGGTTGTATCAGTCTTAGCTCCAACTGTTTTACATCTTCAAGATCCATCTTTTGGCCATGTTTTATTGTCTTGGAATTGCGTAAAAATGCTGTGGCTTTTAGAATCTTAAATGGCAGATCTTTTGCTCTCATTTCCAGTTTTATCTAGGGGATACTTGAAATTCCCAGAGAGGAATATAATCAATTTTTTCTATCAACAGTAATATGTAAGAAAGTAAAATTATAAAAAATTATATTTGAATCGAAGTTGTTGTGTAATTCCCACTTGCCTGCAATATTAGATAAAGCCGAAACGATTACATTTGGTATATGATACCAAACAGACAGGATTTCATCATAAATTTAGAAAATCTATACCCTCATGATAATTAAGTAACAACTTCCAACTAGCAAACTTTAGATTATATCATAATTTCATAATATATAGAAAATTGATTTCTAACAGTTATGATAAATCTGAATTAATCGGGACTGATTCTGATTTTCTATGTCTACTTTGTTATGAACCTCTTTATTATAATGCGATAACAAAAAAAGAAATTTGTGCCAATCCTCAATGTATCATTTCTCAAAAATCCCCTGAAATCCATCTAAATGTTGACAAAAATCCTCTTTTAGATGAATTAAAACAAATGTATCTCAAACGATTGAAAAGATTCTATATTTTTGCACCTAGTTTTTTGTTTAGACGATTATATGAAACCAGAATGGGTGAATTTGTGAAGTTTTTTCATAACACTGGAATGAAATTTAATACTATTTTGGGAATAAATTTTCTTCTTACAAAATTATATTACAATAATGTGTGGGGAAGCGAAACTAATGAACAAATTTTTCAAAATACACTAAATGAATTTCTTAATGATTTTGATGAACAATATTTTGTTGAATTTATTGAATCTAAGCTTTATCTAATTGATCAACATGAGGATCCTTATGTAATGAAATACTCTGATGTTATAAATAATATTCACAAAGTTTTAGGTTTGGTAGATGAAACAAAATTTGGTCCTAACGATGTAAATTCATATTATTTTATTGATCGTCAATCAGGAATTGGAACAATAAAAGACCCATTTGATATTGAAACAATATTTAGAAATCATTTTTATTTAGCAATAACTATGAATCATATTTTTAAGTTTAGATATTTTGTTTCTCAAATTCATAATTATCCTGTAAAATCTTCTGATCTTGCAATTTTGTTTTCTGTATGGACTAGATGTTTGCCCGGACAAACATGTACTTTGGATCTAAATGGTCTGAAGCATATCCATAACGGTGCATTGAAGGAAAATCATATGGAAGGAAATTTTGATGATTTTTTAGAAGTGTATACTTCAGGCAAAAATTATGCCCCTGTATTGATTTTTGATGGAGAACGATTTCATTTTGATTATCCTTCTTTACTTTTAATTTTATTTTATCTATTTTCTATTAACAAAATTATTGATGGCAGTCAAACACTATCTGGTTTCAATACTCTTATGGAACAAAGACAAAAAGCAGCTCATAATTTTGAAGTAGAAATACGAAATAAATTAAAAACAGATGGTTTTACAGTTTTTCCAAATTCAGATAATGAAAAATTTGAACCCAGTATTGATAATGAACAAAGAGAGTTTGATTGTTTAGCTATTGATTATAATGATAAAATCATTGTCTCTATTGATGCCAAATATGAAGATATTGCACCATCGTCTAAAGTTGGGAAAACCATCTTAGATCAGTGTGTTCTTGATAAAAATAACGGTATTCTAAAACATGCAAAAGAACATCATACTAGAAGACAGTTTCTTGTAAAAAATTTAAAAAAATTCCCCGTACATATTCAAGATGATTCTTGGAATTATAAAATTTATTCAATCATAGTTACTAAACATACTCCAATGATTAGTAGACATTTAACTTCAAGAATCATTTCTTATGATGATTTTAAAATTCTTGATTTTCATACTTTGGAATAATTTTCGGATTGACTAAAATATTTTATTTTGTAAAATATTTTTATTTTCGTCCAAGTAACTTTTCAATTGTTTCTGGTTCTACCCATGTTTCCATTTTTCCCATCACTTCTTTACCAATAGGCCATCTATCATTCCGTTCTGCTGTTATCAAAATGGTTCCTTTATTAGATTCTCCTATCATTATTTCCATTTTTCTATTATTTTCTCTAAAATGAGGATTATCTTTTAACATTGATTTTATGAGGTGAAATCTATTGGTATCTGAATATACAAATCTTAATGAATTTTTTAATTGCAAAAAATTTTCACGAATTATAAATTGTTTTTTGTAAATATGATGTGTATTCGGCTCCTGTCTGAATAAAATTGGATCTACTGCCAAAATACTTAACGTTGGACTTATTGGCAGATGAATTTCAATACCTCTGTTAATTATTCCTAAATTTCCCATTCTATGCATATCATATTCATTCTGTTTTGTAATTGGTTCATCTGATGTCCAAAAAGGAATAGATGTATGATTTTCAAAAATTATAAATTTCATATTGAAAAATATTTTTGCAAAATTTTGATAATCTTTTATTATGTTTAGATGATTTTTTATTTCACCTAATTCGGTTAAACTTACTTTCAAATTTTTAGGAATAACATTTTTTGCTGCTAGATTTATCGCTTCTTCATAGAGTTGTTTTATTTCTAACCTCTGTGATTCTGTTCTAAGCCACTGTAATGAAAAAAATTCACATATTGATAGTTTATCATCATATGATAGTTTATAGTAATCTTTTTTTTCAATTAATTTTTTCATAGATTGAGAATGAATATTTTCTACTTGTGAAAATCTAATTTCTAATGAATCTAAACCTTGATACTCTCCTCCGTAAAAATCTGTTTTAACTGCAAGATTTGATGGATCAGATGTAAATTTTACTTCATTTTTTTTATCATAACAATATAACTTTTGACCAAATTGTTTGAGATAAAATTGTGGAATGTAATGTTGTCGAACTTTCTTCTTTTTCTTAATATCATCAATCATGAAACCCATTATTATTTTCTAATTCTGGTATTTTAATACGGGTAATTCTGTAATAACCTAAAATATTTCTAATTTTTGATTAAATTTACAGAAGTTTATTTAATTAGAATATTTTTACTAGTTAGGTTTCATTAATTTTCGTAATTGTATCTAACACAACACTCCTCTGAATTATGGTTTTTTCTCATCCTACTGTGCTGGGCTTGTTTTTAATTTGTTTGTTTTTTACACCGGTTATATTTTTCTTTGTTTTATTTTGACAACGATTTTTTTTGCTATCCGTATTCTGATTTTTCAAACCCACACTTGCTTTTGTTAAATCTGTTCGTGTATTGCACCTTGCAGATTTCTTTAGAACCAGTTTTTTTACTACTTGTTCTCAAATCTGAGAATGGATTCAATGGGCCCGATGTGATTCGAACACATGACCTTTCGATTATCAGTCGAACGCTCCAGCCAAGCTGAGCTACGAGCCCACGAACAATTCTCTAGGCTAGACTCATTTAAGTTTAATTTTCTTTCCACTTGATTGAACACCCAATGGATGGGTCGAAATCTTTTTCAATTTTTTCTCCAGCTATCAATTTCTCCATATTGATAATCATTGTTTTCTCAGTTGCCTCGTCATCTGGTTTCATGGCATTGTCTATTTTTCCATGAAAAACCAATTGTTTTTGGGCATTAAACAAGAAAGGATCCGGAGTGCACATGGCACCATATTTCTTGGCAATTTCCTGTGTTTGATCTACTAGATAATCAAATTCAAATCCTTTTTCTTTTGCTGTTTGCTTCATGGCCTCAAAGCTATCTTCTGGATAATTAGTAGAATCATTACTGTTAATTCCAATTATTGCGATATCTTTACCACATTTTTCAAATAATTCGTTGAGTGCATCCACCTTTGCTTTAACATAGGGGCAATGATTGCACATGAAAATCACTAGAATTCCTTTGAAATTGCCATAATCATTTAATGAGTGCTTTTTGTCATCAATTCCCATTAATTCAAAATATGGAGCGATATCTCCTGATTTCAGTTTGACTTGAGATTCTAAAAGTACCATGGGCGAAACAATCCTGTCATCAAATAAAATCCTTGTCAAGAAGACAACAATTAAAATCCACACATTAGCCTCATTTGTGGGGGCCGGTAGTATAGCCTGGTAGTATACCCGCCTTGCACGCGGGGGGTCACGGATTCAAATTCCGTCCGGTCCACCTTTAATTACCCGATCTGCCTTGAAATTCAGGCTGCTGGATGGATTTAAATAGGATAAGTTTGGGTTTTCTTCTATGGTAAGCGCAGCAGACGGATGGCCTGTATGGATTCCACTCATTGTAGGTTTAGCTCCAGGTTTGATTTACTGGTTAGCAATCACTGCAAAGAGAAAATAAAATTCATATCCATTTTTAATCTCTTTTTATTATATCCTCTACGTTAGAGTAAACTAGGTAAAACCTTCTTACCTCTATTGTTGACTATATGATATATTACACAAAATTAACCTTAATCGCATGAATATTCATATGAAGAAATCTGTTCTGGGCGTATTTTTAATTCTATTACTAATTCCATTTTCACAAGGATTTGCTCAGCAAACAGATAACGCTCCAACCATTTCTGCATCACTGGTAAATGAATCTCCATATGTTTATCAGGACTCTGAAGGATATACAGTTGTAGTTGGCGAAGTCATAAACCGAAACTCATTAACGCCGATAACTAATGTTAGAATTCAAGTTATTTTTTTTAATGACTTTGATCCTAATCCCCTGGAAATAAAGGAAGACAAAACAACCCTTGAAGTAATTCCTCCTGATGGCAAGTCTCCGTTTGTAATACGTTCCACATCGCCAAATCCCGACATCACTCAAGCCTCCATATCTCTTTTAGGATTTGACTCTTCGGCATCAAAACAAAAAGAACTCACCGTCTCCTCTACCGGAGTTGCCTTGGATACGTCATTGCATTTTTCTGGCATACTCCAAAATGGAGGAGCTCCCAACTCTGATACCAATGTTTATCTGGCCTTTTATGACGGGTTTGAGCCTCCAAGAATTCTTGGGGTATCTACAATTGAACTAGGTGATGTAGAATCAGACAGCGAGACAGCATTTGAATTTGATGGATCAATTGATTCTAAGGCTAGAGGCTTTTTCTTGTTTTCTGAATCTGATATTTTTTATTCCGATTTTGTTGATGTAGAACTTCCAGCCCCACAAAATCTTACAAAATTAGCAAAAATTTCTGCTGTTACTATCGAAGATAACATGGGACGACAATTGTCTGAAATTAAAGTCGGCTCTACTGTTAATTTGAAAAGTAATATACAGATACAATTTGCAGCGGATCAAAAATCCAATGAAACAGCATATACATACTATGTACAAATCAAAGAATCCGGAAAATTTCCATCTGTTGAATATATTGGAAAGTCTGACGGCCGATTCATTGGAACAGGAACACAATCTCAAAGCATAGACTGGATTCCAGAAAAAAATGGGCTGTTCTTCATTGAGACATTTGTCTGGGATAGAAACAACATTCCAATAGCCGACCCGGGTCCGTTTGTCCTAATTCATGTAAACTAGTAGATTTATTTCCAAAGAAATCTATACATATGTATGTCCAAATTCTCTCTAGTTGCAACTGGTGGCACGTTTGATATCATTCATCGTGGCCATCTTACCCTGTTTTCAGATGCGTTTACAATTTCTGATAAAGTAATAATTGGACTAACCAGCGATGAGCTAGCTGAAAAAAAAGGCAAGGCTCCAATCAACAAGTATGAAAAACGGCTAGAAAACCTGACTGAAATTCTTTCAAAAGAATTTCCTGATGCCTCGTTTCAAATTACTAAATTAAATAATGATTTTGGTCCTGCAGTTTTAGAGAAGGATGTGAAAGCTTTGGTAGTCAGCGATGAAACAAGTGATCAGGGTGATGTTTTAAACCAGCTTCGAGCAGAAAAGAATCTTCCTTCTGTAAAAATTATAACAGTATCGATGGTTTTGGCCAAAGATGGCACAAGAATATCTACATCCCGTATCAAGAATTCTGAGATTGATACCGAAGGAAACTTGTTATCAATTGACTAACAGCTTGTCTAACTTTGAGTAATTGGAATAAAACAAAACTCTAGAATTGAGCATATGACAGTCATCAATCATATGATGAAGGTAATTGATACAGATGTCTCAAATCTAAAACAGGGTCTCTTACCTGAGAATCTTTCATTTTGGTATGATAAAATTATCAAAGAGACAATTGAGATGGCGCCCCCTTGGCTTCAAAATAAAATCAAGATTCATCAAGATCCAACACTTGCAATGAAGTTTAATTTGGATATTTCAAAACGTGCAGTTAGATACTTTATGATTGCAGTTGATAATAATTTAGATCAGATGCCATATTCAACAAATCTCTATTTCCTCAAAGTCCAGGAGATAATGTCAATTGAAATGGACAAGTCTCTAGTTTGATGAGATTTTTTATTCTAGGCACAAACCAAAGTCAAAGTATCTATAACCATCAGGTTTGATAATTTCCATACATGGAACTTTACAAATCAAAGTATTCAGATAAAAAATCCAGAAATACCCGACGAGACGATGGCACATATCGTTCCTTTAGAAATTCACGATACTCCGGGGATGATAGAAGAAAGGAATCTGCAACTGTAACTTGTGCTGATTGCGGCACTGAATGTACTGTTCCGTTTGTTCCAAGAACTGATAGACCTGTTTATTGTAGTGATTGTTTCAGACAAAACAAACCAGATTCGAAAAACGATGGATACTCCAGAGATGATGGACGTTCTAGGAATTCCAGAGATGATGGACGTTCTAGGAATTCCAGAGATGATGGACGTTCTAGATACTCTAGAGACGACAAGAATCCACGATACTCTAGAGACGACAAGAATCCACGATACTCTAGAGACGACAAGAATCCACGATACTCTAGAGACGACAAGAATCCACGATACTCTAGAGACGACAAGAATCCACGATACTCTAGAGACGACAAGAATCCACGATACTCTAGAGACGACAAGAATCCACGATACTCTAGAGACGACAAGAATCCACGATACTCTAGAGACGACAAGAATCCACGATACTCTAGAGACGACAAGAATCCACGATACTCTAGAGACGACAAGAATCCACGATACTCTAGAGACGACAAGAATCCACGATACTCTAGAGACGATGGACGTTCCAGGAATTCCAGAGATGATTCCAGACCTAGAAGATCAAGTAATGATAAATTTTTGAAAAAAAGGCAAAGTTTCTTTTCTGATGGTTCAGAAAAATTCTATGCATCTTTAAAAGAAAAATTATTTGAAATCTTGGGGGGAAAAATTTGTTCTAACTGTGGATTTAAAGATGAAAAAGCTTTAGGATTCAGTCATAAATATGACGTTGAAGCTTTTGACAATATTAGACGCGGAGGAGCGGCATCTTCTTGGGGAAAGTATATTTCAGAACCAGAACTTGCCAAGAAGGAACTTGATGTGTTGTGCTTGAACTGTAATGAGATCAGGCAACCAATCTCAAAACCAAGAGAAGACAGACCAAAATCTAAACCGAACAAGAATAGACGTTTTCCTAGATGAACATTAAAATCATCTTTGGGAATTTATTAACACTTTAATAATAATAATCTTGAAATCGAATCATGAATGCTGACTTTAAGGCATTAGGAATCTCTATGATTGCTATGGTTGGAATTGTGTTGCTCTATACTGTATTGGGCTTGTAGATTCATTCCTTTACAATTTCTACGCTATATTCCAAAATTTTAGTGGATACTAGCCTGTGTTCTTTATCAAATACTGACTGGATAAAATCCGCAAAATTTTCCACATTTTCCTTATCTTTGAATATGATGCTGTGGGCTGATTTGTCCTTTAATAAAACTACCAATTCATTTTCAATCACGTTAAGAATCGATGTGATATATGTCTCATTCCCGTTTTTTATGAAGATTAAACTAGCTAATTTCTGAGCTTCATATTCATCATTACATACGACATTAATTTTCATTTATTTTCAAAAAGAAATTGATCTATTTGGTTTTTTGCTTTTTCCCTTTTTTCTTGATGAACTGTAAGGAATTCATTAATTTTTTCAATTAAAATTGCTTTTAGTTCTCCTGAAAGTAGTTTTCCAGACTTGTAATCATCATAGATTGATTTTAGTTTATTATCATCTGGTTCAAAGAATATTCTTAGATATTGATATGAAACATCAATGTCTGGGTTTCCACCAAGCTTTCTGTGTTCTTCGATATCCGGCTGACCTCCTGAAAATGCATATTTGTTGATCTTCTTTTTTACCATCTCTGGCAAGTCCGTTGTGTAAACTGTACCATTCTCATCTGAAGCCGACATTTTTCCACCGGGTCCTTCCAAAGATGGAATCATTATGTTGTGAATTAATGCTGGTTTTGGCTTTCCAATCTTTGGTGCAATGTCTCTTGTTAATCTAAAGTGTGGATCTTGGTCTACTCCTAATGGAATCAAAACTGGTTTGTCTTCAATAAAACACGGTGCAGATTGTAGTGACGTGTAAAAAATCATACCCAGATTTGTTTCATTTGTAAATCCGAACGTTGCTTTGGTATTTGAAAAATTAATTTTTTTTGCTACTTTAGCTGCAATTGGATAAAGGGTCTGAATGTTTTTTGTGTTGATGATGATTTTTGTTTTTTCTGGTTTGAAACCTAATGCGATAAAGTCCAATGCATTCTCATATGCAAATTTTCCAGTTTCCTCTAATGTCAGATTAGGTTTTGAATAAAATTTTTCGTCATCTGTTAATTGAAAATACATATTGACATCAAATTTTTCTTGTAGCCATTTTGCAAAAATCCATGGCACCAAATGACCAATGTGGGTATGGCCAGAAGGCCCCCTTCCGGTGTATAGAAAGAATTTGTTACCTTTTTCATAATCATCAAGAATTCTGTTCATATCTCTATGAGAAAAGAAAATACCCCTTCTCAGCATGAAATGGTCCTCGCCTGTCTTTTTCCTGATTCTGTCCTGCAGTTCTGAAGAAATCTTTTCAGTACCAAACTTTTTGGTTAATTTATCATAATCAATGTCCCCTTCAACATGCCAGGGGGTTACGATAAACTCATCAGACGACATTCAAATTAATTTGGGTTAAGGTTTAAAAAGTCTTTTTCAAACCTTCTGATGTTGCCACAGGTTTTTCACGATATTGAAAAAAAAATCATTCTCTCGCTAAAAGACAATCCGAAACAGACTCCTGAAATTCTTGAAAAATCTACAAAACTTTCCCCTGATCAGATCAGACGCGGAATTGAATGGCTTAGACTAAAGAATCTGGCAATCGTTGATGAATCAAAAACAAGCACCATAAGTCTGGGTAAAAACGGTCTTGAATCCCTGCAAAAAGGATTGCCTGAAAGACGATTACTAGATTTACTTGGAGACGGTCCTAGAAAACTATCTGATCTGCAAAAAGAACTAGGTCCTGTTTTTGGAGCAGCCATGGGATTAGCTAGGAAAAATAACTGGGTTGAGGCATCATCTGAACAAATCACACTTAAGAATTCACCATCAGAACTTCCCGGTGAAAAGACCCTCAAACACATTGGAGAAAATAAGATTCCTCAGGAAAAAATTGACGGGAGTGATTTATCCTGGCTTTTGAAAAGACCTGATTTTATAATTGAAAATATTGTAAAGACAAGGGAGATCACTTTGAGTGATTCTGCAAAATCACTAAAACTCTCAGAATCCACTGGCGCAATAGACGTTGAGGCAACAGTACCAAAAGTTTTTGCAGCAAGAACCCATCCATTAAAAGATACCATTGATGAAATTCGTGAAATATTTGTCACGTTAGGATTCTCTGAAATCAACGGCAATCTGACTCAATCATGCTTTTGGAATTTTGACGCACTTTTTACTCCACAGGATCATCCTGCACGGGAACTACAAGATACGTTTTATCTTGATGGCATATCTGCCAAAAAAATTGCGACTCCCGAACAGATTAGAAAAGTTTCAGAATCCCACAAAAAGAATTGGAGGTATCACTGGGATATTAACGAAGCACGAAAGATGGTTCTACGGACACACACAACTTGTGTTACCATCAACCATCTAGCCCAAACCAAGCCTGATGAAGCCAGGGTTTTTTCGCTGGGTCGTGTGTTTAGAAATGAAAAAGTCAGCTACAAACATCTTGTGGAATTTAATCAGATTGAAGGGGTTGTTGTAGGAAAAGATGCTAACTTGAGAAATTTAATGGGAATTCAACGAGAATTTTACAAGCGGATTGGAATTACAAAAATAAAATTCTGGCCAACATTTTTCCCCTATACAGAACCGTCACTTCAAACTATGGTATATAACGAAAGATTGGGAAAGTGGGTGGAATTATTTGGAATGGGAATTTTTAGACCTGAGGTAACCAGACCTCTTGGTATTACCAAACCAGTTTTGGCATGGGGAGGCGGTATTGAAAGAATTGCCATGTTAAAGTATGGTCTTGATGATGTTAGGGAATTTTACAATAACAACCTGAGTTGGTTGAGGAGTACTAGAAAATGCCAGTAGTTGAGCTATCTTACACCAGACTTCAAAAACTAGTCGGCAGAGTCACAAAAAAACAAATTTCTGACATGCTGCCGTTTCTTGGATTGGATATCGAATCCGAAGACAAGGATCTGATTCGAATTGAATACAGTCCAAACAGACCTGATTATTCGACTGATTTTGGAATTGCACTAGGACTGCAGGGACTTTTGCGAATCAAGACTGGGGCAATCAAACTTTATGTTAAAAAATCAAGCAAATATTCAATATCTGTAAAATCTGAAGTCTCAAAAATACGCCCGTTTGTAACTGGCATCGTAGCTAAAAACGGAAAAATTGACGATAAAACAATCAAGCAGTTCATGGCCCTGCAGGAAGATCTTCATTTTGGAATAGGAAGAAGGAGAAAAAAGTCGTCAATAGGAATTCATGATTTGGACAAGATTACCTTCCCCCTAGTCTACAAAACCACCAGTAGAAATTACAAATTCATTCCATTAAACTCTGCCAAAGAACTTTCAATATCTGAAATTCTAAAAAATACCGATGTGGGAAAAGATTATGGGCCTATACTTGGAAATTCAACCCAGGTGCCAATCATTTTAGATGCAAAGAAAAATGCCGTCTCCTTTCCCCCGATAATTAATGCGGCAGTAACTACTGTTACAACTAGGACAAAAAACCTGTTCGTTGAGGTAACTGGAATCAATAAAGAAGATGCTGAGGATATGCTTTCAGTTGTTGCTACTATTTTACAAGCTGCGGGTTTTACTTTAGAATCGGTTCAAATTTCTGGTGCAAAGAACTCCTCGCCAAAACTTGGGCAAAACAAAATGTCCGTAAGCCCTGCTCTAATCAACCAAACACTGGGTCTGAATCTTAGCACTATTAAGATTATTTCATCATTGAAAAAATCCAGACTAGACGCATCTGTCAAGGGCAAGAATATCATTTGCACAATTCCTGCATATAGATTTGATATTTTCGGACCGATGGATTTGGTAGAAGAAGTTGCTTTAGGTTATGGAATTCAGAATCTTGAACCCACGTTATCTCCCTCCCAAACACTTGGAGAAAAACATCCAAATTCAGTTAATTTGGAATCCATCTCTTCTACCATGACTGGACTGGGATATATGGAGGCTCTAAATTCCAGCTTGACAAGTAAACGGGTTCTTTATGACAATACGCAAAGAGATTCATCAAAAATTATCACAGTCTTGGACTCTAAGAGTCTTGAACATACTGTTCTTAGGGATTGGCTGCTTTCGGGATTAATTGACAGTCTGGCAAGAAACATTCATGAGTCATATCCGCAAAAATTATTTGAGATTGGAACTGTCTTTGGCAAATCCAGCCCCATTACTGAAGAGACGCATCTTTGTGCAGCAAGCTCACACAAGGATGCAAATTTTAGTGAAATGAAATCTGTCCTGCAGTCTGCCATTCAATCAATATTTGGGGGGGTCTGTGAGACTAAAACCATTACCCACCCGACTTTTGAAAAGGGGCATGTTGCCAGTATTACCATTGATGGCAAAGTCGTTGGAATCATTGGCAAAATCAGCAAATCTACCAAAGACTGCTTTAAGCTTAGGGAGCCGATAGTTTCTTTTGAAGTAAAACTGCCTGATTAATATTTAACCAAGTAAAATACACTGTGCCCTAAGAGCAACCATGCAGACGGATTGGGATGATGTCGATCGTAATGATACCAATGATTTTCAATTCACCCAGGCATGGCACATTCAGGGCGCCCCGGTTTCAGAACCCAAGGAGGTTTTGGCTAAATACCAATGATCTTGTGCGAGTCAGAACCGGGGGACAATTCAAAAACATAAAACCCCCGTTGCAATTGTAAAAAACTGAAATGGTGAATTACTGGCTGGCAAAACAGGAACCTAGCGGACCTAGAGGATATGATTTTGAACAGCTCAAAAAAGAGAAAACAACAGTCTGGGATGGAATCCACAACAATCTTGCATTAAAGCACATGAGGGAGATGAAGCCCGGAGATCTTGTCTTGTTTTATCATACCGGCGATGAAAGACAGGCCGTCGGTATTATGCAGGTTACTTCAAAGCCCTATCCAAATCCAAAAGAAGACAATGAGCGTTTTATTGTTGTAGATGTCAAATACAAAAAAACACTGAATCGTCCGGTGACACTTGATGAAATGAAAAAGGAAAAAAAATTCAAAGACTGGGAGCTAATCAGGATTTCAAGACTTTCTATGATGCCTGTTCCAAAGCAGATCTGGGATGAAATACTGAGTATTTCTCAAAATTAGAATCGTGGATTTGTTGGTATAAACTGATTGTGCAGAATGACGATACCTGCTGTCTCAAAATCATAATTCCTGCCCAACAAATCCGTGTACTCTTCAAACTCAGAGCCGTTTTATGCTGCATATGCAGGAGTATGATTGTGTCCAAATAACTTTTCAGGATTTGTAATGTTGGCAATCATCTGTCTCCTGCATTTATGATATTTTCTTGCAGTTGTTTTTGTTGTAATAACAGGATCTAGTAGTGGTTTTGTCATCATTTTGTACGGCATTTGAATTTGATTACTATCAATCATCTTTGAGAACTCTCCATTCTTTGTTATCTTTTCTTGTTTACGTGGATTGTCTTTATCTTCGAGTTGTTCTTTTAACTAGTCTTTGCTATTTCCTATTTTATGATTAATTTATCATCGAATTCATCGATAGTAAATGTGGCAACAGGAATCAGGACATCAAGTACCATGGTATCGGATATTTTGTTCCAGTCATTAAAAATCACCATATTAGGACGAGTGAATAAAGATGTCCTGATTTTTGTTTATTTTGATATATTTTTTGATGAAATTTACTCATAAATAGACTAATTAAATTCGGTTTATTGATATAGTCGGCTTGTTTAACGGGTTTATGGCAACAGCTTATGTTTTAATAAACTGTGAACTAGGTTCCGAAGAGGCTATAATTAAGCAACTAAAGGGTCTAGAAGGTGTTAAAGAAGTTCATGGAACTTTTGGTGCATACGATATTCTGGCCAAGATAGAATCTGATACCGTAGAAAAACTTAGAGAAACTATTACTTGGAAGATCAGAAAGATTGAAAAGATTCGTTCAACTCTTACCCTGATGGGTATTGAAGGCCAGACATAAACACCCCTTTTTCTTATTATGATTTTACATTTTATTTTTGTTGTAAAAGAAGAGGATCGAAAAAAACGCCAGTTTGAATTTGAATATATTAAAAAAATGGGTCAGTTTTACAAGGTATGGATTAAGGAAAAGTTTGGAAGGGATTATGAAATTAAATGTGATGAACTGATCACAACACCCAGGGGCATTCTTCAAAGACTTGATACGAACACCCTTGTACGTGATCATGAACAAAGGGGAAAAGACGTTTATCATTTCTATCTGACCCATTTTCGACCGTTATGGACTGATTGTACTTGCGAAGGATATCATGCCGAGAATTTTGGAATGGTGTTTTGGCAACCGCTTAAAGAATCAAATGATACGTTGTTTCTTGCAGAAAAAAACTGTACTACTGTTTCTCATGAATTACTTCATGAGATACTGCGAATTGCAGGGCACAAAAAATTCATTCAAGAAGTTCATGACATTTGGACAAAACATCTCTTTGAACAATTGGAATTTGAACAATTTGATGAAAATTTTCAAAAAACTGATGGCAAACCCATGTTTTTAGCAATGGATACATCACAATTGAATCTAGGATAACTTTACAAACTAACACTTTGTGACAGAATAAATGTTATTTTCAAAGTTTGCCGTTTTAAAATTTAACATATTTTCTGGATCATCATTTCTTGACTTACTCAGGTTTTCAAGCTCTACTAACGCATCCCCCCTGAAACCTACTGAAGCACCATAGACTGCATCAGTGAGCATCGTTCCATGCTCGCCTTTTTTGATGTCATCTACCATTTCATAAAACCGGACTGTCTCTTTTTTGTTGACAGGATTTCCGATTGGTTTGTTATATGCAACTGCAATATACATTCCGTTATTTTTTACTGCAACTGGAATCTTGTGATTTTTACCTGTTTGGCCCGGAATTATTTCGTTTACTAGAATTTCACATTTATGATACATGCTCGAAATATACGCATAAAATCTGTACTGTGCATATTTTCCTGCATCATCTTCTTTACAACCTACGAAAACCCGGTGTAACAATTCCAGGGCATCATCATTCATGCTTTGCAGCCTGTCATCGATTCTGCCCCTTTCAAGCAGGTCTGACTTGCATTCTTTTGCAATTAATACTAAAATAAAATCAGGCAAATTGTAATTTTTCAGGGCGGCAACAAATGCCCCTGCCTGTGACATGCCGAATTTTGGAAAACCCTTATTGACCATGCTCAAACCTCACTTTAGAAAACTTGTAACTTTTCAACACTTACTTGAAAAGGCACTTTTGGCTTATAATTGTTGAGAAATTTGCATGCCTGTTACAATGTTTTTTCGAATTTTTAAATTGTAAATATTAAATTCAGGCCTGATTTACCACATCTTATGGAAATTGATACTACTTTTGAGCTTGTTGCAAAAGTATATCTGAAATTAAAAGAAAATATTGTAAAATACCGAAATATTACCGGAAAACCACTTACACTTACTGAGAAAATCCTATCCGGCCATTTCAATGAAATGACTGAGAAAAGTTTCGTTGGTGGAAAAGATTATGTTTTTCTCAAACCTGACAGGGTTGCATTACAAGATGTTACGGGTCAAATGGTAATGCTTCAATTCATGCAAGCTGATCTTAAGCAAACGGTCCTGCCAACAACCGTACACTGTGATCATCTCATTAGAGCTGAAGTTCAGGGCGATGTAGACATGAAAGTCTCTCTTGATGAAAACAGCGAGGTCTTCAAATTCCTACAATCATCTGCGGCAAAATTCGGATGCGGTTTTTGGAAACCGGGCGCCGGAATTATTCACCAGGTGGTTCTTGAAAACTATGCATTTCCTGGCGGATTGATGATTGGTACTGATTCTCACACTCCAAACGCCGGCGGTCTTGGAATGATTGCTATTGGAGTTGGTGGATTGGACGCAGCCGAGACTATGGCAGGCATGCCTTGGGAACTACTTTATCCCAAACGAATCGGTGTAAAACTGACTGGCGAATTAAATGGATGGACATCTCCAAAAGATATCATACTCAAAGTTGCTGAGGAACTGACAGTTTCTGGCGGCACTAATTCTATAGTTGAGTATTTTGGATCTGGAACCAAGTCTATTAGTTGTACTGGCAAAGCCACAATCACCAACATGGGAGCTGAGATTGGTGCAACATGTTCAGTCTTTCCTTATGATCAAAGAATGGAAACCTATCTGAGATATACCAACAAAGAGGATATAGCTGAATTGGCAAATCAGAATAAAGAATTACTTGTAGCAGATCCCGAAGTTGAGACAAATCCTGAAAATTTCTTTGATCAGGTCATTGAAATCAATCTTTCAGTATTGGAGCCACGTATTGTTGGACCCCATACTCCTGATTTGGCAAGAACAATTTCCGAACTAGCAGATGATGTAAAATCCAATGATTATGTTGATCCAATCTCTGTTGCGTTAATTGGCAGCTGTACAAATTCATCTTATGAGGATATGTCAAGAGCCGCAGACTTGGCCAAACAAGCAACTGCAAAAGGAATCAAAGCCAAAATTCCATTACTGGTGACTCCTGGTTCTGAACAAATTCGGGGGACTATTGAACGGGATGGACAGATGAATTCTCTAAAAGAAATCGGCGCAACTGTCCTGGCAAATGCATGTGGTCCCTGCATTGGTCAATGGAACAGACCTGAATTGGATGAAGATCAAAGAAATACTATTGTTACAACATTTAACAGAAATTTCCCTGGACGAAATGACGGTCATCGAAACACTCTGAATTTCATTGGAAGTCCTGAAATGATCATCGCCTTAGCTTTGGATGGGCGGCTTTCCTTTAATCCATTAAAAGATGAATTAACAGCATCTGATGGAACAAAATTCAAGCTTGAAGCACCAAAACCTGCACCTGAAGTACCTCCGCAGGGTTTTATGAGACCCGAAGGAATTTTTGTCGCCCCACCTGAAAATTCTGATGATGTTGATGTCATCATTGATCCTAACAGCAAAAGATTGCAACGCTTGGAACCATTTCCAAAATGGGATGGAAAAGACTATCAAGAAATACCAGTCATGGTAAAAGCAAAGGGCAAATGTACCACGGATCATATCTCTCCTGCAGGTGCATGGCTGTCACTACGAGGACACTTGGATAATCTCAGTGATAACATGCTGTTGGGTGCAGTTAACGCATTCAATGATGAGGTAGGTCATGGCAGGAATATTCTCACTAATCAACTTGAATTATTTTCAAATATTGCAAGACAGTATAAAGAAAAACAGATACGGTGGGTGATTGTCGGTGACAATAACTACGGTGAGGGCAGCAGTAGAGAACATGCTGCAATGACTCCGAGACATCTGGGATGTGCTGCAGTCATTACAAAAAGTCTGGCTAGAATACATGAAACAAATCTGAAAAAACAGGGAATTCTGGCATTAACCTTTAGCAATCCGGAAGATTATGACAAAATCCTTGAAGACGATAAAATCAGCTTGCTTGGTTTGAATGAACTAGAACCGCACAAGCAGATCAGATGCGTTCTCACACACGGTGATGGAAACAAAGAAGAGATTCTGTTAAATCATTCATACAACAAATCTCAAATTGAATGGTTCAGGGCCGGTTCTGCACTAAATGTTTTGAGAAATAACCGGCAGAATTTTTAACGTGGGGCCGACCGGAATCGAACCGGCGACCTACGGGTCACTACAGCTCCAAACTTACATCATCCGTGAGTCAGTTTAGCTTAGTTTACCTCTGGAGCCCTTAGCGGTGATCTGTTCGTAGACACTGTCGCCCTACCAGGCTAGGCTACGACCCCACACTCAAGAATGAAATAGACTCGAATTTTAAGTTATTTTTAACCAAGATTTAATTGAGATTAACATGAATTTGTACTTGATAATCAACTTTGGTAAAAACAGTCCATCTTGCATTGGGTGCAATTCCGGTAATTATAGCCCTTTTAATCTCGATTCCGCTGATTACAAAAAACGAAATTCCGACTTCTGCGGCAAATTCTTATGATACTATTGAGATCGAGTACACCAAACACCAGTTGAAGAAAATCTCCAACGGTATCACAGAAAGAGTGGGTGCCCAGCAAACCGAGATTCTTTTTATCAAAAATGACGGTGATTTAAAATACTCTCTAACCGAACACGGGTATATCAGACCTGATGTTCGTTCTAAATTAGATGAGGTAAAACTTGACAGAATAAAGGCATTGATCAAGGAGACCGGATTCATATCAATTCCATCAGAATCATTTTTGATTCTAGATGATGTAACTGAATATCAAAAATCAAATATCAAGATAACTCTCAATGGACGGCTAAATCAAATTCACTGGCCAGAACAAAATGCCACGGAACAATTTATTCCTCCGATAATTGACAGGGTTGCATCCGAACTGGATCAAATCATATCTGAAATTAGTGAATAGATACAAATAGTCTCTAGTAAAAATCAGAACATGCTTCCACTCTCCGGTCAGCGGCATGATGCTAAAGGCATAGTCTCTGAAAAAGCAGACTCTGTTGATATCCTGCGTGGTTCGTCCACCGTTAAGCGGGGTTTTGCCCATATGTTGAAAAATGGAGTGGTGATGGATGTTACCACCGTAGAACAAGCTCAAATTGCTGAAGAAGCCGGGGCAGTTTCTGTAATGGTCTTGGACAAACTTCCATCTGAAGTTAGAAAGGCAGGCGGAGTTGCACGCACTGCAAGTATCAGAATTATTGAGGACATTATGGGTTCAGTAACAATACCTGTCATGGCTAAATGTAGAATTGGCCATGTCAATGAGGCATTGATTCTACAGGAAACTGATGTGGACATGATTGATGAATCTGAAGTTTTAACCCCTGCTGACGAGTCCCACCATATCTGGAAATGGGATTTTACAACACCTTTTGTAAACGGTGCAAGATCTCTGGCCGAAGCCCTGAGAAGAATTGAAGAGGGTGCAGCAATGATTAGAACAAAAGGGGAACCGGGAACGGGAAATGTTGCAGAAGCCGTCACCCATATCAAAAAGGTCAATGATCAATTAAGAACGATAAAGTCAATTTATGATTCTGGAGACGACCAGGATTTGGTAAGGATGGCAAGAGAATTCAGGGTATCTTATGATATTGTTAAACAAACTGCCAAACTTGGAAGATTGCCTGTTGTAAATTTTGCCGCCGGTGGAATCGCAACACCTGCAGATGCAGCATATCTTATGTCTCTTGGATGTGATGGAATCTTTGTCGGTTCTGGAATTTTTAACGCCGATGATGCAAAAGAAAGGGCAAAAGCAATAGTTTTGGCTACTACCTTTTGGAACGAGTCTGAAAAAGTAAAAGAAGCCCAAAAAATGATCGATGAAAGGCAGTCCATGCTGGGATTGGATGTAAATACACTGGAATTACGTATGCAAGAACGTGGCGGATCTTCATGAGCCCAAACATCGGAGTTTTATCCATTCAAGGTGACGTTGAAGAAAACATTCTTTCTATCCGATCTGCCCTCGACGATCTGGGCATTGATGGACAAGTATCTGACGTAAAGACACCTGAAGAGATCTCCCAGCTGGATGGACTGATAATACCCGGTGGTGAAAGCACTACTATTGGACAACTTTCCTTGGTAAATGGCTCATTAAAGGCATTAAAAGAAAAAATTGAAGACGGAATGCCCGTACTTGGAATATGTGCCGGAATGATCATGTTATCCAAAACTGCATATGATCATATCGTTGGAAAAACCAATCAGCCCCTTTTAGACGTTCTTGATATAAAATTAGAGAGAAACTCCTTTGGACGGCAGCAAGAATCCTTCGAATCTGAGGTATCTATGGATCCTATAGGCATTCCAAAATTCAATGGCGTCTTTATTAGGGCGCCGTCCGTCTCTGATGTTGGTCCTGATGTACAAGTTCTCTCAAAATTTAATGGAAGAATAGTTGCAGTCAAAAAACACAATGTAATTGCCACTGCATTTCATCCTGAACTCACTGAAGATATTTCCCTGCACAAGTATTTTGTTAATCTTGTTAATACCTCCAAGAATTAACCTTCTTCAATGACAAATTCCAGGCAGCTTTTCTTACTATGATGGCCCATACATCCGGAATGTATTATATCTGCCCACAAATGACATCTTGCAGGCATGATGGACTTCTTGCTTACTCTGATAAATTATGCATGGATTTCAGGTCTTTTCTGAACGGCTCTAGAATTTCCGGGATTTCAATTTTTATCGAGTCTTTTAATGAGAGTCCCTGAGATTTTTTCTCATTCCATACTTTGGAATTAAACGCGGTAATTTCATTTGTAATGCCACTTTGTTCTTCAATGTTTTCTGACTCGACTTGTTTTTGTCTGTGGATACTTTGCTCCGAATACAAAACCTTCCAAAGATGCTCGGTTATAAATGGGGTTATTGGTGAGAGTAATTTCAAAATTGTTGACAGTGTTTTGTGCAGGGTAAATATTGCACCGTCTCTCTCCTCATTAGAAAAATCAATTCCATATGCCCGTGCTTTGACCATCTCAATATAATGAGCCGCAAACAGATTCCATGTGAATTCCCTAATTGCAATTGCAGGAATGAAAAAGTTGTATTCATCGTATCCCCGCTTGCATTCTTTTATCAGCTTGTCTAATTCAGATAAAATCCATTTGTCAGATGCGGCAGGTGCCGCCGATTCAATTACTGGGAAACTCGACAGAAATCTTGACACGTTCCACAGCTTGCTGAGGAATTTCTTTGTGGATTCAATCCTTTGTTCGTTGCATCTAAAGTCATGCCCGTGATTGATCTCACTTGCACTCCAGAATCTAAAAGTATCCGCGCCTAGTTTTTCAATGACTGGCAGGGGATCTATTGCATTTCCCTTGCTCTTGCTCATCTTCATCCCCTTCTCATCAAGACCATATCCCATAATCCATACCTCAGACCATGGCTTTTCTCCTGTGAGCTGCTCGCATCTTAAAAGCGTGTAGTACAGCCATGTTCTGACGATATCCTTTGCCTGAGGCCTAATTGATGCAGGATAGACTTTTTTGAAAAAGTCGTCATCTCTGTTAAATTTACCAATAAAGAGTGGTGACACGCTAGAATCCATCCACGTATCAAACGTCCTCTCTTCCCCAACAAATTCACTAGAATCACATTTTGGACAGTTACTGATGGGACATTTTTCATTCCATGGCCTGTAGTATTTTCCAGGTTCTGGAACGTACGGCTCTGAGCAATTTTTACAGTACCATATCGGGATTTCAGTACCATAGTATCTTCTTCTTGATATGGGCCAGTCAATATTGATAGATTCCAGCCAGTTCATTAGGATCTGCCTGTGCATCTCGGGATGAAACGTGATCTCCTGTCCCAACCTTCTCATTTTTTCAACTGATTCTTTTTGTTTAAGATAATACTCCTCCATTGGAATGATCTCAATTGGGTTCTTACTTCTCTCTGAAACCGGGGTTCTATGAACAATCTCTTCAATTTTTTCTACAAATCCTTTTGTTTCTAGATCCTCGATGATTTTTGCCCTTGCCTGTTTTGGTTTTTTTCCTGCATACTCACCTGCGGCTTTTGTCATTTTACCATCTAGTCCGATTACCACGACCTCCTCTAATCCTAGTTCCCTGAATAACGCCACGTCGTTTTGATCGCCATAACTGCACACCATTACTGCTCCTGATCCAAATTCCTGCTGGGCAGAATGATGCGTTCTTAGTTCTACTTCTGCATTGGTGATTGGAACAATTACTTTTTTTCCAATATGTTTTCTGTATCTCTCGTCTTCTGGATTTACAATAATTGTTTTACATGCACAAATAAGTTCAGGTCTCGTACTTGCAATAATAATTTCCTGCTCGGTATCTTTTATTTTGAATTTCATGTAAACCAACTTTGTTGCCAGATTCTCGTATGTTATTTCCGCATCTGCAATGGTCGTTCCTGATACCCAGTCATAGTTGTTAGGCCTGTTTGCCAGATACACCTGACCTTTTTTCCATAATTCGATGAATGTTGATTGTGTAAGCGTCCTGTATTCTTTTGAATCAGTCCTATAGTAGTTTGAAAAATCCCCGCTGATTCCCAGGTTTTTCATAATGAGAATCATCTCAGCTTCCAAATCGTCTAATGCCTCCCTGCATAGATTCAGAAATTCCCCCCTGTCTGTTTCCCTCATCCTGATTTTGTGTTTTTTCTCAGTGTACAGTTCCACCGGAAGCCCGTTTCTGTCTATTCCTATAGGAAAATAGACGTTCTTTCCTCTCATTCTTGCCGTTCTTGCAATCATATCAATTTGTGAATAGTGCGCCGCCGCCCCGATATGCCACGGTCTGCCTGAGGGATAAGGAGGCGGCGTATCTATGGTAAAGTTTTCTTCCTGTGGAAGAAAATCATAAATTTTATCCTTCTCCCACTGTCCGAGTATTTTTTTTTCTAACTCTGGATTCCATGCTTTTTCTGATATTTTCGGTTCCATTTCTTAACTATCTTGAGATATTTGAGATGATGTGGGAACCCTTGTTATATCCTTCGTAGATGTATACGCCGACTGCCTCCACATTTGAGGGCATTTTTGGTGCCAATAGCTTGATAATTTCACTTGAAAGATTTTCAACAGTAGCTTCCCCTTCTAAAAGATAGGTTGTATTTTTTGGAACCTGCAGCGCAAACATTCCCTTTGGACCTTCAAATTCGATTAGATAATGTAATCCGTCTTCAGATTTTAGATATTTTCTGTTAATGAAGAACTTGTGATCAAATATGTTGACAACTTCCTTGATAATTTTTTTGGCCACACCAAAGTCCAAGAGCAGGTTGTCCTTCATCTGTCCTATCAGTTCCACCATTACAGAGGATGTATGTCCGTGTAAGATGGAGCATTTCTCAACCAGGGGAAGTATGTGTGCATAATCAAATGAAAATGACGCGTCTTCCAAAAATATGGATCCTGTCTGCGGTGTTTTATCATAAAATACGATATCCTGCAGCTCTTTAATCTGTGCAACGTATTTTCCATGCCCGATTGCCATCACCTTGTCTTGAGGAAAACTTTCTTTGATCTGCCTGTATTTTTCAATGTCATCATCCCCGTCAATTACCTCGATCATTCCCTTTTCTGTCTTAAAATCGACAGTCACTTTATCTCCATTCTTTAAAGTAAGCTCGTGATCATATTGATATTGCTCCTCAAGAAAAGCAAGCATTTGCGCCACTGTTAGCTCCGTTCTTGTTCTGAGCAAATTTCCCTTTTTATCGATATATTTAAAATCCGAATCCAGAATCGTAGGATTTGCAGTCATGTGAAGTCATCTGACCTTGACTCATAATATAAATTCTATAACATTATGCCTGCTTTACATTCAAAGAATTTAGAATTCTGGCAAGATTGACATCATTTTTTGTAATGCCGCCTGCATCATGAGTGGTCAATTCCACTGTGATTTTGCTGTATACATTAAGCCATTCTGGATGATGATTCATTTTTTCAATCTCCATGGCCGCCCTGGTCATAAACCCGAATGCCTGGTTAAAGTCATCAAACTGAAATTCCTTGTGAAGCTTTTCATTTACGACACTCCAGCCTGGAAGACCCTTTAGCTCCTCATCAATGTCTGCTTGTGATAATCTCATCATACTGTTTTAGATGAACCGTCAAATTAATAGTTAAAGGGGTTGATTCATTACTGTATGCATAAAATCCATCCCGTGAGCGACATGGATGAGATTAACAGGAAGTTACTTGAGAATATTGAAAATTCCATCTCTGAAACCGTTAAAGAAAGGAAGATCGGAATCGCCTTTTCTGGAGGAGTTGACAGCACATTAATCTCAAAAATTTGCTCAGATATGGGTTATGATATTACATTATTGACAATCGGTTTTCATGAATCCCATGATATTTTATTTGCAAAACAGGTCAACGAGTATCTAGGATGGACTCACCATGTTCTGGAAATTGATCCGGATTCATTTCCTGATGTTTCATCGAAAATTCATCAGGCAATAAACACTGGGAATCTTTCATGGAACGAGAATTGTATAGCGTTTTATTATGTGTCTAAACTGGCAAGAAGCTTGGAACTTGACACCGTAGTTACTGCAAACGGAATTGACGAATTGTTTTGTGGTTACAATGCGTATAGGGAGGCATTTTCTCAAGGAGAATCCAGAATTCATGAGATCATGTCCTCCAAATTAGATAACGAGCTGAAAATGATGGAGGCTGTGAATCTGGTTGCATCAGAATTTGCCGTTCAAATTCTTCAGCCCCTGCTTTGCCCACAATTCATAGATTATGCTAAAACCATTTCTCTGTCTGAAAAAATTCATGATTCTGATGATTTGTATCGTAAACACATCATAAGAAAACTGGCAAGACAAATCAACGTTCCGGAAATCTCTTGCACAAAAAGAAAAAAGGCATTACAATATGGTTCTAAAATCCACAAGGCCCTGCTAAAAACTAGATGAATTTTTTTACCGTCTTTTGGACAGATTTCTTTACATTATTAATAATCGCAGGTGACGCACCAAGATGTTTTTCTGGTGAAAATATTGAATCGATCTCTTTGTCTGTCAACTTTGAAGAAAATGCCCTGTCTTTTTTAATGGCATCAATGTATTGAATTCCCCTGTCTTTTGCCTCAAATGCGACTCTTTGAACGTCCCTGTACGCCTCAAATCTGGGTATTCCTTTTTTGATTAGTGCCTCTAAAACAAATTCTGCAAATATCTGCCCCTTTGTAATGTGCAGGTTTTCTACAATTTTTCTCTCGTTTACGATCAAATTCGAAACGATTCTAGTCATGGTTTCTAACATTTCATCTACTAGGATAGCCACAGTTGGAATCACGAATCTCTCGTTTGCTGAATTTGAAAGATCCCGTTCATGCCATAATGGAATATTTTCAAAGGAAATCCCAATCTGACTTCGTACCATTCTTGATAGCGATGAAACTCTTTCGCTTTTGATTGGATTTCTTTTTACAGGAACTGCACTGCTGCCCATCTGTCCCTTTTTGAACTGTTCGGCAACCTCTCCAATCTCTGTTCTCTGCAAGTTTCTAATCTCCACTGCGATTTTTTCCAAAGTTGAGCCAATCAGTGCCAACTCAAAGACATATTCTGCATATCTTTCCCTTGGGACAATCTGGGTGGCAACTTCTGCAGGATAAAGTTTCAAGCGTTTTGCAACCCTTTTTTGTACTTCAAGTGATTTTGCACCCATTAAAGAACCGGTACCTACAACACCGAGTGTCTTACAAATTAGAATTCTTTTCTTGATCTCCTCGATTCGTTCTACATGTTTTGCCATTTCTGCTGCCCAATTTGCAAATTTTAATCCAAATGAAATTATGCTTGCATGCTGTCCGTGAGTCCTACCTACGGCTGGAATATTTTTGTATTTCACAGCTTTTTGTGCAAGAATTGACGCCATCCTTCCAACTTTTGGTTCAATTATTTTCAGCGAGTCACGCATCTGCATAGAGTTACTGGTGTCTACCAGGTCGTTGCTTGTTAATCCATAATGAATCCACGGCCTGGCATCCTTTGTACATTTTTCACTTAGTGATTCGACTAGTGCTGCCGTGTCATGATCACTTTTTGCTTCAAGCTGTTTGATTCTTTTTGCGGTAATTCTTCCAGATATTGCGACCTTGAGAATCTTTTTTCCAACCGTCTTTGGAATCAATCCTATCTCACTTTGTGAGACAGCAGCTGCGCCTTCTATTTCTAATTGATAATTTATCTTCCTTTGTTCGCCAAAAATTTCTATCATCTCCTTGGTGCCATAACGGCCGCTGTCTATGGGTAAAATTGCCAACATTATGGCTTTAATCTATGAGAAAATAAATCTACTTCTTGGCAGTTGTGTGTCTAAAGTTGTTTTGTCATGATCTGGCCTCAAAACTGCTTTTTTTAGGATATGTCCTCAATACCGTGATTTCTTTACGGTAGCTATCTTCTTCTGTGATCTAGGCGTCTTTGTCTTTGCCCTGGCCTTGTTTACTTTGCCTTCTTTTTTGGTAATTTTTCCGCTTCTTCTTGCCGCCCTGGAGCTTTTTGCCCTTATTTTTTGCTCCTCTTTTTGCTTTGCTATCTCCTCCTTAGTTGGCTTTCCTCTTACCATGTCTCTAAAGATTGCCAATCATAGATAAATTAGATCATCACTCTTCTCAGATTCAAACCTAGTCTCATTTTTTGCAAACTAGTCTTGCTTGATTCCTGTTTCTGATAATACCCATTCTAGAGCTTTGAAATAACCCTGCTTGAAATTTTTTTCATCAATTGCCCAGTCCGGATTGGTCCTCAATTCTACAAGTAACTGATTTGCTTTGTGCGCGATAGTATCTTCATCTAGCATGCATTTGAATAAACCCCGGTTCATTTAAAATTTTTTTGCGATTCTTCTGATGATTTAAATGGGATTGAAAGGAAATTTTACCGAATACACGTGTCTGCCAATACTCCAAAAAAAATCGGGGAAAACCAGTATCAAATTGATGCTGATTCCAACTTGGGAATGAAGGTTCCTGTACGAATCTATGCTAATCCACTGCTGTTGCAGAAAATGTTATCTGATAGAACAATCATGCAGGCACGAAATGTTTCTTCCATTCCTGGCATAGTTGGTCATAGTATTGTTTTACCTGACGGTCATGAGGGTTATGGCTTTCCCGTCGGCGGGGTTGCAGCTATGGATGCTGATGAGGGAATGATCAGTCCTGGTGGTGTTGGATATGATATCAACTGTGGGGTGAGACTACTTCGTTCAAATTTAACTGAACAGACGGTCCGCTCAAAACTAAAAGAACTTGTTACTGATCTTTTCAGCTCCGTTCCTTCAGGCGTTGGTTCAAAGGGTGCAGTCAGACTAAGTCATTCAGAACTTGATGAGGTCCTAGTCAATGGAGTCAACTGGGCAATTGATCATGGTTATGGCTCATCAAATGACTCTGATGTTTGTGAAGAGAACGGTCAAATTCAGAATGCCGATCCAGACAAAGTTTCTGACAAAGCAAGAAAGAGAGGTGCGCCCCAGCTTGGAAGCCTGGGTTCTGGAAATCACTTCCTTGAAGTACAAAAAGTTGCCGAGGTTCATGATAAACAGGCAGCAGACAGGATGGGAATTAAAGAAGGAACCATTACAGTTTTAATCCATTGCGGTTCTAGGGGATTTGGTCATCAGGTGTGCAGTGACTATCTTAGAGTTTCCGAACAGGCAATGGAAAAATATGACATCCATCTGCCAGACAGGGAACTGGCATGTGTTCCCAACACTTCTGAAGAAGGCGAATCCTACAGAAAGGCAATGTTTTCGGCACTAAATTTTGCATGGAGTAACAGACAAATGATCACTCATTGGACTCGAAAATCCTTCGAGCGTGTATTTAATCAGACGGAATCTGATCTTGATATGAAGCTGGTTTATGATGTTGCTCACAATATTGCAAAAGTAGAAAAACACAGAGTCGACGGCCAGGAAAGAAAACTTGTCGTTCATAGAAAGGGTGCAACAAGGGCATTTCCTGCAAATCACGATGATATTCCTTCAAAATATCGGGATTTAGGACAGCCTGTCTTGGTTCCAGGTTCGATGGGCACGGCAAGTTGGATCTTACTTGGACAGCCGGGTTCTATGGATTTGAGTTTTGGCTCAACTGCACACGGGGCCGGAAGGACAATGTCCAGATCAAAGGCTAGAAGAAACTATACCGAGGATGATGTCAAAAAATCCCTCAATGACAAGGGCATATTTATCAAGGCATTAACAAGAGACGGTGTTGTGGAAGAAACTCCCCAAGCATACAAAGACGTTGATGCCGTAGTTGACGTGTCTCATAACCTGGGAATTGCCACAAAAGTTGCCAAATTAGTGCCTATAGGTGTGATTAAGGGTTGAGCGAAGAAGATTCTGAACTTGAACGACTAAAGGCAAAAAGACTGGCTGAAATGCAAAAAAACATCTCTTCAAAACAGAATATCCGGCAAACCCGAGAATCCGACAAAGAAAAACCGCCTGAAAATCCACGAGACCTGCTTGCCGCCAAGCTGGGATTTAGGGGACTGGAAGTTTTGGAAAATGCAGAATCCCAATTTCCAAACGAGGCTAAAATTATTGTAGAAAAATTATCCGAACTGATCAAAACAGGCGAAATTAATGAAATTATTGACGGAGGAAAGTTATTGACATTATTCAGATCAGTCGGCCTCAATGTTAGGATGGCGACAAAAATCAATATCGAACAAGATGGAAAATTTGTATCTCTGAGTGACAAACTCAGTAAATCATCCAGCAAAGGTGATGAATAATGAGTATAACCTTGGAGATTGAATGTAGGAATTATGTCGATGATCTGCTGTCGGTAAAAAAGGCACTCTCACATATGGAAAGCCTTGTGGGATGTTATAATGGATATGTACTCAGCGAACCCTCATCAAAATTTGGATGGACGTTTTTCAAACTGGCATTCAAGACTGATTTACAAAATGGCATAGAAGAAAAATTTTCTGGCATGTTAGAAAAATATACGTGGTGTGATCAGCTAGAAAAATTTACAAAATTCATGGGGGATTATTTTGATTCTAGAGACTGTAATGTAAAAGTAAAGAAAGTCGACTAGACCCTTCTTCCCCTCTTTCCACCTTTCTTTCTAGTGGTGTCATGAGGAATGGGTGTGACATCATCAATTCTTCCAATCTTAAATCCGCCCCTTGCCAATGCCCTGATGGCAGCTTGTGCGCCGGGACCAGGTACTCTGGAACCAACTCCGCCTACTGCACGAACTCTGATATGAAATCCAGTGAATCCCTTTGTTTTTGCAGATTCAACTACTGCGTTTGCAGCTTTCATTGCAGCAAATGGTGATGATTCGTATCTGTCGGCATTGACATGTATTCCACCGGAACTGATGGCGACAGTTTCCCCACCTGTAAGATCTGTCATGTGAATAATTGTGTTATTGTAACTGCTGTAGATATGGACGATTCCCCATTTTTCAGGACCCTCCTTTTTTACCTCTGGTTGATATTTTGTCTTCTCTTCGGTCTTGGATTTTATTTCTTCAACTGGCAATTCTGTCTTTTCAACTGGCAATTCTGTCTTTTCAACTGGCGATTCGGTCTTTTCAGATGGCACTTCCTCAAATTTGACTTCTGTTTCTGACAATGACTACTCACATCCTAAAGGGTTTAAAAAACATTGATTTTCAGTATGGGTCTACTATACGAAAATTAGGTTGCACTAATTTCAGACCGGTGGGAACCTCTAGAATTGTAACATCTTGACACATACAAAAAATGGGGTTTGATAGATGGATGAAAGAAAGAGATGTCAGTCCATATAGTTGACATATGACTTGCCGTTCCAGATCTTCCAATCCTGGCTCTTGGTTGCCTCTCCGACTAGTATCACCATACAGTGGCGGCATACCTTGATTGGCAACCCTCGTTTTCTCTTTTTAACCATCTGAACTATGATGCATGCCGTATTAAGCAATGCGGTTTCACAATTGGGGCAGCGCAGACTCATTACAGAACCTTCTCTTTTCCCTCTTCTTTGCTTGTGATTTTTTTCATGGCTTTAGATTCTGCTATCCAATTCCTAAAATTATTTGCGCATCAATTGTCTTGGAAACGACCTTGACTCATATTTTTTATCATCTATATCGTAATCTCCTCGCGTAATTGCAGTATTTGTTTCTTGGGCATAAAACATAGAGAACTCTATTTGTATAAAAGATACATTTTTTGTGTCAAAACATCAAAAACTGCCAGTATTACAAGAGACAGTAATTGAGATGATAAAAAGTCTCAGAGTACGCCGTCATCACTTGATACCTATCAATAAGAAACCAAAGATCTGCCCCGTAATGATTCTAAAAGAATCTTCAATTTAGATATTCTCTTGATCACTCATATACCAAATGAATATTTACAGTTATAAACATCTCGGCATTACATTTCATGAAAGAGGACACTGTAACCATACCAAGAAAAACCCTTGAAGAGCTACAAAAATTCTTTGCAATGTATGTAAAAAATATGGACAAGATAGAGGCCGCCCTAAAATAATTCAGATGCTGATTATCCACACTTTGGACACTGCCCACCCAGATATGCCTCATCACAGGTACGGCACTTTGTTATTTTCTTGATCATATCTAGTACCCCAGCATCTTTTAGCTTTTCTGCGAGCTCAAACAACTCTTTGAACTCGTTTCTCTTCTTGATGTTCTCTGCTGACTTGTGCTTTTGACCCTTGCGTGTGGTTCTCCCAGATTCATCAAGCTCTGCTCTGAGTCGTCCCGTATCAGATATCGTAAGAAATGGTATGGCCTTTTGATACTCTGCAAACCGCTCAAAGTCTTCTTCGACATACCTCTCATAGTTTTTCTCAAGACCCACCTTGTGACCCATCATGTCCTCCTTGTCCAGATAGTTTACCTTGGCACGACGAAGCATCGTGTTAAAGTATTTTCTAAATCCGTGATCCAGTTTTACAGTGTGTCGCTTTCTTCCGGGCGGAAGTGGAGGTCTGAGACCTACGTTTGTTGCAAGTATATCTACCCGTTTTCTCACACCTGGATGCTGTAGTCTCTTTACTGTGATACCTTTGATTCCCCTTAGCAGCGGGTCTGTTGGTTGGGGATACTCTGAAAGATCATTCTTCCATTTTTCCCTGTATGCCCAGAGGTAGTCACATGCCTCCGGTGTGATAAACGTCCAGTAACTCTCAGGATCCCCGCGATACACCATCAATCCTGCACCCTTGAACCTGCCGTTGCCGTCCCCTTCATCTTTTTCTTCTCTGAACCAGACTACATCCTGCCATGTAAAATAACTCCATGCCTCTACCCTGAATCCGGCAGATGAGAACATGGTGAGTATCACCTTGTCTGCAAGATCGTGTGCAACTAAGAGCATCTTTTGTATCTCCTCACGCGTGTATGCCCTGTCTTGTGCGTTTACGGGTCGCGGATACATGTGGTAGAGGCGCTTCCAATGGATTGCGACATCGTTTGTATCTAACAGCATCTTGATCGGCTTGATATAATTTGGAACCGTATTAGGACTTTTTTTGCCCTGTTCGACTTGCGATATGTGATACTTTATGTATTCGGCGATGATGTTGGTGCAGATTTTGCCGCTGTTTGCAGCCAGGGTCACAAAGCACTCTGCCTTGGATTCTACCGTATTTGTTGGAACAGGACTATTCAGATCCCTGTATATCTTTTCAGTTATCTCATCTAGAAACATCCGGAGGTGCCTGACGTAATATCTTCTGGTTTCGGCGGTTTTTATGCCATCGAGGAATCTCTGATATGGTATCCCCTTCTCAGATATTGCGTTTAAATCTAGGTTTAACATCCGTATTTTACTCTCTGGGTCTGATTTAAGGCGCATATAGCAACGGGTCTAGAGGTTGTCGCAGCCACAGTGGATGCGGGTCTGCTTTGTAATAATGATGATGATGACAGAGGCGATTGGAACGCCTACAATATTCCTACATTATTTTTTATTCTATTAGATATTATCATGAAAGTCATATGTTGATTTTGATCGATATTAATTATGACCAAAATGATCAGTATTATGAATAAAAGTTAATTTATTCTGTCAACTAATCATCCGTAATAATGATAAACATAAGAATTGACAAAGGCATACGGCATGGAAGTTTTAATATAAATGGAATCAATGGTAGCTTCCCAACTCAAATGATAACTAGTCGAAATCTAAACCATGCCAAAAATATGTATTTTGAGCCCTTTGATTTTAAGACTAAAATTGTGGAAATTATAGAGCATTGTCCAAAAAAACTTGTAAATGATGAAGCATATAGAAAAAGACGAACTGAGCAAATCTCAAAGATTATTCAAAAACATCATCATGAGTATTTCTTTATGCTTGTACTAGGTGGTATTAAATCATCTTCTCTTAAATTTACTAAGAATAATAATGAGATTTTAATTGATTTTCAAAAAAAATGTGGTTTTTCATTCATTAAGATATTCTTTAAAAATACAAACAATGCAAAAGAATATGATCATTATCGAACATTGATTCCTAGAGGTAAATTTATTGCTGTTCTAGATGAAAATATGCCACATAACACTTTCACATCATTGTATATGAAATGTCTGAATAACAAAGATGAGATAGTCGGATTTTTTGGAAGAGAACCAAGTAAAAATAAAAAACTCATTAACAATATGCTGAATTTCATATTCATAAAAAATAGACCATACGATAAAATTTTGAGAGTGTCTTCATTCACATCCAAATCAGTTAACTCTATAGTACTTTCATTGATTCTAAACATCTATGGATTTGATGCATTTTCATTTCGTTCAAATAGATTACCATCACCCAAAAAGAATTATCCATTAAAAGCATTATCTGGTCTCCGTTATGTTGAACTAGTAAGCCATACTAAACTTGTTTGTGCAATAACAATGAAAAATCTTTATCAATCATCACAAGAATTTGGCATAAAATTTGGAAATACAACTGTGCCACCAACAACACATGACATAGTTAGATTAAATGAACAGTTTCAAAAATTACACAAAAAATACACTAGAAAATTATTGGAAGATATGATTAAATGAATAAGACTAACAGTTGTCTTTGATTGTATTGTAATATATTTTCAAACCAATACTAAAGCCATCCTGACAAATTTTTTCTGCTCTATTACCTAGAATTTTTATTAACGCCTTGTTAAAATGCACACAATCGTCTATCTCGCAATTACATTTTTTATGTTCATTAAAATAATTTCTGAATCTATTAAAATCTTGTTCTAGTGTATCTGCTTCTACACTCCATTTTTTTTCCATAAATTCAATTTCATAAGTCAGGATCTTGTTAGGCGGTAACTAACTGTTTATGGATCATATTGATCTATTTTAATTGACAAAAAGTAATCGTAGAAATTAGTAAATTATGATTTGTCCTTTCTATCTATCTTTTCTGCATTTTCTACACCATGATTGTGGTCTAGTGATCCCATCCATATTCCTAAACCCAAACCCCGTCTCAATCTTCTGTCGTGATTGAGCCATCTTACCACATTTGGGACATTTGGCATACTCGTTTGCTGACACTTGAGTCTTGTTGTGCTTGTCAATTATTCCTCGAACTTCACTTGGATGGAACGCAACATCCCACGTCCAGGTTCCATAGTTGCCGTCCTCGTTTACCACATCTATCCATTCCTCCAGATATCTGCGCTTTTCCTTGTTCTGATTGTCATCAATTCCTTTGATCTCAAGAACCAGCGTTACGTTGTTCTTTAATCGAATCAGAAAATCTGGATAATAATCATGCAGTATTCCGTTATACAGATATCTTATGACAAACCCGATATGATCGTTTTTGACCCATGAGACCACGTTTTTGTTTCTCTCCAGTTCTTGTCCTGCACCTATCTCCCATCCTGAATCATATACTGCCAGATTGATGTGAGATTTTGTCGTATATTCTGCAGGCTTTTTTGTGTACCAGGGACGCATGTCTGATGTTGATTTGATGGATTTGTTTGGGTTTAGATGAATACATCTCTTCTCTATATTAGAGTCAGTTATACTCTTGCAGACATGGGATACGATCTTTTGCATGTTGAATAGAAGGGTCATTCTTGTCCGCAGTTCATCATCAGATACGTCTACGACGTTGATCTTGTCTGAATGGATGAATTCCTCTACAAGTCTTATGACCTGTATGAGAAGAAACTCCCTGTTTCCCTTCCAACTCAGAGACATGCTATCATAGACGTCCTTTGCTGCAACAAAGACTATCCGTTGCAGTCTTATCTCTTTGTTTAGCTCGTATAGATCAATCTCTGACATTTTATCCACATGTGGTTTTCCTGCAAGAATCTGGGCCATCCCAACTGTTGTGGCAATACCGTCGCTTCGTATCTCCAACGGCTCTATCTTTTCCCAGTCCACTGCAAGTTGTGGAAGAAAATCCACGTCAATTCGGTCTATGTTTGGCCACGAGATTTTATGCTCTAATTTTTCAGGATCCGAAGCTATAAGCGTAGTGGAAGATGTAGGTGGTGGTGTGCCGTCTCCCCCTTCATGAGGCAGAAACGTAAACGGCACTCCAAATATGTTGACATACTCTGGAGAATACAGACCAGTCTCCGAATCAATCTCATAGGATGTCCTCCGCAGTCCCCTGCCCACTACCTGTTCACACAATAACTGACTGGAAAACGCCCTCAGCCCCATGATGTGTGTGACGTTTTTTGCATCCCAGCCTTCAGATAACATCTGCACTGCGATTATGTTTCTTATCTGCTCACCTGGTTTTCCTATCTTGCCTACTGTATCCACCTTTTCTCTTAGAGATTCTGCCTCATCAGATGTGCTTCCGGCTGATTCTTTTTCCTCTGCCTTGTTCATCGTAGTCGAATCTATGTGCAGCAGGTGTTCTGCATCTGAAAGTTGTTCCAGACCAAATCCGTTTTTCTCAAACGAATACATGATTCGTGCGGCAGTCTGTGTTTTGTTGCATACGGTAATCATGACTGGTGGAATCTTTGATTCTTGTTTATCCCAAAGCTTTTTTGTCTCAATCCAGTCCTGACCCAGAAGAAAATATGCGTTTGATATCAGATCTGGCAATTTTTCATGTGGTTTTGCGTTTCTGTTGAGATCCGGTTTGACCTCGTCGTCTCTATACAGATGATAGAATCTGGAGCGATATTCCTTTGAGAATCTTCCACCATCGTCTCTGATTGCAATTCTCGGGGTCTTGGTCAGACCAGACTCGATTGCATCATTTAGTGAAAAATCAGACACTATCCACTCAAACAGTGTGTCCTCTGTCACGTTTTTACCAGACGGTATAAACGGGGTTGCTGAAAAATCAAAGCAGTGTGTGATGTTTCTTGCTTTGTGTATTTTGTCCAGTCCTTCAATCCAGCGCTTGTCCCGTTCAAGATCCTTTTGTGAGATATTTGTAGCCTGATCTGCATTTGCCCGGTATGCATGGTGTGCCTCATCGTTTATGACGATGATGTTGTTATAGTCGTGTCCTAGTATTCTTTTTGCAAAGACACCGTCGCTTTCAGGACCCAGTTTTACCACACTTCTTGCAGCATCTGTCTCAGACATCAGGGTATGCCAGTTGTGTAGGCTGAATCTGCCCTGAAACAATCTCTCATAAAACGGTTCTGGCACTATACCAAACAAATCATAGAAATTATCCTCGTTGGTTGGATACAGTACCCGCAGCCTTGACTTTACGGTCAGTCCAGGTGCCATGATCAGAATGTTCTTTGAGAATCGTACATCCTGCGGATTTGTTACCTTGTTGATTATCTGCCATGCAATCATCATTGCCATTACTACTGTCTTACCTGTTCCAGTTGCCATTTTACAGCACAGTCTCTGAAACAATCCCCCGTCTGAGGGAATGTGTATTCCCTGTTTTTCTGCATCCGATGCCTCAACTAGCCAGATCAGAGTCTCCATTGCCTCCAGCTGGCAGTAAAAGAACTGGTTTTCCCGCAGGTCCTTGTTTTTCCAGAATTGGAGCAGTTGTCTTGTTACTCCCGTTACATCTGGATAGTCTCTTTCTCTCCAGTCATCGACTCTTTGGCGTATCCTGTTTACCAATTTAAGCTCCCGAAACTCTCCTGGATCATCAAATGACTTGCTGTCCTGTGATGCAATGAGGAATCCTGCAGGTCTTCTTCCCGGAGTCAGATCGAATTTTCTTTTTGTGCGGTCATACTTCCAGTGCTGGGATGGTTTTTCATATGGATTGCATACTATAAGATTTTTAATTCCAGACATTATTCAAGCCCGATGATCTTTAGGGATTCAATTCCACGGTCGTCGATTATTTTTACAGCTACTCTCTTGTTGGGACCTGCCTCAAACGGGATTGATTCTGTTCCATGATATTTTTCAATTAATTCTTCATCAATCTTAGATTGTAGTGTCTTTGCAAGTTTTGTCCAACCCCCAGTATTTCCCTCCATTGGAAAGAACACCTGTTGCGGATAGACGCTTCTGCCGTCATAATCTTTATCTAGCATCCACATTGCAATCTTGGAAGCACTTCCTGATTCAACTTCACCGGTTCTTGTATTGTAATAGTCAAAGCCGTTTACTGTTATGATGTATCTTTTATCTTTGGTTTTTTTCAGTTCAACATCGGGTTGACCCATAAGCCAGAATGATTCATTGCTTGAGCGTTTCTTTTTTAGATCCTGTGTTAAAAGATCCTTGTTCATCTCGACTTGTAGTATGGTAACATTAGGCCAATTTGTTTTTTCAATGTCTTTTGCAGCTTCAGGATCAAATTGCATTGCAGCAAAGATTATCATCTTGGGTTTTGGAATTAATGATTGCGCTTCTTCTAATGCCAATGCAACCTGACGTTGTTCTAGTGGAGCATGTTCAGGACCAAAGGATATCATTACACGTTTTGGTTTGTCTTCTTTTGTCTCAGCATCTGCATGAAGCCATTTAGTTGCAGGATGTGTTTCTACTTTGATAAATTCAATTTTTTGTTTATTTTTGCCACGTATTCCTGTCTTGGATAATTCTTCCCGCCATTGTTCTTGATGTGAAATTTGGAATGTTAACGTATTTGTACTGAAATGTTCTTCAGACAAGATATCTAATGATTTTACAGTTGGAGATGGAACCGCCTCTACTGTAAATGGTCCGGTTATTCTAATTTTATTTTTTTGTATAAACGGCTGATCATATAGTGTCTCTGTTTGCGGTGGTTCATTGTTAGCAATAGAGCCTAGTGTAATGTGTGGAACTGTCTTATATTCAAACCCCGATGATATTCCTTCTTGTGGTTTATTCAATTGATAATAGTCAAATTTGGATGTCATCAATCTTTGTTTGGTTAATGCTATTGCAATTCGTGAGGTATCACATGTGATCCAGCGTCGTCCCCACTGTTCTGCAACATATGCTGTTGTTCCAGAACCGCAAGTTGGATCAAGAACAATATCGCCTGGATCTGTTGTCATCAATAGACATCTAGAAATTACTTTTGTCGAAGTTTGTACTGCAAAAATTTTCCCAAATTCACCTTGAGTATCATACCATATATTGTTTAATTCTGAAACTGGATAGTCATCAAAATATCGTATATAATTAAGAGTATTACCAGGTGCAATTAACCTTCCTGCTTTCTCTAGACTATTCATGCCTTTCTTATTTGTTTGCCAACTTCTTCCTTTAACAGGATTAAATTTTTTCCCTTCAAATTCATATTCAAAAAACGTGCTATCTGAATATGCCATTGCTGAAAGTTTGTCGCCAATAAAAATTTTAGAGTCTATAGGCAAAAGATGAGGATTTATTTTTTCTTCATTTTTTAATGGTCTTCTACTTCCATCTGGAAATTCGACCCAATTGTATCTGCTATCTAAATTCATTGTTTTCTCAATGAAAATTGTATGAAACTTTGTCTTTTTCTTATCTTTTGCATACCATAAAATATAATCTGTTACTTGAGGAATGAAAACAGAAGTTATAACCCCTCTAGTTCTAAAATCAATAATGCTAATAAAATTTTGTGGCTTAAATATCTCATCTAAAATTTCTTTTACATGATGTAAATTTTCACTGGAAATCTGTACAAAAACACTACCACTTTCAGTAAGTAATTTTTGTGACAACAATAATCTATTTCTCAAATATCCCAAATAGGAATGAATTCCAAGCTCCCAGGTATCCCTGAACGCTTTTATCATTTCAGGTTCTTGTGTTAAATCTTCATCTTTACCATCCTTGACATCTCGTTTGTTTACAAACGGCTGAAAATTTGAACCATATTTGATTCCATATGGAGGATCTATGTATATCATCTGCACCTTGCCTCCCATTCCTTCTTTTTCTAACAGTGAATTCATTACCAAAAGGGAATCTCCAGCAATCAGTCTGTTTGACCAGTTGTGTTCATGTTTGTAAAACTCTATGGCATCTCGTAATGGCGGATTATTCTCAGGTGTTTCAAAATAATTAAACATGGTTGCCTGCTGTGCTATTTGTGGCTTCATTGCTTTTTCCAGAATAGTATGTGGATCAATTCTCTCATGGACATGCAAGGAGACGGTATCTACCTCAAATTCGGAATTTTCTGTTTTCCCAGACCACTGTAATTGCGGATCAAGTCGCGGATTATACGTGTATTTCTTGCTTGGCTGATCGGGATCAGTTCCAGGAGTGACCAGCCCCACAGGAGGATTGTTTGGTCTTTTTGCATCTCCATGAGTATATTGATTGACTGTCTTTTTTTCCGACTTTAATTTGCTTTTTGAACGATTGATTTTCTTCTTCAACACCCTCTTTGGCAAATTTATAGGACACAAATAATAGTGTTACACTATAAATTTTATGCTTAGAACTTTAGATTAAGAATGATACATGCATTGATGTGAACAAGTCAAAATTACCTCATCTCACCTCGATTTTGCGAATATTGGCAAAAAAGGGTGTTTATGATATTTTCTTACACATAAAAAATCAAGACAGTCTATACTATAACGATGTGTTAAATTATGCGATGAATAATCACATAATCAAAAGTCGTGCATCTGTAACCACCACCCTGAATTCTCTTACAGAATATGGATTGCTTGAAAGAAACGTCGTACAAGATAAACCGGTAAGAGTTTGTTATATGGTAAGTGAAAAAGGATACAAAATGATTAGATATCTCAAAGAAATAGAAAAGATAACCAAAATAAAATAACAGTAAAATATTCAATCATATAAAAAATAATTAAATTAATACATTTTATTGCACAATCTGTCTAATGTAGATTAAAAGTCATATTATCTTGTAATTAAAAATCAAGTTATGTAATAAAACATGTTAATTTTATGTATATGAGTTAAATAAAAATTTCATAAATTCGCAAACAATATCCTGTTTTAAATTCTACATCTGATATTTTTTTTATCCTACAATCAATCAGATTTTTTGATGTTTTGGCATATCTTTTGAATGTATCTGAACGTTCAATATTTTTTTCTTTACATCTGTCAATATACTGTTGATTTACATATGTACTACTTCCATCAAAAAAATCATTTAAGCAATTATTTCTAAAATAATTTACCATTTTTTCATCAGCTACATATATTAGAAAACACTTTGAATCGGGAAATTTTATCTTGTATTTTGACATCTTGAATATATCACTAAAAACAGTTCCAGCCATCATTGGAAAAGGTCTAGTAGTGTTTCCAGTTGACGGTCTATGAAATTTTAATTCAAATACAAATTCAAACCCATGCATTGCTATGCGTAAGTCAATCCGTGTGTTAGGTAATTCTAGTGGTGCGTATTCTATGCTTATTTGATCTTGATCGATCTGCACTTTGATAAATGCTTCAATCAACATATCACGAATTATGTGTTCTGTATTGTGTATCCTGGTTTCAAGTCTATGTTCGAGATTTCTGATAAAATCCTCAAAAACTGGATCGAGATCACTGTTCATATCAATTTACCTAATATAGCATCAAGATCTTTTATTCTATTTGATAGATATTTGGATCTTTCTTCTTTTGGAATATATTTTGCACATTCCTGTAAATCCATTATATATTTTGTAAAAATCTTATCAAAGTTTTTGTCCACAATCTTGGCAGCCTTGCGCAGATTCTGTAAATTCAGATTCTCCAGATCATCCTTTCTTCCAAGAAAATACTGTGAATTGCCTGCCAGCAGGTACAGATATTCGGTTCCCTGCCGTCTTTTTATGAATATACCCATGATTTATCTGTATCATGCTACATGATAAATCTTTAAATAAAGGTTTGTATCATATAACATGATACAAAATGACATTGAAGGCTGATCTCAAAGATAAAATATGCGTAAATTCCACATATTCCAAGAATGAAGTCGCCGAGAGGCTGACCGATATGGGAAAAAATAAACTGTATACAAAAGACACTGTCAAACAAACAAAAAAATCACGACTTCTTGCAAATCCAGACATACGAAGATGGTACGACAACATGGCTCGTGGAAGTGTAAATACCGCAGAAGGCCGTCTTAGGAGACTGGGACGCTTTTGTGAGATGCACCAGATGACTCCAAACCAACTTGTGGAACTTGCTCAAAAAGACATCAGAACTGCAACGGATCTCCTAGAGGATCACATTACCATGATGGAAGAAAAAAACAATTCTCCAGGATACATAGAAGAGCAGATCAAGACTGTAAAATCATGGCTAAGACACTTTGACATCGAGATAAAACGCAAGCTGAGGGTGAGTTGGGCAAATCTAACACCAACCCTGCAGGATGAGCGGGTCCCTGATGGAACCGAGATGGCAGAAATTTACAGCCGGGCAGGACTCAGAGAATCCGTAGTAATATCTCTGATGGCAAAATCAGGTCTGCGTCCGGAAGTAATTGGAAACCACAATGGTACGGACGGTCTAAAGATCAGTGATCTGCCGGACATTGTAATACATCAAGGTAAGGTAAAGTGTATCAGAATGCCAAACAGAATTGTCGTACGACGACAATTATCAAAGGCAAGGCATCAATACTTTACGTTTGGTACTCAATCTGCAACAAACCACCTCATAGCATATCTCAACGACAGACTAGCGCATGGTGAACCACTTCACGGGGATTCTCCGGTAGTTGCACCTGACTATATCTACAAGACAAACCGTGGTAGAAACTCTACAAAAACATTTTTACCTACGCCACAGATAAGCAGTCTTGTCCGACAGGTGTTCCGACCAAGATTCACATGGAGACCATACGTGTTGAGACCATACTTTGATACACAGCTGTTAATTGCCGAATCAAAGGGCAAGATAGCACACGACTTTCGAGTATTCTTCATGGGACACAAAGGAACCATGGAGGCACGATACACCACAAACAAGGGAATTCTGCCTGAGGTCTTGGTGGCTGAGATGCGTGAGGCATTTCTCAGATCAGAAGAACACCTAGAGCAGACAGATATCGACCCTGTACTGGAACAACGAGTAGAAGCCCAGAGCATCATACAGACTGCGACCCCAGAGCAGCTTGACCGAGTGCTAGAGGTGCTTTGCAGCACCGGCAAAACAGGCCAAGCCAGGTCGTAGTTGATGGTCTTCAGGCTGAAAAACTCATTGCTTCAGGATACAGATTCGTTGGAAATCTGCCAAATGGCAAGATCGTGCTCGAAAAGAACCCGAATTCATAGTGGTAACGGGTCTAGAGGGATTCGGACCCTCGACAACCGGATTAAAAGTCCGGTGCGCTACCTGGCTGCGCCATAGACCCTCACGAAAATACTCTGCGCGTATAATTTAGTCTTTTACAAAATTTTTTGTCATGACCGAAACTTTTAATCTAGCACTTTGATTCAAAATATTAGTGCCCTTGTAGTATAGCCCGGTCTAGAATTCGGCCCTGTCACGGCTGAGACGCGTGTTCAAATCCCGCCGAGGGCGCCTTGAACTTTTTTCCAAATCCCACAAATGGGCGTATTGCTCAAAAAAATAAATCCCCAAAAAAAACCGGCTTAAATAGAGATCAGACTTTGTTGGTATCCCCCAACATGACTAGAAAAAATCCAGATGATATTCACAATTATGCAGGCAAGATACGCCGTATAAAAAAAAGACTAGCAGATATTCAACAGGGTGACGTATGTATTCAATTTCTTGACAAGCTAAAACTTGCAGGCAAAAAAGACGGCAGAATAGTTTACTATGCAGACAGACTTGGATATATCTTGAATTTGTTTAATGCAAAATTTACTTTGCCCGTACTCTTAAAAGATGCAACAAAGAACGACTGTGAATCAATACTGTCTGAAATAATATCAAACGAGTCATACAGGGGCGAGACAAAAAAGGCATATGCCATGGCACTATTGAGACTGGTTCACTATGCCAAGACCGGGGAGATTGGAGATAGAGACGAGAATCCATATGTGCCGGAGGTATCCTGGATAAAGCCATCTCGGTATATTGACAGAAGGGAGGAGACGGTACGGTCTGAGGATCTTCTTACATCCGATGAGATAGTCGGTCTTTTGGGACAGATATCAAACAGACATGACAGGGCAATGTTCTGGGTTTTGTTTGAAGGTGCATTTCGAATTGGTGAACTCTTAAACATCAGGATTGGCGGAATAGATTTTCAGGACAACCATGTCTTTGTAACCACGCATGGAAAGACTGGAACAAAGCGAGTTACACTGGTAATATCCTTTCGTCCGCTACTTGACTGGATAAACGAGCATCCGAGGAGAAATGATCCAAACGCATTTCTGTGGACTCGATCCGGCAAGGGAGACAAAGTATCATATCATTATGTACGTACACATCTAAAGCAGTATGCCGCAGATGCGGGAATTGTAAAGAGGGTCTGGCTGTATCTGCTCCGTCACACACAGTTGACACTTCTTGCCAAAAAACTCTCAGATCATACCCTTAGTGCATATGGCAATTGGAGCCCAAGCTCAAACATGGCAAAAAAGTATGTCCATTTATCTGGCAAAGATGTTGATAATGCCATCCTGGAGATGCACGGAATCAAGGGCAAGATACCAGAGTCTGATGTCATAACCCTTCGATCATGCACACGCTGTCATGCGCAGAATACTCCTGACTGCCGGAGGTGCGTTGATTGTGGGTATGTTTCCAGCAGGCAAATACAAGGATCCATGAGTGTCTGATTTGTATGCAATCTTTCTGATCCATCTGGTCTGAAATTGTGTGATGGAAAGGGCATGTTCGTACCAGATTCATAGGAAGATGACTCTGGATATTGTTATTAGATTCAAAATCAGTGTAAAACCATTTTTTTGATACTAGATTCAAAATCAGGTGCAAAACCCTGTTTTCTGATACTAGATTCAAAATCAGTGCAAAACCCCATTTTCTGATACTAGTAGATTCAAAATCGATGCAAAACCCTGTTTTCTGATACTAGATTCAAAATCGATGCAAAACCCTGTTTTCTGATACTAGATTCAAAATCAGGTGCAAAACCCTGTTTTCTGATACTAGATTCAAAAAAAAAGAAAAAATTGGGTAGTAGGGGGGAGATGTTGTTGTCATCCTGCCAGTTTGTAAAGACCTGCAGCATTGCTCATCACCGGATCATCTGGCACCATAATCTTGAATCCCTTGAGCTTCGCTGTCAGCTCCTCGCGTACCCTGGGAATCAGGATGCCGCCGCCAGATACTATGATGCTCTTAGTATACCCGTGTGCCTCTGCCATGTCTGATACCTCCAAGGCCAGATTCTCCGATAACGCCTTTGCATATCTGGAACATATGTCCCTGTGCTGTAACAGTGTCTTTGTGTCAAGATGTGCAAACCTGCCTATCTTGCGCGTGATGAACTCTGATGCCCACTCTAGGCTCTGTCCGTCAAGAATCTTGTTATCCTCGATCATCACAATCTCGGATGTTCCCTGACCTATTGATACGACCATGCCTGTACTCTTGTTCATATCAACTAGTGTCCCGGCAGCTTGTGCCACCACGTCACAGCTTTGTACTTTGGGTACCTTGCAGATGAGCTTGGTCATGGTGTTTTTGTAGCTGGCAGCCTCGTATGGCAGACCCACTATCACCCTGGCTTTTTCCATATCTGGCGTGTGGGCGGTTTGGTACACCCTGTCTATGGATTCCCGTACCAGCATATCTACCTGTTTTTGGTATCTCTTTTGCGGTCTTCCCCGGCATATGGGACTGATTGCCGTAGTCCCGGCGGTTTTTAGCATCTGTGTGGCCTTGTCTCCTATTGCCTCTGATACGCTCTTGGTCCACTGCCCGTTGATTCGCCTTGCATAAAGCGATGGGAACTTGAACCTGCAGTAATCAGAGACACACTTTACAAAGCCCGTTCCGATGTCCAGTCCTATCTTTATCATACCATAACTAGCTGGGATACATTTAAGGGCAAAAATCATGCGTGGAACGGCAGGCACAATTTTGTTGGTTGGGGAATCTTTGCTGCATCAGTAAATGATTCTGATACCCATCGTCTTTGTCTGTGTCGTATTTGATTTGTCCGGAACTGTGCCTGCCCTTGATGGCAGTACGTGCGTGTGCGTGTGCGTGTGCGTGTGCGTGTGCGTGTGCGTGTGCGTGTGCGTGTGCGTGTGCGTGTGCGTGTGTGCATTCATCAAAAAACCCCCTTACAAAGAATGATTTCAAGACTACTGTAACAGGTTAGGTCAAACACAGATTTGTCGTCTGTAGGCATAGAGGTAAGCTTACAGATTACTAATCAAAAATTATTTATTAGCCATGCCGTACACTACAACACTTTGACAAAGATCGATTATACCAATACCTCTATACACGCATCCACCAGATCACTGCTTGATAAGATCATCCCGATAATAAAGGACTATGAGGAGAGGGGATACCGCATGACTGTCAGACAGCTGTACTACCAGCTCGTATCTAGAAACATTGTAACAAACGAGATCTCATCCTATCAGAAGACAAGCAAGGTCCTTACCACGGGCCGCATGCACGGCCTGATTGACTGGAATATGATAGTGGACAGGATCCGCGTCCCAATAATGCCAAGCCAGTTTTATACACTGGGCTTGTTTATACATGCCGTAAAAAGATCATACCGCAGACACAGATGGGATGACCAGGAAAACTATGTCGAGGTGATGGTTGAAAAGGAGGCACTTGTAGGAATACTAGGGCCGATAACAGACAAGTACCACGTATCATTACTAGTCAACAAGGGTTATGCGTCAGCTAGTGCCATGCATGATGTCGCAATAAGAATGCAGCAGCATAGCGATGAAAAGCGCTGTTACATACTATACATGGGGGATCATGATCCAAGCGGCATCGACATGGTGCGTGACATCAGGGACAGGCTGGAAACGTTCGGGCAAAAACCCACCATACAGCGCATTGCCCTCACAGAGGAGCAGATAAAGCAGTATGACCCCCCGCCAAACCCCGCAAAGAAATCGGATCCTAGATCAAAGGGATACTATGAGAAATATGGTGATAGTTCTTGGGAACTTGATGCACTTGACCCGCAGGTACTGGCATCCATTCTGGAGGATAACATAAAAAAATATCTTGATGAAGAAAAATACAATGCCGTCATTCAAAAAGAAGACCAAGAAAAAGACGCGCTTGAAAAACTAACCGATGAACTCTAGATACGCAGATTTTGGCAGGTTACATGCGCAGTCCCTCAAATTTTGAAGTGTCTGTCTCCTGTCGTCTGTCTGCGGCATCATACACACGGCCCTGCTCATCTGCACTGTCTGCTGATTCATGATTTGTGGCATCCCCCGCCGGATTCAGGCGTATGGGATTGACAGTTAGACAGTTATTAGATATAACAAACTCCACATACTGATCCCTTTTGATTCCAAGTGTGCGGACTATCTGTCTTGGTATTGTGACAGTGTAAGAGCCCTGGCGGAACTGGATTTTTCTGATGATTCTAGATGATTCCATGTGATGTAATCCCCGGATACATTTAAGGTGCATTTTGTGCATTTTGTGCATATTATACCTGAATTTTGGTGGTTCAAAACTTGCAGTTACTCTACAAAACGAGATCAACGAACTATTCAATTGTGTAAAAAACAGACATGGGAAGATTTCATCTCCCACTCCCACTTTATTTCAAGTTCATCTGGGGCGGGCCGGCCGGAACTGTACTGGGATAAAATCAGGGGAGAAACGATAGGATGTTGACCCGTCATTCAGAAACAATCAATCACTTAGATGAAAATATTTTGGTCTCCAAGCCCTACCAGTTGGAGTTAATTCGGTGTACGACTCTGGAGAAAATTTTGAACAAGCCACTCTATTTTGGACTTTCAGACCACGGGGAATATCCGGCGGCTCACGTCCTGGCGGCTCTCCACTTCTGGGCTCTCCACTTTGAGGCTCTCAACTCTCCGGGCTCTCAACTTTGGGGTCTTCTTTTGAGGCTCTCAACTCTCCGGGCTCTCAACTTTGGGGTCTTCTTTTGAGGCTCTCAACTCTCCGGGCTCTCAACTTTGGGGTCTTCTTTTGAGGCTCTACACCTCTGGGCTCTTCACTTTCCGGGCTCTATTCTTCGAAGGCTCGCGTCTCATGTGGGGTTCATATCATATCCAAGACTCACGGCTCATACCACGACTCATACCACGGCTCATGTCATATCTCATACCATAACGGCTCATACCACGGCTCATACCACGGCTCATACCATAACGGCTCATACCATAACGGCTCATACCATGACGGCTCATATCATAAATCATACCATAACGGCTCATACCATAACGGCTCATACCATAACGGCTCATATCATAAATCATACCATAACGGCTCATACCATAACGGCTCATCTCACGGCTCACACCACGGCTCAAGCCTCCTGTTCCTAGAGTTCGTGTCAAGACTCCATACACTGGGGCTCTACCTCCAGCACCAGGACTTCACCTCCAGTACCAGAGCTTCACTACAAAGGCTCCACCTTCATCAACAAGGTTCTACATCAGGACTCTACCTCCACCAATGGGACTCTACATCAAGACTCCACCTCCACAAGGCTCCTGTATTCAGGACTCGGCGGCTCACGTCTCCCGGACTACGCTTTCGGGCTCTCAACTTTGACCAGATAACAAGAATTACACACGGCTGCTCTTTGATATGCAGAAGTTTGGTTTTGATTTTGGATGTTATTTGTTGGAATCTTAATCTTTCAATCAGGATTTAATCTCTGATGCGCGTTTTGGCCAAACACCGGCGTATCCTGAACTATTGATAGCACGTGTTAAATAATATATGATTTTTCTCATATTGTGAACAAGGCAGTAATTGGGGTGATTACACTCTTTGTACTTGGTATCATGGCAGCATCCTCGGCATCAGCTGAGAACACCCAAGACAAACAGTGTAGGGACATCCACGTACTAGTTGAGAGATCAAACGGCAGTCTTGCCTGTATGACTGAAAAAACAGCAGAGAGGGCAGCAGACAGGTTTGGCTGGAAGATAATAACTGTGAATCCAGCAGACAAAACGGTGTCAGACCCTGAAAATCCAAAGTTGCAGGACGACGGGCGGGATGAGGTGGACGGTACTGAATCATCATCAGACCAGGCTGCAAATTCCGAACAGAACGCCCGCCCCAAGACCCAAAGTAACAGTGGCACCTTTTGCAACAACGGCGTTTGTAAAGAAATCCCCTACGGGGAGACAATCGAGTTTGAGCAGACAGGACACGTCCAAAAAACTGTGGATGGCAAGTTGGTCATAGAAGAGGAAAAGATTCCCACAACCGTCACCATTGGTACGTATCCCGAGAAAATACTCAAGGACTGTACTCCCACGGATGGCATCATGCAGTGGGGTGATCTATACAACGGTTCAAAAATTTTAGAGCCGCTGCAAAGGGAGATTGATTCAGGCAAGACGCGGCTGTGTGTGTCAATATTTTTCAGTGCCGGTACTATAGATCAGGTTCACGGCTTTCTAGCTGATGAACTTGGTGTAGACGTAGAAGGAAGTAGAAATGACAGGGGGCGGCACATCATCTACGATTCTGATAATGCGCTTTATGCTGTAATTCCAGTATCGTTAATCGGTGATGTTGCAGACAGGGATGATGTCGTAAACATTGACGTGTATGGAAAGAATACGTCGACACCATATCACATAGAACGTGGTCATAGTTCCAAAATAAGTCCGTTACTGCAAAAGGAGGTTGAACACAAGCAAAAAAACTGTACGTATGAAGAAGACTTTCCCGATACATGTCCGCCCTTACGACAGAATTCAGACGGAGAGTATCTTGTTCATGTTGCGATTAGAACTGAGCATATTACCCGGCAGGATGTTAAACTGGATTTCATAAATACAAATGGTATGAGCGCATATTACAATCAAAATTCACGCAAAGCCGCGAATGATGCAATAAATGCTGAAACTGCCAAACAAAACAAGGTATTGGCACAGCCAGTATTTGATTTCCTTAAAGAGAATAATATGATTAAATCCTGGTATGTTCCAAAAGAAGACCACTCTGCTACTGATAGGTCCTCAGGTACAAACGGAAGGATGTTATATTATTCAAATATTAATCTTATTTACATCATCATACCAATAGATCTTCTTCCACATCTGGTTGAATTAGATTCGGTCTGGTTTGTTGATACCACAAATTACGTTTCACGGGTTAATGATTTTCAATGGAGACAGTAGAAGAGGAAAATTTGTGTTGTTATTCCGAATTATCTTATTAGATTCATGATGTAACTAAAGCTACACCTGCTCCCTGAATCCCATACTATCAAAATACACCATCCTTAAATAGAGATCAGATCGCCAAATGTTGTGAATCTTTTTGTCTGCATTATTGCCGTATTTTTTATATTTGGTACGATCTTTGTGAATTATTCTTTTGCCCAGTCATCTAACAGTACCGAGACTGTAATGCAGGATATCTTGGTCCACAAGATGGTAAATGGCACCTTTGTCATAGAGCGCGAACAGATAGAGGCTACAATACCATAAAAAAAACATACATAGCAGTTGCAGTCGTTGCCGTGATTGCAGTTACAGCCGTATCATACGGCATGATCGTAGTAGCCACGACGACATTTTACGGAGAAGATAATTCCTTAACAGTGGAACCCGCACCAATAATGGAACGGGCGCTAGGACTTCGGGACCCATATGAACTGGAAGAAGAACCTTGAACTTTTTTCCAAATCCCCAAAAACCTCAGATCCCTGTAAACTTTTGACTATTTTGTAGATTTTGAGTGAAGTTTAGTGAGAAGATACTCTTTGAACAGTGGCATGGCAACTATGGTATCTGGACGTGGGATATTGCGTTCCATCCAAGTGATGTTTGGGGAATAATTGACAAGCATAACAAGACTCAAGTGTCGGCAAGGGAGCATACAAAGTGTCCCAATTGCTTCATGATTGCATAGTCAAGGCAGGAGATTGAGAATGAGTTTGGATTCAGAAACATGAATGGAATTAGCAGACCTAAATCGTGGTGCAGAGGGTGCAGGACGGCATGAATTCTACATAAAACACAATTCGGAAAATGTATCTTTTCAGACTAATCTGTCTTCCATAATATAACAGAGTCATTTATCTAAATGTTTAAGTTTATACAAATTTAGAACATACATAATTGTCAAAAAAGAACAATCCTTTCAATCCTGGATCTGGGGCAGTTCCGCCCTATTTGGCAGGTCGCAGATTTGAATTAGAATCATTTTCAAAAATGTTGGCAAATATTCAGGATGATCAAATTGAAAATCTACTAATGTATGGATTAAGAGGTACAGGAAAAACCGTTCTAATGAATGAATTCAACAAAATGTGTAGAACTAAAAAATTACTACCTATAAAAAGACCTCAATTTAATCTAAAATACTGTGATCCTGTTGAATTTACTAAATCTCTCAAATACGATTTACGAATAGCCATAGAAACTTTTTCAAAAATTAAAAAACTAGAGAGGAAATTTCTTTCTTCTGTTAATTATCTTAAACCTAAAAGTGCCGGTATACCCGGTATGTTTTATTACGAGCCTTCATACAAGTCTACCTCCAATATTCCATTAGAAGATCACCTAAAATCTTATTTGGTTAAAAATTGGGAAATAATTAAAAATAGTGACTATGATGGTGTTGTTTTTCTTTTTGATGAATTCCATGCTATCAAAGACATTAAATCTAAAGGTTGGTTTACATTAGCTGATTTTTTAGGAGTTATTAACGAAGTCCAAAATCAAGGATGTGGATATTATGTTGTGTTATGTGGCTTGCCAACATTACAAATTAATGTTAAAGAATCAAGATCCTATTCTGAAAGAATGTTTAAGTCATTAGAGATTTCCAACTTAAAACCAAATGAAGCAAAATCTGCAATAATTGAACCATTAAAGAAGAGCAGCTATAAATTTACATCAAATTTAGTTACTAAAATTGTTAATGATACGGAAAGTTATCCATATTTTGTTCAATTTTACTGCAAAGAAATAATCAATAATACCAATAAAAAAAATATCACGATAAAGGATTATGAATTAATTAAAAATTCCATCATTCAACAGTTGGAATATAATTTCTTTGATCCACGGATGGAAATGTTAAGTAATGATGAAAGAATTGTTCTTAATTCTATGTCAACTATTAAAAATAAAAATATTCCATTTAAAATCATTGAACTAAAATCAAAAATGGATAAAAGAAAACTTTCAAAATATCTCATTAGATTGGAAGAAAAAGGTCTTGTGTACAAGCATACTCATGCTGTTTATCGTTTCTCAGTTCCAATGTTAAGGAATTATCTTCTGCATAAAATGTCGACAAAAAATGTCGACTATTGATTTTAGTATGAAATGTCGACAAAGTCGACAAAAAATGTCGACTATTGATTTTAGTATGAAATGTCGACAAAGTCGACAAAAAATGTCGACTATTGATTTTAGTATGAAATGTCGACAAAGTCGACAAAAAATGTCGACTATTGATTTTAGTATGAAATGTCGACAAAGTCGACAAAAAATGTCGACTATTGATTTTAGTATGAAATGTCGACAAAGTCGACAAAAAATGTCGACTATTGATTTTAGTGAATAAATAGTGACCCCGTACGAGATCGCTAAAGCGATCTCGTACGTGTTACCATATTTTTTTTTGTATATCGTCATCCAAGGGGTCGTGGTAATTGCAAGAAAAGTGCGTAATGACCTGATGACTGCAGATGGAATAAGGCTGTTTGGGATATTGATGACGTACATTCTGACATGGCACAGATGGGGGAGGAGCTAAATACGACAGAAAAACTGCCTTGAGATACTAGGGTCGATCTAATCATTTACAGCACGATCTGACTAAAATTTATATTCCTGACATACTACACAATAGCGATCAGATGACTCAAACTGCACAGAGTCAGGGCGCTGTTCCGCAGCTAAAGAATCCCGCCGAGGGCGCTTTAATCCTTATCATGGTACGCAATGAACAAAATTCGTGCTTGAATCAAAATGGATTTTGGGGGTCATGGCAAAAAGGCTATAGATCGATATTCACAGATCCAAAGATAGGATGAATCTGCAAAGAATAGGATCACAAAATTGTTTCCAGCCAACGCCCCTATTGTCTGTAAATTTTTGGACAGACTGCGGCTGGAGAACAAATCCCGGAGAAGAGTTGCAAACTGCAGAATGCTCGCGCAGAATACTGGGAATAAAATCCGACACGTTAATTGATTCATGGAACAGGGAGGACATTGAATATGTACACAGGATGATTACAGAATCCAGATATGCGAATTCTGTAAAAAAAGATACCCTGTCCACCCTGAAGCGGTTATATCACTATTCCATTCACAACAAGATTGCAGACAAGAACAAGGGAAAAGAATACGACAGTAATGTATCCTGGATTACACCCGGTGCATTCCGAGACCGCTATGAAAAGATTCAGGCGGGAGATCTGTTAACTGATGATGAGATTCTCAAATTAATTCAGGGAATAAAAAAGATTGGAGGAAGATACGTAAAGCGAAACATAGCACTAGTCTTCGTGCTCTTTGAAGGGGGCATATCGTCTCGGAGAACTTGAACATCCGGATTGCCGGAATAGAGTTCAAAGATAACTTGTGCGAATACACACGACTGGCAAGATCGGACCAAAGTCACTTGTACTAGTTGCAAGCTTTGAACCTATACGTGACTGGTTATCAGAGCACCCAACAGTGATGACCCTGATGCGTTTCTGTTCTATCACAACAATCCTGATGGACTAGTCCAATATGTGATACTCGACAACGCTGAAAAAGGCACAAAAAGCTGCCGGCATCAAAAAAAGGGTCTGGATGTATCTGTTCAGACACACCTCACTTACCGAATACAGCAAGACCATGGTAAAACCGGACAAACAACATCTAAACACCGTGATTTTGCCGGCTGTTTATTCATCCATATAATCAGAGTTGTCTTTTGATCCTAATTCTTTTAATGTATGAGATAAATTTGATGGTAATGGGGAAAACAGGCATCATTTTTGCAGGTGTGGTATTTTCACTGGTTTTACTCTCAAGCATTACCATGCCATCTTACTCTGATTATCTATCCCCAAAAAAGCAGATGGAATCGGGTGTTGCACTCGTGGATATTACATGTAAAAGTGATCATGTGGCCGTATTTCGTACTAGCGGTGATCCCGCATGTGTCAAGAACGCTACTGCTGAATATCTTGGCTGGCCGAAAATAGAGGCGCTTTCCAGACTTGTTGATGATATTAGTAATCTACCGTCTCTTGTTGTATCTGCAGTGGATGTTGAATTAGATCCAATTTGGTATTCCGATGGTCCCATTTCAACAAAATATTTGGATTCTATTTCGGATGTATCTGGTTCAGACGTACCTATTACAGGTGAACCTCGTAGTGTTCCATATGATACCGAACTTATCGTCTCAAAGATTCCCAGAGTGGGCGATATTATTGACATTACTCTCATTGTATCGTATCCACTCCCTCATGTGGATTTTGGGAGTACGCATGTTGGTTTATCTCTTCATGATTCGTATGAATTACTTGATGTTCCAGAAGAATTTGATGTTGAATATATCGAACGTTATCCTGTATACAGTCATCATCCGGGATCATACCAATTAACAACAAAAGAACGTATTAATTTTGATGATGGCGTGCCACGACAGTTTACTATTCAGGTCGAGGTCATACGTGGGGGACCTGCAACAATTGGTGGCGGGGTTTATGACGCATACTCTAAATTTTCCTTTATAATTGGGGAAACCGAGACGCTGTTGTACGGGGATTATTATGCCAAATATCCGGATGAACGTCCGGTTTCTGTAGAGATACCTGATACCTACGAAGAACGAAAGATCTGGGATGAGAAATATGGTACTGGAACTGCTGCTGGATATTCAACTAGCAGAACAGACATAACTGAGGAAGAATTTCGATTATTTTTGGAACTCCATGACTTTGATCACATCGACGACATAGATGCTGCAGTTGTAGAGGCTTATCCAGACGAGGATCATCATGTGGTAGAACCTGTGATAGAACCAATGTCACCCATATTCACAGTATCCGCACAGGACATAGAGTCTGCCGTCATCCCAGATTCCATTGCCACAAAAAATAATGCTTTTACCATCGACTTTTACAGGCAGGTATCAAGTAATATCGATGACGACTCGAACATATTCTTCTCGCCTACAAGCATGTACGTGGCATTTTCCCTCCTGTACGAGGGTGCAAAACAAAACACGGCCAAGGAGATACAGCAGGTATTTGGCTTTGAGCCTGATGTAACGGTGCGCCATAACGACACGGCACATGCAATATCCTCAATAAACCGTGACGACCCACATGCCACGCTTGTTATGGCAAACGCGCTGTGGCTTGCTGACTGGTTTGAGCCGTATGACTCTTACCTTGATGTCGGGCGCCAGACATATCTTGCCGGCATTAAGACTGTCAGTTTTACTGAACCAGAGGAAGAGCCGGAGGGTGTCAAGCAGATAAATGACTGGGCATCAGATAACACAAACGGCAAGATTCCAAAGGTCATTGGAAAGGCGGCTGTAGGCAACTTAACTGCCATGGTAATTACCAATGCAATTTACTTCAAGGGTACGTGGCTGACGCAATTTGATCCCGAGAATACAAAAGAATCTGACTTTTGGACTAGCGAATCAAAAAACACCACTACCAATTTTATGGGAAACAATGCTGTATTTCACTATACAAAGTCCCATGGTGCACAGGTGCTCAAGATGCCATATGATGGTGACAGGCTCTCCATGCTGGTCATACTCCCACACGAGCGGGATGGAATCAATGCACTAGAGGAATCGCTGACACAGGAGGTGATAGAGGGATGGCAGCAGAACATGTACTATAATCATGTCATAGTTGAGATGCCAAAGTTCACGATGAAAACCGATTATGATCTTAAAAAACATCTACAAAACCTTGGAATGATTGATGTCTTTTCTGAGAAAGCATCAGATCTATCAGGTATTGCAAATGTAGAGTATGCGAATCTACATGTATCAGGGGCCACTCAAAACGCCTTTGTGGATGTGAACGAGGAGGGGACAGAGGCAGCTGCGGTAACAACAATTAGTAGTATTAGAGAATCATCCCCACCACCACGCTTCATCGCAGACCACCCATTCATATTCATAATACAGGACGATGAGAGCGGTGCAATCCTGTTCATGGGACGGCTCTCTGATCCTGGTTCCTGATGACATATCTGGAATCTATCAACGAGGATTTGCCTAATAGTCACATGTGAATGAAAAACAAAATTCAGACATACTGAGAATCCGATATCCGGCAAAGGACTGATTCCAGGAAAAAAGCAAATAAATCATTAGGAAAAAAAGAGAGAATCTATGACATATGTGGGAGTACCACGCTCAGGAAGTAGGAGGCAGGATCTGACTAAAATTCATATTCCTGACATACTACATTAACGATCAGATTATTCAGTGCAGGGCGCTATACATTATCTAGAGAATCCCGCCGAATGCCCATCATTTTTCTAAACCTGATTTATTGAAAACATCTCTTAACCGATCAGAATTACATTGCATATCGTGATTAAAAAGAGATCATAATGACTCCCATACAAGAATATTAAAATTCAGGTAATTTTAGTACATTTTGATGTCTGAGCAAAAGGATGAATCCCAAGAAGCAACACCCACAGAAGATTCATCTTCTAAAACCCCCTCAGCAGGGAAAACCGTAGAAACTAAAAAACTCAAGGCTTCTGACGCGGCAGATAAAGCCGAGGCTGCAATAAAAGCGGCAGAAAAAGCAGAAACTGAAGCACACAAGGCTCTTGAAAAGGCAAAAATCGCAAAAGAAAAAGCAGAGGCGGCAGCAGAAGCAGAATACAAAGCAATTGCCGATGAGATAAAGGCCGAAGTGGAAAAGGCACCTGATCATTACACCTTCAAGAGACAAGGTGAAGAGATCTTTAGACGAGAAATGGGCGAACCTGAATTTTTCTTGGATAAAAAAGACCGATTCCCACGTCCAATCCTTTCACCTGAAGAACAAGAAACTATAACAAGAAAGGCCGAGATGTTCAAAGACGCCACTCCTGATTATATTCCTCAACATGTTCTCAGTCCCGAATTTGGCGGTATGTCAAGCTATGAACGTGGCGTAGATGAATTTTTAAAAAAATCCAAACTCAATCTTGAGACATTAAAAGCAGATCCTGATGTTACAGAAAAACAAATCCGGAACGCCAAAGATGACATTATTTATTTAGAATCAATACGTGAAAACTATCACATCGGAATGAATGTTTTCAGAACTGCAAAAGGCGGACGAGACAAGATTAAATCTTAATGGTGATGATATGGGCGAAGTAAATTTTGATGTAATGAACGCACGTGTTACCTTCAAAAATATTCCTCTGCATGTATTATCAAAATTTGCCTTCAAGGATGTAATTGCGGCATGTGAGGAATTCAAAAAAATTCCTGCCGTAGATGAGTGCATAATTATTCAAACTGCAAGCAGAGTTGAAATATTTCTGGTAAGTAATGTTGAAACTTCTGATTCCCCAGATGCACGAAGAGCCGAAGGAAAAACACTTGTGTTAAACCAGGTTAAAGATATTTGGATATCTTTATCGTCATTAGAACAAATCGACATTGATCATTTTGATCAAACCCTTGAAGTTTACAAAGGCGATGATGTATATCTTCATTTATTGCGTTTGGCATCCGGATTGGATTCCTTTGTTGTAGGAAAACAAGAAGTCTTCGATGAGATTGTACAGTCATTTACTAACGCAAAAGCCGCTGGTGTTTCAGGTAAAATTACCAATAAATTATTCGAAAGTGTGATTAGACTGGCCACAAGAATGCGAGATACGACTGGAATTGCAAAGGATGTCGTCTCTCTTGGAGATATTGCAGTAAAGCTAGTAGATGAGAAAGCCGGACTTGATTCCAAGAAGAAGGTGTTGCTTATCGGTACCGGCGAGTCTGCTGCCATGGTTGCAAAAACCCTGAACAAAAAAGGCATCCCCTTTGATGTAACAAGTAGAACCATTGATCGTGTTACCGGTTTTACAGCACTACTGGGGGGCAATTCTGCTGACTTTAACGATGTTTTAGCCGGTTTTGATAAATATGATATTATTTTTGTTGCGACAACATCTGATTACTTTCTAATCACTTTTGATAGAATTCACCTAGTAATGGAAGATAAGAAAAAAGGCACCCTAATCCTGGATTTGTCTGATCCCAGAACAGTTGATGAGGGAATTACTGCCCTTCCTGGAATCAAATTATTGTTTAGGGATCAAATTTATGAACTTTATGAGGAAAGTGTTAAAGCTAGATCCGGTATTGTTCCTGCAGTGGAAAAAATCATTGATAAAGAAATCCCGGTTTTATCTGCCACAATGAAAACGTTAGATGCCTAGTTTTCCTATGCGCCCTGTTTTCTTAAAAGAAACTGCATTACTGCTTCCTTGGAATAATCAATTCCATGTACCTCATCGGTGTGTGTTTTAAAATTCTCAATTACATGCTCCATTTCACCATCGGCTATAAAATCACATTCAAAACCATAATCTCTACACATGAGTTTTGCCATACTTTGGAAAAAATTCTGCAATATAAATATCCACAGGTAATTATCTTAGAGTTTATGTATAATCGATCCAGGACTGACAGTGTTGTTCAAAAGTTTTTTTTGGATTCCCAAAACAATTTCCGATTATTTTTTTTGAAAACTATCCGTAAGACTCGAACTTTATTCCAAAACTTCCGTCTGGTTTCTTTTCATGTTCGGTAACAAACCCCTTTGGGCCCAGGTGTTCGATAACACCATCGATGGTACCTTGATATCCACAAATGTACACAATCGTGTTTTCCGGCGTTAACTCTTCTCCTACTATATTTTCGACTGGCGAGAGTCCCGTTTTTTTATCCGGCTTGAAAAATGATTCTACTCTGCCTATGTGACCGGACCATGATCTGTTGAAGAATTCCTTTGGCCTGCTAATGGCTGCCCTGTATCTGAAATTCCATTTATCCCTGCCTCTTTTTTCACTCTCATCTTCCAAATCAGTCAAAAGTCGTTTGTAGCTTAGCTCATCAACATAACTTGCCCCGTGCAAAATAACCACCTCTCTTTTGTCGTCAATATCATGGAAATGTTTTGCAAACGCGATAAATGGTGCCAATCCTGTCCCTCCACCAACACAAATAATCCTTCTATTGTCCTTTTGTTTGTTGGGTAAGATATCGCTGATTTGCAGTGCGGCCCCCGTTGGTTCCCCCAAATACACTTCATCACCCACACTAAGATAAAATAACTCGGTAGTGACACGACCCGGAAGTGGCTTTCTTACCCATCTGATTACAAACTCAAAATAATCCCTATTTCCTGCATGTGATGCAATTGAATATGCACGCCTAACAATTTTTTTTTCTGTTGGTATTGGAAGACCGACTGTTAAAAATTGACCGGTTTTATATTTGGGCATTCCATTTTCTGGCACTAGCCTGATGATTGCCAGATCCACTTTTAATAATTCCACATATGTGACCTTTGCCCTCATCTCAGCTACCATACAGGGTTTTTTCGTGACTTTGGATAAATATATTTCTGTTATAACTTGATTCAAAACCTATCTGGTCATATGAGATGAAGAATATGGAATTTTTCTTGCCACATTTAATTTCATTATTTACTCGTTAATTGATTTGTGACATTATTTCATCGAGAATTTTCTGATTTGCAGCTGCAATAAAAGAAATCCTTGTATCATAACTCAGATCTGCATCAAGTGGATTCAAATCTGTATCAAGTAATAACCCTCCAGCTTCCTTTACAATTAGATAACCTGCAGCAATGTCCTGAATTCTGATTTTGCCCCTCAAATCAATAAAGACATCCATCACCCCCCTTGCAAATAACGCCATTTCTAGGGCATTTGCACCAAAGTGTCTTGTATGATTGTAGTTTTCAAATATCGGATGCAATCGCTTCATCAAATCCATCGTCGCACCAGATGTGTTGATGCCGACAATTTTATAGATCGGATCCCCACCGTGTACTTTGATCTGCTTACCATTGAAGAACGAACCCTTGTTTTTTGAAGCCCAATACATTTCCCCATTTGATAAATTTGTAATAACCCCGTCTGTAATTGAACTAAGTTTATTCTCAGTTGCAAATGCCAATGAACTGCAGAAAAAAGGGACGCCGCGTACTGCATTGGCAGAGCCATCTATTGCATCCATAATGATGTATCCCTTGGGGCTGTCTGACAATTCCACCCTTCCACATTCTTCACCTAAAACAACACATTCAAAGTTGATTTCTTTAAGATAATCCAAGACCGTTTTTTCTGCAACAATGTCTATGTTTCGTGAAATGTCCCCTCCTGCACCTCTACCAAAATCCCCCCCAGCGTCTTTTGTGCCTGCAAGTCCATTTACATTTTCATAAATCCTGTTTGAAGCTTGACGAAGAATTTCTATTACTTCCATGTTGAATGTCTGGTATTTCGTAATTTAAGTGAAGTAAACATTTGTTTTGAAGGCATAAATAACAATGACACGGTTTATGTTTGTGAGTGGTAAGGATCAATCCGTTGTAAGCAAGGAAGCCCTGATGAGTACAAAATCTGGAAAACAGATACTAAAACAGGGATTATTCAAATCAAAGGGCTTTAAATTATTTAACAAGTACAAGGAGGAGACAGAAAACGAATTTCCAAATTTTGCACAGCGATTTACACAGGATCTTCTCAACGAGATAAAATCCGATACTGATCCAAATTCCACGCAGCAGGCATTTGGCAATGAGGTAGGTTCGACTGAAATAATACTAAATGCATCTGAAATAGAGCCTATTAAATCAAAATTAAGCAGCCCGGATGTTCTCAAGGACAGGGTACTCAGAATTTTAAATTCAAATTTTGTAAAAATGACCTTTCCTGTCTTTAATGCATTATTTGATGGCGCATCAGAATACGCCAGAAGAAATGATCCTCAATTAAGACAGGACATAGTTGAGGGACATATCTTAGCTATTGATCTTAGCGAACCAATGGATAGGATTGTAGATAAGGACGAAGACTTGGAATTTCTTGATGATTACAAACTAATGAATCCATACATCCTGAAATTAGCCCGGGATAAAATTTCAAACGGCGGTGACAGGGTTCTAAAGGAATTTGAGGAGGGATTCAAGGATGCAAGAGTGGGTCAGGATCTGGATGAAAAATTAAAATCAAAACCAGCGGAAATCACCGAAGAGGAAATGACATTATCTTACAAGAAATACCGTGCAGTAATGGGAACTGCGGGCAAAAATATGGCGCTGGCAGAGCGGCCACTAGGCGAAATTTTCTATTTAGGCATGGCAAAGGCCGCCGAAGGCGTTGGATGTGGCAATGAAATTGAAGATTCGATCAAAAATGGATTTGTAAAAATACCTTCATGGCCGCTTTATTATTCACTGCTGTCTGATGACGTGAAAAAGGGGTTTGAAATTACGCTTGAAAAAAGCAACCTGTATTTACAAGAGGCCCGTCTTACCCTTGAAATGCTGCCTGCAGAATTCTCCCACAAAGAATTTTTGGAATTTCTATTTTTGACTGTAGAGCATTACAATCAATATTGGTACAATCAGCTACAAAAGGCAGGCAGATGGTCAGAGTTTGAATCCAGACTTCCAAAGTGATAAAATTGATGTGGTCTGAAAAATACCGACCTCAGATTATCTCTGATATGGTGGGAAATGAGGAACCCCGTTCTGCCATAATGGAGTGGTTTGCAAAATGGAAAAAAGGAACAAAACCACTTCTTCTTGTCGGACCTCCCGGAATAGGAAAAACTACCATGGCATACCTGGTTGCAAAACAATTTGAATATGATATGATCGGACTCAATGCCAGTGATGTCCGAAGCAAATCCAGAATTAATGAAATTCTTGAACCTGTTTTAGGTAACGTAAGTGTCATGGGAACCCCCATGATATTTGTTGACGAGGTAGACGGAATCCACGGTCGTGGAGATTATGGCGGATCTGCGGCACTTGTTGAAATCCTAAAAGAGCCCACGGTTCCAATTATTCTTGCCGCCAATTATGACACATTAGATAAAATGAAAAACATCAAAAAGGCAGTCAAGACGATATCGTTCAAAAGAATTCCCCCACGTCTCTTGCGGGTCTATCTTGAAAACATCCTGAAAAAAGAAGATGCCAAACTGAGTCCGGGCTCTTTGATCAAGGTCATTGCCAAGTCACATGGAGATATACGTTCAATGATTAATCTAACTCAATCTATGGTTACCGGATTTAATCCTCAAACTGAAACATCTTTTGAAAGTATCAACGTTGAAGATGGTGTAAACGCATTCTTTAAGGCAAATTCAGTTCAGGAAGCCAGAAGTGTCCTGTATTCGATGCGGATTGATCCGCGAGAAAAAATCAATGCATTTTATTCGAGTATTATCACATCCGACCTAGACAACGCCTCTCTTGCAGAATATCTAAAAGTCATTTCAAGTGCAGACATGCTGTATGGAAAAATTATGAAAACCCAAAATTGGAGATTACTGCGCTATCTTAATGATATCCTGATCAAATTATACCGCAATGATGACCGAATTAGATACACGCAGTACAATCTTTCTTGGCCTCTGTTAAATAGAATCCGCTGGGACGGTGCTAAAATCAAGGCACTGTCATCTGTCATGGCAAAAAAATTGCATTTGTCCTCAAGTGCCTTTATCACGATTTGTTTACCGTTTGCCCTGTTTTGTATTAAAAATAAGACTTTGAAACTGGAATTGGAAGAAACATTTGGTGATATTATTGAAAAGGAGATCGGGTTAATTCAATGAGCTGGAGAAAAATTTCCATGAAGTTTCCAGGCACTTGTATAGTGTGCAGTGAAAAAATCAAAGTCGATGAAATCGGACTGTGGGCAAAAGGACTAGGCGTCAAACATGAAAAGTGCGCTCAAACCAATGAATTACAATGTGTCGTTTGTGGCAGACCTGCCGGCTGTCCTCAATGTGAATTTCAGGAAAACTGTGATATTCCCAATGTGTCCCAATTATGTATCTGCAAGAGATGCAGCGAGGAAAAAGACGCCTTTGATTCCTACCAGAAATCAATAAAAAAGAAATTCCCAATTATCAACTCCCAAATTTCTAAAATGAATCTATTTTAGATTTTTGTAAAAATCTGATAATTTCCCCCAGTCAAACTAAATTAATATATGAAACCATTCTGCCCTAGATCACTATTATGCACTCTGAAAAGATTGAGGGATATGCTAAAAAGAACAGCACCGCATTACAGGGGGGTGGCCAGGATAGAATCAAGGCCCAGCATGATAAGGGTAAACTAACTGCCCGAGAAAGAATTGATCTCCTGCTTGATGAGGGCACTTTTACCGAGATTGATCCAATGATTACCCATCATTATCACGAATATGACATGCAGAAAAAGAAATTCTTTACAGATGGCGTGATTGGGGGATATGGGACAGTCAATGGAAGACAAATCTTTGTCTTTGCCTATGATTTTACCGTGCTTGGCGGGACGCTTAGTCAGATGGGTGCAAAAAAAATTACTAAACTAATGGATCATGCAATAAGAACCGGGTGTCCGGTCATTGGAATAATGGACTCTGGCGGCGCAAGAATTCAAGAGGGAATTATGAGTCTTGATGGATTTGCAGACATATTTTATCACAACCAGCTGGCTTCTGGAGTAATTCCACAGATTACAGCAAGCATTGGCCCTTCTGCAGGCGGCTCTGTATATTCCCCGGCAATGACTGACTTTGTAATCATGGTAAACAAGGTGGGAACCATGTTTGTTACAGGACCTGATGTTGTCAAGACCGTACTAGGCGAGGAAATTTCATTTGATGATCTTGGCGGGGCCATGACTCACGGCTCAAAAAGCGGTGTTGCGCATTTTGTTGCGCAAAACGAGTACGAATGCATGGATTACATAAAGAAGCTGATCTCCTATCTCCCGCAAAATAATACTGAAGAGCCTCCCAAAATTACAACTGATGATGATCCAAACAGACTAGATCACAATCTTATCAATATAATTCCTGAAAATCCCCTGCAACCTTATGATATGAAAGAGATCATCAACTCGATTGTTGATAACCATGAATTCTTTGAGGTGCATGAATTGTTTGCGCCAAATGTTGTTGTGGGTTATGGAAGATTAAACGGTCAGACTGTTGGAATTATAGCAAACAACCCAATGTATCTTGCAGGTGCACTTGATATTGATTCATCAAGCAAGGCGGCACGGTTTATTCGGTTCTGTGACTCTTTTAACATACCAATTATCACTCTAGTGGACACTCCCGGATACATGCCGGGTTCTAACCAGGAACACAATGGAATCATCCGACATGGAAGCAAACTGCTTTATGCATACTGTGAAGCCACGGTTCCACGAATTACCCTAGTCATTGGAAAGGCGTATGGCGGTGCATACATCGCAATGGGAAGTAAAAATCTCAGAACAGACGTCAATTATGCATGGCCGACTGCCAGATGTGCCGTACTGGGCGGGGAGGCGGCTGTTAAAATTATGTACAGAAAAGAACTGCAAACATCTGATGATCCTGAAGCGCTCAAAAAACGGCTAATCGATGAATTTACCGAAAAATTTGAAAATCCTTACGTTGCTGCCTCTCACGGAACTGTTGATAATGTAATTGATCCGGCTGAAACCAGGCCCATGTTGATCAAGGCACTTGCAATGCTTGCAAACAAGAGGGAAAAACAGCTGCCCAGAAAGCACGGAAATATTAACCTGTGATTAATGATGATTGAAAAAGTACTTGTTGCAAACAGGGGGGAAATTGCCTTACGTGTAATACGAACATGCAAGGTACTTGGAATTAAGACAGTAGCAGTTTATTCTGATGAGGATACTAATTCAATGCATGTAAAACAGGCTACTGAGGCATATCATATTGGAGAGGCATCCCCTGCAAAATCATATCTTAATCAGGAAAAAATTCTTGATGTCATACTGTCTTCTGGTGCAGATGCCGTTCATCCGGGTTATGGCTTTCTTTCTGAAAATGATGACTTTGCAAGGTTATGTGAAAAAAATAAGATCAATTTCATTGGTCCTTCTGCTGATTCTATGAATCTTTGTGGCGATAAAATGAGGTGCAAGGTCGCAATGCTAAAAGCCAAAGTACCGACAGTACCTGGAAGTACAGACCTGGTCAAGGATGCAGACGAGGCAGAAAAGATTGCAAATGATATTGGCTACCCAGTGCTGTTAAAATCAGTTTATGGCGGCGGAGGTCGCGGAATCAGACTGGCCACTAATGATAAGGAACTACATGAGGGTTATGAATCCGTCACAGGAGAGTCAATTGCCGCCGTAGGAAAATCGGCAATCCTTGTAGAAAAATTCCTAGAGAGAACAAGACACATTGAATATCAGATGGCAAGAGACACTCATGGAAACACCGTTCATATCTTTGAAAGAGAATGTTCAATCCAAAGACGCAACCAAAAATTAATTGAACAGACACCCTCCCCAATCGTTGATGAGCAAACAAGGCAACGTGTGGGGGAGATCGTGTGTAATGCAGCTGACGCAGTTGACTATACAAACCTGGGTACAGCAGAATTTCTAAGGGCCGATAACGGCGAGTTCTATTTTATCGAAATTAACGCCAGACTGCAGGTAGAACACCCAATTACGGAATACGTGTCCGGACTGGATCTAGTCAAACTGCAGCTTGATATTGCAAATGGTGAACCCCTTCCATTCAAGCAAAGTGACCTCAAAATGAACGGATATGCAATTGAATGCAGAATTAACGCCGAAGACACCTTCTTGGACTTTGCACCGTCTACCGGACCTGTCCCGGATGTAACAATACCGGCAGGACCAGGCGTTCGATGTGATACCTACCTGTATTCGGGATGTACCGTTTCTCCGTTTTATGACTCGTTAATGGCAAAACTCGTTACATGGGGACAGACATTTGATGAATCCAGAACGAGAATGCTTGCCGCATTAAATGACTTTTACATTCAGGGAGTTGAGACTTCAATTCCCCTCTACAAAACAATTCTAAATTCAGACGAATACAAAAATGGCCAGCTGTCAACTGACTTTCTTAAGCGTTTTGAGATGATTGACAGGCTAGCTGAAGACATTAAGAAAGAAAAGGAGGAGAAAAGCAATGCGGCTTTGGCTGCTGCGATAATTCATTCCAAATACTTTGCAAGCCGCGTACAAAGCCTCGCTGCTGGTAATTCCAACTGGAAGAACAAACTGGATTGATCAATGATGAACTATAAAATACAAGATCTTGAAAAATCATTTGATGGGAAAATAACTGCAAGCCTTGGAAATAATGAATACGTAATTAAAATTAATGATGCTGAACATCAACTAAAAATTCTAAATGTCAATTCAAAGGGAGTCGAGTTTATTTTAGACCAAAACTATCACAGGGCAAAATATCTTAAACGATCCACAAATGAAATGAGTCTGGTAATTGACAACGTTCCAATCACTCTTAACATGCATACTCATTTTGATGGAATAGTATACAAAAACTCTGGCGGCAGCGGCGGAGGTACTGATAACACACAGCTATCTTTGAAGAGTCAAATTCCAGGCAAGGTTGTTTCTATTGCAGTTGCCACGGGGGATTCTGTAAAGAAAGGCGATGTTATCTGCACCCTAGAATCTATGAAGATGCAGGTTGCAGTCAAAGCACACAAAGACGGTACTGTAAAATCCATCAAGGTTAAGGAAACGGGAACTGTCGCCAAGGGCGACGTAATTGCTGATATAGAATAAAAAAGGAAATATCCCTATCTTAGAAAATTTTTAATCTCTTCATAGTCTGGTTCTTTTAATGGATCCTCTGAAACCCATTTGTAGCCAACTGTCCCATCTTCCATAATTATGAATACAGAACGCTTTGCGGCATTATAGTCCTTGAGGTGCAACAGATCCTTTAAGAGTATGTCGTAATCACGAATTGTCTTACTGTTGTAATCTCCCAATAACGGGAAATTAAAATTATTTTTTTCTGCAAATGCTTTGTTTGCAAACGGACCGTCATTACTGACTGCTATTACCTGCGCACCAAGATCTGAAATTTCTTGCCAGGAATCCCTGAATGTGCATAATTCTGTTTCACAAACAGGCGAACTTGCAGCAACGATGAATGAAAGTACGATCTTTTTTCCTTTAAATTCATCCAAAGTCCGCAGTTTTAACTCCGTGTCTGGAAGTTCAAAATCAGGAGCTTTATCTCCAATATTTAATGGCATTATGGGTTTTACCCACCATCCTATTAAGTAGTTTACAGAAATTATTCTTTCCAAAATTTGATCGAAAAAAGAAGCATACCTTTTTATACAAAAATCCGGTCAAAAAGCTGAATTGGTCGGGGAATTAGCGGGCAATTACAGTACCGTTGTATTGATGTTTGCCTTTGGTATAGTTGCAATGGCACCTGCCTTGATAGTTTCAAGAATGATTTCACCACGAAAACGGAGCAATCCTGTCAAATTCCTGCCAATGGAATGCGGTCAGGTTCCCTCAGGAGAAGGCCGAACCCACTTTATGATGCAGTACTATCCTTACATTCTGATGTTTGTAGTATTTGATGTCATGGCAATCTTCTTGTACGCATGGGGAAGCTCCCTTTTGGAACTTCCAAAGAGCGCGACCCTGCCCATGATTGGATTTCTGGGTATAATGTTTGGAGCAATGTCGTTTGCTTTGTACCAGTCAGGGAGACGAAGAATATGGTAGTTTTTTATATAAATCACATTTACAGGATATGGAATAAGATTGCTTAAAGACTTGGTAACACCAGAAAACGCAAATGTTTTTGTAGGAAAATTAGGGGATATTCTGGAAAAAGCGATCGGCAAACCACTGGGTTATGCCATCAATTGGGGTAGAATTTGGTCACTCTGGCCTGTCCACATTGAAACGGCCTGCTGCAGTGTTGAATTTGGCGCAGCGTCCAGTCCGAGATATGATGTTGAAAGATTTGGCATCATCGAAGCATTCGGATCACTTAGACAGTGTGATCTGATTGTCGTTCAGGGAACCATTACAAGAAAAATGGCGCCACGTCTCAGACTAGTTTATGATCAAATGCCAGAACCAAAGTATGTAATTGCTATGGGAGCCTGTGCAATTACTGGAGGACTGTATTTTGATTCATACAATGTACTTCCTGGAATTGACGGAGTTATTCCAGTTGATGTCTATGTTCCGGGTTGCCCACCTAGACCTGAAACCCTTATCCAAGGATGTATTTTGTTACAAGAGAAAATCAAGAGAATGAAGGCTAGGACGTTTGTATGATGAGTTCTGATTCTGAAAAACCCGCAGAAGAAAAACCGGCACCAAAGCCTGTTGCAAAAATACCTGAAGAAAAACCGGCACCAAAGCCTGTTGCAAAAATACCTGAAGAAAAACCGGCACCAAAGCCTGTTGCAAAAATACCTGAAGAAAAACCGGCACCAAAGCCTGTTGCAAAAAAACCTGAAGAAAAACCCGTGGAACTGCCTGCTTTTGAAAAGGGAATTTCTGAAAAGATTGTTGAAAAGTTTGGAGATAAAGTCAGAGTCACATTTGTAAAAGAAGACAGAATTGGAATTAGTGCCGGCAAGGATGATGTACATGATGTTGCAGAGTTCATTCGCGACGGCTTGAACTATGATCACGTCGAATCCGTTTCAGGTGTGGACTATCCTGCAGATAAAGAAATCGAGGTCGTCTATCACATCGGTTCTTACAGCGATTCCTCGCTGGCAAGACAGATTCTTGTCTTATCTACCAGGGCTCAACGGGAAGAAAACCCGATTCCTGGAAATGACGCCACCAGGCTCCCCAGTCTTAGGGATGTGTTTTATAGCGTGGAATTCCATGAAAGAGAAACTTTTGAAATGCTCGGTGTCTTCTTTGAAGGTCATCCGGATAATCGAAGACTGCTTTTGCCAGAGGACTGGGCGGACCTGCCTCCACTCAGAAAGGACTTTGCAATAAAGGGAAGATAATGATGACTGTAGAACTACCACCCGGACTGGCACTCCAAAAAGTCGACGAGAGAATCATGACTCTCAATGTGGGACCACAACACCCCGGCTCTGGTCACATGAGACTAATCGTACAAATTGACGGTGACTATATTGTTGCATGTGATCCTGATCCCGGATACGTTCATCGTGGGGAAGAAAAGATGGCAGAATACAGGAATTATATCTTAAATATTCCTCACTTGGAGAGGCCGGTAATTCATGACTCTTGCAACGTACTTTATCCGTATGTTCTCGGAGTCGAAGAACTGCTTGGAATTGAGGTTTCAGAACGTGCAAAATATGTCAGAGTAATCGCATCTGAATTAAACAGATGTATCTACACAATGTACTGGCTTGCAATTTATGGCATCTTCTTGGGACACTCTACAATGTTTATGTGGCCTGCAGGTGACCGTGAATTCCTAATTGATCTTATGGAAAAAATGACAGGTGCCAGAGTAACACACGCACATTTTGTTCCAGGCGGGGTTAGAAACGACCTGCCTCCAAACTTTGAGGATGTCTGCCTGCGCCAGGTCAACTATTTTGAAAAACGTATCAAGGAATACTCTGCGATCTTTTATGACAATCCGATTCTGATTTCAAGAACCAGGGACACCGGAGTCTTATCACGTCAAGATGCAATCCGGCTTGGAACAACCGGCTCTGTACTTCGTGCAAGTGGGGTTGATTTTGATCTGAGAAAAAAGGAACCATATGATGTCTATGACGAGCTGGATGTTCATACTAATGTGATGAAGGAAGGTGATTCTTATGCAAGATCTCTGGTTCCCTGGCTTGATATGTTGGAGAGCTGCAACATTATCAGACAGGCATTACAAAAGATGCCAAAGTCAGGTTCTGTCCGGGTTAAATTAAAACCAAATCCAAAGGGCAAACTTGATTCTGTGTACAAACGTGTAGAGTCCGGCCGAGGCTCTCTGGGATGTTATATTGTTTCAGACGGCAAACCAGAGCCATACCGGCTAAAAATGAGCGTCGGTTCCTTTAGAAATCTGATTGCATTGCCGTATCTTCTCAAGGGTGAAAAGCTCGGCAACATGCCGTCTGTCTATTGGAGTCTTAACTACTGGCCGGTGGAGGCAGACAGGTAAATGTCAGTTATTGCACCCCAGTTCAAACTAAGTGAATTCATAAAGTCACTGCTCGATAACGTGTTCTGGATTTTACTGATAGTCGTTCTGGCCGGCCTTCCGGCAATCATGATGATTCTGTTTGTAATTGAACTGCCTGTAATTGACGGCGAGCTGCTTACGCCGTTTCTTGCATTTTCTTGGCTGGTAGATCCCACGCGTACGCTTCCCATCATCCATGCATTCATGGCAACTGACATGTTCAGAATAATGGCATTTCCCGGGTTTGGATTTGCGGCATTGCTTGCTGCTGGAACGATTTTTGTTGAAAGAAAGATGCTGGCAAAATTACAGCTGCGTGTAGGTCCATTTTACTGTGGAAAAATTGAGGGAATTTTACAGTTAATGGGCGATGGACTAAAACTAATTTCCAAAGAAATTATCATTCCTGCAAAAGCCGATAAACCGCTTTTCTGGGCGGCGCCTGTCTTGTTTGTAGCTACGGCAGCTGCGTTTGTTGCATTAATTCCTGTTGCACCTGGCTGGGTGGTTGCAGATATTGATATTGGACTAATTGGGGTCTTTGCAGTGATTGGATTCTTTCCAATCATTACCATTCTTTCTGCATGGTCTGCAAACAGCAAGTATCCGTTTATCGGCGGCATCAGGGCACTGTTCCAGATGGTTTCATTTGAAATCCCACTGATACTGTCTCTGTTAGGCGTTGTCATGCTGACTGGAACCCTGAATCTGTCTGAGATTGTGGAGAGTCAGTCCAGTTTCCCATGGATCATATTTCTGCCAATTGGCGCCATTGTGTTCTTCATTACGATGCTCGCAGAGCTGGAAAGAATTCCATTTGACCTGCCAGAGGCCGAAAGTGAAATCGTGGCAGGCTGGCTGACGGAATTTTCTGGAATGATGTACGGGCTTGTTCAACTGGGAACTTATCTGAAACTTTATGCGTTCGCTGCCCTGTTTGTCGTCTTGTTTCTTGGCGGATGGCACGGTCCGATGGTGGTGCCTCCGTTCCCGGCTGAAATTCTTACCGAGGGAATTGCGATGGGCCCGGTTACTGCAAAGATTCCCGGACTGCCGCTGTTCACACAGGAGATGCTCAACGGCACATTTTGGTTTGTTCTAAAAACTGTCGGGGTAATCTTCTTTATTCTCCTGCCAAGGGGCGTCTTCCCCAGAATTAGAGTTGATCTTTTGCTGAATCTTGGCTGGACCAAGCTTATCGGACTGTGCTTCGTTAACATCTTTATTGCTCTAGGTCTGTTGTATGCTGGAGTGCTGGGACCAGGAGGACTACAATAATGGGAACTGCTACAGGTATTATCCGTGCGTTAAATTCCGGAATCAAACACCTTGCAGTAAAGCGGTTTACACTCCGTTATCCGGAGGAGAAACTAAAGTTCGTAGGAGACGGGTATCAGTTTGATCCTTCGACTGGCGTGGGAATTGCCGGGCTAAAGGGCCGTCATATGCTGTTCCATGATCACTGCACCGGCTGCCAGCTATGTTCTATTGCCTGTGAGGGGGTTGCCGAGGCAATTGCAATGGTAAAGGTTCCCGAAGAACACAAACAAAACAAGAAAGCAATCATGCCACAGATCGATTACGGCAAGTGTGTTTTCTGCGGTCTTTGTGTTGATGCATGTCCGTTTTATGCGCTTTACATGACTAATGATTATGAGCTGTCATCGTTTTCCAAAGAGGGGCTGATCTACACTCCTGCACAGCTCCAGGTCAAGCCATATGTCTCACAAGACAGTGAAATCCAGATAACTGACAGAGGTGCATCACATGGCTGATGCTGCGTTTCTTGCATTAACTGTAATTACAATCGGTTCTGCAATCGCCGCACTAGAGATGAGATCATTAATTTATGGCTCGATTGCGTTAATGGGAACCCTTGGCGGCATTGCCGGATTCTTCCTGCTCCTTGATGCGCCGTTTGTTGCGTTGTTCCAGCTTGCAGTCTATGTCGGCTCCATTGCCGTTCTGATTCTGTTTACAGTCATGCTGGTAAAGCGGGAATTCATCTTTAAAAAAATCGAGGACAAGAGAAGAAAGTTTGCAGGAATCGGATTGATGCTTATAGTGATGGTATCCCTGGGTGCCGTGTTTCTGGATTCCGGAATCAAGACAATAACCACTGACGAACCCCCAGTTGACTTTAGGGATATCGGTGTTAACTTTGTAACTTACTACTGGCCTGCGTTAATTCTGATGGCGTTAATTCTTGCAGGCTCTGTAACTGGTGCGCTGGTTTTAGCCAAGCGGGAGGATGTGGAGAATGACCAACGAACTAGTTGACTTTACACTTGTATCTGTTGCCCTGCTGGGAATAGGAATTTACGGCCTTGCCGTAAAGCGTAATTTTATTCGGATGCTGTTTGCAATTGAAATTATCATCAATGCCGCAAATCTTAACCTTGTCGCATTTGGCAGATTCATACCACACAGCGGCGGTCAGACCCTGGCATTATTCTCAATTGCAATAGCCGCAGCTGAGGTTGCAGTGGGGCTCTCGTTAATTATTGTGGCTTATCGCATGTATCAAAATGTCGATATCGCAGACTTTAGGAGCCTGAAGGGATAATGGAATATGCGTTATTACAGGCAATCTTCTTGCCTCTCTTACTATCTCCGGTAGCCTACATTATTGGAAGAAGGGCTGGTCCCACGCCTGCAATGTGGTTTACGTTTGCAGTTTTGCTCTACACCACGGTTCTTGTAATTACCGCCGCACTATCTGGAACCGTCGAAGAACATTATCCGTGGACAGAACTCTTCGGCGAGTTTGGCTTCCTGCTTGACGGTCTGTCATCGCCGTTTGCCATAATCATCTATGTGTTATCGACAATTCTGGCACTTTACTCAAAACCATACATGATTCACAAGTTCCACGAGCAGTTCAAAGAAGAGCAACAGATCACCGCATCTGCGGGCGGGCAGACCTCGGTAGTTGAGACGACATCTCTTTCGAATTATGTTAATGCAAAGTCCGGGCTCTACTTTGCACTCTATCTGGTCTTTGCAATGGGGATGCTCGGTACGGTTCTTGCAACAAACCTGATTGAATTTTACCTGTTCTTTGAATTCATGCTGATTCCCGGTTTCTTCCTGGTCGCACTATGGGGTGACGGTCCGAGAAGAAAGATCGGACTGATGTTCCTGTTCTGGACGCATGCCGGTGCAGTAGTCTTGCTGCTGGGATTCCTGATGATCGGTCTTACCATTGGAAGTTTTGATTTTGCAGACATCCGGGAATCTGAGATCCCGCAGGATATAGCAATGTTTTCTGCTGTTGCAATTGCAATAGGACTCGGCGTCAAGCTGGCAGTCTTTATGTTTCATATCTGGCTGCCATATGTCCACGGTTCTGCACCCACACCAATCAGCGCATTGCTGTCTCCTGCCATGATCGGAATCGGCGCCTATGGCATCTTCAGACTGATTGTAGAGTTTCTGCCCTCGACATTTGCCGACCTTGCAATATGGTTCCACATCTGGGGTCTTGTCACAATGATTTATGGCGGGGCGATGGCACTGATGCAAGATGATCTAAAGCGTCTTCTTGCATATTCTAGCATCAGCCAGATGGGCTACCTCCTGTTTGGCATCGGCTCGATATCTGTACTGGGACTTGCAGGTGCGGAGATGATGTATGTGACTCACGCACTTGGAAAAGGCATTCTCTTTATGATGGCCGGAATCATCATCGTCAAGGTTGGAACCCGCAGCATCTCCAAACTTGGCGGATTGGCAGGAAGGATGCCAATTACTGCAGTATGTGCGGTAATAGGTGCATTGACCATCATGGGAATTCCGCCAACTAGCGGCTTTATGGGTGAATGGCTTTTATTTTATGGCGCATTAGAGACTGCAATTAATGAGGGCTCCACACTTAGGGCAGTAACATTTGGTCTGGGTCTTGTTGCCACCGTCCTTACAATGTCTTACATGCTTTGGATGCTAAAACGCATATTCTTTGGAAAAATCCCAGAACACCTTGAAAAAGTCAAGGAGGCAGGCTGGTACATGACTGCACCGATGATGGTGCTGGCAGGTTTTACCGTAATACTGGGAATTTATCCGGACATCTTCCTAAAGACGATAATTCCGTACATGAATGGAGTGCTGGGAGTCTAGCATGGCAACAGAATCACTCGGCCTGCCATTTGAACCAAGCACTCTTGGTGCATGGCTTGTCTGGATCCTTCCATTTGCCGCCGCGTTAATCATACCCGGAGTTGGAAGACTCTCAAAGCACGTCACCGGATATGTCGCAGTAGGATTTGCCCTGATGAGTGCGTTGTCTGCCGCATCACTGCTTCCTGCGGCCTTGGAGGCACACGAACTGCACCATCAGATTATGTGGATTGAATCGATTGGTCTAAAGGCCGGCGTGTTGGCCGATCCGCTCTCCATAATCATGGCAAATGTCGTTGGATGGATTTCATTTCTGATTATGATTTACAGCACGGGATACATGAAGGGTGATAAGAACATTGTCCGGTTCTGGTTCTGGATGCTGTTCTTTATTGGCTCCATGCAGTTAATCGTACTCTCTGACAACCTGCTTCAGGTATTCTTCGGATGGGAGGGCGTGGGACTGGCATCATACGCACTGATCAGCTTTTGGTATCGTGATAAAAAGAAGGATCACGTCGGTACTGAAGGAAGAACGGTTCTTGGCATGCTGGATTACTATTCCCCGACACATGCCGGCATGAAGGCGTTTATCATGACCAAAGTCGGCGATGTGATGATGCTTGCGGGAATGTTTCTGATATTTGTCTTTGCAGGCACCTTTGGTTTCAAGGAACTAATCGGGGATACTGAATGGGCCACTGCAATGTCTGCCCAGGGCCTCCTGGTTCCCGCATTTGTCTTACTCTTTGGCGGTGCCATGGGAAAATCCGCCCAGTTCCCGCTAAACGAATGGCTCCTAGAGGCGATGACTGGCCCTACTGCCGTCTCTGCATTGATTCACGCGGCAACCATGGTAAAGGCAGGCGTGTTCCTGGTTGCAAGAATCGGTCCCCTTGTTTTTGCACTGGCCGCTGCGGGAATTCTGGCAGATCAATTCTTTGAGATTATTGCCTGGGTTGGTGCAATTACTGCACTACTACTAGCTACGCAGGGGATGGTTAATGGTGAAATTAAGAAGGTTCTTGCCTATTCTACGGGCTCTCAAATCGGCTATATGATGATGGCACTAGGCGTTGCAGGACTGTCCCATCAGTACGTTGATGGCTATACTGCGGGATTTTACCATCTAATCTCCCATGCAATGTTCAAGGCCTCCCTGTTTATGGCAGCAGGCTCTTTGCTGCATGTTGTCGGCTCACGATTCATGGCAGACATGGGCGGTCTGAGAAAACACATGAAGAAAACATATGTATTCATGTGGGCAGCAGGTCTTGGTCTGATGGGTGCGCCGTTTATCACGACAGGTTTCTGGAGTAAGGATGCTATATTTGCGGCAGTTTACGAGTCTGGAAATGAATGGGCGCTGCCATTGTACATCATTGCCGTCCTGACTGCGGTGATCACTGCATTTTACACTACAAGGATGATTGGAATGGTCTTCTTTGGAAAGAAGAGCAAGCACATTGAAAGGATGGAGGAACAGGGACACCCCATCCATGAGGCACCACTATCCATGTGGGTCCCATATGGAATTCTTGCGGTTCTGACCATTGGAATCGGCCTGATCGGATTATCCGCCGAGGAAGGACTGCACCACCTGTTTACTGAATATCTTGAGGAATCATTTGGTATTCACACCGCACATCTTGCAACAGAGGCCTCGATCCTGCCGGAGTTCCTGCAGGGGCTCAACCCCGTCGCACTAGGCTCGTCATTGGCAGCCTTTGCAATAGGAATAGGACTGGGCTATATCTTTTATATCGGCAGATGGGTTGATCCCGTAAGATTTGTAAATTCCAACATCTTCTTTTATGCGATTCACAAGGTTCTCCTAAACAGATGGTATCTTAATGCAATAATTTATTGGTGTTTTGTCACTACACCATTATGGCTGGCAAGAGGCGTGTTTAGATACTTTGAAAAGACGGCAATTGATTACGGTATGAACAGCGGACTACAAAAAGCAGTCGTATGGAGTGCCAAAGTAGTACAGGGAACCCAGACTGGCGTCTCACAATCATACCTATTCGTATTTGGAGCGGGATTACTATTCGTAGTCCTGATGTTGTTGATATAGGAGATATGTGAGATGTTAGATATTACTTCCACTCCGTTGGTATTAATTGCAATCCTGGGAACCGTGGGAATCGTTCTTCCGATAATCAGTATTGCAAGAAAGGAAAAAGGCTCCAACTCGTTTTATGCAGTAATTGCATTTGCGGCGTTAATCGCATCCATGGGATATGTTGGCTACCAATTCATCAATGATAACGTTGCAGCGTCTGCCCTCTTCTCTGAAGACGTTCTAGTTGACGATGCGTTTGGCGGATTCTTTGCAATAGCGATGCTAATTGTCGCCTTGTTCACCACCGTTGGTTCTTTTAATTACATGAGAAAACACAATTCTCCTGCGGTCTACTATTCCCTAATTCTGCTTGCAACAATCGGCATGGTACTAGTCGCATATTCTACTGACTTGGTAATGCTGTTTGTTGCATGGGAACTCATGAGTATTCCAACATACATCTTGGTTGGATTTATGAAAAAGAATCCAAGCTCCAATGAGGCTGCCCTAAAGTACTTTTTGTTTGGCGCAATGTCTTCTGCCATAATTGTTTACGGAATTTCAATCTCATATGGACTGACTGGTTCTACAAACATAGGACAAGTCATCGAGGCCTACTCGGTACTAGATCCGTCATTACTGCCGCTTGCACTACTTTCAGTTGGGATGTTTATCGCCGGATTTGGATTCAAAATGGGGCTTGTACCATTCCATCAGTGGCTTCCTGATACCTATGAGGGGGCGCCATCTCCAATCACGGCCCTTCTTGCCGCAGCAACCAAAAAGGCGGGATTTGCCGCGACAATTAGGATTGTAATTCTTGGAATGGTCGTTTTAAATCTTGACTGGACACTGGCACTTGGAATTCTTGCCGTGATGACGATGACTGTTGGCAACGTCGCTGCAATCATGCAAAAGAACCTCTCTAGGATGCTGGCATACTCTAGTATTGCACATGCGGGATACATTCTCATTGGACTTGCAGTCGCCCCCTACAGCTCACTTGGCCTGCAGGGCTCGTTATATCAGATTCTAAATCATGCGGTAATGAAGGGTGCGGCCTTTATTGCAATTGCAGGACTAGTCACCACTCTTGCCGTAACTAATATTGACAAGCTAAGCGGACTGGGAAGGAAGATGCCCATTACCGCGCTAGGCATGGTCATCTCATTGTTTGCACTTGCCGGTATTCCGCCACTTGCAGGCTTTTGGAGCAAACTGATGCTCTTTGGCAGCGCATTGGATGCGACTCCTGCATTATGGTGGGCGCCATGGCTTGCAGTTGCCGGCGTACTTAACAGTGCCCTGTCGCTTGCCTACTACGGCTGGATAACAAGAAAGATGTACTTTGAGGGGGAAAAGGAAAAGAGAATTGCAGAACCAAAATCAGTCGTCGCCATTATGATTACCTCGACACTCTTTCTGGTAGGATTTGGCATATACCCCGAACCGATTCTTCAACTAGTAGAGATGGCAGCACCAGTTATCAGTTTGGATATTATACCTTAAACGAGGTAAAATTAATCAGGTTATCCAATCTTGTCTTTGAATCGCAATCTGGAATTTTTCTCAGACCGATTCTGGCTTTTTCGGAATATTCTTTTAGCAGTTCCTCCATCTTGTTAAAAACGTCCCTTGGATCCGAACTTTTCTTGATCAACATGTTAAACAGCTTGTCCTCATTTTTCCAATCCAGCAAATCATCTCTGATCTGATATGCAATTCCAATATTTTTGCCGTATACTGTCAGTGCTTCGATCTGTTCTTCGGTTCCGTTTGCAATGATTGCACCCGTCCTGGCTGCGACTTCAAATGCCGTTGCAGTCTTGTATTCAATTACCTTGAGATAGTCATCAAATGTAACATCCTCATTTGCCTCCAGCCTGCTTTCAATCATCTCTCCCTCGCTCATCAGCATTGCAGTAGTGGCCAGATCTTTTGTAATTCTGGCATTGTCCAACCTGGAAGATATTGCAAGAATTAATCCCAAGACAAAGTCACCTGTGAGAACGCTGGTGTTGTATCCGTACTTTATGTGAAACGGATCCTTTTGTCTTCGCATGGTTTCGTTATCGATAATATCATCATGGATGATTGACTCCATATGCAGAAATTCCACGGCACAGGATGCCGCAAGTGTATTCTCATCAATCTCCCCCACACTCTCTGCTGCCAGAGTCAGGATAATGGGCCTGATTCGCTTTCCACCATCTAGGGAATACTTTAGCGGCTCTATGAACTCTGAATCGGAGTAAATATCCAGTTCCCTCTCTAGGGCCTGATCTATCTTTTTAATATACATGCCATAGGTTTCAAGCAGGGGATTAATCTCAATATTTTTCCTATCCAAGATAATCTGATCAAAAAGCTTTGCCATTACTAATTAAATCTTGGTGCTCCAGCCGGGACTTTCATCTGTTGATTTTGAACCCGGGATCACTGCCTTGAAAGGGCAGTATGCTTGACCGGTCTACACCACTGGAACCCAAGAAAATTCAGTATCCTGACCATAAAATCTTTTGTAAACCGCAAAGATTTTTTTACTGGCAAATTTGGAGATGAAACATGAATATCGTGAAAAGAATCGATGAAATGATTGAAGAAAAAAGTCTACTAAAGCACCCATTTTACCAGATGTGGTCTGATGGAAAATTGACACGGGGGTCTCTGGCAGGCTATTCTAAGGAATATTTTCAGCTTGTAAAGGCAGTTCCGTCCTTTATGACTATAATTATTGAACAGGCTCCAAACTGGGCAGTAAATGAGCTGGTTGCAAACCAGCAGGAGGAATCTGCCCATATCTCACCGTGGATCAGCTTTGCAGGGGAACTTGGTATAACCGGGGAGGAACTTGGCTCTTATTCCGGGCTGCCCAAAACCCGCAGGGCCGTATCTGATTTGAATGAATTGATGGGCACCTTTGAGGGCGGGGCGTGTGCCATGTATGCCTTTGAAAAAGAGATTCCCAAAATCAGTCAGACAAAGCTTGATGGTCTTGCAGAATTTTATGGAATGACCAATAACGGGGCCACGGAATACTTTAAACTTCATACTGAGGCAGACATCAGACATGCTGCGTCATGGAGGGGCATTTTAGATGCCACTTTGACTGATTCGGAGAGCCTGCTTGAGATTGCAGATAAATCCATCTTGGCGCAAAACCTGCTGCTTGATAGCTGTTATGAAGAATATTGCTAGTCTCATAACATTTTATACCCAAGTAAGAATTCATCTGCTTGGGGCCCGTAACTCAGCTTGGTAGAGTAACCGGCTCATAACCGGTGAGCCAAGGGATCGAAGCCCTTCGGGCCCATTACCCACATGCACATTGCCGGTCTGAAAACTGAAAAGTCCGGCAAAAAAACCTCTGCAAGGCAGTTACAAAACCATGAGACATCGTAGACATAAATAGATACTATACTTGGGAGAGAAAATGAACAAACAAAAATTAATAATAATCGGCGTTTTAATTGCAACTGCTATTTCAATAGCTTCTGTAGCTTCATTTGATATTCCAAGTGAAGACTATGTTTATACGCAATCTGATATCACAAAAGCTAATCCAAAACTAATGGTATCTTCTGGTCTATACACCATGTTGGATAATATTAAACAAACTAAAAACACTATTCTCTTAACTGTTTCAGGAACCGTGTTATCAGTTGGGGATCCAATAAATTGGTACTATCAAGGAGATACTTATGGCTCTGTTCCAGTTACTATAGAAATTGATAAAAAAACCAAAGATATGGAGACCAAACTCCAATTAAAAAAAGGCGATGAATTCACGTTTTACCTGGGCGGTTTTTACCAAGGTGATCAGCATTTTATCCACGGTTATGAACCTCAATTTGAATTAGGAGAAAAGACAATTATTCATGTTGGTAAATCTGATCAAGGGCCTGTTGGTCCTGATGGTGATAACTACTTTGTCGAACTAGGCGAGTTTGGCAAGTACAAGGTTGTTGGAGACAAAGCATACAATGAAAAATACCCCGATGGCAAATCATTAGATAAAGCATTTAATGAGGCCAAATAACCCGGCTGGTAATTGCAAGAAAGATGTGCAACAGTCTGTAGCTGCCGGCGGAATGAGGATGTTTGGGATACTGCAGGTTCCAAGGAAAAAAGCAAACAAAATCATTAGGACAAAAAAGAGAGAATCTATAGCAAAGCACAAGTTTGTGAATCATTCAGGATATTCCAATTTTATTATTCATATTTACCTTGGATAAACCCACCAATCTCTAATTTTTTGATGATTTTTAGTTCATGAACTTTCCTTTCGCTATGACATGGAAATCGACATGCACAGAAAATTCTTCAAGTCGAGGTATGGGCAACAACGGCAATGTCTTGTTTAATGAAGGGATTTAAAACACACATGCTGCCTTGCCGATTTTACAGATGTAGATTGTCATGATCAAATTGTAACTGACGCCTTTCTAATTTTTCTGAATATTATATTCTTAATTCAGTTAAACTAGTGATGTTTTGTTTGACAAACTCACCGTGCTTGAATTTGATTCATATCAGTATCTTTTCTTTACCTACATGTCCTGATCTAATCTTAAACCCTTGTATCGATTTCTTACTGTAACTTCAGTAACATTTGATGCTTCGGCGATATCACGCTGAGTTACATATTCATCATTTTTTATACACGCCATGTATAGCGCAGCTGCGGCCAATCCCATGGGATCTTTTCCTGCGGATTCCTCATGTTCATTGGCAACCTTGAGTAATTTAGCTGCATATCGTTTTGTTTTTTCTGTCATTCCAAGCTTGCTTGCAATTCTTGCAATACATTGAATTGGATCAACTACGGGCATTTTCAGTCCCAACTCTTGATGTAGAATCCTATAACATCTAGAAATATCTTTTTTCTTGATATTGCCTGCATCTGCAACATCTTTTAGTGTTCTGGGAGTTTCTGTATCTCTGCATGCCGCATAAAGTGATGCTGCAATCAGTGCCGAAATGGAGCGACCCTTGACTAGTCCCCTTTCTAATGCTTTTCTGTAAATGTATGATGCTTTTTCAACTACTGAATCAGAAAGTGAAAGTTTGTCTTTCAGAGTGGATAACTGGTTTAATGCTTCTCTAAGATTTTTATCCGCAGATGCATGAACTTTGCTTCTGCTATCCCATGTTCTCAGTCTTTCAATCGTACTTTTCATAGTAGATGTAAGTGGTTTTCCAGACGAGTCCTTGTTCATCGGATTGATGATGGTGGCAAGCCCCCTGTCGTGCATAGCCAGTGTTGTTGGAGCACCTGTTCTAGTTGGGTCCGCACCCCCTTCTTTTGAAAATGATCTCCATTCGGGCCCGGCGTCTTGTAATGTCTCAGAAATAACATAACCACATTTGCTACAAAATCTTTCCCCTGTGACATTATCTGTCAACATGGCATTTTTTCCACAACGCCGGCAGGTACTATCTGCATTGATAACTTCTAAGACCAAAGTATAAGACCAATATTGATTAATTTACTTCATATAATAAGTGACGTATTTCGGTTTTTTCCAGCCTTTAAATTAAAATCGTCACTAGCCTAAAAAACATTCATCTTTAAGCGGGATAATCCAATTAAAACCATGACAGCGAGAATAGAAGAAGAATTGGCAGAAATGAATCGATTAAAGAGATTAGAATTGGAATTTCTGTTTTTTAAAGCCGGACTGGATAATGCCACGCTACAAAAATACCGTGATGCTTTAACAAATGAAAATACGGTCCAGGTGCAAAACAGTGATCATATCACCCGATTGCAGCAAAACTCTAGAATCTTTGCTAAATGAGAAGATCAAAGAGATTGACGTGAATTTTACGTCAGAAAGATGAGGCTACAGATATGGCAGAATATCCAGTCAAATTTGAACCGTAACAGTATCTACCATCCGTCAAAATCAACCTGTCAGAAAAAACGTGATTGAGAATGTTCAAACACTCCAATACGGCATTTTTACAATCTAGAAAATGACGGGTTTTCCATTCCCTGATGGGTATTGAAGAAATCATGGCTGAGAAAATAAGGGCATAACAATGCACAAAAACCACGTCATTTGACGACACGTGGTGCTGTTAACAGAGTCAGACTGGATTTCAATGGTTAACTCGATTGACTTTGATGATAATTCTCTAGAAAATAACGGGTGCCACATAAATAAAACTAAACGAGACGTGGATCTAATTCGTTGCATCACATCCATCATTTGATGACATCTCGGAACGTTATTGAAAATATTGAAAACACAAGAAATGGCTCCCATGTGCACCCAAGCACAATATCTCTCTTTTATGTTACCATACTTGACAGTTTGAGCATCTTTGGAAGTCATTATTTCCATTAGTTTTAAAACAGGCAAGTCTAAAACTTGCTGGCTGCAATGAAGAATCAGAGTTATATCTGAACGATGATTGGAAGGCATTTGTCTGAGCTGCCAAAACCTATCTGCCCGTCTGTTCTTTTATCTTCTCAAAGACGTTTTGTTCTACAAGATTCTGTTCATATAATATCTCCGTAATCTGTAGAATGTTCAAAACCGAATGCATCCTTACTCCTAGTTCCGACAGGGCCTTATCTGCCCCCTCCATCCTGTTGACGATCACATACGCGTCTTTTACTGTGATGTCTGCCTTTTTTAGTGACATTATTGCATTTGCCACCGAACCTCCGGTAGTTGCCACGTCGTCAATCATGACTGCCTTCATCCCATCATGAATTTTCCCCTCGATTGACTTTGATGTGCCGTAATCCTTTGGCTTGCTTCTCACATAGATTAGCGGCTTTACAGTTTCCATAGACAGTGCAGAGGCAATCACCAGACCGCCTGTGGGGACCGAGACAATGGAATCAAACGCATCCAACCCGATATCTGCGGCAATCTCGTTTTGAAGGTATTTTATCATTTTTCTAAACTCATGTGGATAACTTGGAACTAGTCTCAAGTCTACATAGTATGGACTCTTTTTGCCGCTGGCAAGGGTGAAATCACCGAATTTTATTATGCCATTTTGGTGCAAAAAGACCGCAAACTCTTTTACAAACTCCATATCAAAATTAACTACACTGGATTTATTTTGGTTTGTATTGTATGTGAATCATGCCTGAAATCTGGTTAAATTACGGCCTCACAGACGTCGTTTTAGACATAAGGGCGGAAAATTTGGAGCAAAAGATTGATTCTGAGGGCAAGATTTTAGAAGATCAGATCATCACTGAAAAACTCAGTGCACTTGATCTGTCAAAACCCATGGAACTGGTGGTTCTGCATAATTCAAAATCCGTCCAAAAAATCATCTCATCACTGTTTACAATATGTGAGCAAAAATCAAAACCGTTCCCAAAAATTCTGGCAGATAAAAAAATCCTGAATCTGGTAAAGGCAGGACTGCCTGAAGGAAGTTCCATAAATGAGTTTGACAACGGCGAGCTTTCAAACTCAAACCTCGTATTTCTCTCTGAGATGGAGTTTGATGGGCTGTTTGGTTATGAGACCATCTCCACACGTCTTGTCAAAAAATTTGGCTTGGAATCCATGCTTTTGGCATATGCAAAAAGACAGGGAAATCTTCCGGCACCTGGCCAATATCCACAAAGTCTGGATGAGGCAAAAAAGTTTACCGATAACTTTGAAATTCAGGGAATAGAGATAGTTGCAAATTCCAAGGGCATAATTGACTTTTCCATAGGTCATCCATCTGAAACTGTTTCTGCAACAAAAATTTTGGAATCCAACTCGATCAAGGATGTAGGTCAGCATAAAACAATGATAGTCAGCACCGGCAAGGATGCAAGCAATGATAATCTTGGAAGATCCCTCTCGTCTCTTTGGAACTGTTCAAATGCAATAAAAAAAGACGGTCTTGCAATCCTGGTGGCCGAATGCAGTGGCGGTCTTGGCTCTGATGCACTCCAGCGGTACATTGAAGATAGATTGACCCTGGAGCAGCTGCGAAATCCTGCCAAATACATAGGAGGAATGGAGGATTTACTGTTTCTCTCCGAGATTCAAAGGAACTTTCAAATTGGTTTGATTTCAATCCTTCCGGAATTTTATGCCAAGAAATTTGACATGGTCTCCATGGCCGGAATAAAGTATTCCATGGATTATATCCTAAAAACGCAGGGTGCACGACAAAAGGTTGCCGTAGTTGCAGACGGTGCCAGACTTTTACTACGGTAAAAGGCCGGGGAGAAACTCTGTCGGCAGCGGTGCGCACAAAACTGCCAATCCTATGATTCCAATGTATGCCAGTTTCTTGTTTCTTGAAAGCGGTGAGATATCATCTAGCGGACTTGCACTGGGACTCCTTGAGCTCATTACCAGAATCAATATGGCCATCAACCAGTAGTTTAACAGAACCAGAACTAACATACTCGCGTAGGTTGCATATCTGTGCATCTTTGGGCCAAGTAGCGTTCTTGCCATGTGTCCACCGTCCAACTGCCATGCCGGCAGCAGATTCAGAAACGTAATTAAAAACCCGATCCATGCCGCAAACAGAATCGGCGTCATGATGACCTCGTGTCCGCCTGTACCCTTGCCAAACATTGCCAGACTTGCAGACATTAGCAACGGTTCTCCCTGGGCCCATTCCATCAGTCTGGCATCTGCAAACAGTCCCTCGGCAACATCCTGATCCAGGATTGGCGCAGTATATGCCCCATAAATTGAGACTATTACTACAATTACCAGTCCTGCAATCGGACCTGCAATGGCCACATCAAATAAGATCTCCCTGTTGATTGTCAGTCCCCTTGATTGAATAAACGCGCCAAAAGTTGGAATGCCATATATCGGCAGTCCCGGTATAAAGTAGGGCCAGCTTGTTTTTAGTCCGTGTAATTTTGCAGCAATAATGTGGCCTAGCTCGTGAACTCCTAAAATTCCCAACAATGACACCGTATAGACGACGGCCATCTCCAGGGGATCTCCAATCTCTACGATTGAGTTTGTTCCGGCCGTCCTGTAATACCCGTCAATCATTACAAATGAGATTACAACTGCAAACAATATTCTGGGGGTCCATGCGGTGTTTAGCCACCTCATCTGTTTTTTCGGGGTAAACTTTTGGATGATTATATGTTTTGAATTGTTGATCTTCTCCAATCTACAAACAAAACTCATACCCTCCAACCTCCTTGCCAGATTCTCAAATTTGGCCTTGAATTCCGAATCCTCGATTCTAAATTCTAGGGAAAATTCTGCCTTTGTGAAATCGCTGACCTCGAATATGGAATTGACTAATGAGATAATCTCTTCTTGCGAGGGTTCCTCCATCTATTTAGGCTGTATCTTTCCATTAAAATGGGTTTATGGTTTAAAATTAAATATTGATACGTCCATCCTATAATATGCAGGTAATTCTCAGGCAATTAGGTGACTGCGATATCAGGCGGGCAGAACCAAGCGATCTGATTCCAGTAATGGAGATTAATTTAAAGACACTTCCAGAGCATTATTCTGATTACTTTTATGAGAGCCTGCTTGCAGAAATACCGGAGGCCTTTATCATTGCAGAAATCGGCAGAAAACACGTCGGTTATATCATGTGCAAGACCGAGTATGGCTTTTCAAATTTTAAAAAATTGGGATTCGTCAAAAAGGGACACGTCGTATCAATCGCGGTTCTTGATGAGTACAGAAGGAAGGGAATCGGACGGGGGCTAGTTGAGGAATCCGTCAAGGGTGTAAAACTAAAAAACTGCGATGAATTCTATCTGGAGGTTCGCTGCAGCAATAATGAGGCCGTACAACTGTATGAAAAGCTGGGATTCGTTATCAGACAGCAGCTGAATTCCTACTATCGAGACGGCGAGGACGCATATCTTATGGCAATTGAATTAAGCTAGGTTCAAACCAATAAATAACTCGCAAAAAAATTCTTTGTCATGAACAAACGTAAAGGAACGGGCATTGTCATTTTCGTACTGTGTATTGGCGGGTTCTTCCTTTATGCATACCTGCTGATGCTTTCTGAATGGAGTCCCATCGTACTGCAGTTGTCTGTTTTGATGATTGCCGGAGGAATACTCGGCGTGGTCGCATGGATTGGATATGTCATGGCAACGACTCGGCCATCGTCTGCATCGATCACATCTGATGATTGAATCTTCTGCAGGATCACTTGAAAATCCTGACATCTACTACTGTCTGATAATATCTGGGACCTACGGCCCTGACAATCTTTGAACCGAGGATTTCTGATTTTACCGGTGCGACCTGCAGATAATGCTCTTCTGAGAGTCTTCCTGCTTCTGATTTTTTATCGGCATGAATATGTGAATAGTAATGTATTGTGCCTCCGTCTTTGGTGGTACTTACTGCGTCTTTTAAAAACACATCTGATCTTTCAGGTAGCAGCATCAACGTCCTGTCTGATTTGTCGACTAGCTGTTCTCTGATGATCTCTGATGCATCGCCATTAACTGAGATAATTTTTCCAGCAAGCTTGTTTAGTTTGATATTTCTTTCACACAGTTTTGATGCGACAGGATTGATATCGATGCTGTACACGACACACTTTTTCTTTTTTGCAGCCATTATGGAGAACATTCCGACTCCTGCAAACATGTTAGTTATTACCTCGTCGTCCTGAACCATGTCTGAAATCCTTTCTCTTTCCGTAGACAGGCGGGGCGAAAAAAACGCATTTTCCACGTCTACTGCGAACCTGCAGCCAAATTCCTTGTATTCTGTTTCGGTACTGTCTTTGCCTGCAATGATCTCCAAATCCCGCGTACGAAAATCCCCCTCCACAGCAGAGGCCTGATAAAACACACTTTTGGCTATTTTTACCTCATTTAACAGGGTCTGGCCGATGATTTTTTTCTTTGATAAAAGCGAATCGGGAATTCTTACTATTATTATCTCACCTATCTGATCAAAGGCGGCAATCAACTCGTCACTTTCTTTTGATGTAAGGATATCCTCCAGTGATTTTTTTAACATTTTGGCCATTCTTTGTAATAGAAATCATGTCAAATCTGTTTTATATGTAATTATTTTCTAAAACAAAAGATCCAACACGCTTCAAGTGGACTGGGATATCCCACCAAACCAATACAACAAAACAGTTAATTTCACAAGTCTCAAGAATAATTATGAATCCGGGAATTATTTTTACAATATCCCTTGTTTTGTTTCTGCCACTATCTGTTCTTGCTCAAAGCCCCCTGCCTTTGGAGGAACCACTAGGTGATATGGAAAAATGCCCTCCTGTTGGGGAAATCTCTAACATGGAACTCTCATACAGGACAGGTTTTACAAAACTGTTTGAAGAATACAAAACAAGCCAGGGATTTGAAGAATATATCGGGAAGGTTGACTATCAAAAATCCCAGGATGCGACCGCATTTGCAAGCTCGATAACATCCTCTGAGGAGTTTGCAGTGTTTTATTCAGACACCAATCTGACACCTGAAGAAGAAAAATTAATGATTCAGATTTCAGCAAAATATCTTGAATTTCTCCGTGATGGAAAAAGCCAACTTTCATCATACACAAAGACTGATTATTCCGAAAAGAAAAACGAGATTGACGCAGTTCCGGTGCAGGATTCCGGGCTTACAATGTGTGGCGAAGATAAGATGATAGGGCTAGAAGAGTTGGAAAAATCCAGAGATTTACAGAAATTTGCAATAAAACAGCTAGTTGATCCCATAATTGCAGATTGGGAAAAAAATCTGGAATTAAAACAAAGTAAATTTCCAGCAGAATTCCCAAAGGAACAACTGGCCTCATCTGCAGATATTATAACAGATGAAATCGGTCTCAAGAAAGGGGACTGGGTAAAATACAAGGTGGACATATCTGGCAATGGATCATTTGGAATAGTAAATACGCTGAAAAGCAATTATGAATTCGCTGAGATTGGATGTGTTTTTTCAGATGTAGAATGGAATAAATTCGAAATTATCGAAACGGACAACAATAATCCCACGATTAAGAGTTCAATCTTTTGTAATGGAGAAGAACATGAACATCCTCTGGCAAATGACTCGTTTACTTTTATCCAGTACTTTATTCCCATTAATGTCAAGATTGGTGATATCTTTACAGACGCTGATAATGAATATGAGGTGGTGGGATTTGAAACTGCCTACTTTGATGACAAAGAAATAGACGTGATCAAGCTGCATTCTGAACAAATAGAGTTGTATGATAATGACGGTAAAATGAAGATAACTGATGAATCACTTTTTGAAAAAAACAGCGGATTGCTACTTGAAAAAAGCACCAGCATGGAGGCAACTAACATGCCCTTTTTTGGAGACATGTCAGTATCTGTAAAATTGGATGCAGTTGATTATAACATACCAAGAACAGATCCCGGCCAGTCATCAGAATATCCTGGAGGCAGCTGTCTTGTCGCTACTGCAACATATGGCTCGGAACTAGCACCCCAGGTACAGCAGCTGCGAGAACTGCGGGATAATTCATTACTTCAAACAGAATCAGGAACATTATTTATGAAATACTTTAATGATTTCTACTACTCATTTAGTCCCGTAATTGCAGATTATGAGCGTGAAAATCCGGTATTTCGTGAGGCAGTAAAGATTGCAATCACTCCGATGATCGCCTCCATGTCGATTTTAGAGCCTGCTGATATGGATTCTGAAGCAAAGGTTTTGGGATATGGCATTTCATTGATTATCCTAAATGTGATGATGTATGCTGGAATTCCCGCGATTGTTATTGTGGGAATCAAGAAGAGAATCCCCCGTTGATGGAACTGCTCTTAAATACTGAAATAAATCAATCTTTGTTGATTACATCCTAAATCATGCAATATCGCCTAAATCTTAAATGCACAAAACAAGACAAACTACTCTATAAAGAAAACTTACATTCCATCTCCAGATAACCATGGGATCTCTCAAGGAGAATTTACTCTTTGTAATAGAAATTTCCAGAAGACTTTTGAGTCTTGTCCATCCTGCTTTCCAGTTTGTTTACACGTGGCCTGAGACTTCTTTCATCCCTTCTAAATGACATGTCAAGTGATCTTAGGAACCTGTTCATGGCATCAGCTTTTGGCATCGGCGATGTGGCATGACCTGCAGTACCAGGTTCCCCCTCAAATATTACCATCGTATCAGAAACCAAATCCATCAGCTGTAAATCATGATCAATTACTATTGCCGATTTTTCAAAGGAACGGACAAACTTTTGCAGGAATTTTGCAACTGCAATCCTGTCCTCCACATCCAAGAATGCCGAAGGCTCATCTAGGGCGTACAGATCCACCTTCTGCAGCAGGCATGATGCAACTGCCACCTTTTGCAGTTCCCCTCCGGAAAGATTCTTGACAGATTTGTTGTAGAGCCTCTTAATTTTCAACGGATTTAGTATCTGTTCTTCTTCAAGACTTCCCTCGACTGGACTGCCGTTTGCCTTATCCAGCATTGATACGACCTCGACATCAATATCATTTTGGAGATACTGCGGCTTGTATGCTATCTTTATTTTCTTATCCACGCCCCCCGCATCTGGTTTTTCAACACCTGCAATCATTTTCATCATGGTGGTCTTTCCAAGCGCGTTTGCCCCCATTATTCCTAAAACCTCGCCTTTTCTCACTCTTCCTGGATCGATTGCCACTGAAAATGATCTGTATCTCTTCTCCAGTCTTGGATATGTTACAACGTCACTGCCCTTTTGAAATATGTCCGTAGATGAGGAGGAGACATCAAAGGAGAACTTTTTGTCCCTGAACCTGACATTCTCTGTCGGCAGATATCCATCAAGAAAAACGTTGATTCCAACCTTGGTGGACAGAACACTTGAGACAATTCCATATGCGGCAGGCTCCCCATACAACACTTCGATATAATCACTGAGAAAATCAAGTAATGTCAGATCATGTTCAACTACCATCACACTTTTTCCAATCTTTGCCAGGCCCTGTATTACGCGGGCGACTCCTATTCTTTGAAAGACGTCATTGTATGATGACGGTTCGTCAAAAAAGTAAAACTCTGTATCCTTTGATGCGGCAGCAGCTACTGCAATCCTCTGCAACTCCCCCCCGCTTAACTCCTTCAAGTTCTGCTCCATGGAATTCTCCAATCCCAGCTCCCTTACTAGTTCCTTGGAAACGCCTCTCTGATCATATTTGTCGATTAACTCCTTTCCTGTTCCATCAAATGCCTGTGCAATATGATGGACCTGCTGCGGTTTTATTGAAGCATGAATCTGCTTTTGTTTAATTTTTTCAAAATGTTGTTTGAGCTCGGTTCCGCTATAATGTTTTAAGATCTCATCCCACTCTGGCGGATCCTCATATCTTCCAAGATTTGGTTTAAGATTTCCCGACAGTATGCTGACAACGGTGCTTTTTCCCATTCCATTTCTTCCCAGCAATCCTACAACCTCGCCTTTTTTCGGGGTGGGCAACTTGTATAATCGGAATGAATTCTGCCCATACTGGTGAATTTTGTCCGTGGCCAGCTCACTTGCCAGATTTACAATGGTTATTGCATCAAACGGACATACCTTGACACATATTCCGCAGCCATTACAGATATCCTCGTCGATCTGGGCCTTGTTTGTCTCTTCATTTAAAACGATACAGTCTGCCCCTGATTTGTTGACTGGGCAGTATTTTATGCATTCCAAACCACATTTTTTTGGCTGGCATAAATCCTGATCCAATACAGAAACCCTGTGTGTCATGTCGTAGTTCGGTATTTTCTTTGCTTTATACCTATTTTGGGCGCTAAAATCCCAGCGTTACGTTAATAGATGAGAATCTGGCATCAATCTACAAGCCGGCCATAGCGTCAGGGTGCGACCCAATCCCATTCCGAACTTGGAAGTCAAACCTGACGTCGCTGTTGTGCTACTAAGATGCGAGAGCCCTTGGGAAGCAACAGTGCTGGCATTTTCAATCAATCAATCAATCTTTTAATATCCAGTTAGTTTGGTTGATGTAATTCCAATGCCTAACTGTTCTGTTTGTGGAGAGTCATGCGACAATGACATCCGGCTGCTAAATCATCTGATGGAGAAACACGGCTGGAGAAATCCCAATATCGCCAAACCTGATAGAAACAGCAGGGGATACTGATTTTACAGATTCTGCAGATAATCCAGGATCAGCCTTACACCAAAACCCGTAGCCCCCTTTGGATTGTATGATTTTTCCTTGGTAGATGCCTGCGTCCATGCAACTCCGGCAATATCGATATGAACCCACGGGGTTTCTTTGATGGCATTTTTCAAAAACGCCGCAGCTGTAATGGTTCCTGCCGCCCTGCCTATTCCGACATTTTTCATGTCTGCAACATCTGATTTTATCATGTCCATATAGTCCTGATTCAGCGGAAGCTCCCAAACCTCTTCTGTGGTTCTATCTGATGATTCACTGATCCTCTTTGCCAGTCTTTGATTGTTTGAAACCATTCCTGCAACATTGGTGCCAAGTGCTACGATGCATGCCCCAGTCAGGGTCGCAAAATCGATTATTGCTTTTGGTGAATAGCGGCTTTCCCCGTATGCCAGTGCGTCAGCTAAAATCAGCCTGCCCTCAGCATCCGTATTTAGAATCTCTGCCGTCTTTTTATTATACAACCTTATGATGTCCCCCGGTCTGTATGATTCCCCGCCTGGCATATTCTCCACTGATGGAATTATTCCAACTACGTTGACTGGCAGTTTTAATTCAGAAACTGCCTTCATTATTCCAAGAACCGTACAGCCGCCACATTTGTCAAACTTCATCTCATCCATTCTTTCTCCGGGTTTTAATGAAATTCCCCCCGTGTCAAATGTCACTGCCTTGCCAACTAGGACGACGGGCTTTTCGCTTTTTGGTCCACGATTATATTCCATGATAATTAACTTGGGTTCATTTTTACTGCCCTTCCCTACTGCCGTAATCCCGCCAAAGCCACGCTTCCTTAATTCGGATTTGGAAATTACGCTGCATTTTATGCCGTTCTTTTTGGAGATAGCCCTTGCAAAGTTTGCCAGCGTGACTGGCGTACATTCGTTTGGAGGCAGATTGGCAATACTTTTGGTAAATATTGCGCCTTCTGCGACGATCTGAGCTGTTCTGAGCGCCCGTGTGGTATTACTTGATTTGGCAGCTATGACTGTCAGTTCAGGAGAACTGTCAGTTTTTTCTGCCTTGAACTTGTCAAATTTGTATAGTGCCATTTTGCAGCCCTCTACAATCTGACTGATTGATGAAATCTGCCCAGCTACAAAACTCGGAGGCGCTATTATTGAAAATTCATCCAGCCTCAACTCTCTTGCCTTTTGTGCAATCCTGCCTGAAACAGATCTGACTGTATCTCCTGTCATCTCTTCTTTCTTCCCCAGTCCTGCAAGCAGAACTCTTTTTGCTGGATTTTTTCCTGTAATTGGAATTACGGTTAATCTCCCCCGTTTGCCTTCCATGTCTTTTAGGGACTGGCCGATTGCAACTGATGCGGCAGCGTCAAATTTTTCCAGTCCCAGAACCCTGTTTGAACCTTCTAGTACAAATCCGCACAAAAGCTGTGTCTTCTTTTTTGTGGAACTCTGGGTTTTTACCCTCATGCCAAGTCTACATCCAAGTGTTATTTAGATTTACTAGAGATCTATTTTTCTGCTATTTGTGAGCAGGCTGGATGATCTCATAAATACTGCCTTTACAGTCTTGCATTCCTTGCCGCAATCCTCATCATCCATATTTACAACCGGTAATCCTGCTGTTTTTTTAGACAAAATTGACCTTGCCAACGGAATTAACGCCGCCCTGCCTCCATATGCCGCTTTCTTATCTACAAACCAGAACATCTCCAAAGCAGACTCGTCTAGTATCTCGTCTCTGATCTTTTTGCCAAGTTCTGAATAATGCCCCACCATCGCAATCCTGTCTCTGGCAAGAAAACCTACGAATCTTGCAAATTTCATGCACAGGTAACACTGATTGTCAAAAACCACGATCGGGGTAATCTCTTTTATTTCCACGATATCTCACAGCAGCGATCAAATTAAAATTTTACAGAAATAGATTTTTATTCAATTTACAAGGACAACGATCAAGATGGGGCTTAACTATTATCAAACCAAGAAAAACATCCTTCGAGCCCGTAAACTAGTCATCAGGGGGACAAATACTGCCGGTTCTGGCCATCCTGGGGGCTCTTTTTCCATGGCCGAGATTCTGGGCTGTTTATTTGGAAAGCATCTGAAATTTGACCCCAAAAACCCCCAGTGGGAGGACAGGGATCGTCTGGTTTTATCCAAGGGCCATGCGGCACCTGGACTGTTTTCCAATATGGCAGTCGCAGGATACTTTCCAGAATCTGATATTGAGACTCTGAGAAAATTTGGCAGTAAATTACAGGGACATCCTGATCTAAAGTGTCCCGGTGTGGAATTTTGCGGAGGCTCTCTGGGTACCGGATTGTCCTTTTCTATAGGAATTGCACTTGCTGGCAGGCTTGACTCAAAGGACTATCATGTGTATACTGTCATAGGTGATGGCGAGTCTAACGAGGGGCAGATTTGGGAGGCTGCAATGACGGCTTCAAAATACAAGGTTGACAATCTCACCGTCTTTCTTGATAGAAACTTCATTCAACAGGATTCATACACTGAAAAGATAATGCCTCTGGATGAAAAATTAGAAGGCGATGATCTCTCTGAAATGTGGAGGGACGCATCCCGCTGGAGAACAGGTGATAAGTGGAGATCATTTGGCTGGAACGTACTTGAAATTGACGGACATAGGATTGAACAAATTGACGCTGCAATTGCAAAGGCAAACACAGTCAAGGGAGTGCCGACTATGATAATATCCCGTACAATCAAAGGCAAATCCATAGAACACATGGAAGACAATCCACAGTGGCATGGAAAGGCGCCGGATTCTGACGTGGTTCCAATAATTAATCTCGAGCTAGATTCGCAATTTATGATTGCCCCGTCCATAATTGCCGGTGACATGACAAACCTGGAAAATGAAGTTAAAAGATGCGTCTCTGGCAGGGCCGATTACATTCATCTTGATGTGATGGACGGTCAATTTGTCCCAGACAAAACCTTTGATCATGCGAAAATCAAGGAACTGCGATCCCTTACTGTGATCCCCTTTGATTCCCATCTGATGATAAACGAACCCGTAAGACATGTCAGGGACTATGTTGATGCAGGCAGTGACATCATTACAGTACATGCCGAAGTAACTGATGAATCCAGTTTTGGAGAGATTCATGACATACTAAAACAAAACCAAGTCGGCATCGGATTTGCGATAAATCCTGACACTGATCTGCCTTTATGGTCATACAAATTCCTAGACTCCATTGATCAACTAATCGTCATGTCCGTCGTGCCTGGAAGATCCGGTCAAAAATACATTGAAGAGACACATGCAAAAATGGCCAGACTAGATTCGATTCTAAAAGAGCATAATTTTTCAGGCTGTATCGAGGCTGACGGCGGTGTAAATCTTGAAAATATAGGCTCTATATTTGCCGATGGTGCCCGTGCGTTTGTTGGAGGCGGTGCCATTATAGGACAGCAGGATGTCCGGATGGCAATCAAGGATTTCAGATCCGAGGTTTTAAAATCCAGAAGACGCATCCTACTTGATTTGGCCGATGAGCTGGGGGGAATAGATTTGGTAAACAAATGGATTAGTCTGCATGTCGTAGGGGCAAAACAAGAACAAATCAAAAAGATTGCACAGGAGGCAGGATACATTGAGTGAGCCGGTAATGACTGATATGCGTTCAGAATATTCCAAATCCCTGATTCAGATAGGAGGGGAGAATCCAGACGTCGTAGTCTTGGGTGCTGATACTACTGACTCCCTGAAGACTTCGGGTTTTGGCAGGAAATTTCCTGACAGGTTCTTTAATGTGGGCATCGCCGAAGGAAACCTGGTTACCGTTTCTGCCGGATTGGCAGCTTCAGGAAAGGTTTCCTTTGCAAGTACTTATGCGATATTTCTGCCGGGAAGGGCAGTCGATCAAATTCGGAATAACATTGCATATCCGTCACCGCCTGGAAGAAACGGCCTTAATGTAAAATTAGTCGTCTCCCATGGCGGATTATCAGTCGGACCTGATGGCGGCTCACACCAGCAGCTTGAAGATATAGCAATAATGAGGGCGATTCCAAACTTCCGGGTGTTCATTCCAGCTGATACGGTTGCCGTCTCTAGACTGACACGTCTGATGGCAGATGAGTATGGCCCGTTTTACATGAGGATGGCAAGATCCAAGACCCCGCTGATCCATTTGGAATCCCAGGATTTCCGGATTGGCAGGGGCATCACATTAAGGGATGGCTCTGATTGCACGATTGCCGCATGTGGAATTACAGTTGGGATGGCCCTAGAAGCGGCCGAATTACTACAACGGGAGGGGATCTCATGCAGGGTCTTGGACATGTTTTCAATAAAGCCAATTGACAATGAACTTTTAGAAAAGGCCGCAAGGGAGACGGGTTGCATGGTTACCGCTGAGGAACATAATGTTTTCGGAGGCATGGGCTCTGCAGTTGCAGAATCGGTTTCCGAATCATATCCCGTGCCGATAAAACGAATCGGCGTCCAGGATATGTTCGGAGAATCTGCCCGGGATGACGAAATTTCACTATTGCTAGAAAAGCATGGCATAACATCCTTTAATATGGTAAAACAAGTCAAAGAACTTGGGAGCAAAAAACTATGAAGATTTTTCTTGATACTGCAAATCTGGAATCCATTAGAAAGTTCAATGATATGGGACTGCTTGATGGGATTACGACCAACCCCTCTTTACTCTCAAAAGAAAAAGGCAATCCCAGAGATGCGATGCAAGAGATTGCAAAAATTATCAAAGGCGATGTAAGTCTTGAAGTCATTAGTACGGAATATTCTGCAATGATCGAAGAGGGAAAACGTCTACGTCAATACGGTGATAACGTTGTTGTCAAAGTTCCCATGACTCCTGACGGTTTGAAGGCATGCAAATCCCTCTCCTCTGAAGGAATTCCCGTCAATGTTACCCTGATATTTTCTCCAAACCAAGCTTTGCTTGCCGCAAAATCCGGAGCAAAGTATGTCAGCCCATTTATTGGCAGACTAGATGACATTGGTCAGGACGGCATGCACCTGATTAAAGAGATTAAAGAAATATTTTCTAATTATGACTTTCAGACAGAGATACTTGTGGCAAGTGTCCGTCATCCGGTGCACGTAGTTGATGCTGCAAAGATCGGGGCAGACGTGGTAACCCTGCCTCCTGCCGTATTAGACAAGATGCTGCAGCACCCATTGACAGAAAAGGGATTAGAAAACTTTCTTGCCGACTGGGAAAAACTCAGAGCCAGCAATCCTGATATCAAAACTTGATAAAATCAACTAGAATTTTAGATGATAACATCTAGGAAAATCTTAAAAATGAAAAATTGAGTTGCCCTTCTAGGATTTTTTTCTAGAAGCGGTTCCTCTGCCTGAAACTCTGGTTCCCGTGTATGTTGGTCTCTTTTTTGGTTCGGGGGTGTCGCTGAGTTTCCTTCTGCCGGTTCCTCTGCCAGATGAGACATATGTGCCCTTTGCTGCAGTTTTTCTTGCTTCTTGAATTTTCTTAAATTCTGCACCGGTCCATTTTGAGGCATCACTATCAACCTCTATGGTTCCCGTACCTCTTCCGGTTCGTATTTTTATTTTGACCATAAGTTAGGTTGAATCTGCTTGTATTTAACTACTAATCCATCCAAGCTTTTTAAAATATACAAACATAATGATTGCCGGAATCGCAGATGCAAGAATGACAATTATGAACGTTGTATATGATCCCAGAAACATCCAATCCCCCCCTGCGATCACAGGCAAATTGACATTCATTCCATAAAATGTTCCAATCACCGTTGATGGGATTGCCAGTGTGAAGATAATAGTTAATAAGCCAAGTACTTTGTTTGTTTTTTCGGTACTTAATACAAAATCCGTATCCTTGTAAATTTCCATAGTCTCCCTTGATTCCTCCAACGTTTCAATTATCTTCTCTATGTGATCAATTACATCATCAAAATACAATCCAAGTTCCTCATCCTCATTCTCTGAAAACCTCTTGACGTTTTTTGCAATCTCTAGGACAAACTTTTTTAATGGATTTGCTATTCTTCTTAACCTGTTAATCTCCCTTCTAAGCAGGGCGATACTTCTTGCTACCGGTTTTGTTTCATCAAAGACCCTGTCCTCCATTTCATCCAAATTGGCAATAATCTTTCTCGAAGTATGCAGAAGATCATCTACAAGCACATCAATAATTTCATGAAGTAATGATCCGGCGGATTCACCTAACAGCCTGTCTTTTTTTTGCTGGTCTGTATCTGTTTTACATATTTCTGCCAATTCGACCAGGGGTTTCAGATCTCCATGATGTACAGTAACTATGAAATCCTTGCCAAGAAATATGGACAGCTGGCTGTTTTTTGATATTCCTATCTTCTGTGACAATGGTGGAAAGTGCAAAATTACAAAGAAATGATCATCATAACTATCCAATTTTGGAAGTTCAAATTTGGTCATGCAGTCTTCTATGTTTAATTCATTAAAATTGAATTTTTCAGCTAGTTTTTCAACATCAGTTCTGTCCGGATTTTGCAAATTCATCCATGTAAATTTCCCCCCCTGAATGATCTCCGTCTTTCTTTCAATAGGATTCTCTATTAATTTTCTACTCGAACGTAATCTTTTGGTGATGAATCCCTTTCTCAAGTCGTAAAATACTCTAACACAGCAAATTTAAAGCGATCGTTGTTGTCATATGTAAAAATTATCACCAAGTCACAAGATTGAAGAACATTATTGAATTGAGGCCCTACTTGAATGGAAGTAAATAATTCATTCCGACCCACGTCAGTCCAAGAGCTATAGCCATTGCAAGCCACCAATGCCGCATACATGAAATCCAAACTAGTTAATAATAAATCTACACTCTGATTTGCGTTGTCTGCAAATTTATAAAAATCACCAATTACGCGGCATCATAACCCATTCATATCCTTGGATTCCATGCCCTCTGATTCTTCTCAAAAGTTAAAGATTATTACAGGATGAGTAATTTTTCTTTTTTGTGGCCCTCGTAGTACAGTGGTTAGTATAGAGGATTGTGGATCCTCGGACAGGAGTTCGATTCCCCTCGAGGGCCCTTACAAACTACTTTGCCTCTTCCTCGCATACATATTCTGAGTTAAAAGCTTGATTCCAAGAAAAGTATGGGAATCCATGCCCGATAGCATCATTGATGCTAAGATCTTCTTTAATTCTAAATGCCATAATTCACCAAAAAAAGTGTCATTTTGTAGATGGATATCTCAAGTTCCCATCTTTGTACAGGAATAATTTTGAAGATATCTCATCTTTCACATATTTTTTAAAAATACCATATGCGAGTGTCTAGTCATGTAAAACTAACTTTAGTTTTCGATTTCTTTTTCTACTGATTCTGGAAAACTGGCTTGTTTTATTCCTAGGTCCTCTTGCATATTTTTTATTTTTACTGTAATTTCTTTCATCATGATAAAATCACCTTCTAATTTTGCCCGTTTATACAAAACCCAATTTTCTTTTAATTCATTCCATATTTTTATTACTGATTCTTCTGATTTTGCTGGTTTTGGGCTTTGAAATTTTAACATAATTTTATTTTCATAATGCTTAGTAGATCTATGGTGTAAGATTTGATTTAGTTTCAAGTCAATTTCATGTCATTTTTGAATTATTCTTTTTTTAACATTAATTGAGGCTGTTTTTTACTATTTCTGGCTAATTGCATGCCTGTCCCAATCTAACGTTTTTTCAAAATGTCATATTGGTTTTTTAATCGATTCATTTCTCCTAATGAATCCCTTGTATGTTAAAGCCTGTAATGATTTGCCATTTATTTCCAATGGAGTAAACCTCTCTAAATAAGAACACTGTTTGATTGACCTCATTTGTTTCTCATCTCCCGCGTGATAAAAATCCCCGAGTCGCATATTGTGCCGAGTGAATCTGGAGTGACTCCTCCATCTGATTATGCCCTGATGTTTTTTCCTCGCCTCGAATTATCGAAAAAATTTTTAACTGTTTCCATAAACACCATCTGTTTTTTGCCAAAAATGGTTTTCTTTTTTTTGAGATCTTCCTTCCATTTTTACGCCTAATTTGTTTTCACTAATGAATAATCTGTCAGGTCGTCGGTTCCCAGACATCGGATTTCACTCCTGAATTTGACTAATTACTTGTGCTGACTCTAACCGCTTACGATTTGGTTGCAATTTTCACAGTATGCTAGATGTCTGGGAAATTTTCCGTCCTTCTGTGTGTTGTTTGGCACCCTTGTCAATAGCCTGTGGCCCTGCACTCTTTTCCCCCAGACATGCCAGACAAAGGGTTTGATGTTCTGGGATCTTATCAATAGCCTGTGGCCCTGCACTCTTTTCCCTTTGTCATATTTTACATAGAACATCTTTGTCTGATGGCACAGATCACACATCATTGGTTCTTCAGGATGGGAATTCGTCACACGTTTATCATGTACTGTATTCTCATCAATCTTTGGTTTCTTCTCGACTATCCTAATAGTAGATATTTGTATCACCTGTTTTTTCAAAAATGGATGTATGAGTTTTTTCGGATCATGACCGTCCTTTATGCTGTTTTGGTATCCGTGCAGTGATCCCAACAGCGTGCGGAATAACGGATAATCGAAATTTTCCAACTTGATTGCTTTGGCCTCTCTTTCAGCATAATCAAACATGAGTGGATCCTGCCCGCAGTACGGACATTTTACAGTAGACATGTAGGATTCGTCAAACCAGTCAAGACACACAGAGCAATACATTGTGAAACAGCTCACCCTAGACCATTAAAATGAATTGTAGCTAGGTTGAAAAGTGCCGGCCTTGAACTAGACAAATCACTTGGAGGATCCTTACATTTTAATTAAAAAACACCAAATTTGCTAGACTCCATCTCTTCTTTGATGGCAAGCTTGAATCGCGGGGATCTGCTCTCCGTATTCTTCATTAACCATGCAAGAAATTTCTTTTCCATTCCCTTCCCCACCAGTCTGTCAAAATCAGCCCCCATCATTTCAGCCAATTTTTCAACCAGCGATTTGTTTACACTTAGCACAAAAAAATGCCAGCCAAAAGCAAATTCCGAGTCAGTCATGGCAAAATCATCCTGGCTGTGAACCATCTCCTCTAAAAGAGACATCTGGTGTGTTAGCACCTTGCTTGTTTTATCATAGTCTATTGCAGATACATTGATGTTAATTCTCTCCTCCATGCTTGTCTCATGTAAAAATGAAATAAAAAGATTATACAGATTCTTCCTCCAAAAGATGTCCAAAATCTATATCAAAATGCATTTTCATTATGTTGATGTACGTCTGAATTGATTCGGGGATTTGATTGCCACATGCGACTCCTAATTTTTTTGCATTAATCCAAATTACCAACGTCTGTATGATTGTCAAAAATCTGTCATTGCTGATCTCCGGGGATCCGATCGATTTTGTATATCTTTCGGCAAATTCCCACGCTGTCACAAAATCTACGCATTTTACACCAAAAACCGATAGCAGTTGTTCTTGCATGCTTGATGCCTTTTTGAATGGTATCTTGTTGATGATATATGGAAAACTTACCTTCTCTGGAATGCAATCCGGAAGAGGCCCCCAAATCGTAATTATTTTTGTCTCCGGTTTTAATCTTTCAAACTTTTCAAGCATCTGACTGATTACATCCTCGTCTGTAAACCAAAACAAAATTACCGAAGCATCTGACAGGTCCACCTCTTCAATATTTTTACAGATTAACTGTCCTTCAATACCTCTCTCTTCAAGACTGTTTTTTGCAAGTTGAATTTTTTCAGGATTGTTATCTACCCCGACGGCTTTTTTCACATTGAACTTTTCTACTGCCATCTCGATTCCCTTTTCGTTACCGCAACCTAGATGATAAAAAACATCATCTTCTCCCAAGTCTGCGAATTTAAAAATTTCATTAAATGCCCTTTCAGGCAACTGCACATCCTCGCCACTAAGCAGATTTTTTGGAAGCGTTTTCAGATACTCTTCAATCTTCAATAATGCATTTTCCACTATGGGGGATTTATTCCCTTATGCTTTCCAGTTTTGAAACTGCCTGCCACAGCTGCGTTCTTACGTATGAAGGCATGTTGGGATCTTGTGTTACATCATCTAGCAGACTAATTGTATTTGCGGCCCTTACTGATAGGGAATATTCCTCGCTACTCAAGTCTGTAATCAAATCTGTAATTGATTTTTTTATTGTTTTTGGAGTGGAACTGCTCAAAGTAATCTGGTTTAGTGTCTCAATTGCCTCTCTCATCGATTCCTTATTTTGATTATCGTCTACCATTTTTTCCACATTTTCTTAAATATTAGAAGTATATAGTTTCTTACTAGTAAAAATATAACGCCGTGTGTGGCATTTTAACATTGATGATAACTGACCCGGATTACGTGATTATCTGATTCAGCGGTCTAAAAACTGCATTCTGTCTGTGTCTAGTATGATCTGCCTTACAGATGACATTATTGATCAGCCCGCCAAGACCAAAAAATAATCTAAAATTAAGACTGAAAATCATATATTCAGAAACACGTTATCTGATTCTATTACGATGTCATATGATGTCAAATCCCTAATTTTTGCCGGGAATTTGACCAAGCTTCCAGTTTTGCAGTCAAACTGGGCTCCGTGCCAACCACATGTGATTGTACATCCATCTAGCTTTCCCTCAGACAAGCTTGATCCTGAATGTGTGCACGAATCATCTGTTGCATAATATTTACCGTCAATATTTGCAACTAGGATGTCTCGTCCATCAACGGATGCCTTTATCATTTTTCCAGGTGTGATATCTGATGTCTTGCCGATGACGACCTTTCCCATGATGTTTTTATCTGATGGCTCTTAATATTTTTTTGTATAGGATGAAAGCGTGATGATTAGGAATGCGACTGCCTTGGATAAAACTCTGGTTTTAAAATTTTGCAGAAATACCTTTTCCTGGGGCGATTACATTGATCAAGTCTGGAATTTCTGGCTGTCTGAGGGCAGTCTGCTGCTGTTTGAAAGAGAATCATCTCCGGCCGGGATATGCCATGCTCTTTACACATCTGATCAAGTCTGGATTGAGGGGATCAGAGTTGATCCTAATTTTCAAAGACAAAAAATCGCATCCGAACTAATAAGATACGCCGAATCAATAGGAAGAAAAAAATCCATTCCATCTTCCCACATGCTAATTGATACTGAAAATACCCCGTCTCTTTTATTGACATCTTCCCTGGGTTATGGTGTTTTTCAAACCTGGAATTTTTACTCTCTTAAATCCGGAACAAATTCAAATTACGACATCCATTTTGAAAAATCCCTCGATCGTCAACTCTATTCCCACTATGTAAAATCCTGGAGGTGGCTTCCCATAGATGATTCTGTCCTGTCTGTATTTTATAAAAAAAATCAGATTGTAAAATCCTGCATAGATGGCAATACTTCGATTGCAATCCTTGCCGATTCTGAACATTTTGATGATACTCTTATAGTCACACTGTTCTCAGGCTCACCTGATGCCACATTACAGATAATCTCATTTTTACAAAATTACGGCGCTGAAAATCATTATGAGAGAATCCAAATTCTGACCAAGGAGGAATTACCTGTCTCTGATTCACTCGAATATAGAATTTCATTCCATCTTGTGAAAAAACCACTGGATTAACCTGGCTTGACAATCCTTATTGTATTCCTTAAAATTCCAAGAGATTCGATCTCCATCTCCACCGTATCTCCGTTCTTCAGGAACACCGCATTTGGCTTGTTTAGCATTACTCCTGCAGGCGTTCCAGTAGAGATGATGTCTCCTTTCTCCAGGGTCATGACTCTGGAAATTTTTGAAATGATCTCCGGAATTTTAATGAACATGTTGTTTGTAGATGAATCCTGTCGCAGTTCCCCGTTGACCTTGGTTGTTAATCTCAGATTCTGGGCATCTCTGACCTCGTCGGCAGTTGTGATCCACGGTCCGCATGGTGCAAACGAATCAAAGCTCTTTCCCCTTGTAAACTGCTTGTCTTTGAATTGAATGTCTCTGGCTGAAACATCATTGAATATCATATATCCAAATATGACTCCGGATGCGTCATTTATGCTGATATTTTTACAGTCCTTGCCAATTATCAGGGCCAGCTCCACCTCATAGTCTAACTGTGTGACAAAATCCGGACATACGATATCTGATCCGGTACCAGTCAGTGCGGTTCGAGGTTTTATTACTATGGCTGGATCCTCTGGTGCCTGCAGTCCCTGCTCTTCTGCATGATCCACATAATTAAATGCCAGACAAATTATTTTATTTGGATTTGGTATGGGTGGTAGGAATCCGAATTTTGAGATGTCTTTCTCGTATGACAAATCCCCGATCTTATTTTTAATCTCCTCGTACCATCCATCAAAAAGAAAATCCTTGACATTATGTGGTATTGGGACTCCCGTAGAGAATGTTATTTCATCTTTTGTTGCCACCCTGTCTCCTTGTATGAGACCATACGTTTCATTATTCCCGTCTGACAGTCGTGCTATCTTCATTATTGATCACTTGTGTGTATAGATCGCCTGATTCTGTGAATCCTTTCTGCAGTATCCAAATCTGACAAATTGAATCTCATCTCCTTCCCTTAATTGTAGATACTGCGGCTCTGTATAAACGTCTAATTCCTCCAAACTATCTTCGTTAAACTCGTCTCCGTTGAATAGCATTTTTGGAACAAAAATTTTAATTTTATGTGCTGTTCTTTGAGGAACCCATTGAATTTTTGGCATGTCGTCTGTCTTACCATCCCCGATGAACTCCCCCTCAAGCTCCGTCTCACTTTTTGTTATGGATACATTTCCCAATCCTAAAAGTCTAATCTGCGTTCCCTGCCTGATGTTTTGTGCGTCATCCCCAGAAATATAGAAATTTTCATCAATCTCAATCCTTCTTTTTCCAATGTCGTTAACTGGATGGTTGGGAATTTCAACTGATGAAACTGGCAAATTTCTCACTGTTAATTTTCTGGCATCACTTACCATGAACAGCCTGATGCTTTCAGAATCAACTAGCTTCCGATTAAAGGCCTCAAGCGAATCAAACGGTGCAAGCGTGTTTGCCTTGGTAAATCCTAGTGATAAGATGAATTTCTTTATGGCCTCGGGTCTTATCCCGCGCCTTCTTAGGGCCTCTAGTGTCGGTAATCTGGGATCGTCATACCACGAAACCTTTCTCTCTTCAATCAATGGCTTGATAATTCTCTTCGAGGTAGGCATGCCCTTGAACTCTAGTCTTGAGAAAAATCCCTGATACGGCTTTCTCATATTTAATGCGTCTAAAATTGCATCTATGAGCTCCTCTCTAAGCTCAAATTCTTTTGAACGAAAAGCATGCGTGACCCCGTCAATGCTATCCTCGATAGCAACTGCCATGTCATAGCTTGGCCAAATTCTATATTTTTTCCCCAGCGTGTAGTGTTTTTCATCAATAATTCTAAACAGCACCGGATCCCTCATTACCGCGTTGTCTGCCTTCATGTCTCCACGAAATCTTACAATCGCCTCGCCTGGTTTGAATTTTACATTCATTTTTTCCCAGTTTTTATTATTTTTTTCAATGTCGGCCATGCTGCATTTGCATGCCTTTCTCTCCCTTCTGTTCTTGCCGATCTCGTCTCGTTTACAGGTGCAGACGTATGCCTTTCCGGAATTAATCAGTTCCAGTCCTTTCTCATAAAACAACTCCATGTCATCTGAGGTGCTTTTTATTGTGTCAATTTTGATTCCCAGCCACTCCAGTCCGACTTTGATTGCCGCATGATATTCCATTCTTTCTGCCTCGGGATTCGTATCATCCATTCTAAGAATAAATTTCCCGCCGTACATCCTTGCATATTCTGAATTAATTATGGCGGCCTTTGCATGTCCTATGTGGGGATATCCGTTTGGTTCGGGTGGAAACCTCGTAACGACATTTCCCTGCTGTGCATCTTTTAATTCCGGAAGACCCTCCCTCTCTGCAATCCTTTCCTTGGGTGCCAAAATTTCTGCAAAGTCAGCTTTAATCTCTTTTTTTTGCTCCTCAACTGACAACTGGTTTACGGCAGTGACAATTTCAGAAATCTCCCCTGCGATCTCCTTTACCCTGGTTCTAAACTCTGGTCTTGTCCCCAGAATTTTTCCTAAAATTATTTTGTCTTGTGTCTGGCCCCCGTGTTCGAATGCGTTTTGGAGGGCCATCTTTCTAACTTCCTTTTTTATCTCTTCATTCATTGAATCCATCTAAATCACACGCTTCTTTTGACTACAAAACCCAATAACGCAGTCAGTTCTGTTTTGGCTGAACCTGAATACGGTGCCAGTGATCTTTCGGCTCTTCGTGCGTATTGTAGAGCCTGTCTTCTGACCTCCTCCTCGATTCCAAGGGAGCGAATTGCCCCTACTGCCCCGTCTAGATCATTCTTAGTTGCCCTGGGATTTCCAAACGATTTTAAAATTATTTTTTTATCCCTGCCTCTTGCTGATTTTATTGCCATGAGAATCGGCAGTGATTTTTTACCCTCTCTAAGATCATTTCCTACGGGCTTTTTTGTAATTTTGGGATCTCCCATCATTCCTATCAGGTCATCAGTTATCTGAAATGCAATCCCCAGGTTTCTTCCAAACGATGAAAGATTTGTAATGTCCTTGGGTTTGTTTGTGGCACAAATGGCCCCCATCGCACATGATACATCAAACAATGCCGCGGTCTTTTTTCCAATCATTGTAATATAATCTGCCTGTGATGGAATCTTCCTCTTCTGGGCCATCCTTACATCTAGCAGCTGTCCCTCACATACGTCTACACACGCCTTTGAGAGTCTGGAAACCAACTTTGTGGTTGCATCCGTGGATAATTTCGAGCTGGAAATTATCTGAAATGCTTTTGAAAACAGGACATCTCCTGCCAAAATTGCGATCGGCACTCCAAATTTTTTATGCACTGTTGGAACCCCGTGACGTATCTCGTCATTATCCATAATGTCATCGTGAACTAGCGTAAAGTTGTGGACCATCTCTACGGCACCTGCAGCAGGCATTGCATTGGAGATCCTTCCTCCCAGAATCTGGCAGCTCTTAATTACCATGTATGGTCTTAGTCTTTTTCCGCCATGTACAATAAGATGTCCTGCCGCATCATAGAGTCTTTTTGGATTGCCCCTTAGTTTGGAATTTAGATATCTGTTTACCGTTTCTGCATTTTTTTCAACCTGTCTAGTCTTTTTCATTTACTAATCTCCACCTGTCTTCTGGTAAATGGGTCCTGATTGCCACAATCAATCCCTCCTGAACTTTACTCTTCATCCATGTAGATAATGCATCTCCATACTTTTCAAGAACAATTCGGTCGGACTTTGCCAATAATCCTAGTGCGATTAGCATCCATGGACAATAAATCCGTGGGTCTGTCTCCAATTCTGAGAGCATCTCTTCTGCGGAGATCCATCTGATCTCATCAATCTCACCTTCAATCTCTTTGAGTTCTAAAGGATTATCAACTGTTCCAATTAACGTTGCACAGATTTCATTTTCAGAACCTGCATCCTTGTAGGGCACGTGATATTCAAATTTGTGCAGATAATCCAGCTTGCCCTTAATTCCCAATTCTTCAGGCATCCTTCTCTCCCCTGATGATACGTATGTCTCAGATTCCCTTGGATGGCTTGCAAACGTACCGTCCCAGTCGCCTGGCCATAACATCTTCTCCCTTGCCCGTCTTGTTAGTGCCAGTCGATTTTTTTTGTCAAACAACAAGGCAGTAAAGGCCCGATGTAACTTCCCATCTGGCAAGTGACACCTTGTTTTTTCTTCGGTACCTATCGGATTATCATCCTCATCAACCAAAATTACAAATTCTTCAGACATTTCGCTTACCTCTAAACAACGTTCCTTCATACTTTTTATTTTTAACTGCTTTTACAATTCTTTCTGGCTTGCCGCCATTTACAAAAAACACATCGACTCCCCGCTTTGAAATTTTTGAAGATTCCTGAATTTTTCTGGCCATTCCCCCGGTAACATCCATCACGTTTTGTGAAATTAAGGGGCGTTGATCTTTTAACTCACGGATTAATTTTTTTGATTCAAGATCAGAATACAGTCCGTCCTCATCTAGGGCAAAAATACAGAGCCTAGGTTTTAAAATGCCTGCAAGATGGGTCATGATTTTATCCCCTGATAAAATGTATGTTTTTTTCTGTCCGTACCACAAGGCATCCCCATACGTGACTGGAATCAGGCCTGATTCTGCAATTTTTTTAATCTCCCTTACCTTCTTTGGGATCGGTTTGTTCCCGGACATAAAGTCAGTCGGTGGAAGGGAGTATGGATTTAACTTGTTTTTTAACAGTGAATCCAAAATAATCTTGTTTAATTCGATCATTGAATTTTTTACGATTGAAACTCCCCTGAGATTGTATTTTTTTTCTTTGGTATGCATGTCGTATTTTACGGACCAATAATGCCCGTAGGAACCTCCACCGTGAACTATTACAACTGACTCTTCAATCTTCTTTAATCCCTTGGCAAGCCTGTCTATTGTTTTTCTTTTAGCTGATAACGGTTTTTCCTTTTTTGTGATAATCGAGCCGCCCAATTTTATTAGAATCATGCTGTTCCAAATTAGGCAGTCAATTAAAAAGTATCCAGTCCTTTAAAGTCGATTTTTACTGAAAAACACTTGTAGTTCATCTCGTTGAATTGACTAATCACAGCTTCTGAATTTGATTCATCAGTCAAGGCAAAGATACATCCGCCTCCTCCAGCACCCGTAATTTTTGCTCCAAACGATGATTTTTCTCCTATTTTGACCATCTCCCCCAGTTTGTTATTTGAGACTCCTATGGCCTCCAGATATTTCTGATTTTGAATTATCTTCTGACCCAGTCCCTCCACGTTGTTACTTTTTAACAGCCTCAGAACATCCTCGACTAGTACTGCCTCACTATCACATAATTTTGAGAATTCAATCCCGTTTTCTTCCTTGAATTTTTTTACTCTTGAAACTATTGATTCTGTAGAATGCTCCATCTCCGAGTTTGCAATTATCAGATGAAAATTAGCCTTGGATTCTATTTTTACAAATCCATTTTTCTTGTCATACTCCATAATTCCCCCATATGTGCAGACAGTACAATCCGCACCTGACGTATCTTGAAAAATTGTTTTTTCAGCTGCAATTGCAAGCTCAAGAATCTCCTCCCTGCTGGACTCTGCAAATAATCCGGAGATTGCCGCCGCACCTGCGACACAGCATGCAGATGATGAACCCAGACCCACCCCTGATGGAATATCTGATTCTATGATGATTCTGATTCCTGCAGTCCCATCTTGTGCTTGTAACATCCTGTCTGCTAAATAATAAAACGGTTTTAACGGGGAGTATATTTCTGGGATGGACTTTTTGCCAGGTTCCAAAACCAAGTCACCTATATCTGATTGAATGAAAATCTTTTTCTCATCAATTTTTTCAGCAGTAACTGTGACTCTCTTATTAATTGCACAGAGGATAGCTTTTACTCCATATACTACAAAGTGTTCTCCAAAAAGAATGACCTTTCCCGGTGCAGAAGCTTTAGATTTCAAGTGAATACTATCTGGCCGAATTATTCGGGTTCCTCTTCTATGATCTTCGTCTCAAAATCATCGATTTCATACTTCATTGATTCGTCCTCTTTTAGATCCCCCCTTTCAATGAGGACTTGACGTACCAGTAGCCAGTAAACTGTTGCAAGAGCCTTTCTTCCTCTGTTGTTTGCTGGAATAATCACGTCAAGTTTGGATGTAATGTTGTCAGTATTTGCAATTCCTATCACGGGAATGCCTGCATTGGTAGCTTCTCTAACTGCCTGTTCATCAACTTGTGGATCCGAGATTAAAACCAATTTTGGTTCAATGTAATATGGCAATGAGGGATTTGTCAGAGTTCCCGGCATGAATCTGCCAAGAAGACTCTTGGAGCCTAGCATCTCGCAGAATTTTTCAATTGGCGTCTCTGCATACTGCCTGCCTGAGCACACAATCAGTTTGTCTGTACCAAGCCTGTTGATAAATTTTGCAGCGGTTTGAATTTTCTCTAATGTAATGTCTAGATCAAGCATGTACAGCCCCTCGGGACTGGCTTTTGTGATGAACGGTTTCATGAATTTGGTCTTTACCTGTGTTCCTACCCTGATTCCAGTAGAGATGACCATCTTTTTGATATCTGTTACCTCGGTTTGTTGATCCATAACGATTTTAAATCTCTGCCATACCGCATATTAAGTCATGCCCTGACAGGCGTAACAATTCATTGAGTTTTGCCACTCTTTCTCCTCCCACTATGCCGACTTTGAGCATTTTTGATTTTGTTGCCAATCCTATGTGTGATATTTGTGAATCAACTGATTCACCCGATCTGTGTGACGTGATTAATCTGATATTGTTTTGATTTGCTACACTGGCAAATTCAAGAGCATCATAAAGGCTGCCTGCCTGGTTTACTTTTAAAATCGCCGCGTTGCATGATTTTGAATTAATCGCCTTTGTTAGAATGTCCTTGTTTGTCACTGTCAAATCATCCCCTGTAATCATGGTATCTGGAAATCTCTTTGTCAACTCTGCCATGTCTTCAAAGGCCTCTTCATGAACTGCGTCTTCTGCATAAATTAATTTGTATTTTTCAATAATATCTGCGGTAAAATCAACCTGCTCTCCGGTGGAATTTTCAAATCCGGCCCTGTCATAAACATACTTTTGTTTTTCCTCGTTCCATTGCGTGGATGATGCAAAATCCACCCCCAGTGATACCTCCCTTCCAAGCGCATATCCTAGATTCTCACAGGCCTTTGCAGAAGCTTCTAGTGCCTTTTGGTTGTCTAATTTTGGAGCCCATCCACCTTCATCACCTTTGCCGTTGGTAAAATCCGGATCCTCCTTTTCCAAGACATTACGTAATTCTTTGTGTACTTTCAAATTAGTTTCAATCGAATCTTCAATTGTTTTTGATCCCGTCGAACAAATCAAAATTTCCTGAATGTCCGGCGTTCCATGCCCTGCATGCATCCCGCCGCCTAAGATATTGCCTAACGGAAATGGAAATCTGAACAGAGTATCTGATGACAACGTCTGAAACAATTGCTGTCCTGCAGCCTTTGATGCTGATTCCATTGCTGCAATGGTTACAGCAAATGCGAGTGCTCCTCCGATGTCTGAATAGTTTGAAGAGCCATCCAAGCTCTTCAGTACATTGTGGATTCCCTCAAGGTCGGAGGATTCTAGTCCGATAAATTTCTGGGAGTTTTCCCGCAGAACCCTCAGGCTTTCTTCTGGCTTTCCATTGGGAAAACTGACTGCCTCCCACTTTCCGACACTGGCCCCTGACGGCGCACAAACTCTTCCTAAAAAACCGCCGTCTGATTTGACATCCACCTCGACTGTCTTGCTTCCCCTGCTGTTGTATATGATGCGTCCTTCAACTGAGGAAATCTTAGTCAAGTCACTCTAACTCAAGTCACTCTAACTCAGATTGAACTTCTTGCTTTCTTTTCTGAATTGCTTCATAAAACGGAATCACCTGCTGAATCGTTTCGACCGTAGTCAAAAGCATTCTTCTGCAGCAATATCTCTCAATTCCCAAGGAATCCAGGACTTTTGCAGGATCCTCGCCTGACTTTACCTTATTTTGATAATCGCCATATTTGTCGGCAATCATGTTTCCACACGTAAAACATCTGACAGGAATTAACATACGAACGGAAAAGTAATCAAGGATTATAAAAACCATTCAAGAAAACTTCTTTGCGGGCGTCGCCCAGCCTGGCCAAAGGCGCTAGCTTGAGGGGCTAGTCTCTTAGGAGTTCGTGGGTTCAAATCCCATCGCCCGCATCAATTTTTGAGGATCTACCTCTCCAGTCTCTGCAGGGTTTTGATCAGTTCTGTACGTCTCTGCTCTTCGGTAATTGCAGATCTTACATTCTCTACAAGAATCCTGCCAACGTCAATCTTTCTTCTGGCCTCTTTTAGAACCTTGTCGTACATTGAAAAAGTATACAGATGAAGATAGAGATTTTCCATGACCTCAAAAACTCTTGTAGCCTCCTCGACATCCCCTATTCTGATTTTGTCAAATACCATTCTCTTCAATTCGCCTATGCCATCTAGCAATCCTAAAACATATGACTCTGGCATTACTGATAATTTTTTATCAGATGGGATCTCTTTTCTTTCAACAACTGCAATCAGACATGAGGCCTCTACAAATTCCTGCTCAGGTGTAATCAGGTATCGTCTCAGTTCTCCTGTCGCCTTTGTCCTGTATCTCTTCAAGAGTCTCTCTGCACTGTTCAGATTCTTTTTCCCCGTCCTCAAATCACCCTTGTGTACTGCAATGATTGACCTGCTGCAGAGAATGACTATCTCCCTTGTATTTTTTAGTAAAAACTCCCTTGCATCCTGGATATTACCTAGAGATTTTGCAATCTTGTTTAATGATGGTTTTACGTTCTTTAACGTCATGCTTGATGTTATCAAAGCTAGGATAAAACCGTATGCCAGATCCTTTCATATTTTATGTGTTGAAATTCTATTTAAAAAAGAGGTTTAATATCCTCTTTAATCTTGACGACTTGCCGTTTACACCTATGGTGGGCGTGGGTTTTTCAACAAAAATTCCCTGCGGTCTGTACAATAAAATCACAAGCAGAATTATTCCAAGCAGCAAAAAGTCAAGCCATACAACATCAAATGGAACAAATCCCTCAAACGAATCCTTGAAAAATATGATAAGCTTTCGCAGTGTCACAAAAATTAGCGTTCCAATTATGACTCCCTTGTTATTTGCCAGCCCTCCGATGAGAATCATAAGAAACGGCCAAAACGTCCAGCTTGCCCTGTCATATGCAAATGCGATGGTGCCGCCGACATAAAATGCGTATAACGCACCGCCTATTGCCGCAAGTGCTGCTGCGACCATTATCACCTTAATTCTGATCTGCGTGGAGTTTTTTCCAAGGGATTCAGCTGTCACCTCATTGTCCCGGACGGCCCGCAACATCCTTCCAAGAGGGGAACGAATCATTTTTTCGCTAAACACAAAAACGGCAATTGCAATCAGCACCAACCCCAGCGTGGCCACAGGAAAGCGCATCTCATCGGGTAAAAATGACAGCGGATCTGGCACCTGGACTCCGAGGGTACCGCCAACTAACGGCGTGAAATTATTTCCGATAATTCTGATACTCTCGCCAAATGCCAGCAGTGTAATTGCCAGATAATCCCCGCGTAATCTGATTGCAGGATATGATGTGAGCAATCCTACTCCTCCGCCCACCCCTGCTGCAATACCCAGTGTCAAAAAGAAAACTACAAAGCCAATTCCAGTGTTGTCAACTAGCCATATATTGATCTCAGAGACTATTGCCAAATTATTTGTAATGTAATCGCCCTCAATTCCGGCAATGCTTGCAAAAATTCGTCCGGGAACTGATGCGGCTACAAATGCACCTGCCCCCACTGCCAACACCTTGCCAAAGTTTGGAATTCCGGTATATCCGAACTCCATGTTCAAACTGAGATTAACAATGACGTAGATTGCAAATATTGCAAGAAGATCCACGATGAAAATTGTTTCAGATTCTAGAACCATTTCTCCTCAACTTTGACCAATTAATCCCTGCCAGCCCCCGCGGTGCCAAGAATAAGGTTACAACGATGAATATCAGCGGAATAAGCGGCCGGTATGCAATCAACCAAGAACCAATCTCACCGGCTAGAAATCTTGTTCCCAAAACTTCGGTTAATCCTACAAGTATGCCGCCAGCTATTGCGCCATAAATGCTTAGAAAACCCCCCGCTATGCTTGCTGCAAACACGCTAGGTATCAGCTGTGGTCCGAGATTTGGATCCCCCTGAAACCACAACGACATCAATGCTCCTGCAACCCCTGCAAATCCGCCTCCCATTAACCAAGAGACGCCATAGATCAGTTTGACGTTAATCCCGACGGTTCCTGCAAGATCCGAATTTTCAGTCGCCGCCCTCATTGCAATGCCAAATTTGGTCTTTCTCAACATTATGTGCAGTGTGACTGCCAGAATGGCAATGGTAATCGGTGCTGCAAAAACTATCAAAGGCAGTCCCATAAATTCCGCGTCATAGCTGCGCAATGTAAATTCCCTAGATGTGACCTGGAATGTCTTTACGATATAATCTGCGGTGATGTTTAGAGCTGCGATCACCACCAGATCAAATGCCAATGTGGCGATCATCTGAATTGCCTGTGAGGCCCCTTTTCGAATCAGCGGTTTTAAGATAAAGGTGTATAGCGCGACAGCTACTATTCCGGATATTACAAATGCAATTGGAATTGCAATATATGGAGTAGTATCCCATACCCTCGTTGCAACTAGCGCAATGTATACGCCAATTGTCGCAAACGAGGCATGTGCAAAATTTGGAACTCTGGTTGTAAGATATGTGAGCGTAAGACCAATACTTAGAAGCGTCAAAAGACTGGCAAAAATTATCGCATCAGAAAATATGGGGTCAAATGCCAAACTGTTACCTCCATATAACAACCCTTAATTTCTTTATGCCTTTGATAGTTTTGATGGCAATTCTATCAATTTCTGGAATTCGGAAGCACTTTGACAGAATCACGGTTCTTGATGGAATTGATATGGAACTAAAAGCAGGCAAACTGTATCAGATGATTGGCCCAAACGGCAGTGGAAAAACCACGCTGATCAACGTAGTATCCGGTCTTTTGAAACCAGATAACGGAACGATTATTTTTGATGGAAACGATATTACACAAAAAGGACTCTTTGAGACCTACCGGACCGGCCTGGTTCGTACATGGCAAATCCCCCAACCCTTTATCAGTCTCACAACGATGGAAAACTTTTTGATTTCAAGCAACGAAAACTCTGGAGAATCATTTCTAATGGCACCATTAAAATCAAAATGGAAGAACGATGAGAAGGAGATCACCGACAAGGCCATTGAGATTATGAAGATAGTAAATCTCATAGAAAAAAAAGACACGATTAGCCAGAATCTTAGTGGCGGACAGCAAAAACTCCTGGAATTAGGCCGTGCAATGATGTCCGGCGCCAAAATGATTCTAATGGATGAGCCAATTGCGGGTGTGAATCCCACTCTGGCACATGAAATATTTGATAAAATTTCAAAAATCTGCAAGCAAAAAAACCTCACATTTCTGATCGTAGAGCACAGATTAGATATTGCACTGCAGTATGCAGATCATGTATTTGCAATGGACAGGGGAGTAATAATTGCAGAAGGAAATCCGGATCAAGTAATAAAACATCCCAAAGTCATGGAATCGTATCTGGGGGAATAAATGTCACAAAAAACTGCCCCGTCAATTATTTCCGTAGATGCGTTGAATTCAGGATATGTAAAGAGCCATATTCTTTTCGGGGTTGATTTTGAGGCAAAGGAAAGGGAGATTACATTAATTGTCGGCCCCAACGGCAGTGGAAAAAGCACTTTGCTCAAAAGCATCTTTGGTCTGTGTGAAATATATTCTGGGGAAATCCGTTTTAATGGTAAAATCATGACCGGACTTGCACCGCATGAAGTGGCAAGAAAAAAAATTGCATATCTGTCTCAGGTGGACAATGTGTTCTCCAATCTGACCATCCAGGAGAATCTGATCATGGCAAGTTATACTCTTGATTCAAAGACAATTTCACAGAGATTGCCTGAAATGTTTGAGACGTTTCCGATACTGAAAAAATACAAAAAATCCAAAGCCAGCAATCTTAGCGGCGGTGAGCGTCAAATGCTTGCAATGGCCATGGCATTAATTAGACGACCAAAAGTCATGCTGTTTGATGAGCCCACGGCAAGCCTTTCACCAAAGCTGGCAGACGATGTATTATCAAAGATTAGACAGATGCGTGATGATTTTGGGATTACGATAATTATGGTTGAACAAAATGTAAAACGCGCACTCAAGATGTGTGATCGTGCCTATCTTTTGGCAAACGGTAAAAGAGTTTTTACGGGAAAATCAGAAGAGTTGTTGTCTCATCCTGACCTAGGCAAACTATACCTGGGCATTAGTTAGGCAAATCAGACAATGATATAGCATCATCGCTATGGGTGTATTCTCCTAGCCGAATCCATTCTCCGCCTCTAATTCCCCATACTTCGTAGTTGGCCTGAGCCAAATCCCCTGCCTCGTTTAGTTTTGTCGGTCCGATTGAACCGCTATAATTTTCGGCGATCTTTGGAAATGCCGCTTTAACCATGCTCACATCCGTACTCTGGGTTTCAAGCATTGCAAGTCCGATAAGCCAAACTGCATCATACGAGGAATGCACAAATGTATTGGGTGATGTACCAAGAGACTCTGTTAGATGAGCTTGCACCCTCTCATATGTTGGATTTTTAGATGCTGCAAATTGAATCGTTGTAAATTCTACATTGGTTGAAAATTCAAATCCGATCGGATCATCGATTAATTTGTGTTCTTTGGTAATTGATCCCGGACCAAACCATCTGACGTCATCCAAGACCTCATGTGCTGATGCTGACTGGAAAAACTGTAAAACCTCTGCAAATCCCAAAAACAATACTGCGACCTTGTCTGAACCGTACTCGTCAACGTGTTCTTGAACCCTTTGAGCTAGCAGCGAAGTTGATGCCGAAAATTCCGGTGACTCTGGATTGTAACGAATTCCATCATCATCTATTTTACCGCCTCTTTCTTCAAAAGATTTAGCTGTGGCTTCACTTAATCCATCGCCCCATGTGTCTCCTCGCCATACTGGAACTAGCATCTCGATTCCCTCATGATGGAGTAATGCTCCCAGTGCAGTTCCTTGGTTGGTGTCATCTGGAACCAGGCGGAACACGCTGTCATTTGGAATAGCTAGTGTCGGTGCAGTAGAACAGCAACTGACAAGTAACATGTTGTTAGAATCTGAATAACCCTTGATGTTTCTAATGTTCGAACTGGTTTCAGGTCCAACTACTATTCCAATTCCTTTGGCGTTAAGCGCAGTTATTTTCTCCAGTGCAATGACTGGATTCGTTGCTGAATCTTCTGAAACCATTTTAAGATGCCACTGTGCTCCCATCTCTTCTAAATGCTTGTTAAAATCCACTAGTGCCAACTTGGAGCTCTCGTGATTTTCCAATCCATGGGTTGCCAAGTCGCCTGTCAGTGGAAGAATTAATCCAATTGTTACTTCGCCAGATAACCCTCCAGAACCGCCATCCATCGTAGAGGAGACAGCATCATCATCCATCATAGATTCCTTGCCCATCTCTGATAATCCCAAATCAGACAATGATATAGTATCATCGCTATGGGTGTATTCTCCTAGCCGAATCCATTCTCCGCCTCTAATTCCCCATACTTCGTAGTTGGCCTGAGCCAAATCCCCTGCCTCGTTTAGTTTTGTCGATCCGATTGAACCGCTATAATTTTCGGCGATCTTTGGAAATGCCGCTTTAATCATGCTCACATCCGTACTCTGGGTTTCAAGCATTGCAAGTCCGATAAGCCAAACTGCATCATACGAGGAATGCACAAATGTGTTGGGTACTGCACCAAGAGACTCGGTTAGATGAGCTTGAACCCTATCATATGTTGGATTTTTAGATGCTGCAAATTGAATCGTTGTAAATTCTACATTGGTTGAAAATTCAAATCCGATCGGATCATTGATTAATTTGTATTCTTTGGTAATTGATCCCGGACCAAACCATCTGACGTCATCTAAGACCTCATGTGCTGATGCTGACTGGAAAAACTGTAAAACCTCTGAAAATCCCAAAAACAATATTGCGACCTTGTCTGAACCGTACTCGTCAACGTGTTCTTGAACCCTTTGAGCTAGCAGCGAAGTTGATGCCGAAAATTCCGGTGACTCTGGATTGTAACGAATTCCATCATCATCTATTTTACCGCCTCTTTCTGCAAAAGATTTAACTGTGGCTTCACTTAATCCATCGCCCCATGTGTCTCCTCGCCATACGGGAACTAGCATCTCGATTCCCTCATGATGGAGTAATGCTCCCAGTGCAGTTCCTTGGTTGGTATCATCTGGAACCAGGCGGAACACGCTGTCATTTGGAAGAGATAGTGCCGGTGAACTAGAGCAGCAACTGACAAGTAACATGTTGTTAGAATCTGAATAACCCTTGATGTTTCTAATGTTCGAACTGGTTTCAGGTCCAACTACTATTCCAATTCCCTTGGCGTTAAGCGCAGTTATTTTCTCCAGTGCAATGACTGGATTCGTTGCAGAATCTTCTGAAATCATTTTAAGATGCCACTGTGCTCCAATCTCTTCTAAATGCTTGTTAAAATCCACTACTGCCAGCTTGGAGCCCTCGTGATTTTCCAATCCATGGGTTGCCAAGTCGCCTGTCAGTGGAAGAATTAATCCAATTGTTACTTCGCCAGATAACTCTGCTGTCTCCTCTATGATGGATGGCGGTTCTTCTATCATCATTTCTTCCTCTTCCCTCATCATCTCCTCTTCCCTCATCATCTCCTCTTCCCTCATCATCTCCTCTTCCCTCATCATCTCCTCTTCCCTCATCATCTCCTCTTCCCTCATCATCTCCTCTTCCCTCATCATCTCCTCTTCCCTCATCATCTCCTCCTCTTTCATCATAGATTCCTTGCCAATATCTGATAATCCCAAAGCAGCCACGATGGCAATTATAATTATTCCAATACCTATGCCAATTACTATCTTCTTACTAGAACTCATTTTCTACCAGTTTTAGATATATGTGCTTTTTAAACATTCTTAATAATCCGATATCAAGGTTCAGAATCTCCGGATTTTCATAGTATGTGGGCCGTTTTTGGGCATATTTCTGAGGCTGCCTGCTGATGGATTCATCTCAGATATTTTTTAATACTATATTGCAGTTCTCTTAATGTGACTAGTATTACCTTTCATGGAGGCGTAAATGACATCGGTGGAAACAAATTCCTAGTCAAAGACAAGAATACCACGCTTTTCATGGATTTTGGAATGTCTTTTTCTGAAGAAGGCAAGTTTTTCTCCCAGTTCATGAATGCACGAGGCTCCAATGCTTTGGGCGATATGTTTGATCTGGGAATTTTACCCAAAATCAAAGGGTTGTACAGACGGGATTATGCCAGACATATCGGGTTTGATGGCAACGAAGAAACCCAGGTTGATGCCATACTACTTACTCATGCACACGTTGACCACTGTGCGTACATTCCATATCTTCGGGAAGATATTCCGATTTACTGTTCTGAGGAATCAAAACTAATCATGCAGAATTTTGATGATACTGGAGCCGACCAATATCTCACATTAAAAGAAAAATTCAAAGTCTATGAAAACTCTAAAGGGGAAATCAGTAGAATGAGCGGCAATAAAGTAAAAATTCCTAGAAACATTCAACTATTCAAATCCGGAAAAGAGTTTTCAATTGACTCCATTAACGTAAATCCGCTGCCTGTAGATCATTCCATTCCAGGAGTCCATACTTTTATCTTACATACCTCCGGAGGAGCAATTGGAAATACTGCCGATTTGAGATTTCATGGAAGACGAAGTAAGGATACAGAAAAATTTGTTGAAAAATGTGCAGAAGCCTCACTTGATTATCTGCTGTGCGAGGGGACTAGAATCGATGCAGAGTCATCATTAACTGAATATGACATTGAGAATAAAGTTACCGGTATTGCAAACGATACCGCGGGTCTGGTAATTTGCGGGTACCCGATAAGGGATTTGGACAGACTGCAGTCATTTTACCTGTCGGCAAAACAGTCTAATCGTGATCTGGTCATTGATATGAAGCAGGCATATCTGCTGAAGCTGTTCTCTCAATCAGACAATCTCAAAGGAAACTACCCCCCGCCCACTGATAATAACATCAAGATTTACATTCCAAGAGGAACCTGGGGATTGCTTGATAAGGACTCGAAGAAATTCTCTAAGAAACAATTTTACATGGATTATGCTAAATGGCAACAAGAATTTCTTGATTACCCAAACGCCATAGATTACAGAGATATCAAGAAAAGCCCGAAAGACTTCATATTCTTTTGCAGTGATTTTAAACTGCAGGATTTGATTGATATCAAGCCTGATGAGGGGGCAACCTACATCCGTTCATTGACTGAACCATTTGATATGGAGATGGAACTCAAAGCAGAACAGGTAAAAAACTGGTTTGTACACTTTGGCGTGCTCAAAAAGGATCAGAATTGGCATCAGATCCATGTTTCAGGCCACGGTGATGGTACCCAGATAAAAAAAGTCATTGACGAGTCCAATGCCAAAAAACTGATTCCCATTCATACCCAACATGATGAATACCACAAAAAATGGCATAATGACGTGATCTCAGTCAATCAACACGATGTAATAGATCTATGATCGTCTTCTGGCCTGGTATTTTTGTAAAGATGTCATGAAATACCAGCCCTCCCTACCTGAAGAATCTGCTCTGATAAACTCTTATTTTGGATATGATTTTCACGTAAGTTATGGAAATTACAGTTGATCAAATGTATGATATTGAAAACAAGGGCCATGACATGGGATTTTTGAAAAAATTCATGATGGAAAATGCGGGAGCTGCTGCTGTACGACGGTTACTTGATAAAGTCGGTGATATAAAATCAAAAAATGTTTTGATTTTTGTTGGAATGGGAAACAATGGAGGTGATGGTCTGGTAATGGCAAGACACCTGGCAGGTTATGATGCAAAAGTTACAGTCATGCTTTTGGGAAGTCCTGAAAACATCAAAACAGAGGAGAGCAACTGGAATTGGTCAATTCTGCAAAAAATGCCATCTGTCAGATTAATGTCCGGAGACTGGACTGATCCTGATTTCAAACCAGACGTCATAGTTGATGCCATCTTGGGTACTGGCATATCTGGAGAAATTCGTGAGCCATATGCATCTGCCATCAACTATATCAACCAGACAGACAGCTACAAGCTTGCAGTGGATGTTCCATCCGGATTGAATCCACAAACAGGAGAGACTGCCAACATCTTTACAAAATGCGACATGACAGTCACATTTCATAAAATGAAACAGGGGATTCCTAAAAGAAGGGATTTGACAGGGGAACTGTTTGCAGAAAAAATCGGAATTCCCCCCGAGGCAGAAGAGGATATTTTATGAAAGTGCATCAACTTCAAGTTGGCAATATGCAGAATTTCACCTATGTTGTTGAAGATGAGGATACCAGTGCGGCGATAATCATTGATCCTTCCTGGGAACTCGTCGAACTAGAATTAATCATAAAAAGAAACGGCCTAAAGGTAAAATACATTGTAAACACACACCATCATTTTGATCATACACTTGGTAATGAAGCAATGAAAGAGTCGACCAAGGTACCCGTCATTCAACATGAATCTTCCGAATTACAGCATGACATAGCAGTAAAAGACGGGGATTATATTGAATTTGGCAATTCAAAACTCAAAGTCATTCATACCCCCGGACATTCTAAAGACAGTATATGTCTCATAGGTGATGGCAAAATTTTCTCAGGTGACACGTTATTTGTAGGAAATTGTGGAAGAGTTGATCTGCCAGGCGGAAGCGCAAGGGATCTTTATCACAGTCTTTTTGATATTCTCTATCTGTTAGATGATGATCTAGTCATGTATTCGGGCCATAATTATGGCCCCTCTGATACGTCTACTATCGGACAGGAGAAAATCACCAATATGGTTATGCAAAAACGAACAGAACAACAGTTCGTTGAAATGATGGGCCAGTGAGCTTTTTGGAAAATTTTGAGCTGTTTGGAAATGTCAAAAAGGGTCAAATCTTTCTTGACAGTCTAAGATCCAAAAGGTTTCTCTTTTCATTCGTAATTTCATATACTGAAACCTGTGAAATACCTGGAATTACCTTTGCAGGTGCAGACAAGGATTCGATTCAGTTCACACCTCCTGCCGATGCAGAATATCTTCATTATGGCTACTGCAAGACGATTGATAAAATCCCAATGACTCCTGATGGAAAACCGACTCCTGGATTGCTGACCAAGACCGCATTGGAATTCTCAAGTATTCCCCACTTGACAATTAACGCCGGCAGTAAAATCACTCCCCAACTGCCCTTCATTGATACTGCATTATCCTTTGGAAAAGATATCTCGATACAGGATGCCATGACGGATTCCCAAGTATCTCATGCAGTTGATTATGGCAGAATTGTTGGAAGAAGCATGGCCTCCCTGACTGACTGTCTGATAATCGGTGAAAGCATTCCTGGCGGAACCACCACCGCGTTGGCCGTATTAAAGGCATTTGGTTTTGATGCTAGGGTAAGCTCAAGCATCCCAAACAATCCCGTTGAATTAAAAAATCGAACTGTTGATTCCGCACTCAAAAGAGTTGATTCTGATCATCCCTACGATATCGTTGCAAAAGTCGGGGATCCAATGATTCCCTTTGTTGCAGGAATGCTAAGCTCAGCATCTGATGTCTCCAAGGTCCTGCTGGCAGGCGGTACTCAAATGACTGCGGTACTGGCGTTTGCATCAAAAATCGGATTTAATCAGGAAAACACCGCAATTGGAACAACCTCCTATATCACAAATGATAAAACAGCCAATTTCGCGAGTTTGGTCGAGGAGATTGCAGATATTCCGGCAATCTCTGTCAATCCTGGCTTGGAGAATTCACAATACTCCGGTCTAAAGGCGTTTTCGGAAGGATTTGCAAAAGAAGGCGTAGGTGCAGGTGGCAGTATCATCTCATCTATGCTCAAGACTGGAAACGATTCTACAAAGTTCCTAGAGATGGCAGAAAAAGAGTACCGTAGATTGTTTACTTTACAGTAACTGATTTTGCCAGATTTCTGGGATAATCCGGGTCTGTATCCTTTTCAAGTGCGGCATAGTAGGATAACAACTGTATTGGAATGATCTCCGAGATTGGATACAGCACTTCGTCTATTTTTGGTATTTCTATCCAGTAATCATAAACATCACTTTGTATGTCTGAAACCCCGATAATTTTTGCCCCGCGGGCCTTGATCTCCCTTGCACTTGTCAGCGTATCTGCATATGTTGAATCATTTGGATTTATAATTATCACAAACACATTTGAATCCATTAATGCAAGAGGCCCATGTTTTAACTCCCCGCCTGGAATTCCCTCTGCATGGATGTATGTCAGTTCTTTGAGTTTCAATGCCGCCTCTATTGCGATTGGATAATTTATCCCCCTGCCCAAGACATAAATGTCTGAAATTTCTTTTAACAGCTTTGCAATCTGCTGAATTTTTACTGGATTCTCTAATATTTTCAAAATTGATTTAGAAAAGACTTTGAAATTAATCGTAATGTTGTTGTTGCTTAATTTCTGTACAATTTTGTACAGTATTACCAGCTGTGATGTGAAGCTCTTTGTTGAGGCAACCCCTATTTCAGGTCCGCAGTTCATGCCAATTATCACGTCTGCCTCACGTGCAAGTGATGATGTTGTCAAATTGACAATTGCTATTATCTTACAATCTGTCTGTTTTGCGATTTTAACTGCCTCTAGAACATCCGCACTTTCACCACTTTGTGATATCGCAATGAGGATCGAACCATCCTCTATGGTGTCCGGTAGGAACTGGAGCTCGCTTGATATGATCGGCTCGGTCTTGATTTTGGCATATTTTGATAGAATCTGCTTTGCGATCAATGCGGAATTGTAACTTGTACCGCTGCCTGTTATGTAGATATTTTTTGCGTGTTTGATATAATCTGCCGTCTTTTCAATTGCATCTGCCGTCTTTTCACCGGCCTTTAGGACTGTTTCATGCTGTTCGTAAATTTCTTTTAATGTAAAGTGTGCATAATCTCCTTTGTATGCATCGCCGAATTCCTTTGAAACCTTTGTTATTTCATATTTTACATGCTTGCCATTAAAATCCAGAATCTGAAATTTTTCTCCGTCTGAAATGACAAAATTACCGTTTTCTATGTATATTGCCTCGTCTGTATATTCAATAAATCCTAAAACATCGCTTGACAAAAAGAGATTATCCTGTCCGATTCCCATTATCAACGGCTTGTAAAATCTTGCCGCTGCAAGTTGTCCATTTTCAAACATTGCAACAAATGCATAATGTCCTTTAAGCTCTGCAACGACTTTGATTATTGTTTCCCTGACATCTCTGGTTTCTTTATAATTTTTTTGAAGTAAATTTGCAATTACCTCGGTGTCTGTCTCACTCTTAAATTCATATCCCTCATCTTCTAATTTTTTCTTTAGTTCTTCAAAATTTTCGATTATTCCATTATGTACGATTGCGATTTTTCCTGAGTTACTTGAATGTGGATGTGCATTAATATCCGTAACACTGCCATGAGTTGCCCATCTGGTATGGCCGATACCGACTTTTCCTGGCATGGCATCTAGCTGAACTTTTGCATTTACCTCATTTACCTTTCCGGCACCCTTCTTTAACTCAATCCGATTATCATATTCAGTTGCAACCCCGACGCTGTCGTATCCGCGGTATTCCATTCTTTTCAATCCATTTACAAGAATGGGTGCAGCGGTTTCTTTTCCACTGTAACCGATTATTGAACACATGTACTCTCTTTGATAATTGGGGTTATTTACTGCTAAGCCTATTTTTTCGATTATTTTGTCGAAGAACTTTCATCTTTTGCAGCCTCGACAGGTACCTCTTCTGATTCAGATGGTGTCTCATCTACGGGTTCTGATTTTGTCTTTTCTAACATTGTTGGAATTTTGGATTCGGGTGAAAAATGAATGCTCTCCTCCTCAGTTACCTTGACTGTATATGATGGAATGTCCACTTTTCTCTCGCCGATCATTATGTGTCCGTGAATTACTGCCTGTCTTGCCTGATATGGTGTTTTGAATCCGAGTTTGTTTGTAACTATAGTCTGTAATCTGCGTGAAAGCAAATCAGTTACATTCAGATTAAGCACATCATCTAATGTTGCATCACTGCTGACCAATCCGATTCTTGCAAGTGATTTCATCAAAATTGGTTCCTTCTCCACTCTGACTTCTTGTCTTAATGCAAGTAATGACCTTGCCTGATGTCTGACACGTGATAATTCTGTATGTGCCTTCCACAACTCCCTTTTAGTTCTTAATCCGAATGTACCTAGCGTCTTTAACTCCTCCATCTTTAATTCATAATTAAGAGGTCTCTTTGGCTTTCTCCAAGCTCTGCGTGGATATTTTGGGTCTCCCATTCAAGACACCTATTTTTTCTCCGCCGGTGTTTCTTTTTTCTCTGCTGCCGGTGCTCCTGCTTCTGCTGCCGGTGCTTCTGCTCCTGCTGCAGCAGCTGCTTCTGCTGCCGGTGCTCCTGCTCCTCCCTTCTTTACAGGTGCTGCCAGTCCGCCTTTGGCAACGCCGACTGCTCCGCCTTTTCTGCCCGAAGTCCTGGTTCTCTGTCCCCTGACTTTCAGACCGCTTAGATGACGATAACCTCTCCAGCTTACGGTGATTCTTTCCCTTTCAATATCATTTCTTAATGTAAATGGAATATCTGATGTTAACAAATGCTTGTCTGCTCCTGTCTCGATATCTTTTTGTCTGTTAAGGAACCATATTGGGAAATTCCCTCCGACTGGATCTGTAATTAATTTTTCAATTGCTTGAATATTTTCTTCAGTGAGATTTCCCATATTGGAATTTGTATTAATTTTCAAAGTATCGCAAATTGCTACGGCAAAGTTGTACCCAATGCCTTTAATCTGAGTCAGCCCTACTAGCAGTTTTCTCTCTCCTGGGATATCATTTCCCACAATCCTTACAATGTGTCTGTATTCCTGACTGCTCAAGTATTCAAAAATTTAAAGAAACCCCGATAAAAACCATGCTAGGCGTAAAATACTGATCTTGAAATGTTTCTTTCAAATATTTCTGCCTCTAGTCTGGTGCAAATAGCCCTTTTTTGATAGTTATCTAAAGTCCTCATCATCTGTCCAGTCATTTCCCTGAAGATTCCACTGGTTACATTTGCAGCATTTTTTGACTCCCCTTTGGGCATCAATATCTATGCAAAAACAGTGCTCTCCCTTCCCGGATGAATCCCCGCTACATAGTTTTTGCATGATTTTCTGGGTGTCTTTTTCTTAATTACCCTATTGGCGTCTTTTGAAAAGTTATAAATTTACAAATCTTTTGTTACAAAGAAATGGCTGAAACCTTCGATCGGGAAAAAGTCGTAGATTGCATGTTTGATCCCGTAACGTCTTTGATATTGGCAGAACTAGAAGATGGTGAAAAAGAATGCTCATTTCTGGCCAAACAGTCCTCCATATCCGAATCACAAGTCCTTGAACGGCTGTCCTATCTGATAGAATATGAATTCATTTCCAGAAATTCCAATGATGGAAAATGCATGCTTGCTGCCAATCTTGAAAAACTCAGTGCCGTTGTTGAGGAGAATGGAAACTTTGATGCTGCCATTGACGGTCTTGAAAAGATGGATAGTTATCTAAACTGATCTGATTTTATTTCTAATCCCGTAGATTCCTACTGCTACTAATCCTGCCATTCCGATAACCAATACATACACTGAGATAAAACCAAGCGATTTCTTGCCGGCATCCGGAAGCGGTCCTATGGCTCCAAACACCTGGATTTCCTCATTACTTGTGCTTTGAACTACCAGCTTGTAAGTTCCGGTTTCAATGACGTCAAATTCCTCCTCAGTGCTCTCCTCACTAACTGACTGAGAAGCTATTTCCACATCAAACGGATTTAAAATTCTAGCAGAAAACACACCTTCCTTGAATTCTAAGATCTGTACTGCAAAAACCCCCGTTGATGTCTCCTGTGCATCAAACTCTGCTGAAACTGTCAGCATTTGATCTGAACTTATTATTCCGTTTTCCTGACTAACCCCCTCTAAAATTACCTGACTTCCTATGGCCAGCAGGATCAGCCCTATCACAATTAATGCCCCTGCAATGACGATCATTATTGCTGACTTTTGCACAAATCATGATTATTCCTCTTTAGTTTAAACGTAATTTTTCTAAAATCTGAAAATTAGTCTTGTATAATAAAATTAGATTAGACTAAAAAAATTAGCTTAGATTAAATTTAAATAAAGAATTTTTCTCTCACTACATATCTTGAAAATAAACCGCTCTAGTGTCATGCTCCTGTCAATTTCAGTAATTGTCGGAATTTCTGTGATTCTAGTCCTTCCAACAATCTCTGAAGCCCAGACTGAACAAAAGACGTTTGTATCACATTCGGGAATAGTCGTAAAGACATCCGGAGAAATCATTGATCCCATTTATACCGTATCAACTGTGGATTTTGATCCTGACGAGTTTTTGAGAAATTTTGAATATGGCAGGATTTCTGTCTCTGAAAGCGGACAGACAGTTAGGGATTATACGATTATAGCCGAAGATGACGGGATTCAGGAAATATCTCCGGGCATCTTTTATAATGTCTGGACCTTTAATGGAACTGTTCCCGGTCCTACCATAAGGGCCACAGAGGGGGATCTTCTCAGGATTCAATTCATCAATAACGGTTCAAAATCACACACAATGCATTTTCATGGAATTCATCCTGCCATAATGGATGGGGTCTTTGAACCTGTGGGTGGCGGGGGCGGACAGTTCGTATATGAATTTGAAGCAGGTCCTGTGGGCGTCCATCCATATCACTGTCATGTCATGCCGCTTGAGGAACATATCGTACATGGTCTTTATGGCGTGTTTATAGTTGATCCAAAAGAACAACGGCCGCCTGCCGATGAAATGGTAATGGTTCTAAACGGTCTGGACACTGATTTTGACTCTGAAAATAATTTCTATGCTGCAAACACCATTCCATTTTACTACCAACACCATCCCATCCAAATTAACACTCATGAATTGATTCGAGTCTATGTCGTCAACATGGTCGAATTTGATCCAATAAACAATTTACACCTGCATGGTAATTTGTACAAATACTATCCCACAGGTACGGATATCGTTCCATCATTTTACACCGACATGATCACGCTGTCACAAACTGAGCGTGGAATAATGGAATTTGAGTACGAATATCCTGGAAAATACCTGTTCCATGCCCACAAGGTAGAGTTTTCAGAGAAAGGCTGGGTAGGGATCTTCCTTGTCAGGGATAATCCGGAAAAAAATACGTTGGAATCCGAATATGGAACTTGATGGCAATTCATCCAAGGCAAAGACTGTTGCAAGTGGAATGATTCCATTTGCATTTGTGGTTTTAATGATGCTCTACATTTTTGGCCCCGGTGCCGATTTGCTGGATTTTGGGGTTCCATTACCTGAGATAACTATTGAAAAAGTGGATTTTGTAGATTCTGAAATTCGGGCCACGGTTAGAAACACCGGACCGATTCCAGTTGAGGTAGTCATGGCAGATATAAATGACAGAATCCAGCCTGCCGCAGTGGAACCTGACAGATTCCTTGATAGATTTGAGACAACCCTGGTTAGAATTCCGTTTGAGTGGAATGAGGCAGAACCCTACATGATTGGAATAACAATCGAGGATGGAACGCGATTTGAAAAAAAAATTGAATCTGCTGCCCATATGTTGGAACCTACCTTGGATCTTGCCGTCTTTTTTGCAGTTATTGGAACCTATGTTGGAATCATTCCTGTAATGATCGGTTTACTGTGGCTTCCCTTCATCAAGAAGATAAGCAAGCAAAAATTCCACTTTTTTTTGGCATTAACTGCAGGATTGCTGTTTTTCTTGGCAATTGATTCCATTGAAGAAGCAATCAAGGTCTCTGATCAAAGTCTGGCAGGAAGTTTCAATGGGGCACTGCTTGTTGCAACAGTAATCGTATTATCCTTTCTCGGATTATACTATTCTGGGAATAAACTTGTTGAACGGGCTGGTTCCTCAAAACTTGCAAAACCTGCTGTAATAGCATTAATGATCTCCATTGGAATAGGCCTACACAATTTTGGGGAAGGTCTGGCAATCGGAGCGGCAGTCGGGCTGGGCTCTGTAGCATTTAGCACATTTCTGATTGTAGGATTTGCACTGCATAATACTACTGAAGGCATAGCTATTGCCGCTGCAATGTCGAGGGGAAAACTGATGATTGGAAGACTGGTCGCAATGGGCATGATTGCCGGCACACCTGCCATCTTTGGCGCATGGTTTGGCGGTTTTTCCTATTCGCCGATTAATTCGGTAATCTTTCTTGCAGTTGGTGCCGGCGCGATATTTCAGGTAATTGTTGTAGTGATGAAATGGATCCGGGATGAAAGTAACGGCAATCTATCAAGTGCTTATGTGGTGTCTGGTTTTGCAGCAGGAATGCTAGTAATGTATCTGACTAGTATCCTGGTTTAGTTTGGTTCCGGATGTATTGTAATTACCGAGTTTTTGATCTCCGCTCTAATGATGTGCTCTACCTCGGATGTCAAATCATGAACTTTTTCAATGGATAATTCCCCGTCAAACGAACAATCAATGTCTATTTTGAGAATGTTCTCAAAATTCAACGATAATATGCGCCCGATCTTTCTAATTTCTGGGTACCTCTCCAGGATTGTCTGGATTCTTTCCTCCGTTACCTTGTCTTCCAAATTTAAATTCTCAGGCAGCCTCAGGAACGGCTCCAAATGGATTGTGGCATGTTCAATCTCGGGGATGTTTTCCTGAATTTTCTGCTCTATAATTTCGGAAATCATGTGTGCCGATAACAGATTGATCTCCCTATCTACCATTACATGCAAATTCGAATATGTCTTTCCTCTGGTCTTGTGAGTACTGACATTATGCACGCCTTTTACCCCCTTGATGCCTTTTGCAATATCTAGAATTCTTGCATCTAATGGAACATCCTCCCAGTTTGGCTCAAAATGAATTGTAGTTGCCGCATTAGGAATCTTATTTTTTATATTTCCCTCAACCTTGTCACTGATCTCATGTGCCTTATCAAAACTGGTATCCCCCCTCAATGAAATTGTAATGTCTGCAAAAATCACATCTCCTGATTTTCTCATAAGTATTGGATTTGCATCAATTACCCCTTCAGTTGAAGTTGCAACCTCTCTGACATTTTTTACAAGTTCCGGCGAGATAATGTCTGTTAAATCCAGCGCGGTCCTGTAAACTAGCTTTACACTAAGTATTGCCAGCAGTCCTCCCAGAATTAACGCCGCGGCAAAATCCCCGTAATAGAATCCGTATGTGACTAGAACTATTCCGATAATTGCAACTAGCGTGGAGCCAAGATCCATAAATGCGTGATAAAAATCCGCCTTGAGTGTCTCTCCTCCAATCTTCTTAATTGATATTCTTAATAGAATTATTCTGAAAAAATCAACACCGATTGTGTACAGTCCGCCAATTATTGCAAACAGACCGGGTAAAATGTCTGGAGGCGGACTTTGCAGTCTGTTGATAGATTCGTAAATGAAAAGACAGGCAATTAGAAAAATTGTAATTCCTCCAATCAACCCTCCCAACGATTCAATCTTTCCGTGTCCGTAGGTGTGTTCGGCATCTGGTGGCTTGATTGCCATCCTTGCTGCCAAAAGCAAGACAAGAGTTACGACACTGTCTAGCAATGCATGTATGCTGTCTGTAACGAGGGCCAGACTGTTTGAGAGAACACCGAAGATTAATTCCACTAAAAATGCCGAAAAAATAGCCAAAAGTGAGATTTGTAATATCTTGGTTCTCTGGACAAATATTTGCATATCTCTTGATTTTCTTATTACGTATTACAGGTTTCTAAGAAGAAATGCTCCGACAACGTTATTTGTGATAATGATGATTTTGAGATGTTGGATGGGAAATACCTGTACTTGTTGTTGGCAATTTTGCCTGTATTTGTAATGCCGATTCCGGATGCCGTGGCATCAAGCAATCCTAACTTGTTCGTATCTGCTGAAAATTCCCAGTTTGAGAACCATTTTTCAGGTTCCATGGTAGTCGAAGTTGTAGTTTATGAGCCCAATATGCGGGATCTTGATCGGGGAAGGGGAGAACCTGACGTTACACTCAATGGAAAATCATTACGCATGGTTCAGGCAACTGATGGTCATTGGTATGCCTACTTTGCAAATGTTAAGAAGGCAAAGATTGCAGATTCTACAGTGGGTCTGGCCGGAGAGGGTTTGGATTTCGGGGTTTTTTGCAGCAGGGACACGCCTTTATCCGTACTGGGTATTGCCATCTCAGAGACTGACGGGGTTGCAGTCCCACAATCAGGCGGACTGGCAGGTTTTACCAACGGGGATTCCTCATTTGCTTTATGTACTGGTTCCCCATCCGGTTCTGAAAATTTGAATAATATAGTCAGAAAGGCAAAATCAATTAACACGAATTCCAATGTTCCTGCCGGACAAATTGGTCTGGATTCTGATGCATGGCCGTTAATCCAGCTTTATTCTTTTGGTGATGTTACAATTCGTTACAATCCTGCCGGTTCGTCACAGCAAGTCTCACTTGAGTACGATGATATTCCAAATATTTCCACGAGTCTTGATAGGGATGTTTTTCCAAACAACTCTGAAGTTTTCCTAACCATTAATGATTTTCAATTAAATCAGGATCCTACAGACGAGGATTCTTGGACATTTGATATTGATTCTAACCCGTCAACGTTTTACCAGGCATATGACCGCTCAGGTTCCAGCTCTGCTAATGGCGGTCCTGGCTTGGTGAATCTGGTGCCATCTCTTTCTAGACTGGGATTTGATGATAATGGGAAACTTTTTGTAAACCTGAGTGCCGTACTGGAACTGCAATCAAATGACGAACAGCCGGCAACCAGCATTACTGACGGAACTGATACTTTTGCCGAAATCCTCACCCTAGTCGAAGACGGTCCGAATTCTGGCATCTTTGATAGTGGTGATAATGCCAACCAGTCAACTTTGGGCATCTTGGCTAATGCCCCAAGAGGCCAGGGCGGAATAATAACTTACAACAAGCAGTCAATATCTGTCCTAACAGGCACTTCTACTGCCACTATCTCCGTGCCAAATCCCAGTTTGAGAATTGGTGACGGCGTGCAATCTTTGAAATCCGGAACTGAATTTCCCGTGGTCCTAGTCGATCCTGATCAAAATTTGAATTCTGACTTGCGTGATGATTTGGATGTATTTAGGGATTCGGCCATAATTCCAACACTGAGGATTGGTTCTCCTGTCACTCTTGAGCAGTCCTCTGATGTCGAGTTATTTCTCCTGTCTACTGGTTCATTGGATGCAGACGGTGATTCTGCAAGTTCCTTTGTTCCTGACACAAATTCCGCACGCCTAATCATCGATACCTCTACGGTAGATCTAGCCACTTTTGAGAAAATTTCAATAAATCTGGGAATTACTGCCTCGGAATTATACTCCCTCTTTATAGACACCTCTCTTTCAAATCATGACGGTACTAACTGGCTAAACTATGATTTACGATCTTTTGCAAATGATCTGGGAATTTCTGATTTTACTGATACGACGATGGAGCTCTACTTTGGAACTGCCAGAACCACGCCTGTGAAAATCGTTGATTCTGGAGACTTTTCATCTTCTAGCGGCATGGTTCGTTTGGCCGATTCTGGCATCTCATCTATCTCAGATAAGAGCGGTACTGTTTATCTTGTGATTAATTTTGACTCCTCAAATGATGATACCCGTGTTGGAAGCATTCCAAGCAAGACTGGTTTGCAACCTGTGATGCTTGACTTTTTTTCATTCGGAGTTGTTGATTCTGATGATGTAAATAATGCCATCTATCGTTTTGAATTGGAGGAAACCTCCCGTGATTCTGCCACCTTTGATGGAACCCTAGAGTATTCCATTGCAAGCCATCTGGACATCTTAGATCCGCTGTTTATCCAAGCCATCCGGCCAATCAGTGATAAAGTAAAATTTATTGTTACAGGCAGATCAGTAGATGATGAGGGAATATCCATTTCATATTCTGATCTGGATGTGGGAGGCGATTTTAAGACTGCTTCTACAAAATCTGATATTGATACAGCATCTGGCGTCATATCAACGAATTCCAAATCCTACCGTTTTGGCCAATCTGTAAAAATCACATTAAATGATCCTGATCTGAATTTGAAAAATGATATTGTTGATATTTATTTTGTAATTAATGATCCCGGCTCTGCAAATGTTGATACTGTTGGAAAAGACAGAGACATCCTACTTGAAGTCCTACTAAAGGACATTCGCTACAAGCGCTGTACTGTAAATGGTGTTGAACGGGGAGGCCTGGGTTCCACCGGATTTACTCTTGCTGAAACAGGGCCTAGTACCGGAATTTTTGAAGGAACATTCAAAATGCCTTCAACAATATGCAACAAATCTGGAACCAAGTTGATTTCATCGGCTGGTGGCAGTCTTGATGTAAAATATTATGATTCACATGATGCTTCTGGAAATTCCAACGTATTTAGCATGCTAAAGAGCAGACAGGTGTCTTCATTTCACAGTCCGCCACAACTAAGTGCATATGAGATTAAGAGGCCACTCTTAGGAGAAGAAGAAATCGTGCTTTCAGGAAGTATTGGGAATCATAAGAGGGGAGTTCCATTGGCAGTGACTGTTACTTATCCTGATGGGAAATCCCAAAGCTATGGATCACCTCTTGCATCTAGCGGTAGTTACAAATCCGTAATCTCAGTTAATGAAAGCTCCCTGCCTGGAGTTTATAATATAGAATTATCTTATGATGATTCCCCTGTTGGCACAGTCTCATTTGTGGTCTCAACTACTGAAATCCCAATCCTGATCAAAAACAGTACAAAATTACTGCCCTCAGATATGATTTCTGATTCTGAACCCATTGATGAGGCAGAACATCTAGCTGAGGAAGATGATCTCATCACGACTCTACCACTACCACCATCAGAAAATGACTCTTCTGAGCAGCGTATTCCAGATTGGATCAAAAACAATGCGGAGCGATGGCCCTCAGATATGATCTCCGATTCTGAATTTATTGACGGGATCAAATATCTAGCTGAGGCGGGTATTATCACGCCTCTTCTACCACCGCCAGAAAATGACCTTTCTGAGCAGCATATTCCTGATTGGATCAAAAATATTGCAAAATGGTGGGCCGACGATCTAATTTCTGATGAAGACTTTGTAAAATCAGTGCAATACTTGGTCAAAAAAGGTATAATTCTAGTATAATATGGTCAATTTTTCTTTCATTGAAAATATAAATAACATCAATTCATCAAGAAAATGAAAATGAGATTTACAGGTTTCATAATATTTGGTTTGTTAACAATTTCACTCTTATCTTATGGCGCAAGCAGTCCTGCTTTTGCGGCAAATTCATACATTACTGCAACCTCTGATTTGGATGAAGTCCCAAATGGTGCCACTTTCACAATTTCTGGAATGATTGTAGATTATGATCCTTCCGGACATGATCTTGGTTATATAATCACCACTCCTGACGAAGGTTTCGCCGATATTGGTCAATTAACCCCTGATTCTGATGGTGAATTCACAATAACTATCAATGCCGGTGGCTCATTATGGAAAACATCTGGAGATTACATTGTTAAATTTAAGTATGGTGCAGCCTCAGGCGAAGTTATAATTAATTATGTAGGTGGTGAGGCTCCTCCTCCTAATGCTATTGTTGTAATTGATACTGACGGCGATGGAGTTCCTGACGATGTTGACGAATGTCCTGATGTTGCCGGTAATGGTAGCGATGGATGTACATCAGAAGCGCCACCACCACCTCCACCACCACCAACAGATACTGACGGCGATGGAGTTCCTGACGATGAGGATAGTTGTCCTGATGTTGCTGGTACTGATAGAGATGGATGTCCACCACCACCAGTAGTTGCACCACCACCTGTACCTGACTGTGGAGACGGAACCAAATTAGAAAATGGTCAATGTGTACCAGATGTGGACGACTCGGACAAGAAAACCGGCTGTTTGATTGCAACTGCAACTTATGGAACTGAATTGGCACCACAGGTTCAACTCCTAAGGGAGATTAGAGATAATACCTTATTTTCCACAGCATCTGGCACATCATTTATGACGGGATTTAACCAATTGTACTATTCATTCTCACCAACAATTGCTGATTGGGAAAGAGAGAATCCAATGTTCCAAGAAGCAGTAAGGGCATTTATCACTCCGATGATTTCAACACTATCCATTATGACATTGGCTGAAAATGGTTCAGAAGTTGAAGTTCTAGGACTGGGAATTTCTATAATTGCACTAAACCTGGGAATGTATATTGCAGCACCGGCACTAGTTGGATTCAAAGTTCACAAACACATCAAATCTAGAAAATAATCTCTGATTTCATTAATAGGTTATTATATTGAAACACATTAGATAATCTATGAATATAGAGTATGAAGAATTTGACACCATTGAAGATATCTTCATGTATATGGCATCAGCTGCCCCTCCAATGAAAAATACACTGCCAATTAGTTCCTACAAAGGATACATAATGTCATTTATTCCACTCGGTTCAACAGCGGTCGATACGTATCTGATGATTTATTCAAAGGGTTCGCTCGAACCTGGAATATACGAGTTTGATGTGACATCAAAGTCCTACAAAAAAGTTGAGAGCATTGAAAGAGCAGACAAAGTTTACTTTATCTCTCTGACACCAAAACGCAATACAATAGCAGATGTTGCTGTTGAAAATCTATAATTTCTTTGTCTGAATCTTGGGTGCAGATACTGATCTGCTTCGCGCATATTTGTCAATTATCTCATCAGGTGTTCTTCCATTGAAGAGATCCTTGCACAACCCTCTCAGATATCTCATAATTGCCCAGGTCCCTGCCTTGAGAATTCCGTACATAAAGACCTTCATTGGCGGTCCGTATGTCTTATTTCTGAGAATAATTGGAATAATATCATTAATTACCCTCAGATTGTTTTCCCAGCATCTCCAAAACAGTGTAAATTGTGCCTCATTCAAATTTCCAAAATGCATCGAATTCTTTTCACTAAAGTCCTGATAAAGTAACGGTGCTACCAAGCCTCTAAAGTCCATCTCCCTGAAATCACCCATCATATCTATGGTATATTGAATATCATCTGGCGTTTCATCTGGCCATCCGATAATGATTGTTGCAGCTGGGAACCAGTGGTTTTCATTTAGAATCTTTGCGCCCTCTCTTACAACACTTCCCCATTCTTCTGGTGCAAACGGTTTTGTTTTAACCCCCAGGTGTTTTTTCACCATTGCCGGCGCCACTGTTTCAATTCCCAGGTTGGTGGCAAGCCACCTGCCAGTTTCATCCTGCTTATTGATATGTGCGATTTGTTGCATCAGCGTGGGATCTGCTGCAACTGCTGAGAATGTCATGTGTGTGGTTCCTACAAAGTTTGCCCCCAGTCCTTTGAGACCCTTCCACAAATCTAGTATTGCATCTCTATTTGGAATAAAATCCCTGTTATCGCATCCATAAAGCAGCATTTCATCAGAATGTAGCCAGATAGAGTCAAATCCATAATCCAGGTTGATCTTTGCTTCATGTTGCAATCTTTCTAGTGGAAGATCCTTCTTTGATCTTTTGTTTACATCACAAAAGTCGCATCCCCTTCCGCATCCCCTCATTGCCTCGATCAAGGAGTTGATTGTGGGACCTTCAATAACTGGAATATTTTCGAGATTTCTAACAAAGCAATGCATTAATTCTGGAGCGTCACCTTTCTCCAGATCTTGGAACAAGTCAACTGCTAACTCGTCTGCCTCGCCAACAACGACCGTATCTATTCCGTGAATTTTCATTCTGTCTGACTTTGCTAGTTCCCATGCACCGTTACCTCCGACTACAACCTTGAAACCATATTTCTTTTTGAGCTGAATCACGCTTGCGCACATTTTTTTGAATTTCATTGCGACATAGGATAATTTTTCTGGCGACATTGTCGTTGTTACCGGAGCCATTCCTAATGGATCCATTACGTTAATTCCCACGACTTTGGTGTCCGGACCGATGGATTTATGTAGCATCTCCGGATGTGCCAAAAACACGTCTTCTCTTTTGTATCCGCCCTGAAGTAATGAACTCTCTACCCTTCTTAGTCCCACCTGGGCAACCTTGACCTCCCCCGTAATTGGGTCTGTCTCAACTGATGGACAGAATACTTTGTCAAAAACCCATTCAGGAAGAACCTCATATGGCCCACATGCAATAAAGCCATACAGAAAATTCCCTCTGTAATTTGTCATTAAACTACGATCTGCAGTAAGTACGATACGTTTGCCAGTCAACTATAAAACTTTGTTAAAGTATGTTATATATCATTTACGAGATTGTCTGACCACGTTTTTCCTGACAGTTCTGTTTGCAATATTTGCTGCGATTCCCCCTGCTGCAATCCCGTTATCTATATTTACAACTGATAATCCCAAGGAGCAGCTTTGTAGCATTGATGCAAGGGCGGCTATCCCTTTTTCTCCATACCCATACCCTACTGATGTCGGAATTCCTATGGTTGGAATGTCTACCATGCTTGAAACCAGTGTGGCCAGGGCCCCCTCCATTCCTGCAGCTACAATAATACAGTCCACATCTTCTTTTATCATCTCCTTTAAAACCGGAAAAATTCTTTGAATTCCTGCAACTCCCACATCATAACTTGTAATACATTTACAGTTCATGGCCTCACATACCAGTCTGGACTCTTCTGCCACTCCAATATCTGATGTTCCTGCAGTGATTATTCCCACCATGCCCCCGTGAAATTTTATGGGTTTTTTGAATAACAGCAACGATGACGAATTTTTCCCTGTCTTTACCCTTACCTTTAGTCTCTTTGCAAACGACAGAATTTTTGTATAATCCTCTTTTTTGATCCTTGAAATAATCACCGAATTAGCTTTTTCCAGAGTCCTCTTTGCAATCTTTTTAATTTCATCTAGCTCTTTGGTTTCTGCAAAAACTATCTCTGGAATCCCCCTTCTCTTTCTCCTGTTGATGTCGATCTTTGCAAACCCCTCAACCTCTTCAATAGAATATAATGAAAGAAGTTTTTTTGCATTATCGACTGAAATTTTACCTGATTTCAACGATTCCAAAATCTCATAAATTTCCAATGATGGTTTTCCCCTGCTTGGATAAAAAAAGGCTTAGATCTCAATACCTGAAATTGCATCTTTTACACTCTTGACTCCCTTGTCAAAAACCTGTTTCTCTTCATCGTTTAGATCCAACTCGATAATTTTCTCAACACCCCTCCTTCCAATGACTGCCGGAACTCCTATTGTGACATCAGAATGACCGTATTGTCCATCAAGATATGTTGCAACTGGAATGACCTGTTTTCTGTCTTTTTGAACCGATTCGACAATTGCGGAAATTGCATTTCCTGGAGCGTGTACAGTCGCACCTTTTAATTCGATAACTTTTGCTGCAACCTGTTTTGTATTTTGAATTAATTCATCCAATTTTTCCTTTGAAAGAAACGATGTTAATGGAATTCCAGACACTGATGAAAATCTCGGTAATGGAAGCATGTTTTCTCCATGTTCTCCGATCACCAGGGCTCTTATGGAATCACGGGAATGACCTGTTGCTTCATGGATGAACTGTCTGAATCTTGACAAGTCAAGCATTCCTCCCATTCCAAACACCCTGCTTTTGTCAAATCCCGAGGTTTTGTATGTGATGTATGTCATTGGATCAAGCGGGTTTGTTACTGGTATAATCATGGAATCATCTGCATATTTTTTGATATTTTCTACTACACTTTTAACAATAGACGAGTTAATCTTCAAAAGATCCATTCGTGTCATCCCCGGCTTTCTTCCGGACCCTGCAACAACTACAACAATGTTTGAGCCTTTCATGTCTTCATAGTTGTTAGAACCCTTTACCTCCACATCAATTCCCTGTTCTGAGAGCATATGGTTGATATCCATCGCTTCCCCCTGTGGCAATCCTTCAACAACGTCTAGTAGCAAAATTTGATCATCTAGCCGTTTTAATGCAGAGAATAATGCGGCATCTCCGCCGACCTTGCCTGAACCAATTATGGTGATCATAATGACGCTGTTAATTTTCAATAATTAAATCTAATGAACCGCAAAAGCAGGGATAAAACATCAATGTCATCTCAATTCCACGGAAACCTCTTAATCGTAAGGATACTGCCAGTCCTGCCCCTCTTATTATAAGAAAAAAAATAATTGACAGCTATTCCAGATGACTGGCCAAATCGTGAATTTCTGAACAATTAGGCGAATTTATAAGCATTTTTGATAATTTTTAATCCATGGTCTTGGTAATTGATCCACAGATTGCCGGAATATCCGGAGACATGCTTCTTTGTTCCTTGATAGATTTGGGTGCTGATAAAAACAAAATAATTGACGGAATTGAACAGTCAGAAAAATTTTTCCCAAACTCATCCATTAAAAAACTCGATTTTCAAAAAATCCAAAAACACGGTGTTCAGGCAACACATATGATCCTAGAAATCAAAGAAGACACTGATAAAAGAAAGGGTCTGGAGATAAAAAAGGCAATCACTGATTCCACACATGTGATTGGGCTTTCAGAAAAGGCGCAAACATTTGCAAAGTCTTGTGTTGATACCCTGATCTCTTCAGAGTCTGAAATTCATGGTGTCTCTGAGGATTCTGTTCATTTCCATGAGGCATCTAGTATTGACACCCTTGTGGATATAGTCGGCATCACAATTGCCTTGGAGGATCTGGGACTGTTTGATGAAAAAATTGTATGTCTGCCCATATCTGTTGGCGGCGGCTCTATAACCTTCTCACATGGAACCGTGTCAAATCCGGCAGGAGCAATTCTTGAGATTTTTAAAAACTCAAATCTGACAATCAAAGGCAGTGCCGCAAATGACGAACTTACAACCCCCACAGGTGCCTGTATTTTAGTAAATCTGACAAATGACGCCATGGAATATTACCCTTCCATGAAAGTCAGATCCGTCGGTTATGGCGCCGGACAAAAAGATTTTGAATCCTTTGCAAACGTTCTAAAGATTATCCAAGGGACTGAAAATAATTTTGAGATTGACTCTGTCAAGATTCTGGAGACAAATGTGGATGATGTTTCTGGGGAAATCCTTGGAAATCTGATTGAAAAAATTATGGAAAAAGGCGCAAAAGACGTCTCAATTTTTCATGGAATCACAAAGAAAGGACGGCCTACAAACCTGGTGTCTGTAATTTGCAGTGACGAAAATGTTGATGCCATAGTTGATACACTGGTACTTGAAACCGGAACATTGGGAATTCGAGTTTCTGATTCTAACAGATTCATCGTTCCTAGAACCGTTCATAACGCCTCTCTGAGCTTGAATGGAGAATCTTTTAAAGTAAGCTACAAAAAATCCAACTTTAAGGGGAAGATTGATTTTAAAATCGAGTTTGATGATTTGAAGGCTGTCTCTAATGTTATTGACAAGTCAATCAAGGCCACAGAGTCTATACTAAGAAAAGAGATTGAAAAACTGGAGGATGTACGTAGTGACTAAGCTTGATGATCTTGTGGATTGGTTTGAGGGCAAACATAAAGTAATGATAGCCCTTTCAGGCGGTGTTGATAGTGCACTTGTCGCATATGCGGCATTTCAAAAATTGGGAAATTCCGCAATTGCAGTCACTGCTGATTACAAAACCCTCTCTGAGGAGGAACTCCAAACGGCCAGACAAGTATGCTCTGAGATAGGCATCTCACAGTTGTTTCTGGACTATGACGAACTTGAAAATGAAGAATTTACAAAAAATGATCCAAACCGATGTTTTCACTGTAGGCTGGAGTTGGGAGATCACTTGGTTGAACTGGCAAAAAAACACAATATCTCGATTATCGTTGATGGTACAAATCCTGATGATTTGGACGATTATAGACCTGGAATTGAGGCCCTGAGACAAAATGGCATTAAAAGCCCGCTTGTAGAAACTAATTTCCACAAATCCCAGATTAGATCTGCTGCAAGATCAGTGGGATTGTCCGTACATGATAAACCATCAAACTCTTGTCTGGCATCAAGAATTCCCTGGGGACAAAAAGTGACTGCTGAAAAACTGACTAGGATTGAATTTGGCGAAACCATCGTCAGGCAGCTTACAGAAATTAAACAGGTTCGTGTCCGTGATATTAACGGTTCTGCAAAAATTGAAGTTGAGAAAGAAATGCTTTACAAATTTGATGATGATATCTTAAAACAACTTGTTGTAAAACTCAAGATGATTGGATTTTCTGCAGTTGAAGTTGATAAAGACGGGTACAAGCCGGGAAAAATTAATGTGATTGCAGATTGATATATTTGGATAATGCCGCCTCTACGCAAATTCATAAAGATGTCTTGGACTCGATGCTGCCTTTTCTTAAGGAACAATACGGTAATCCGTCATCAATACATCGTTATGGCAGAACGGCCCACAAGGCAGTTGAAAAAGCAAGAAAACACATCGCATCTTTAATTAATGCGGATCCTTCTGAAATTTTGATTACTTCTGGTGGCACCGAATCAAACAACACGGCATTAAGAGGAATAGCCATGAAAACCCCCTCCAGTCATATCATTACATCCTCCATTGAACATGACGCAGTTTTAGAACCCTGTAAAAAACTGGCTCAAAATGGGTTTGATCTTGATTATCTTCCGGTAGATCAATCCGGCATGATAGATCCGTCAGAACTTGCCACCCTTATTTCTAAGAAAACCAGTCTTGTTTCAATAATGTTTGGAAACAACGAAGTCGGTACAATCCAGCCGATCCCTGAAATAGCAAAAATATGCAATGAGCATAACATCCCTTTTCACACTGATGCAGTACAGGCAGTTGGAAAAATCCCAATCGACGTTAATGAATTGGGCATAGACTTGCTATCTATCTCCTCTCACAAACTTTATGGTCCCAAGGGGGTAGGTGCACTATACATCAGAGATGGCATCAATATAGATCCTGTAATTTTAGGCGGTGGTCAGGAACATGGATTGCGTTCTGGAACTGAAAATGTTGCCAATATTGTCGGATTTGGCAAGGCATGTGATATTGCAAAAAGCAGGCTAGAGGAAGATACCGCTTTTGTAAAAAAACTCCGTGATTCCTTAGTTGAAAATGTATTAAATAAAATTCCCAAAGTATCCCTGAATGGCCATGCTGAATCCCGGCTGCCTAACAATGCACATTTTACTTTTCTTGGTGTCAATGGAGAAGATTTGATCATCAAACTTGATGAATATGGAATTGCAGCATCTACGGGATCTGCATGTTCTGTAAATACACAAAAAGCCTCCCACGTTCTAGAGGCAATGGGTTTTTCACTTGAACAAATTACCGGTTCTTTGCGATTAACAGTGGGTATTTTCAATGATCAAAACGAAATTGAAAAGACAGTTGCCATTCTCCAAAAAGCAGTCCAGGAACTCCGTTTAGTTTCTCCGTTCAAAGAAAAATATTCTTTTGTATCTAAAAACTAGGCTTTAATTTGAAATTTGTTTCTGGAGAATATCACTGCAGTCATAATGCCTGCAATTAATATCATCATTACAATCATTCCAAATTCGGGAACTACATACGTTCCAATGATCTCAATTTCTGAATCGCCTTTTACAAAACCTACTGTTATTGCTCTGGATTCTCCAAGTACCGCCGGTTCTTCATGGGGTACTTCTACTCCATCAATGTAAATTATGAATGGAACATCCTTCCCACTTTCGTTTTCTGCACCTATGAATTCTCTGGGCAAATCCAATATTATGTTCCCTTCATCAAGGGCATCAATTTGTATTTTAATTCCAAAAATATCGGAATTTACTACTATATCTTTAACTGTACCTCCACTAATGCTATATTCCACATCAAATGTTCCATGACTTCCGGCATCTATCTCAAAAATCGTCTTATCCTGAAAAATGACTGCTTTTGGCGAATAGCTAAACGTAGTTTCTATCGTGTCTAGGTAGACTGCTTTTACTGTGTACTCCCCTGCGTTTTGCCATTTGGGACCTTCGGCAAGAACTGTCGTTATGAATCCTCCATCCTGCGCAACATTGAGTTGATCAATATCTACTAGTTCCCTAGTTTCAGAAATAACCTGTATTATGACTGGTGTCTCACCAATCACCGTGCCCACATTACCTGATATGACAATCGTGTCACCTTCATGATAAATGGCATCGTCGGTTTGAACTGAAAAGGATTCGGCAAAAACAGTTGTAGTAGAAATAAAAAATAAAAACAATACTGTCCCATAAAATATTTTAACGTTCACAACTTTCCACATATTCGTTTGTATATTTCCTTTACTATTAAAAATGAAAAAATGAAAAAAAGTTGTGATTTTAGTATCTTGGTATGATGCTGAGTCTTGATTTTGCAGATACTGCAATTACTGTGATAATTGCTACTGCTAGAATCATGGCTGCAATTACACCGAACTCTGGAATCACCCATGTAGCGATAATTTCAATTTGCTCAGTGCCTGCTGGGAACATGACTGCTATATGATTTACATCAATTTCAACATCATCTGGCTCTTCTCTGTCAACTAGTACAAAGAAGGGACCTGTGGCTACTGTCATTGCTGGATCTATTATTAGCATTCCATCGTCTTCAGCATCTATGTTGATGACAATTGATTTATCCCTAATATTGATCGCCGCACTAGTTACTGTTCCACCTGAAATACTGTATGGTATACATTGGCCACTTGCAGTTAACTCGTCAACACCACATATGTCTGGTGTATCGTAGTTTGGTACGAATAGGACTCCACCGGTTAGTTCAACTTTGACATTGTTACTTTTTTCAGCACTGCCATAGCTTACTTTAATGATGTATGTGCCATCGTATTTCCACAGTGAGCCTGCTGTATTTAGCGTAGTCTCAAAACTGCCATCATTTGCTACATCGAGTTGACCGATTGTAACCAAGGAGTTTAGCGGACTAACAACAGTTAGTGCAACTGGAATTCCAGATCTATTTGCCACCTGACCTGATACCTTGATCATGTCGCTGTGATTATAATCTGTTTTATCTGTCCAAACAGAAATTGGAAGGTCATCAAGCAACATCTGATTTGCAGCTATCCTGGCATCCTCTATGGAACACCCTACTACACATTCCTGTGGGATATCACGATCTTCCATATATTCACCACCTTCGCTATCTTCAGCATATGTAGTTGACATGGTTAAAGTACCAACTGCGGTCAAAACGGCTAGTAGCACGAATGACGTACGATTGTTCATTGTTGCAATTTACATCTATCACTATTTATGTATATTTAAAAATGAAAAAAAGTGTGATTTTAGTATCTTGGTATGATGCTGAGTCTTGATTTTGCAGATACTGCAATTATTGTGATAATCGCTACTGCTAGAATCATGGCTGCAATTGCACCGAATTCTGGCACTATTACCCCGCCTTCAATTTCCACTTCGCTTGTAGCAATATATTTTGGATCATCTGATTGCTGTGCGGTAACGGTGTAAAATCCATCCTCATTCCATAATGATCCGCCTATGTTGATTATAGTTGCAAATTTGCCATCAATTTCCGGTGATACTTGACTGATTGTTGCAACATTCCCATTTGGGGCCTTTACAGTCAATGTGATGTCCTGGCTTAGTCTGTCAGTTAATCCGCTGACCATAAACATTGCTGATCCATATTCGGCAACTACATCAAGCTCGATCCCTGCGTCTTTGGCAACATTTGGTCCCAAGTTAACAATTCCTGACCCTAAATTAGATTCAGTTACAAAAGTTTTTTCAGTCATGCCGTTTATTACTAAAACCTCGACAAACATGTGATATAGTGAACTTGATCCTGACGTTGCAGTAATTTTATAGCGTCCATCTTCATTCCAAGTTGAACCAATTTTGAATTCTTTTACAAATCTTCCATCGGCCTCTGGTGAAATCTGATCAATATCTACTCGATTATTCCCACTTGGTGATTTTACTATCAATGTTACATCTGTGGCAACTGAAAATGTCTGACCTGTGATAGTAATGGTGTCTGAGCCTTTATCTGCAGTAGCTGTGATGGACATTCCTGCATCTTGAGCAAAAACATCCTGCTGAACCGCAGTCACTGAAATTAATGATAGCACCATAAGGACTAGTGTCATTGATGTCGTAGAACGTTTGAAATTCATCCTCATTCATCCCATCTATCTTTAGTATTTATATATATTTATAAATAATAATTTGGGTATCTGTGCCCTGATTTGGAAGAATAATGTCCTAAAAATCCACCGGATGGTTGTATGTATTTAAAAAGAGAAAAAAGATGATTTTAGTATCTTGGTATGATGCTGAGTCTTGATTTTGCAGATACTGCAATTATTGTGATAATTGCTACTGCTAGAATCATGGCTGCAATTGTACCGAACTCTGGAACTACCCAGGTACCGACTATTTCGATCTCTTGGGATCCTTCTAAGAATTCTATGGTGAGTGTTCTGTGTGTTTCTGTGACTGTTTCTGTAAAGTCACCCTCTTCCAAATCGACTAGGACAAAGAATTCAATGTCTTCACCCGTTACAGGATCAACTGCTTCTAATATCGTTCTAGGGATTGTGAGAGTTATTGAACCGTCTTCTGTGGCATCAATATAAACAATCAGTGAATTTGCATTCACATCCGGTGTAACACCTAACAGTTTTCCACCTGTGATCGTATATCCTATCAGATCATCAGAACCTTCGACTGAAACGGTTGTGGCAGTTACTATGCCGCCACCCCTTCTTGGTGGTTCTACTGTTGGTGATCCGCCACCACCTTCTCCATCATACTCAAATGTTACCTCGCCTGTGTTGTTTTTATTGTCTCCATATTGAGCTATGACTGTATACGTTCCAGCATACATCGCTCCTCCTACAGTCATGGTGTGGCTGAATTTGCCATCTGCACCAACTTCGGGTTGTCCAAAGTTAGCATAACCATCGTTATTGGGGTTTATCACACTGATAGTTACAGCGTATCCTCCTAGAAGTTGAGAAATCTCCCCCGTAATTAGAACTATATCACCATCTGAATAGGATTCTTTGTCTGTAGTCAGCACAATTGAGTTTTGTCCAAATGCTGGTATCGTACCAATACCTGCAATCAAAATTGCAGATAGGACAAACATCGATAAATGAGCTTTCATCAAGTTTACGCTCGAATTTGCACTATTTAAGGTTATGAAAAAATTTGTTGACTAAAAAAGAAAAAAGACTGCTTTTAACAAACTTCAGATTAGATATATATTAACCAGAATGTAAAATTTTGACAGTTTGTGTATATTATTTTCTATTACATTTAATGTTCTATGTGAGGGGTTTGTAGATGGCAACTAAGAAAAACCAAATTCTGGTACCTGACCATATCTATGTTCCAAAACATGAAATTATCTCAAAACAGGAAGCCGAGGAAGTCATAAAAAAATACAATTGCAAACCGACTGAATTACCGCTAATCTTTGTAAACGATCCTGCGATTTTGGGGCTTGGTGTAAAACCAGGCGATATGATTAAAATCACCCGAAAAAGCCCAACTGCCGGCAAGAGTTTCTATTACAGATATGTGGTGGAAGTATAATGGCAGATCCTTCCACAAAACGCTGGCCAATAATTCAAGATATCCTAAAACGTGAAGGTATTGCACGCCAACATCTTAATTCATTTGATGAATTTTTGGAGCGGGGACTACAAAGCATCATTGATGAAGTTGGACAGATTGATATTGAAAATGCCGAATACCCATACAAGATTCAATTAAGCAAAGTCAAACTTCAACAACCACGAATGATGGAACTTGACGGTTCCATTACTCATATTACTCCTGCAGAAGCCCGACTGAGAAACGTTTCTTATTCTGCACCAGTAATGATGGAGGCCAGTGTTGTAGAGGATGGAAAAATTCTGGAATCCAGATTCGTCCATATTGGAGATGTCCCAGTTATGGCAAAATCAAATGCGTGCATCTTGCATAATTTCTCTAATCAAAAACTAGTTGAACATGGCGAAGATCCAAATGATCCCGGCGGTTACTTTATCATTAATGGTTCTGAAAGGGTAATTGTAGGATTAGAAGATCTTTCTTACAACAAGATCATTGTTGACAGAGAGACCTTGGGTGGAAATATTGTTTTCAAGGCCAAAGTATATTCTTCCATTGTGGGTTATCGTGCAAAATTAGAACTTGTCATGAAAAATGACGGATTAATCGTTGCCAGAATTCCAGGTTCGCCTGTTGATATTCCGGTTGTAACATTGATGAGAGCGCTTGGATTGGAATCTGACCGAGAAATAGCCGCTGTAGTTTCTCTAGTAGACGACCTCCAAAATGAATTGGAAGGCTCGTTTGAAAAAGCAGGCGATGTTCCAACATCAAAAGATGCTATTGTCTACATTAGTAAAAGAATCGCACCTGGAATGTTAGAAGAATTCCAAATAAAGCGTGCTGAGACCCTGCTGGATTGGGGATTGCTGCCTCATTTGGGAAAGCATCCTGAAAACAGAAAAGAAAAAGCACAATTTCTAGGTGAAGCGGCATGCAAATTACTGGAATTAAAACTTGGATGGATTTACCCTGACGACAAGGATCATTATGGAAACAAAGTCATAAAGTTTGCAGGACAGATGCTAGCAGATCTATTTAGAACTGCATTTAGAAACCTAGTCAGAGATATGAAGTACCAATTAGAGAGATCAGGACAAAAACGTGGAATCAACGCAGTAGCTGCGGCGATTCGTCCGGGAATAATTACTGACAAGCTAAACAATGCTATTGCGACTGGAAACTGGGGCAGAGGCCGTGTAGGTGTCACCCAGCTACTTGATCGAACCAATTACCTTTCAACAATTAGCCATCTTCGAAGAATTCAATCCCCTCTTAGCAGAACCCAGCCAAACTTTGAAGCACGAGACCTGCATGCCACCCACTTTGGAAGAATTTGCCCAAGTGAAACACCAGAGGGCTCAAACTGCGGTCTGGTAAAAAATCTGGCATTGTCTGGAATCATATCTGTCAACGTTCCATCCGAAGAGATTATAGAAAAACTCTTTGACCTTGGAACCGTACACTTTTTTGATGCCAAGGAAGATTTGAAAAAAGACGGTACCAGAATATTCGTTGACGGCCGCTTGATTGGATATTACAAAGACGGTCAACAACTGGCAGAATCCCTTAGAGATCTTAGAAGAAATTCAAAGATTCATCCTCACGTTGGCGTTTCATTCCATAAATCTGAAATTGAGGGTTCGACAAAAAGACTCTATGTAAATTGTAATGCGGGACGGGTTTTACGGCCTTTGATTATTATCAAGGACAGCAAGCCGTTGCTAACTCAAGAACTGCTAGATAAGATTTCAAAGAAGCTCCTTTCTTGGAATGATCTTTTGAGAATGGGTGTCTTGGAAATGATTGATGCAAATGAAGAGGAAAACTGTTATGTTACTTTGGATGAAAAAAATACGAAAAAATATACCCACCTTGAAGTATTCCCACCGGCAATTCTAGGTGCAGGGGCCTCCATCATTCCATATCCTGAACACAACCAGTCCCCGAGAAATACATACGAGTCTGCAATGGCAAAACAGAGTCTGGGATTCTCCACACCCATGATGAATACCAGCACATACGTCAGACAACATTTTATGCTATATCCACAAACCCCCATCGTTAACACCAAGGCGATGAATCTTTTGGGATTGGAAGACAGACCAGCCGGTCAGAACTGTATTGTGGCAGTACTTCCATTTGACGGTTATAACATCGAAGATGCCATCGTACTTAGCAAATCATCAGTCGATAGGGGATTGGGCAGAACCTTCTTCTATAGAATCTATGATGCCGAAGCAAAACAGTATCCTGGCGGAATGCGTGACACTTTTGAGATTCCAAATGCTGAAGACAACATTAGAGGATACAAGGGTGAGCGTGCATATCGATTACTTGAGGAAGACGGGGTTGTAGCAGCTGAATCTCCAATAAAGGGAGGGGACATCCTGATCGGTAAAACCAGCCCTCCGAGATTTATGGAGGAATACAGGGAGTTTGAGTCTGCCGGTCCGTACAGGCGTGATACGTCCATTGGCGTCAGACCATCTGAAACAGGTGTGGTAGATACTGTTGTGATGACCCAATCAAACGAGGGTGGAAAGATGTACAAGATTAGGGCAAGGGATATGAGAATTCCTGAGATTGGCGACAAGTTTGCATCAAGACATGGACAAAAAGGGGTACTAGGTATTTTAGCTAAAGCAGAAGATCTGCCATATACTGCAGATGGAATATCCCCTGATGTTCTGATCAATCCCCACGCATTCCCCTCAAGAATGACTGTTGGAATGATGATGGAATCAATCTGTGGAAAGGCTGCTGCATTACGTGGAAAGAGATTTGACGGATCTGCGTTTGTAGGAGAAAAAATGGACGAAGTCAAAGAGGTAATGAACACGCATGGTTTTGAATATTCTGGCAAAGAAATTATGTATGATGGACGAACCGGAAAATCATTCCCAGTAGAGGTATTTATTGGAGTCGTATATTATCAAAAACTTCACCATATGGTTGCAGACAAAATTCATGCAAGGGCACGTGGCCAGGTTCAGATGCTGACCAAACAGCCTACTGAGGGAAGGGCAAGAGGCGGTGGATTAAGATTCGGTGAGATGGAAAGGGACTGTTTGATTGCTTATGGGGCTTCAATGATCCTCAAAGACAGGTTGCTTGACGAGTCTGACAAATCTGACATTTTTGTTTGTGAAAGATGCGGTCTAGTAGCTTATCATGATGTTAAACAAAGAAAATATGTCTGCAGGGTATGCGGAGATAAAGCCAAAGTCTCGTCTGTATCAGTTGCATATGCATTCAAACTGCTCTTGCAAGAAATGCAAAGTCTGAATGTTGCACCACGATTGTTAATCAAGGAGAAGGTCTAATGTCTATTCAGGCAATAAAATCAATTGATGGTATTAGATTCTCGGTATGGTCTCCTACTGAAATCAGAAAATACTCTGTTGCAGAAATCACCGCACCTGAAACCTATGATGAGGATGGAATGTCTGTTCAAGGGGGTCTTATGGATGGCAGACTGGGAACCTTGGAGCCCGGACAGAAATGTCTCACGTGTGGAAACACGGCGGCAAGATGTCCCGGACACTTTGGCCATATAGAACTTGCAGAACCTGTTTTACACATCGCATTTATCGACAATATTTACAAATTATTACAATCAACATGTCGCTCTTGTGCAAGGCTCAAGGTTCCTCAGGAAAACCTGGACACGTTTAAAAAAATCAAAGACAAGCATGCTGCCTATACTGTAATCTCCCAAAAGCGTATTCCAGAACAAATCATAGAAAAGGCCAAAAAGGCAAAAGAATGCCCCCATTGTGGAAAGACACAATACGAATTGATCTTTACAAAACCGACTATTTTTGTTGAAAAAACGGAGATTGGTGAACATAGATTGCTCCCAATTACAATTAGAGAAAGATTTTCACAGATACTTGATGAGGACTTGAAATTATTATTGTATGATCCTGCTACTGCCAGACCTGAATGGTTCATTCTTCAGGCATTACCTGTCCCACCGGTAACTGTCAGGCCGTCAATCATTCTCGAGACCGGAATAAGATCCGAAGATGATCTGACACACAAAATGGTCGATATCATCAGAGTTAATCAAAGATTAAAAGAAAGTAAGGAGGCAGGGACACCCCCGTTAATTGTCCAGGACCTAGTAGACCTGTTACAGTATCATACTACGACATATTTTGACAACGAGGTTTCTGGAATCCCACAGGCGCATCATCGCTCCGGACGTCCACTCAAAACATTGACTCAGAGATTAAAGGGAAAAGAAGGAAGATTTAGGGGCTCTTTATCTGGAAAAAGGGTTGATTTTTCAAGCAGAACTGTCATCTCACCTGATCCCAACTTGGATTTGTCTGAAGTCGGCGTTCCCATAGCAGTTGCTACAAAACTGACAATTCCTGAAATTGTTACAGAATGGAATATTGAGAGAATGAAAAAACTCGTGATTCACGGACCTGAAACCTTTCCGGGTGTGAACTATATTGTAAGACCTGATGGCGTCAAGATTAGATTGGATTTTGTAGAAGATCGCTCTACAATTGCTGAAACATTAGAAATTGGATATCTTGTTGAAAGACACCTTGCAGATGGTGATATTGTGATGTTTAACCGACAGCCTTCTCTTCACCAGATGTCTATCATGGCTCATTATGTCAAGGTGCTTCCAGGCAAAACATTCAGACTGCATCCTTCAGTATGTCCTCCATATAACGCAGACTTTGATGGTGATGAGATGAATCTTCATGTCCCTCAAAGTGAAGAAGCAAGGGCAGAGGCAATTCTTTTGATGCGAGTTCAAGATCAACTGATCTCTCCAAGATATGGCGGTCCGATTATTGGGGCACTAAGGGATTTTGTCACCGGTGCATATCTTTTAACTAAGGACGACACGACTCTTACCATTCAGGAATTCTCAAACCTTGCAATGCTTGGCGGCTATACTGACGTACTTCCCAAACCCGCTGCCAAAACAAAAGACGGGCCTGCATACACTGGAAAACAACTATTCTCGCTGTTTCTTCCAAAAGACTTTAACTATGTTATAACGTCAAAATGGTCTAAAGGAACAAGCGGTCCTCAAAACGACGTTGTAATCAAAAACGGCGAACTAATCAGCGGTGTAATTGATAAAACATCAATTGGTGCAGAAGAGCCTGAAAGTGTTTTACACCGAATTGCAAAAGATTACGGCAATGTAGTTGGGAAAAACTTCCTGAACTCTATTCTGATCATGGTCAAACAGTTCATTACTCACTATGGCTTTAGTTATGGTTTTGGTGATCTTGTAGTGCCAGAAAAAGAAAAACAGCAGATTCTAGATGATATTCAAGGGACATATGACGTTGTTGCCGATTTAATCAAGCAGTATGAAAAGGGAACCCTCAAACTCACACGAGGTATGAGGCCACAGGAGGCTTTAGAAGCATACATTGTCAATGAGCTGGGAAAGGCAAGAGACAAGGCAGGCTCTACTGCAAATGACTCCCTTGATGACAGTAACGCAGGAAAGATCATGGCTACTACCGGTGCTCGTGGTTCATCTTTGAACGTGGGCCAGATGGCAGGTGCTTTAGGCCAGCAATCACGAAGGGGAAACAGACTGCATGACGGGTACAATAATCGAGCACTGACACACTATCAAGAACATGACAATAATCCTGACGCACACGGATTTGTAAAATCCAATTACAGAGAGGGTCTCTCTGCACTGGAATTTTTCTTCCATGCCATGGGTGGCCGTGAGGGACTAGTAGATACTGCAGTCAGAACACAGCAAAGCGGTTACATGCAACGCAGGCTGATTAATGCATTAGAACACATTAGATTAGAATATGACGGAACGGTAAGGGATCCGCACGGTCACATAGTTCAATTCCTTTATGGTGAAGATGGAATCGATGTTGCAAAAAGTGATCATGGCGAGGCATTTAACATTAAGAGACTAATTGAATCCCAAACCATCATTGATACTGGGAAAAAGGCTACAAAAGAGGATGTTGATACACTTGCCAAAAAATATACAAAGACGTTTAATCCACGATTAACCTCCCTCGTTGCTGACGGTCTGCAAAACTCTGGATTAAGTAGAAACGGCGTAGAAACCGTATGTAAAAAGGGACTAACGCTTTACAACAAGGCACAGGTGGAACCGGGTCAAGCAGTGGGAATCATCACTGCTCAGTCAATTGGCGAACCGGGTACGCAGATGACTCTAAGAACATTCCACTTTGCAGGAATCAAGGAAAGAAACGTTACGCTGGGTCTTCCAAGACTGATTGAACTAGTCGATGCAAGAAAGAAACCAGTTACCCCTACTATGGATATTTACCTTGATGAGGAATCAAAGAAATCACGTGAAAAGGCAATCGAGGTTGCAAGAAATGTGCTGCAAACCAAAGTCAGCGCGCTAATTGTTGACAATGAAACTGATTATTCGACCCAAATTAAATTAATTCTAAGTCAAAACAGACTCAAAGAACGCGGATGTTCCATTGCAGAAGTAGAGGCCGCGCTATCTTCCAATAAAAAATTCAAAATGGAGACAATCGGTGAATTAATCACCCTGACACTAGTTGAGGAATCTGATACTGCAACTGCTATCGCAATCAGAAACAAGGTTCTTAACACTACTGTCAAGGGAGTACCAGATATTGAACGTGTGACCCTGGTTCAAAAAGACGACGAATGGGTTATTCAAACGACTGGCTCTAACATTGCCAAAGTACTTGAGGTCAAGGGCATTGATAGAAAAAGTGTCATGACAAATAACGTCTTTGAGATTGCAGGAACGCTGGGTATTGAAGCTGCCCGAAATGCTTTGATTAATGAACTTAACAGTACTTTGGATGATCAGGGACTGGAAGTTGATAATAGATACATCATGCTGGTCTCTGATTTGATGTGTTCTAGAGGCTACATGCAACAAATTGGCAGGCATGGGATCGCCGGAACCAAAGACAGCGTTCTTGCCAGAGCCGCATTTGAAATTACGGTGCCGACAATTGCGCATGCCGCACTTGGCGGTGAAGTCGAACAACTCAAAGGAATCACTGAAAATGTAATTGTTGGAAGCAACATTCCGATTGGAAGTGGGACTGTTGATCTGTACATGCAAGTCTCCAAAAAAAGGTGACTAGCTATGTCTGGAAATCAGATTTTCACATGTCTTTGATGTAAAATCCGAAAGGAGCTAAAGAAATCCACGGCAGACTGGTGAAAAATATCTTTTCAACTGATTTTAGGGAAAAATATCGTTTATGTGGCATCCATGATTACTGATTACTGCCTAATTATATCGGGATGGACATGTTTGAATGACAGGCATTTGAGAAATTCATCAGATAAGTGAAAACAACAAGAATCGAGGAGGAAAATAGACAGTAAGACGGATGGTTTGGAGATTATGATTGCCATACGATTAACGCTCAAGTTAACAATCTTTGCACGATAACATTTGTTGTATTTTTGGAACTTTGAAAATGCCTAAATATGGCTCAACTCAGCTGGAATTATAGAAAAATTGTCTAAACTTTTATCCATCCCATTTAACAAATATGTAAAAATTGCCAATCTGTGCACGCAAGCAAGCAAGAGAAAATAATTCAAGTGAATATTATGGTCTATGAAATTTCAACCTTAATGACAAACAGCAAAGACAAGACAGTATTGCTCAGAATGAGAAACAGCAAAACCATTCAAGGCATCCTCAAAGATTTTGACATTCATATGAATCTGACTCTGGAAAATGCCGAAGATATCTCTGATGAGACACCTGCAAAACTCGGAACTGTTTTGATACGCGGTGATAATATTCTGGTAGTCTCCATTCCTGTGGAAGAATCTTAAAACCTGTTTCAAATGTTAAATTCAATAACTGATTAATTTTATCATGCATCTTTTCTTACTGTTCTCCCCGTTGATTCTTTTTCCTGCATTTGGAGAACCGATTCCTGATTATAATGATCCATACTCCCCAATTTTCACAGACAATTCAATGTATTCTTGGACTGACAAAGTCAAAATGACAATTGTTGCGCCAAGCTGGAATACTAATAGACATCTGATTGATTCAATTGGGGATACTGAAGATCATTCAATTAAAATCTCAACAAGGGATCACTCCCTAGAGCCATACAGGTTTACTGAAACGGATGCCAATTCCGGAATTTTCACTGCAGAGATCATTCTTACGGGTTTTTCACATGATGCCAACGGTGATGGAAATACCGACACAACACCGAGAACAACTGGCAACGGTCCAACAGGTGGATTCTTGGAAGTTGATAGGGATTCGGCAGTTACCATCTCTTTTGAATTTGCAGACGGAGTAATACTGACCGAATCTGTTCCTGTAGGTTGGAATCTTGGAACAATCCAATTTTTAGAAGAGATTTTTTCCTCAGATAAATCTGCCGTGGTTCGTGTCATTGATCCGGACATGAATCTTCGTCCCGAGGCAATAGATACAATTCAGCTCGAATTTTTTTCAGATTCTGACTCTGCCGGGATTGGCGTTGATGCCATAGAAACATCTGAAAGTTCTGGCTTGTTTCTGACTACAATCTTTTTTTCACAAACTTCATCTTCGAGTGGCAATAGGCTCTATGTCCTGCCCGGAGATCAAATCATTGCCAAATATGACGATTACACGTTACCAAAACCATATTCAATCTCAGACAATTTGAAAATTGAAACTTTTGCAAAAATCAAATCATCCGTTCTTCCAACTGACAGATTGAAAAATCTTCCCATAGTTTTTTCTGACAGTCTTGATAATGAATTACGATCATTTTCTACAAACGACCAAATACAGATAGTTGGAACCCTACTAAATCAACATGATTTCAGACAGAAGTTTGTTTATCTGTTCCAAGTAAAAGACTCTACAAACCATGTCGAATCAATTTCATGGATTCAAGGTGAGTTGTATCCGGATCAAAGCATAGGCGTTTCCCGGTCCTGGATTCCTAAAAATTCTGGAATATATACAGTTGAAACATTTGTCTGGGATTCCCTTGTCAGTCAGATACCGCTGGGGAATTTAACATCCACTACAGTTTATATCAACTAGTCTGCCTTTTGCCTGTCAAATGATGCAGCGGTGAACCCACCCTCAACCTGAAAACCATTTTGTTTGAATCACAAAACCCCGCAGATTTTTTCCTGGTACTGTGTTTTCTTCTTTTTGCTCCCTGTTTGGTTTTTCAAACCAAGTATTTCTACTTTGAGATGCGTATACTTCAATAAACCTATAAAGCCCCGTTAAGACGATCGTCATTAAGGTAAGACATGAGTAAGATACTTGAAAAATCACTGAAAGACGCCCGCAAAGAAGATAAATTGATAATGGGTGCTAAACAAGTTTTAAGCTCTGTAAAAAACTCCAAGCTAGTTGTATTGTCTCAATCAGTTGAGAAGGAAATGTTTGAGAAAATTGAATCAGATGCAAAAAAAGAAAAAATACCCCTAGTTAACTTTCAAGGAACCTCAGTTGCATTAGGCAGATTATGTGGCTTGCAATTTAGAATTTCGACAATTTCATTTACATCAATAACTGACGCAAGCATCAAATCCATTCTAAAAGATACAGAAGCTGAGGAAAAAAATGAATAGTTACATTTTATTTTATGAAAGTTTAAATGAGACATTTTTTGTTCGGAGATAAAAAGGAATTCTAATGACACAATCAATTAAATTATCAACTGATCAAATGCGTATGATGTCTCTTTTCCAAAATGTTACAGGTGCAACTGCACGTGATTGTATTGAAGATGAAAAACAAGACAGAGTAATTTTCGTAGTTAATTCAGGCAAGATGGGTCTGGCAATCGGCAAAGGTGGAATCCATATCAAATCATTACAAAACATTGTAAAGAGAAATGTTGAATTGGTGGAATTTGATGAAGATCCTGCAAAATTTTTGTCTAATTTGCTCAATTCCAAACTAATCTCTGAAGTAAAAATAAATACGCGGGCCGATGGGTCAAAACAGGCGATTGTTATAGTAGACCCCAGAAAGAAAGGAATCGTTGTTGGCAGAGACGGCAGAAATGCTGAGAAGGCAAGATTGCTTGCAAAACGATATTTCAACATTACAAACGTAATGATTAACAATCCAGAAAAAGCAGCCATGGAGATGTAAGATATGAGAAAATCACCCCTTGGATTATTTGCAGGACGTGTTCTGACTACTAAAAAAAAGAGACAGAGATGGGCGATCTCCACTTACAAAAGAAGGAAGCTTGGCATTGACAAAAAGGCTGATCCTCTTGGGGGTGCTCCGCAAGCAAGAGGTATTGTTTTAGAAAAAGTAGGTATTGCGGCAAAACAGCCAAACTCGGCTGTAAGAAAATGCGTCAGAGTTCAATTGATTAAAAACGGCAAAACTGTTACAGCATTTTTGCCCCGAGACGGCGCAATGAACTTTATTGATGAGCACGATGAGGTTCACATTCAAGGAATGGGTGCGACTCAGGGCGGTGCGATGGGGGACATTCCAGGAGTCCGATTCAAAGTTTTCAAAGTTAATGGCACATCCCTTCATGAATTGGTAATCGGGAAGAAGGAAAAACCAAGGAGATAGAAATGGCACAGACAAAGAATTTATTATTATTTAGAAAATGGGACATGTCTGACATTGAGGTTAAAGATCCCGGATTAAAGACTGCAATCTCGCTTAGAAAACAAATCCTGCCATATACCTATGGCCGTTCTGCACTCAAGCGATTCAATAAAGCCGATGTCAACATCGTTGAAAGATTAATCAACAAGACTATGCACTTTGGAAAAAAATACGCAAAAAATACCGGAAGAATGACAGGCAAAAAAACCAAGGTTCTCAATACAGTAAAGACTGCATTTGATATTATTGCACTTAAAACTGGACAAAACCCAGTTGAGATCTTAGTTAGGGCAGTGGAATTCTCTGCTCCCAATGAGGATACGACTAGGATTGTTTATGGGGGAACCGTCTACCATGTGTCAGTTGATGTTGCTCCAATCAGACGAGTAGACTTGGCCTTAAAATTCATTTCAGATGCAATAAAAGAATCCACATTTTCAAATCCAAAGCCGATTGAGGAACACATGGCCGAACAGCTTATCCTTTCAGCATCAAATAATCCCAGCGCCCCCTCTGTAAAAAAGAAAAACGAACTAGAACGTATTGCACAGGCATCCAGATAGAAATTCAGTAGCCCGAGGCAGATTCGAACTGCCGTCTCCGCCTATCCACTCTTGAGATCCAGAGGGCAGAATCCTTGACCGCTAGACTATCGGGCTACTAGAATAAATTTTGATGCTTTAGAATATATTCATTTGTCGTAATTATTTTGTCTGACTTCATGGATTACCGTTGCATAGTCGCATTTGGCTTTCAGTCTCATGTATGGAATCAGTCTATAATGAATTGAATATCTGTCGTTTTCCTTTCGTAAAATACCCTTCTGCATTAGCGATACTAATCCCCGTGATGGGATTGTAATTGAGATATTTTTTTGCCTGCAGATTTCATCGCGTTTGCGTTGAAACTGTTTTAGCGAAAATTCAATGTCATTAATTTCCAAAATTAAAGGCCAGATAATCTCAGCCCACACAAATCTTCTATTCTCCGTGGCCGAGGCGTATTTTCCTTTTTCACTCAACATTAATAACATCTGTAAAAGATGTTATAACTTGATTGTCTCAAAGTGAAATTAAAGAATCACTTGATCTGATGCAAAAAGACTGGGATGTGGACCCAATTTTACGTAAATTCATGCTAGGGGAAGTCACTGATGTATCGGACTATCTGATTAAAGTCAAAGATGTGGTTTTTCATGTCCCCTATCTGAATTCTGAAAAAAAATATATTTTATGGAAGTGTTTCTGGCCTGACTGTCACAACTGTTGTGACAGACAGGGAAGACTCCCGTTGACATCAGATGATTTAATCACTATTGGAAAAGGCCTGAAATATCAAAAACACGCAGATTTCATAAAAAATGAAACACTTGTGGCAACTTACCAAGAACCGGGGCCTTCAGGACAGATGACAACGATGACTACGATTAATCTGAAGAGAAAAAAAGATGAGACAGAAGCTGATGATGGAACCCACATCTCATGCAGATTTTTAGATGATGAGGGAGGCTGCAGCATGCATCCTGACAGACCGGGAGTGTGCTATCTGTATCCGTTTTCAACCTGGCTTGAAAATGAGGGTGGCACGGCACGTGTACATGCAACTTATCAATTCACTGGTGACTGTCCTGGATTTTATCTTGCAGAGAATTTGGATCCTATGAAAGATGAATTAAGGGAATATTCAAAAATTATCTATGATTACAATATGGCATCAAATCGGACCAACAGGGAGGGATTTGGTTCCGTTAGTTTTGGATAGAATCTCATTTATGACGTGTCTTGGTGTTTCTCTCTCTATCTATTTTTTTAAATTAGGATATCAACGGATGGCATTAGCATTTTACGCTTTGGCAACCTTCATCAGGTCGCCTATCTTGATATTCATGCCGAATCGGTCCTCATGTTTTTTCATATAACGAAATATTGCAATAAAGTCCGGTAGTGCCCTGAAGAAACTAAAATCTTTGTGAATTTTTGCCCTGACAAAATTGAACACCTTGGCATATATCTTGTAGTGTTTCTCAACTGCTCTTTGATATGCTGCAAAGTCATGCATATTCTCCAAGAAAATCTCAACACACTGCATTGATGGAATTATTCCCTCGCCTAGCAGTGCATATACTGTTCCAATTGATTCTCCGACACCTACAACCTTTCCTGAATAGTATGGCTTGCATCTATCTGGCGTTGCCAGTCTTATCGGTCTGCCTTTAGTTTGAATCACCTTACCGCCATGTTTCTTTAGAAATTCATCTGTTGCCTTGATGTGGTTCTTGTTGTAATCCCCTGCCCCAACATGGGCGTGTTTCTTCCCTAATGGGAAATACCAAAAGTATCCTGACATGCCAGGAAACGGTTCGATGTAAAAATCATCGTATGGTACGCCGTCTTCATATTCTATTTTGTATTCGTATGTTGGTAAAAAAAAGTCATCTTTTAATCTTGGCAGATAAACCCTGTGGAATCCGGTACAATCAACTATCATGTCGTATTCTGTCTCTAGTTCTTCCAGTTTTGGTGCCTTGCCGTAGATTACTTTTGAATCCTTTATGAAATCCTTGATCAGCCCTAGCTTGTCATACGTACATAATCCTTTGAGTCCAATATCGAACTTTACATCATTGCTCATCCTGACATGCATGTTCTTTCCGTCATGGATTAGAAAATCATCAAAGTTACGTCCTGTCTTTTTGCAAAACTCTGTCAGTGTCGGTTTGATTGTCCCCCACGCGCAAATCGAGTCATGGTTTTCCTCCTTCATTCTCTCATATCCTACGACCTCGTGTTTGGAATCTTTTAATCGGGCCATAAGATAGGATCCTGCCACTCCCATGCCCATCACTGCAATCTTCAAGATGTTCTGCGAACAATTCAGACCTAATAAATATACTATCTGTAGCGGCTTGGCACATGTAGAAATGGAAATGTTTAGTGTATTGATGACGTGTCCGCTGAGCTGGCAGAAGATGGGACAGTATGAGGATCAGATATACAAACCGGTGTGAGGGGGAGATGATTCATTTGCAGAAACACCTCGGAATTTTTTTCTTTATTTCATGCTGATCAGCTAGTTTCTTTTTGGCAAAAATGGAATTATAGAGCGTACAAACTCCATCACATTTTTGGTTTGAATGTATACAGTTCCAGGCCCTATGATTTCAATTACTAGTGCCTCTCCTCCAAATAAGGTGGTCTTGAGACTGCCATGTCTTGTAACATTGTAACTAGCCGTAGAACTTAGTGCGACTAGCTGATAGTTGTCAATTATCATTTTTTCGCCTGCTTCTAGTTTATGTGAAATGATTCCGCCCCACGCGTTTACGAAAATCTCGCCATTACCCACGGTCTTTAGCATGAACATGTTTGTTCCAAAGATTCCCTTTGTGAATCCCTGCCACTTTGTGTCAAGTGTCAGTTCCCCAGTAGAGCCTACAAATGCGCCTGATTGAACAATGAACTCTTCTTGTATCTTGATTACTTGGATGTCACCTAGTGTGTTTCCAGTTAATCCCAGCTTGCAGTTGTCCTCTTGTGCAATGAATTCATTTACAAAAAATGATTCACCGCCAAATGCTGCCGCTTTGATGGATTTTAGAAATCCGCCCTTTCTCATTTTGGTTTCAGTTTTGATGTTGCCTTTGATGTATACCATGGCGGCAGCTTCTGCTGTAACCATTTCATCTTTATTTAATGTGAACTCGATTAATCCCATTGGGTTTTTTAGAATTTGATATTCCAATGATTAAGTTTAGAATAGTATGATTTATAGAGTTTGTGTGTAATTGATTTCAGACTGACATACCCTGTTGGAATAAAAGTAGTGATTAATCGTATTCATTACAAGACAGATGTGAAAAAAATTCATATGGTACATTTGGATGAAGGTCAAAAGCAGAACGTGTCGTATGTGCAGCATGTACCTGTTTCCAGAATCTGCACTGCTACGTGGATCCTCTTGAAAAATAGGTCTGCCTGATCTTTCATGACGTGGTTAGAGAATTTCTCCAAGAGATATTCAAAATCCTTAATGTCGCATACTGTTGCACTTTGCAGGTGTTGTTTGATACGTATTATGTTGTCTAGCGCCTCTATTGCGTGCATGTGTGCTACATCAGAATTTATTCTGTTCTAGTTTTCCTTTGATTTCCAGTCCACTCTCATGTGTATGCATCTCTCGAAGAATGGTGAGTTCATTATTCTGTTCGTTTATGGTAGAATTTTGTTTGGTTATGGTGGACTTGAGTTCACGTATGATCTGATCCCTATCCATTTTTTTTATGACGATAACCTTTCTTTTAGATCAGTATTATCTGAAAAATTTGTCCGTGTGTTAGTTACTTTGGAGTTGGGTAAATTATGCATATACTCTAAGATTTGAACAGACACAGATTTTAGATTCAGATAAGAAGAACCGTATTTTATCACCAAATGGGCAGAACCATATCACTTGTAATTTTCAATATTTCTTGGTGTTTTAATTTTGGCTAAATTCATCCAAATCATCAAAATCAACCTAATTACAGTACGTTCAAACCAACCGAGTTTTGACCAGAGTAACTAGGATTTCAATCTGGAGAAGATCACTATTTGGGATAAAATTTTGCAAAAAGCCCTAACTTTACAGTGCAGTCAAAAAATCCATTAACTTACCAGTGCAAATTAACAATAGTTTTATTTAGTGTATATTATTACCTCCCCAGTATGACGATGCAATGTAACCAACATCATGAATTCTCTTATCTTCACAAAAAATCTGGAAAAGACAACATCTTTGAGGTAATGCAAATTCCAGGAATAATAATTGGAGGTAGTGATTTGGATGAAATGAAAAAGGATGTGATAGTTGCTACCAAGGATTACTTACATTCCAATGACGATATACATAATTTAGCACAAAAAAACCAATTAACATCTACACTTAGTACATCTGATATGGGTGTTATTGTTGGAATTGAAAAATTCTCTGTTGAATGCGATTAGCCATGAGCTATTCACATGCATTTATTTGTCTCAGTCATCTGTTTTCTCAATCAGGTTTTGAAGAACGCGATCAAAATGAAACATATACTTATTTTACAAAAAATGAAATTCATCCAATACAGATTAACCGGTTGAAAATATCTTATTCTGATTTGGAATTATCTTCTTATGCTCTAAGAATAGGTCAAAATACAACAGAGTTTATTAGTAGATTTAATATTGTAATGGAAATGCTAAAAAATATGCCAGACCAAGACAAGGATCCCAAATAATTTACTTGCGTTCTGAATCAGTCTAATCCATTTATTATCCCTTAATCATAATTCTACATTTCTCACTAGGAGTCATTTTGTCTAATGCAGAATATCCCATAATGTAATTATGAAACAATTGATAACCTGTTAGTGTTACAACATATTTTTTCTACTTCTCTTATTATTTTCTCTTTGATCTCATCACTCAATCTTTCCATTTTGCTATTATTCACGTCTCCTTGCAAGTGAATGTGTCTGATGTGTAGTCCTATTCTGCCAAGATTGCAGGCTTGAATGGCCTTGCATGCCTTGCTTTTCCCTTTGGATCATATATGCCCTCATCTGACACTGAACAAACTGTTATCTCCACTCCGAACTCCTTCCTGCCAATACTGGTCAACTCCCTTGAGAGGAATTCTTTTTCATCAAACCCTTTTGATGCCAGCTTTGCCTGCTTGATGACTTCTGATTCTGAATGCAAATCCTTGATTACCTTTTGTATATAGTCTGGCATCTTTTTGGCATCTGCAGTCGTTGTATCTGCAATGAGCTGTTTCATTACAATTCCCATGTTGTTCTGACCGCCAACCATCATTTCCAGTATCCTGTAATATACCCTGGATTTAAATTCATCCGAATCTACATAGATTACAATCTTTTGCGGAGCGATCTTTGTAACTTTGAGAATATTTGAAATATCATCCATGGTTTTCCTGAGCAGTTCTTCTGATTGAATTGCTGCTGCATCAACATTTTCTTTTGAATACTCTGGCCATGGTGATTTTGATACAGGTTCCAAATATCCCAATTTTTCCCACATCTCTTCAGCTATGTGTGGTGCAAACGGGGACAGCATTGCAACTCGCACGGAATTAATCAGATATAGTATTCCTGAAACGTCTTTTCTGCCTTTTGCCTCTACTCTTTTTGCATACCAGCCCAAGTCAGACTCGAATGTAAACAAGATATCCTGCAAGGCCTCACGAAGTCTCATCTTTTCAACTGCCTCTGTGACTTGTAATATCATATTCTGGGTTTTAGATAAAATCCATCTGTCTTCTGTCTCCAAGTCATTAATTTCTGTCGTCTCTGTCTTGGAGCATCCCTCAAGAAGGGATTTCAGCCTGCCTTGGATGCCAGAGACTGACTCCATGTTAAAGTCCGCATCCTGCAGCAGCTCGGCTGATGAAATTATCGCAAGCCTGATCGGGTCAGCTCCGTGGTCTTTGATTGCGGTTCTTAACGGGATAATATTCCCCATACTCTTTGACATTTTAGCTCCATTCATCATTACAGAACCGTTAACTACGATTTCCCGTGGCCAGAGCCTCTTCTCAAATATTGCAACATGATTTAACACGAAAAATGACAGGTGATTCTGAACCAGATCCCGTCCTGAATGTCTTGAATCAACCGGATAGAAATACTGAAATTCCTTTTTTATCATGTTGATTGTATCTTCGGCAAGCGTTGATGAGGCAGAGGCCAGTCCAATATCTCCCTTGTCCAAGAACACATAATCAAAGAACTCTTTTGTTAAATGCTGAGGTATCAGCGTTCCATCATTTACAAATCTGGAGATGGTATAATATGCCATGTAGATGACACTATCTGACAGACTCTCTACAATCCAGTCTTTATCCCATGGCAGTCTTGTTCCTAGTCCCTGCTGCCTTGCACACGCCCTCTCATGCAGCCAATCAATCACATCTTTGAACTCGGTTTTGATTTTATTTGGCAAAATGACCATTTCATCAAAACAGATTCTTGCCAATTCCTTCCATTGCTCATCCCCATAATTCAAAAACCATTGGTTATCTAGTATCTTGACGACACATTCAGTTCCACAGCGACACTGAATCGGGGCATTCTCAAGTACCGGGAATTTTTCTAGGTATCTGTCTTTTAGCAGCCAATCCCTTATCTTGTCTCGTCCAAATTCCACTTTGATGCCTGCAAAATCCCCACATCTTTCATTTAGCCTGCCGCCTGTAAACTCTTTGAGGTACAGATCATTTGTGGCCTCTTCTAATTTTTGATCAGACTGATCAGATACCCCCAGTCTTTCACAGACATCCCTTGCGGGAATCTGGCCATATCCCTCAGTAGTAATAATTGGAACAGGTTCAATCTGAGAGGCAGTTTCATGGTTTTTTGCCTTCAAATCCGCCAGTGCCTGATAATCCTTTGGCGCATGAGCCGGAACTGACATTACCAGACCCGTTCCCATTCCAGGCTCTACAAACTCTGCCTCTAGTATTGGAATCTCCTGGCCGTTATGTGGTGCCACAGCAGATCTTCCAATCAGTTCCTTTCCTGCAATATCGCCTTTAACTGAAATCTCTTTTCCAAAGAATTCTATCTTCTTTGCACATTCTTCTGAAACTATCCATTCTTCATCGTCGGCCTTGATTTTTTTGTATACTGTATTTGGATTAACCCACAGATTGGTTATGCCAAAAATCGTTTCAGGTCTTAATGTTGTAATGGGAAACACGTAATCCCCAAGCTTGAACTTTATCAGATAATTTTTATCATCAATCTTTGGTTCGACATCCCCCATTGTATCGTGCTGTGATACCGGGTTTTGATCACGAGGACACCATCCAACCGGATGTGAACCTTGGATGATTCTGCCGCTTTCTTTTAGAGTTGTAATCTGCCATTCGATAAACCTTTGATAACCTGGAACTATCGTAGTAAATTCCCTGCGCCAATCAATGGAATACCCCATCTCAATCATTCCTAATTTTATCTCCGCATGGAAATAATCGGCAATCTTTATCGGCTCTACAAACGTCTTGATTATATCTTCTGGAACATGATAAATATCCCTTAATGCGTCTAGGATCTCCTTGTCTTCTGATTGAATTCTCTTTGCCATTCCCAATACCGGCGTTCCGGTGTAATGGAATCCCATTGGAAACAACACGTTGTACCCCTTCATCCTGTAAAATCTTGCATGGACATCAGCTAGAGTGTATGTTCTACCGTGTCCGATGTGCTGTGGTGAGTTTGGATACGGATATGCAACAGTAATGAATTTTTTTGGCCGGTCATTTGGGTTTGTCTCAAAATCCTTGTCATCTCTCCATCTTTTTCTCCACTTTGATTCGATCTCATTCCAATTAATTTTCATAAACCCTCTATCCTAAAATCATTGATTTTGCCTTGAGTACTGCCTTGTCTTTTTTAGATGTATCTTTTCCTCCTCCCTGGGCGAATTTATCATCCCCTCCGCCAGAACCGCCTAGTATTGCGGAGATCTCCCTGGCAATCAAGCCTGCATTTACGCCTGACTGTCCTCCTGAATACACCATTATCCTAGTCGTAGGACCTGCGTCATATATTCCACAAAATGCCGCTTTTGCATCCCTGTTTACCAGTTTTTTGCCAAAGTTTAGGTGAAAATATTCATCATAATTCTGACTAGCGGTAAAACACAGCTTGTCCTTGATGATAATCCCGTCTAATTCACCGGATTCCCCGGCTAAAATTTTCTCTAACAATATGGGGATCCGCTCCTTTGTGATTCGCTTATTTTCCTCTCTTTGTTTTTCTAATGCCTGTCTTGCAATATTTTCTTGTTCTTGCCTCTTTGAATCTTCTTCTTGCTGTTTTACATATTGAAAAGCTGTAGGCCCTGAGACGAATTCTATGCGAACTACACCGTCCTGAATTCTCTTGCTTTTTGTAATTTTAATCAGTTCAATATCCCCTGTTTTCTTTACATGCGTTCCACCGCATGCTTCAACGTCCTTATCTTCAATTGATACAATTCTAACTGACTTTACTGGAACCACTCCCCCCTGGTAAATTCTAAATCCGTATTTTTGCTCTGCTGCCCCCCTATCATAATAGTCAACAGTCACCGGATGATTCTCTTTTATCATTTGATTAGCTGCATCCTCTATCTGCTGAACTTGCTTGCCAGTTAATGATGAATGATGTGTAATGTCCAGTCTTGCGTGATCTTCATCTTTGAATGCAGAGTGCTGCCAAATCCATGATCCCAGCACTCCTCGAGACGATGCATTGATGATGTGGGTACTTGTGTGGTTTTTAGTAATGTTGGCACGACGTGTTTGATCAACTTTACATGATACGGTATCCCCCTCTTTTGGAACCCCCTTTTCCAACTTGTGAACGATAATGTTTGCGTGTTTATCTACATTAATCACTTTGAAACCTGCAATACTGCCAAGATCCGGCTCTTGTCCTCCACCTCTGGCATAAAATGAGGTTCTGTCTAGTACTACTTGATCATCAAAGACCTTGATTACTTTGGCCTCAAACTCCATTGGATCATCTTTGTAAAATAAAGCCACAGTTTCTGGCAGCTCTTCTAGTGGAAGATCTGCAATTGCCTTTTTCTTTTCAGACTGGTGCAAATCAGTGAGTCTTGAGTAAAATGATGATGGGATCTCCGAAATTGCATCAACTTCCTTGAGATATTCAGGTGTAATTCCATCTGATTCGTATAATGTGATGAGTTCATCCACATTTGGCATGCCTCTCTCACGAATCTTTTCTGCCTTTTTTCTCATGTGGACTTTGGAATCCTCATATCTTGCAGATTCCAGCCTGAGGATTTTTTTGACATCTTCTCTTTTTTCATCTAGTTCCGGATAGGTATCTTTGAGATAATCCACGTGCGCATCAATTAAATCATCCATGTCCAGATTCAGACCTAGTCTGCTAACTGTCGCATTGATTCGCCTGAGCATCATTCTGAGATTATATCCCCCACCAACATTACTTGGTAGGGCACCATCGGTAATTGCAAAAATCAACGTCCTCAAATGATCTGCAATTAGATACAATCCCTCAAGCGGCGTAATAATCCTGTCTAGTTGATCATCTGAAATTCCAGCATTCTTTACTGCAAGACGTCTTACATCATTTAGATCATCATAATGATCAATCTCCTTTGCAATTTCCGTAAAATATTTTCTCAAGATTTCAGAATCTGAATCAATTCCTGCCTTTTCAAATAATTTTTGATTGATTGGACCAAAACAACAGTCGTATGCGGTGGGGGTTCCCATGGTAATCCATGCAAATCGCTCGAGTCCCGCACCCATGTCTATTACCCGCTGATCAAGTGTGGTATGTTTTCCCAACTCCCCCTGAAATTCAGTAAATACCGCATTTCCTAATTCCAGCCCCCTGACAAAATATTCCAATGACGGACCAAACGAACCGCCACCTGCCCAAACATCCTCTACAAAGACTACCTCCTCTTTTTTAATTCCAAACTGATTTGTCAATAGTCTAAAATCCAAGTCAACGCATTCATCCTTCCAGTATCCCCCCAAATCCGGAACACTGTGTTGTCCAATCATGCAAAAACTTGAAAAATGCCTCCCTGTTACTCCGACATTTTCCAAATCTTTGAAACGCAAACAAGTTTGCGGAACTATTAACGGATTGGCAGGAAATTCAAAAACGACTTTGGAGCCCATCACTCTTTGAAAATCAACAATTGATGCAATTGTAAAAAACAGATCATCTCGCCATCTACAAACTACGGGATATCTGCTAATTGAGGTGTGATTATTTTTTACAAAAAACTCCTCGACTTGTTTCCAGGACTGTGTATAGTCAAATCTTTTACTCGTTGGAGGATCTCCAATGAATGAGTATGTATTAGTTCCATCATCCGGACACAAATTTCCATCTGCGTTTAAAGTCCAAAAGAATCTGCCACACTTGAGGCATGCTTTTCTGACAAATCCCTGCTCCTGGAACAGTCTGACATTATAGTATTTTTCAGGATCTGCTGAAAATTCTTTTAGAATCTCTCTTTTATCCAACGTTGAGCCTGCTCTAATCCGATATTAAGAATTGTCGATTAATAATACATTAAATACACTGCCTGATGGAATCTACTCATGTTTGGGAAAAAGCCTGTTTTAAAAGAAGGAACCACGGTTTTCTCAATTAAAAAAAACGGCGAATTCAATGACTTTATTTTTGCCGTGGTTACCGGTATTGATGGCAAAAAAATAGGCGTCAATGGAGTAATTGTAAATCCAATCGGTCTGAAAAACAAGATTACTCAAGGAAAGACCGGTGAGCGATCCCGGGAAATTCTTGAACATCCAACCCCTGACAATGTGGTGCTGGCTCTAGTGTATAGAGTAGAACATGAAAATTATACTGATGTGCTGGATCTTGATGTTGATAAATGTGATATTCTTCCTCCGAGAATCTATACCATGCTAGATGGCTGGATTCGTGAATCATTACCTGAATTCATTAATACTGTTTTATCATTGCCGGCGGGTTCTGAGAGAGATGAGGCAAAACGAGTTTTAAGACATAGAATGGATACTTTGACAGACAAGACCCTAAAGCGAACCCTGTACTCTGTTTGCAGAAGTCTAAAAATCCTGAACTGAATTTTCTATTTCTGGGATAATCTGTCTTCAACGCCTGATCTTTTCTAGATATGTCCAAGGTGATCTAAAACATGTTCTTCTCCGAATTCAAAAAACTGTCGGTTCTGCTGCAAAACAATGATCTTGTCACCTATCTGAAAGATGATGCAGATAACTTTACAATGCCTAACGTTACATTAATTTATGATATCATATCAGATGATCCTAATATGAAAAAATACAACACAGTACCACTCTTAATGACAATCCTATTGATTTCTGGAGCAACAATGGCATTTGCGCAGCCAACATACACACAAGAAGATTTTCGAGGTGTGGATTCTGCAGGTATATCTTTTGGATCATTATCAGGAGGAGGAACCATCTGTGATGATGCTGATACTGAATGTATGGAAAATGCACCGGCTATCGTCATAGACTATCCATCTTCGATAGTATTACTTCCGTATAATCTACCAAGTATATTGCTTATTGTTGCCACAATTATTGCTGTAATTGCTGTCATTTATTATTTGAAGAAACGTTGAATAAATCAGTATTTTTTTATTTTGAGATATGAAGAAAATTTTATTATTTTGTGTTACCACTAGATGGATATTTTATTTATTTTCTAGATAATACCTTCAATTATCTGATCCAGAAACTAGAAATCAGTAGTTATCCCGTATCAACTAATATGTCCGTATTGGCAAACATACTTTTATTTTTGTATATGGGAAAGAATTACAACAATATTATTGGTTTATGTTTCCTTCTAGTCATAATATCCGATCTGATTCAGTGGGCGCCAATCGCATATTATCAATAAAATACCCTTCAAACCCAACCGGTATTGCCAAATCCGACTCTTCAAATATGGTGATCTTCTCTAGAACCCACTGTTGGAGACACACCTAGGTAATAGATCCAATTCCAATTTTAGATGTTTATAATACAACTTTCTGGGAAGGGCAAGTCGGCCCAGCATCTCGGATTTCTGGATGATATAGTTTTATATTATGCCCTAAGAAAATCTCGATACAATGGAATATGTTTACGCTGCATTACTTCTTCACAAACTAGACAAAGAAGTCAACGAGGCAAACCTCACATCAGTTGTTAAAGCATCTGGTGCCGAGGTTAACGAGGCCCAAGTCAAGTCACTAGTTGCAGCACTGGCCGATGTTAACATCGATGAGGCAGTCAAAGCCGCACCTGTGGCAGTAGCAGCGGCAGCAGCCGCACCGGCAGCAGATGCACCAGCAGGTGGCGAAGCAAAGAAAAAGGAAAAACCCGCCGAAGCAGGCAAGACTGAAGAGGCAGCCATGGAAGGACTGTCTTCTCTATTTGGCTAGAAAACATCCTTTTTTCGATTTATTTTTGATCTTTATTTTCATTAATCTTAATTAGCACGGTATTGTGTTTGTATTGATTGGTTGATTTCTCGTTTCCAATAGATGGTTTCATTAGCATTCTTGACTATTTGGGAACTATTTCTTTTGCAGTAACTGGGGCATCAAAAGCAATTTCACACAAGGCCGATATCTTTGGAATTGCAGTCTTGGCAACCGTGGTTGGTGTGGCAGGCGGAATCACAAGGGATGTTATTTTTGGCAGATTTCCTACGGCTTTTTCTGATCCTATCTATGTCTGTCTTACCGTCACTGTGGGCATTATGATGTTCTTTCTCTTTGTAAAACTAAAAAAACAAACTAATACCTGGTTGGTTTTTGACGCAGTTGGATTGGGCGTTTTCTCAATTATTGGGGCATCCATTGCCTATCAGATAGTCGGGTTAAATTTTCTTCCAATGCTGTTTGGAGGAATGATTACTGCAATAGGCGGTGGAATTCTCAGAGATGTCTTTGTACGGGAAATCCCACTAGTATTTGTCAAAGAAGTGTATGCAGTTGCAAGCATAATTGGAATTGTGATTTTCTACATCATCCTGTCCTCCGGCGTAGATATCCAAATTGCATCAATTGTTGGAATTCTCTGTGCTACCGGAATTAGATTACTTGCAATGAGGTATAACTGGAATCTTCCTAAAGCAAAAGGCACTTGATTAATTAAGCAGGCGTGTAATCTTTTGCCTGTCTGGCAACAGATCTTGCTTGGGAATCTGCCTTTTGTAAAATCTGTTCTTTTGTCTCATCTGTCATAAATCCTGATTCAACTGATACAGAACGTGCAGACTGCGCCGCTTTGCCGAGTATTTGTGAAATGTTCTCTGCTGTGACATATGCTGCTTCAACAGACAGAGTAACTGCCTCTTGATGTGCCTGTGCAAATTCATTTCTGATCTTCTCAACATCTATTATCATGTCCTCCTCTGCATACTTTAGTCCGTCTTCTAGTGCAGTATAAAGTGAAATTCCCGCCTCTACAGGTTTGATGTCCAGCTTGCCTAGAATCGATGCCAGTTTTTCATTGATTGCCTCGCCCTTTAGTACTGGAGTGCTGTCCTTTGCAATCCAGATTGTTCCCTGATCAATTTTAGTTGGAATTCCGGCTTCTTTGAATTCGGTAAGCATTGGTCCGGGTGCAATTCCTGTGTTTTTTGCAGGTATTACAATATCCATACTTGCAATGTCCCCTCCCCTGGCAATCATCATTATCTTATTTTTGGCCAGAAGAACGTTTAGCCTGAATGGCGACATGTTTGTAAACATGAACATGCATTGTCCTTTAAGCTCTCCAATCATATCTTTAATTCCCGGCACATCAACTGTGTCTAGTGCCTTTTGAGCCACTTTATCCTTGATGCTCACAAATTCGACATCATCCTTGAGGGTCTTTCTTAATGGTAGTATCTGCGCAGAACGCACTTTGTTCATTTTAATTATTGCCAGAACCTTGTATTTTTTTGGCAGTTCCTGTAATTGCTGATACATCTGTGTTTTTCTTTTAGGATACGACGTCCTGTTTTCATGCATGCTTTTTCTTGACCTCGTGTATTTGTTTTAACGGCTTGCCCATTGTGGTTTTTATCATGATTCTTTTGATGTTTCTCTCCCCATTTGGTAATTTCTTTTCAACTGCGCTGAGAACAGCATGTGCATTTACTGCCAGATCTGCGTCTTCCATGGACTCGTCGCCGATTTTACATGCCATGGATAAAGACGCCCTTGTTCTGACTTTGATTGATGATCTAAATCTTTGTAAAAATGATTCAATAGGTGCGTTAAATGGTACTGGCGTTGGCATTTTTCCTCTAGGACCTAGAAGCTGACCCAAGGTTTTTCCGACAATTGGCATAACTTGCGTGTCTGCTAAAAAGAAATCATACTTGTTGATGAACTTTCGGGACTCTCTTTTGTTGGCTGCGAATTTATCCATCTCTTCTGTTCCAATAACCAAGTCTGCGTTTGCCTGTTTTGCTTTTTGACCCATATCCCCCGTGGCCATTACACAAACAGTCGCAGGCGAACTTGTCTTTGGGAGCTGAACTATTTCGTTGAGTGCAAATCCTTTCTTGACATCTATATCCTTGAAATTCATAATCAGCTCTATTGACTGCTTGAACTTTCTCTGCTTGCTTGATGCCTTGACATTTTTGATCATTTCAGCAAGCTCAGTCTCTGTAATCATTACGAACATTTTCGAAAAAGCCTACTTAAAATCGTTTAGAGATCAAATTCCTGATAATGACACCTCTTTAAAAAAATTATACTTTTTTTTTGCAAAATAATTATAATTTCAAAGAAAACCCCCAAAACCTACATATATTAAATCACAATCCATGCTTGCTAATACTATGTATAAATTCGATGATCTCGACATGAAATTGCTTTATGAATTAACCAAAGACGGTTCAGTCTCTATTCCTACTTTGTCAAAAAAACTTGGAATTAGCGCATCTGTGTTGTATAGCCGGATCAAGAGATTGATGAAGAAAAAACTGATTATAAAATTCACCGTGGAAGTTGACGACTCTCTTTTGGGCATCTGCGTAAAGGCCTCAGTTGGAATCAACCGAGATCCTAAATTCAAGGATACAATCCATAAAAAATTAATGGAGACTGCCGAGGTTGCTTCAATTTCGGAAATTACTGGTAGATTTGACATCATGATTCAGGTTTATGCCAAGAATCTTGAAACTCTTCATTCTGTGGTAATTGAGAAGATTGGAAAGATTCCTGGAATTCAGAGCACAGAGACCTTTGTAGAGCTGCAAAAAACAGACAAAGATCCCGTCTATCTAATCCACTAGTTACTGGAATTTCTCATCCCATTTACCTTCATTGATTTCGGCAGTTATCTCTTTTGGAGTCTTTCCTTCAACTTTTACTCCCAATGCCAGACACGTACCAATGATGGTCTTTGCAACTGATTTTAATGAGGAAGAATAGGATTTCTCTAGTTTTGTATTTGCCACTTTAACAATGGAATCCATCGTAATATCTCCTGCCCAATCAGTACCTGATGTACCTGAGCCCTTTTGAATTCCTGCCTCCTTCATGATTAGTGCCGCAGCAGACGGAATGCCGATTTCGATCTCATATTTTTTTGTGTCGCTGTCGACTACTACAGTTACAGGAACTTTCATCCCTTCAAAATCCTTTGTTTTTTCATTAATCGCATTAATGACTTCCATAATGTTGACCCCGATAGGTCCCAATGCTGGCCCTAATGGCGGCCCTGCAGACGCTCCTCCACCGGTTACAAGTGCTGATATTTTTTGTTTTCCCATACCTTATCAACTCAACATGAAAAATTTAATCCTTCCTAAGCCCCACTTGATAGCTTTAGGTAGTTTGCGTCCACTGTTACTGGTAATTGATATGCTGCATCCAGCAAAACCACCGTTGCCTCTTCTTTTTCAACGTCTATTCTTGTGATTGTTGCCTTCATTCCTTTGAATGGACCTCCCGTGATTTCCACTACGTTATCTATTGCTAATTGTGAAACTGTTGATTTCTTAATCAGATATCCTTCAATATCTTTGAATTCCAACTCCCCTCTTAATTGACCACGAATGTGCCTTACTCCTTCAACTGCCAGGTATGCATCACTTGGATTAACTGCTTCAATTACAACATAGCCTTTTAGATTGTCAACTAACAAAACGGATTGAATGTTAATCTTGTTTGTATTTGCTTTTGCCTCCAACAGCCTCATTACGACCTTTTCTTGCCCTCCCGTGGTTCTAATTGCAAACAAGTGTGATTTTATTTCAGACAATCTTACCTACCAACTGTTATTACCGAAAAGACAAATTGAATCGTAAATCCTATTGTACCAACCCCACCTATTCCAAATAATACCAATCTCAGATGCTGTTGATACTCGTCTCTGTCTGGTTTTTTGGCCATTTTCATGGTATTGGCCATATTTTTCAGAGTCTGCCTTGGGTTCAATGCTGGAAATTAATAAGGTGTCTTTATATCTCTTATCTCATGGGAGAACTATTCGTTGCATATCAAGATGATCCGGCCGGTCATAATATGGCAAAATATCTCTCAAAAGAGATGACTCAAGAAGGCAATCTCTTTTATGGGAAATACTATGATCTGGCAATAATTCCGACTCCGGCAATCTCTGCTGATTGGTTAGAAGAAAAATATGATTATGATGGATTTGTATTTCTTTCAAAACATGCCGCCCAATCAGGGGTGTTGGCCCTGACTTGTCATAGTACTGGAAATTTTTCTAAAGCGGGATTTGGCGGAAATGACAGGCAGATTGCAGTTCCACATCCACACATTCAAAAAGCCTATCTCCGGACTCTGAAGAAAAATCAATCCAGATTTTCAGAATTTCAAATTACCATCGAGGCGACACATCATGGACCTACTGCCTTGACCAAACCCTCGATTTTCATCGAAATAGGCACCACTGAAAAACAGTGGAATGACGTATCTTTATGCAATTCCGTTGCATCCCTGGTTCATCAAGTAATGACGGGGCCAGTTGAGGATAACCCCGTGGCAATTTGTTTTGGCGGAACCCACTACCCTTCAAAATTTACTGATGAATTACTTGATGGAAAATTTGCACTTGGAACCGTGATCCCAAAACATGCATTAGATGATTTGGATGAAGAGTTATTTTTCCATATTATTGAACAAAACAGCATGGCAAAAGCCGCTCTTTTGGATTGGGCAGGACTGGGATCTAACAAACAAAAAGTACTTGGCTATCTTGAATCAACAGAATTAGAGGTTCTCAGGCTTTGAATCTTGAAGAAAAGATTTACAAGAAATTACTAGATGTACCAAAAGGCAAAATCACCACTTATGGAGAATTGGCAAAGGCCGTGGGATTAAAAAACGGACAAAGAGCCGTTGGAAAAATCATGAACAAAAATCCATACCCTGTAGTTGTTCCATGTCATAGAGTTGTAATGTCTACTGGAAAAATCGGCGGCTATGCATATGGCAAACACATCAAAACAAAACTGCTAAACGACGAGGGGATTCAAATTAAGAACGGTAAAATCCTGGACTGGGAAAACCGGATACATAGATTCTAGTTGCTTCTTTTTGCCTTTATTTCTTCCATCAGTGTTCTGAGATGTGCCTTGTTTCTGACAGTGTTTCCGCCGACTTTTTTGTACAACGTCCAAAATTCTGGATTGGTCAGATCTTTCCTGTCTTTTGCAATCTTTAACAGCCGTCTTAATGAACGGACCTTGGCAACGTATACCTCTTTTTTACCTACTCGTGCGCCTTTTCTGCCTCGTTTTGAACCCTGAGTCGTACCTCTTTTGTTTTTCTGGATCTTTTTTTTCTGAGCTCTTCCTCTAGACGTGCCTACAAACGATTTAATTTTGATTGTATTTGCTGTAATCAGACTTCTGATATTCTCCCTTGTAATTGCATCTGCAACATCGTCTAAATGATCGGTGTCAAATTTTATTCTATGAACACCGACACCGGTAACCCTGGATGCCAGTCTTTTTTTAGCCTTAAGATTTACTACCACTTGCGTTCACCCTTGCGTTAAAAACTTTGAATTTGCCCTCCACTGCCTTGGCGGCGATCTCTTTTCTCTTTTTAGTACCGACGCCATGTGCAAATCTTACACCGTCTTTTTTCGGATCTAATTTTTCCAAACCCGCTACATTATAAACCAAATTATCCGTAAATCCTGATGGGTGCAGCCCCCTTGATTCCTTGGGTCCCCCGTATCCGACTTTGACTAGTCCCGGACGACCCCTGCTTTTTTGCTTTCTTTGATGATGATCGATACCTTTTGGTTTTCTCCAATTAGTTTGCAATCTGACATAACGCCAACTTTCAGGTCTGGCAAATTCGGGATTGTGCCCTTTTATCTCCTGTCTTTTTGCAAGCTTGTCTTTGTTGATCGGCATCATAGTGGCTCTTGAATTTTGAAATAAATACGTTCCTAGACTAGAAAAAAAATTTCAGATAGGAAAGAGATAATAAGGAAATTCAAGGCGGATCGAAATATCTCATGACCAAGCCTGAGATTACTAAAATAAATTTTGGAGGCATAATCCTCTGACTCGAGTTGTGGGTACTGCCGTAACTGACAAATTTTCATCACAATTGAGGGCATTTGGAATCAATCCCTCCAAAGTTCACAGGAATCTCTGCGTAGATGAAATGGTGTTCATCGCAGTTGATAGGAACGAGGGTGTTGTAAATTCAACTGGCTCCCTTTCTGTAAATACCGGAAAATATACCGGTAGATCCCCTGATGACCGTTTTATTGTATATGACGAGAAAACTCGTGATACCATTGACTGGGGAAAAATCAACCATCAGTTTCCCGGAGACAAATTCGAAAAACTGCTTGAAAAAATGAAAGACTTTGTTGAAAACAAAGAACTATTCGTATTTGATGGTTTTGTAGGATCTGATCCGGAAACTCGTCTGCCAATTAGGGTGGTCAATGATCATGTTTGGCAAAACATGTTTTCTAGGAACCTGTTTATCCAGCCTACAAATGAAGAACTGGAAAAGCATGAACCGGAATTTACAATTCTATGCATCAATGACTTTAAGGCTGTTCCGGAAATTGATGGAACCCGGACTGACGTCTTTATTCTAATTGACCTGACAAGAAAGATTGTCCTGATTGGAGGAACCGAATACGCAGGTGAAATGAAAAAATCAATGTTTGGTGTAATGAATTTTCTGTTACCTGATCGTGGAATTTTTCCGATGCACTGCTCTGCTAATATTGGAGAAAATGGTGATACCGCATTATTTTTTGGATTATCCGGTACTGGCAAGACTACTCTTTCAGTTGATCCTAATAGAAGACTAATCGGTGATGACGAACATGGCTGGTCTGATAACGGAACATTCAATTTCGAGGGTGGCTGTTATGCAAAATGTATCAACCTCAGTCCGGAGGCAGAACCTGAAATATGGAATGCAATTAAACCCGGCGCACTTTTAGAAAACGTTGTCTTAAAAGATAATGTTCCAGACTATGATGATAACAGTCTGACTGAAAATACACGCGTTGGCTATCCGTTGGATTACATCCCCGGTGCGGTGATTCCAAGCATCGGTGGAAATCCCAAGGTTATTGTATTTCTGACTGCAGATGCGCTGGGCGTTTTACCCCCGATCTCCAGACTTGCAAAGGAAGGCGCGATGTATCACTTTATGTCCGGTTATACCAGTAAATTGGCAGGAACCGAGCGTGGAATTAAGGAACCAAAGTCTGTATTTTCACAGTGTTTTGGAGCGCCATTTATGCCCAGATCCGCATCAGTTTATGCAAAACTGTTGGGGGAAAAAATCAACCGGCACAACACCGTGGTCTATCTAATTAATACCGGCTGGTCTGGCGGTCCATATGGGATTGGAAAAAGAATCAAGATCAAGTACAGTCGCGCTATGGTGACTGCGGCACTTTCAGGTGCACTTGATACTGTAAAGTATAATCACAATGATCTGTTCAATCTGGACATGCCTGCCGAAGTAGCAGGTGTTCCTTCTGATATCCTGGATCCCAGAAATACCTGGCTTGATAAGGACTCGTATGATCTTTCTGCAAAAAAACTAGCTCAGATGTTTGTTGAAAACTTTACAAAGTTTGAAAACGCCTCCCCTGAAATAATCAATGCCGGTCCAAAGCCTGTCTCATAATTATTTTCTTTTAATAAATCCAATAATGCCTACTACTGTTATGATTCCTGCAATTATTCCAATCTGTCTTTCTGGAATGTCTGGCATATCTGGCCTTTGGTAACTTTCTAGAATGGAATTGGTTTGAATTGTATTAAACGCATTTGAGGTGTTTCCATTAATCCTGATTTTGGCATCTATCCAATATTCCGTATTTTCATGAATTTCTATCGAGGCTGTCTTGCCTGGTGTTGCAGTTGTGGTATCTGTTTTTCCATCCCTGCTATTTGTCACTGAAATCTTTACAAAATCCCATTTTTCTGGATGACGAATTTCAAAGAAGAGTTTTTGATTATCCTGATTTACGGAAACAGAGCCTACCGTATAATGCAATAGGAATGGAATCGTATATGATGTCCCATCATGGTTTAGCATTATCTTTCCCTCATGATCTCCAAAATTCTCCTCAATCACACTCATCTTGATTTGTAAGGTGCCCTCCTCAACAACATGTGCAAATTTTATGAATTCCGGTCCTTCAAATTTTACATCAATGCCATCTAACGTGCCATCAATGAGTTTGAGATCAAACCGTTTTTCAGCAATCCGATTATCTGATGATAGACTCGCAACAAAATTTGGCGGTGTAATAATCAGTTTTGCGCCATAGGCACTGCCTATATCCAACCTTCCGGCGCCTGCCTCATGAACCGAGAATTCCCGACCATAGGCGTCAAAAACAGGCTTGGATGTGGTAAGTAATAGTGATTTGATCTCATGATGGTGCAGATCCGGATTTTTTTGAAGCAGCAACGCTGCCGCTCCTGAAACATGGGGTGCCGCATAGCTGGTTCCGCTTGTAAATTCGTATCCTGCATTGTTTTGCGTGGAATTGATATATGCGCCGGGTGCTACAATTTCTGGTTTTATGTAAAATGGTGATACCGGTCCCCTAGAACTAAAATGTGTCACAACGTCCGGATTATAAAATAAATGCATACTTGCCTCGCTGCCGTTTCTTATTGAATCTATGATTTCCAGTCCCTCTTCTCTGTCTATGGACACGACTGGAATTCGTGGCTTGTATTCGGGCTCTACAAACTCGTGAATTAACTCTCCTAGGAAAATCCCCGGCTCATTGTTGTAGACAATCAATGCCTTGGCTCCTGCATCTGCCGCATTATTTTCCTTAATTGAAAAATACAACAGCTCATCTTCAACATCACTTCCACGCTCAACAATTAGTATTGCGCCTTTAACATCGAGCTCTCTTAAATCTTCAATTTTTCCATAACCTCCAAAAATTATTTTACTTGTGATCAACTCCTCGAGCTTTACAGTGTCCACCATTGGAATTACAGTATATGCTTTTTCATCTATTTCTAGTGTTGCAACCAAACTTGAAGTTAGATTGTTATATGTTGCACCTACTGTAATCGAACCAAAGTTTCTACCAGGACTGCCAATTGTTTCCAATCCTGGCCCGTCGTTTCCTGCAGCAGTTACTACGAAAATTTCTTTCTCTAATGCGTGATTTATCGAATGTTCGATTTTGATATTTGTTCTGTTTACCCCCAAACTGATATTGATGATATCTGCCCCATCTTCTATAGCTTTTTCAATGGCCCTGATGATTAATTCTGATGAGACGCCTTCCCCGTCTTCTGAGACTTTGTAGGCAAGAATTTTTGCCTTGGGTGCTATTCCAACTATCTCTCCGTCAGCTGCGATTACACCTGCAACCTGTGTACCATGACCGTTTGCGTCCATTGGGGGCCTACCTTCCTGTACAAAGTTGTACCCCCCTACCACCTTTCCATCAGAACCCCATCCAAAAAGATCCGGATGATTAAAGTCCACCCCTGTATCAATTACCGCTATTTTGATTCCGGTTCCGTCAATTCCGTCCATTCTTGGAATTTCGGTTCCAACATATGGGACGCTTCTTTCTAGATATGTTCGAATCTCATCTTCAGATTGGAGGGGTACAGATAAGACAAAAACTGTCAGAAATACCACCATTACAGAAAAAACTGCTAGGAATTTCACTGATTTTCTAACTATTCCAACATGTAAAAATGAATTGCTTGCTAAAGCAATAAATTGAATAAATTTTCCAAAGGATTCATGGGAAAATACACACTTCCTGAAATGCCATATGCTTATGATGCATTGGAACCTCATATTGACGCAAGAACAATGGAGATTCATCATACAAAACATCATCAAACATACACTGACAAACTAAATGCAGCCCTTGAAACATGTCCAGCTGAGATTCAAGAAAAAGATATCATTGACATTCTGTCTGATATTAACTCAGTACCAGATGACAAAAGAGGTGCAATTAATTTTAACGGTGGTGGTTATGACAACCATAGGCTATTTTGGAACAACATGAAAGCAAATGGAGGCGGAGAACCCGGAGGATCAATTGCTGATGCAATCAAAGATTCTTTTGGAAGCTTCTCTGACTTTAAAGAGAAATTTTCATCCACTACAGCAGTAATTCAAGGCAGTGGTTGGGGATGGTTAGTATACAATCCTTCCTCAGGAAAGGTAGAATACAAATCAATGCCAAACCAAACCAGTCCAAGAACAAAAAAATTGGTGCCATTATTAGGCTGTGATGTTTGGGAGCATGCATACTATCTCAACTATCAAAACAAAAGACCAGTCTACATTGCAGCATGGTGGAATGTAGTTAATTGGGACGAAGTAGAAGATAGATTCTCAAAAGCAAAATAAAGTTTCATCTTTATTTTTTTTATTCATTTTTCATTATACTTGCTTTATGAATGAATTTATAACCATCCGAAGAATGCTTGTTGTAAATGAGTGAAGAACAGACCCAGCAATTAATGCAGCAGATGCAAATGCTTGAAACATATTTTTCTGATCTATCCCAACGGGAGGGAACCTTTCTTAATATTTTAAGAGAGGCAATGGCTGCAATTGAATCCATCAAATCCCTTAGTCAAAAGTCTGATTCGGATGTTCTTGTTCCAATTGGAATGGGGACGTATATTCCTACAAAAATTTCATCCGGCAACAAAATTGTTTTGAATATCGGCGCAGGTGTTGCCGTGGAAAAAGATTTTCCTTCAACTATAAACTATCTTGAAGCACGAATTAAAGAGATTGAAGTTGCCCTGCAAGACACTGTTGCAAAAAAACAAAACGCGGCAGCACGGTTAGAGCAAGGTAAGGAGCAGATTAATCAATTGATGCAATCTGCATCACAACCAAAATCGGGATAAAAATGTTTGATAATCTTCGTAATGCATTTTCTAATGTGGCAAAAAGTCTCAGTGAGAAGGAACTTGGCAAAAAAGACATTGAGGATGCTCTTTTCGAATTAGAAATTTCTCTTTTGAAATCAGATGTGGCCAGTGAAGTAGTAGATGCAATCAAATCTGATTTGAATACCAAATTGATTGGCTCAAAAATTGACAAGCATGATATTGGAAAATTTGTTAAAGATACTTTGATTTCAAATATTTCTACGCTATTTGATGATGCGGGACAAATTGATCTTTTTGAAAAAATTAATGAAAAAAAGAATCAAGAACAGCCGTTTTTGATTTTATTTGTTGGAATTAACGGTACTGGGAAAACCACTTCTTTGGCCAAGGTTGCGTACATGCTGCAGCAGGCAAAATATTCTGTTGTCGTTGCGGCATCTGATACTTTTAGAGCCGGTGCCATAGAGCAGTTGCGAGAACACACTAAACGTCTTAACCTAAAACTTGTTGCACAGAATTATAATTCAGATCCAGCAGCTGTTGCTAGAGACGCCGTATTGTATGCCAAATCACACAAAACAGATTGCGTGCTAATTGATACTGCAGGCAGAATGCAAACAAGCAAAAATTTGATGGAGCAAATTGAAAAAATCACCAAAGTTGTTAATCCTGACATGAAAATCTTTGTAGGTGATTCTTTAGCTGGAAATGATACAGTTAATCAAGCACGCACATTCTTTGAACATGTTAATTTTGATGCTTCTATTTTGACTAAAAGTGATGCAGATGCACAAGGAGGAGCAGCCTTATCAATTGTTAAAGTCACTTCTACTCCGATAATTTACGTTGGAATTGGACAAGAATACTCTGATCTTAAACCCTTTGATAAGAAAACTTTTCTGGAAACTGTTTTTGGTTCTTTGGATGATGTTGATGTGAAGGAAAAGACAGAACCAACACCAGAACCAACACCAGAACCAACACCAGAACCAACACCAGAACCAACACCAGAACCAACACCAGAACCAACACCAGAACCAACACCAGAACCAACACCAGAACCAACACCAGAACCAACACCAGAACCAACACCAGAACCAACACCAGAACCAACACCAGAACCAACACCAGAACCAACACCAGAACCAACACCAGAACCAACACCAGAACCAACACCAGAACCAACACCAGAACCAACACCAGAACCAACACCAGAACCAACACCAGAACCAGATTCTTCTTCTGATGATCCTTTTGAGGGAATTAGCGATGATGATATCACAACTTATTCAGAAATGTATGATATTCCTCCACCCGAAAATGACGCTGAGGCAATCAAACTAGGAAATAAAATTCGTGAATGGATAAAAAACGGTCGGCTTAAACCTGATGATTCTAAAGATAAAGGGGAAAACCCTAAAAAGCAACGAGGTAGATTTGGATTCCTTAGGAAATGAAACTTGAAACAAAAGATTTACTCACTTTAGCGGAATTAACCCCAAAGGAATTTGTAGACCTGATAGATTATTCCATTAAACTAAAACAAGAATTTCAAAAAGGGGGAAACAAACCCATTTTAAAAAATAAAACATTAACTATGATTTTTCAAAAGCCCTCTACTCGAACACGCGTTAGTTTTGAAATTGGAATGTATCAACTGGGAGGATATGCAGTTAATTTGTCTTCTAATGACATGCAATTATCCCGCGGCGAGTCTGTGGAGGATACGGCAAAAACTCTTTCACGATATACTGACTGTATAATGGCACGTGTTTATGAACATGAGTTGCTAGAAAAACTCTCTAAACATGCCAGCGTACCAGTAATTAACGGATTGTCTGATACTTTCCATCCCTGTCAAATTTTGGCAGACTTTATGACAATTAAAGAAAAGAAAGGCAAACTCAAAGGATTAAAAATTGCATGGATTGGTGATGGCAACAATGTTTGCAATTCCATGATTTACGGTGCCGCACTAGCTGAAATTAACATGTCTATTGCTACACCTAAAGGCTTTGAACCAAACAAGAACGCTGTCAAAGAATCCAAAAAATCCACATCTATCGAATTGACTACCGATCCGATTACTGCCGTCAAAAATGCCGATGTAGTCGTGTCTGATACTTTTTCATCAATTCATAATTTTGATAAGACAAGACTAGAAAAATTCTTGCCAGCGTATCAAGTAAATGACAAATTAATGAAATCTGCAAAAAAGGATGCGATTTTTTTACATTGTCTTCCTGCAAAGCGGGAACAAGAAGTTACTTCATCTGTAATTGACGGTCCTCAATCTGTTGTTTGGGATGAAGCAGAAAACCGTTTACATACTCAGAAAGCTTTGCTTGCCGCCCTGATTCACGCTTAACGTATATAAGAGCAGATTCAAACTCGATTTCTATAGATGGCATATTCAAAGATATTGAGGAGGCTCCGGGAAGAAAAGACCAATTATAAAAAACGTGGAACCATGCTGATGGGAAAACGTGATTTTATTACTGTAAATATTACTAATGAAAACACCCAAGTCCAGATTCTAAAACCTGGCATGACTGGGGACAAGGTTGTAGCCTCTGCCCACTCTAGATATCTCCTTGAAAAAGGCTGGAAGGGCTCTAGAAAGAGCATTCCTGCGGCATATCTTACGGGATATTTGGCAGGTAAGAAAGCACTAGGTCAAGGCGCAAAGGATGCCATTCTTTATACTGGTACTAAAAAATATACACAGAGAATGGCTGCGGCTCTTAAAGGAATCATCGATGCCGGCGTTAAAGTACCAGCTAGTAAAGAAACATTTCCCTCTGATGATAGAATTAACGGAGAACATCTCACCGTTAAAAACGAAGTTTCAAAAATAAAATCTGGTATTGATAGTGAGGTAAAGTAGAAATGAGTCAAACAACACAATCCGGTCCAAAAGGACGAGGCACATCATCATATGGACGAGGTCCGCCAATATATGGAAGAGGTCCGCCGGGACAATCCAAGGGAGGCAGTGATCGTCCTAGACGACCAAGACGTGAACCAGAACCAGAAATATGGATTCCTAAAACCATCTTGGGACAAAAAGTTTCATCCGGAGAAATTTCATCCCTAGAAGAAATTATTGAATCGGGATTAAGAATTCAAGAAGCTGGAATTATCAAAAAATTACTTCCGGATTTAAAAAGCGAAGTCGTTGATGTGGGAATTATTCAAAAAATGACTTCAAATGGCCAATCTACCAGGTTCAAAGCAATAGTTGCGGCAGGAAATGAAAATGGTTATCTGGGAATCGGTCAGGGAAAATCAAAACAGATGAGAATAGCTATTGAAAAAGCAACAAGCCAGGCTTTTCTAAATGTCAGCCCAATCAAATTAGGATGTGGTAGTTGGGAATGTAGATGTGATCAAAAACATTCCATTCCGTTCAAGGTTCGTGGAAAGGGAGGAAGTGTCACAATTGAAATCATTCCTGCACCTAGGGGACTGGGTTTGGTTGCAGGTGGTAAAATTAAACGATTATTGGAATTGGCAGGTCTAAAAGATGCATGGACTACTGCAAAGGGTTCTACTCCTACAATGAACTCGACTTCCAAAGCCATCTTGGACTGTCTTAGACAGACATTTAGTCAGGGTTGATGAAAAATGGCAAACGCGTTTCTCGTAGTCCGGATAAAAGGTCAGGCTGACGTTCCTTATTGGGCAACTCATACCATGACTCTGTTAAAATTAGACAAAAAATACCGCGCCACAATTTTGCCGGCCAAGGAGAATACCTTGGGAATGTTAAAAAAAGTACAACATTATGTTTCTTGGATTGAACTGGATAATACTTTGGCCAAAGAATTAATTGATAAAAAGGCAAGAAAATCCGGCTATCAGAAAATAACTGTCGATGATCTGAAGGAACTCGGTTTTGCAAATTCTGATGAATTGGCAACGGCATTGGCTGAAGGCAAAGCCACCCTATCCAAATTAAAACCCCTAAAACCTTGGTTTGCTCTAGCACCCCCAAGGCATGGATTCAAAAGAAGCACCAAGAAGCTATATGGGCAAAAAGGCGTCCTTGGACAAAACAAGGAACTCGGTGACATGGTACGGAGAATGATCTGACATGGCAACAAGATTAAGAAAAACCAGACGACTTAGAGGCGGACGGCATATGGGCTGGGGACAGGTAGGCCAACATCGTGCAAGTGGGCATAAGGGCGGTCTTGGAATTACCGGCATGATGAAACACCACTATAGTACTTTGCTAAAAGAAGATCCTGATCATTATGGACATGATAATCCTAGACCTCCTCATCCAAGTATTACAAAGAAATGGGCCAGCGTCAGAGATCTAGATGATCTGTTCACAAAGTTCGGCAAGGAACAGGAAGGAAAGAAAATCGTAGACCTTAAAAGTGCAGGATACGACAAGCTCCTTGGCGGTGGAAAACTAACTAACGCTTATTCTGTCAAAGTACAACGATTTACCGCATCAGCAGAAGAAAAACTCAAAGCTGTTGGGGGCGAGGTGTTATCTGATAATGGCTGAAGGTAGTCTAACTGCTACTATTCGAAAAATTGTCTTTAAAGTAGAACCGTATCTTCCTCAAGTACCAAAACCAAAAAAGAAAATCCCACTTCAAATGCGACTATTGTGGTGTGGGGTTGCATTGCTCATCTATATGGTCATGGGCCAGACTCCCCTGTTTGGGGCCACAACACCGGAATTTGATTTTCTGCAATTTGCCAGGGTTATTTTTGCATCCCAGCAAGGCACCCTTGTTGAATTAGGAATCGGGCCGATAGTTACAGCTGGGCTGCTGATGCAGTTGTTGAGAGGTTCAGATATTCTCAAATTTGATTTCAAAAAACCCGAAGAGAGAGGAATATTTCAGACAGCGACTAAACTGGTGTCATACATCGTCATCGTGGCCGAATCCATCGTATATGGCGTCGCAGTTTACGGTCAGAATATTTCTGATCCCAACATCTTGTACATCTTGGTCGGGCAGTTGATGGCCGCATCGATTATCATCATGTTCCTGGATGAATTAATCCAAAAGGGCTGGGGTCTTGGCAGCGGAATCAGCCTGTTCATTATGGCAGGAGTTGCTCAACAGATTCTTTGGAGCCTGTTTAGCCCGTTGGCTGCAGGTGACGGGGGGACAATTGGCATCCTCCCATATGTAGGACAATCCATAATGAACGGTGATGTTTCAAATGTTCTATTCCGTCTAAATCAACTCCCGAGTATCTTCGGATTGTGTCTTACTGCGGGAATATTGCTGATACTTGTATTTACACAAGGCATGAAGATTGAGATCCCCATTGTCTCAACAAAATACCGGGGCTTTTCTGCCGTCTATCCTATCAAAATGATGTATGTCTCTAACATACCTGTAATCTTGGCTTCTGCTCTTACTGCAAACGCAGTTTTCGTCTTCCAAATGTTGTGGGCAAACGCAAACCCGCAGAACAATCAGTTCTTCATGAATTTTATAGCGCAGTTTGACCCGGCAAATCCATCTAGTCCTATAGGAGGTCTGATCTACTATATCACTCCTCCAAGAGGTCTGGAGACTGCAGCTTTAGATCCAATGCGTGCCGTAGGTTACGTGCTGTTCATGATTGGAATTGTAGTTGTATTTGGCAAATTATGGGTGGAGCTTGGAGGTCTGTCGCCAAAGAGTGCAGCTCAGAACCTACTTGATGCAGACGTTCAAATCCCTGGATTTCGAAGATCAAACAAACCAGTTGAGGCACTACTAAACAAGTACATTCCATCAGTGACCATTATAGGTTCCGTTATTTTGGGTCTACTGGCAGGTGTATCTGATGTTCTTGGTGTATTTGGTTCTGGAATAGGAATCTTACTTATGGTAGATATTCTCATAAACTATTATACGCAGTTGGTTCGGGAACAAGTAGAAGTCGTTATGCCGCGTCTGGGTGGTTTGCTTGGCAGAAAATAAAAAGGTCATGATGGTAGGAATACCAGGTGTTGGAAAAACTACTTTGCTTGAAAAAATAGTTGAAACCATAAAAAATCATGACAAGAGCGTTAAAGTGATTAGTTTTGGAACCCTGATGTTTGATATTGCCAAGAAAAATGGTCTTGGCAACAGAGACGAGCTTAGAAAGCTACCCGTATCTGAACAGCAGAATCTTCAAAAAATCGCCGCAGAACAAATCGCCGAGCATACCGAACAAGTCGTAATTGTTGATACCCACGCATTTATCAACTCCGTGGAAGGGTACTATCCTGGCTTGCCAGAACATGTCTTGAAGATCATAAAACCCACAAATTTTGTTTCCATTTCTGCAAAACCTGAAGAAATCTACAATCGAAGAATGAAGGATGACACCCGAAACAGGGATAAAATCACCCTTGCCAACATTAAGAAGGAGCTAGATCTTCAATCAGGCATGATCTCAGCATGTGCGGTTATTTCCGGCTCCCCAGTCAAACTCGTGCTCAACGGTGAGGGAAAGATTGATGAAGCAACAGATAAAATAATCCATGCCATAGGACTGTAGATATGGACTTTAACTTTATTTTACTATTTATCGAATTAATCCCACTTCAATTTGATTTTATGGGAGGAGCCGAACGAGGCGCACTTGGCAGCGATGATCCAATAATCCAAGGCTTGATTCTTTCAATGTTTGCAGTATCTGGATTTGGGATCCTGCTTAATATTTTCAATGCCGCAGTCCGAAAGAAGATGGTTGATCAAACAAAACTTACACGTATCATGAAGGAGACCCGTACATGGCAAAAAGAAAGAATGACTGCCATGCGATCCAAGGATCAGGCCAGAATCAACGAGCTGGGCAAAAAATCTTCCTACATGAACAAAATGTCCATGGAGATGATGCAGATGAACATGAGACCTATGATGATTACCTTTGTACCATTAATCCTGATATTCTATCTTGTGTTGCCGCAATTATTCTCTTATACGGTAGCCCTGTCCCCAATTCCACTAAATGTGATTCCCGGAGATTTCTTCCAGTTGACATGTACTGCAGAACAAGCAGCTGATGTAGAACATGTCTGTCAGGAAGAAAATTCAATATATCTTTGGGCCTGGTATTTCCTATCCTCCATCGCTTTTAGCGGGATTATCATGAAACTAACAAAAACAACAATGGGCACTTGACTAAATCCATTGTTATTTCCGGTCCCCCTGCAGTGGGAAAAACAACTGTTGCCAAGGGACTGGCAAAAGAATTCCAATTGAAATATCTAAGCGGAGGCGATGTGCTAAAACAAATGGCAAAGGAACAGGGTTTTGATTCTGATGGTAATGATTGGTGGGATACCCAAGACGGCATGAAGTTTCTCCGTCAGCGTGAATCAAATCCAGAATTTGACAGAAAACTGGATGAAAAATTAGCTGGATTGTTCAACCAGGGATGTATGGTTATCACAAGTTACACTCTGCCGTGGTTGGTAGATGACGGCATCAAAATCTGGCTAGACGGATCTCATACAAGCAGTACTGAAAGAATGCAGTCCCGGGACAACATGAGTTCTGAAAAAGCCTATGAAATTACCCGGGTGAGATTTGATAAGAACAAGGCATTGTACAAAAAAATATACAATTTTGATTTTGGCAGTGACAAGGACGTGTTTGATTTGATAATTAATACGGATAATCTTACCGCACAACAAGTAATCGATCATACAAAGGAAACGGTGAGAAAATTACTGTGACTCTCAAACAACTTGAGAATCTTGTTGAAATTGATCAAGATATCACAGACGACTCTTTTGGAACATATTATGATAAAAGAACGATTGAACAACTGCTAAATTATGGAATCATACTGCTGGACAAACCTCCTGGTCCTACCAGCCACGAGGCTGTAGCATGGACAAAACGTATCTTGAAACTCCCAAAGATTGGCCATAGTGGGACACTTGATCCACAAGTTTCGGGTGTTTTACCGCTGGGTCTTGGCGAGGCCACAAAGGCATTGGGGATTTTACTTCTTGGTCCAAAGGAATATCATGCGTTAGGCAGGCTCCACTCCCTTCCATCTAAGGAAAAACTGGATCAAACAATTGATCTGTTTAGGGGGGAGATCTTTCAAAAACCTCCTCAACGCTCTGCTGTTCTAAGACAGACACGAACAAGAACTATTTATGAATTTGAAGTTTTAGAACAGAAAGAAAGACTGCTTTTAACCCGGATTTTATGTGAATCTGGAACCTATATTCGAAAATTATACTATGATTTGGGCGAAGTTCTTGGACCTGGTGCCACAATGATTGAACTAAGACGAACCAGAGTGAATCAATTCTATGAAACTGACGGGCTGGTAACACTTCATGAACTTGCAAATGCATTTGCATTATGGGAGGAAAAAAAAGATGACAGTAAACTGACGAGTATTATCAAACCAGTTGAATATGCATTAAGTGAACTAAAATCCGTGGTAATCCGTGACTCTGCAGTAGATGCCCTGTGTCACGGGGCACAACTGGCAATTCCGGGAATTTTACAAATTTCTCCAAACCTAAAGCAGGGTGATACTGTTGGAGTTTATACACAAAAAGGAGAGGCAGTCGCCCTGGCCGAATCTACAATGTCCGAAGATGTGATCCGTGATGCCACAAAGGGATATGCGTTTGAAACAAAAAGAATCATTATGGCACCTAATACTTATCCAAAAAAATGGAGAACAAAACCAACCCCTCCAAAGGATTAAAAAATCAAGAGACGGTCTTAAAATAATTGTTAGCAAAAAGTCTTGTAATCTTCATTGGTATTGGTCTGATTTCAGGCCTTGCCATAGGTGTTTATCTCATTGATGTGAAAAATACAAGCCAGTTAGTTTTTGTTGACGGGCTCTCAGTTTCCATAGTTACAGAAAAATTTGATTTCAAACGGGGTGAGGAGATAAAAATTCAAATTGTAAATTCTGGAACCGTTCCATTAATCTTTCCTGATGTATCATCTGGCCTTAAAATCACCGGCCTATTTGGAATACTCATATATTCCCCGACTGCACCACAGGTGCTCTCCCCCCTCGAACCCGGAGATGAAATGGTATTATTCTGGGATCAAGTAAAAAACGACGGTGATCTGGCATTGGAGGGTCTTTACAAAATATCTGTAATGGGAACAGACAAACTGGGAAATCAAGTCGAAAAATCGACTATTGTAACAATTTGGAAGTAGTTTTTCTATTCCCAAGCAGCATAATATATAATGAAATCTTATCAAATAACTCTGTCGTAAGACGTGCCGGGGTCGCCTAGCCTGGTAGGGCGCGCGCCTGGAAATAATTTACCATAAAGCGCGTTCTCGCAAGGGAACGGGAGTTCAAATCTCCCTCCCGGCGCCATTTCAAAATCAATTAATGTCTAGATTCCATAATTTAGATATGTCACAATACGATGTTGCCATTATCGGCGGAGGCATCCTGGGTACCTGTATCTCTAATTGGATTTCATCCCTTTATGACGCAGACGTATGCGTGATTGAAAAAGAATCAGATGTTGCCATGCATGCTAGCAGCAAAAATACGGCAGTCATCCACTCCCCGTTCTATCTGAATCCCAAAACAAAAAAAATCCTGGCAAAATCCTCACTCATCTCTTATGACATGTGGGCCAAGCTTGCAAAAATCTCTGATGTTCCTTGGAATAGGACCGGGGTATTGGAATTGGCACTCGATGAGAATCAACACAAGAGTCTTGAAGAGTATGCACGGTGGGGCTGTGAAAATGGCATTCCTTCAAATGATATAGAACTTTTAGATGGCAGGGAGGTTTCTAAAATGGAGCCTAATGTGGTGTGTCACTCTGCAATTTTTTGCAGACGTGAGGTCTCCACTGACTTTGGCGCATTTACCCGTGCAATCAAAAAGGAATCAGAAAAACATGGAACGGATTTTCTTTTGGGACAAAACGTAAAAAATATCAAACGAAACGAAAACGATTCTTCAATAATTTTTGATGATGCCTCCAATGTTTCTGCTAAATTCATAATAAACTGTGCTGGAGGCAACTCCCTGGATATAGCACAAATGCTGGGTCTTGCAACTGACTACTCTGATCTTCATTTCAGGGGCGAATACTGGATTGCAGACTCTCCGTACAATGATCTTGTAAGGACCACAGTCTACACGGTTGCAGAATTCAAAGGATATCCATTTTTAGATCCACACTGGATAAAAAAGGCAAATGGACAAACCGAAATTGGTCCTAATGCGGTTCCGGTTCCAAGTCCTGAAACTTATGAGGGATACATCGGTGATATTGGAACCTCGCTTTTGAAATTAAAAGATATAGTTACTGGCAATGCAAAAAAATTATTTTCTGACCCTGAATTCCTATCTATGATCTCCAAAGAATGGCTCAGCTCCTTATCGAAAACCGCGATGATTAGCCGCGTGCAAAAGTTCATTCCAAAAATTCAACCCGAATTCTTTTCACAAAAAGGAACTGCCGGTATACGTTCTCCAATTATTACTCCTGGAGGTAAATTCATGCCTGATGTCATGGAACTTGAAAACGAGCATTCCTTTAACATAATTAATTACAACTCCCCCGGGGCAACAGGGGCTCCCGCATATTCTGCATTTGTCATTAAAAAATTACAAGAGAAGGGATTTTTGGATTTGAAGAAAGACACCAAAGAATCATTTTGGAATTTTGATGATGTTCTCAATCAAGCTTAATATTCTGTAACATTCAAAGCTGTATTATGCTTCCTGACAAATGCTCCATGACTGAAGAAGGAAAACAATGTCTCAACCCTCCGGAATTCATCGTGTCAATCCTTGCAGATAAGGACGAATACATGGTTGGGGTTACATGCGAAAAGCACAAACAAATTGTATCTGGCAAGATTGGTGCTCTTCAAAATGAAGGCAAGATTTATGACGGAAAAATTAGTTTTTCCCCCGTAAAGGCAGTTGGAACTGATTGCATCCGTGGAGATGCCGATGATTTTGTTCAAATTGACATGAAACCTTCCCAAAAACTGAAATAATTCCAACATATAGCATATTTGTTGCTTTTAGAAATACTCTCAGATCTGCTCAAAATTGATGACATCCTGTTTATCATAAAAAATAATGGAGCTACAAGTGAAATCCGGGGCGATTCTCTTAGTATTAGACAAAATAAAAAATGGATTACCATTGGTGATAATGACGGTCCTGCACACATGCACATTGACTCGGATTCAATAAAATACGCAGAGTTTGTACAAGAAGAAAAGCCTGAACGTACTAGTTTTAGCGTGCGATTTTTCAATAAAAATGAGGAGCGTGTTTTGGCTGCATTTTTCACAAAAATGTATGACGAATCTAAAACACTGATTTCAGAAAGAAAAAAAATTTATGATGAATTGAATCTAAAGTATTCTTGTAAAATTTTATTTTAAAAAAAAACCTTGTCTGAAAAAGACAAGTAGAAAAAATATTATTGTTGGGCTTCTTTTTTCTTCTTCTCTTTTTCAGATTGTAGTTTAGCTAATTCCAATTCTTCATTAGTATGTTTGAATTTTTTCAATCTAATACTATATTATAATTTAGATATAAAAACTGCTCATTTTCCTGGACTGTGAGTCAGGCGTAAAAATCAGTATCCGACAGAATAGATCGGTCTTTTTCCATTCATTCCAAGATTCAAGTTTTTTACGGTAATTTCTGCCATTTTTTGCCTTGTCTCCTTTGTTGAACTTCCTATGTGTGGTGCTAGTATCACATTTTGTAGTTTTACTAATGGATGTTTCTTACTGATGGGCTCGACTTCAAACACATCTAATCCCGCACCTGCAATAATTTTTTTCTTCAGTGCCGTTACAAGATCCTTTTCATTTACTATCATGCCGCGTGATGTATTTATCAGAAATGCGGTCTTTTTCATTTTTCTAAAAATTTTCATATCAAACATGTGTTCTGTCTCTTTTGTGTATGGCACATGAATTGAAATTATGTCGCTTTGGGAAATTAGTTCTTCAAACGAGACGTATTTTATTCCCAACACGCCTTCCATAGTTTTAGAGACACGGTTTCTGCTGTGATATGTTAATTTCATTTCAAATGCCCTTGCTCTTTTTGCAAGAGTTTTTCCAATTCTACCCAGACCTAAAATACCGAGGGTCTTGCCTTGCAGATCCGATCCCGTATAGTCATATGCTCCAAATACCTCCCTCCATCTTCCCTCTCGAATAATTCTGTCTCCTTCTGAGACTCTTCTTAGTATGTCCAACATTAATGAAAACGCAAGATCCGCAGTCGCATCTGTTAATACCTGCGGGGTATAACCTACACGGATTTTCTTGCTCTTTGCATGTGCTATATCTATATGATCAAAACCAACACTATAGGTGCTAATCACCCTGAGATTTTCAGCCAAATCCAGTGTTTCCTTGTTGATTTTGTCATAAGGAAAACAGATCAATCCGTCTACTTTCTTTATCTTTGAACGCAATTTGGTCTGAGGAATTGGAATTTTCCCTGAATGAACTTCGATTTGATATCTTTTTTTCAGTTCCTTTAATGAGGAATCATGTATTCTTCTTGTAAGAAACACTTTCTTTTCCATTAATTTGGGATTTATATCAAACCATTTATACGATTTCCTTGTAAATGTAACATGTCTTCTGAGACTGAAGAAGAATTTGCTATCTGTGTAGAATGCGGCAGTTCCATTGAAAAATGTGTCTGTGTATGTCCTTATTGTGGGGAACGTGACAAATGTGAATGTGCGTTATTTGATGCGGCAACCGGGGGTTGATCAAACTGTTAAAACAGATTGTTACAATTCAAATCATGGGTGATTTACAGTGAGTACCGTTGATTTTACATGGCTGATGGGAGGCCCGCAGGGAAGCGGCGTAGAATCAGGGGCAAATATCTTCTCCAGGGTATGTGCGGCAATGGGATACCAAATATTTGGCAAACGGGAGTTTTATTCTAACATCAAGGGTGAACACAGTTATTTTGCAGTCAGAGTTTCAAATGAGAACATTCATTCCAACGTAAATGACGTGACATTGATGGTCTCATTTGATGCGGAGACTATCTTTCGTCATTTTGACGAGGTTTCTTCAGACGGCGGGATAATCTATGATTCTGAATTGGAAAATACTGATACTGACAAAGTCCGTACTTTGGACTCCCCGTTCAAGGAACGATTACATAAATTCCTTGAATCAAAAAACAAGCCATTTACAATCGCCGGCGTTCTTGAAGTTGCTAAAGAAAAGGGCGTCAGTCTCTACCCGGTATCATTTAAGAGCATTTTAGAGGATATGGCTCAAAAGGCTGACAATCCAAAACTGCGCGGACTAGTTAGAATGTACAATGTAATTGGCGTTTCATTATCTTTGGGGATGATCAAAATGCCGTCTGACTCTTTACTTCATGCAGTAAGTGTGATATTTTCAAAAAAACCCCGGATTGCAGAGATAAACAAACAGGTTGCAAATTATTCATACAATTATGCTTCAACCAAATTTGAAAATTTCGGACACAGTCTAACTGGAACTACAAAACAGTCTGAAACAATTCTTGTTCAGGGTCATTATGGAACTTCGATTGGAAAAATGGTCTGTGGGTGCAGATTCCAGTCGTACTATCCAATCACCCCTGCCTCTGATGAAAGCGTGTACTTGGAATCAAATGAAATTTTACAGGTTCGAAATGACAGACCCGGATCTACTGCGGTAATTCAGACCGAGGATGAAATTTCTGCAATGGGTATGATGATTGGTGCTGCATTGACTGGTACGCGTTCTTCAACATCCACTTCCGGTCCCGGATTTGCGCTGATGACTGAGGCATTAGGATGGGCCGGAATCAACGAGGTTCCTGTTGTAATTACTTTGTATCAGAGAAGCGGACCTTCAACTGGTCTTCCAACTAGACACGGACAGGATGATCTGCTTTTTACAGTTTTTGCAGGACATGGGGATTTTCCAAAGATTGTTTATGCATCCGGTGACATCGAGGAAAGTTTCTATGATACTGGCAGGTGCTTTAATTATGCCGATAAATATCAAATTCCGGTAATCCATATGATGGACAAGTTTATGTCCAGTTCGGTAGTTACCTGTAAAAAGTTTGATCCAAACAGAATCTCCATTGATCGAGGCAAGCTGCTAGAGCGAGTAGAGGGTGGTGAATACAAGAGATTTGCCTTTACTGATGATGGTATCTCTCCACGCTCCAGACTTGGGCTGGATAATGGCGTGTTTTGGAACACCGGGGACGAATCTGATGAATATGGACATATTACCGAAGATCCTCAAATCCGAATAAGGATGATGGATAAGAGGATGTCACGACTGGATCTGGCGCTAGAAAAAATCCCAATCGATGAGCAGGTGGTGTCTTTTGGCGTTCATAAATACACGATAATTTCATGGGGATCTACAAAGGGTCCGATCATTGATGCACAATCCATGCTAAAAAAAGAGGGAATTGACATTGGTTTTATCCAAATCAAGCTTCTCCATCCGTTCCCCGGCCAATACGTAAAATCCCTTCTCAAGGACGCCAAAATACTAATTGACATAGAGGCAAACCATTCCGGACAACTGGGAAGACTCTTCAAACAAAACGTATCTAGGGAAATCGACTATCATGTTTTAAAATACACGGGCAGGGGAATGACTAGTACGGAAATTTATGATTCACTAAAGAAGATTGTTGAAAACAAGGCTTCAAAAAGGGAGGTTCTAAGTCATGGCGCTTAAACTTGCCGACTACAAAACCGACGTTCACAATGATTGGTGTCCTGGCTGCGGGGATTTTGGAATAGTAAATGCACTGCAGATGGCATTAGCTGAAATGGGAATAAAACGAGACAATGCGACAATCTTTTCTGGAATCGGATGTTCTGGTAAAACCTCGCATTTCATCAATACATACGGGGTTCACACTCTTCATGGCAGGGTTCTCACTTTTGCACAGGGTGGAAAACTTGCAAATCCTGAGATGACAGTGATTGCAGTTGGCGGTGACGGTGACGGTTTGGGAATTGGCGCGGGTCACTTTGTTGCAGCTGGTAGAAGAAACGTGGATATGACTTATATTATTTTTGATAATGGTGTTTATGGTTTAACAAAGGGACAGGCATCTCCTACTCTTAAATTGGGTGAAAAGACAAAGTCACTTCCTTCACCAAATACGAACTATAATGTCAATCCCATCGGACTGGCTATCGTCAGCGGCTTTACATTTGTTGCCAGGGGATATTCTTATGATGTGCGACACCTCAAGGATCTGATAATTCAAGCAGTCAAACACAAAGGCCTGTCATTTCTTGATGTTTTGCAGCCGTGTCCTACGTATAATGATATCAATACACGGGATTGGTATGCCGGCGTGGATCTGGCCGAGGAATCCCTGCAAAGACATTCTAGAATTTACAAACTTGAGGACACGCATTATGAGCCATACGTGCATTACAATGAAGAATCCGAGGTCAATGAAAAACTCTCCCAGGCCCTGATTAAATCCCTGGAATGGGGAAACAAGATACCAACGGGCGTATTTTACCAAAATGAGCTGATCTCCCCCTATGCCGTGAGAATTACCGATAAAATCCCAAATTATCTTGAAAATCCCCCCGCCAAGCAGAAAATCTCGGAAAATGGATTGCCTGTTACGGATGTCTCTGGAATTCTTGATTCTTTGGAAGTTTAGATGTGGCACCTAAGAAGTTATAGACTAGTTTGTAGTTGATATTCTGCTGTTGAATATTTACGAGGCAAATAAAATATTCCGGAAATCCATCATCCGGGGATTCTTTGAACCGCAACTACTGAGTCTTGATTTTAAAAAATCCCCCATAAAACACCCCTCCATAAATGATGACGGTCTAATGCAGTCTGATCTGCTTCATATTTTTTTTGATGTGGAAACTGGTTCTGACTATCCTGACGGTGATGAATGGTTTATTGTGGATATGTTGTTTCCTCATGACGTGAAGTTTCCTGACAGTCTGAAGGGTCCTGATTATTTTATCACTCTTTCAGTTGATGGTGACAAAACATACTGGCATCATCGTGAATTAATCCGTTACAAGTATGGAAAATCTAAAAAACTGGACATGGCTTTGGAATTTTTGGAAGTAAAATACAAGGAACTTCATAAATTGCTAGAACCACTACAAAACGATCTCAAGTAATTTCTTTCCAGCAATCCCCTACAAAGGAATATTTCTTGTTTTCAGAAGATGCGGTACTAAGACGCCATCTAACTGATTTTGAATCAAACACGTACGTAATCTCTGAAATCTGCGATGGCAGCTTTTCGGGATCCAAGTGGTACGGCAGCAGTTCCAAAACAAAATCAATCTTTTCCACAGCGTTATCAAACCACTGCTTGTCCTTGCTATCTACTGTAAACACAGTTTTTGGTTGTCCGACAAAATTAATCCTAATCTTCAAGGCATTGCCTGTCCCTCTTCTCCGCTTCATCTCCTTGAAAATTGCCTTGACTCCTTCCCAGCGTTTAAACTCAAACCATTGAAAAAATGCCTCATTAAATGCCAGAGGGATACTCACATCCAGAAAACTTACAAAATCCTTGTCATCTGGTTCTACCTCGTCTTGGATCACCTTAAAACGGGAATTTAGGAATCCATACAGGACCTCGATCTCCCAGGGCGATATTCCATAATATCGTAATTTGACTTCCAAACTTTCTGACAATATTATATAAAATTGAAAATTGTAATTAAATCTTCAAGCCTAGTAACCATTAGGTCAATTTCGTCCTAAAATTAAAATTATATGGCGTGAGTTAGTTATTCAAGCATGAAGAAGGAATTTGTGGTAAGAAGCATCGATGCGGCACCTGATGGAGCGCCATACGTCTTGGTTTCATTATCCTCAATTAAAGATCTTAAAGGAGACACCAAAAGTCCCCAACTGCCTTTTGGAAGCCCCAAAGTCATGGGATTTACAAACATGAATGACATGATGAAGGATCTAAACAAGATGTTGTCTGGTGCGGGGGGGTCAATGGGAATGCAAAACGGTGTTACGCAATTAAAACTTGAAATGCATGAATACAAAGACATGGCTCTTGCAGTCGGAGATAAAGTGTTTCTGGAATTGAGCAAGGCCGAAACACTGGGCATCTAACTATAAGATCGTGTTGAAATATTTCCAGCCATAAAAGGCGGCAATCGTTCCGATTACAAACAGCATCGGCTTCCATGCAAACACCGGAATACTTGGAGTTGCAAGTTTCACCTTGTAATTATCTAAAATAACATGAACATTTTTCTTGATTTTATCGTGCCAGATACTGTACTCTATTTGATATTTTTTCAGAATTTCCTCCACTTCATAAACAACCGGCGTTCTCTGTGAAAAAAGATGTTGAAGGTAATCCCTTGAAACTTCCACCTCTGCATGAATTCCAATCAATCCTTTTTTAAGATCAACCATTCTAACGTGCATCTCCCACGGTTTTTTTAACTTTAGATTAAGCCCGTTTCCAATTTGTTCTGGCTGCTTGTGCTCAAACTTTACCTTGGTAAATCCCTCCTCGGTAAAAATTTTCATCAATTCTTCAAAACTTTTCTTTACTACGATGTGGAGCTGTTCTACTCCCTTGCTATCAACATCTATCTTGCGTTTTAATCCATCTAGAAACGAAATTGTTTTTGGATATGTTGTAAGATATTCCATTATTCTGTCCACCAAAATACCTCTATTTAAAGCAGAACCATGTTAAATTTATTGATGGTGCGAATTGGCGTTGAATTTCAAACGGTTATTGGATCTGGATAATGCTGGAAGGACGGCATTTCTTCCATCTCATAACTGTATTATTTTATCCGCCGGATGGTCTGCATTACTGATTGTTCCCTGTAATGGAATATCATTTGGAATGCTAAGAATCCTGACTGTTTGGAGATCCTGATAGTCCTCTTACGTAGAGACACTGGTCTGGCGATATTGCCATTTCTGAAGGGTTGATTTTTCTATCTGTAAGTTTTGCATCCGAGTCTCTTACTATTGCAAACGGTTTTGATTCTGCACCTTCACCCATCTTGTGATTTGCAATGGTTGCAAGATTATCTGCCACTGCTTGAAATGTCACTTTTAGCGGATTGCCATCCAGATCTTTTCTGGCCCTCATATCTAAAACCGGCTCTATTCCGGCACATGCCACAGCAACTCCCGAGGTTCCAATCCTTGCCGGCATTAATCGACTGTCTACTAAAACCACTCCGACATGAACAAGCATTTTTAAGAAAATCTTTCTGCGAATTTGCTCTGCAATAAGATATGGGTTTGCAGGATACAGGATTACACTGCCTTTTTTTGCATTGGACTTGTCAATTCCCGCATTTGGGGCCATTATATCATCTGATGATGTAATTACAAACCCCCCTATCCCGCCAAAAATTTTGTCAGACTCTCTTACAATAACTTCGGCAATCTCCGGTTTTAGCCGAAATTCTTTTGAAACTTTTGAACCCTGATCTGACGTTCTAATTTTTTGAAGATCTATGATCCTACCCTGTGAATTTGAGATATATTTTGTTGAAATGACCAAAACATCCCCGTTTTGTAACTTGGCATTGTTTTTTTCTAATGTTTTTGAGAGTGCCTCAAAAACCTCGAATTTCTCCTCCATTCTTTCTGCCAAGAGAGGCAAAACGGTTAACTGCATGAGATTCCAAGCCTTCTTTTGTTTTTTATTGTTTTGATGGTGATAATAATGATGATTGGATTCAGTTAATCCTTGGTTTTTGACATCAGTCTCAAATGCGCCGGTGATAAATGGAATTAGAAATATGATAAAAACAAAAGATAATCCTGATTAAATCCGCGCCTCCTAATATTGAAAGCTTTTAATCTGTATGACGGGCTTTTTTGATTATGAATATTGTCGAGAAGATTCTGGCACGTGCATCTGGCAAATCCTCCGTGTCCCCAGATGATGTTATTTTTGCCAACGTCGACAAGGTCATGGTTCATGACGTATCCGGACCTGGTGTAATGAAGGTATTTGATAAATTAAAGAAACAGGGCGTCTCCGTTGATAAATTATGGGATCCCACAAAAGTCTGGGTGGCCGAAGATCATTTTGTTCCTTCAGCAGAAAAAGTATCTGCGGAAAATATTGTAAAACTATCAAACTTTACAAAAAATTACGGAATTGAAAAACATTTCAAATATGGCATGGGGCAATACGGAATCTGCCATACCCTGTCTCACGAAGAAGCAATGGTGATGCCAGGCGATGTTTATGTTGGCGGAGATTCACACACAAACACAACTGGTGCCCTGGGTGCATTTGCCTGTGGATTGGGACATACCGATATTGCCTACGTACTGCTTAATGGAAAGATCTGGTTCAAGGTTCCAGAAACCTATTACTTTAAGCTTAATGGAAAATTGCCTGACCATGTTATGGCCAAAGACCTGATTCTGAAGATAATCGGTGAAATAGGTACTGATGGCGGTGCATATAGAACAATGCAGTTTGGCGGCAGTGGCGTTGATGAGATGTCTGTCCAAAGCAGGCTGACGCTGTGTAACATGACTACTGAGGCAGGTGCAAAAAATGGAATTGTCGAGCCGGATCAAAAAGTCGTTGATTATCTTTCCAACCGTGGCGCAACAAATGTAAGTTTGATACACGGTGATGGTGCAGAATATGCCAAGGTGTTTGAATATGAAAGTTCGGAGATGGAGCCAATCGTGGCAAAACCATTCTCTCCTGAGAATATCTCCGTTGTAAGAGAGGCACCTTCTGTGGAATTGGACAAGTCTTACATTGGATCTTGTACAGGTGCAAAGTACGAAGATTTAGAAGCTGTGGCAAAAATCCTCAAAGGAAGAAAGGTAAAGATTAGGACTCAAATCCTGCCTGCGACCATTTCGATTTACCAGCGTGCAATGGAAAACGGCCTGTTGAAAATTTTCTTGGATGCCGGCGTGACTGTTGGTCCTCCTACCTGTGGGGCATGTTGTGGCGCCCACATGGGCGTCCTGGCAAAAGATGAAATCTGTATTAGCACCACCAATCGAAATTTTCCTGGAAGAATGGGCCATGTAGAATCTCAGACCTATCTTTCATCCCCGCTGGTAGCTGCAGCATCTGCTGTCACTGGAAAAATCACCGATCCGAGGGATTTGAAATGAAGGGCAACATCATAAAATACGCACAAGACGATATTGACACGGATGTGATTATTCCAGGCCAATATCTCAAAGTGCATGATTATGCCGAGCTTGCCACACATGCAATGGAGGGACTGGATCCTGATTTTCATTCAAAGGTAAAAGACGGTGACTTTATCCTGTCTGGCAGAAATTTTGGATGCGGTTCATCACGTGAACATGCGCCTATTGCCCTGTCCCACTCTGGGGTAAAGGCAGTTCTCGCGTTATCTTTTGCAAGAATTTTTTATCGCAACTCAGTTGACGGTGCATTCTTGCTGCCAATTGAAATCGACAAAGACGCATATGATGGTATTTCAGAAGGTGACGAAATCGATATAGATATCTCTTCTAATCAAATCAAAAACATCACCAAAAATCAAACATACAAAATGAAGCCGTTTTCAGAAATTATCGGAAAGATAATTGCCGCAGGCGGTCTCTTCAAGTATAAACCAGACCTGGATTAAAATGGACCAGACTCTCTTTGAAAAAATTTGGAACTCACACACCGTTGTTGAAAAACAAAACAGACCCTCCCTAATCTATGTTGACAGACACCTGGTACACGAGGTGACGTCTCCGCAGGCCTTTGATGGATTGCGCATAAATAAGAGAAAGGTTCGTCGGCCTGATCTTACCATTGCTACAATGGATCATAACGTTCCTACAAATGATCGTTCCCTCCCCATCCTGGATCAGACCTCGGCGATTCAAATCCAGACATTGGAAAAAAATTGTAAAGACTTTGGAATTAAATTATTTGATATCAACAGTCCCAACCAGGGAATCGTGCATGTGATTGGACCACAGTTGGGAATAACACTGCCTGGTTCTACGATTGTCTGCGGTGACAGTCATACCTCCACTCATGGGGCCTTTGGGGCACTGGCATTGGGAATTGGAACCAGTGATGTCGAGCATGTTTTGGCATCCCAGACTTTGTGGCTGGAAAAACCAAGTCCTTTTGAAATCAGAGTTGAGGGAAAACGGAAAAACACCCATGCAGTAACAGCCAAGGATATCATACTCTCCATAATCAAAAACATCGGGACCGGGGGAGGAACCGGCACTGTAATTGAATATTGCGGTGAGGGCATCACTGATCTTTCCATGGATCAACGAATGACCATCTGTAACATGTCCGTTGAAGCCGGGGCACGTGCCGGTCTGATTGCACCTGACGAGAAGACATTTGATTACCTCAGAGGTAGAAAATACACCCCGAAAAATTATGAATCCCTTGTTGATTCTTGGAAAGAAAATTTAAAGACAGACAACGATGCAAAATTCGAAAAACAGTTCATACTGCATATAGACAATATCGCACCCCAGGTTAGCTGGGGAACAAATCCCGGAATGACCTGTGATGTTACTGAATCCGTCCCCTCCCCTGATGAATTCTCCAAAGGCGATGTGAATCAAAAAAAGAGCGCCCAAAAGGCACTTGACTATATGGATCTCAAAGCCGGAACCCCTATTGAGGATATCAGAATTGACAGGGTGTTTATTGGCTCGTGTACCAACGCCCGCTTGGATGATCTCATTGAGGCATCCAAAATAGTCCAAGGACGAAAAATTTCGCCAAATGTCAGGGCAATGGTCGTTCCCGGCTCTCAGATGGTAAAAAAACAGGCAGAAGACATTGGTCTTGATAAAATTTTCATCGATGCTGATTTTGAATGGCGGCAAGCCGGATGCAGCATGTGTCTTGGAATGAATCCCGACATCCTGGCCCCAGGCGAGAGATGTGCTAGTACCTCAAATAGAAATTTTGAAGGCAGGCAGGGAACCGGCGGAAGAACCCATCTGGTAAGTCCGGTTATGGCAGCAGCAGCTGCAATCAATGGACATTTTGTGGATGTCCGGAGTTGGATGAGTTAAAATGGAGTCTTTTAAAAAAGTAAAGAGCATTGTGACTCCGCTTGACAAGATAAATGTGGACACTGATCAGATTGTTCCAAAACAGTTCTTGAAACTGGTTCAAAAGTCCGGCTTTGGAAAATTTTTGTTCTATGATTGGCGATATGATCAAAAAGGAAACATGAAACCTGATTTTGTTTTAAATAATTCTGCTTATGATGACTCTAAAATTCTTGTAGCCGGGGATAATTTTGGCTGCGGCTCAAGCCGTGAGCATGCAGTCTGGGCGCTTGATGACTATGGTTTTTCTGTCATCATTGCGCCTTCTTTTGCCGACATCTTCTTTAGCAACTGCCTTAAGAACGGGATATTGCCGATCTCATTGGATGCAAAAACAGTTGAGACACTGCAGCAACAAACAGACCCAATTGAAGTAGACCTGGAAAAACAGACCATCAAAACTTCCTCGGCTGAAATACCATTTGAGATAGACTCCTACAAGAAAAAAACCCTCCTAGAAGGGCTGGATGATATTGCACAAACCTTTCAATTTGAAGAGAAAATCTCTGAATTTGAAAAAGAGTCTAAAATCCCATCTGTTTTATGATTTTTTGTACGTCTTTTCTGTTTCTTTCTAAAACCATTGGTGATTCGGCATCAATCCATTGCCTGTCTCTGACATCAAATGCGCTGACCTTTCCCTCCTTTGATAACTGCTGCAAGATATCATATGATAAATTGATCGTTTTTTGCCTCCGTTTTGCTTTAATCCGTTCAATGACGTCTTTTCCAAGTATGTATACTCCGAGACATTCTGATAACTGTAACTTTATGACCGGTTTTTCCTTAAATTCAGTCACAATTCCATCTTCCACAACTGCAAATCCCGTCTCCTCCCTTCTCTTTGTCCTGGTGGCAATGCATGCCGAACTGTTCTTTTCTCTGAAAACATCACTCATTTTTTTCAGATCTACTGCGCACAAGTTATCTGCAAACCACAACAGGAATTCTGATTCCGTTTTGAGTTTTTCTTCAAGATGTAGCAGATCCCCACCCGTGCCGCTCTGTGAATCCTGAACAAAACTGATATTTCTCTGATCCCCGTAGTAATTTCTGATCTGGCCTCCAAGCCCGTCAAAGTCTGAAACTATGATGATCTCTTTTATAAAATTAAATGATTTCAGATATCTTACAATATAATCAATTAACGGCTTGCCGTCAATTGGGGTCATTGCCTTTGGAAAATACTCTGTATATGGTCTGCCCCTTGTTCCCTTGCCGCCTGCTAAAATCACACCTTTCAAATCTAACGGTATGATTTCTGTTTTCTTCTTCTTGCACCAGGACCGCCAAATTTCTTTGGCTCTTTTCGTCTGGCATCCCCGCTAATCAGATATTTGTCAAATTCCGTAATTCGCTTTCGCAGGTCTTCCCTGGTTGATTTTGGGAACGGATGATCCTTTGGCTCCTTTTTGGATTTTGTCCATCCCGTAAGCGCCCTTGAGATTCCTGTTGCAGCGGCGCTGGCCTGTCCCATAAAACCTCCGCCTCTTACCCTGACTGAAATATCTATCTTCTCTCTGAGGTCTCCTGTAATTTCCAATGGTGCAAAAATTACCTCTCGGGCAGTCTCCTGTGGGATCATTTCAACTGGAATATTGTTGATTCTGACTTTGCCCTGTCCTTTTGTAATGTAAACATGTGCGCTGGCTGTTTTTCTAGTTGCAAAATAAATTTCAGTCTTTGGAGTTGTCATTCAGTCCACCCTATTACCCTGCCTAGCTCTCCCATCGTGGTATAGTTTGATGCCGATCTTTTAATTTTTGCTTTTTCAAATTGAATTTTTTCAAATGGTTTTAGTTCCTTTGGCGAGCCAATGTATGCCCGAAGTCTCTTGTGTGCCGTAATGCCTGATGGTTTCTTTTCAAAAGGCAGCATTCCACGAATCATTTTTGTAATCATCGTATCTGGCCTTCTGTAGTGGACTGGTCCGTGCTTTGGATGAATAATGCTGTTGATCTCTAAAAATTCCTTGTATTCCTGGATGATGTTTGCCCTGGTTCCACTTAGCATGATTTTCTCACAATTTACAAGTGAGACCCTGTTTCCCTTTAGCAATAATTTTGCAACATGTGATGATAACCTGCCGGCAATATGATCCGTCGTATCTACGACAATCGGCCTGTCTGTTCTTACAACAGTCTCTTGTTCAGCCAAGTAAAACGACTCCTTTTCCTGTGGGATTTTGTTTGATTAATTCCGAATAGCTGATAAGACTGCCGCCGTTATCTATGATTTTATCTGCTGCCGAGTTTGAGATTGAAAATGAACACAATGTGATTTTATGAGAAACACTGCCTGTTCCAAGAACCTTTCCCGGAAAGACTACCGTATCGTTTTCCTTTGTCAACTGATTAATCCGATTCAAATTGATGTCCCGTCTTGCAATGGATGGCTTTAGCGCGTATTTTGCCAACCTTGCCCAGATTGGGGCGTCGTTTTTGATTGAAGCCTTTTTTAGATCCCTGGCCATGCGTATAACCACCTGATTAGTCATGTGAATATTGCGGTTTAAAACCCAAATATAATGTGTATGCTTTGATTATCACTCGATTTTGCTGATCATGTCTTTGAATTGACCCAATCTGCTGCTTACTTCATCGACTCCTGCAAGAATAACCTGTTCCGGACTGAGAGCACCTGTTGATTCCACGGTGAGAACCCTTTCGTTTTTCTTGTCTGTTTCAGTAAGTGTTGCTATGTTTGCAGAATTCCATTTGGCATGCTGTGTCCCACGTCCAAGTTTTGCGTAACACTCTACCTTGACTCTCTGACCTGGAGCCAATTCAACTAGTGCGATTTTATCTGAGGTCGGTCTTATCGAGTCGTCCTCGGAGGATAATTCATCTGAAAAAACGACTCTTGTTTCATCTGATTCCCCAGAATCCAAAACCAGCATGACTTTGCAGTTTGAACAGCCTGCCTGGCTTTGGCATTCACATTTGACTGGCTCGTTAAATCTGACCAGATCCGTTTTTAATGGAATCAATCCCAGTCTGTGTGCCAGTCCCTCATCAGGCACTACTGAAGAATTTTCTATAACATCTACCGTATCGATTGCAAAAACCGGCACGCCGTTTAGACATATGCGTCTAAGTGCGTTTGCATACTGTAAGGGAACATTTTTCAGCTTTATGGACATTTTCTGATTATCCTTACTAATTACTTCTAAAGATGACAAATCTTGAACAAAATCCTCAATGTCCACATAAAAATCTAGCTAGTTTACTGCATCTGGAATGGAACCTACCAACAATTTGGCAGAGCGCATGCCAAGACCTGTGGTAATTGTAAGAAAGGTGCGCAACGATCTGATGACTGCCGGTGGAATGAAGATGTCTGGGATACTGATGACGTGTATTCTGATATGGTGCAGAAGAGGGCTAAATATGACAGAAAAACTGCTTGAGATACTAGGGTCGACTTGACCTGTTACCTTTGGAGTTGGGTCAATTAACCATAAACCCTATTATTTAATTTTCATCCAATTCATCTACAATTCCATGGTCTAGCTTAGATTTAGTAGTATTACTAATTCTTGTACCAGAATGTAGTAAATAAGAAGAAACATCTTCCTTACATCCATACAATGCTTTTATTCGTTTTTTTGTTCCTCATCCATTGTTAATTATCTCCAATATCTCATCCTTTTATCACATTAAAATCAGCCTCAAAAAAGAGTATAATTGTAAGTACAATAGGAATAAAATATAGCCAAAGGCAGGCATGCCTAATCTCTACATTGGAAACAAACCTTGGAATAAACATGCTTGAAGAAACAACAAACAAAGTTATCTCAATTTTGCGTTCCAGTAAACTTTCAGACAATGCTCATACCTGAAGCATGTTAAATTAATTTTGAAGGTATCAAAGTTAATTTTTTGCCTTGTTTTGTATTATTCAAATCTATTAATCCATCTTTGAATGATCTCCCTTGATTCCTCTGGTAATTCTCCTTTAACTATTACTGGAAATTCAAATCTTTTTTGTAATTCCAACACTTGATTCTCTTGTCCAAAAGGATAGATTTGCTGTTTAAATTGCCATAACAACCCCCCCTCTTTTTGAATTATATCCCGGTGAATCTCTTGCCATCTGCATGCAAATATTGGGTATATTCCCAACATTTTACACATTTCTAATTTTGTAACAATTTCTGATTTTGGTGTTTGACTTAGCATATTTTTTATTTCTACCCCTACTGTAATTTTTTTTATTTTATGTTCTGCAATAATATCTAACGTATGTCTAGTTCTGAACCACTCTTTTCCCCTATGTGATCTAACTTGTTTCTCTTTTAGTATCTCAAACCCATTTGCGCGTAATTCATTTTTAACAAGATAATGAAGGTGCTCTCCTACCATCTTAGATGTCTTAACATCCGAATATCTGGAAATCCAATATCCCATATTTTCTATTTTTTTTACCATGTTTTTTTCAATAAATTTGATTGGTAGTTTGGATGGAAAATAGAATTTTGCAGTGCCTACATCCCTAATATCATATTTTAGTGATTGAAGAATTCTTGATTCCTCCAAATTATTTAACGCGTTTTTTACCTGACTTGCCGAATATCTTGTTTCTAGCATTATCTGTATGGTTGATTCATGTCTTGGTGTTTTTTTTGGACGGTTTGAACTATCAAAAAAAAGTTCGATTATCCTTTTTTTTAACTCAACATCCATGCTTTTTTTGCGTAAAACATGAATTTGTATTTTACGCATTTTAATTGCTTATTTTATGCCTATTTTTCTAATTATTTAAATGAGCCAGATTCTATAATTCTGCTTAGATATTATAGTCAAGATCTTACAATGCTAATCCATGATTAATTTAGCACATAACTTTTGTCAAATTTTATAATGTAAGTATTATATTTGCTAAAATATGCTAAAAATAGCACCATAAGATCTTGACATGACAGAAAAAACAACTGTGGATATCACACCTGATAAAAGCCTAATTCAGAAACTAGGCCTTACTGGATACAGAACTGCAGAAGCTATCTCTGAATTATTGGATAATTCAATAGATGCAAGAATTTCAGGCCAAACTCAACGAATAGATGTCGTTTTAGATTATAGCAGAAAAGTCATATCGATATCTGACGGTGGTCTTGGAATGAATCTTGAAGAATTAAAAAATGGATTAACCATAGCGAAAGGTACAAAATTTGAAAAAGGGAAACTAGGTAAATTTGGATTGGGAATGAAAAGTGCCTGTTCTACTTTGGGAAAGGAATTTACAATTACCACATCAAAACCTGATTCGAATTTGGAATTTTTTATACATTATGATGAGAAAAAATGGCTTGATGATTCATCAAGTACTTGGCAAAATTTTGAAATTGAAACCAGTAAAAAAACACGTCCAGGGCATGGTACAACAATTAGAATTAGAAAACTAAATGTCCCATTATACCCAAATCAGTCATCTACATTAAGAAAAAATTTTGGAATACGATATGAACCATACATAAAATCTAATCAAATTTCTTTGTATATTAATTCAAGAGAATGTAAAGCACTAGAAATTTTAATCCAACCCGAAAGTAAACAGGAATTAGAGATAGAACTAGAGAATAATAATTATCTGAGAGGGTATATAGGATTGTTAGAGAAACGTTCCATAAGAGGTGATTATGGAATTCATTTATACAAAAATGATAGGTTAATCAAGGCTTTTGACAAATTTGGCATACGTAGTCATCCTGAAGTTGCTAAAATAATGGGTGAACTTCATCTTGATCATGTCCCAGTTAATTTCCATAAAACTGGTTTTATAGAGGAATCTTTAGAATACAGAGAAGCATTACATGTATTCAAAACAGATCCTAAAGTTGTTAAGGCATTACGTAGTTCAATCAGTAAGGCCCCCCCTGCAACCTCTATCCAATCAGTCTTAAATTATTTTGTTAATGACAAAACAAAAGGAAAAATAAAAACCAGAATGAGCAATACCAACTCCAAAATTTTACTCAGCAAGGCAGATTCTTATGATATTCAATATGGGACAAAAAAAATTGAATTTGATTTTGAAAATGGGAATGATGGTGAATTATATCGTATTGAAAGAATGCCTAATGGAGCAAAAATCAAAATCAACAGAAAAAGCCCAATTTTTACGATAATTGGCAATCCCCTGTTCCTTATAGGCATGATAGAATTGGAGGTTAAAACCATAATAGATGATCCTGTAAAATACCGGGATTTTTTGAGAGAAAGAAACGCCAATTGGAATAAATTCGTACAGGATTGGTCTGAAAAACAAGAAAAAATAACGAAAAAAAAGTCTCCTAAAGTAATTCCATTACTTAATTATTCACTAGTTGATGATTTGGGTGAACTACATGCATTTTTGAAGGAGACATTTGAATTTAATTTTCAATTTACGGCCCTTAGTACACTTGCACCATATTTACAAAATGCATACAACAAAATGATCTATAATGTGGAGACTGTTAGAAACACCGGTCAGAATCTATATGATTTGTTAATTGATTATGGCGGTATGGAATTTACTGTTCTTCTAAATCCCAAAACTGAGGATATACAAAAAGCATTAGAATATTCTGAAAAAAAGAAGTTTATTGTAATTAGAGAATACTCTAACGTATCCAAAGATACGTGGGCTCCACCAGATAAAGCATGGTTGGATTTATTTGGAGAAATGAAACGTGGTTCATATTATATCAGGAGTGATGAATTGACAAATATTCTTGATAATTTATTAGAAAAGCGTCTTACAAATCAAAATAGATTGGAAACTATAGCCAGACATAAAAATATGATAAATGAATTAAAGGTGTATTTGGGGAATACTGGATAATGACATATCATTTTTCAACTGAATTAGAAAAAGACAATATAGAAAGAATCGCGAATAAATTTAATTTTGCAAATCCATTATACGTTGAAAAATTCATCATGGATTTTGAAATGAATTATCACATTTCTCAAAATATTGATTGTTTGTTACGGGGTGGTATGTGCATGCCGTTTCATTCAGAGTTGAAAGTGAGACGATTAAGTATAGATATTGATTTGTTAACTGGTTTGGGTGTAGATGAAATACACGAGGCGATGGAAGAACTAGATAATAAATTACCAGATGTAAAAATTATAAAACATGAACCGAGAAATCCATACCCAATTCCCAATCTAGCCTCGTATTATGTTGAGTATGATTCCTGTTTTGGTAAACCTGAAACAGTGAAAATTGATTATTTGTGTGGTTTTTCATCAAATCTCCCAACACAAACTATTTCCAATGAACAAGAAATTATTGAATTCAAAATTGACTATCCTGCAAAAATTTTAACACGTGGTGCAATAATTGGGGATAAAATCACTACTCTTGCACTTGAAAAAATTGGTTTACAAAAATCAAAATTCCATGATATACCTAAGCAAATCTATGATATTGCAACCTTGTTGAAAGGTGCTACAGAAAATGACATTAGTGAATCTTTGGATGCATTCATAACTCTTACTGGATTCAAAGTTAAAATATTTGGAAATGGGCTTTATACGATTGGTGAAATAATTGACAGAATTAATTCTTCAATTCAAGGCTTATTTTCATTTAAATCCACTTTGACTACTACGGATGATTACGAGGGGTTTTTTGGTTCTTTTACAGGAACCTATCTTAATAGTACACAACGGTATAAAAAAACTCAACACATTTCCGATATTTTATTGGTATGGTTTTATGGAATTATTTTAAAAAAATTCTTTGAACATTCTATTTCAAAACAAGAAGCGGCTGCAAAAATATTTTCTATGGTTAGATCATATGATGTCATTCTTAATTCAAGTGTTGAAGAAAAAAAATCTACTAGCGAAGATCTTCTTAATACTATGCCAGAACTTTCATTTAAAAAAAATATTCTTAATGGAGTTCCTGCAGAACAGGTATTTGTTATAAACGAAATTTTTTCAGATTAAACATACCACACAATTTTGATATTTTTTGTATTGGATCTCTTGCGTAATTGAATCAATTTTATCAAATTACACGCATTTCTTCACAGCAAGATCTCAAAGCTGGGAATAACATACAATCCCATGTACATTGGGTGTTCATGAGTGTCAGTTGTGGGATTATTATCACGATCCTAGAGGAGGAAGAAAAAAGAGAGTATACTAGCATCCAAACCAGTCAGAAGACCCAGTACCGTTTTGCGTATAGATAAATACCGATATACCGTGACTCCTTTGAGATGGTCGATGTTACATTGGTAAGATACTCCTTTGAGGGTGAAAAGTTTGAACTCTTGGTAAAGCCTGATCCTGCACTAGATTACAAGCTGGGAAAAAAGAAGGAAATTTCTGCAGTTTTGGTTTCAGAAGACATCTACACTGATTCAGGAAAGGGCACAAAGCCATCTGCTGAAAAACTGCTCAAGGTCTTTAAAACCGAAGACCTGACTGAGATTGCTCAGATAATTATGCAGAAAGGTGATCTGAATCTTACGACTGATCAAAGACGGAAAATGGTTGATGACAAGAAAAAACAGATTGTAGAGTTCATTGCAAAGACCTACGTAGATCCCAAGACCCATCTACCTCATCCTCCACTGCGAATAGAGAATGCCATGAAGGATGCCAGAATCTCAGTCGAACCACAAAAGGGTGTAGAGGAACAGGTAAAAGACATCGTTGAAAAACTGCGTTCTATAATCGCATTAAAATCCGAGAACCTCACATTGGAGATTATAATTCCTGCACAATTTGCCTCCCAGTCCTACTCTGTTCTCAAATCCGTAGGATCCCTCAAAAACGAAGAGTGGCAAAACAACGGTTCCCTAAAAGCAATACTTGAAATACCTGCTGCGGCAAGACCAAACGTGATAGACAGATTGGGTTCTATAACCAAGGGTTCTGCTTTAGTTGAGGTAATGAAATGATGGAAAACAAGCGAAAATATGTTATTCCAGGTGATCTAGTAACCACGGGACCATTCAGACCCGAACAAAACGTCATACTTGATGGAAACAAGATAATCTCCACCACCGTCGGAATTTCTGAAATTTATGATGACTCTGTCCGCGTTATACCACTAACTGGAAAATATATTCCAAAAATCAACGACCTTGTAATCGGCAAAGTCCTCTCTCACACCTCCCTGTCATGGGAGCTTGATATCAATTCATGTTATGTTGGATTCCTGCCTGCACAAGATGTCTTTGGACGGGACTTTTCTGCCCATGCCGATGAACTTACCTCGAAACTCAAATCAGGAGATCTGGTTGCTACCAGAATTGCTAATTTTGACCGGACAAGGGATCCACTCGTAACAATATCTGATCGAGATCTAGGTAAAATTGACTCTGGGATGCTTGTAACAATCTCTCCAAACAAGGTTCCACGCCTGATTGGAAAAAGAGGCAGCATGATTCAGACAATTGAGATGGCCACTAATGCCACAATTACAATTGGACAGAACGGCTGGATAGTGGTTTCATGCGAGTCTTCCGAGGGATTATTAAAGGCTAAAAAAGCAATACAATTGGTCGATGAGAAAGCACACGTTGCAAATTTGACTGATCAAGTGAAAGAAATGTTAGAATCAAAAGGTGAATCATAATGGGTGGAAGAGATGCTACAATGGTTCTTTTGGACGAAAATGGAATTCGATGTGACGGAAGAAAAGTCGATGAACCAAGACGAATCATGATTAAAGCAGGCGGACTAAAAAATGCAGACGGTTCTGCCTATATAGAATTTGGAAATAATAAAATACTTGTTGGCATATTTGGTCCAAGGGATGTCCATCCAAAACACATGTCAAATACCGACACGGGGATTTTGAGGGTCAGATATCACATGGAGCCCTTTTCAGTTAGCGAAAGAAAAAATCCCGCCCCTTCAAGAAGGGAGATTGAAATTTCCAAGGTAATCAAGGAGGCATTAGAGCCTGCCGTCATGTTGGAAAAATTCCCAAGAACCGCAGTCGATGTATTTATCGAAGTCCTGCAGGCAGATGGCGGTACCAGATGTGCGGCATTATCTGCGGCATCTGTGGCACTAGCTGATGCCGGAATTCCGATGAGGGACATGGTTGCATCCTGTGCCGCAGGCAAGGTAGCAGACACCATAGTGCTTGATGTCAACAATGAGGAAGACCAGGCAGGTCAGGCAGACATGCCGATAGGTTACATGCCAAGTCTTGAAAAGATCACTTTATTACAACTAGACGGCATTCTTAGTCCTGAAGAATACAAAAAATGCGTCCAGGTTGGAATTGACGGATGCAAAATTGTCTATGACCTGCAAAAAAAGGCGCTCAACGACAAATACTTTGGAAAGGGGGATTCGTAGAAATGGCTTCACGTTCTGTTATTGATGATTTAAAAAAGACACAGATTCTAGAACTGCTTGAACAGGGAAAAAGAATAGACGGACGCGCATTAGATGAGACAAGAAAAATTATAATTGAGACTGATGCAATTCCAAAGGCAAATGGCTCGGCAAGGGTCCGTCTTGGTGAGACTGAGGTTGTGTGCGGTGTAAAGATACAACCAGACAGGCCTTTTCCGGACATGGGTGACAAGGGCATCTTCATCTGCACTGCAGAATTACTGCCCCTCTCACATCCTACTGTTGAAACCGGTCCGCCAGGACCTGCCGTTATCGAGCTAGCAAGGGTAGTAGACAGGGGAATTAGGGAGAGTCACATGGTTGACGTATCACAGCTAGTCATTGAAAAGAACAAGTCAGTAGTCGGCATATTTGCCGATAATGTGGTAGTTGATTACGATGGAAACCTCTTTGATGCCTGCTCTTATGCCTCTACTGCCGCGTTACTTTCGGCCAAAACCCCCAAATGGAACTGGGTTGATGACGCCCCGGCACTCGCCGATGATAAAGTATCCTCCGTACCAGTAACAACAATTCCGGTGTCAGTGACCATGGGAAAGATTGGAAGCCACATCATAGTTGATCCAAACGGCGATGAGTGGGCCAGCATGGATGCCCGGGTTACAATTACCACCAATTCTGATGGGAACATCTGTGCATTACAAAAGGGCGGAGCTGATGGATTCACGCAAGAGGAGATCAACCAATGTGGGGAGATCTCAGTTAGGGTCGGCGCAAAAATAAGAGAACAGTTAAAACAAGCCCAGCAGCAGGCAGGCCAATAAAATGGCAAAAGCAAAAAAATCCCTCAAGGGACTTGGGGCGCGGTACGGAATCAAACTTCGAAAACAGTATACAAAAATCCATCTTCAACTAAAGGAGAAGAGAACCTGCCCAGAATGCGGTTCAAAGACGTTTGGCCGGGATGCCGTGGGGATCTGGTCGTGCAAGAAATGCAGCTACAAGGTGGCCGGAACGGCATACGATGTTAAATTATAGTGCAAAAATAACAGTTGATGCCAAGGACAGGACAAAGGCAGTTTTTGATTCTGTAAATATTGACAATGAGTTTTATCCGGAAAATCCCGTAAAAACCAAGATGACATTTGACAAAGAGATCGTCATTTCAGTTGAATCCAACCACCTGCCACACCTTAGAGCAAACCTCAATTCCACACTTAGACTGATTCAGGCCAGCTATGATTCAATTGAATCGGTAAAGATATAATGAAACGGAATTTGTGATCATACATGTCATCCCCGCAGATGCCTCCATGGCTTCAGGAACAACTAATGAGATTACAGCAAACCCAGCAGGATCTCCAGTCAGTCATGACTCAGATGCAGCATCTTGATATTGAAGGAGCCGAAACAGAAAAGGCCCTTGAGGAACTAAAAAAGGCAGCAGACGATGACGTCGTATTCAAGCACGCAGGCACTGTCCTAATCAAATCAACAAAACAGGAACTAACGGCTCAACTAGAAGAAAGACAGGCCATGACCAAAACGCGCCGGATAGTCATTGAAAAGCAGCAGACACGTCTCAAGGAATCCCTCAAAGAGCAGGAGACGAAAATTACCGAAATGATGAAAACCGGTTCTACAGTCTCTTCCCCGACAGAAGACAATCCTAGGAAATAGCATTCTGAATAAATTTCAAACAAGATATTAACAAATCATTTCAACTAACATCATGAAGCCGGAGAATCTTCGAATAATCGTAGATGAAAGGGAGCGAAAAAGCGGAATCCCCGAACTTTTAAAATCAGTCGGTCTGAACATGGAGATGAAGACACTTCCAATCGGGGATTACATTGTTGCACCAGAAACCGTTGTAGAAAGAAAAACCATCCGTGATCTAATGTCGTCCATATTTGATGGAAGACTCTTTGATCAGTGCTCCCGACTCAAGGAGCACTTTGAACATCCGATTCTCCTAATTGAAGGCAATGTTGATGAAATCGAGGACATTACTGAGAACCCGCTGGTATTTTATGGTTCCATCTCCGCTGTAGTTCTTGACTTTAAAATTCCGGTAATACCGACTCCTAGTGCGGCCCATACTGCCAAGCTGTTGGTGTCGATGTGTTCAAAAAAGTATTCCGCAAAGGGCCCTTATCTGAAAAGAATCAAAAAATCCTCGGATTTGGAGAAACAACAACTCTCGGTTCTTTGCAGCCTGCCGGGAATAGGGGAAAAATTTGCAGTCCGAATGCTTGAAAGGTTTGGAACTCCTTTCAAAGTTTTTACTGCGACTGCCGCTGATCTTGCAAAGGTGGATGGACTGGGTCAGGCGCGTGCAAAGAAGATCAAAAAAATGCTCGATTCCAAAAGCAAGCTTTTTAAAAAATCCAGTCAAAAGACACTGCATGATGCCAGCACTTGATATGAATTATCAGTTATTCGTTGGATAGAATCGCAGATTCATTCTTGAGCAGCTTTCTCTTTAGCGGGGTTGCACACATCGGGCACTCTTTTGCACCTGAATGCTCTGTTCTACATCCCGGACAGTAGTGAATCCATTTTCCCACGGTTTTGATTCCCTGGGTCATTATTGGTGATATCTTCAAACCCAGATTTTTTATCACGTTTGAAATTGCAAAATCATCACTGATTATCTCCCCGTTCATCTCTATGCACAATGCAATAATTGAAATATCCTGCTTTGATAACTGTGGAAGATCCCCCGTATCCCTTGCCGCCCTTGTTGCAGTAGCCGTTGATTCCTTCTCCGGCTCTCTGATTTTTAACCTGTTGGTTTCAAGCAGGGTTCCAAGCACGTCGTGACTTTTTTTTATATGCTTGATTTCCTCATAAACCAGGGAAGTCGTATAGCAGTCATTTGATGATCTAAATGGCACCCCTGCATAAAACGCACTAGCGTCTAAAATCCTATAGTCCATCTTTATGTGGTTCCTTGGTTTCCAGTCATTTTATCTGCGGGCCGTTCATCACAAATACGTATAATGTCAAAAGTAATTCTGCCGTTTTCTGATTTTAGCACTGGGTAATAATCAAGAATGACGTGTTATAAGTGTGAATGTCATTTGACCAGTCCCCCGTGTCTTTGTTAGATGTCACCAGGATGTCCAACATCATACGTGTGTTCTGAATGGAGGGCACATGAAAAAACATCGTAGATGAGGTCATGGCTAGGATTTAGGGCAGGTGACTCATACTCACCAAACCTGTTAGAATCCAAGCTTGCTCATCTGTCTTAACCCGCGTTTCTTCAGTCTTACAAAGACTGCCGGTTTTTTGTACTTTCTGATAATTATCGATTCCCCGTATCCTGCAGATTTGACAACCTGGGCATCCATCACGATATTACAATCATGGGAACACGTGATCTCAATCTTTTCATCTGGAACCACGATCGATTCGAGTCTGTATACTGGCGCGACAGGTGTGATGATTAGAACATCCAGACTTTCATGTAAAATCGGACCGCCCAGTGAAAATGAGTGGCCAGTTGATCCGCTGGGGGTTGCAATGATCACGCCGTCCATCTTTTGTTTTACGTTATCGTTTTGAAATTTTATCTGAATCTCTGCAGTCTTTGTCAGGTTTGTCCTGCTGATGTATATCTCGTTTAATGCCGGTGGAAATTCCTTCCCCTCACAGGATGCCATTACCCTTGTTCTTTTGTCCAAGAAGAACTTGTCCTTTAAAATCTGATCAATTGCCTCATCAAACTCTTCGATTGTTATTTCAGATAAAATCCCCCTGTTTCCGCCCACGTTGATTGTCAAAATCGGCGTCTCGTTTTCGAGATTTCTAAATACACGAAGCGTGGTTCCGTCTCCCCCCAGGGTAATGACAAGATCAAGTTTTATCTTTCTCAGATCTTCTAGTGCCTCAATCTTTTTTGCCCCCTCCACCTGAACCGGTGAAATCGTGTAGACTGTGGATTTTTTTATCAAAAGCTTTCTTACAACATTGTCTGCCGCCCTTTCTGAATCACTTGATCCAACCTTGCTTACTACTGCGACTTTTTGTAGTTTCAAACAGTTCTTCTGTATCCTATTTACTTAAAAATGATATTTTTACAGGCTTTAATGATGTGCTGATGGTAAGAACAGGTGGAAGATCATCATTTAAAACGGTCTTTACAAAGAAAAACCAGTTTGGGTCTCAAAGATTGCCACGAACCAACCAGAAAAACAATTAAGTATGCCAGAGAAATACGTACAATCCATGAGTTATGCACATCCTGAAGTCCTAGTAGACACCGAATGGATATCACAAAACCCGCCCAATGAAAACAGGCGACTAGTCGAGGTTGATTATGACCCTGTAAACGGATACCAAAAGGGTCACATCAGTGGCGCCAGCCTTATCTGGTGGAAACGCGACATTAATGATCCGGTAACACGGGACATTATTGGCAAGAAACAATTCGAGGCGCTAATGTCCAAAAACGGAATCACATCTGATAGCGAGGTCATTCTTTATGGCGACTTTAACAACTGGTTTGCCGCATTTGTCTTCTGGGTTTTCAAATATTACGGACATGAGAATCTAAGGATTATGAACGGTGGAAGAAAAAAATGGGAGCTAGAAGGCAGGAACTATACCACCGATGAGCCACAATCCCCACAGACAGCATACCATGCACAGCCCCCAGATGAGGGACTGCGCGCTTATCTGTTTGATGTAAGCAGGGCGCTGGGAAGAGAGGATACCGTAATGGTCGATGTAAGATCTCCTGCCGAATTTTCCGGAAAGATCACCGCCCCTCCAGAGTATCCAACAGAGCATGCACAAAGGGGCGGGCATATTCCAGATGCAAACAACATCCCATGGGCTACTGCGGTAAATGATGCTGATGGAACATTCAAAACGGCAGAGGAATTAAGACAAAACTACGAACCAAAGGGTGTTACTCCCGACAAGGATGTAATCTGTTACTGCAGAATCGGGGAGAGGTCCTCGCACAGCTGGTTTGTCTTAAAGTACCTGCTGGGATACTCCAAAGTTCGAAACTATGACGGTTCCTGGACTGAATGGGGAAATATGATAGGAAACCCCGTGGAAAAATAATTGCCTTTAGATCTTTTGGTTCTTGAAGAGGGGTCCTTTTATTTTATCAAAGACGGCAAAAATGATTTTATCCTGGAGGATAAAACCAAGCGGGGTCTTGCAGTTAAAGAGACGTCAATTGATGAGAAATTAGGCGTAAATGCCGACAAGGGCATGATACATGACATGGATGGAATCGGACACCCGGTCCCCATCAGATGGTATTTTTCCAAGGATTCCCACGATCTGCCCCACGTGGTACAGCATGCCAAGACAATGGAGGAAAAATACACCCGACTCCGGGAGCTTACCTGTCCTGATGGCGATGACTAAACCTTTTTAAATAAATTCAAGTTACGATAACCATGTCATTACTGCTAAAAGATCGGGTCTGGTCAATGGAGACCTCCACTGCAAAGCGCGGTGTTTACCCGTTACATGGATACAAAATCGGGCTTTATCGGTTACCCATCACACTTGAGGATCCTGCGGAACTAAAATCCGTCCATGACGGCCTCAAAAAGACATTCGAGATGGACATGTATGCAGACAGAATCTTTGCAACGTACAGCTGGATGGAACAAAACATGAAAGATCCTGATGCAAAGAGATACGAAAAGGCTGATCTGTCAGTTACAGTAGAAATTGTTACCGGCGAGGTCGTTGATATTATTTATCAAATCTTTCCGATTGAAAAATTCGGCGATCCCAACTGGGTTCGAGATTACAGAAAAAAGGCAGATCATTTTGCAAAGATGGTAATTGATACCATTTTACGTAACACCATACTGGCAGACAAGATGATCTCCTATTATGTAAAGACTGAAAAAATCTCCGAGGTTGCAGCCATCCAAAAGCTCGAAGAACTCACGCCACTGGCAAAAATTGTTCTTGGTGCAAAAGCAAGGGCAATTGAAGCTACAGAGGATGATGATGAGGAAGATGACAGTGCCATTGAAATTCCAGACGGTGCCAAACCCGGCCCAATCGACGTTGAATTCAAATCAAAAATAAAACCCTCTGCCTCATACGATGCCCCCGAACACACTATCAAGACATGGGGAAGAAGGGGTACAAGCAACGGAATCATGGGAGTCTGGGGGGAGTTTGTTTCAGTGGACTATGATATCTGTATCGCAGATGGCGGATGCATCGAGGCATGTCCTGTGGAAGTCTACGAGTGGTTTGATGCCCCCGGAAACCCCGCATCTGCTAAAAAGCCGCTAATGTCAAAAGAACCTGACTGTATTTTCTGTCTTGCCTGTGAAGGAGTCTGTCCGCCTCAGGCAATCAAGATCTTTGAGCAAAAATAGTACAAATTCCTCGCAAGTATAAATAGCGAATAGTAATTCTGAGAAACTAGGGACATGGCAGCCAACCCTTTTACACAACTTGTGTTTGATCTGTTTATTATTTCAGCTGTGATAATCACTGCATACACATGCAACTTTTACTATCTTGCATTCCTTTCTCGAAAAAGAAAGGACATTATGCCTACTGTTGATCTGGGAACCCCGTCAATTACGATACAGCTGCCAATATACAATGAAAAATATGTTGCAAAACGTCTTGTGGATTCGGTGTGTACCATGGACTATCCAAAATCGAAGATGAGGATCATGGTACTAGATGACTCTGATGATGACACCGTGGGTCTGCTTGAAGATACAGTTGATAATTACAGGAACCAGGGATTTCAGATTGAACATGTCCGACGCGGAACCAGAAAGGGGTACAAGGCAGGGGCATTAAAGCACGCCATGCAGACGACTGACACGGAACTTGTTGCAATCTTTGATGCCGACTTTATTCCGCCCAAATGGTTTCTCAAAAGAGCCATCCCTCATTTTTCAAAACCAAACATCGGACTCATCCAGTGTCGGTGGGGTCATGTAAACGAAAATTACTCTGCAATCACCCAGGCACAGGCACTGAGTCTTGACTTTCACTTTCTTATCGAACAAAAGGCCAAAAGCAACTCACACCTGTTTATGAACTTTAATGGCACTGCCGGAATTTGGAAACGTGACTGTATTGTGGATGCCGGCGGCTGGCACTCTGCCACGCTAGTTGAGGATCTCGACCTTAGTTACAGGGCACAGATGAAGGGCTGGAAGTGCGTCTTTCTGCCAGACATTGTAGTTGATGCAGAACTGCCCGTTCAGATGAACGCAGCTAAAAGACAGCAGTTTCGCTGGGCCAAGGGCTCCATTCAATGTGCGATAAAACTGCTTACTGATATAACCGTCAAACGCAAGGTGGCAGTGGAGGCAAAGATTCAGGCCTTCATACAACTGACCCGCCACATCGTCTATCCGCTAATGCTGATACAGTTTCTGACACTGCCGATTCTGCTGGCAGCAGAGATTAACCTGTATGTCGTAAGCGTTATTCCTGCCATAACCATTGCAACATATCTTGCAATGGGTCCTGGCGCATACATCGTAATTATTCAGGGCATGTATCACGAGTCATGGAAGTCCAAGGCAAAGATACTGCCTGCACTGCTAATCTATAACGCCGGAATGTCAGTCAACAATACAGTTGCCGTCTTTGATGCGGTATTTGGAAAGAGTAACGAATTTCTCAGAACCCCCAAATATGGAATCATTACAAAAGATGATGACTGGAAAAACAAGGCATACAATCTGCCCTTCACACAGACGACCCTTCTGGAAATATTTTTTGGCGTGTATGGAATAATGGGGATATTTGTCGCGATATTTTCAAACAATTCCATATTTGTACCGATAATTGCGCTTCAGGCCATAGGCTTTTTCTTTATTGCCTACATGAGCCTGTCCCATACACAGTTTAAAAGAAATAAATCCGGCGCCGCTCGGGTACTGACTAGGAGCGAGAAGATGGCCGATATTATCTACAAACTATCCATGATTGGAATTGCTGGAATCATAGTTTTTGGAGGATATATGGCCATTACGGGGTACCATGCCGATATCTACCCGCTTGATCTGATGAGGGGATACATGACTGCGATAATCGGCTCATCTGATCCGACTGCGATTCGCTCCTATTTGACTACAACGCAGGTACAGATGGATATTATCTTAGAAAAACTGCCTGAAATGACAGGCATCGACGGCAAGATCTCTAAAAACCCTGTATGGCTGTTTCCCACCGAGGCTACAAACTTTCTAAGAATACAAAATGATATAGACACCATGATGGCAAGCATTGAAAAAATATCAACGGTTCCAAGGGACAGTTCTGCATACCATACTGGAATGCTGGATCTCAATGACAGGGCCATATCTTTGAGGGCCGATATCGTAGATGCCACTCCGTACATGTACGTGCAGATTCAAAACATTATCTTCAGTGTCATCTGGATTGTCGCCATATTGGGAATATTTGCTACATTAAAACGAAAGAAGGATCGTCTCATGAAAGTCGATGAATCCGGAGTTTAAGGAATATTTAGATCCCTTCTAATTTCATCTACTGCCCTGATTCCGTAAATATCCCTTACCTGTTGAATTCTTACGGCCTCTTTTAGCATGTCCCTTCCAATTGCATTAGTCAGAATCGAGTAGACGTCACTGAATCGAATCTCCCATCTGTCTGCACAATCCAAGATCTTACTTACCGCCCACTGTCTTACCTCGTGTGGCAGTGGAATCTTTTCGCCTGACTCGATTGAAATCCTGTCAAACAGATTGACGATATCTGCAGTCTGTGCTGCCATTATTTCAAGATCCTTGGAATTCCCATATTTTGACTCTGTGTTCATTCTGATGTTTGACTGATATTCGGAGAGCTTTAGCAGTGCCATCATCTCTTTTGACGAGTCAGTTGATGTCTTGCTTGTAACGCTTTTGAGCGATTGCAACTCTTCAAACAACCTCTCGGATTTTTTATGAAATTCCGCAGTGGATACATCCTGTCTTTTTACGATTTCTGAAACCGAAGACATTTCCCCTTCAATCCTGCCTATCTTGTCTTCAAGCTCCTTTATTGATTCTAGGCTCAGCCCCTCCACGGAACTAGTCTTTAATGCTATGGTGTCAAACTGCTGCCTGAGCCCGTCTATTACACCGCCCAATGAATCAATCTTTGATGCCTTGGATGATATGGCATCAATTGTTATCTTGATTGCATCAAGTTCTGCGTTAAGCTTTGCTTGGTCTCCTGTCTCCTCTACAATCCTTCCAAGTTCCTCTTTGAGACTCTTGAGAACTTGGTCTCCTGCCTCCAACTTTACGGTCTTTCCTGAAATCTCATCTATGCTGTTTTTCAATCTGTTTATCTCAGAGCCGATCTGCATGATTGAATCGGTCTTTCCGGAAACATTCCTGAGATCATCTCTTACCTCGTCGATTCTTTGTGCAATTTTGATGATCATCTCGGAGTTATTTTTAATCGAATGTATGCTGTCTTCTACCTGTTTGGATAACTCTTGGGATTTTGATGCCTTTTGTAATTCTGTGACACTGTTAATCTCCTGTTGCAGTCTGTCAGTTTGATTATTAATCTTGCTTATCATGCTAGACTGTGTTCTTACCTGGTTTAATCCCGCGTACAACTTTTGCGTGTCCTCCTCTATGATGTTGATCTGCCTTGATTGTTTTTGAATGTGCTCCAATGTTGATGTCAGCGTATCTATCATGCCCTTCATTGATATCAGAACCTTTTGATTATCCCCGAAAATTTTTGACATTGCCTTGATCTCCTTTTGCAATGCCTTGTTGGAATCTGAAACCGATGCCACTTTCTTTAGTAATGCTGATGGACTCGGCTCCCTGCCAGCTTTTTTCTTTACTGTCTTTTTGATGGCCATACAAATCAAATTAAAATGTTAATGATAAAAAAGTTGGGAATAAAATAAAAAATGTAAAGAGTTACTTGTTTACAACTTTGGGCTCGTGAAGTAATTCATGAAAGGTCTTTTCGGCTAGACCGTTTGCAGTCTCTATGAACCCTCTTGTACAGTATTCGCATTGAATCATATAGTACGGTATGGTACCGTACTATTAATAACCGGGTAATTACAACCTAACCCATTATACAGTCAGATACCCCAGGTCATATCTCTACATTTTATTCAGTAGACCTAATCATCATCCTGCAGTTGATAACTCACATGAGGGAATTGAACATTTTGAAGGTTTTTGAGCCTGTCTGCTTGTCTGCCATCTCTGTCTCTTAGTTTCTGATGAGCAATCATTTTTAAACAATTTTATTAAATGATAACATGCAAAACGCCCCACTTCAGTTGGATTCAAGTGGAATTCAGACCTCGCTTAATAGTACTGTAAGCAGTTTGATTGAGCAGATTACTCCGGAACTTCCTCATACCAGCTTTGTCACTGATCTGGCGTTTATCATGATTATCGGGGCAGTAGTCACACTTGCATTTTTCAAGATAAGGCAGCCGTTGATCATCGGGTATCTCTTTGCAGGAATGTTGATCGGACCATTGTCGCCGTTTTGGTCGTGGGTTCTACCAGAGGCCGGTCGGCCTACTGACGTACTTGAAGGTGTGGGAATCTTATCTGATATCTCTGCGTTGAATCTTTTCGCTGAAATCGGCGTCATCTTGCTTCTTTTTGTAATTGGCATTGAATTCCCGTATGCAAAGATCAAAAGCATTGGACGCGTGGCAGTAGGGGTTGGAACCATCGGATTGTTCTCAACGCTAGGTGTGGTATTCTACACTGCCGGCGCACTTGGAATGAACTTTATGGATTCTTTGTTTATTGCAGCTGCCATGTCCATATCAAGTACTGCAGTTATTGTCAAGATTTTAGAGGAGATGGGAAAAATCAAAAAGGAATCATCGATACTTGTTCTAGGTATTTTAATTGTTGAAGACATAATTGCCGTCATCCTGATCTCTACGCTGCAGTCTGTAGCCCTAGTTGGAACCGTCTCTATAGAATCAGTTATCGTGGTGGTGGTAGTTGCTGTGGGCCTGATCGTCGGAACATTTACTGTTGGAACCCGCGTAATTCCCCCGTTAATTGACAGGGTTGCAGGAGCAGAACACCGTGAGATTCTACTACTTAGCGTACTGGGTGTCTGTTTTGGATATGCGTTGCTGGCAAACATTGTAGGGTTGTCTGTTGCAATCGGGGCGTTTCTAGCAGGCGTCCTCGTCGCCGAATCAAAGTCCGCCGAAGTTGCAAAACTGCTTTCAAGTCCAATCAAGGACATGTTTGTGGCCATATTCTTCATATCAGTTGGTGCGCTGATGGATGTATCCCAACTTGAAAATTACATCTTTGTAGCTATTGCACTAATTGCAGTTGCAACTGGCATGAAGTTTGGAGGAAACCTGGTTGGAAATATGCTGTTCAGACAGGGACGTGGCAAGGCATTCCGTTCTGCATTTACGCTGGCAGCTCCCCGGGGTGAATTTTCAATCGTAATTGTAAAGGCCGGTGTCGATATAGGTGCTGTCAGCTCTTTTCTATTTCCATTGATAGGAATCATCTCTATAATCACCGCGTTTATCTCCCCGTTTTTGGTAAAAGCAGGCGATAAAATAATTCCGATACTGGAAAAGAACGACGATGTCCGATGAGCTAAAGCGGTTGTTAGAGCAGGCACATGATGGTATTACCACGTTTGATTTTGACGGCAGGGAGACTCCCTGTATTGTTGTTGAGGCGGCAAAATATGATGTGATACTATCAAAAGTTTCCGGACAGTCATTATCAATTGATACTGATCTAAACATTTTACAGGATGGGTTGGGAAATGTTTTTGTTGAAATAGTCCTGAGGTTTTCGAGGGGAAATATTGTTGAAAAATTCCTAATCAACGCAAAAGATGATCTAGTCTTTTTTGAAACACTTGCAAAAACATCCATGCTTGCACTCTCATCTCCGAAATCCCATTATGGAAAAGACAACGTGTTTATGATTCAACTGCCACGTCCTCAAAAGGCCCAAGATGCGTTGGAGATCATCCAAGATGCATTGATGCCAAAAACCAGAAATAAGCGGCTCGGTATTGGCAGGGTATTTTTAAACTTTGTATGCTCAGCTTTGAGATATTTAAAGTGCAGTTACCGGGATTTGAACCCGGGTCCCTAACTTGGCAAGCTAGAATATTAACCAAACTGTACTATAACTGCAACAATCCTAGAGGTTAAATATGGATATTAAACTGTTTTTTAATTCTATTATACAAAAGTAGTTCATCCACCGCTTCATATGAAAAAAAATGGAGCCATATTGGCAAAAGACGCATCATGTCATGGAATCAATGAATTCTGTCAAATTATGGTTTTACGATCAGATATTTTTGGGATGAAATTTCGCAAAACACCATAATGTTAGTGCAGTGAAAACATACGCTTACTAACCAGAGTAATATTTTAATCAGATCCTGACAACTTTCGTATCAAAATACAACAAAATTTAAATGTTATAACTCACTCTATTAAAATAATTGGGGTTTTTCTTTAATGGCTACCAAGTTTGTTAAAGATGAGTATAACGACTCCATATGGAATACTAGTAAATTCATTAAACCTAATGGGGATTTTCAACGTAATAAAGACAATCAGTTAACATTCATTCCAAAAACACTACCTCCTCCTCCAATGTCTTATGATGATGAATTTGTTATGTTGCTTGCAAAGGCTGAAAGAAAAGTAGGGGAATTAAAAGGGAAGGGAAGTGAACTGGAAATCCACTAGAGAAAATAATGCTTCCATTATCAGTCTAATCTTTTAAATGATTTAAAAAAATATCACAAATTTTTTACGAAATTTTAAAGAGTGATGCACCATGTCTGGAAAATTTAGTTTAATTTTTCTAAATCTAGTAAAACTTTAGGCATAAAACATATTTGTTTTGTTAGACAAAATAACGTAATATCGGGGATTAAACTGTTTTTAACTATTTCAGACAAGATCTAACATGGATGAAATTCTTCTAAAGAAGATGGAACAAAAAATTCAGGACGCAGTTTCAAACAAGGATGAAATCAAGCAATTAATCCATCTGTTCTCAGACATTGATGATTCAAAGTCATTTGCCCTGGGTGTCGTGGTGGGCAGAATTTACAATGCCTTTTACTATCAATCCAAGCGGATTCTAAACCGGGAACCCACTGATAAAGAGTTTGAAGAATTTTTGGAACTTGTCAAAAACATAAAGTCTGATCTAGAAAATCTATGGTGATGATTTATTCCAGTCTATGACTTTGATTGTTGGCGTACCTGGCAATTTCACACATGCACCCTTGAGTGCCTTTTTTGCGGCACTTAGGTGGTCTTCTCCATTTACATACAATTCCATTATGCACTGTCCTACCTTGACTCTGGCACCCAAACTTGTGGCCTTGCCCCACGCCCTTCTCATTCCTTCTGAAATTCTGTCTGCACCCGCAGTTGCAATCTGTTTGTTTTCTCTTAGAAGATTATGTGGATAAATCCTGAGTCTTGAATAATAACCTAGTTCACCTGTTGTCTTTTCCAATGTCTTGTTTGCTGCCAGCCTTGTTGATTCAATTGCCACGTGTCTAAGCTGAATTTTTTCATTTAGGCATAACTGGACACAGTATTGATATGTTGATCTTTTACCTCCCTGAAATTTTGCAATTTTAATCTGTGGTTTTCCCTTGATGTACTCTTTTCTGGTAAAGACCTGTCCATTACCATCCCTGTAATTGGCACCGTGCATGTATTCTCAAATAAAATTGCCCATATTTTAACGGTTAGTCGTGGCTTGCTCATGCCTTCCAATGCTTATATGGAAATCCATTGATTTTCTTTTCATTATGGAAGAGACTCTCTTGGTCAAAGGCACTATGATTTCAGGCCAGACTTGTATTTCTGATAAGGACATGATCCACGAACTTGAAGAAAAGGGGTTCGGCGAGATTGAAAAAGAAAAATTATTCCTAAAAGAATTTGAAACTCTTTACCTACTATACACCAAGAGACTAGTCCTAAAAAAGGGAAAAACAAAGACCAATTTTGATTCCTTCATGAATCTTTGTCAAAAAAGTGATTCTGAGATTCTCACCAAATTCCTGATATACCGTGATCTTCGAAATCGTGGTTATGTTGTTAAAGACGGATTTGGATTCGGTTCTGATTTTAGAGTCTATGAAAGAGGTCACTTTGGCCAAAAGGGTGCAAAATTTTTAATCTTTGGGCTCAACGAGGGACAAAAAGAAAAGATGGGAAATCTACAAAAAAAGATCGAGGAGATCACCCAGATGGGAAAAGAACCGATAATTGCAGTAATTGAACGGCGCGGCGAAGTCATTTATTATAAAATTAACAAGATGAATTTTTATGAAAACAAATCCAGACTAGAAGAATCCTTTCAGCTATAGTCCTGTATTATCCATTTATATGAATATTTTAAAAGATTGTTTTTTTCTGCATGAACAAAATCATAGACTTTGACATACTTTGTTTTATTTTCCCACAACTCTTCGAAATCCTTCACCTTTCTTTCAACCCTTGATTTATCATTCCATGACGTAAAGACATCAACTGATTCAAAATCCCTCATCTGGGTAGAAAATGATTCACTAGACGTACCGGTAAATGCAACTGCTTGATCCTGCTCGTCTTTGAATATTCCAATTCTTTCTGAGAACGAGTCTGCAATATGCTCTGAATTTGGAATTGCTATTTTTAGTTCGATCTGACCCTTGTCTACAATACTTTGTAATTTTTTAATTTTGTTGTTTTTGATCACTTTGCCATCAAATGATCCCGTAAATTTCTCAGAAAAGAGCTTTGCAAGTATGTTAAGATCATCTGTTCTAAATCTATGACCTGTAATCATTCTTATCTTTGCCTTGCCCATGGCAAAATTATCAAATGCCATAGATATCGTGGCCAGTGTCTGAATAGACAAAAAATCAACACATCTGTCGTATTCTATGCAGTTACTCAGACAGGGAAAGAAAAATTTCGATACTATGTCGTCCCTATCTGAACGATATTCCTCCTTTAGTTCAATCTCCCGTAAACCCAACAATTCTCCATCGCTATTTTGTTATTTAAAGAAACAATTTTGTTTTTATTAGCAGTGCTCCCATCGGGATTTGAACCCGAGTCTTTGGCTTGAGAAGCCAAAATGCTTAACCGGACTACACTATAGGAGCTTGATAAAAAACAGACACAGTCTCAATTTAAAGGAAATGCTTGAATGAATTTGTAAAACTTTGTGGGGTGAATGCCTTATAGAAAATTCAGTACATCATATCCTGTGGATTTACAAAAATTTATTGAAGAACAATCCTTATCCGAGTTTCCGATTGGTCTGGGGGGCTGCAGAAATTCAGGTCTTCATTTTGACTCATGCGGGTATGACCTTGTTGTTTTTGATGGAAAATCAGAGCCGGAAAAAATCATCCAATGCGGAAGCGAATTTGTAATCCTTCACCATGCTTCACTCTCTGAGGGTTCATCAAGAAAACTCCTCGAGTATGACAATCTAAAGATTATTCATGACGAATCGTGGGATTTGCAAATGTTACTCTCCAAAATCAATGAGAAACGTTCTTCACTCTTTAAAGATCTTGCAAAAAACTGTTTGATTGAATCCATGTTTTGTTCTCAAAAAACTAAAGAAGCAATCCAGTCATCTGACGTGTTTGCCCCCTGCTGGCAAAAATGCGCCTCTTACTATCTGGCCGATGCCGTATCTTCGCTGAACAGTCAAAGATCCGGCCCGTCCCACATGCTGGACTTGCTTCGAAGACTAGAAAAAACCTCGATCAACGAACATATCTCAGTTGTTACCCAGACAGTTGGAATTGAAAGATCTACTCTGACCCTGCTTGAACGTATGTTAAAATCCACCATGGGCTTCTCTGATGTGGTAGAAAAAAACAACCATTCGCTAATTATTCGGCAAAAACACGATTTCTTTGTAAAAAACTCGATGCTTTCTGACTGTTATTTCTACCTGGGTTATCTAAACAAGGAAAATTTTGTAAAAATCAAGGATACTTTGAATCGGAAACAGGATCTTATCCACATTCTCAAGGTCGCATTTGACGTTGAATCTGATTCAAATCTGTTGTCCCAACAGGCAGATCTCCTCCAGAAATCATGCAATGATCTGCTTGAGATGGTTTCAAGAGCCTAGGCATTCCAGATTTTGCCACTACCTTTTAAAATGAGTAAGATTACTGACTTTTCATGGTAGATCAAGCATGTGGATGCGAAGCTGATAGCGGCGATCCAGATTATTCATGTGATTGTGCAATGCAAGGTCATTGCATATGCAGTGCTGATTGCAGCTGTAAAACCGACGTTTGCAAAGAAGCAACTAAAGATATGTAATTTAACAGTTAATTACAATCTCATTTTTTATTTTTAAAATTATTCCTCTTCTTCTTCCATGCCCCATGATTTTACCAAATCCTTTTGGAACTTGTCTGCCTGTTTTTCATCTAATGCAAACCCACAATTTTTGTGTGTGGGAACCACGGTCATTCCGTCAAGTTTGAACTCTACCTCATACAAGTGAATTTTTGGACATTCACACATTCTGAATTTTGGTAAATTTTCCTCTATATTTGCTTAATTGAATTGGGCATTACCGCTGTTTTTCCCTTTTTTTGTAATCATGAATAACGTTTAACTATGTGAATTACCTATTTTTTTACAGATTTGAAAGCAATATCACTTCTTCCAATCATCGCGGTTTTATTATTGGGCTCAATGACGCTTCCATCCGTCTATGCACAAATCCAGGCCGGAGGTGTTGATAAAGAGGGTACGTGGTATGCAGGCGAAGGTCTCAAACAAGGAGACTATTTTTCCTATTCAATGTGTCATGTAGACTACAAAGATTGTACCCAATTTGACTTGGACTTGTGGATTAAAGGCGACATTAAAGTTGGAACTGAAACAAAGTGGGTGGCCGAAGCAGTTGTTTATGATGGTAGTAAAATTGTCGTAGGTGAAATACATTTGGGAAAGATTGCTCCAGAACCAACAGGCGGCAGTGAAGAACTGGGAGTTTACCGCGGTGCGTTCAAATCTTCTATAGTATGGCTGTCTGCATTTGCAACTTCTGATGATCGTTCCGGTGGAAAAGGACCAAAAGCATTTAGCGATATATCCTGGGGTAAAATTGCAAACATTGGAGGCGAACAGGTTGTTCCACAGGCGCTTGAAACAATTACAACCCCTGCAGGAACTTGGGAAACAGTTGTAATTGGATGGAAGACTGGCGGCGCTACAAGTAAGGTTTGGATTGTAGATGACTTTCCATTTCCAGTAAAAGCTAAAACTTACGTTCATACAAATACGGGAATTCCTCCAGTTGAATACGAGTTTACATTAATAGAATATCGGCAAGATGTACAAAAAAGTCCGTTTGAATCAATAGTGTCTACAAAAAATGAAGGTGTGGCACTAGGCTGTGAAACCAATTTTGCCAAGGATACTAGCATAAAAAAGCCTACACATGATTTTAATTATCAATTGCACATATTCTACGGTCCGGAGGATCCTGTTCAGGGATGTGAAATGCAGTGGATAATTGAATTTATCAGCAAGTATAACGATGCGGAAAGATTGAATCAGGTTCAATTTGATGTCTATGTGGTTAATGATGAGTTTGACTGGCCACCTCTTAGATCAATTGCGCAAGAAGCGGGCAAAGAATTTCTTTATTCCCAATCAGGACAATACATTCTGGACTTTGTTGTACGTGAAAAACCAGGCATTGCAAACTATGTGATCTGGATAAATGGCTTGGCCCCTGATTGGGCTGTTCCAACATCATCTCCGGACTATCTGGAAATCAGCATTCCGATATTTGCAGCCGATAAAAGTTTCACGCCGCCATCTGTCCCGAACACTGATCCAGAAACTGTTCCGGACACTGATCCAGAAACTGTTCCGGACACTGATCCAGAAACTGTCCTGGAAATTCCTGACTGGGTTAAAAATAATGCCGGCTGGTGGGCAGATGGAACCATAGATGACGCCTCTTTTGTAGGAGTAATTCAATATCTAATTGAGAATGGAATTATGAAAATCCCCCCAACAACCCAGGGAGAATCTGGTACTGGTGAAATTCCCGACTGGATTAAAAATAATGCTGGCTGGTGGGCAGATGGAACCATAGATGACGCCTCTTTTGTAGGAGGAATTCAATATCTAATTGAGAAAGGCATCCTGAATATATCCTCCTGACCTGCCTACCTCTAACTTATAAAATCGCCCCGAATAATTAATTATAATGGTCAGTCTTTTTCGATATCCAAAACGTCGTTTGAAAAAACTAATCAGGGACGGCGAGTACATTCAAGCCATTGAATTTGGAAAACAGATAGAACCTGATTTTGCCGATGATCACGATTTCATGTTCATCATGGGAAGCATCTACTTTATTGTAGATGATGCAAAAATGGCGCTTCCATATTTTGAAAAGGCCGTCCAACTAAGCAACAACGACATTGAAACCCTCACTCTAAAAACAAACGTTCATCTGGCTTTGCAGCAAAAAGATGAGGCAATTGACTGCTGCAAACAAATCATGCAGTTAAAACCAAAAAATTCCGAGGCGCGTGACCTGCTTGAAAAACTAGAAAACCTGTGAGTCACTCTTTCTTTTTCATCTGATATGCATTTTCCATCAGCCAATCACAAAACGCTGTGACTTTACCATCAAATTCCGTCCAGATATGTACTGAATGAGGCAGGATGTCAATCTTCCAGTTTTTTGTATATATTCTGACCCCCTCTTTGTTTTCATACATGTATGCATCCTCAGTCTGCACATCCCCGAGCAGCTCTACTGCCTTTTGTTTTATTATTTCCCTATCTATGGGAAATCTTTTCCTGTCATAATCAATAATCAAGCTCAGATCCCTTTTTCCATACATTTCAAACTCCTCAATCCTACCCTCTTTTGGAAAATTTACCACCAGTTTGATGTTGTAGTTTTTGCCAACCTCTTTTCCTATCTCCACTATTCTCGAATATGCCATGCCTGGGTTTTTCTTTAAAAGAAACGTGATCTGTGCCAGGTCTTTCTTCAACTGGGTCTGAAGATCCAAAATCAATTCTGAAAATATCATACGTATTCTCCGGGATTTCCTTTTATAACCATTAATTTTACCTAGATTGGTTTTTTTAGAACTCTGATTCATCTAAAATATGGCAATGCCTATGGATTATGACGGAATGAGAACCGATGATGCCTCTGAGAGGACCACCAATGTTGATGAGTATAGGCGGACCTGTATTGATTTTATCGAGGATATCTCCCATGACTATGAGGCATGGGTTGATTATTACAAGCTGCCTGAGGATGAAGACAAAAGAAGGCGGGCAGGCATCCGTGCCACCATTACCAGAACAAACGAATGGATAGCCAAAGTCGCCCAGTCAATTCAGGCAGTTGATGTTGCCATGAATGACGGAATTCAAAAGATGGCCGAATCCACTGCCGGCAAGCCCCTAGAATTTGGCGTCTTTGTAAATCGGCAATCCGGCTATACTGAAACAAAGCCTGGAATCATAGATGTCAATATCAAAGCACACGGGCGGAAAGGAAGAAAAATGAAGCTGGGATTTCATTTTAAGGATGACCGGTTTAGAATAGAATCCACATGTGGCGCGTATATTGATGAAAGTGATATCAGGACCGAAGAATTTGAAATGATGGATGTTCACTTGAAGCTTTATGCTAAAAACGCCAAACAGCGTGATGTCATATCATTTACAGTAACTGTTAGCGAGATTGAAAATGACGTTGAAATAGACAAAAGGGGGCTTTCAACTATAGTCCACTTGGTGTGATTGGTGTCTTATTCAAGATAATTGATGAATTTTCCGGTCTTTTCTAGCTCTATTGAATTGATCTCCTCTAGACTCTCAAAGGAGTTCATTTTTAGATGCAAGTCAGTTGCCGTATACAACACGTCATCAATATAGAATGTTCTGGGACTGTCAAGTTTGTAGTAATTTGAATCCCCGTCTGAATGAGTTATTACTCCCTTTAGATTGAATCCGGCAGTGTCATCCAAATCAAATACATAGAATCCACTCCAACCATCGTCAGTCCCCCTCACATGGCCTGATGCATCGCTGAGGTCTTTTGCATTTCCTGATATTGGAATTGAAAGAATCTCCCTTGTCTTATCAAAGAAGAACGCTTTGTGATCGTATAATGCATCTGAATGCGTGCGGCTGCCTCCTATGACTATCTCATCTGCAACTTTGGGATTGCTAACATCTGCAACGTTAAATAATGCTATCTTTATCCCCAGCTGAGTTACGCGACTATCCACTGCATTCGTGTCCCTGCCTATCCCGATGATGTGTTCCTCGTCATATGGATGCAAATAATTTGAAAATCCAGGAATCTTTAATTCTCCTAAAATCTTTGGGGTATCTGTTGACAAGTCAATTACAAAGAATGGATCAATCTGCTGGAATGTCACCAGATATAGCCTGTCTCCTATGAATCTGGCTGAAAAAATGCTCTCATCAGGCGCAATATTCTCCAGTTCCCCTACGATGTTTAGTTGTTCATCTAGGATGTGGACTGCATTTGCACGAATTAACCCCTGGTACTGTGTATGGTATTCGACGGTAGTTGCAATCCTGAATCGGTCCCCGTTCTGATCCATGGAAAACTGGTTAAGGAGACGTCCGGGCACCGTTCCTTTTGCAATATACTCTATTTTATCCTCATCAATTGATATTTTGTGAATTATTGTTTTTACTATGTCCTCTTGATTTTTTAGATCATATTCATGTAATGCCTTTTTAATCGTTGCAAACAACTCTTCTTTGTCATCTTTGTCCATTTTATTGTATGACTCTTGCAACAATCCTGAAATTTTCATCCACTGTGTAGCTGAATTTAATGAGGAATCATTCTGAATTGTTTTGATCTCATTTTGAATGCTCTCTGGCAGCAGCGGTACTATGATGTCAAAGAATCTGTCCCGTACTATACTCTCGTGAGACAAGAGCTGTGTCTTTTGCGTGTTTTGCTCATAAGTCAGATAAAAGTTGTCTTCAGATACATAAAATGCTCCGGAATACCCCATAAGGAATGTTTCAGAGTTTACCGTATCACCAAATATGTCAATTGCAGTCAGCGTGTTAAAGTTTGAAAATTCCTCTACATTATCAAAGTAAAACGCATCGGGTGTCACAATTGGAATGGAACGCTCTAAAATAACCGGAAGTCTTGGATTAAGATGGTCAATATAACTACTAGTGACAAAGTATGCATAATCACCTATCATCCGTGCATCACTGAAGTGACCATCAATGGAATAATCCTTGAGAATTATCGGATCTTCCTTGTCTGATACGTCAATAATTAACGCATGAGTAGCTGGACTGTAAGAACGCTGTGGAACAAAGTCATACGGCTGAATTGCCTCCTCATACTTGTGTCCATTATAAAATATCACCAGTCTGTCCTCATTTAGGAACATGTCTTGAATATACGATAATTCCACATCTAGTGCAATTTTGAGAATTAAACTTGCATCCTCTGCAGGATATGCATCAATTATTGATAAGGTATTTCCACGTACGATGTAGACGTATTTTGAATCATTTTTGAGATAGTCTGACTCGTCAACATTTGCAACCTGGACATTCGTAGTTGAATATTCTGGGGTTTGCTTGTTGCGAATAGTCTGTGAAAATACGTCAGATTGTAGAGCTCCTGGCTCCCTAAATACAGATTCCGAGGTTGAACCTATGTTAGATACTGTCCGGTCAAGGTTCACCGAACCTAGAGATCTTTCTCCGAACAAAGCAGCAGATGCCTCTAGAATGTTTTTCAACTCTTCCTGAGATGCTATTTTTTTAATGTCGTGTGTTCCTTCAAAATACTCGGATGCTGGTTTTTCAACATAGACTATTTCAGGAGGAGACTGTTCCCTGATGATCTCAGACTGTTGTTCAAAACCAACCAAATACATTATTCCTGCGGTACTCATTGCCGAAACGACTATTGCAATTACAATTATTATTTTTGAATCCATTTTTTCCACATCTTTTAGTTATCCTCTTTTTTTTGAGAACAGATATTTAGCGATTACTATTCCTTGTCGGTTTGGAATAAAAGGTTTAATGAAATTCCAGTTTTACCAAACAACTTACATATGCCGGATTGACATTAACAGCTCTAATGACTGCAGATGATGCCTTAAATGACGAAGTAACTGAAAAAATAAAGATTCTTGCAACAGACGATGAAAAAATAAAGTCATTTGGTGAGTTGCTTACAAACGATTCTAGCCGTGAAATTTTACAACTGCTCTTCAATGAGGAATTATCTGCAACTCAAATTACTCAAAAAACCGACATTTCGCTACAACTTGTAAAATATCATCTAATCAAGCTTCAGGATTTGGGAATTGTGAAAATCTCAAAGATTGAAAAAAACTCCAAATCCAAAGACATGAAGTTTTATTCTGCAACAAAATTCAGCATCGTAATCGTTCCGCCAAAACTGTCTAAAAAAACAAAGGAAAGTAAATTGTTGGTCAGATCCTTTAGACATATTTACAGGGTGGCAGGACTAGGAATCGCAACAGGCATTTCAGGACTGTTCTCCTTGGCTGCATTACCACAGGAAAGACAAATTCCTGCCAGTGATGTCGTATCAAACCAAGAATCTCTCTTACCTGAACAGTTGGATAAAAGCAACCAAGATGTCTTGCCGACCGGAGAAGACACGGTCATACAGAAAGAAACATTTGAAGAATCAGATAAACTCGCCCAAAGCGTCCAATACACTGATACTGATTTATCTCACGAACCATCTGCTGCACCTACTACTGCTGAGACTGTTGCTCCTGATGGTGAGCCTCAAATGAATTTTGATACTGAGTCATCTCCTGTAACTTCCTCTGCACCTACTACTGATATTGCTGCCCCTGAAGGTGAGCTTCAAATGAATCTTGATCCTGAGCCATCCTCCCCAACTTCCTCTGCACCTACTGCCCCTGAAGGTGAGCCTCAAATACCGCTTGATCCTGAGCCATCTCCAATGCCATCCTCTACACCTGCCGCCCCTGAAGGTGAGCCTCAAATACCGCTTGATCCTGAGCCATCTCCAATGCCATCCTCTGCACCTAATACTGCCGCCCTTAAAGATGAGCCTCAAATACAGCTTGATGCTGATTTGAGTGTCGTGGCTGATGTAATTGACTCTAATATTGCAACTTACTCCTTTTCTGATCTGCTGGCCCCGCTTGTCATAGTTACGGGAATTTTTGCTGGGCTGACTGTTTACTATTTGTACAAATCACTGAAAAAACCGCGGATCCTAACTGGGGTATAACGTAACTTCAATTGTCACCCTCTTTTCTTTTGCCCTTGTCTCACCAGGATATTTTAACTCTGAAATCTTCCTGTTTAACTCCTCGTCTGTGACAACTCTTGCCTCTCCTGAAAAAATCAAGTTATTGTGACTTATTCTCACTTTCGGATTCATTACGGCGTTTTTGAACCAATCCCCGTCTGGTCTGTGTCTTGAAAAATATATTTTTCCATTATAATTTACCGCACGTAGCATGACTGAATGCTGATTTCCAGTCTTTCTGCCCCTTGTGGTCAGAATTGGATGAAATAACTTTTCTTTTATCTTCATGCGTGATTTTTTCCTGTCAAGTAATTTAACCCCATTGCTAGAAATTTCTGATATCTGGTCTGATAAGTAAATCTGATCATTTGAGACCATGTCCGTAAAACTAGAAGGAATGCCTACACGCATTGCTACTGCAGACACGTTTACTGGAAAAAAAGTCATAGATAGGGAGGGAGTCGAACATGGCAAGGTCAAGCACATACATATCAATCAAGATACACTTACCGTATCAGGCGTGACTATCCGTTATGGATTCAACAAGAATTATTTTCTTTCCGAAGACTATATAGACAAATTCTCTGAAAAGACACTGCTTCTTAGCAGGCCTCCTGTTAGGACCGGTGTTTCGGTGGTAGACATTGATCGACACAAGATTGGCAAGATAAAGCGGTTACATAGGAATCCTGACACCAATGAACTCGAATCAATTGAAGTGACCGCAGGTCTGACACGTTCTAAGATCCTCTCAAAATCGGAAATCTGGGGAATAGGAGAAAAAGTCATTTTAAGAATGACAAAAAAAGAGTTCAAGAATATCAAGTGATACCCTCAAACCTATTTTTTCAAAATAACATTTTTTGATTAACTTGTTTTTTTAGTACATGCCATACAAACAGGAATTCCTTCCTGAACAGTTATTTCTATATTTGATGAGTGACATATCTGACAAAGCCCTTTCATAAAGTCTGCTTCAAATTCCTCCTTAAATTTTTTTACGTGTGTGCCACGTTCTGATTGTGCTCCATTCTGAATAAAACCATGCCGTAAATTCGAAATTTCCCAGTATTATGATCTAAGCTGTGCCTCAGTATATCCATTAGGTACAATCAGAATTTTTGGAGTGATCGGATCAATCTGGCAATTATCAAAACTGATGTAATCATTAGATCCTGCCAGTCTGGCATCTGTGACTGGAGACTGTCTTTTTACGATGAAAGGTAAATTAACAATTTATAATTGACAAATGCGATCAGTGTATTGCATTCAATAGAAACAAAATCCCTCACAAAATCGTTTGGAAGCGTGACTGCCGTTGATGACGTATCCTTTTCAGTTCAAAAAGGCGAGATCTTTGGATTCCTGGGACCCAACGGCGCCGGAAAAAGTACCACGATAATGATTCTAACAACGCTGCTAAAACCGACGTCTGGCCAAGCCCTGATCTCCGGGTTTGATGTAATGACAGATGCAAAACATGTAAGGGAGAATATCGGATACGTGCAGCAGGAAACGACTGTCGATGAATATCTGACCGGGCGGGAGAATCTCCTGCTGCAAGCAAAACTCAATCATATCCCAAAATCTGAAATTGACAGGAGAATTGACGAGATTCTGAATCTGATCGAGCTTGGTGAGAAGCAAGACGACTCCGTAGTTACCTACTCTGGCGGCATGAGAAAGCGCTTGGATATTGCAGGCGGTCTTTTGCACAGGCCAAAAGTATTGTTCCTTGATGAGCCAACAGTGGGCCTTGATATTCAGACCCGTAGAAAGATTTGGGAGTATATCCGAAGAATCCATGATGAGTTTGATATGACCATCTTTCTTACAACTCATTATATGGAGGAGGCAGATCAGCTCTGCGACAGAATTGGGATAATTGATGGTGGCAAAATTCAGGTAATTGATTCTCCGGCGAATATGAAAGCTGCAATGGGCAACGAGGTAATTTCCATAATCTTTGAAGGTCAAAACCGTGATTCATTCCTGTCTGAGCTGCAAAAAATTGAATCTATAAACAAAATTAATCAAGACGGCTCTAAGCTTACCTTGTTTGCATCAAATGGAACAAAAGTCATCCCAAAAGTTTTTCAAATCTCCTCCGAGCTTGATATTAAAATTACCTCCATCTCACTTACACAACCGACACTCGATGACGTATTCATCTCTTACACCGGACATGAAATCCGGGATGATGATGCTAATTCCGGCTTTGATAGAAAACGTGAGCATGTAAAAATCAAGAGGCGGCGTACATGAATACTGTGATGTATGATACATACACAATTTTCTGGAGGGAGTTAAAGCGGTACAAAAAATCCCGAAGCGGGGTTTTAATCAGGTTAATCCAGCCTGCGATTTGGATTATAGTGATCGGAAATACTTTTTCAGGAACCCAGCCGCTGATTGAGTCCGTTGGATTTCAGGGGGAATACATTGAATTTATGGCCCCCGGCGTCATTGTTCTTACTGCGATTTTTACTAGTATCTTTGGTGGTGTCAACACGTTATGGGATAGACGGTACGGTTTTATGAACAAGGCATTAACCTCGCCGATCTCCCGTTCTGCAATCGCCCTGGGAAAGATGTCTGCAATTTCCATGATTGCCGCCCTGCAGGCTAGCTTGATTCTGGGAATCGCCCTGGCAATCGGAGTCAATTTCCCAAACCCCATCATGATTGTGCCGATTATGGCAGTCGTCATCTTGTTCTCGCTGGGATTTTCAGGAATTTCAGTACTAGTTGCAGCGACTGCAAAGTCCCAGGAGACATTCTGGGGCATGATCAATTTTCTTGGAATGCCGTTGTTTATGCTAAGCCCTGCGCTATTCCCATTAGAGCTACTGCCAGACTGGCTTGCCACGATTGCAAGATTGAATCCTGTTACCTACACTGTTTTGCTGGTAAGGGAGATGATGACCGGAGTCTCTGAAGGGGGAGTTCCCGTATTGCTCAGCCTTGGAATAATCTTGGCATTCGTGCTTGCAATGGTGGGTCTGGCAAGCTATGTGTTTACACGTGAAGTAAACAAGCCATTCTGATAGAAAATTGACAAAAATTGCAACATTTACAACCCCACGCATGGTTCTTTAATTCTGTCATCATAACCTGTTGAAATTAATCCTTGGAACAGTAATGTTCTCTGTACTGTTGTTAGCCGGCTCCTTTTCCCAAGACTCATTTGGGTTTGGAGACTATGATCTTATCTCAGAATTTGGCTCATTTGGAATATCCAAATCCGGTCATTTCTCGCATCCTCAATTTATTGCCGTAGGGGATGATGGTAGCATCTATGTTGGTGATTTTGGAAACAAACGCATTCAAAAATTCTCAGATAGCGGTAAATACATTGCTGAATGGGGCAAAAGTGGAAAACAGGCCGGAGAATTCCGCCATCCGACCGGAATTGCAGTATCTGCTGATTCTGTTTTTGTTGCAGACCGCGAACTGCATAGAATTCAAAAGTTTTCAACTGACGGTGAATTCATTGCTGAATGGGGTCAAAAAGGAATCTATGATGGACAGTTTCGATTTCCAAATGGAGTTGCCGTAAATAATGGAACCCTTTATGTCGTTGACACGGGCAACTACCGGGTTCAAATGTTTTCAACTGACGGGGAATTTATTTCATCATTTGGTTCTAGTGGACTTGGAGAAGGTCAACTACTGACTGGAATCGGCATTGATATTGACTCAGAAGGCAACGTTTATGTCGCTGATAGAGGCAACGGTAAAATTGAAAAATTCACTGCTGACGGGGAATTTATTGAATCATTAAAATTCACTGCACACGATTATGTCTTTTTCCCTGAAGCAATAGCAATTGATCCTAACGATGTGATATTCATTGCTAATGCCGGAAATAGTAGAATCCTACACTTGGGTCCGGGCTCTGATTTGTCATTAAACTATATTGAACAACACGGTCCATATCCTGATTCGTTTGATCTCCTCGGTGGTCTGGCAATAGGATCTAACGGTCAATTGCTTGCTGTGGACTCGCTAAAGCATAAAATCAACTCTTTTGAAACACCGTTTTACATAGAACCTGAGATTGTCGATTCTGTAGAAATTCCCGTAGTTGAGGTTGTGGTAAAGGAACAAAAAAAGCCTGAAATTACCGCCCCACCTTCGTTGATAATCGAGGCCGAAGACCTGCTAACTAGCGTATCTTATGGCGAGGCAACTGCAACTGATGGTGATGGCATCAAAAAAATCATCAATAACGCCCCAGAGGCATTTTCGCTGGGCATCACAAACATAATTTGGATTGCATTTGATAACGTGGGTTATTCTTCTAGCGTATATCAGACAGTCAATATACAGACATGCGGCAAGGCATACTATGACTATAACTTTATTGAAGGAACTCCCGGCGATGATGTAATAGATGGTACAGATGATGATGATCTAATCTTTGGACTGGAAGGAGATGATCTTATCTCCGGCGGCCTGGGAAACGACTGCATCTTTGGAGGCTCCGGTGATGATACACTCTCCGGTGGTGATGGGGATGATACAATCAAAGGAAATTCCGGCAATGATATTCTAAAAGGAGAACTTGGCGATGATGTAATTTATGCCGGCTCTGGTTTTAATGAACTAGATGGCAACCATGGTTATGATCGATGTTATCCCTCAGAACTCAACCGTGATCTGCTGTCAGACTGTGTGGAATAAATCCGAGCGTTATGCTTGTTTGATAATTGAAGATTAACAACATGCAATCTTTCAGATCATAATAAGGGATGTGATCACACACTTCCCGATATATTGGTCGGGGATCAATTACGTCTACTCTGATCTATATAGTTGACCATACTATATGTTTGTTAACTGTAAATAAATTTTAAAACAACGTACTCTAATGAGAAAAAAAATAACATCACTTCTAATGATCGCAGCCTTGGTTGCCATCGTACCGCCATTAAACGCAGCTGCTGAATCAATGCCACAGATACCTGATGCAGATCGGGATTACAATCTAGTCGGAGCAGGTGCAACGTTTCCATTCCCGTTAATTGATTTGTGGAGAGTCGAATACAACAAAATTTACGACAATGTAAATCTAAACTACCAGTCAATTGGAAGCGGCGGTGGAATTAAACAACACATTGAAAAAACCGTAAATTTTGCAGCCTCGGACAAGCCCATGAGTGAGGCTGAAAGGAACCTGGCGTCTGGAACACTGCACATTCCAGAATCCCTTGGGGGCGTAGTAATGGTATACAACATTCCTGAAGTTCCAGACAGCGGTCTTAATCTGACTGCCGATGCCATATCTGGAATCTTTCTGGGAGACATTACAAGATGGAACGATCCCGCTTTAGTTGCAGAAAACCCCGGATTGAACCTCCCTGACAGGGAGATAGTTACCGCACACAGATCCGACGGTGCTGGAACCACTTTCATATTTACCGACTATCTATCCGTAATCAGCCCAAGATGGGATGAGCAAATAGGCGCGGGAAAATCAGTTCCATGGCCCTTTGGTCTTGCCGCTGCGGGAAATGAAGGCGTTGCAGGCATTGTAAAATCCACAGAGTACGCAATTGGCTACATTGAACTTGCATATGCGTTCCAAACAGGAATGAGTTATGCATCCGTTCAAAACTCTGAAAAATCCGCATTCATTGAACCCTCATTAGACAGCATCTCTGCGGCATCTAGTGGAATATCTGATTCGTTACCTGCAGCCCAAGACAGCTGGGTGGGAGTATCGCTAGTCAATGCACCGGGTTCTGATTCCTACCCTATCACTAGTTTCACATACCTGCTTTTGTATGGTGATCTAAAACCAGTGACAGAAAGCAGGGAACAGGCAAAGGCTGTAATCCATCTGGTTAACTGGATGATTACAGACGGTCAGGAATTATCATCAAGCCTGTTATATGTTCCACTTGCCGAAAAGATAACAAAACTTGGACAGGACGGACTAAAACAGGTGACTTATGATGGTGTGGTCCTTTGGGACGGCACCGGGACATCTGCAGATTCAAAAGATACACAGGAGACAGAACAGGTGAACGTGTATAATAACGATAACGGATGTCTTATTGCTACTGCAACATATGGCTCTGAAATGGCGCCACAGGTTCAGATGTTGAGGGAAATTCGTGATAGTCAACTGCTCAATACCGCATCTGGTATGTCCTTTATGACCGGATTCAGCGAGTTGTACTATTCATTCTCGCCATATATTGCAGACATGGAAAGATCCAATCCCGCATTCAAGGAAATGGTAAAGATTGGAATAACCCCGTTGTTGTTGTCCTTGTCAATAATGCAACATGCTGAATCTGACTTTGAAGTGCTCGGATACGGTATTGGCGTGATTCTGATGAATCTTGGAATGTATCTTGCAGCGCCTGCCATGCTGTTTTACGGAATAACAAAGAGAGTACGACATTCTTAATCCACCTTTTTTTATTTTTGAGATCAATTCGCGATCTGATCGAATCTATATAGAACTATACCCTCCACATAAAACACGATGGGATCCTAGATAACTCCATTTTCATGCTCAACAGATATGGGCAATATAAGATTCAAACAAAAAAAGCCAAAAAGACATTCAATCTCTGATAAAATCTTCAAAGTCTGTGCAACGGCTGCAGGTGTCTTTGTTTTAGTGATGATAGTCTTGCTGGTCTTTCAGCTGATCTCTGAATCGTATCCTATCTGGGAAGAAGAGGGACTTGGATTCATCACTGGTACTGATTGGAATGCAGTAGAAGGACGCGAGTCCTTTGGCGTCCTGCCATACATCCTGGGAACACTAGTTACCGCATCTCTTGCCATGGTAATAGGTGTCCCGCTGAGTATTGGTATTGCAATGTTCATCTCTGATGCTCCAGCAAAGATTGGCGGACCTCTGGGATTTCTAGTTGAACTCTTGGCCGCCGTCCCAAGCGTGATTTACGGGCTGTGGGGCCTCTTTGTTTTTAGAATTTATTTTAAGGACTGGATTGAGACGCCGCTTCACAATGTCTTTGGTGATTCAATCTGGCTGTTTTCTGGCACCCCCTTTGGCTTGGATATTATCACTGCAAGTATTATCCTGTCTATAATGATCATTCCGACAGTCTCCGCAGTATCACGTGAAGTGATGAAGGCAGTTCCCCAGCAGCAAAAGGAGGCCGCATACATGCTTGGTGCGACAAAGTGGGAGATGTTCAAACTCGCAGTCTTTCCGTACTCTAAAACCGGCTTGATTGGCGCGTCAATTCTCGGACTGGGAAGAGCAGTCGGTGAAACCATGGCAGTAACAATGCTGATTGGAAACGCCACGGGGCTTTCTGCAATCCCATCCTCGTTATTCAAACCGAGTCAGACCATGTCCAGCATCATTGCAAATGAATTCGTTGAAGCGTCTCCTGCATCATTGCACCTTCCCGCACTGATTGCAGTTGCCCTGGTTCTGCTGCTCATTGCAATTGTAATCAATATCGTAGCACATGTCCTGGTTACTAGAATGCTCAAGGTAAAGGAGGGTGCTATCAACAATTGAGCATCACAAATCAACGAAGACAGGAATACAGGGCCATGTTCAAACAGAATGTGGAAAAACGGCTCGCCGTCGACAAAATTGTCAGAGTCATAGTATTTGCTTGTGTGGTAATTGCGATTATTCCACTGGGCAGCATTCTCATCGAGGTCTTTAAAAACGGTATAACTGCAATAAGTTATGAATTTCTAACTCAGACACCCGGCTCCATTGGTTCAGGTGAGGGTGGAATCGGGCCTGCAATTCAGGGCACCCTGATAATAATCGGACTCTCCAGTCTGATTGGAGTCCCGATAGGTGTCATGTCCGGAATCTTTCTGGCCGAATACGGTGATAACAAACTTGCAAGATCAATTCGTTTCTTCAACGACGTGTTTATGGAATTCCCGTCAATCGTTCTTGGAATATTTGCATTCCTGGTAATCGTACTGATTCTTGGACACTTTTCAGTATGGGCAGGCGCGTTTGCATTGTCGTTGATCATGTTCCCAATCGTTGCTAGAACCACCGAGGAATCACTCAAGATGGTTCCTGTAACATATCGCGAGGCGGGAACCGCGCTGGGTCTTAAAAAATGGGTGATTACATTTAGAATCGTAATCTCTGCTGCCAAAAGCGGAATGATCACCGGAATCCTGCTCTCCGTATCTAGAATAGGCGGCGAGACTGCACCGTTAATTATGACTATTCTTGGCAGCAGCCAGTTCTTTAGCAGCATGGATGTCCCGATGGATGCGCTTCCTCTGAGAATTTGGAGGCTCTCCCTGCTACCCTATGATAGTGCGCAGCTTCAGGGATGGGGTGCTGCACTAGTTCTGATCTTCATCATTTTGGGAATTAATCTTGCCGTGAGATACTTTTTTGCAGACAGGAGGCAAAGAAACAGGTTATTCAGAGAGTTAATTAAGAAAGGAATGAGGTCTAAAAATTGACAGCGTTGAGTAGCAAACCATCTAACATAGACATGCAGATGATATCTGATCCTCCCCCCTCCACAAACGGCTCTGAAAAATATAAAATGATTGCAGAGAATGTAACCATAAGTTATGATGGTATCGCAGCCGTCAAAAACGTAACAATGAAGTTCAAAGAAAAATCAGTCACCGCCCTGATTGGCCCTTCGGGCTGTGGAAAAACCACGTTCCTCCGATGTCTTAACAGAATGCATGACATGACAAAGAATGCAAAAGTTGAAGGTAAAGTCATGATTGATGACATTGATCTTTATGATAAATCAGTCGATCCCATTTATCACAGACGAAAAGTCGGCATGGTATTCCAAAAACCAAACCCGTTTCCGACAATGTCTATTTATGATAATGTCACTGCGGGCCTGAAACTAAACGGAGTCAGAGATAAAAAAATCCTCAATGAGATTGTCGAGGACACGTTAAAGATGGCATATCTCTGGGATGAAGTCAAACATGATTTGAAAAAATCTGCAATTGAACTATCTGGTGGCCAGCAACAGCGTCTTTGCATTGCAAGAGCGTTGGCGATTCAACCCGAAGTCCTGCTGATGGATGAGCCGGCATCTGCCCTGGATCCGATTGCGACCCAAAAAATTGAGGAGACTATAACAGAACTAAAAAAAGAATATACTATAATTATTATAACTCACAACATGCAGCAGGCAGTCAGGGTTTCAGATTATACTGGATTTATGTATCTAGGTGACTTGATTGAATTTAGGGAAACAAAAAAGCTTTTCACGGATCCTAAAAACGATTTGACTGCAAAATACGTTCAGGGGCAATTTGGATAAATAATAATGACCCGTTTAATTGATCCCTCCCTGGAAAAGCTCTCATCTATCATGGCTGATATGGGAAACATGGTCATCGACTGCATCTCCCTTGCAATTGATTCCTATCTTACTGGGAAAAACACAAAAGACGAGGTTTTGCGTATTTCTGACTCGATACGTTTGAAATATTTTGAAGTTGAAGATTTGACATTTGACATGCTTTTGAAATACCAGCCTGTTGCAGATGATTTTCGATTAATCCGCTCATCGACTGAAATCTCTTATGCATTTTCAAGATTTAGCCGATATGCATATGATATAACCATGGTACGGGATTTGTTTGGAGATGTTTCTGAATGTATCAATGACTCGCTTGTTGAATCTACAAAAAAGGTAAAACACATGATAAAAGAGGCAGTCACGTCCTTTGCCGAGCTTGATGTGAGAAAAGCAATCAAAATACGTGAGGATGAGAAAGTAATTGATAAAATCTACAAAGAACGTCTGCCAAAACTCATAGAGTCAAATAATGTCAAATGTGCCCTAGCTGAGGCATTGTTATTGAGATATCTGGAACGAATCGGAGATCATGCCGTATTCATGAGCGATGCCATCAACTATATCGTTACTGGAAAACACAGACCCAGCGAGGAAAGAATCGCTTCTCACACAAAGTATGACTAAGTGCAGTCAAATTATTTGTTAACTATCAGTGCAGCCAATGTCTTGGTTTTTATTCTGGCAAAAATCTGCTGAAATATTCAGATGGATATTTTACAATTAATTCAGGCCAATCTCCTGACCCCGATAGTTCTGTTCTTTTTATTTGGGATCATTGCCGCTCGAATAAAATCTGATTTGAAAATCCCTGAAGCAATTTCAGAATTCCTGCCAATCTATCTTCTTGCAGCAATCGGACTTCATGGAGGAGTAGAGATGAGAAATACAGGATTTGAAAAGATGCTGATTCCGATGCTAGTTGCAATCGGACTATCCCTCCTGTTTACCCTGAATCATTATCAGATTATACGCCGACTTGGAAAATTCAATCTCTTTGACTCTTATGCACTGGCCTCAACATACGGTGCAGTAGGGGCCGTTACGTTTTCTGTCGGACTGTCTTTTCTTAAAAATCAGGGGGTCTCATCAGAGGGCTATCTTGCAGCCATTCTTGCTGTACTGGAACCCGTCGCATTTATTCTGGCAATATTTTTGACAAACATGGCAGTATCCAAGCAACTACGTGCAAAAAAACAGTCATTCTCCAAGGATGATGTCTCTGATATCGATGCGGGACTGCAAGAAAGCAAAACAAAACTTTCCCAGGTGCTGCACGAGTCAATTACTGGCAAAGCAATAGTTATCCTGCTTGGAAGCCTAGTTATCGGTTATATTATCGGCGATGAGGGTTTTGATTCCATCAGAATAGTCTTCGATGAGATATTTGTTGGAGCCATCGTTATTTTCATGATTGAGATGGGAATTATCGCCGGTCAGAGACTAGATGACATCAAAAAAGTCGGCGTTTTTCTCATTGCCTTTGCCATAATCATGCCTACATTTAATGGGATAATCGGGGTCTTGGTAGCGACTGTAATGGGACTGAGTCTTGGCGGTGCGGTGATGTTTGGATTGCTCTTGGCTAGCGCGTCTTTTATTGCAGCTCCTGCCATACTGCGTCATGCAATTCCTGAAGCCAAACCAAGTCTTTACATTACATCCGCATTGGGAATCACATTTCCCTACAACATTATCGTATTACTGCCGATCCTCTTTGCCATCTCGTCAATCGTGCACAATCCCGAAGGATCGATAGACTTATTCCATTATATATCGGAGAACTGGACATGAGACTTTACGACGTGAAACTTCTTACCATTACCTGTGAAATACTTGCCCAAAAAAATATTATTGAAATTTTAAAAAAGCATGAAATCACCGGATACACTACTTGGGAGGTGGAGGGAAACGGCGCACGTGGCCTGCGCGGGCAAGGATTAAAAAATGAGAAAAACGTCAAAGTCGAGGTAATTATGAGGGAAGAAAAATTATCCGATGTCATCGAGGAGATCTCAAGAACAATGTTTGCTAATTTTGCCATAGTGCTTTACGTCAGCGATGTCGGCGTAGTACGCACTGAGAAATTCTAGCAGCACATATCATCTGAGCACAAAACCGGAATTTTCTTGCTTGCCTTTGTGACATTTTGTATTAGTTCAGATAACTGGCTGTTTGAAATTGCATACATTGCCTTTTTCCCCTCATCTCTTGACTTGACAATCCCGCAGCTCTTCAATGTTTTTAGATGATGTGAAACTAGCGGCTGGTCTTTTTTCAACTTTCCGACAAAATCATTAACACATAATTCCTTGTTTTTTTGCAACAGCTCCAAAATCTCAAATCTGGTCTCATTACAGATGCATTTTAAGAGACTGACTCCATTCATATCAATTTAAATTTATATAAACTAATATTTATATTATTATCATGACTGATATCCAAAACATGCCGTTTGCCTGCGTAGAAGATGCAGGATGCTCCCAGATGGCAGGGGCATTTTTTAAAAAATGTACTGCTGCAAAATTCGGTGTCTGGTGCCTGAACACCTACGTCATCTGGATCAAATCCCATGTCTGTCAGTCATGCGGGAGATTGGAATTGAATTGGACAAACAACGACCAATTCCAGTCTGACCGAATTACTGATGCCCCGTTTAAAACAGCCGGCATGGACTGCATCTGCTGGGAATATGCTCTTTGCCGCATCATGTCAAAGACGTATCTGACTGGAACATCTCTGATCAAAAAGAGAAATCAATTTACAAAGTACGAAAAATCCGTGATCAGCTCAAAACCGGTGATGAATCTCATTTCATCACCTGAGGTAAAGTAATGGCCTACTCGAATCTGCAAATTTTTGCCGTAGAGCTGGTTGGAACCTTTATTCTTGTAGTCTCTGCCACAGGTTCGATTGTTTATGATGCCGAGGTATTTGATGGAAAACTGGGAACACCGTTTGCAGCTCTTGCCCCGTTTCTTGCACTAGTTGTCGGGGTGTATTTATTTGGGAAAATCTCTTTGGCTCATTTTAATCCTGCCGTAACTGTGGGTTACTACATCACAGGACACATTACAAAGATTCAAGCCGTGTATTATTTTGCAGCGGAACTTATCGGTGCGTTATCTGGCTCGCTTTTTGTCCTAAGCTTTGTCGGGGAAAAGGCGGACCTTGGGACAAATGCACCGAATCATGATTTTTCATTATTTCTGATATTTCCAGTAGAGGTACTAGCTTCTGCAATGCTTATGGGCGTTATTTTTTACGTCGTTTATACCAGGGGTCTGAAAGGATTCAGCGGTGTTGCAATCGGTGGAATTGTCGGACTGGATATTTTATTTTTTGCATTTATCTCGGGGGCATCAATGAATCCTGCCCGGGCACTTGCACCTGCCCTGTTTTCTGGAGTACTAGATGATCTGTGGCTGTACTGGACTGCTCCTTTTGTGGGAACGATCATTGCAGGATTTTTGTTTCAGAAAAAATTTCAGCGGCAAAGAAAGGCAAAATTATAGGCCGGTTCTGCCAAGCAGCATTCTTGCCAAACGGCTCATCAAATGCGATGATAAAGAATGTCTGCTGCCTGGCACCTAATCGTTGATATAACACACAAGCCGATTACTAGTCGCCATTTCCAGATTTATGCCCGAAAAAACCCTATAATCTGGTCTTTTACGAATAATAATGACCTAGTTTAGACTATGATATTGACAAATTCCCGGCTGTACTTGGATGCAAGAAAGGTGATTCCATCAGGTGTAAACAGTCCTGTTAGATACTTTGAGCCATACCCGTTCTTTACAAAAAGATCCAAAGGGGCATACATTTGGGATGTAGAGAAGAACCGCTACATCGATTACTGCAACGGCTATGGCGCACTGCTTTTGGGACATGGCAGAAGGGAGATAATCAGTGCCGTATCAAAACAACTCTCAAGGGGAACCCTTTACTGTACCCCGACTGAATCAGAAACAGAATTATCAAAATTAATCATTGGAAATTTTCCTTCTATTGACAAGGTACGACTGGTAAATACCGGCGGCGAGGCTACAATGACTGCGATTAGACTGGCACGCGGCTATACAAAAAAGAGCAAGATTATAAAATTTGATGGATGCTACCATGGCGCACATGATTCCGTACTTGTAAAGGCAGGTTCTGGCGCTGCACACGGTGGGATATCCGTTTCTGATGGCGGACTCGATGAGGTTTCAAAAAACACCCTGGTTGTTCAGTACAACAACATTGAAGATTTGGAAAAAACAATAAAGAAAAACAAGGACATTGCCGGAGTTATAGTGGAACCGGTTCCTGCCAACATGGGATTAATCCTACCTGAAAAGAACTTTCTCTCTGATTTGAGAAAAATTACTAGACAAAATAACATCCCGTTGATTTTTGATGAGGTAGTTACCGGATTTAGGGTGGCCCCCGGCGGTGCACAAGAACATTTTGGAATACGGCCTGACATTACTACCATAGCCAAGGCGCTAAGCAACGGGTTTACAATAGCCGCAGTCGGAGGAAGAAAAGAGATCATGGATCTGCTGTCTCCTGGAGGAAGGGTCTATCAGGCAAGCACCTTTGCCGGAAATCCGATATCCGTCTGTGCTGCAATTAGTTCAATTAAGACGATTAATAAAATCAAGAATCGACTTTATCCCAAACTTGAAAGATTCAATCAGTTATTTACTGCGGCTCTGGATGACATGGCAGCAGACATGGGAATTCCGCATCAAATCAATTTCACAGCCTCAATGTTCCAGATTTTCTTTACAAACAAACCCGTCACCGATTACGCCACATCAAAAAACGCAAATGCAAAGAAATTTCAAAAAATGTTCCAGACCCTGCTGAAAAAAGGGATATTCATTGCACCATCACAATTCGAGGTTGTTTTTCTCTCTGATGCACATACTCAAACTGATCTAAACAGAACCCTTGATGCCTATCATGCCGCATTAAAATCGGTGAAAAATTGAAGTGTATAGTTGGTGCCAGGGGAAGTCGGCTGTCTGTCGCACAGACAAATCTGGTCATCTTTGAGCTAAAAAAAGCAAACCCTGATTTCGAATATGAGATTAAAACCATTACAACAAAGGGGGACACCGACAGCAGACCGTTATTTACGATAGATCAGAAAGGAATTTTTGAAAAGGAGATTGATAGGGCAGTTGCACAAAAAGAGATTGATTTTGCCGTTCACAGCCTCAAGGATGTACCATCCCAACTAGATGACGATCTTGTTTTGGCCTGTATTCCAAAACGCGGGGCAGTCAATGATGTCTTTATTTCCTCAGACGGTGCGACGCTAGAGACGATCAAGCCAGGCGCAGTCATTGGAACAAGCTCGCTTCGTCGTGCAGTACAACTGACTCGAAAAAGATCCGATGTTACAGTAAGGCCAATACGGGGCAACATTGAAACTAGAATTAAAAAAGCATCCGGAGAAGAGTATGATGCAGTAGTACTTGCCCAGGCAGGAATCTCCAGACTGGGAGTTGATGTAGATTTTTCCCCACTACCAGTTGATGATTTTCTGCCATCTCCAGGTCAGGGGGCAATTGCAATCGTTGCAAGAGCAGATAATACCCGGATAACTACCATGCTAAAAAAAATCGAGGATGCTGATTCCAGGCTGGAAATTGAGGCAGAACGTGCCCTGTCTGACTCTGTTGATTCCGGATGCAGATTTCCAGTAGGCGCATATGCAAAATCAAGCGGCCATGAGATGACTTTGTCAGTAGTGGCATTTTCTGTAGACGGGAAAAAATCCCTACATGTACGCAAGACAGGATACAAAAACGATCCCAAATCCCTTGGTAAAAGTGCTGGAGAAGAACTGTGTGAAAAAGGCATAAGTGATCTTGCATTAAATTGGAGGGAAAAAACAGAGGAGTGGAATAGTACATGACAGGAAAAGTGTATCTTGTTGGAGCAGGACCGGGAGACAGTAAATTAATCACGTTACGAGCAGTCGAACTGCTCCAAAAAGCCGACATAGTGCTGTATGACAGACTGGTAAGTAAGAAAATTATTTCAATGATTCCAAAATCCGCAAAAAAAATCTATGTTGGAAGGGCAGTCGGAGATGACACTTTTCATCAAAATACCACCAATGATCTGATGGTAAGTTACGCAAAATCCCAGAAAAACATAGTTCGACTAAAGGGCGGTGATCCAATCATCTTTGGACGTGGCGGCGAGGAGGCAGAATTTCTCAAGGAGCACAAAATAAAATATGAAATCGTTCCGGGAATAACATCCGGAATCGGTTCGGCAACCTATGCGGGAATCCCTCTTACCCACAGAAGATACGCATCATCGGTAGTCTTTGTTACAGGACATGAAGATCCTGAAAAGAAAGGCGAGACTGTAAAATGGAAGAGACTGGCAAAATCCGTAGACACCATTGTGATAATGATGGGACTATCAAGAATTGATGTTATATGCAGGCAGCTCATATCTGGCGGGATGGACAAAAACATGCCCGTGGCAGTAATTCAAAATGGAACTACTCCCAGACAAAAAATGATCAAGGGGACAGTTACAAACATTGCAAAAAAAATCAAGGCAAATAAAATCACTCCTCCCACAAACATCATAATCGGCAGGGTCGTTGACCTCTCAGATACAATCGGGTGGAAATAATGCTTGAAGGAAAGACTATAGCAATCACTCGCTCAAAGGATGATGCATCTGAATTTATCGAACTTGCCAGAAAAAACGGGGCGATACCTGTGCCGCTGCCTACAATTGAGCTTGTAAGTAAGGGCGAAAAAATTGTTGATGAATTTCTAGAATCAATACGGCAGTACAATCCTGATTACTCTGTATTTATGAGCTCAAAAGCAGTCAAGCTGCTCTTTGATACTGCAAAACAAGTAGACAGATTCAAGAACCTGCAACTGGCAGTTGCAAATACTGTTGTAATGTCTGTTGGACCAAAGACTACTGCCGCCCTTGAATCTGAAGGAATCAAAGTAAATCACCAGCCTGCTACCTTTTCATCCGTAGGTATTGGCGAGGAATTCACAAAAATTCACGCTGTTGGGAAAAAAGTAATTGTTCCACGCAGCGGGGCATCAACTCCGTTTCTCAAGGATCTTCTCAACAAGATTGGAATTGACGTGCTGGAAATTCACCTGTATGATGTTTGTTCCTTTAGGGATACGACACAATGGAACGGATTTCGGGAATTATTCTCACAAGGCAGGATCGACGGCGTCGTGTTTACCAGCGCGTCTTCTGTTCGTGGATTCTTTGATATAATGAGAAAAGACTTTGATGATAAAGTACTGTTTGCCAGTCTTGAAAAACTCTCTATAGTTTCCATTGGCCCGTTCACTGCAGCCGAATTAAAAAAATTCAACATCAAAAATACTGTTGCACAAGTTCATACTGTTGCAGGTGCATACAATATCATGAAAAACACCCTGGGAGCCGATTCTTAGCTCTACCTATTTAGCTATACCTATTTTTCCTCATGTATTTATAATATAACGGGGTTATTTTGAGCATGGCAACTGAAAATCTTGACATGGATTATTCAAAATATGATTTTAAAGACTCTACGGAAATGTACGTTCACCTTAGCAAGAAAGGCCTGACTAAGGAGACTGTAATTGGCATCAGCAAAATGAAGGACGAACCACAATGGATGCTTGATTTTAGATTACGTTCCTATGATATTTTCATGCAAAAGCCAATGCCCACCTGGGGTGGGAATCTTGGTGTAATAGATTTCCAGAATATCTACTATTATGCAAAGGCATCTGAAAAGACAGAAAAAAGCTGGGATGATGTTCCAGAGAATGTCAAAAACACTTTTGATAAACTTGGAATTCCAGAGGCAGAAAAGAAATTCCTGGCAGGTGTTGGGGCACAATACGAATCTGAAGTCGTATATCACAATTTGAGGGAGGACTTGAAAAAACAAGGCGTCTTGTTTTTAGATACTGATTCGGCCCTCAAGGAACAGCCAGAAATCTTCAGGAAATACTTTGGCAAAATTATTCCTCCAGAGGATAACAAGTTTGCGGCATTAAACAGCGCAGTATGGAGCGGTGGCTCTTTTATCTATGTCCCACCGGGTATCAAAATTGACATGCCTCTGCAAGCATACTTTAGAATTAATGCAGAAAATATCGGTCAGTTTGAAAGAACGTTGATCATTGTAGATGAAGGCGCAGAAGTGCATTACATTGAAGGATGCACTGCCCCTGTTTATTCTTCAGAATCACTTCATTCTGCCGTTGTAGAGTTGATTGCACACAAGGATGCAAAATTAAGATACACGACCATCCAAAACTGGAGTAACGATGTTTACAATCTTGTAACAAAGCGTGCATATGCGTATGAAGGTGCGACAGTAGAGTGGATTGATGGAAACATTGGAAGCAAGCTGACCATGAAGTATCCTGGCGTATATCTGATGGGTGAGAGGGCATACGGTGAAACATTATCCATTGCCTTTGCCGGTAAAGGACAGCACCAAGATACTGGCGCAAAAATGGTTCATCTTGCACCAAACACCACATCAAAGGTTACTTCAAAGTCAGTTAGCAGACTAGATGGTCGTTCTACTTACAGGGGGTTACTCCATGTGGCAAAAGGCGCCACAAACGTAAAATCCACTGTAAGATGTGATGCACTACTACTAGATGATACCTCAAAGACTGATACCTATCCATACATGGAAATCAACCAGGAAGATGCAACAATCACTCATGAAGCAACTGTTGGCAAGATCGGCGATGAACAAATCTTTTATCTTATGAGCAGGGGATTTAACGAAGAAGAGGCACTATCTCTAATCGTAAATGGTTTCATGGAACCATTCACAAAAGAACTGCCCATGGAATATGCTGTTGAATTAAACAGACTCATCAAACTAGAGATGGATGACTCGGTGGGATAAACTCCCAGATTCACTTGATTAATCATGTCCCAAGAAACCCTGTCAAAACTTGATAAACGCCACATTGATGAGATCTCTTCGTCAAGAAACGAACCTGATTGGTTAAAGGACTATAGAACTAACTCACTGTCTGTTTATGACAGTATGCCTATTGAAACGTCTCCTCTGTATAATAAATACACTGATGCAAAAAAGATGGATCCTGACAAAGTCTCTCTGTCTGCATCAACTGCAAGAACAATCCCAAACTTTCTCGAAAAAAGACTGGGCGAGCTAGAAAATGAAATGTGCATCATTCAAATTGGAACCAACATACACAGAATCAACATCACCGATGAGCTAAAAACACAGGGACTTGTAATCTCCTCCATATCTGATGCGATTCAAAACAATTCTGAACTTGTAAAAAAGGCACTCAAATCCTCAAATTCAAAAGATGATAAATTTACGGCATTAAACAACGCCGCCTTTAATTCGGGCGTATTTATCCACATTCCTCGTAATCTCGCAGTTGAAAAACCGATTCACTTTTTGACGTGTCTCTCTGAGGACGGACTTTCAACGATCTCTAGAAATATAATTTTTGCCGATGAGGGCAGCAAAGCTACGATCATACAGGAACTATATTCCCCAAATACCGATTCACAGCAGGCATATCTTGAATTACTGCATACCAATCTTGCGGCAAATGCACGATTGGATATCACCACCTTGCAAATGATGGATCAGCATGCAGTAAACTTTTCAACAAGACGGACAGACTTGGCACAAGACGCCAAAGTAAATTGGTACTCTGGACTGTTTGGCTCTACGTTATCTAGATACAAAATTGATTATTTTCTAAACGGACCTGGTGCATCATGCAATGACTCTGAAGTGATTTTTGGAAACAACGATCAATCGTTTGATATTCAAACCAGTGTAAACCATGAAGATCGTGAAACTGAAGGAAGGGTGGTGGAAAAATCAATACTTCGAAACAAATCCAAATCCCTTTTCAAGGGAATGATCAGAATCAAGGAAAAAGCATCAAAATCAAATTCATTTCTTTCTGGCCGTTCAATTCTTCTAGACAAGGATGCAAAATCAGATGCAATTCCGGGATTGGAGATTTTCACAAATGATGTAAAGGCTACCCACTCTGCATCTGTTGCCCAGATTGATGAGGAACAGATTTTCTACCTCAAAAGCAGGTGTCTTAGTCATGAAGAAGCTGAGAGAACAATCGTCGAGGGCTTTTTAGAGCCGCTTTCAAGAAAAATGTCCTTTCAAGTAAGGGCATGGATTGGTTATCTTATTGAATCTAAATGGGACAATCGTGAACTAACTATCAACACTGATAAGGAATTAACAAAATTCGTTGAAGTTGAAGAGACACGTTACAACGAGGATGCGGAAATCGAACAGCATTACAAGTACAGGTAGTTTTTTTGTCTGAATGGATAAAGGCGTGTAGTTTGGAGCAGGTAAAAGAAGGCCAGCTTTTTGGATTTATACACGATGAAAAGAAGATTCTCATAGCCAACATCAAGGGAAAAATCCATGCCACTGATCTTGTCTGTACACACGCAGATGCGGATCTTTCTACTGGTTTTCTCAGCGAGGAAGGCGTAAGATGTCCGCTACATCTTTCTGTTTTTAACCTAGAGGATGGAAAACCGCAGAACCTTCCTGCAGAAACGCCTCTTACAGTATATAATGTTAAAATGGAAGGCAAGGAGATTTACGTGGAGATTTAGGATGCAAAGCATACAATCTATTTTTGAGAATTTGAAAAAAGACTTTCCAATACTGCAAAGAACCGTGAGGGATAACAAGCCACTTGTCTACCTTGATAATGCATCCACAACACAAAAACCAAACCAGGTAATTGACTCTATTACTGATTATTATCGAAATCATAATGCAAACATTCACAGGGCAGTGTATGCCTTGGCTGAAGAGGCCACTGAGGCATACGAGGGAACACGTGATAAAATTGCAGGTTTTCTCAACATCCCAGACCGACGGGAAATCATCTTTGTTAGGGGGACCACCGAGGCAATCAACCTTGTTGCATATGCTTGGGGACGGTCTTGCATCAAGGAGGGCGACATTATTGTAACTACCGAATATGAACATCACAGCAACATTGTGCCATGGCAACTTCTCATTCAGGAGAAGGGTGCAAAACTGGAATACATTGGAATGGATGATAATGGAGAACTGATTTTAGATGATCTTGACAGGTATCTTGCAACGGGAAGAGTCAAACTTGTGACCTTTAGTTTGATGTCAAATGTTCTTGGAACAATCACTGATGCTGCCAGCATTATTGAAAAATGCAAGACGGCAGGTGTTCTCACACTAGTAGATGGCGCACAGGCAGTTCCTCACATGAAAGTTGATCTTGAAAAATTAGGATGTGACTTTTTTGCATTTTCCGGGCACAAGATGCTGGGTCCGACAGGAATCGGTGTTTTATGGGTCCGAAAATCAATCCTGGAAACTATGGACCCGTTTCATGGCGGCGGTGATATGATCAGGGAGGTTCACAAGTATGAGGCCACTTGGAATGACCTGCCATACAAATTCGAGGCAGGTACGCCAAACATTGCCGATGTCGTGGGATTAGGCGCCGCAGTTGACTATCTTACGAACATTGGAATGGAGAACATCCGAGAGCATGAAATTGAACTGACAAAATATGCCATTGATGAACTATCTAAGGTCAAGGGGCTCTTAATTTATGGTACGAAAGTTCTTTCAAAACGCGGTGGCGTGATCTCCTTTAATTTCGCAGATGTTCATCCTCATGATGTTGCGCAGATTATTGATGGGGAGGGCATTGCAGTCCGTTCCGGTCATCACTGTGCACAGGTACTAATGGAGCGGCTAGATGTCGCTGCGACATCCCGGGCCAGTTTTTACATTTACAACACCCGAGAAGACATTGACGCGCTGATCAATTCATTAAATAAAGTGGCAAAGGTGTTCAAATTATGAGTGGTAATGCCGATATTTATCATGAAATGATTGTTGATTATTCAAGAAATCCAGTAAATTATGGAAAGATTGAAGATCACGATGTGACCTTTCATGATTCAAATCCGTTATGTGGTGACAGCATTGACATTGATATGAAAATTGATGAGAACAAAGTCACTGATATCAAATTCCATGGGAAGGGATGTGCAATTTGCATGGCATGTTCTTGTGTTTTGACTGAAATGACAAAGGGCAAAAATCTTGATGAGGTAAGAAAGTTAGAAAAAAACGATGTATTAAGCGAGCTGGGTCTTGAGCATCTTCAGGCAGTTCGAATAAAATGCGCCCTGCTGTCCCTCAAAGTACTCAAATCTGCCCTTTACACCTATCTTGGAGAACATTTGAATGATTCTCAAGACATGGATAAACTAAAAGAAGAGGCAGCAAATCTGTATTAACATGAGTGATTATACTCCTACAACCCCCATTGCACTCCAAATCCGAAAAATAATTTTTGAAAAATTCAATGATGTTGATGCCCGATTTTCAAATGATGAAATCTTTGAGATGCTAAAACAGACAGGTGATATTAATCCCTCTTGGATAGTCGATGACGTTGAACCCTTTTTCAATGATATTTGTGATTTGGGCCTTGTAAGAAACATTGCGCAGAACTTTACCACCATCTGGCTAAAGCTGTTTGATCCTGTTGAAAAACTACATTGTAATACCTGCAATCAGGACATTTACCTTGGAGCATCTGAGGAGAGGACATGCCCTGACCCCTCCTGCAAATCCTCTATTTAGATCTGTATTTTTTTGCGGCCTCTTCAAGTGCGTTAATCATCGGTAGCTTCTCACCTGTAAGATAAAGTACCAATGCCCCGCCTGCAGTGCTAACATGATTAATTTTATCTGCCAATCCCTGCTGTTTTAATGCCGTTGTCAAGTGACCGCCACTTACAATTGTTGTTGCCATAGAGTTTGCAACTGATTTGAGCAATTCTTTTGTACCATAGCTGAAATTTTCTTTTTCAAAAAATCCAGCAGGTCCGCTGATAAACACGGTTCCTGCACCAGAAATTAATTTTGAATAATATTCTATGGTCTTTGGACCCAAATCAAAAATTTTGTCCCCCCTGTCCATCTCCCTTACGTCCATCTCTATTCTTTCACCGTCCTTGTCAATTGCGATATCTACCGGTGTTGCAAAAACATCTGGATACTCTCCAATCAGCGCATGTGCCTTTGCTACTGCCTCTTCTTCTCTTTTTATGCCAAGCGAGGATTTGATTCGGGCCTGTGCACGCATAAACACATTTCCAATCAATCCTGTCAGCAGAACATGATCTGCACGGCCGTTTTGAATCAATAGCTTGATTGCCTCAAGTCTGTCTAGTATTTTTGAGCCTCCAAGCACAATAACATGCGGTGCCTTGGCAACAGTCATTATCTCATCTAGGTTTTGAACCTCTCTTTGAACAATTCTTCCTGCACATGCCGGCAGAACCTGTGGAAATCCAATAATTGACGGGTGTGATCTGTGCGCACTTGGAAACGAGTCCAACACACAAAGATCAAATAACTTGGACAAACGGCTGACCATTATTGTTTTGGCCGCATCTTCTGGTAAAAATTCATAATTTTCTTCAGCACATAATCGCAGATTATCTAAAAGCAGAATGTCCCCATCCTCCAGACCCTTGATTGCGTTTTGTGCAGCTTCTCCAATCACGTCTTCTACGTATTTTATTTTTTTATTCATTAATTTTTCCAGAACTTTTGCATGTTTGTCCATTCCAGTATAATCTTTATTTCCGACCCTTCCCTGGTGTGAGGCCACTACCACCCTTGCATCTTTTAATGATTCTAATGTTTCAACGGCCTCTTCAATTCTTTTTATACCCAGAATTTCCATCGTTTCTGGATCAATTGGACAATTCATGTCGATTCTAAGAAAAACAGTCTTGCCCTTTAGGTCAAAATCATCTAATGTGAGTACCTTCACGCCTTTTCTATTATACACTTGGTTAAATTCTTTGAGTCGATCAGAATTATTTTCCCAAATCCTAATTCCAGACAATGGTTTGCAGTTATGAAAATTACCCATTGACAAAAATTAAAAGCAACATACTTGGGGTTTAATTAATTGCAAAACTGGATTTTTGATATTAGGTCACGCTCTTTTGTATTGCTGGTAATTTTATTTATGATTCTTACTGCTTTTGTATATTATCAGGTAACTGAAAGTTTTGATCAAGGTGTCATCTTTTTCTTTTCACAAAATGTTGGAAATCCCACACTTGATACCATTATGCAGTATGTCACAGAAAGTGGAGATGTCTTTAACATGATGGCATTTGGAATACTGTTGTTAATTATTCCAAAAACCCGCAGAATTGGAATTACTTTGATGATTCTAATCGTATTTTCAACCCTCCTTACCGGTTACATCAAATGTGGCGTTGATAGGGACAGACCTGATTTTGAGTATGAGGGTACGCCATTTCCCATTGAAATCAGCCGTGATACATTTGCCCTGTTTTGTGAGGGCAGCATTAATGCTTCATATCCTTCCGGCCATGCGGCTCGAGCCATAATATTTGGCGTACTGCTGGGATATGCCCTTTCAGAACGATTCCCTAGGGGGGCATATCTGCTATTGTTATATCCTGTAATGATCTCAATTAGTAGAATCTACGTCCTACAACATTATCCAATGGACGTCATAGGAGGAACCGTCATTGGTATGATGCTTGTTGGAGTAATGGCAAAGAGAACAAAACTTTACAAAATTTTTGACAAATCAAAGACCTAGTTCCGTTAGTGCGGCATTACTTATCAGAACTATCGCATAATGCTCTTTATCGTGATGATATGTCCAATATCTGACATTTCTGGCTTCGCCTTTCTGTCTTAATCCGTGAGTTACCCCGGTTGTAACTGTGTATCCGATTCTTTTTGCAATTTTTGATTCTTTTGGCATCAAGACCCTGTATCCTTCTTTTTTATTAAATCCCGTATTGATCATGTCCTCAACTGCATCTGAGGCATCCTTTTCGTCTTTTAGATCATATGTTTTTGATACCGGTAAATCTTTTGGATGAAAATCCATAATTTTGATGAATTCTCTTTACTAATATTTTTTAAAAAATTGATTTTAGCGATCAAAGTTGGTTAATTTTCTTAACTGCTAAGTCAATTCCTGATCATATCTATAACTTAACCGATTCATCTGCCTTGATTGAATATTGACATCGTTAGAAAAGTTGGTAGTTCAGCTGAGAGACAAAAAGCAGAAAGCGACAAATCTTAGAAAAAAAGCTGAAAAACAGCTAGGGGAGATCCGTTCTGCTGAGAGGCACTCCTCTTCTGGTCTGAATACACTATCTAGAAAAATTGAATCTGAGCGCGAAGATATCTCTGATGTATCTGCCATTTTGAATCAAAAAAACTCCCAATTGAAAAGTATTGAAAGATTGCTAAGTGCAGCAAATGACCGTCTGTCACAAGAAAAAGAGGCAGTAGAGCAGACTCGACAAGAAATTGAATTTGCTGAAAATCCTGAGGAAAAACAGAATGCTGAAATTAAATTACGCTTCTTAAATGATCATATTCAGGAATTAATTTTTGAGATTAAAAGCAGGGAAAAAACAGCTAAAAAAATTACAGAAAATGTTGCAAAGTTTGATGATGCCAAATCAAAGATTTCATCAAAAATCCAAAGACAGTCCAAATCAAAATCTTCCATGCGTAAGACGATGACTGTGAGTCACAAAACTGTTGAGAAATTTGTCCGACAATTAGAATCAAAAACAAGGGCAGAGGAATCTGCTAAAAAAGCATTAGATGCTGCATCTGCAAAATTACGAGAATTTTTGGTTAAAAAACACAAGATGTCTAAAAAGAGACCTGTAAAGAAAGCAGCTAAAAAGAAATCTGTAAAGAAAGCAGCTAAAAAGAAAACAGCAAAGAGAACAACTAGAAAGAAAACAGCTAAAAAGAAAACGACTAAAAAGAAACCAGCAAAGAGAACAGCTAAAAGGAAGGCGGCAAAGAGAATAGCTAAAAGGAAAGTGACTAAAAAGAAACCAGCAAAGAGAACAGCTAAAAAGAAAGTAGCAAAGAGAACAGCTAAAAAGAGAACAGCTAAAAAGAAAGTAGCAAAGAGAACAGCTAAAAAGAAAGTAGCAAAGAGAACAGCTAAAAAGAAAGTAGCAAAGAGAACAGCTAAAAAGAAAGTAGCAAAGAGAACAGCTAAAAAGAAAGTAGCAAAGAGAACAGCTAAAAAGAAAGTAGCAAAGAGAACAGCTAAAAAGAAAGTAGCAAAGAGAACAGCTAAAAAGAAAGTAGCAAAGAGAACAGCTAAAAAGAAAGTAGCAAAGAGAACAGCTAAAAAGAAAGTAGCAAAGAGAACAGCTAAAAAGAAAGCGACTAAAAAGAAACCCGTAAAGAAAGCAGCTAAAAAGAAATCCAGACGTTAGTTCCCTTAAAAATTAATTGGCATGCAGCCAATTTTCAGATTATAAAAATAATTAAAATTATGGTGGAAATTATTGAGGATTAACTTCCATCTGACCAAATTTACCTTTTGTTAAGGATACCTCTCCTTTGAATTCATTGGTGTATCCGTTTGTGATGACAACCACATCTCCAATATTTACTGTTTTAATGTCGTCGCCCCACAATGTCAGTTTCATTTGGTCTTCTTCTGTTTCGCCGTCAGATATTACCGCATCACATACGTCCACGGTTCCTCCGTTTTTGAGATTTACCGTTCTTGGGTCTCCCTTACTTTTAACTTCGGCTTTTGCATTAACTCCACTTCGCATTTTTCTTGCTTGTGAAATTGGTATATATTCTACCATGTATTTTTGAATCAAATTCACATGATTATAAGCTTTGTTAAAAACTCTACAAAGCATGGATCTTTTTTTTTAATTTACCCTAATAGTAATCGAAAAATATTAGTCATTACCCAATCTCATTGCAGAGGTATCGAAGCCCGGTCAACCGAGAGGGACTCAAGATCCTCAAAATAGGAAATCCCTTCTCTTAGGAGTTCGTGGGTTCGAATCCCACCCTCTGCACCAAATTTTACTCAGTTATTCGGGAAAATTTCAGAAATTAGGCGACTAGGACCTTTATTTTGGTAATGGAATGCTTTGAAATTTGTTTGTGTATCTCAGCTAATTGCTTGTCCTTGAAAGACAGATTGCATCTAAAACACTTCCAAACTATCTCGGACATGGTTAAATACATGCATAAATCATTTATAAAGATATTGGATAATTGATCCTATTAGTTGCAATACCTGATTATTGTCTTGAAAAAGTTGTAATTCTTTTAATTTATTGCATGATAATGAAATTTTCTTCTGACTGGAGATAAATCCAAGGGTTTAGAAACAAAAAAGGCAACATAATCTTAGAAGCATGGTGGATTTTTTTGAAATTTTTGGCGAGTATTCGTATTTTGGAATCTTCCTAGTTCTGATTGGAGTAAACGCCGCCCCCATCTTGATGCCACCAAGCTGGATTGTCCTGACATCGTTTTATCTCCTTGACCCCAGCTTGAATATTGTCATTCTTGCCATGGTGGGTGCAACCGGGGCAACTATTGGCAGATTTTTTCTAAAAATGATCAGTGGTGTATTTAGAAAATTTGCTGGAGAAGAGCAGAAATCAAATCTTGACATTATTGGAAATTACCTGAGCCACAAAAAATACGGTTATGTTGTGACATCCTTTCTATTTGGAGCCACGCCCCTCCCAAGCAATTTCCTGTTTATCGCTTATGGCTTGATGCGCGCAAAGAACATGGGAATCTATGTTGGATTCTGGTTTGGCAGAGTCATTTCCTACATAATTATGATATACTTTGGAAACGCGGTCCTGACCCCATTTCTGGAAATATTTGAAGATCGTCTTGTCGGAATCTTGCTAATTGACGGTGTGGGAATCGGCGTGATTGTTCTTTTTGCATCAATTAACTGGACAATTTTAATTACTAAGAGAAAAATAAAATTTGTCAAACCAAAAATATGGCGATTCTAAATGAAAGTTCTCGATTCTCTTAAACGTGATGTAAAAAAAAGAATGGAAAATGACTCTGCGCATGATTTTGGACATATCCTCAGGGTATACAATAACGCACAAAAAATCTGCAAAAAAGAAAGGGCAAATGAGCGACTGGTTCTTTGTGCCGCACTACTCCATGATCTGGTCTCTTATCCCAAATCTGACCGACGCTCAAAAACCTCCTCAATTGAGAGTGCAAAAAAATCACGACAAATACTCAAAAAATATGATTTTAACAAAGAGGAAATCACTATAATCTCTGATGCAATTCGTGATCACAGCTTTTCACAAAGCAGGACTCCTAAAACCATTGAAGGAAAAATTCTCCAGGATGCCGATAGACTGGATGCGCTGGGTGCGATAGGTATTGCAAGGGTTTTTGCCACAGGCGGTTCCCTTAAACGGCCGTTTTACAACACTGATGATCCTTTTTGCAAAAAAAGAAAGCCTAATGATCAAATCTGGACAGTTGATCATTTTTTTCAAAAATTACTAAAGCTAGAATCACTAATGAACACAAAATCTGGAAGAACAGAGGCAAAAAAGAGAACCGGGGTACTAAAGGAGTATCTAAAACAGCTGCGGCGGGAACTTTAACCGTAATCGACGTATCTGTCATATCGTTTTTCGATCTCATTGTTTTCCCCAGATAATATCTTCTCATACACTTCTTTTTTCCTAGATTCGATATATCTGATAATTTCTGCAAAATTCTCTTCTTTCGGATACGATTCAAATACCGGTTCTATTTTCTTTAGAAATTCCAGAGTTTTTTCCCGATATTCCTCTCTTGTGGGTTTTTTGATCCCCTTCATTCGAAACCAGACTGATGTCCAACTTGAACCCACAACATGTGGTAGCAGGTCAAAGGCCCTTTCAATCTCATAACGTTCGTCGTTTCTCATGATTCCTGAAGAAATTTTGCGGCTGATTTTGCAAAATACGTGACTATCATATCAGCTCCTGCCCTCTTGATGGAATACAGAATCTCCTCTGTAATGTCTTTTTCATTTACGTATCCCTGCCGTGCTGCCGCTTTTACCAGTGCATATTCTCCTGAAACACTGTATGCTGAAACTGGGATGTCAAATCTTTTTCTTGTTTCTGCTATCAAATCCAAATAAGCCAATGCTGGTTTTATCATTACAATATCCACTCCCTCGTTAATGTCCGTCTCAACTTCCATCATTGCTTCTCTGGCATTTGTGTATGGAACTTGGTATGTCTTTCTGTCTCCGAACTTTGGTGCACATTCTGCGGCATCCCTAAATGGCGCATAAAAGTTTGAGCGATGTTTGGCAGAGTGCGACATTATTGAAACATCGGTGTATCCATTCTCATCAAGTGCCTTTCTGATTGCAGCTACCTGGCCGTCCATCATTGCAGATGGCGATACAGTATCGACACCTGCCTTTGCTTGACTAACAGCTGTTTTTGAAAGTATCTCAAGACTGGCGTCATTATCAATTTTATTTCCCTGAATAACTCCACAGTGCCCAGTTGATGTAAACTGACATAGACAGACATCTGCCATTATGCATATTCTGTCTCCAAAATTTTCCCTGATTTGAGAAATTGCCCTTTGAACAACTCCCTTCTCATCAAATGCAGAAGATCCCACATCGTCTTTTTTTGCCGGAATCCCAAATAACATGATTGCAGGAATTCCCAAATCAGTGATTGCCCCCACCTCGCCATTGAGATCCTCTAGTGGGAGTCTTTCTATCTCCGACATTGATTCTATCTTGACTCTCTTTTTCAGATCTTCTTGAACAAACACCGGGCAGATGAAATCCTTTGGGGAAAGCCTGGTCTGCTGAACCAACTCCCTCATTTTTTCTGAGGTTCTCAGTCTACGAAGTCGCCTGGCAGGAAATGACATGTTGGAATTCTCTTTGGGTAAAATATAATCCTAGTCTACCTCGTTTTGTTTTTTATAGTCAAACAGCTTGCCTGCCAACTCCACCATGTCAGGCCTGCCCTGTTCTGATGCCTTTCTGATGTTGTTCATTGGAGTTGATACAATGCTTTCAACCACTGCTTTGGTTAATTCGTCAATAATTTTGATTTTTTCCTCGTTTTTCTCATCAAGCATTTGGAGTGCTTTTTGCAGTTCTTTTGTTCTCAGGGAGTCTATGCTCTTGAATACATCTTTTACCAGTGGTTCTGCATCTAGTCTTTTCATTGAGGCTTCTAATATGACTACTTCCTCGTTAATTATATTTTCAATGGTTTTTACCTTGTTTTGCCGTGCATTCATGTTCTTTTCAACCATTTCGGCAATCTGATCCAGATTCATTAGTTTTATGCCTCCGATAGTTGCAACTTTTTCATCCACCGTTCTAGGATTTGACAGATCCAATATCATCATTCCGCCGCTTTTCTCCTTCATGGCGTTTGTGATTCTTTCATGAGTCACAAGAAAATACGGCGCAGTCGTTGCGACAAATAATACGTCGTAATTATCAAATCCTAAAAGAATCTCCTCAAATTTGACTGGATTTCCTCCCATCGTTTCACAAAATGTATGTGATCTTCCCATGGTCCTACTAGTTACATCAAATGCATATCCCCTTCTTTGCAATGATTTTGCAACAAGAGTTGATACTTCGCCGGTGCCAATCAGCAAGATCTTTTTTGTTTTTAATTCGTCAATTTTTTCTTCTGCAAGCTTTACTGCCATGGAGCCAATTGAAATTCCGCCTCTGCCGATCCCACTCGAGTTTCTAATTCTAGTTCCAATTCTAATTGCCTTATCAAACAAGGTGTTAAGGTGCTGACCTGATGCCTTTGTCTCTCTGGCAGAAGTGATTGAATTTTTTATCTGGCCCAGGATTTGCTCCTCCCCTAGTACCATGGAATCTAGTCCCGATGTCAACTTTAACAGATGATGCAGTGCTTCTTGGTTTTCAACAAACTCGATATTTTCTTTGAACATCTCCTCCCCAAGTCCGGTTAGTGATGCCCATGTCTTTTTAATTTTCTCCAAATCATACGCTCCTGACTTGCCAAACAATTCGATTCTATTGCATGTCTGAATAATTACACATTCATCCAACCCTGAATGTTTTTTAAATTGTTTATATGCATCCTGGATATCCTTTATTGTAAATTGTTCAAGAATATGAATTGGTGAGTTACGAAAAGTAACACGTGCGTTAATGATATTTTGATTCATTTCCAGTTCCTCAATATTGTAATGGCTCTCTTTTCAGCTCTCTTCACATGACCGTCTTTTATTAATTGTTCAATCCCGCCGTCTGTCATGACAGTGTGCAGGTATCTTCTTCGCTGAATCTGGCTTGATATGTCCACTTTTGCCAGTTTTCTTGCAATATTTTGAATTTTGATCTGGGCAATGTCTTGTTTTGTGATTATTCTTTTGAATATCTTCTCTGCGCTAGTCTTGATTTTCTTTGACATTGCCGGACTTTTGCCACCTGTGAAGATTGCAATCTGAATCATGCTTTCAAAGTCAATTATTGCTGGATTTGAAAAGTCACTATCTTCGGGGTTGTCTGAACTGTATGCAATGATTTTGCGTCTTTTTGCACTGTTGATAATCTTCTGGTTTAATTTTTTGTCATCTGTCGTGGTGATGATCACATTTGGCCTGAATTTTGAAATAAATTTGAGATCCTGGATTTTTTGTTTCTTGAATGTGATCTTTTTTGTTTTTACCAGTTTCCTGATTCGGGCATTTATAGAGTCACTAATCACTAAAATCTCGCAGTTTTGTCCTAATAATGAGTTGATCCGCTTTTGTGCCTCATTTCCACTGCCAATTACTGCCACTATCTTGTCTTGAAGATTCAGATCAACTATCATCCGATCAAAAGGATTTGGGTTTCTATTTATGTATTAAAAACCGGCTCATAAATCCTAGCTACACTTTTAATTGAATGGTAAAGTTATTGACTTGTTGGCTTTGGATCAATTAGACAAAGAAATCCTTAATGAAATTCAGTGGACATTCCCGCTTGTAACAAGACCCTTTGATGCCATTGCCGAAAAATTTAACACTACTCCGAAGATTGTAAAAGAGCGTCTTGACAATCTGAAGGAAATCGGCGTTTTAAGACAACTTAGTGCCATCTTTGATACAAGAAAACTCGGCTACACAAGTTCGCTTGTTGCAATGGAGATTGAACCTGACAAACTAGAACATGTCGCAAGTCAAATCAACCGTCATCCTGGCGTCAGTCATAACTATGAGCGTGATCATCAATTCAACCTCTGGTTTACTTTGGCAGTCCCGCCGGGTTCTGATTTGAAAATAGAGATTGCAAAATTCAACATACTAAAGGGGATCAACAAAGTCCGAATGCTTCCAACCCTGCAGTTATTCAAAATTGGCGTAAAGCTGGACATGGTTGATGAAAAAAAACACGAGGTTGCACCAACTGAGGAAAAAAAAGAGATCAAAAATGTAAAGTTTGACCCTACGGAGGAAGACCGGGATTTTATCCGTGAATTACAAAAGGATATGGAAATTCTTGACGAGCCGTTTGTAGTGGCCGCTAACAATCTTGGAATTACCGAAGATGAATTATTTGAAAAGATGCGATATTATCAAGACATTGGAGTAATGAGACGTTTTGCAGCTATTTTGAGACACAGACAGGTGGGATTTACCGCTAATGGAATGATAGTCTGGAAGGTTCCAAAAGATAGGATATCTGATGTCGGGGCAAAACTAGGATCATTTCCTCAGGTAAGCCATTGTTATGAAAGGCCCACCTACTCGGATTGGCCATACAATGTTTTTTCGATGATCCATTGCAAGACTCATGATGAGGCTCATCAAATGGCAAAGACAATACAGGATCAAATCAACGTTGATGAATACCAAATTCTCTTCAGTTCCCGTGAATTCAAAAAAACCAGAGTTGAATATTTCGTGGAAAACTCCTTTACTTTGGAAGAAACAATTCCCGTTTCCTAGAATTCATTTTCATCATGTCCTACGACATGAACTATGCAAAAGTACTGGTCATTCATGTTGCAATAGTATGCTGAATGCTCCCTGCATATCTTGCATGGCGGTTTCTCATCGTGTTCTGATAATTTTGTGTGATAGACCTTGCTTCTGCTGGTAACACCTGACTCTTTGTAGATTCTTGTTAAATTCGTATAGTATTCAAGTTCCTTAGGATCAAGTCTTTGCTGGTTCTTTATCTTCTTGATGATTTTTTCCCATTTGTTATACTCGCCAATTTTGGCCAGTTTCATTCTTTCAATAACTTCAAGTGTTTTTTGTGAATCCATGGGTGTGGTCCATCTGCGGATTAATCTGCCTGGGGCGTTGCCTTTAACTCATAGGAAGGCCAAGTACTGTACAATTCTTCTATCTCTTTCATGTCTGATCTCGAGATGTATTCCCCCTTTGTCATCTCTGCATTGGCAACCACCTCATCCTCGCTGATCATGGTTGGAAATACTGATGCAAATCCCCCCTTTGTCATTATGAACTTCATGGCCAACTCTGTAATGTTTAATCCGTTTCTTTTTGCAATCGGTTCTAACTGTTCAACCTTTTCTAGCGATGCTTTAATCCATTCACCTTTTCTTACTGATCGGTGGTCTTTTTCATCAATCTTTGTGTCTGCATTTACCTTTCCGGTTAGTATTCCTGATGCCTCTGGAACCCTGACTAGAATTCCGACATTTTTCTCTTCAGCCTTTTTCATTAATTCATTTCCTGGAGTCTGCTCTAAAATGTTGTAGACAGTCTGCACCGCACTGATGTCTGGCCTATCCATTGCTTCAAGACCCTCCTGTGTCCAGCCGATTGCCGGACCTAGTGCTACCTGGCATGTTTTGATAGTTCCATCTGCGATAAAACTATCAAGCACGTTAAATATCGAGTCGTCTCTGATGTGGGCTAGTTTTGGATTGTGCAATCCATACATATCTAGGTGGTCTGTCTGCAATCTCTCCAGGCTGTCCCTTAGTGCCATTCTTGTAAAATCCTCGTCAAATTTTTGTGGCAACTCACTATGTCCAATCTGATCCACTCCTCGGAAGTCATAACCGTATTTTGTGGAGATGACAATCTCGTCTCTCATGTCCTTGAAAACTTTGCCAATAATCCTCTCACTTTTTCCCTTTCCATACATGTCCCCGGTTTCAAAAAAGTTAATCCCCACATCGTATGCTTTTTTGAGCATTCTTTCTGCCTCGTCCTCCTCAATTTTCTTGCCCCACCAGTCAAGGGCAATGGACCATGCACCAAATCCCAGCTCCGATACTTTGATGTCTGTTTTTCCCAATTTATTGTAATTCAATTTTCTAATTCATGTCTCTTTGTTTTCATCATTTATAGTATGTCCATTGGAATCGATTGCGCATAAACCCTGTTATTACTAGATTAATTCCAAAATTAAATAAAAAGGTGGGATGTAAAAGTCTAGCATAATTGAATTTTTAATTGCATTTTTGATGATTTCTCTAATGTTATGATGATTTTTCTGTTCTTGAATAAACGATTATGCAGTCATGTTTATCTGACATTTGATGACGGCACCGGAATTTTCAAGAAGATCATTTCTGTAAAAATCAACCCAGACTTGATATTAAAGGAACGATATCTTTTTTGACGCATACGATCATCGGAATATCATTTTTTACATATGATGATACCTGGGTTTCCCTCAAATCCATGATCAGATCTTGGAAATCCCTGATGTCGTCTACTTCAAACGCAAGCATGAAATCCTCATCGTGTATGCCAAAAGAATACGTGGTGTTTAGCGTGATTTGTGGATATTTCTTGCTTACCTCTATGTGTTCATTCATAATTTCCTGGCGTTTTTCTTTTGGCAGAAGATACCATTCCCTAGTCTTTGTAAATGGGTAGATTATGACATGTTTTTTTGGTTCGTCGCCTGTAATGAATCCCTGAGTTTTCTGCTCTTGTACGTAGATTGACGGTCTGGTACAAGAAAGATATGTCATAGATGGTGTGATATATTTTCCAAACACCGTTTTGTACAGCTTTTCAATGGCAGTCTGAATTTCCCCAATTGTTTTTGCAGCAAACCAAAACAAAAAATCAGAATCGTCTCTTAATCCCAGATTTGAATATGATCTAAACATTATTCCTGAATTATTAATTATGTTTTCAACCTCTTTTGCAGATTCATTCTTTGCCAAATCTGCCATCCATCTCCATTTGGGATCCACTTTGAAAAATGAGAAATTGAAATAATACTGATCATTGTCTGCTGACATGATCTTTCCAAATCCAAACCCTATTTAAACAAAAAACCGGATCTTCTACCGGAATCTAATTAGAGTTGTACGTAATTAACCCGACTCCAGTAACTAACAACGACCAAGTTTTTCAGATATGCTGATCTAAAAGAGGGTCAGCATCATAAAAAAACGTGCAGGATCAGATCATACGTACGGGATGTAATGCTTACGTCATAATTGGATGTCCTGGGAAAATATCTGTTTGAATTTGACTAGGCTGCCTGCTTTACGACCCAGTCATAACCGTCCTTTTCTAGTTTGTCTGCAAGTGACGCATCGCCTGTTTTCAAGACCCTGCCATTGGCAAACACATGCACAAAGTCTAGTTTGTCCAAGAATTTCAGGATTCTGGCATAGTGGGTAATTACAATAATTGTTGCGTCCTTGCCTGATACCTGACTGATTGCTTTTGCCACTGACTGAACTGCATCAATATCTAATCCTGAATCGGGTTCATCTAAAATTGAAATTTTTGGTTTTAGTACTGCCATCTGTAAAACTTCGGCGCGTTTCTTTTCTCCGCCGGAAAATCCCTCATTAAGATATCTTGAAAGAAACTCCTCGCTTAATCCCACCTTTTTCAAATTTTCTTTTAAATATTTCTGAAATTCCCTTACCGTGATGAATACCTCTCTATCGTCGCCTTCAAGTGCCTTGCTCAACGAGTTGTAGGCAGTTCTAAGAAAGTGAGAAAATCCCACACCTGAAACCTCGGTAGGATACTGAAATCCCAGGAATAATCCCTTCTTTGCCCTTTTATCTGCAGTCAAATCCAGAATACTCTCGCCATCCAACAAAATATCCCCTGATGTAACTTCGTATTTTGGATGTGCAAGTAATGTGTATGCTAGCGTACTTTTTCCTGAGCCGTTAGGTCCCATAATGGCATGAACTTCGCCGGGTCCTGTTTTTAGATTGACTCCTTTGAGGATCTCCTTGCCTTCTCTTTTCACATGAAGATCCTTGATTTCTAATACGCCCATATTGCAATTTATTCTGTTTAGCTATATAATGCCGACGAAATTTAGCTGATCCTAACGGATTTTTAGTAATAAAATGAAAAAAAGAAAAAAAGGGGGTTTAATTTTTGGTCAGAGATGGCCTCAAAGTAATTTTGAGTTTGTAGCATGTTAGAATCTCTTTACATCTGTTTCTGATAGTGACTTCGGTGACTCCTGCAGTGTTTGAAACGTCTCTTTGCAGTACGTTTTGTCCAAGCAGGACTGATGCAACATACAGGTATGCTGCAGCAATTCCATTTGGAGCCTTTCCATCTGCAATATTGCTGTTTTTTGTTTTTTCTGCAATTTCCAAGGCCAGCCTCTCGACTCTGACCTCAGTCTGTGTGGTGTTTGCTATCTTTGAGATGTATTTGTCCATGGTTACAACTGGCACTTCTAGCTGTCCCATCTCCATTCTCATAGTTCTAAAGTATCTTGCCGCAAGTTTTGTCTTTGATTTGACATCTTTTGCTGGACATATTCCCCGACAAATCTCTTCTAGTGATCTTACTACGTCGCATTGTTTGCATGCCATGTAAATTGTAGCAGCTGTCATGCTGACTACAGATTTTCCCTTTACAGTAACATGTCCATCCAAGCTTCTGTATATCATAGAAGAGGTTTCCAAAACATTCTTTGAGAGACCCAGATTGTCGCATGCTTCGCCCATTTTTGCTAAAACATTTGCCAGTCTTCTCTCCCTTGGTGAGGAAACCCGTATTCTTTGTTGCCATTTTCTGAGATTGTGCATCTGATTTGCGACTTCGCGGTTGATTGTTTTTCCACTAAAGTCCCTTGTACTAATTGAAATCTCAGTTGTTATTCCCAAGTCATGCTGGGAATAGGTCGTTTGTCCGGTCGCTCTTGCCAACCTCATCTTGTCTTCAAGATTTGAACTAATTGTTTCTGGACCAAGATCTGCAATCTGATCATCGACTACAACGCCGCAACCAGAGCAGATTATTTCACCGTTCTGCATGTCATCAACCAAAGTTGATTTACATTCAGGACAGTTTTGTTTTTCTAGTGTGTTCAATTTTTTCGTCTCCTAAATTTTTTGTATGTATTGACAGAAGATTGTTCGGATGCGAAAACACGCTTGCCGATGTATTTCTTGATGTTGTTTGTCAACGGGGTTGCCGATGCAAACGGTCTTTTTACTGGACCTATTAGTTCCATTACTTTTGCAACTCTAGTTCCCTTTTCATCGCAGAGTATCTGTCCCTCATCTAGTTTGTTGGATAGCTGGACGATGACTCTGCCACTACCGGCTAGGTGCATTATTTCGCCTACCTCCTGCAATTAATGTACTAATAATGATATTCCTATCATAGACTTCTGTCAATTTTACTTTAGCTAAGAGCTATTTGATTTTATTTTGACTGCTTGCCTCTTTTTACAACCAGTTTTTCTGAAATTTTGTCAAGAATTTTTGTCTTGGAGGATCCTTTTGGTAAAACGACGTATCCTGATCTGACATATGGCTTTTTGGGATATCTTGCAGTCTCATTTGATTCTGTAATCTCCAATCCTGCGGCTTTTACTGCATCCTTTAGTTCTTTTAATGAGGGATCAAAAACACATTTTTCCATTCCCTGTCTTCTTCCCTTGGATTTTTTCAGGTTCTTGTTGAAATAATCCAGCCAGATTACAATGTGTTCATAGTCCTTCATTTAATCACGCCATTTTTTGCCAGATATCTTCCAGTTGATCTGTCATTGTTCCTCAGGGATTCAAAAGCCAATATGAAGTAATTGAAGCTTTTGATCCCAAGGATGACGTATTCCCGGCAATCATCCCCGAGTCTCATCAAATTAAAAACTAAATCAGTAATTTAAAAGCAGGATGCATCTACTTGTGATTCATTTATTCCTTTAGTAAAACCGCGTTGGCTATTCCTGTTTGTCCTGGTTTGGAAACTATTCTGCACTTGCCTTCCTCTGTTTCTAGTATCGCGCCTTTTGTAATTATGCCTCGTCTTTTGTAATCGTTGTTTGTTGCATTCTCCAAAACCTTTAGAATTTTTGTCTTTTTAACTTTGGCATCCCCTGTTGCTAGATTGACAAAATCAATTGTCTTCAATGCCGTCTTTCTATTGTCGCCGCGAACTCTTCTTGTAATGGTTACCTGAGCTCCGTTTATGGGCTCATTTGGATACCTGTCCAACTCATATTTTCGTCTGGTTCTAAGCGGATGTCTTCTGCCTCCGGTCGTTTTACTAGTTGCCAGATTCTCTACGGACTTTCTCACAAAACCTTGTCTGAATCACTCTAATTTATACAAAACGCAAAAAATCCGCCCTGGGCTAGGTATCTGCTTGACTATGTTGTAATTTGAGGAGTGGGGGCCGTATGGCTCATGCTGGCAGTCTTTCTTACTTTGGAGAATAATCTTTGTTTTAGATCTTCGACATCCCCCTTGATTCCGAAATATTTTTGGAATTTTTCAGTCGTTGCGTAAATTTTTAATCTGCCGACATTTTGATGACTGATGTAATCTAACTGTCTGAGTTCTTTTAGGTGTGCATAAACTCCTGTACCCCTTGTCTCTACAAGCTGCTTTGATGAGATCGGCTGCATATATGCAATGTAGGATAGGGTCTTGAGTGTCGCATTTGGAAGAACTGGTTTTGAGGCATATCTTTTCACCGTGGCACTATACTCTGGTTTTAACTGAAATACGTATGAACCATCTGGAAGTATGACTACTTCTATTGCCTTGAATGCCGACTTTGTCTTTTTCATGATATTGCCGAGTAATTCCAACGTCTTTGTTCTGGATTCTGTGCCTGATGCCCTGATTATCTCTTCTATCCTGAGTGGTCTTCCTGCAGAGTATAATGCCGCCTCAACCCTTGCAGTTGCCTCACCCATGTTCTCAATTTTAGCCAATTACTATCACTTGTCTGAAATCTAGTTAAAGAAACCCTTTCTTCATTTTTGATCAGTTTGTTAACTCTTCTTTAATTGATATGATCCTGATGTCGTCTTCTACCTGCTCTAGATCCACCTTCTGGTCTCTGGCCAAAAACAGCACGGCAAAGAAGCATCTTATCGAATCAATCCCGTCAAGTTCTGCAATAATATCGCGTAGTAATCCAAATCCTGTCGGTGAGATTTTCTTCATTATCAGATCCTCGTATTTTCCAATAATGCTTTCAAGTGAAATAAAGTATTCCTGAAAATCAGGTGCGTCAATTGGCTCTATTTCCAGCGGTTTGTTTCTTCTTGACTGGGGATTTGCAATCGTTCCTATGAGCTTTTGGAGCAGTCCTAGCAGGTCATCTAATGATACCGGATATGTTGATTCATGTCTAAATGGTATATCGATTAGTTCAATGTCCACGTCTGTTCTCTGATGTATTGGTTTTTTTGCCATAGCCGCCTTTTGTAGTGCAAAAATACTATCGACTTTCATTCTATAGATTAATGAGGATGACAGTGCTGCCATTCCTGCTACTTTGAGATCCTTTTTACCTGATTTTTCTAGAATTTTTACCAGCAGATCCAAAATCTGGATCAAGTCAATCTCCCAGATATCTTTTTTGGCAACAGATGAGGGACTAAATAGAACATTTATCGGTTCCTGAGAAATACTTTGGGAAGTTTCTGATTTACTCACACTGTACATTATGTCGTATTCAATAATATCTAAGGGCTCTATTTTTTTCCCATTTCCAGTCAACTCTTATATTGTTATGACGAAAAACCAACCTATGAAATCCGTCCAGATCCCAAATCCTAATGAGCCCCTTACGATATCCGAATCTGAGACTCCAATACCCCGAGGAAACCAGGTCCTAGTTAAAGTAAGATCTGTGGGTGTATGTCACAGTGATTTGCACTTGTGGGAGGGCGGATATGATCTTGGCGATGGTCAAATAATGAAAGTCACAGACCGGGGTGTAAAATACCCGGTAACTCCGGGACATGAAATTGTCGGAACCGTCGAGAAGATCGGCGATGGCGTTTCTGGAACATCGATAGGAGACGAGGTTTTGGTTTTTCCTTGGATTGGCTGTGGGGAGTGCCCTGCATGTATGGAAGGAGATGAGAACCTGTGTGATACTCCAAAATCAATGGGTGTTTTTCAAGACGGCGGCTATTCTGATTACACCCTAGTTCCCCATTTCAAATATCTGGCAAAACTTGACGGCGTTGATCCTGATGCTGCAACCTCGCTTGCCTGCTCTGGACTCACTGCATATAATGCAGTAAAGAAAGCAAACATGCATTCACCAGAATACCTGGTGATAGTGGGAGCCGGCGGTCTGGGATTGATGGCAATTCAGATTGCAAAGGCAATAACAAAGGCCAAAATCATATGCATTGACAATGATGATAAAAAATTTGACACTGCAAAAAAGATGGGCGCTGACTTTGTTGTAAACACCAGCGTCACTGGTTCCATATCCACCGGAGTCGGAAGTCCTACAGATAAAATAATCTCCATCTGTAACGGCAAGGGCGCAGACAGCGTAATTGATTTTGTAAATGCGCCTCAAACCGTAAAGGTCGGTCTGGGGTCTTTACGTAAAAGGGGAAACCTGGTACTTGTTGGTCTTTTTGGCGGATCTCTGGAATTATCCCTTGTAACAATCCCACTCAAATCCATTACCATTCGTGGCGTATACACTGGAAATTACAGCGACATGGTCGAACTTCTTGATCTTGCAAGAAAGGGAATCATTAATCCGGTCATTTCAAAAAAATACACACTTGATGAGGCAAGCAACGCCTTGGAGGATCTCAGGGCACGAAAAATTATCGGCCGTGCCGTGATCAATCCATGATTTACCACGCCGGCTAAACTCTAATGCATTTTTGATTCATGTAGAATCTAGTTTGTGATTTGATCATCTAAAATCCATCCCGATTTTAAAATTCCTTGATCTTCTTGTTCGCCAATTCCTGTTGCAAACCTCCAGATAAACGGCGCATCAGTGCTCATCTTCTCCTTGATTTTTAAAAGCGATTCCATTTCAGAATTTAGATTCTCATCTGCGGCTCCGTGTTCCTTGCAAAATTTACATTTTTCATCAAATGTAATCGGATCTATTTGGATTAATGGAAACGTCATACATGCAAGCGGTCTTTCACTGTAAATTTTACATGGAAATCCGCCATGTGGTGATTTGTTTCCGCTGTCAGTATCCAGGAAAGGACATGTATTCCCATTCTTCTCGATTCCCATCATCTGATATGCCAAAATTTTCGTCGGGATTGAATTCTTATCCTCGGAGATCCCGATTCTTGGCAGTATTTTGATCTTTATCCCATTGGTTTTTGCCAATTTCTCGATTCTTTCTTTTTCTTCAGGAAGGATTAACACTCCTATTTTTCCAAATTTTTTACTGGGATAATACTCTCTTTCAATACAGCACTGTGCGCATTCTTTTATGCATCTAAATTCCACAAACTGGTTTTAATCATAATGAATAAAATCTCTTGTGTTTGGTTTTATCTGGCATTTCCATCTCAAAAACCCTATCAGTTATATGCTCAGAATAGCAATGAAAATCATGGGCAAACGCCAAGTAAAAAATGAAAGTGCTCTAAAAGAGATTCGTTTGCCTGAAGAAGGCGAACTGTTTGGCCGTGTTTTGAAGATGCTTGGGGGCGAAAATGTCATGATAAAATGTGCCGATAATATTACAAGACGGGGCAGAATCAGGGGAAAACTCAAGAGAAGAGTCTGGATTCGAGATAATGATATTGTAATCATTGCCCCCTGGGAATTTAAAAGCGATGAGCGTGGTGATATAATCTGGAGGTTTACACTGCCCCAGGTTACATGGTTAAAAGAGAATAAACACATTCCTAAGGACTTTTAGTCCTGACTCTGAATGACTGTTTTTGACATCTAACTTAATATAGTGAATAATTGTTGCAAAAACAAATGGAACAAGGTACCGTAAAATGGTTTAACCGTACTAAGGGCTTTGGTTTTATTGAAAGAGAGGGTGGAGACGATCTGTTTGTACATAAGACAGATGTTGACGGATTCATCAACGAAGGCGATAAAGTCGAGTTTGAAGTAGGCGAAGGTAAAAAAGGACCAGCAGCACAAAAAGTCAAAAAATCAGAGTAGGCAATGAATTTTTTAATTTAAGAGTTAAATTTTATTATCTTAAATCAGTCTATCTTTTTATTATTTTTATAAATTAAAATTCAAGATTTTCATGTCTCATATTAAATTCTTTAATTCGTACTGCAGATACAAATAGTTGAGATATCCGTTGGGTTCTTTGGTAAAATCGGGGTTTCACTAAACCTTTTATCCAAAACTGACAAGGAATAGAAAAGGAGATGGCTGAGAAGGCGTGCAAAAAATGAGTGCAAAAATAATAATTGTAATCGCAATAGTCGTTTTGGCAATAGTTACCGCAGGAATAGCGTATTCAGTTGGTCTTGATCAGCCGCCCAGGATCAACAGACAGTCTCCCTTTATAGATGTGGCCGTGCCATACGATACAGACTATACAGCAATCATAGATGCTGCTGTTCACACCACCGATACGACCATACCTGAGAGCGTGTCTCAATCAAACAACGCTTTTACCATCGACTTTTACAGGCAGGTATCAAGTGAACTTGATGCTGACTCGAACATATTCTTCTCACCTACAAGCATGTACATGGCATTTTCCCTCCTGTACGAGGGTGCAAAACAAAACACGGCCGAGGAGATACAGCAGGTATTCGGATTTGAGCCTGATGAAACGATGCGCCATAACGACACGGCACATGCAATATCCTCCATAAACCGTGACGATCCGCATGCCACGCTTGCCATGGCAAACGCGCTGTGGCTTGCCGACTGGTTTGAGCCGTATGACTCTTACCTTGATGTCGGGCGCCAGACATATCTTGCTGGCATTAAGACAGTCAGCTTTACTAAACCCGTAGAAGAGCCGGAGGTGTCAAGCAGATAAATGACTGGGCATCAGATAACACAAACGGCAAGATTCCAAAGGTCATTGGAAAGGAGAGTGTAGACGGCGCAACTGCCATGGCAATTACCAATGCAATTTACTTCAAGGGTACGTGGCTGACGCAGTTTGATCCCGAGAATACAAAAGAATCTGACTTTTGGACTAGCGAATCAAAAAACACCACTGCCAATTTTATGGCAAACAATGCTGTATTTCACTATACAAAGTCACATGGTGCACAGGTGCTCAAGATACCATATGATGGTGACAGGCTCTCCATGCTAGTCATTTTACCCGAGGATAGACATGGAATCGATACGCTAGAGAAATCGCTGACACAGGAGATGATAGAGGGATGGCAGCAGAACATGCACTCTACAGATGTACTAGTAGAGATGCCAAAGTTCAAGATGAGTACGCATTATGACCTTAAAAAACACCTAAAAAACCTCGGAATAAACGATGTCTTTGTTCCAGGAACATCAGATCTATCCGGTATTGCATATGTGGGTGACAGGAATCTGTATGTATCTAAAGCCAATCAGGTTGCATTTGTAGATGTAAACGAGGAGGGAACAGAGGCCGCCGCCGTCACAACCGGCACGCTGAGTATGACAACACTCTCACACCCATCACCACCACGATTCATTGCAGACCACCCATTCATATTCATAATACAGGACGATGAGAGCGGTGCAATCCTGTTCATGGGACGGCTCTCTGATCCCAGTTCCTGATGACATATCTGGAATCTGTCAACGGGAGATATTCAATAACGCAATAAAACGTAATAGGGAAATCATAAACCAGAAAACACTGAAAATACTAAAACCCAATTAAGATAATGCTAAAATGAATACATTAGAAATTAACTTTAGCAATTGCGGGAAGATGCAACTTTATGATGAAAACCCGTATTACAAAATAGCCACAAAATATGAAAGAAATCACAAAATAAATTCCCGCATTTTTAATCCCATTTCAAATTCATCCTGTGATTTGATCGCATCTCTGAATGCCCGATCTATCTTTAAGATTTTGAATATTGGTTTTTGGATGCTGTCTTTTTGTGACTGCTTATCTCTCAGATCTGGCATATGGGAGTTGAATTTAATTGTGAATCCCGCGGGGCGGAGTTGAACCACCGACAACCCGGTTTCTGTATGCCTGATATGCTGCTATTTGATCAGCCATCTAAAGCCAACAACTACAGCCGGAAGCTCTACCAGGCTGAGCTACCACGGGACAAGGAAAACAAAGATCCATGCCATTAAAAAACTATCGTAGGTGCCTTCCCACAGTTGATCGTGGGATTCGTATAAGCATAAATACCTTCAAAAGTTTTTGTAGCTTTGATGTCTGAACTAAAACTCTCCTATTCTGGTTATGTTTGCGCCCCATATCTGCATACGCATGAATCAGTTGAGATAAAAGAGTCCTGGATTAATTCAAAAAATATCGAGAAATTATTTTTTGTTACAGGCACGTTTTCTAATGAAAGCAAACCCTACTTTTCTGATTCTACCAACCATTACCTTCTAGCCAAATACAGGGACAGTGAAGAGATCTTCAAAGACCTTTCTGTGCATAATCAATGCAAAACATCCTTTGTTTTTAACGTAAAAGACGATCTCTTCCAAAGAGAGGTTGAAGATCAAACCAATTTTGTCTCAGTATACTATGTCGAATACGGGGAAGATGACGATGATCTGCAAGAAATCGCAAACCTTCTACTAAAAAGAGAAAAGATTGCAAAAGCCGGACTGGGAAACATGGATACTTTTTGCCTGACTCCCTCAAAATTCACGTTTCCATACTCTGAAAACATCGTAGTCATTGAAGTCGCAAGCGAAAAGAGCCATCAAAGTGTAAAGAAATATTGCGAGCAAACACGACGTGATGTCAACCGAAAAGGGTTGACAATGACTAACTTGATGAGTCTCTCAATCCTTGATCAACTAAAGTAGAAAAGTTAAATATTCGACGAAAAACTGTTTTTTCATGAGCAAACCCTCTGATCTTGGTTCTTTGAAAATAGGTTCTTACATTCTGCTGCCACACTCCGATCAACCAAGCGGTGAACCATGTAGAATTACAGAATATGATACATCAAAACCAGGAAAGCACGGTGCGGCCAAAGCCCGAATCGTCGGTGAGGGAATATTTGATGGACAAAAAAGACCGCACGTGGGACCTGTCAGCATGCAAATCCACATTCCAATGATTAACAAAAAACTAGGCCAGATAATCTCCATAAACGGAGACACGGTTCAGGTCATGGACTCTGAAACTTTTGAAACAATTGACGTATCCCTGATTGATGATGAAGTTAAAGGCAAGCTAGAAAATGGTCAAAATGTAGAGTATTGGGTTGTAATGGATAAAACTAAAATCATGCGTATTAAGAGCTGATATGATGCTGATGATGAATGGAAAAGCCGTCTGATTTTTGATGAGGATTATGAGTAATGAGGCATCTTTTTTCAACAAATTTCAAAGGTTTGTTGAATCAAAATTTTTTTAGATCATGAATCTGGGCTCTCTTTTTTCAGGTGGAAAAGATAGCACGTGTGCAATCTATCTGGCACAAAAACAGGGACATGATGTAACATGTCTTCTAAGTGTCTTTACAAAATCCGAAGAAAGTCATTTGCTGCACCATCCAAATTTACAATGGACAAAACTACAGTCAGAATCAATGAAAATTCCCCAACTAACCATCGACTCTCATTCTGATGAGACTGATGATGAATTATCACTGCTTGAAGATTTGATTCAAGATGCCAAGGAACAATTCCATATCGAGGGGCTAGTTCATGGTGGAATTAAAAGCCGATTTCAAAAGGAAAAATTTCAAGCCCTTTGTTCAAAACTAAATTTGGTGGCAGTCTCCCCATTGTGGGATGCTGATCCAAAACAATACATGAATGATCTGCTTGATTCAAACTTTGATTTTATAATGACGACTGTCTCCTCTGATGGTCTGGATGACGCATGGCTTGGCAGAGTCATTTCACGATCTAATCTTGATACCTTGCAATCCCTGTCTGAGAAATTCGGCTTTAACCTGGATTTCGAAGGGGGGGAGGCAGAAACGTTTGTGATTGACTGTCCCCTCTTTTCAAATCCGATCAAAATTAACCGTGCCAATAAGACATGGGATGGATATAGAGGAAGGTTTGAAATAGTGGATGCGGAATTGAACTATAATGCTTGATGGATTAAAGGACAACCTGGGCGCCGCACTCAAAAAAATTCTCAAATCCTCGGGCATAGATGAGGATCTTATAAAAGAACTCTCCCGTGATGTTCAAAGGGCACTGATAAATTCTGACGTAGATGTTGAACTGGTTTTGAAGGTTACAGACCAACTCACAGAGCGTGCATTAAATGAAACCCCCCCTCCCGGACTGTCACGTAAAAACCATATCGTGAACATACTATATGATGAACTCTCCAAATTAATGGGAAATGAATCTGATTTTGACTTTAAATCTGGAAAACAAAACAAGATAGTCCTGCTTGGAATCCAGGGAAGTGGTAAAACCACGGTCACATCAAAACTTGCCAGATTCTTGACAAAACAGGGATATGCAGTCGGGGTCGTAGGTGCTGATACCTATAGACCAGGAGCACTAGTGCAGCTTAAAACCATGTGTGAAAAATCAAACGTTGAAGTTTATGGTGAAGAAAATAACAAGGATTCGCCTAGTATTGTAAAAAACGGGTTGAAACATTTCGGAGGCCAGCCCTTGGATGTTGTCTTGATTGATACTGCCGGCCGTCACAAGGAGGAGCAAGACCTGCTAGAGGAAATGTCTAGAATTAACAAGGCTGCCGAACCGGATCTGGCATTACTTGTAATTGATGCGACTATAGGACAGCAGTGCTATAGCCAGGCAGCGGCATTTCATAAAACCATTCCAGTAGGCGGTGTCATCATTACAAAATTGGATAGCTCTGCAAAGGGCGGAGGCGCACTTGCGGCATCCACTGCTACTGGCGCACAAATAATGTACATTGGTACAGGTGAACGAGTTGATGATTTGGAAAAATTCTCCCCAACCCGATTTGTTGGACGGCTACTTGGAATGGGCGACATTCAAACAGTACTGGATTTGGCCAAACGACTAGAAGATGAAGGGGATGGCGTACGAATGAAAAGAATTTCTAGTGGAAAAATGAGCATGGATGATTTCTTTTATCAGTTAGAAGAGGTTACCAAGGTCGGTTCATTAAAAGGCATTCTTGAGAGCATGCCCGGTCTCTCAGGAATGGTAAAAGATGATCAGCTAGATCAAATGGAGGGAAGAGTTGAGAAATGGCGCTATATCATTCAGAGTATGACCAAAGATGAAAAAACAGATCCTACCCTGATTCGTCAGTCGAGAATCAAAAGAATCGCCCGGGGTTCTGGCTGGCCAGAAGGTGAAGTCAAGGAACTGCTCAAAAATTACACACAATCTAAGAACATGATGAAGGCTTCAAAGGGGCGTCAGATGCAAGGCACTCTTAGAAAAATGGGCCTGGGATAATCTCACAGAATTATTTTCTGACATGTCTGATTATCAAGAAATCACCTCCATTACAAATCAGATCCTGCAAAAACACGAATTATGTGATCAGTGTTTGGGCAGATTATTCTCAAAACAACTACACCTTTCATCCAACAGACTTCTTGGCAAAAAACTCAGGAAAAATCCAAACCTTTCTCAAAAATGCCATATCTGTAAAAATCTATTTGAGAACCTAGGTCATTTTTTAAAATTAATGCTTGATGCCTCGTCGGACTATTCTTTTTCATCATTTAGCATTGGCGCAATCATCAAACCGTCCATTGTCGATAGGGATGATTACATCCGTTCAAAATACAAATTAAGAGGAATTGACGGCATAAAGACGGACATCACAAAAGAATTGGGAAAATTCTTTTCAAGAAAAACAAAAAAGTCAGTTGATTTTTTGGATCCTGATCTGACTTTTACCATAAATCTCAAGGACGAATCATGTCAGTTACGTTCAAAATCAATAACCCTTTCTGGACGATATGTCAAAACTTTGAAAGGCATGCCACAAAAGCAGAAATCCTGTTTGAACTGTCTTGGAAAGGGATGTCGAGTCTGCAGCTTTCATGGAATCTCGGAATTTGACAGCATTGAAGGAATCATCTCCAAATTTCTTTTTGAAAAATTCGGCGGAACCACTGCTAAATTCACATGGATTGGAGGCGAGGATAAATCTAGCCTGGTTTTAGGTAGTGGCAGACCGTTTTTTGTCAAGATTCAGAATCCACTGGCAAGAAATTTGAGATTATCTTCTAAAAAATTTGATTCACTTAAAATCACCAATCTTAAGACGGTTTTAGAATCCCCCAAAAAACCTCTCAAATTTGCCTCGTTAATGGATGTGAAGATATCTGCAGAATCCAAAATTGACTCAAAAAATCTGCAAAAATTAAAGGATCTTCAGAAACACACAATCGTCGTATATGAAAAATCCGGAAAACGCTCTGAAAAGAAGATCTTTTCTATAAAATACAAAAAGAATTCTGAGCATGCATTTACCATGTTTGTCAAAACCGAGGGAGGCCTTCCAATAAGGCGATTTGTAAACGGTGATGACGTATCTCCGAGTGTCTCTAAAGTCCTTGGCATTCCTTGCAAGTGCCAAGACTTTGATTTTCTCGATATTGAGATAAAATGATAACAATTAACTAGCACTAAATATCAAAGATAACATGCCAATTAGAAAAAAAGGTAAACATCAAAGACACGCTGATCAAAGGGCTCAAACCCGCAAAAAAAAGAAATCCGGAAAACCACGATCTTAATTAAATCAACCTTTTTACATTCATAATTATCGAGGTAAATCGTGGATCCGCTAATACGCCTCAAGGACGCACACACTAAAGGGCTAATTCCTGACGACGTGTTTGATCTTGCCATGAAACGTTTTCCAATTACTGTTGATGGGATAAACCGAATTGAGAAGGCATCTGGAATTCAATACCCTGTCGCATACGTTGAACCATCACTGGTACTTTCTTCTCCACACCCAAATTCATATGAATACGGTATCTTGTTTGCAAGAACGCTTCCTGTGATGTTTGAAGAACAGTTTCAGGTTGTGATTCAGATTTCGGCCCCACTTGTTGCCTATGGACTCAAGGGGACAATTCATGCAATTCTGGCACATGAATTTTTACATTTTCTAGAATTAATAAGAAAAATCTCAAAAATGGAATTACTATCTGACGAGATTTCCGGCAATCTATTTGAAAACGTCTACAGTGATGAAACTAGATTGTTTGAACCCCGAGTTGTTTTCAAAGATCGAACTTTGTTAAACCACATTACCAAGAAATTCCCTGCCGGGTTTCGTGATTACAAGCTTGAAGACAAGGCCGTAAAATTTTGGGCCGACAAAAATCTTCCCAAGACCAACATCGCTTTGGATAGCAACACTGTAAAACTATCTGCAGAATCCCTTTCTAAAATTAAATTAGATCCTAAATTTATTTCAAAAATTGAAGAGTTGGAAAAAAAGAGTTCAAAAATTCATAAAAAAAGATTGTACTAGTTTAATTAATTTGTCATTGATTATATTCTGTCAATCCACATTTTCCACAAGTTTGTCTGTCCTTGTGTTTTGACATAAACACGCCTTTTCCGCATCTTGAACAGTCCTTTCTGTCTCTTGAAATTTTGTCTCCATCAACTTTGTAATATGAATAAACACTTGGGCTAGAGCCTTTCTTGCCTGCCATTATTCAGATTTCGCCTCTTTTTTATCTGGGGTTTCGTCTGCTTTATCCTTTACATCCCCTGCTGGTTTTTCTTCTACAACAGCTTTATCCTTTACATCCCCTGCTGGTTTTTCTTCTGCAGCAGCGGCATCCCCTGCTGGTTTTTCTTCTACAACAGCTTTATCCTTTACATCCCCTGCTGGTTTTTCTTCTGCAGCAGCGGCATCCCCTGCTGGTTTTTCTGCAGCCGCAGCGGCCTCTTCTGCAAGTTTAGCTTTGGTTTTTTCCAGTCTTGAGAAGATTGTTGGATCAACGTGTTTTTTTGCCAACACTTCATCATCATAAACATAGAAAGTACCTGTAATCGTAGGTCTTCCTACATGGGTTTTTAATCCCATTGGAATTACAACCTTGCCATCTAGTTTGAATTCCTTGGTAATCATATCTACTGCTTCCATCTTTTTGAGCCTGCCTCCCAATCCTGCAAAATTACAAGTTAGCTCCCTTCTAGACAGAAAAGTGTTATCAACATCTGTAATTGTCTCAATAATGGACATATGTATCCCAAATCCTTTGGGCATTTTATATAAACCTTGATTGAAATTAGCGAAGAAATTTAAGAAATCCATGTCAAATAACTCCATGGAAAGATACCTGCTTCATTTTAAAAATGAGGGACATGTCCCCAAACACTGCAGAGAACTGGCGTACAAGGCAAGGGATCTTGCATCTGGGATGAATATATCAATAAGACTTGCCAGGGTGGCCACCAAATTTATCGAATTTGACGTGGCCTCTAAAAAAGAGGATCTGGATTTACTTGTTCAAAAACTGTCCCCGATTGGAACCATTGATAACGTCAGACATGTCTTTGAAGAGCATATAGAGAAAGAACAAGGAATCACTGACGGGATATTCTACTTTAACAATGAACGATTTTGGGAATGTCATGAGGCATTTGAAGGTGTCTGGCTCCAGTGTTATGGACGAGAAAAAGAACTGGTTCAGGGCATTATTCTAGTTGCAGTTGCGTTTGCCCATAAACAAGAAAATGAAGAAAGCATCGGTATTGGAATGCTGAGCCGGGCTTTAGAAAAATTAGGAACCTCCCCTACCGTATATCACTCCATCGATGTTGATAGAATAAGGAAAAAATCCGTTCAAATGCAACAGGCAAACAAGTTGACTAGATTTGAGATTTAATCAGTTCTAAAGACTTTGAAACCACTTCTGCTCCCTGAAGCAAACCGATACTTCCCTTCTTGGCCTGCTGCTCCGTCATTCTTGTCGTACCATCGTTTTTAATAAAATTCGCCGAAACCAAAACCGGAACGGGATCATCACTGTGTCCCTTGTTGATGCAGGGCGTGGAATGGTCAGCTGATATGATGATTGCAACTTTGCTTGAATCAATATTCTCGACAAGCGTCTTGAAGAACCGCTGATCAATCTCCTCTATGTTTTTCATTTTGCCAACTGCGTCCCCGTCATGACCAAATTCATCTGGTCCCTTGAGGTGTACATATATCGCATTTTGTGTCTGCATGGCCTTTGCAGCCATCCTTGCCTTTTCCTCATAATCTGTTAATCCTCCGGCTTCAAATGCCTTCATTTCTAGAACTTTTGAAATGCCAATCTCAACGGGCATGTCTACTATGCACGAAAAATTCATTGCGTATTTTTCATTAATTGGAACGACATCCGGATATTTGTTGCCTGCATCCCTTAGCAGAATACAGCTGAGCTGTTTTTTGTTTTGCCCCTTCCGTTTTTTGTTGATTTCTGCCTCCTTCATAATGCCGATTGCCTGCTCTGAAAACTCATTTACCAGACTTGCGGTAAGTTTTGAATCCTTGGTCTCCTCTAAGGGCAGACATTTTTCGATCCTTAGATAATCCCCGACGGCTTTTGCCACCCCCATGCCACCAATGTTGCTATATGCCGGATCAGTATTGGTGATTTTTGATGATAATTTTTTAGAGTCTGTTCTAATCCTGACTGTCACCCTGTGTCCGATTGTTGGGGAGACTACCACCGTCGTATCCGGATGTGAAAATTTGATTTTTTCTTCAATTTCTTTTGCCACCCCGACTGCGTCTTCCTTTTCAATATGCCTGCCTGCCCTTCTGTCTGTAATCACGCCTTTCTCATCAAGTGTGGAATAGTTTCCCCGTAAAGCCAAATCACCATCTTTAAAATCGATTCCAATTCCTATGGCCTCAATAACACCGCGTCCGGCATAATCCATATAGTTGAACTTGTATCCCAACATGTTAAAAACGGCAATGTCTGATTCTGGTGCTATCCCCTTCCCAACTGAAATTACTTCCCCGATTACCCCATTACTTGCAATTTTATCCAAAATCGGAGTCCTTGCAGCCTCTAATGGCGTTCTTCCATCCAAATCAGGATGTGGCAGATCCCCAACACCGTCCAAAAGCACGTAAACCATGTGAATACCTGAATTATCCAAAATATCCCTGCTTATCTAAGATCACATACTTTGTTTTAAAGCTATCAAAACATGGTTATGTCGGGCTATCGAGACCTAGAAAATCAGATTGAATTATTCAAAATATGAATTCTAATAATAGATAATTTAAATACAAATTTTATAAACAGCCCATGTGAGATTAGAAAAAGTTTTTGGAGTAATTAATGATGATCTATCAACATATGTATCAAGGCAAGAAATAGATGACTGCTTTAAGAAAGCGTTTGAGCAAAAAAGGCAACTTGTAGTATATGGCTCATCTAAACAAGGAAAGACCACACTTCTAAATGCCCATATAGCGCAGGAAAATAAAATTACAGTTCAATGTTCTCCAACAATAACTTTACACGATATTTATAAAACCATTCTTAAAAAATTACAGATTACAATTCAATCTAGTAGTTCAATTGAAAATGAAGACAGTACCAAAACTAAGTTTAATTTTAAAGTAAAAATTCCCATGTTAGCTGAAGCGGGAATAGAAGTTGAAAAATCATCAGGTGAACGAGAAACAAATTCCGAATTATAGATGGATATTGACAGTGCACAAGATGTGGCAGAAATACTGAAAAAATATTTTCCTGAAAAAATCGTCATACTTGAAAATTTTCATTATTTAGAAGAGAAGGAACAAAAATTATTTGCTTTTGATTTAAGAACATTTCAAGATATTGATGTGCGAGTAATAATTTTAGGAATTTGGAGAGAAAGAAACAGATTAACTCAGTATAATGGAGATTTACAAGACAGAATAATTGAATTACCTGTAGAACCTTGGACGGGAGAGCATTTACAAGAAATAATCAAGTTGGGTGAAAAATCTCTCAATATAGATATGAGTGACATTAGGAATGATCTGATTAAAGAATCATTTGGTAATGTTGGAATGTTACAAGAATTATGTAAAGAATGTTGTTATGATGCACACATAATTGAAACTGAAGATCTAAGGAAATTAACAAATGATAATTTACAAAATGCTATTGCTAAAATTACTAATTCGTATGCAAGTAGATTCCACAGAGCACTTGAAACATTTGCAGATGCTAAACCAAGACAATCTCCAGATGGAAGTCAAGGGTTAGGAATGCCATATTTTTTTGTACGTGTTGTTCTTTCAAATTCCGATGCACGACAAATTAAAAATGGATTATCTGTGTACGATTTGAGAAAAGCAATTAAAAAAATCCATCCAAATCACGATAATAGAAGATTTGATAGTGCTCTTACTATTTTTCTCAATAGAATAAACATATATCAAAAAAATCACGGCATTACTCCCTCAATTTTTGACTATGATACCAATTTACGACAATTAAATATTGTTGATCCTAATTTCTTCTTTTTTGTTAGACATTATAATCATGATGAATTTTTAGAGGGTTTAAAACTACCACTTGGATATGCAAAAAAAACTCCAAGTTCATAAATCTCAGAATTTTCAGGAATTTCAGGAATTTCAGGAATTTCAGGAATTTGAGGAATTTCAGGAATTTCAGGAATTTCAGGAATTTGAGGAATTTCAGGAATTTCAGGAAGGTTTGAGGAATTTGAGGAATTTCAGGAATTTGAGGAATTTCAGGAATTTCAGGAATTTCAGGAATTTCAGGAATTTCAGGAATTTCAGGAATTTCAGGAATTTCAGGAATTTGAGGAATTTCAGGAATTTCAGGAATTTCAGGAGGAATTTCAGGAATTTGAGGAATTTCAGAAATTTCAGGAATTTCAGGAATTTCAGGAATTTCAGGAATTTCAGGAATTTCAGGAATTTCAGGAATTTCAGGAATTTCAGGAATTTCAGGAAGCTTTGAGGAATTTCAGGAATTTCAGGAAGGAATTTCAGGAATTTCAGGAATTTCAGGAATTTCAGGAATTTGAGGAATTTCAGGAATTTGAGGAATTTCAGGAATTTCAGGAATTTCAGGAATTTCAGGAATTTCAGGAATTTCAGGGAGCTTTGAATTTCAGGAATTTCAGGAAGGTTTGAGGAATTTCAGGAATTTCAGGAATTTCAGGAATTTGAGGAATTTCAGGAAAGTTTCAGGAATTTCAGGAATTTGAGGAATTTCAGGAATTTGAGGAATTTGAGGAATTTGAGGAATTTGAGGAATTTGAGGAATTTCAGGAATTTCAGGAGAAAGTTTCAGGAATTTCAGGAATTTGAGGAATTTCAGGAATTTGAGGAATTTGAGGAATTTGAGGAATTTGAGGAATTTTAGAGCTGACACCTCTAAATGAGAGCACATTTTGCATGTTTTTAGTCACGCACTTATTTATTTCTCATACCCCATGTGATAAGAATTCTTCAAGAGGGTCTGTTGCAAATTGGTGATATATGCATGAACTCCAATCTTGATAAGATCCTGATTTCATGTCTCGATCATTAGACAGAACCCAAAACATGCGATCAAAAAAAACCCAAGACTCGTTGTTTTATTTTTCCAAAACATAATTTTTTGATGGGAACATCCCAACCTGTTAAACCCGTGGATTTTTTTTATCTGGGTTTTAATCATGACTTAGCAAACATTTTAAAACACATATTTTAGATAACAATCATGGGAGATATGCGCAAGGATTACGTATCTGAGCGCTTTATGATAATTTCAAAAAAAGATGACAAAGTCCCCGACCCAAAAAAATTCCCATACGCACCTGGAAATGAAGCCATGACAAATCCCTCCGTTTTGTCCCTTGTTGCAAAGGATGGAATGCTGCAGCGGCTTCAGGACAATGAGGATGAATATGTGAAAGGATGGTCAATTAGGGTTTTTGAAAGCAAAAATCCCATAGTATCAATAGAGACTGAAAATTCCTACAGTGATCGGCCTTTTTATAGCGAACCGGCATATGGATACCATTACATCGTGGTTGCAACCCCCAACAAAACAGACACGTTTGCAACAATTGATGCTGAACAATGGTCAAATGTCCTTGTAGTCGTTCAGGACAGATTAAGATGGCTTTACACCCAAAAAGGCGTTACATACGTCTCCATTTATGCTGACCACGGCGAGCTGGCAGGCAATGAAAATCCACATCCACACCTTCACATTCTTACATTTTCTACAATCCCGCCAATAATTGAAAACGAGGCAGAGGCCTCCCACAAGATTCTAAATGAAAAAGGTGTATGTCCCATGTGTCAGATAGTGCATGAAGAGACTGCAGGCAAGCGGGAGATACTTCAGACAGAGGGATTTATCGCGTTTTGTCCGTGGTCCCCCTCCCATCCTTACGAATTCTGGATTTCCCCCAAAAAACACACTACAAGTTTCTCAAAAATCACTCAAAAAGAGATTAACAATCTATCTCTGATTCTAAGATCCACCTTGGGCGGTCTTTCTAACACCATCAAAAACGTCTCATATAACTTGGTATTTCATCTCTCTCCTGAAAAGAAAAACAGCAGGCAAATTCACTGGCACATTGAAGTCTATCCAATCACCAAGGCATGGTCTGGATTAGAACGTGGATATGGAATCTTCCTAAATGACGTGTCTCCTGAGCAGGCCGCCGAAAAACTTGGAGTTGCCTGCCGAAAGGAGATGGCAAATCTTGTCGGCATTGTCTGATTTTTTGAATGGTTTATTTATCAACTAAAACTGCTAGAATCATGGCAATTGAGAAATGGCTTGCAATTACCAGTGTTGCACTATTTGCAATGTTTGCAGGAGAAATGATCTCAGTTTATAATTTCATGATCGATCCTCCGGAGGAATTCACATTCCTGGGATCCTTTTCAGCGGATCCAAAAATACTTCAATTCATCTCAATTGGCATCGCACCTGCCGGAATCCTGGCAGCCGTTGCCTTTATCATGTCTAGACAGTATGGCTCAAAACCAATCGGCGCGATGATCATCGTTGGTGGAATAATCCTGTTGGCAGGAATGCTTGTCTGTTATTTACTGCTAGAGAAAATTAATCCGATATATCTTACAGATGTTGTTTTGCTTGCACCATTTTTGTTTATGGCACTCACCATTCCCGTAGTTATAGTCGGCGCATGCTTGCTCAAAGAGAAAAAGAAACGCCCCAGAAAGGAATTTTTTTAGACATAGTCATATCTTAGCTCGCTTGCAACATGTCTAAAGCCGAGTTTTTCATAAAATGATTTTACATCATCCGTACAATCCAAAATTGTCTTGTAACAGCCGCGTTTTTTTGCGATTTCAAGAAGATGGTTCATAATCTTCTCTCCTATCTTCCGTCCCTGAAATTCCGCATCCACCACAACGTCTTCAATATGGCCTACCAGTCCGCCGCTATGGATGAATTTCTGTTCAATTATTAGTGTCGCGGCCCCTACTATCCTTCCGTCTGATTCGGCGACTGCTATGATATGATCCTGGTCTGCGTTAATTTTCTCAAAAATTTCATCTGCCCTGCCCTTGTCAATATGACTTGTCTGTCTTAATGAATCCAGCGTTCTCAAGAAACCGTTTTGGAGATCCCCGCTTTTTAATTCCCTGATAACTGGCTCGCTCATTTTCATCCTCAGATTTTTCCAAGCTTTTGAATATAGCGTTGATGTGCCTTTTCGTAGGATGATTTGTCACCAATATCTGTAAATCCGTTCCTTGTTCTAAAACTGCTGATCAGTTTTTTTCTGTTCATTGCCTTTCTGATAAGATCATCCATCCCATATGGCCGATTCTTTGGAATATAGCTCAGGACCTTGGGTTCCATGACGTAACATCCCATGTTTACATCAGCCTTAATCTCTGGTTTTTCATTCCAACTCTGAACTTTTCCTGTTTTTAAAGTCTCAATTACGCCATATGGCAGGTTGGTTTTATACTCGTTAAGACTAATTGTGACAAATGCCTTTTTCTTCCGGTGCTGTTTTATCATGTTTCTAAGGCTAAAATCAAAGACAGAATCCCCATACATGCACACAAAAGTATCATCTATGAAATTCTCCGCGGTTTTGAGCTGGCCTGCAGTAGCTAGCGGCCTGTTTGAAACTGCATATTCAATATCCACCCCGAAACTCTTTCCGTCTTCAAAATAGTCTTCGATTGTTTTTTTAAGATAACTGACACACAAAACAACTGATTTTACACCATTTTTTTTGGTCCAATCAATTAGATGCTCTAGTATCGGCTTTTCACCTAGTGGCAGCATCGGTTTTGGGATAAATGACGTGTATGGTAAAAGCCTTGTACCTAGTCCCCCGGCAAGAATCACTGCTTTCACAAACCCTGTTTGCTTGATGACTATTTATGTAAGTATGTATTGGGCGGGATTAAATAACCTTCAAAATCTTTTTCACTATGCTGTCCGGGGTTTTTCCAAAAACTATGATCATCGGTTCTTTCCCGAAATCCCCCTTGTGAAACACGATGTCAGGTGCCTTGTTTAAATTTCTAATCGAGTTTTTAATTCCCCATTCTATGGTGGAATGCCCTACCTTTACATTTTTGGGCTCTTGACTCCTATCATAACTAGAAAAGGTCATTTTTGATTTTTTGATTTTTGATATGGTGACATCCTGGTATTTGAGATTTATTGCCGAGCATACCTGCGGAAATTTTTTATTGACTGCAAGCAGTGCTGTTGCAACATGTTTTGAGCCACCGTATCTCAGGTCGCCTGCAACAATGACGTCTCTTCCGGATTTTACAATTCTTCCTGCGATGCCCAGAACATCCCCTGTCGTTTCTGGTTTTTGTCTGGAACTTACAAAATTTGTCTGGCATTCTGGAATATTTTTATAGATATTTTTAATCCCTACAAATTCATTGATTGCCTCTGATAATTCTGACTTTATGCTGTCCTGCCCAGTGCTGGTTATGGCGATTCCCCTTCCGAGCATCTTTGCATTTTTTATTGAATCATAGGCGAATTGCTTTGCAAATTTCACCGATTCCTGCATGCTGTCCCCCTTTACAAATGCAAAAAGCATGGCTGCAGAGTAGTTGCATCCGCTCCCATGGTTGATTTTGGAAATTTTATCCCCTGAAACAACGTATTGCTTTTCTCTCTCCAATACAAAATCCGATATCTGGTTGTCTTTTCCATCAATTCCGGTGATTACCACATTTTGTGCCCCCATCTTTTGAATTATTTTTGCAACTTTTTTGGGTGAATTTTTTGCATCGATTCTGGTTTTTGAGAGGATTTCTGCCTCAAATCTGTTTGGTGTAATTATCGTGGCAAGAGGAATGATTAATTTTTGAAAATCCTTGATGGCAGAGTCTTTAATTAATAATCCTCCCGTGGTTGATTTTATTACCGGATCAACTACTATGGGAATTTTTAATTTTTCTAGTTTTTGATGTACTGTTTGGATGGTTTTTGAATCATACACCATTCCAATTTTTATTCCGTCAATCTTAAAATCCGACATTACCGAGTTTAACTGGCTTTTTAGAGCATTACGTGAGACTGGTTCGCTTGTATCAAATTTTGTGGTGTTTTGACTGGTAATTGCGGTAATTACTGTCAAACAATGCGCGTCTAGCAAAGAAAACGCCCTGATGTCACTTTGAATGCCAGCTCCTGATGAAGGATCCGATCCCCCGATAGAAAGTAAATTCACACCGTCTTGCAGTTCTTTGCATTAATCTATTTTTCCTTTAATCCCAAATCTTGATTCGATGGTCTGTGATAGCTGTTTATAGTTGATCGATTCTGTTTTATCTGATTGACTAAAATTCCTTTAATTGATGACATGCCTCTCGAGGAATTACGGTGTACGACCTGTTTGCTGCCTATGCAGTACCAGACAAAAAAAGACGGCAAATTCCTGTGGCAGTGCTTCAAATGCGGAAAACGTTACCTTGTTTCAAACAATGACGATGATCATGTTGAAGAGAGTTGGAGTCCCCCTAGGTGATGGTATCTCTGAAATAGAATACTATAATCCAAAAATCAAAAACTGAGATTGTGTTACACTGTACCATCCGTGTTTACCCGTTTTCATCTGGGATCAACGTCTATACTATATACCACGTACACTACAATATACTGTGAGTGGAATATCTAGTATCAGGGTATCTAAAGAATCCAAACAACGTTGGGAAAACTACAAGATTTATCCCAAAGAAAGCATGGAAGATTTGATAAATCGTGTTTTCGCACTAGCTTATGAGACAAAAGAGCCATTTGATGAGGCTGATTTGACTGATATTGAAAAATCTCTTGATGATTTTAGAAACAACAGGTATCAGAGCACTGATCAGCTTCTCAAAGAGCTAAAATCTTGAGCTGGAATTCTGTGGTCTGATACTGCCATCAAACAACTAGAAATTCACAAAACAAGATCAGAATGCTGGCAAAAACAAAAGATGTAGAATCTGATCCGTTTGGATGTATTTCAAAACTTTGAGTAACCATGATGCCTGTTCAGTTGCAGAAGAGATAATACACCCGTCTGAATCATCGAAAAAAATCACGTCAGTTCTACGAGTTTTGGATTTTGTTAATACTTGCCCTCCTTACGCAAAACCCGTGATTCTAACCCAGAATCACGCCTATATCCATAAGATTTGTGTGGGTAAAACCAGTTACGATGTTTGCTTTTTGTTTTTGAAAGAACCTGCCTGAATCATTATTTTTGAGGAATTCCTTGGTTATCCTCGAGTCCATTTTTGTATTTTCAGTTATTGCCCCTGCAAAAACAGAGTTTCCATCAATTCCATCCGTACCCATACATGCAATGACAATCTTTTTTATTTTTTGCGTGTTTTTTAAAATTCTCAGGGCTAATTCCTGATTTCTTCCACCCATTCCTTTGCCGCGAACCTTTAGCGTTGTTTCTCCTCCGAAAATAAGACATGTTTTTTGTTCTTCTGAAATGTTTTCGAGAATTTTTCTAGTCGCGTCTTTGATGTTTTCAAAAATCTGGATTGTAACTACTTTGTAACCCATCTTCTCGGCTGTCTTTTGCATCTCTTTTAGGCAGTTACTGTTATTTGCAATGACGGTATTCTCAATTTTTGGCTTTGTTGTAATTTTGGCATCCTCCCTTTTCTGTCCTTCTTTTAATATCTGCAGAACTTCCAAAGGCATCTTCCTTTTAATCTTGTATTTTTCTAAAATGTCAAAGACATCTGAAAACGTCGTATCATCCATGTATGTGGTACCTGACGCAATAGATGACATGTCATCGTCTTGCACATCTGACATTATCAGACCCAGACCATGACACCTCATATTTTGAATCAATCTGCCCCCCTTGATCTTTGATAGATGTTTTCTAACACAATTAAACTCCTGAATTGTGGCACCTGATTTTAACAGCAGATCCGTAACATAGATTTTATCATTCAGGGTAATCCCGTCTGGCATTGCAAGCAGTGACGAACCTCCTCCCGAAACAAGAAAAATTACCATCTCATCACTCCGTTTGTTTTGGAGAAATTTTATCACCTCTTTTGCCGCCTTTACGCTTGTTTTATCTGGTTTGGGATGTCCAGAGTTGAAGATCTGAAATTTTTTACCCTTGATTCTGGATTTTGAGCCCTTGGGGATTATCACAATTCCGCTTTTTATTGGAATTACTGCATTAAGTGCCCTGGTCATAGAATCCCCTGCCTTGCCAAATGCCACAGAATAGATGTTAGAATACCCCTCAATATTGACTGACTTTGCCCCAATCCTGATTTCATTAGGTGTCACAAACTTTGGAATTATATTTTGAGGATCTGCTGCATAAAGAGCCGCCTCCAAAATTTCAAGACATTCTTTTTTCTTATCCGTAGTTGCCAGTTCTTCGAAATTCTTGATAATCATTACAATTACCAATAATGCAAGATATATAATCGTCAATGATTTTTTTATTTTATGCACACAGTACATATTCCAAAAGTTATCAAATTTGGTGAAAATGCACTTGCTGAGACAGAGTATCCCAAAAATGCCCTTGTAGTAACTACTGCCACTCCTGAACTATCTGGAAAATGGCTTGAGAAAATGGGCATTCAAGATTACATGCTTTATGATAAGGTAAATCCAGAACCATCAATTGATGATGTTAATTCATTAATTGCTGAATTTAAAGATAAAAAACCATCCATCCTGATCGGATTGGGCGGTGGCAGCTCATTGGATGTTGTAAAATATTCCGCTCAGGACTTTGGAGTAGAAAAGATCCTGATTCCAACCACGTTTGGAACAGGAGCTGAAATGACAACATACTGCGTTTTGAAATTTGATGGCAAAAAGAAACTGTTACATGAAGATCGGTTCCTTGCAGATATGGCCGTTGTTGATTCATATTTTTTGAAAGGCACTCCACAACAAATCGTAAATAATTCTGTCTGTGATGCCTGCGCCCAAGCAACAGAAGGTTATGATAGCAAGCTTGGAAATGACCTGACAAGAACGCTGTGCAAGCAGGCATTTGATATTCTGTATGATGCAATTATGAATGACAAACCAGAGAACTATCCATACGGCTCAATGCTGTCTGGAATGGGATTTGGAAATTGCTCAACAACCCTTGGACACGCACTGTCATATGTGTTCTCAAACGAGGGAGTACCCCACGGTTACTCGCTATCATCTTGTACCACGGTGGCACACAAGCACAACAAGTCAATCTTTTATGATAAATTCAAGCAGGCCATGGAAAAGCTCGGTTTTGATAAATTAGACCTCAAGGCTGATGCATCACAGGCCGCAGATGTTGTAATGACTGACAAGGGACATTTGGATCCAAACCCGATTCCAATATCCAAAGAAGACGTCATAAAATGTCTTAATGACATCAAAACAGGCAATTTGTAAAAATATTCCCATTTTTTATCTTTTTTATATTCTCTTGATAAACTGCGAAATTGGCAGCTTGTCTAAACTTATTTATTCTAATATCTAGACTTAAAGGTACTTGACTCAAAACAAGCTCAAATTTGGCATTCAAAACGGCCTAAATGTTGCAAGAGCAGGTTATACTGAAGACCAGATTTTGACTGCATGTATGCTTGCAGACAAAACAGGTTATGACTCTATCTTCTATATGGATCACACCAATGTACCACAATGGAAAAACGCCATCGTCTTGGATCCCTGGGTTATGTTATCTGCAATAGCTGCGATAACAAATAATGTGGAACTGGGAACCTGCGTAACTGATGCAATCCGAAGACATCCATCTAACATCGCACTAGCTGCAATCACACTTGACCGGGTTTCAAAAGGCAGGGCGATTCTTGGTATTGGCGCCGGTGAGGCTCAAAATCTTAAGGAATTTTGCATTCCGTTTGAAAAACCGGTTTCAAAGTGGGAGGAACAAATCGAAACCATTCACACATTGTATGAATCAACTCCGGATAACACGGTAAATTATGATGGGAAATACTACAAACTTGAAGGTGCATGTCTGCAGGCTCCGCCAATTAGAAAACCACGTCCTCCAACCTACATGGCCGCCGGTGGCAAGCGCACGCTTGGATTGACTGGCAAGCTTGGTGATGGCTGGCTGCCCATCGGTTACACTCCGATTCTCTTTGCAGATCACAAGGCACAAATCAAAAAATCCATGGATGAAAACAACAGAACCCAAGAAGAAAAAGACAACTTTGAATTTGCACTTGATATTGACGTATACTTTTCTGAGGATGCAGAGGAATCCTGGGCAAGAATGAAGGAGGCAGTCAAAGTCAGCCTGTTCAAACCTGAAATCTTGAGAGTTCACGGACTAAAAGAAATTGAGGGATTTGACTTTAGAAAATACTTTACAGAATATTCAATGTCTAATCAGGATTGGATTGTAAAAATGAGGGAGGCTGCAACTAAAATTCCCGAATCAGTAGCCCGTTCTTCCACTGCTGTTGGCACGCCTGATGATATAATTCCGACATTTGAAAAATTCATGGATGCCGGTGTTAATCACTTTGTAATTAGATTCTGGGGTAAGAACTACTTTGGCTCCATTGACAAATTCGCAAGTCATGTGATGCCGGCACTTCGAGAAAGGGCCAAGCAATGACTTTTCCATATCCAGAATCATTCACACTGCCAGTTAAGAATAATGATCGATGACGAGCTTCCCAAGACAGTAAAAAAATGTCTTGATATTTTAAAAGAAAATGTGGAAATTCTGGCAAATCTTGAGTTTGATTTGGACTCTGAGATCGAGGATGAATTAATGACAGATATGCAATTACATCAGTTATATGACATGACTGAGGATGTGGCACAATCCTCAAAAATCAAGCGTGCAGAATCCCATCTAGTAAGAAGAAAAGCAGATGATCCATCTAATTTATGATTTATGAGGTCTTTTGCTTTTTGCAAATGATTTGGTCCTGCGTTTGTTTCTCTGTTTTTCCAGCCTTTTTCTTGTACGTTCAGTGGATTTTGTTGAACCATGAATAATCTTTGTTTTGCTTCCGTCCTTTAACATGATCTCCTTTCCCTTGAATCTAAACTCCACATCCCTGCATTTGATATAGTATTTTTTAAGACAGAAAAATATCCTGTTGTTTGTACCGCGCATGTCCTTGATCTCTTTTGATTTTTTTAACTCATTGATGATATTGCGCAGTAATCCTTTGTCAATATCTGTAATTCTGTGCAGCTCTCTGAACCAGATGAATCTTGATTTGCCCCCCCATTCCTCTAAAACATCCAAAACCTGCCGTGTATATTCCTCATTTATCTTGCTCATAGCTGTCTTGGGGTGTCCCCGTATTTTAGGGATTGATTAATAAAAAATTTGGATGAAAAAAGTCAAATTTTAGAATGTTTGCCATTTTTGGTTATTTTTGTAATGGATGTCATGAGCGTGGAATTAAAAAATGAATGCGCTGCACTAGAATGCAGAATTTTGGAAATCAAGGCACTCGAAAAGGAATTAGACGAATACTAGTAGTCATTTCTGGGACTGCTCGATTTATAAAATGATTTTTCATAACCTTTGTGTTGAAACTAGTGGGGATACTGCAGATCAAATCATATGAAAAAATCAAGGAATTTCTGCAAAAAGAGCACGTTGGAAGAATCTCTAGTATTGATGGGGATGGATTTCCTCAGATAATTCCGATGAATTTTGTTCTTTTAGATGATTTTATCTACATGCACTCTCACATCAAGGGTGAAAAACTGGATAATATTTCTAAAAACAACAAGGTCGGCTTTGAAGCGGACAGGGAACTAGAGTTCCTGCCATCCTATTTTGAGGATCCACAAGATGCATCCCTGGCAGATACCCTGTACATCAGTGTTGTAGTCAAGGGTCTGGGTTCTCTTGTTGATGACAGGGAGGAAAAAACGCTTGCGCTAAACGGATTGATGGAAAAATATCAGCCTGAGGGGCAGTATGAGCCGATCAGAGCAGACATGCAGGTCCTGGATCATGTTGCGGTAATCAAGATAGTCCCGCAGATACTGCATGGAAAATACAAGATTGGTCAGAATGTAAATCCTGAAAAAAGAATGGTTCTGGCACAAAAAATTCTAAAAAGAAATTCCCCCACTGCCGGACAAACCCTGAAAGTTATGGGCTTTGAGGTTTCTGATGACGGACTCAAGATGGTTGATGAGCCCGTATGGTAGACTGATAACAAGTCGACTGTTGTCTAAAGTATTTTCTGTCATATTTGGCATCTGGGTGCAATGCATGATTGTGATTGCAAGTTTACACCTCTTTATTTACAGTAAATCTTTGTATGGATGCGTTTTTTGTTCTCTGCGATTAGTTTGAGAATATTTCATAAATCTTGATTTCTGAGTTTGATACAGATTTGCATAGTATCATTAGATCGGATTGATCATAATTGCCCTTTGTTGAATCTGACGTTTTGGTGCATTTTGGTAATCAGATCGCTAGAATCCACCAGAACCACCCAAAATTACTTTGTAAGGCTAAAAAGAATTATTTATCTTCATTACATTTGCTGTAAATTACCTTAAAAAATGGAAATGGCAGTTTCATAACATTAAGATATTTGGTAATTTGATCTTCTCTTAATTTATTCTTCTTTGCAATGACAACCCTGCTCATCTGTGGATGTTGGAAGAACAAAAAACCTGATGATAAAGTAGGTACCTGAGTGTAACCAAGTGTGACTAAAACTTTTTTAAAATGATGCCAATTAAACTTCAATGAAGTTGGTCTCTATCATTTTGTTATCTGGAGTAAAAAACTCCATTTTGGTTTCTGGAAATGCTTCCACATACCCTTTGACAATCTCTTTGAAATTTGATTTTATCTCTGTCTTGTTTTTACCAACTACAATTATTTCCGGATTATCCAAACATTGAGCTAGCATACCCTCCTTGGTCTTTGTTAACTTTACCTGTAATATTGTCATGATAATTAATATTAAAATTATTATATATATGTATTATCAATCAAAGGTTGAGTTTTTGATTAATCCTTCTGGTGCATTTTGGTGATCAGATCGCTAGAATCCACCAGAACTAAATCTGAGATCATCTGATATCTGATTGCTTTAAATTCAGTTTTCAGGGACTGTATCCATTGAAACGTTCATCCAGCTTTGAGCTAGTGTCTGATTATATTCCCACCGGGGACCAGCCACAGGCAATTGACACACTAGTCGCCGGCGTGAAAAGAAAGACCGTGCAAACACTGATTGGAGTTACAGGAAGTGGCAAGACTTTTTCAGTTGCAAATGTTATTGCCAGAACAGGAAAAAACACCCTGGTAATATCCCACAACAAGACCCTTGCAGCCCAGCTTTATTCGGAATTAAAGCAGTTTTTCCCAAAAAACAACGTTGGTTATTTTGTATCATACTATGATTACTATCAGCCTGAAAGTTACCTCCCACAAACTGATACATACATTGAAAAAGACACCCAGATCAACGAGAAAATTGAAAAATTAAGACTAGAGGCAACTGCCATGCTGCTTTCAGGAGAGCCTACAATAATCGTATCCACCGTATCCTGTATCTACTCACTTGGAAATCCACGGGACTGGAATGACATGGCAATTACAATTGGCACCGGTGATGAAATTAAGCGAGATAATATAATTAGAAAGCTCGTTGATGCCAGATATGAAAGAAACGACACTGAAATCATACCGGGACGCTTCAAAGTGAAAGGCGATACAATCAGTGTCATTCCTGCGTATTCTGAGGATATAGTTAAAATCTCAATGTTTGGAGATGAGGTTGAAAAAATCACCCTGCTTGATCCCGTCTCATCAAAAGAAAAACAAAAAATTCCACAAATCAGAATTTATCCTGCCAAACACTATCTTATTGCAAAGGACGTTCGAAAAAAGGCAGTCAAATCAATCAAAGCGGAATTAAAAAACCATTTACCACAACTAAATGAATTGGAAAATCAGCGACTTGAGATGCGGACAAACTATGATTTGGAAATGATTGAAGAGCTGGGTTACTGTTCTGGAATCGAAAACTACTCCAGACACTTTGATGGAAGAAGACCCGGAGAAAAGGCATTCTGCCTGATGGATTTTTTCGGTGATGACTATCTCCTAGTCATCGACGAATCCCACGTGACATTGCCACAGCTTCACGGAATGTACAAGGGGGATCATTCCAGAAAAAAAGAGCTTGTAACATACGGATTCAGACTGCCAAGTGCATATGACAACCGTCCATTAAAATTCGAGGAATTTGAAAAATACATTCAAAATACGATATTTGTATCTGCCACTCCCGCAGAATATGAGAAAAAAACATCCTCAAAAATCGCCGAGCAACTAGTCAGACCTACGGGCCTGCTTGATCCCATCATCGAGGTTAGATCAACTAAAAACCAGCTCGATGATCTAATCCTGGAGATCAACAAAAGGGCAGAAAACTCTGAGCGCGTTCTAGTCACCACCCTTACTAAAAGAATGGCAGAGGATTTGGCTGAATATCTCTCAAAAAAACAAGTCAGGGTCCGGTACATGCACTCAGAGATAGAGGGATTGCAAAGGACCGAGATAATCCGGCAGCTGCGCCTAGGCGAGTTTGACGTGCTAGTTGGCATCAACCTTCTTCGTGAAGGATTGGATATTCCAGAGGTCTCCTTAGTGGCAATTTTAGATGCAGACAAGGAGGGGTTTTTACGAAATTTTACCAGCCTTATCCAGACATGCGGCCGCGCTTCAAGAAATAAAAACGGATCTGTAATAATGTATGCTGATACCACGACACAGTCCATGAAAAACACCATGGATGAGACCAGACGCCGTAGGAAAAAACAAATCTGCTGGAATCAGGAGCATGATATCACTCCCAGAACCATCATAAAATCCGTCCCAGAACAGGTTACAGCACTAGATGATTCAAAGCTGAAATCTGTCCATGATCTCAATACTGATATCATTGATTTGGAGGCACAGATGACAACATATTCTATTGATTTGGATTTTGAGCGGGCAATAGAATGTCGGGATAGAATAAAAAGACTGAACAAGGAGATTGCATTCAAAGTTGGCAGAAAATAAACTAAGGATTCGCGGTGCGCGACACCACAATCTGAAAAATTTGGACGTTGATATCCCGAAAAACAACCTAGTTGTAATAAGCGGGCTGTCAGGTTCTGGAAAATCCACACTTGCTTTTGATACCATCTATGCGGAGGGTCAAAGACGGTATGTGGAGTCCCTTTCCTCATATGCCCGCCAGTTTCTAGAAATGATGGACAAGCCGGATGTTGACTCCATCGAGGGTCTCTCACCTGCAATATCCATCCAGCAAAAAACCACCAGCAAGAACCCGCGCTCCACTGTTGGCACCACCACAGAAATTTATGATTACATGAGATTGCTTTTTGCACGAATTGGAATTCCTTATTGCACAAACTGCAAAAGAAAAATCTCCACCCAGTCAATTGAAACAATCTGTGATTCTGTTCTCAAGGATTTCAAGGGAAGGAAGATCCTTGTCCTATCGCCCATAATCCGGAGAAAAAAGGGGACGTATGAGAAACTATTTGAGCAGATCAAAAAGGACGGATACTCTAGAATCCGCCTAAACGGGCAGGTTTTAAACCTGGATGAGGAGATTCCGCCATTAGACAGGCAAAAATGGCATAACATCGAGATTGTAGTTGACAGAATCACGGCTGAAAAATCCGAGCGCTCCAGACTCTTTGAAGCAATACAGACTGCCATCAAGGCATCAAAGGGGGATGTGATGATTGCATTTGAAAAAACGGAAAAAATCTTCTCACAAAACAACGCCTGTCCCTACTGCGGTTTGACTGTGGGGGAACTAGAACCCAGAACTTTTTCGTTTAATTCGCCGTTTGGCATGTGTAATACCTGTAATGGATTGGGTGTAAAGATGGAGTTTGATGCAGATCTGGTGATACCTGATAAGACAAAGTCGATTTTAGATGGCGCAATAGTTCCTTGGAGCGGAAGATTCTCCTCATTTAGAAGACAGGCACTAAGAACCGTTGGTAAAAAATTCGGGTTTGATCTAATGACCCCGATTGAAAAAATAAAACCAAGGCATCTTGATATCATCCTGTCTGGCACGGATGATCTAATTGATTTTAAATACCGCTCAAAATCCGGAGATTCATCCTGGCAATCCACTAACGCCTTTGAGGGAGTGCTTGCAAACCTTCAGCGTGTCTTCATGGAGACTGACTCTGAATCAAAACGTGAATGGTTAAAACAGTTCATGAGGGATACCCCCTGCACCACCTGTACCGGCAAAAAACTAAGGGCAGAATCACTTGCAGTCAAAATCAGCAATAACGGAATCATGGATGTATGTGACATGTCCATTGACAACTGTTATGACTTTTTTTCTACGTTAAAGCTGACTGAAACCGAACAGTACATCGCAAGGGATGTTCTAAAGGAGATAAAAGAGCGGCTGGAGTTTCTGATGAATGTCGGATTAAACTATCTCACATTAAACAGATCAAGTGCCACATTATCTGGAGGTGAATCACAGCGAATCAGACTGGCAACGCAGATCGGCTCCAATCTGACTGGCGTCCTGTACGTTCTTGACGAGCCGACAGTTGGCCTGCATCAGCGTGACAATCAAAGACTCATTAAAACGCTAACAAAGCTGCGGGACCTTGGAAATACCGTGATAGTTGTGGAGCATGACGAAGAAATCATACGAAATTCCGACTGGATAGTCGATTTGGGTCCCGGTGCCGGGGTACACGGCGGTAATGTGGTTTTTGAAGGCACCATAGATAAAATTCTTGATGGGCACAAGTCAGTTACCGGCAACTATCTAAAGAATCACTCCCTGATACATCTGAAAAACAAGATACGAAACCGCGACTGTCCTAACTCAATAATCATCAAAAAGGCATCAGAAAACAATCTTAAAAACATTAATGTTGAAATCCCCCTTGGACTATTCGTCTCAGTTACCGGGGTTTCTGGTTCTGGAAAATCGACTCTGATAAACGACATACTGCTAAAGTCCCTGCAGAATCATTTTTACAAATCAAATGTGAGGCCTGGAACCCACAAGGAGATCACCGGTTTGGAGAACATTGACAAGGTAATTGCAATAGATCAATCCCCGATTGGCAGGACGCCGCGCTCCAATCCTGCAACATACATCGGTGCATTTACCCCCATCAGGGAACTTTATGCAGGTACCGAATTATCAAAAGAACGGGGATATGCCCCCGGACAGTTCTCCTTTAATGTGGCCAACGGAAGGTGCTTTGCCTGTGACGGTGACGGTGTAAAACAAATTGAAATGCAGTTTCTCTCTGATGTCTATGTAAAGTGTGACGAATGCAAGGGAAAACGGTACAACTCTGAGACACTTTCTGTGTTGTACAAGGGCAAAAACATCTCTGATATATTGGATATGACAGTTTATGAGGCATTAAATTTCTTTGAGAATATTCCTGCAATAAAACGGAAATTAGAGACTGTCTATGATGTTGGATTGGGCTACATCAAACTGGGGCAGTCCTCAACTACATTGTCTGGCGGCGAGGCCCAAAGAGTAAAGCTCGCATCAGAGTTATCAAAGCGGGGAACCGGAAAAACCCTCTACATCCTAGATGAGCCCACCACCGGACTTCATTTTGCAGACGTTCAAAAACTATTAGACGTACTAAACCGATTGACAAATCTGGGAAATACGGTGGTGGTAATCGAGCATAACATGGATGTGATTAAGAACTCTGACTGGCTAATTGATCTTGGACCGGAGGGCGGTGAGAAGGGAGGGTATGTCGTATCTGTTGGAACCCCACGGGATGTGGCCCGGTCCACTGCAAGTTATACCGGGAAATATCTAAAGAAACTATTGAAAAAATGACTTTTGATATCTCCAAAACTGCAATTCCCGTCTCCCCTGGAATATACCTGATGAGGGATTCTGATGAAAATATCATCTATATTGGCAAGGCAAAGAATCTGAAAAACCGTGTAAGATCATATTTCCTGAAAAACCAGAACTACAAAACCCAGAAACTAGTAGAAAACATCTCTGATATTGAATTTGTCCTGACTAATAATGAAAGCGAGGCATTTCTTTTGGAATCAAACATGATAAAAAAACACCGCCCTAAATTCAACATTGAATTAAAAGATCAGCAAAGATACACATATCTTCGAATTTCTGATGAAAAATACCCCAGACTGCTGGTGGCCAGAAGGACCAGGGATGGAAGATTTTTAGGCAAAGGTCAGACATTCGGACCGTTTACCCAGGGCAGCTCCAAACTGCTTACAATTGGCACGCTAAGAAAGGCATTTCAAATTAGAATCTGCAAGACCCTTCCAAAAAAGGTGTGTCTGGAATACCATCTGGGGAACTGTGAGGGTCCGTGTGAATTCAAAGACGCACAAAAAAGGTACCCCCAGCACGTTGCCGCACTAGGAGACGTTCTAAAGGGGAAAAACCAGGCCCGAATTTTTGCCAAAAAGCTAGAAGAAGAGATGCGTAATGCCGCTAAAATCCAGCAGTTTGAGCGTGCAAAAGACATACGTGATACCCTGATCCGGCTTGCAAGTCTTCAGACCAAACAAAACATGGAATATGTAAAAAACTCTGATGAGGAATATTTTGGCATACAGATACAGGAGCACTCTGCCACAATCATGAATTTCAGGATGATTCACGGCGTGATTCGAGACAGTGACAAGTTCTTTTTTGATCTAGTCGGGGACAACTCTTTTTCAAACTTTCTTTATCAGTATTACACCACACATACAATCCCGAAATTCATCCTTGTAAACACGATTCCCGGTAATTACAAATTACTGGAATCCCTGCTTTCTGAACAGGCCGGATTCACCGTCAGAATCCAGGTTCCCGCCCGTGGGAAGAAAAAAGACATCCTGAATCTGATTTTAAAAAATATCAAGCTGATTCATTCAAAAGGTGGAGATCCCGGAGTGGCAGAATTAAAGGAGATACTAGGCATGTCTGTGACACCCAGGGTCATTGAATGTTTTGATATCTCAAACCATGGTGCGGACTTTGCAGTGGGGTCTATGGCCAGGTTTGTAGACGGGCAGCCAAACAAATCAGGATACAGAAGATTCAAAATCAGGACCGTATCTGGCAGAGACGACTATGCAATGATTGGGGAGATTATCAAGCGAAGATATTATCGGTTACTGGAGGAAAACTCGGAGCTTCCTGATCTGATTGTAATAGACGGCGGCCGGGGGCAGCTAAACGCAGCTTTGAGATCCCTAGAATCACTTGGATTGGATCTTCCGTGTATTTCATTGGCCAAAGAAAATGAGGAGGTATTTGCCCCGAGGAGCAAAAACCCCATAGTAATTCCGAAAAACAAACCCTCCTTGAAAATCTTACAGCATGCCCGGGATGAGACTCATAGATTTGGAGTCGCATACAATAGAACCATTAGAAAAAACAAAATAAAATAATAAAAAAGGAAGGTTTTGGTTAGCTGACTGTAACACTACCAATCATCCATGGATGAACTATGCAGAAATAATCATAGCTGCCTGAATCCTCAAAGGTCTGTGACCAGGGATCAGCTGCTGGCAACATTAGATCACTGTGAAATACCTCTAATTTTGCATCTGTTGCTATTCCCGCACTTACTGTGTGCACTGCTGTGTCGGCGTTGGTCCATGTTACTGTATCTCCAGCGTTAATTGTGATATCTGCTGGTATGTAGCATTCGTTGGTTTCCTGACATCCTTGAACACTTGTACCTAGTGGAATCTCGACATCATGTGTTTGTGGTCCTGTTGATTTTTCAGTCTTTTTCATAACCACGTCTTCACCAAACTCAATACTGGATCCTTCCATGATCATACCATCTGTCATCATTGCATCTTTTTCTTTAATGTCAACCTTCGACTCTTCATATGGGTCTGTTTGGGTGTCTTGCTCCAAAGTTCTAGTTGGTTCATCTAGAGAAGTATATGATGACGTATCTTGTGTGGAATCTCCATATAATGCAATTCCTACACCTATGGCGGCAATTGCAATACTAAATACAACTGCTGCCTTGTCTATACTTGCCATAATTGATCCATGACTTGTTATATGCTAAATAAATCTAATCCTTATTATCGTGTGTATAATTCCATTTTTACACCCATCTGGGGCAGATACTTGGAAAATATCAAAAAATTTGATTTATGGAAAAATCAACGTCAGGGGATGAGGGGGGATGGGGATAGGTACAGGGCAGGAACTGGAGAGAAACAAAAACGTGGTCTCATGGGTTAAAAACGATTATATCGGATTTGTCATAAGATGTCTGTATAACGGAATACTGCATATTATTATCCAGATTTTCTGATTCGACTAAAGAACAGTGTAATGCTGGTTCTTGAGATCAAGGGAATTGATGACAATCAGAACAAGGAAAAGCGCAGATATCAAGAGGGATGGATAGATATGGTAAATGAGGACGGCAGGTATGGCACCTGGATGTTGGGATGCTGCGTTCCATCCAAAAAATTCGAGGAATAATTGACAAGCACAACAAGACTCAAGTGTCAGCCAACGAATACCAAATGTCTCAAATGTGGTAAGGTGGGGATCCAGCTAGAATGAGACCACTTGCATACATACACTTTTTGAGTTGCGACTGTAAAAACATGCAAAAAATGTTCTTATTTAGAAAGATTCACTCTAATCATTTGTTGGTAAAATAATCCATTTTATACTTTAAAATTTCAACAAATGATTCAAGATCTTTGATTTCTACAACATTAAACATGAGTCATCTGTTGGAAAATATCCCTATGGTTGTATAATTTTGGGGATATCTGATGCATCCGATGAATCGTTAATGAATTTTACGTCGTTGGTGGTATCGACAAGCTGTGTTACAGAGGTCAACCCAATGATGTCTCTTCATATTTGTGCATTATCACTTTTAGTTCCGCTATAGTATAATCTGTTTTGTACTTATTACCAGTCAATTTCTACCCGATATTATCCAAGTTTTTATATAAATGAGTTATGCGTAATCGATCCCAGACGGTAACATTCCGAATGTATAACCTGAAATCAACCACATATTGAGATGCTCCACATACAAAATAAAAATTTATACAAAAATTTCTGATTTTTTACAAGATTTGATGTTTGATGTACAGAATCAAGTACGGCATGTGCAGGTGATACAGAAAAATGATCCATATATTTCTGAATATGTAGTTTTAGCATTACTTTGTAGATGGTAATACTCTTACATACGCATTGCCGTTGTGATTTTCAATAATCTTCACAATTTTAGTTTGCTGAAACGTGATATTGGTTGCATGGAATACTGATAATACCAAGTCCTGAAGTCTTTGATCATCTTCCAGATCAATAATTTTTAGTCCTAAATCTTTGCCTGTACTTCTTACTATGTGCCTGGAATGACTCTTGAAAACACCATGTGATGAGAGTGTCTTTGCTATACTGTGTCCTCTTGATTCTGCATCTGGTTCATTACCGAACATGTATGTTTTCAGCCAACGTCCCACAAGATCTTCGGATAATTGTATCGCATTACTACATTGTTGGATCAATCCGGGGCTGTATTGACTCAATAATGGTAGCCATGCACCCATCTTTTCTGGCTCATTTTTGGAAATCTTTTGAGCTGCTGTAAACTCATCTAGTATTACTTGTGCTGGCGTCATTTTTATTCCAAATTGAGTTGGAAGTAATAACTGCGGATCAATTGGACCCAATGATGATTGTTTTCCCATTACCAATTGATTGGATGAGCATGCAAGCATGGTGGCAGCTGACATGGCTGCTTGTGGTATTATAACCCGTATATCATCAAATTTTTCACGCAGATACAACACAATTGATTCTACTGCCTCGGCAGAACCACCTGGACTGTGTAGTATTAAGTCTAATTCTTTGGTCTTCAAACCATACACTGTTTCCATAAATCCCTGTAGATCTTCATTTGTTATTGAAAATACACCGGCAACAGATCCTGCCGAAGGAGATGTCCAATTGGATGCATACAAGATTGTATTTCTTTTTGTATATTGATTTAATTCGATTAGATATTTGCGGCGTATATTGTCAAAAGGTGGCTTGCCTGTTGTTTTAATAGATTCCTGAACCTCACTTAATATTTCTCCCCAGCTTGGCATTTCTAACTAGTGGAATTTGTGGTTATTATTCCTTGATAATTTGTTCTGAAAATGATATTATGTTTCTTCATATACTCTTCATATCTTGATTGCAGTTCTAATAATTCATTTATACCTGCATGTTTTTTTGCCTGTTCAAATAGTTCGTCAAAACTTGGATTTTTATCCTCAATCTCATTTTCCATACTAGATAGATGTGTTGTTGGTAAAAAAAGGTTTCAATTCATGATTGATATCGTTATGATTAAAAAAAATTAATAGGAATATTGTAGGCGTCCCAATCGCCTCTGTCATCATTACTACAAAGCAGACATGGCGGATTTGGCAAATACCAAAAAGGTGAAGGCAAAATAGCATCTAATTATGCAAACGCGGATTTGGCAGTAAAAGCAATGTTGAAATTCGTTGAAAAAAGAGCAAATAGATAAGATAGTTTCCCTTTTAATATTTTTAAAGCGCACTTTGCAAATCACAGAGTTTGATACTGATTAATTCTTAAAGTAATTCAAAATACCAAACAAACATCTCAAGAATTAGAAAAAAATGCAAAAATCAGGATCCGATAACTGCCTTACGCCGGAAAGCACCCGAGAATCCTCGTTATGATCCATTACAAAAGACGGAATTCAGTTTTTTAGAGCATGTGAGAAATTCAATGCAGATACATGTGTCGTATATTGAGGAATTAAACAGAGCGGGGTCAAATTGCAGTAATCTTGGATGGGGCGCCACAGCATCGTGCAAAAGATGTCAGGAAATTTTTTTTTTAAGAAAAAAAACCCAAACGTCAAATTAATTATCCTCCAAAATCCCTTCTCTGAATACAGTAGAGTGCTGGCATCAGGCAAAGCGTTTGCCGGTCTAATATCGTGCGTCAATCTCCAATATGCATTGTTTCCAAATATTTTAGAACGGTGAGATTCTGCCTGGATGCTGAAAATATCTGTGCAGAGTTTCCGATATTTGCCTCATAAACATTTGATTATCACTATGCCCAAATACAATGCTGACAGGTGACATCAATGCAAAAATTATACATAAAAAAACAATCCTATAACACTGCTGTTGGTACCGGTGTAGGTATGGCATACCGTTTATGGAAAAACAAACAAAGTTACAGGAAAAATTTGAAAAAGCGCTGAATGAACATGTGAGGCACTGCAAATATCCTGCAGTCAAGGAGGATATCGGGGTATTGACAGTTGAATGCCTAAATGGTCTCAGTCACGAATTCCGGAAACTGCCTGGGTCCGAATTGCAAAATCAAACCAAATTACAGAGACGCAGCATGGTCAACTGATTGGAAATTTATCCTGCTGAATTTTTATTCGGTGAGGTCTTGATAATGCTCTTTCAGACATTGGACCAGTTCCTGTATTTTGACCCGTGTTAACTGACGTGACTTGCCCCAAAAAATAAGACCGGTGATCATCATGGGTCTGACTGTCCCTGACTTGGCTCATTTTTCATATTTATGGGACGATTCAAAATACAGCAAGAAATTTTCAACAGACAGATTTGAATCTGAAGATCCGTATTTATACCTCATGCCTAGTAGCACGGTAACTTGGATCTTTTTTTGATCGCCTCAAATCCAATCCTTGAAAACACCCTAATTACGTGCAATAAAAACACCATAAATTACCCATATGGTCAGAGAATACTTTTTAAACTGCATTTATTATCAAAAACACAGGTAAATAAAACATGATAAATATGACGGAGGTGGGGAACACCGTATTGACACTTGGTGGTAATGACCCATTTGATGCCATATGACGATTCTACCTATTGGCCTGCTTGCAATACTTTTTGCATTCTCTGCAGGACTGGTACTATCTGATGCGAATGCCCAGACTGCTGTCCTGTCTGAAATAGACTCATTTGCCCTTCCAGATAACGGATACCGGCACAACCTGATACATCTTAGCGACGAATTTTACGTCTCCTCACACACTGCAATTCATACTTCTGCAACAGATGAGAATGCTTTATCATCTGTAGTCTACCTCAGACTATACACCATAATTAATGGGGAGATCAATCTGATTCGCGACCTTGCAGTAACACCCACTGGAGGTGGTTCCGAGTCCACAGTCCGTTCAGAAACAGAGAACCCAAATTCTACTGGTCTTGCACGCGTAGATGTTGATAGACTTGCATTGTCATATACCTCTAGTGGAACAAATATTATTCGAACATATAATGTTACAATTTCTAGTCCTAATCCTGACTTTGTACGGGATAAGCAACGTGTCTTTCAATCCGTAGGAGATGCAAATAATCACTCTCTGGTAGCACTTGATAAAGAAACGTTGGTACTTTCATATTCGCTGCCTGATGGTAGTCCTGACGGCTATGTTCAACTTTTCTCTATTCCTCATTCGGGTATTACACTGGATCTTGAGAACACTCTCCGGTATACCGACATACAGGGACGGTATCCATCCTTGGTAAAACTGGATGATGATAGGGTGGTACTTGCATACAGAACTGTGAGAGCCCAGGTATATATTCAGACCGTTGATATTGTGACCAATGATATGGCCAATGATACACTTAATGCTCGCCTTGCTTTTACGACTATTGATTCCGATGAAAGAACGGCGTACAACTCTCTTATCCGGGTGGATGATAACACCGTGGCCTTGGCATACTCTAGGATTGGTATGAGTACGAACCTGGGCGACGGGGATGGCAGGATCCGCGTCTTTGATGTTGCTGACACAACTGGTGCCATTAGTTCAACTGGTAGTGGTGCTGTATTTTATGATGACGCTGAAACGGCAGGATCCGAGGAACGCATACACCTCAGCTCGCTGGCACTGCTGGACTCTGATACAATTGCAGTCGCATACAGGGGTGAAGGTGGAGCCGGCTTTATCCGATTATATGATATAGCCAGTAATGGTGCTTTGACTGCCAATGGTGAACCATTAGAACACGACTCGGCAAACGGTGCGTTCAACTCACTTATCGCGATAGATGATACCACACTGGCACTCGTGTATGGAGGGGATCTTGCTAGGACTGATTTGTCAACGTCCTCTGAAGTTCCCAACACCATCAAGCTATTTAGTACGGTTTCAGATGTGATGCCGCCAACCATACTTTCTGCCGAGACCACTGATAGTAACACAATCGTGCTTACGGCATCAGAACTCCTTGAAGGAATGGCGAATATCGGAGACTTTACCGTTTCTAGCAGTACTCTTTCGGGTCATACTGTTTTTCCCAATACTGTTACTGCTGCTGAAATATCTGGCAGTACCATAATCCTGACTACAGGCACGGTAATTTCCGGCGGTACTATTACGATTGCAGTGGAATACCGTGGTAACTCCATAACTGATGGTGTAGGAAACGCACTTGCGAGATTTACCGATCAGTCCGTGAGCAACCGCGAGGTCGGCGTACCAATCATAACTAGCGTATCGGCAACACCTGGTACCTACAAAATAGGTGATACCATCGACATCACCGTAACGCTTAACACGTCAGTATTTGTATCAAATTCAAACGGACGACTGGAACTGAATTTTGGCACTATTACTAGAGAGGTACCCATTTCCTCAAGTGTTACTAATAGTAATACTATTACCTTGCCATTCCCGTATACGGTTGCTACAGGAGATACTTCTGCTAATCTAAATTATGTCGATACAAACTCGTTTCTAGGTTCTTCCGGTCACTTTACTGGTCCGGAAGGCCTTCTAAATCTGGCACTTCCTCCAACCACTTCAGCTGATTCGCTTGGCGGCTCTAATATAATAGTGACTGGTATTGCACCAATCATATCCACTGCTGTAACCACTGGTAGCACCACAATCGTACTTACGGCATCAGAGGCCCTTACAGGAACTATTGCTACCGGAGACTTTACCGTTGATGGCAATACCGTTATGGGTATACCTATACTATCTGATGGCACTACCATAACCATAACTGTGGACACGGCAATTATCGGCGGCAATACAGTTACTGTGGATTACGGCGGTACCGCACTAGTTAATGCCGCAGGAAACGCACTTGCAACATTTGACGATCGCCCCGTGACAAACAACGAGGCACCAATACCTGTCATAACTGACGTATCGGCAACAGGCGGTCCATACACCGCAGGTAATACCGTCCCCATTACCGTAACATACGACCTGGCAGTAAGAGTAGTTGGAAACCCAGAACTGTTGCTGGCTACTGGCGACCCTGTTGCTGGCACCCCTAATACACCGGCAGTCTATCATTCCAGTCCTACTCCAACTACACTGCTATTCAATTATATGGTTGCTGCAACAGATAATTCTGCTGATCTAAATTATGTCGGTACAGACTCGCTTACACTAAGCGGCAGCGACAGCATCCTGTCCACCGCTGATAGCGCAGTTGCCAGTCTGACGCTTCCTGACCCCTCTGTTAACTCCTTTGGGGGATCTAACATAGTAGTGGATAATGTGGCTCCTTTTCCATCTATAAATCGCGCTGTTCCTACCAATCCCACACTCCCGTTTGATATAGAATACGCTGTCCTGTTTTCAGAGCCTGTAACAGGTCTTATGGCATCTGAAATTATGGTAACTGGAACAGCATCCGGTGGTTCCCCTGTAGTATCAGACTTTGTAGGAACCCCCCCTACCGACAGGTACACCTTTAATGTGGAAATCACCGCTGATGGTACAGTCGAAGTAACGATTCCTGCAGGTGTGGCAATGGATCGGGTAAACATCGGCAATACAGCATTATTAACATCAGTCATCGATACAATTGATACTACGGCACCTTTCTACCGTTCTGCTGTAACCACTGATGCAAACACGATTACAATTACAGTATCAGAACCCCTTGACGAAAGTGTTGATGCTGTTGCCTCAGACTTTAGCGTTACATCCAACGGCATTGCCAACGGCCTTACCGCCCTACCTGAAATAAATGACAATATCATAACCCTAAGGGTAGGCACGCCAATTCTCGGCGGTCATGCGATTACAGTGCAATATTCTGGTATGAATCTAATTGATGCAGCAGGTAACGCACTTGAGATCTTTACAAGGAATCCGACAAACACCTTGGATGTTCCAACAACTCCTGCCGTAACTGGGGTAACTGGACTAGGCGGTTTTTACTTTTCGGGTTTCTCCATTGACATCGAGGTAACATTTGACGAGGCAGTAACCGTATCTACAGAATCTGGAATCCCGCGAATAATCCTGGATACTGGTGTTACTGGTGGTACAGCAGTCAACTATGTCAGAACCGAGAGTGGTGGAACTGTCTTGGTATTCGACTATTCAACTGCCCCCGGACACAATTCTGAGAAACTCAACTATGTCAACACGGGCTCCCTCATACTAAACGGCGGAAGCATAAATGCCGCTGATGATGCTAATCCTGCCGATCTGACACTTCCTGCAGTTGCTTCTACAGCATCACTTGGCAACTCTAACATAGTGGTGGATACTGTAATACCCAGTGTAACCATATCCTCTGATAACCTCCTCACAAAATCTCGCAGCATCACATTTACTGCCGAGTTTACAGAGGACGTGACAGGCTTTGTTGATACTACAAATGATATCGTGGTATCTGGTGCGGCAACAACTGTCACAACAATAACTCCCGTTAACGGCACCCATTACGACTTTGTTGTGGATGCCACCGCTGATGGCGCAGTCACCGTATCCATCCCCGCAGATGCGGCAATGGATAGGGCAGATAACGGCAATACGGTATCTGACCCATACACCATCACAGTCGATACTGTAGCACCCACCGTGACTATATCTACTGATACCGCTAATGGCGGCTCGCAAAACACCAACACAATATCATACAATGTCGACTTTAGCGAGGGAGTCCACGACTTTGTCGAAGGTGATATTACCGTAACTGGAACGGCGCCCTTTGGTACACCCGCAATAAGAAACTTTAATGAAGTCGGTCCAGAAGAGTATACGTTTGACGTGGTAACCACCGATAATGGTACAGTCCTGGTAACGATTCCCGCAGGTGTGGCAACAGATGATGCGACCAACGGCAACGAGGCATCTGCCACATATACTGTCACAGTTGATGATGACATACCCACTGTCACCATAAGCGCTACTGACAGTGCTGGCACTGCTACCGCTAATGGCGGCTCGCAAAACGACAACACAATATCATACACTGCCACCTTTAGCAAGCCTGTAACAGGCTTTGAAATAGATGATATCACGATATCTGGATCAGCACCACTTGGTACGCCTGCAGTAACAAACTTTGATATAACAAACGCACCCGAGTATACGTTTGACGTGGTAACCACCAATGATGGCACAGTCCTTGTATCCATCGCGGAAAATGTGGCAGCAGATACGGCAGGCAACGGCAACGCGGCATCTGGCGTATATACCGTTACAGTTGATAATGTCGTACCCACCGTGATGCTGGGTTCTACTACTACTGCAGTTGATGGCGGCTCGCAAAACACCAGCATAGCATCCTACACTGTCATGTTTAGCGAGGATGTCGAGAACTTTGTCGAAGGTGATATCACAGTAACTGGAACGGCATCAGGTGGTTCCCCTGGAGTATCAAGCTTTGCAGGAATCGGTGCCTCATACACCTTTAACGTGGAGACCAGCGCTGATGGTACAGTCGAAGTAACGATTCCCGCAGGTGTGGCAGCAGATGCGGCAGGCAACCTCAACACGGAATCCCTCATGCACACTATTACAGTTGATACTACCGTGCCAACTGTGGGGATAACCACTGATACTGCTAATGGCGGCTCGCAAAACACCAACACAATATCATACACTGCCACCTTTAGCGAGGCAGTCAACAACTTTGTCGTAGATGATATCACAGTAACTGGAACGGCATCCGGCGGTTCGCCTACAGCAACAATCTTTGACGGAAGCGGTGCCTCATATACCTTTAACGTGGTAACCAGCGCTGATGGTACAGTCGAGGTAATGATTCCCGCAAATGTGGCAACAGATACGGCAAACAACGACAACATGGAATCTGGCACATACACCGTCACAGTTGATACCCTCGCGCCTACCATCATGTCTGTGGAAACCACTGATAGTACCACGATCGTAATTACCGCATTAGAACCCCTTGCAGAAATTACTCCTACGGGAGTCTTTACCGTTACTGACAACACCGTTAATGGCATTCCTACAATATCTGGCAGTACCATAACCATAATCGTTGGCACATCAATAGTGTTTGGAGACACACCTGAAGTAACATATGTTGGCACTGACCTAACTGATGTCGCCGGAAACGCACTTGAGGCGATTACCGACCGGACTGTAACAAACAACGTGCCAGTCGCTGGCGCGCCAGTTGTAACCGGCGTAGCGGCACCGCCCGGTTCATACAAAGAGGGTGATACCATTAATATCACCGTAACATTTAACGAGGCAGTAACCGTATCTACAACATCTGGAACCCCGCAACTGACGCTGGAGACTGGTGATCCTGATGCGGTAGCTGTCTATACCCTCACCGGCTCTACTGGAACTGCCCTGATATTCGAGTATACGGTTGCTGCAGGAGAGAATTCTGCTGATCTCAACTATGTGAGTATAAACTCGCTTGACCTAAACGGCGGAACCATAGTTGCTGTAGCTCCCGGCGCTACTCCCGCATCCACGACACTTCCTGCTATTACCGCCGTTGAGTCACTTGGCGGCAGCTCTGCTGTAATTGTGGATACTATGGCGCCAACTGTAGTCATAACTAACATTCAAACCACTAATATCGGCGGCTTTTCCTCCTCCCGCGTCCTTACCTTCATTGCCACCTTTAGCGAGGAAGTCAACAACTTTGTCGTAGGTGATATCACGGTAGGTGGAACGGCTACTGTCACAGCAGCAGCTAGCGTTATGCAACAACCTTTCGGAGACCGCTCCATATACACCATTGCTGTGACTGCCCCCGCTGATGGTACAGTCGTTGTATCAATTCCCCTAAATGCTGCAGCAGATGATGCAGGCAACGGCAACATGGCATCTGACCCATACACCATCACAGTCGATACTGCAGCACCCACCGTAACCATAACCGCAGATGATGTAAATGCTAACGGTTTCACAAACTCTGCTGCCATTACCTATAATGCCAAATTTAACGAGGTCGTGTCAGATTTTGATAACGCAAATGATATTACACTAGGTGGTACGGCAACTGCAACTGTCTCAGCACCAACGGCCATTAACGGCACCGACTATACCTTTGTTGTGACTAGCACCGCTGATGCTACCTCCGCCAATGATGGCACCGTCGTCGTATCCATACCTGTAAATGCGGTATCAGATGCGGCAGGAAACAACAACGCGGCATCTGCCCCATATACTGTCACAATCGATACCGTGGTATCCGGCGTGCAAATAACTACTATTACTGATAATGACGGAACACAAAACAGCAACACGATATCATACTCTGCAGTCTTTGGCGAGGCTGTGACAGGCTTTGATCTGGCAGATATTGACGTATCTGGAACGGCATCCAATAATGCACCTGTAGCATCAAGCTTTTCAGGAAGCGGGCTTTCCTACGCCTTTGACGTGGTGGTAGCCTCAGGCGATGGCACCGTCATAGTAAGGATTCCAGCAAATGTGGCAGTTGATAGGGCAGGCAACGGTCACACGGCATCTAACACATACACAGTCACAGTCGATACTGCCCTACCCACCGTAGAGATAACCGCTGACGGTGTCGCTAATGGCGGCTCGCAAACCACCGACACTGTATCCTATACAGCCACCTTTAACGAGGAAGTTGTGAACTTTGTAGTAGCTGATATTGAAGTATCTGGAACGGCATCCTTTGGTACACCTGCAGTAACAGACTTTGATGCAACAAACGCGCCCGTGTATACGTTTGACGTGATGACCACCGATGACGGTACAGTCGTCGTATCAATCCCCGAAGGTGCGGCAACAGATGCAGGAACCAACGGCAACGTGGCATCCGGCGATCACACAGTCACAGTTGATACCAGCATACCCAGCGTAACTGGCGTAGCTGCAACAGGCGGCTCATACATGGCAAGCGACCGCATTGACATCATCGTAACATTTGACGAGCAAGTAGAGGTAACTGGCGAGCCAACTTTAACTCTGGATACCGGCGCAGTGGTAAGCTTTAATGCTTTCGTTGACACCAGCCGTCTCACCTTGCAATTTCCATATACCGTTACCGCAGGACAAAATTCTGACGATCTCAACTATGTGGATGTAGACTCACTTGACCTAAGCGGCGGAAGCATCACAGCATTTGATAACGGCATTCCTGCTAGCCTGTTACTTCCCGCAACCACCCTTGATGACTCACTTGGCGGCTCTGATGTAATAGTGGACACTACCGCACCAAGATTCCTGTCTGCTCAGACCACCACTCCAAACACGATTGAAATTATCATATCAGAACCCCTTGATCAAACTATGACTGCAGGAACCTTTACCGTTGCCACCAATACCGTTTCTGGCACTCCTGTGATATCTGGCAGTACCATAACCATAACTGTTGGCATGGCAATAACGTCCGCAGACACGCTCACAGTATCATACACAACTGACACCGGTGGTATAGCTGACATTGCCGGAAACGCACTTGAAACATTTGCTAATCCAGAGACCGTGACAAACAACGTGCCAGACGCTACTGCACCAACTGTACTTAGCGTATCGGCACCGCCCGGTACCCACACCACCGGTGCCACAATTGACATCACCGTAGCATTTGATGAGGCAGTGGATGTGACTGGCGTCCCGCAACTGACGCTGGATACTGGTGCTGTAGTTGACTATACCTCAGGCACGGGTGGAACTGACCTGCTATTCCAGTATACCGTTGCCGCAGGAGAGAATTCTGCTGATCTCAACTATGCCAATGTAAACTCACTTGCACTAAACAGCGGAACCATTAATGTCGCTGGTGGCACTACTGCTGTAAATCTGGTGCTTCCTGCAACCACCGCTGCAACATCACTTGGCGGCAGCTCTGCTGTAATTGTGGATACTACGGCACCAACTGTAACCATATCTAACGATCAAACCACTAGTGACGGTGAGACTGCCACCACCCGCACCCTCGACTACACTGTCGAGTTTTCAGAGACTGTGACAGGCTTTGCCATGAATGATATCACAGTATCTGGGGCGGCAACCGCACCTGATGCTGCACCGGCCGGATCCGATGACACGTACACCTTTACTGTGACTGCCCCAGCCGACGGTACAGTCACCGTATCCATCCCCGCAGGCGCGGCAGCAGATGAGGCAGGCAACGACAACATTGTATCTGCCGATTATACAGTCATAATTGATGCCACCGCGCCAACCATCATGTCTGCTGCAACCAGTGGTAGTACCACGATCGTAATTACCGCATCAGAACCACTTGCAGAAATTACTCCTACGGGAGACTTTACCGTTACTGACAACACCGTTAATGGCATTCCTACAATATCTGGCAGTACCATAACCATAATCGTTGGCACATCAATAGTGTTTGGAGACACACCTGAAGTAACATATGTTGGCACTGACCTAACTGATGTCGCCGGAAACGCACTTGCAGCGATTACCTCCCAGACTGTAACAAACAACGTGCCAGTCGCTGGCGTGCCAGTTGTAACCGGCGTAGCGGCACCGCCCGGTACACACAATGCGGGTGATACCATTGATATCACCGTAACATTTAACGAGGCAGTGGATGTGACTGGCACCCCGCAACTGACGCTGGAGACTGGTGATACTGATGCGGTAGCTGACTATACCTCCACCGGCTCGACTGGAACTGCCCTGATATTCGAGTATACGGTTGCTGCAGGAGAGAATTCTGCTGATCTCAACTATGTCGGTACAACCTCGCTTGACCTAAACGGCGGAACCATACTTGCTGAAGCTGACAGCGTTACTCCCGCATCCCTGACACTTCCTGCAACTACTGATGCCACATCACTTGGCGGCAGCTCTGCAGTAGTTGTGGATGCTGTGGTACCAACTGTAACCATATCTGCCAGTGTCGATAATGACGGCAGCACAAACGACGGCTCTGTATTTTATACTGCCACCTTTAGCGAGGATGTAACCGGCTTTGATGTCGCAGCTGATATTACAGTATCTGGTACTGCAGCTGCAACCCTCACTACACCAACCGGTTCTGGCAGCACGTACACCTTTGCTGCAACTACCACTAATGGCGGAACAATCACAGTGTTGATTCCTGCAGATGCGGCAGCTGATACTGCCACCAACGGCAACACGGCATCTGCCACATACACCGTTACAGTAAACAGTTTATCCCAAATAAACTCACTTGACCTTACACCAGGCGGCTATAGGCACAACCTGGTACATTTCACCGGTGATTACTATGTCTCATCCCACACTGTAACTAGAGCCAATAGCGATGATGCGGCTCTCTGGAATTTTGACACTGTTCTTAACCTGTACAGTATCATTGGCGGGGACATTACGTTGATTGGCAGTCGGACGGTTGAAACCCGAACTCAGGATAAAACCACGACGATTAACGAATTTACAACCCACCCAAGATCCACCGCTGTTACAGCTGTGGATGATGATACCATCGCAGTTACATATGTGGCCAGCAGTACCAGTCGTCTCAGAACATATGATGTTGATACCGCATCTACCACTGCACCGTTTGGCACTTCTGTACTTACCTCCCTAGGAACTTCCGGTACTCTCACGCAGGAGCAGACGCACAACCACTCCCTGGTAACACTTGATGCGACCAGGCTGGTAGTGGCATATTCGTATCCTGATGCCTCCACTACCAACTATATCCAGATTATCAATGTTGTTTCCGGTACCGGCGCTTTGACACCTGAAACTCCTGTGGAAATCACCGACACACTGGGACAGTACTCATCCCTGGTAAGACTCGATGGTAATACCGTGGTAGTTGCATACAGGGCTGATGCTAACGAATATGGATACCTGCGGGCATATAATATTTCAGCCGATAACACCATTGCTCCCGGAGATGCTGTTCAGATCGAGGGTTCCAGAATCGCGCACACCTCCCTTATCCGGGTGGATGATGATACGGTAGCTGTTGCATACTCTGCGCTTGGTCTTGATACATCCACGACTGACGGACAGGCAAACCTCAAGGTCTATAATGTTGACACAAATGCCGCCATTACCGGAGGTACCGGGGTTGCCAGTTCTGTATATTATGATGATGCCGTGGCAGATGTCACATTTGAAGAACATGCACATCTCAACTCGCTGGCACTGCTAAATACTGATACGCTGGCAGTTGCATACAGGGGCGATGGCCCCGCAGGCAATGTTCGATTATACGACATAGACCTCTCAACAAACGGCCTGACTGCCCGTGGCGAAGCATTCGTACATGACACGGTAAACGGTGCATTCAACTCGCTTGTCAGCATAAATGATGAAACACTGGCACTTGTATACGGAGGGGATCTTCCATCTGTAATAGCAAACACTGACACTCCAAACACCATCAAGACACTTGCGGTTTTAGGTCCTGATACGACTGTACCAACCATCGTAGCTGCTGTAACTAGTGATGCGAATACGATCGTACTTACTGCATCCGAATTCCTTGCAAGAACTGCGGCTACCCCGGTCTTTACCGTACCTGGCAATGCAGTTACTGGTACTGTAATACTTGGAACTACCGTAACCATAACTGTGGATACCCAGATATCGCTCGGGGACACACCCACGATAAATTACGCAGTTGGTGGTGCCATAACTGATGCTGCAGGAAACGCACTTGCGGCATTTGCTGCCCTGCCTGTGACAAACAACGTAGATGATGCCACCCGCCCAACTGCAATCATAACTAACGCTGATATCGCTGATGGCGACACCACACTTACTGACACCACCGCATCCTACACTGTCACCTTCAACGAGCCTGTGCCAGGCTTTGATGTGGCAGATATCATAATATCCGGAACGGCATCAGGTGGTGCACCGGTACCATCAAACTTTGAAACTGCTACGGCAGACATCTCATACACCTTTGATGTGGTGACTACATCTGATGGTACGGTAATAGTATCCGTACCTGAAAATGTGGCAGCAGATCCTGCAGGTAACCAAAACACGGCATCTAACACATATACCATCACAGTTGATGCGGAAGTACCTGAGATAGTATCTGCAAGGCTCTCCACTGATACAATCACCATAATCTACAGCAAACTAGTAACTACGGATGCCTCCCATTATGATGACGTAATGTCACCTGCTGGCACGCCCCATACAATAGATTCGTTTATTGATGCCACTCCCGATGATGCCAATTACACTGTCATATCACTCATCCTCTCAACTACCCCAGCCGGAACCACTGCCACAATCGACATAGCTGGTCCAACAAAGACATCAGACTCTACATCGGCGCTCTCACCACTAGAAGACTATCCGGTAACAGCAGAAGTCAACGTCGTACTTGACGCTACTGATAACCGCATCGCAGTAACTGATTTTGATTCCACCCTTGCCACAGTCAGATATCCAAGTACAGTCGATGCCACGCTGGATTATTCATCACTGATAGACGGCGAATCAGTGACTCCAACTGCTACGACAAACACCGAGATTGTAGTAACTGCGACAGGTATACGTGGAGGGGACATACAGGTGACAATCCCTGCCACCACCACCTTTAGCTCTTCTACCTTTGATGGAATACTGATTCTGCCAACTGACTCTGGATCCGGCTGTGATTCCACTGCAATAACTTCTGGTGCACAGGCATCCTGCATCGAGATAGGACAGGCAGGCTCTGTGATAAATACGGATAAACCGATACGGATACAGCTTGGAGGACAGGCAGGCAACGTTCCATGGTACTCTCAGGGCGGTGCTGCAGCTACCCAGATAACTGCAGCGTGTACTGCCGATGATCTTACCCCTGTATCAGCGCAGCTTGACGGCACCGGGGAGTGCTTCATAAATACCAATCTTGACCTGATAATCTGGACTGCACACTTTACAGTATTTGGCTCAAACCTGGTAACACCACCACCGGTTGTTGTTGTTGCACCAGAATCAGAACCAACACCCGCATCCGAACCCGCTCCTAGAAGATCAGGCGGAGGAGGACACGGCAACACACTTGATCCACGTGTATGTGGCGGCGTACTGTGCAGTGAACAGGGATCTAACAACCAGTCTTCAGGCACCCCTTCAACTAGCAGGTCTTCAAGCGACCAAATCCGTACCGTACCACGTGTAACTCCTGAGCAAACACAGGAACCTGACAGAACACAAAATGGTGCAGATCCGGCACTTGGCACACCAGAGCCTGAACCATCCCCACTGCCAAAGACTCCAGAACCAGGCTTAACGAATCCGGCACCCGGCTCTACTGTGGATCCAGAACCGGGCTCAACGAATCCGGCACCCGGATTACTTGTGGATCCAGAACCGGGCTCAACGAATCCGGCACCCGGATTACTTGTGGATCCAGAACCGGGCTCAACTAGTCCTGCACCCGGATTACTTGTGGACCCAGAACCAGGCTCAACTAGTCCTGCACCCGGATTACTTGTGGATCCAGAACCAGGCTCAACGAATCCGGCACCCGGCTCTACTGTGGACCCAGAACCAGGCTCTACTGTGGACCCAGAACCAGAACAAGCCGATGGCATATTTGAACAGATTGGCAGATGGTTCACATCATTATTTGGATAAACACGCGTCTTTGTTGGATGATGACAGCTATCTGAAATATCCAGTAACTTATTCTGACGTATCTTCTTAATTGCAGGGGTCTTATGGCATCATGCATTATCAAACAATTATCAGTGCGATAAATCCTAATGGCAGTCAAATTGGTAAAACCATCTGGAAAAAATACATACTGCCATTTGATAACTTTAGAATTTACTGTTATTATGATATCATCTAAAGATGTACTCCAATCCTCAAAACAAACCAGCATAATGCAGCGTATTTTGATTGCAGATTTTTTTTACCGTGTGGATATCCGCATGATTTGCTCTGCCCATCTATGGAATACTACATATCCTGAAATCTTTTTGTATTTCCATCCCAGTAACAGCACGTGCTATGTCAATCAAAAAGTGGTCTTTTGTCTATATAATTTGAATGCGTCATTTATGATCACAGATTGAAAGGTGTATTATGCCTGAATCGCGCACCTTCTTTAAGATAGTTGACGAGCTAGTAACATCTTCTGAATATGATCCAGAGTTGGCAGACGGAATCAAGTGGCTCGATGATCAGGCACAAAAAAAAGGCATCACGCTTTATGATATGGTCTTTGAAGTGTTATACAGGCATGATGTGGATTCCAAGGCAAAAACCTGGCTTCGTACAAGAAACTAAAAATTATTTTCTCAGGTCTAACGTTTTGTATTCGCATCCTTCCGGACCGCAGTATTTTCCAACATAGGTGGCCTTTGGTCTGTACAACGCCGGTTTTGGTGCGGCCTCTGCAAATTTTTCCTCGATAATGTGGGCTGCCCATCCTACAACCCTGGAAATTGCAAATATCGGGGTGTTTAGATCCATTGGAATTTTTAACATGTAATAGATTGAGGCACTGTACAAATCCACATTCGGATAAATGTCCCGGTCTTTTTGTAACTTTATCTCAGAAATAGTCACAGTCTCAATTTTTTCAGTAATGGCAAACCATGGTTCCTTGGTTTGCCCTGCAAGCTTTCTTGATAGTTCCTTTAGAACCTGCGCACGCGGGTCATATGTTTTATAAACGGCGTGTCCCATTCCCATGATTCTCTCACCCCCGCCTATTTTATCCCTGATCCATGACTCTACATTTTTTATATCGTGAATCTCCAATAGCATCTTCATGACTTCGGTATTTGCCCCTCCGTGCAGCTCCCCACTTAGCGCCCCGATTGCGGCACTTGATGCCGAATACATGTGCGCCCTAGTTGATGCAACCTGTCTTGCAGTAAACGTTGAGGCATTAAAGGTGTGATCTGCATGAAGAATCAGACATACATCGAAGATCTTCTCTGTCTCCGGTGCCGGTATCTCGCCGGACATCATGTATAAAAAATTTGCAGCATGACTCAACGAAGGATCAGGATCTATGATTTCCAGCCCGTTTCTTATTCTCTGCCAGCTTGCAATGATGGTTGGAACCTTTGCGATTAGATTAATTGCCCTGTCATAACTGGCATCCTTGTTTGAAAACTCTTCGTCATAATACCCCGCTAGTGCGGCAACAAATGCCTGAATCATATCCATGGGATCGGCATCCTTTCTCCAGTTTCCCATGTTCTTTTGCATCTGTTTTGGAATGAACCTGGCATCGACCATCTTTGCTTTAAACTCGTCTAGCTGCTGCTTGTTTGGCAGGATGTCATAAAGCAGCAGATATGCCGTTTCCTCAAAGGTTGAATTTTCCGTAAGATCCAAAATATCATATCCCCTGTAGATGAGCCTGCCTTTCTCCCCGTCAATGTTTGATATCCTGGTGTCTGCAATCTCTATTCCCCTCAGACCTATATTTTTGGTCTCCATACTAGCATGTCAAAAAATCTTCTATTATATTTTTTCCAAAATCATGTATGTGAAGTTTAGTATTTAGTCTAAAATGGCAACTTTTGCTCATAAATGAAAATTTTTAGTTAAAAATTAATGAACATCCATGAGCGTGAACACCTCAAAAGACTAGACGATCTCGTGCTTGCCGCATCACCTAAAACACTGGAAAAAATTCAGGAAATTGACCATCAGACACAGATGGAGGGATTATCCCTTTACGACGTATACCTTGATTCGAATTCCCTGGTTAATCCGGGCATCAAAAAACCAGCAAAGAAATCCTGATTTTTCATATTTCATTTAAATGAGGGCTAGTAATTTTTTTATTCATATTGACCGTATCTAAAACCAGGAAATCTGCAACCAGGAAAACCGTAAAAAAGACCGCCAAAAAAACGGTCAAAACCCCCAAAAAACCGCGACGTACAAAAACAATCTGTATCTCCCACAAGGAGGACGCAGATGGAATCAGCTCTGCTGCGTTAATACGACAGGCCTTTGGCGGTGATGCGCTACTTGTAGACTATCCCGGACAGATGGAGGCATTGCAACAGATGGTTTTAGATGAAAAACTAAAGACTCTCTTCATCTGTGATCTTGGTCTGAGCAAAAAGACGCAGGATGAATTTATTGACATCATGGCTGCCTTACGAAAAGACAAGGTTTCAGTTACCTATATCGATCACCATGACATTGATCCCGGCGTTGTAAAATCGCTTAAAAAACTCAAAGTCAAAGTAATTCATAATGTTAACGAATGCACCGCAGTACAGGTCTACTCTGCATTCAAATCAAAACTCGTTGATCATGCCTCATTTGTTGCAGCGTGTGCGGCAATTACCGACTATATGGAGGACAGGCCGATTGGCTCAAAACTGCTTCAAATCTACGACAGACAGTTTGCATTGATTAACGCAACTGTTCTTACCTACAACATTGTAGGCCATCAAAAGGAACCGGACTATCTGCAGTATCTAGTAGAGGAGCTGGCAGACTCGAAATTCCCGCATCAAATTCCAAACACCTTTGAATTTGCCCAGATTCAGGTCGAAAAACTATCACAGATGATTGCAAAGGTAAAGAAGGGGCTGAAGACCATGAGCAATCTGGGACACATGGAAATCCTTGATGCCGGTGCTAGCGGCGCAGTTAATTTTGTCATGGGACTGTCAGGAAAGAATGTTGGCGTTGCATACAAGGAGCGAGTTGATCATGGTATTTACGCGGTTTCAGTTAGAGGTTCAAAAGACTGTAAAGTCCATCTGGGCAAGATCGTAAATGTACTGGCATCTGATCTTGGCGGTTCGGGCGGGGGACACGACAGGGCATGCGGCGCAGTCATTCCAAAACCGAAAATCAAAAAATTCATTACAGAACTAAATAAAAAGATAAGATAATCACGCAAAAACCTGCAGACTGCATGGGTGCGCCCTTGAACCTGCTATGATTTGCAGGTACTGTCATATCATGGCAAAAGGCACGAATTTGTGGGTTGTTTTCAGGATGTTTGATTTTGTTATTTATCTTGTCTTGGGCAAGACCCGTATCTGGTTTGATGATTTCCGGTTCACTGCTGTGCATTTCTTTTAATTAAGCGGGAACATAACGATTCAATCGTTAAAAGGATTTGCCCAAATCAAATACAAAACTGGAAGAATTTTTTAATAATTTGCAGACTGGTTCTTTATAGTTGAATCTAAAGACGGCCGTACCACTCGTTGTACTCGGTGTTGTAACTGTGGTGCTGATCCTGTCTTTTTCTGATTCTTTTGTATTGCCGCCAGTCACGTCTAATCCTGCTACTGTCACCACCCCCACGTCTGAAATCCAACCGGCTTATTCGGGATTGACCATTATGGAAACAGATGGAATCCGGCACAGCATTCCCCTTGATAAAATAAAGAGCGGGGGACCTCCCAAAGATGGAATTCCATCCGTTGATGAGCCTAAATTTGCCGGGGTTTCGGACTCCCATTTCATATCTGATGCTGATACCGTGATTGGATTGGAGATCAACGATGATGCCAGGGCATATCCGATATTTATTTTAGTCTGGCATGAAATTATTAATGACACGGTGGGCGGCATTCCTGTTTCTGTAACATACTGCCCGCTTTGTTATACCAACCAGGTCTTTGAGCGAATAATTAACGGCAAGGTAGTAGAGTTTGGCACGTCTGGAAAACTGTACAACAGTAATTTGCTGATGTATGACAGATATACGGAATCCTACTGGAGTCAGGCCCTTGGAACCGCAGTCAAAGGGGAGCTGACTGGGTATGAACTGGATTTAATTCCGTTTGATGTTATTACCTGGGGTGATTGGAAGAGACTTCATCCTGACACCGTGGTGCTCACTACAGATACGGGATACGTTCGTGCATATGATGTTGATCCCTATGGTAATTATTATACAGAACCACGGATCATATTTCCTGTGGAACACAGCGATGACCGACTGGATCCCAAGGAGATAGTCATCGGGTTTGAGCAAGACGATGTTTACAAGGCATACAAACAAAACGATGTTGAATCTGAGGTGGTAATCAACGATTCTGTAGGGCCGACTCCTGTGTTGCTTGCTTCGTTGTTTTCTGAAAATTCCAGGGCTTTTGTAAGGCTGGTCGGTGATGAGACACTGGATTTTGTCTATGAGGATGGAAAAATTTTGGATTCTATGACGGGATCCGAATGGAATTATGACGGGTTGTCTGTCTCTGGTACGTATCAGGGGGAACAACTACAAAGGATGCCAATCGAGCCTGGATTTTGGTTTGAATGGGTTGCATTTCATCCACAAACTTTGGTGTATGGTGTTAATTGACTGGTCCTGTCTCAAAAGCTGTTCTTGCTGGAATTGCCACCGTTACAGTCTATCTTTTAGTAGTTGTAGTTACAACCCCTGCGTTGGAGCCTGCCGCTGCCATTAGTGCGGCGTTTCAGCTAAATTCAATTGTGATTATCGGAATGGGCGTGGGGATTGGATTACAGGTGTTTCTCACCGGGAAGAGCAGGCTGCTTGGATGCAAGCTTTTGGTAAAGAAAAAAGCATTTGGGGGAAATACTGCAGGTGCGGCTGCCACATCCTTTTTCTCTTTTTTCTCCCTGATTCCACTTGGTTGCTGCGGATGGTGGCTTTACGCCCTGTCACTGCTTCCTAGCGTGGTGGGAACCGGCGCGTCTGCCGTCCTGATAGAGTACAGTCAGGTTTTGGCATATGTTGGGCTGGTCATAATTTTTGGGTTTGCAGGACTGACTGCCTTTAAATTAAGACAGGAACAGGGACTACAAAAAACAGCCTAGCTTTTTTCTAGCGACTGTTACCCTTGTAGTTTTTGGTTTGATAAAATTGATCTCAAAAACATTTGCGTGTCATTATATAAGAAGATGAAACGTATGGCAGAATCAACCTGATCCGTTATATGATGCTAGCAGATCTAGTATTGGAGGGGGTTTGGCATGGGAGAACCAAAACAAGAGATATTTATTTTTGAATAAATTATGTTGAGGTTCCTGCAGGATAGACATTCGCAGGATCGTTTCGTGGATTGATTCTAATATTGTTCTTGTACATGCTTAATGCTTGTTCATCACTCGTGACAATAACCGTATTGGGAAGTAATGAATTATTTATCATACTAAATTCTCCAAACTGTATTTGGGGCGAAATGGGAATAATCACCTTATTTCTTATTATATTTTTCATAAATAAATCATCAAGAGAAACGAAAGAAAATTTTTTGTTTGATTTGAATAATCTGTAGGTACTCTGTAAATTATTTTTATCATTTTTATGATAATGAGATCTTCGAATAAATTCTAAGAATATACTATGTAAAATTATAATATTATCTTGATCTTCTGTAAGAATACCATCAAACCATTTTTTAACATTAGCTTGTTTCAATGAAAAATAATCCTCTAGAACTGTTGTATCTAGAACTAAATTTTCAGCATTCATCAAAATCTATCGCGAAGTTTATTTAGAGATTCTACAAATTCTTTACCTGTCAATTGTTTCCCTATTGTAATTTGATGTAATTCATAATCGTCGTCAACAATTGCCAATTTACTTTTACTTTTCCAATCAAGTTTATCTAAAACATCTTTAGGCAAATAAATTGCACCATTTGATGATACTTCTAATTCTGAGATATTCTCTTGATGTGAATATTCTTCATTATAGCGTCTCCAGCTATTTTCACGGGATTGTAATTGTTTATTTAAAATCATATCTTAATTTCATCAACCTAGTTTAAAAATTAATCGCATTATGGGGCGTTATCCGTAAATTCCATCAAAATATGTTGTATTATATGAAAAGTACATCCGCTAGTCATCTGCATCATTCTCCATCCATTCTGGGTTGTTTTTTCTGATCGTATCTGTGGTCTTTTTGTTTCTAAACGCCATAAGCGGGGTTCATAGTTATCAATGTCAAGTGAAAAGTGCAGTCTTGACTCGTTGTAATAGTCTACATCTCCTTAAGAGTACGATAATGGAATATCTCATCTTCTATCGTCCTGTGAAATCTCTCCAGCTTGCCGTTTGCCTGCGGATGATATGGTCTGGAATTTATCAGCACGATGTCTTTTGCCAAAAGCTCCTCCTCAAACAAGACAAGTCTCCATGTTCCATTTATCTGCATTTTTTTCCTGCCGTTTTGTCCCACAAAATACGAACCAGTATCTGAGAGTATGGATGCAGGTGCACCGAATCTCTTGATTGCCAGTCTGAGCAACATTACTGTATTCTCAGATGTGGCATTCTCTGCGGAGGATTCTTTAGCTACGGAACAGCATCCTATGCAGTTTGATTCATCTGATCGCTATTGTGTAGTATGTCCGGAATGAATTTTAGTAAGATCCCATTTTCCTGTTTTTTGAACTGGATACTTGTGTTATAGATTCCATCTTTTTCCCCTAATGATTGGTTGTTTTTCTTGGAATATATGCCTTTCTGCTATATGTGGTATTCCCTGTACACCCGAATTTCGTTTTTATTCAGATATGATTATTTTAGAACGGTACAATCTGTCTGAATGTTGAGAAATATCAAAATAAAATAAAGTAACATAAGTTTTGATCGTCACCATATAATGAAAAATCAGTCATATTTACTCAATCTATGTACTATTACATTGCATCCGTATAGAGAACCGAAAATTGCAGACATGCAAAGTCCAAATGTAACATATGGTGTAAATGTCGGACCTATCATCCCTTGCATATCAGTAAAACTTGGACCAAAAAAAGATTCTTTGAATAATAATACTCCTGCCATAATAATAAACAAATGATCAACAACTGATGCTCTGTCTTTTGGTGTTAAATCTTTTAGATGTTCTATTATTTTTTCTATGGATTTTAGTGAGAATTTCAATTTACTTTTTTAGTCCGAGAATACTTGCAGATAATGGTCCACAAATTGCTATTGCAATGATATAATTGAATGGACTGGGAACTGTAACTATTGCTGAGGCGGATAATGTTATTGCTATTCCTGCTGATAATATCAAAGGAAGTTTTGATCCTTTCTTTTTTCTATTGATTTTACGTGTTCTAGAATCTATTAAACCCATATTTGATTTTTGATGTAATCGGTTAGACCCAACCATAGATTTGTTGTATGTAGACACAGAAAGTAACCGCTTATATTTTTGATGATCTGATTGCATTGTTCTTTGATTTGTTGTGCTAAATCTTATTTTTGCTTTACATCTAATTTTTTGATGTGTAATCATTAATCTATTATCACTTTTAATGGAATGTGTTTTTTCCAATTTGTGATATGATGATGATTTTTTGACTAACCGTGTTTCCATAATCATATATCTCCATCAAACTTGTCTTTATGAGCATTTATGTATTCCTTGTAATCACTCAAAATTTTTTGCCATATATTTGACATGTTTTCAAAGTCTTTCATAGGTATCAGATATTCTTTACCGTCCTCATCCTTATTTGTTTTTATTTTTAATGAAATGATTGGTATTTGACCGATTATTTTATGCTTATCATCATAAACTGAACGAAATATTAATTGATCATCAAATCCTATGAGTTTATTTGATTCCTCATCCAACTGGATATTTGAAAGATATATAAAATTAAATTTGTTAATCATCTCTGAAGATATAATTTTTAAAAATTCTCGAATATTTTCTTTTATGTTTTCATTTAATTGAGATGTTTCTAAATAATTTTCTAACAACTCCTTATGGCTTTTGTTATAGTGAATTAATGTTGTAATTGAATTAATTGTAAGAGATAATACTATCTTCTTCATTAATTTCGATATTATTTGAAATTAATGTTTGTAGATCACCATCTTTTAATTTCTTGACAAATTCTATTACTTGTTTTTTATCTGAAAAGATTTTTTCTAATTCTGGTTTAAAATAATTTATGAAATTTTCTTTGTCATGATCCATGATTAAATTACTGATTTGGATAATAAATCATTATATATTTGATTCTGTATAATTTGGTAGATTTGAAATATAGATCTTCTCCAAATTGAAAATTTGTACCAAAGTTGAAAAATTAAGATGAGATATATCATTTGAATCTCTCACACCTGATATATTGTGTAATCGTCATGTTTTCTGAGGATTGTCGAATTATGGTGGGGGATCGATCTCATTGTTTTAGGACAAGGACGATTTGGTGGTTTTTGGTTTGATAAAATTAATCTCAAATATTTGCGTGTCACTCTGGCAGGATTCCTTGCCGTATCAAGACGGTGAGACTGTAAATGCGAAAAATTCCCCCCTGTCCCTGCTGGCAAATTTTGCAATCCTTGCCATGAATCCGTATTTCTTGTCTCTCATTTTTACTGCATCCCTGATCTCCTGCCCTGATAATATTTTGGCAGTACCTGGGATCCAATCCCCCGTAACCCTGCCCCTCATCGTACACAATGCAAACTTTACCTGTGAATTATTCCTAAGACGCTTTACTTTGCCTGTCTGTTCTCTTGTGACGACATAGATCAAATCCCCATTAACTACAAACCAAACCGGGGTTTTGACTGCCTGATTATTTCTTCGATAGGTTTCAAGCGAGATGTACTTTTGGGATTTTATCTCCTCCAAACTAAACATGCTTGCCTGTCATGTTTCTGGAATTAATATCATGCGGCACACTTTAATTTTACCTGTTTTTCCATCTTCTTATGATCTTCCTGCATCCCAATACCGGCAGAATGCAGTAGACACATCCTCTTTGAAATTGAACAACAAATAAACAGCCACACTCTTCTTTGCCGTGATTACATTCTTGGCAGTTCATGTTTCTTACTCCGCGGCTTTGATCTTAACCTGGTCTTACAGCACGGACATGAAACTTGCTCTGTAAAGAAAAACAGTGCACACAAAGAACACCACTTTTGACCTATTTTGTAACGCAGGTTGCTTGTAATTGACGTGGATTTTAGCCGGCTGCATAATCCGCGGCACATCTGAACCATGAATCAATCCGCCCGAAAATATATTTAAGAAAATATTCCAATCCGTCATTCTGAAATTTCTACAACCGCATCAATTTCAGTCATGGAATCTAGCGGCAGACTGGAGACTCCTACTGCAATTCTGGAATGTCTTCCCTTCTCGCCGAATATCTCAAAAAACAAGTCCGAGGCAGAATTGATAACGACGGGCTGTGCTGCAAACCCTGGAGCAGAATTTACAAATCCTGAGAGTCTTACAATCCTTGCCACCTTATCCAGGTCTCCAAGCTCTCTTTTGATTTGGGCAAGTATGTTGACTGCACACATTCTTGCAGATTTTTGGGCAGTCTCCAAATTATCATCTGAGACTTTGCCGGTAAAGACTACCCTGCCATCCTCCATTGGAATCTGCCCTGAGATGAAAAGCAGGTTTCCTGTTCTCACTGCGGGAACATATGATCCTGCCGGTGTTGGCGGATCTGGCAGTCTTATCCCCAAAGATTCCAGTTTTTCTTCAATCAAGAATTTCTGCGCAGTCTTGTCTGATTTTAGTTTTTACTTATCTTGATGTGGACCCTTTCACCCTTGCTGTTGCTAGAGCCGTTTTGAAAGATCGTCCTGGTCTTATATCCCTGTTTTTGGAGACATCCGTCTAAAATGGAGACCCATGGCAGGGAATGGCCGCTATTTAGCTTTGATTCTACTGTGATGTTCTTGGAGTTTGCCTCAAAATTGACATGCCCTGAGCAAGTTATCTGCATGATTACATCCATTATCTCTATGATATCATCAAGCGATCTTGATTTTAGTGAGACCCCGTTTCTCTCCAGTAATTTGAGCATGTCTGATTCGGGTTTTTTCGATATCATTATGGAGTTTAGAAGATACGTCAGACCAGTCTCGTTGACTGTCTTGATAATCTTGTAAATTTCCTGGGCCTCTGTTTTTGTCATATCTGCAAGAGCCTTGGTCTTTGTTGCACCCTTCCAAATATTTGAGAACACCCTCTCCTGATTTACCCCCAGGATGTCAGTCGCTGAAAATATTGCACCCTTTCCGTTTGTGCTGTTTACCATTAGTAATTCTGTCCCATCAAAGATAAAGCAGTTCTGAGTAATCTCTGATGCCTTTATCTCTGCCCCGTAGGGAATCGCACTATACGCTTCAGAGCAGATCTGTGTTGGTGATACCAGCAGTTTGACTTCCAGGTTTCTGCGTAGTACTGCCGTCATCTGTTCCCTGCATTCTGCCAGTAACCCAAGCCCCCACTGGTCTGCCATTATCCGAATCGATGATTTTGAGCCTTCGACCATTGTTTGAAGCTGCGCCACCACGTTGTTTGCACTGATGTGAAAATATCTTTTTTCCTCAGAACCCCTTGTTTTTCTGCTCTCCTCGCTTGCTTTTTTCAAATTTGAGACCAGTGAATTCATCGCATTTACTTTGTTGATCTGCTCGTGAATTATCCCGTCAAATGCGTCTTCAGGTGCAATTGCAGTACACATTATCGGCTTGCTTTTTGAGATGATTGCCAGTTTTTTATTCTCAAGTTTCAGCAAAGTAGGATAAATTTTGGTTCTTGGAATCTCCGAATAGTATGCCAGCTCTCCTGCTGAAATCGTTCCCCTTGCAATCAATGCCACGTATGCCTGGGCCTCGTACCTGCTCAACCCAAACTCCTCCAGACTGACCGTTAATGCGTGCTCATTTACCATGATTCCACTCTAATTGTTATTAGGTAATATTGAGAGCTAAATTCCTTTACATAACTACTCAAAAAAATTCAAAATCGTATCTGCACACGGGTGTAACCGTGGTTACTAAATTGATTGTTACAACGTCCTCTAATACAAAATCATGATCAATAAACTGATGCTAGTTAAATGTGAAATTAAAAGATTCGATGATGATAAAAACACCTCCCATTCAGTTACGCTGGTTCCAAGACTGGATTACTCCATGAATCTGCTAGATGAGATCACCGGGATTCTCAGTAAACGGATAAATGCCATAAAAAGATCAAACGAGGATTTGGCTGCAGAGTTTGATGAAACAGACAAAACACATCTTGCCTCGATCAGACTAGAACAGACACTGCTGTTCTCCCTTGAGGTCTTATCCCAAACAAAAAGGCAGATGGCTCAAATCTCCGGCATAAACAGCATTCCTGAGGTTCTACCATCGTCAATTCCGATGATTCGGACAGTCTGCGCACAACTTTATGATGTAATTCCCCAGTGCAGCCGGAGACTATCTGAATTATCCGTCCATTTGGGCAGTATAGCGCTGGATTCGGCAGTAATTACAAAGGCCAGACTGGACTTTGGCCTCTCCAATGAGGAATCTGCGACTCTGCTTAATAAAGTAAAATTGATGGTAGACTCTAAATTAAGTAAGCAGTACCCTAATCTTGATTTTTTTAAAATATCTAGCACTTGGCAATACTAAACACCAGACGGAGTCTTGTACGGGATATTGAACGAATAAAGACGATATCTTCAAAAATCGATAAAAAGATATCTGAAATCAAGCCGTCTGATGCTGAAAAGATAGACAAACTTACCCTGGAAGAACTGGGGGATTTGAATAAAATTGTCGGAATTGCCGATTTCATGCTGTGCAAATATGCCGAGAATAAGGACATGCACTCGATTTTAAAACATTTTGTATCCATCATATCTGATACTGCAAAATCCCTTGATGATATCAACGATGAAATCTCTGAATTAATACTCTCAGCTGAGGACTCTATTAACAAGGTAAAGGACATTCATACGCACATCTCTGACCGGTCTGAAATTAAAAGAGGATTTCATAACGGATCCGGGTATGATGTATCCAAAACAAGTGGAATTAATTTAACCAATCCTACGACAGAGATTAACATACCTGAATACCAACAAAATTCTCAAGAACAAACTACATAGGTAATTAAGATGAGTTTGGCCCCCCAAGAATTAGAAAACACTGCTAGTAAATATGCCTCTGAGGCTATCAAATTTGATTCTCAGGGCGCCCGTGGCATGGCAATCACCCATTATCAGCAGGCAATCGACTCGCTTGTGAAACTGTTACAGCTTTATCCTAACAGCAAGCTAAACCTCATCTACAAGGAAAGATGCAACTCTTATCATAACAGAATTCAGGCACTGCAGCAGGCCCACGGCGTGGATCCTGCAGTTGATCCAAAGGCATCCCCGGAAGATCAAAAAAAATCCGTTCAAAGACAAGAGGCAGAAAACGACTTTGAAGATCTTGTAATGAAGGAAAAACCGGATGTTACCTGGGTGCAGGTAATAGGACTCGATGATGCTAAAAACGCCCTGCGTGAATCAATTATCTATCCTACAAAAAGACCGGATCTATTCCCGCTTGGATGGCCAAAGGGAATGCTTCTTTATGGACCGCCTGGCACCGGAAAGACAATGCTTGCCGCTGCCACTGCAAACGAGATGGACGGCTACTTTATCAACGTTGATGCGTCATCTATGATGAGCAAGTGGCTGGGAGAAGCAGAGAAGAACGTCTCAAAATTATTTGTCATGGCAAGACAGTATGCAGAAAAGGAGGGAAAGCCGGTTATACTGTTTGTAGATGAGGTCGACTCCCTGCTAGGTTCCCGAAACAGTGAGGTTGGCGGAGAGGTAAGAACCAAAAACCAGTTCCTGACTGAAATGGACGGTGTCAACGGAAAGGGAAAAAATCTGATGCTTTATGTAATTGGCGCAACAAACAAGCCATGGAGTCTTGATTGGCCGTTTTTGAGAAGATTCCAAAAGAGAATCTACGTGTCCCTCCCAACCCAGGAGGCCAGAGAAAGCCTCTTTGAGCAGTATACTGCACCCCTGAAAAAAGATCTCAAGGTTAATGCGTCTGAGCTGGCAAAATTATTTGATGGATACAGCGCAAGCGACATCAAGGACGTGTGCCAGGCAGCCCAGATTAAGACGGTTCATGAAATCTTCAAGTCCCCCGATTACCATGAACCAGTCGAAGGCGAGGTACCAATACAGCCAAGAGAACTGACCACGACTGATTTCAAGGAGATCATGACAAGAAGAAAACCAAGTGTCTCACTAGAGATGATTCGCGCCTATCACAAATGGAGCGAAGAGTTCAAGGCACTCTGATCGCAGGATCCTGCCAGCATAACAAAAGCTTAAATTCAGATTCCTGCCGACTTTACGAGGGTCACAATATCCATAAAAAAATCAATCCACGTAAAAAAGCATGGAAAACTAATTCTTGATGATGGCACCGTCCTTGACGGTCAGGGTTTTGGTTATACCACGACTGTTTTTGGTGAAATTGTATTTAACACCGGAATGGTGGGATATACCGAGGCACTCACTGATCCGTCATATAACGGCCAGATCCTTACGCTGACATACCCGCTGATTGGAAATTACGGGGTCCCGGATCCCTCCAAAGTTGACGGGGATGGAATATCCAGATTCTTCGAGTCAGATAAAATCCAAATCCGGGGGCTGGTCGTACATGAACTCTCCCTGACTGCCAGCCATTGGAATCTGTTAATGACCCTTGATGAATGGATGCACAATGAAAAAATTCCCGGAATCTCCGGAATAGATACCAGGGCAGTCACCAAGAAACTTCGAAGCGGCGGCGTCATGATGGCGGCCCTTGTCGTATCTGACTCTGAGATTGATGTAGAGCAGGTCAAAAAAGAACTGGCATCTGCGGCCCGTTATGACTCTGAACAATTCATGGATGAGGTATCTACAAAGAAGGAAAAAATCTATGGAACCCAGAAAGAATCCGTCGTAGTAATTGATACTGGTGCAAAAAATGCAATACTGCGAAACGTGCGTGATCTTGGATACAGGGCAGTCCTGCTCCCCTGGAATGCAACTTTTGAAAAAATAATGTCTTATAATCCAAAGGGCGTGGTACTCAGTAGCGGACCTGGAGACCCGCAAAAATGTCCTGACACCATTAATACTGCCAGAAAATTAATTCAAAGCAACATGCCGACACTTGGAATCTGTCTGGGTGCGCAAATCATAGGTATTGCAGGCAACACTGAAACTTATAAATTAAAATATGGACACAGGGGACAAAACAAGTCCTGTATCAACCTGGAAAACAACCAGATCTATGTTACAAGCCAGAATCACGGTTATGGAATCACACTAGAATCACTGGAGAAATCCGACTTTAAATTATGGTTTACAAACGCAGATGACAAAACAGTCGAGGGAATAAAACATAAAAAACAAAGATGTATTGCAGTACAGTTTCATCCCGAAGCCGCACCGGGCCCCTTTGACTGCAAGTTTGTCTTTGAAGAGCTAAAACGACTCATGGAGGAACAATAGTTGCCAAAAAACGAGTCGTTAAAGAAAATCCTTGTACTGGGAAGCGGGGCAATCAAAATCGGGGAGGCAGGGGAGTTTGATTATTCTGGAAGCCAGTGCCTCAAGGCAATACATGAAGACGGATTGAAAAGCGTGTTAATCAATCCAAACATTGCAACGATTCAGACTGATACCAGATTTGCAGACCAGGTGTATCTTCTTCCAGTCAATCCCGAGTATGTGGAATCCATCATTGAAAAAGAGAGACCCGATGGAGTCATGCTGGCATACGGCGGACAGACTGCATTGAACTGCGGCGTTAAATTAGATGAATCAGGCATTCTCCAAAAGTATGGCATCTCCGTACTTGGAACCCAGATCAAGGGCATCAAGAGGACTGAAGACAGGCAGCTCTTCAAGGATTCCATGAAGGAGGCAGGAGTGCCCGTACTCCGGAGTAAGACGGTCACAAACTTTGATGATGCCAAGGGGGCAGCTGAAGAGCTGTGCTATCCTGTAATTATCCGGGTGGCATACACGCTTGGCGGACGGGGCGGGGGGGTCGCCCATAATGAAATTGAGCTTCATGAGATAGTCGAGCGTGGCATCAATGCCAGTCTTGTCGGCCAGGTTCTAATTGAGGAATACATTGGAGATTGGAAACAGATTGAATATGAGGTAATGCAGGACTATGGTGGAAACAACGTAATTGTCTGCAACATGGAAAACGTCCTCTCAATGAAGGTTCATACCGGTGATAACATCGTAGTTGCCCCATCACAAACCATTGACAACCATGAATACCACATGTTGCGTTCTGCGGCATTACGTGCAACAAAACATGTCGGAATAGTCGGTGAATGCAACATCCAGTATGCGCTGACCACCGATTCTGACAGATATGTTGCAATTGAAATCAATCCGCGGCTTTCACGCTCATCGGCTCTTGCCAGCAAGGCAACAGGCTATCCGCTTGCATACATGTCTGCAAAGATCGGGCTGGGATACAATTTATCAGAACTGATAAACAGGATTACAAAGTGCACTACGGCGTGTTTTGAGCCATCACTTGACTACATCGTATGCAAGCATCCCAGGTGGGATTTTGCAAAATTTGAACTTGTAAACCGGAAACTTGGACCCACAATGAAATCAGTCGGTGAAGTCATGGCAATTGGCAGGACCTTTGAGGAATCACTTCAAAAATCAATCCGCATGCTCGATATTGGAAATGACGGGCTTGTTCTAAACCGTTCTAATGGAAAAACATACACCGAAGAAGAAATTGAGGACAAACTCTCCCATCATGATGATCAAATCCTGTATAACGTCGCAATTGCCCTGAAAATGGGGGTGTCAGTCAAGAAAATTTACAAACTCTCCACAATTGATCCCTGGTTTGTTGAAAAGATAAAAAACATCGTTGATGTTGAATCAAGACTGAAGGAATCGGATCTTGATGAACCCCTTCTCTGGCATGCCAAAAAGATGGGTTTTTCAGACAAGCAAATTGCCCGCTCCAAAGGCAAAACCCCTGATGACATACGCGGTCTGCGCAAGAAACTGGGCATCACGCCTTTTGTAAAACAGATCGACACACTTGCTGCCGAATGGCCTGCCGTTACCAACTACCTGTATCTGACATATGGGGGGGACTCTCATGATATTGAGGTTCCCGCCGATGAGAAGGGAGTCATCGTCATTGGAGCAGGACCCTACAGAATTGGCAGCAGCGTGGAGTTTGACTGGGGTACTGTCAACATGGTTTGGGGGTTGCAAGAAAACGGTGAAAAAAACATCACAGTAGTAAACTGTAATCCTGAAACCGTATCTACTGACTATGATATCTGCACACGGCTGTACTTTGAGGAACTAACACAGGAACGCCTTTTGGATATCACCGAATTTGAAAATCCCAAAGGCGTCATTACCTGTGTCGGCGGTCAGACTGCAAACAGTCTGACTCCCGGTCTTGCACAACACGGTATCAACATTATGGGGACTAGCGCAGATGATGTTGACCGTGCAGAAGACCGTTCAAAGTTTAGTGCCGAACTTGACAAGCTGCATATTCAACAGCCGCGCTGGCAGGCATTTTCAAATCTTATCGAGGCAAAAAACTTTGCACAAAAAGTCGGGTTTCCCGTAATTGTCAGGCCCTCCTATGTTCTGTCCGGGGCCGCAATGAAAGTCGTGTGGTCTCAGGCCGAATTAAAGATGTATGTAAAGGAAGCCACCGATGTCTCGCCTGATCACCCTGTTGTAATATCAAAATTCATGCTGGACTCGCTTGAAGTGGACGTTGATGGAATCAGTAATGGAAAACAAGTTATCATTGGCGCCATAGTAGAACACATTGACAGTGCCGGGGTACATTCGGGCGATGCAATGATGTGCATTCCACCATGGCGTCTAAGTAATAAAACCATTGAGACGATAAACGATTATACAAAAAAGATTGCGCTGACTTTTAATGTCAAGGGCCCGTTCAACCTGCAATTTTTAATTCATGATGACCGCGTCTATGTGATTGAACTAAACATTCGGGCATCACGTTCCATGCCGTTTGTATCAAAACTTGTCAGAATAAATCTGATTTCACTTGCATCCAAAGCTATTTTGGACAAGCCATTACCCAAAATCCCTGAAAATAAATGGCAAAAGATCCACAATTATGGAATCAAGGTTCCACAGTTTTCTTTTATGCAGTTGGATGGTGCTGATATTAGTCTGGGAGTTGAGATGCAGTCAACTGGCGAAGCTGCTTGCTTTGGAAACAGCTTTTATGATGCGCTATCCAAGGGACTGACATCTGTTGGTTACAACCTGCCAAATAAGGGAACTGCATTAGTGACTGTCGGCGGAGCAATAAACAAGGAAAAACTCGTTCCAACCATTGCCAAACTCAGATCCCTTGGCTTTAAAATTTTGGCAACTGAACATACTGCGGAATTCTTTGAAGAGAAAATCGGGCAGATAGAAATCGTCCACAAAATCTCAGAACCCGAACGAAAACCAAACATATCTGATCTTCTTTATGAACGAAAGATTGACTTTATCATAAATATTCCTAGCACTTTATCCTTGGAAAAATATGTCGGAATGCTAGATGATGAATACCAGATAAGAAGAAAATCCTTGGAGCTGGGAATTCCCGTACTGACTACCATTGAACTAGCAGACTCTTTTGTGAAAACCCTAGAGTGGTTAAAGGATAACCAAACCACCAGGGATCCAATTGAGCCTTATGATAAAATGGAATAGCTGAAAAACACAAACGTGATTTTGCTGATAATTAACGATCATATGAGATTGACAGGATGTTTTTCATTGGTGTGTGTATGCCGGGCAAGGAACAACAAGCACACATCTGTTTGGATCTGATCTCTAGGCTAATTTCCTGTCATTATATAATGAAGCATCCTTTACAATTAATGTTTATAAAGGGTGGGGGGCGGAGCAAAACATACAATGTTACAATATACCCTTATCGCAATGGCAGCATGCCTTGTTGTGTTATCTGCAGTAGTGGTACCTATGGCATATGCGCAGGTAGCGATAGATACTCGAATCATATACGGACCAGACGCTAATGATGATGATCCAAATACACCATATGGTCCTGATCAAAATGATAGATTCCTTGTATTCTCTGGTAGCGAACACACGAATATAGATGCGTTTGGAGGAATTAGACACAGTTCATATGATATACAATATATCACTGCAGAGATTCGTCTACAGAATGTGCATACCGGTTCTGTCAATTATGCGCAACGGGTCTCAATTGATACCGCACCTGGATTTACCCTTGATAAATGGGCCATAAGAATAACTGGTCCTGACGATACGCACCGTTATTTATCCTGGAAGTGTGATGAACCACCTCCATTTAATGGAGATAGTATGAGTGCCTCGCCTCTAGGGGTTGGTTCTAGCGTTCCTGAGGTTTTCAAATTTCTCCCATACGCGAGAGTCATCACAGAGATACATGACAATGGTACTGAACGTGACCTCTGTATTGCACCAGAGGGCTTGGAAATTAATCCACGTTATGAAAGATCTAGTACGGGTGGTACAAATGTAGGTGGTGTACCTATGTTTGATCCTGTACCCGCATATACTTCGCCAGACGGATGGGAAATAAAACAGGAATCTATAGACAACATCAACATAATGTATCCTGAAAACGGAACTAGCATAGTATTAACTGCACAAGCATTTGGTGCTAGCGGTGCTGGTGCTACTCTTCGTCTTGGAGACGCATTAACAACCGAATTTGTTGGCACAGTCACATATCATGAAGATGGTGACCATACAGGAAACGCAGTTGCAGCCCTGTCTACAAGCTGTTCCGGGATACCAGAGTTTATAGGTACTGGTGAGGATAGGATGCCAATTGGCAACGAGTTTTGTGACAGACCTCACACGCGTGGACTAGGACCAATAGCTCCACGAAGTGGCGGTGGCGGCGGTGACAGCGGCAACATTGATCAGTCAAGACCACACTTTGGCAAGTCCCCACTGAAACAAAACCAGCTAGTCTCCTGTGGATTCAGCATGGACGGCACATGCCGTGATGTGATGGAGTACCACACGGAATACCAGAGACAGACGATACAGGCAGGTACAGTACACGACTTTACACTAAAACCATACAGCAACTACCCATTACAGATGCTCCAGCTGGGATTCGGCGTAGAGGAGGTGGGAGCATCGATAAACACTGCTGAGGCACTAATCGTAGTAGAATTATCCCAGGACTCTAAATCTGATACGGGATATGCAATAGAATCAGTAGATACGCAAAACAACCTAGAGAATGTAATTGATGTCGTGGATGAATCAAACATATCACTTAGTACAGAGTCCTGTATAGAGGGTATTGAAAAGGACTGTCTTGTGGTCCACATTAACGATGTAATGTTCCGTGACGTGTTTTATTCAGAACCATTTGTAATTGAAGTAGTTGATACCAAGAGACTCTCCTCTACAAACTATCTTAATGAGGGACTGGCCATAGTCGGAGAATCGCTAAATGCCCCGCCGGAATACACCTTCCATACCGGTAAAAAGATAGAGGGCAGTAATGTTCAGGTGCTGGATCTGGTAAGAACAGACAAGGTAAAAGACATTTGGACTGACAACAACGGCAACACCTGGACCCAAAACGATCATGATACCTGGTTACAATTAACACGCACGCCATATGTGGAACCAAAAGATTCTACAATGTCTGTCATGACCCGAATCAACAACAACTTTGATGAGCTAGTACGATACGAGGCAGAGCGTGCAGTGCTGGTGTGGGATAGCAGCAGCATACAGAGCACGCCGGATCCGGCATTTTCCTACCAGTACAACGCCAGAATTGACAAGTTAAATGATCCCGAGATAATACAAAAGATGCAAAGCGAGGCCGCAAAGGCGCTGTATCTGCTAGAAAAGGATCAAACGCGTTAGGCTATCTGATTCCCAGAAAAATTATTAGTCTGGTCTTTACCAACTGACTGATCGCATACGTGCATTAGTAGACTGTTTTCAGAATATGTTATACCAAAGTATGTATTTTCCTAGCATGCTAACTGACTGAGATGTACAAATAACCTGAAAATTAGATGAAAGGATATGTGTATGTGAATTAGCCGACAATTTTTTGCACAAAATTTGATTAAATCACCTGTTCTATTATTGACTCATTTCCAATAATGGAACCATCAAGCGTAACTATTCTTGCAGCAGATACTGATTTTATCCTGTCAATTATGGGGGAGATTGATTTTTTGTATTTTTTCCTTCGAGTCGCATAAAAATACCTGTTAAATGAGGGAATTATGATGATCTCCAACTCCCCTGATTTGTCTGGAAAAATTTTCTCCTTTTGGGTTTTTAATGATACCCACACTCTTTGCCCATTTACTACAGAGTCTTCTTGAAAAAATACAGGATGTACATGGCCCATAATAATTTTATCTACATGTGAAAAGTTCCCTGAAGGCATTGTATGCCCGTGTGTTAACAGCACATTTTCTTCAACCATTCCAGTTGAGCTAATCAAGGAAATATTTTCAGGAATCAGCCTCTGGATATTCCCATCATGATTTCCAGGAACTAAAATTACGTCACATCTCTCCCTAATCTTTTCAAAAAACATTGGAACCTCGTCCCATTCATTTTTTGAGATGCTCTTTATGCTTGATTTTACATCCCCTAACAGAATCACCGCGTCTGGATTTTCCACGTCAATAATTCCCAAAAGATCCTGAATTGTTTCCTGAATTGTAGAGTTTTTACCTATGAAAATCTCATTTGCACTCATACTGCTTTCAAAGCCTATGTGGATGTCTGTAACGACTAGATACTTCCTTTTGCCCTCTAGAATCAGTGCCGGTTTTGAGGGAACCGGCCTTGTTTGCAACATCAAAGTTATACCTCAGGTATGTGATTAAATCCTTGTGAATGTAAATTCGGAGAAAATAGAGTCGACTGTATCTGAAAAGCGTGTAAAATTACATGTTTTTGAGCCCAGTAAAAGAAGGATCTGGACGATTGTAGGAAAAGAAAAGGAATACTGGCTTGATCCTACGGGCAGTTATTGTTCCTGCCCTGCATTCTATTTTGGCAAATTAAACGGAAAAGATTCCTGCTATCATCTGGAATCTGCCAGGTTGGCTTGCAATGAAGAGAGTTTTGAAAAAATCAGTTTTGCTGATGTCGAATTTTCAGATTTTATTTCCGGATTAATTTCAGATCTTCAATTCGAACGTGTTAATAACTAGAAATTTCACTGAAAGTTATGGATGAGGCACAGCGCAACTCTGCAATTGAAAAGATTGCAAATCAAATGATTCATGATGACCTGCCCGTAGATGAACAAGACGCCTCAAAATTAGAAAAATACAAAAACCGAATCAAAAATGACTGTGATCTTGGTGATGAGGATGCAGCAAAACTAGTTTATGAAGCACTTCTTTACAGGAAATTAAAAAATTCTGATTCTGGAGATATATTAGAAAAAGGTAATGACTTTGGAGCTGGATTTAGCTGAGGCTACTATAGTGGGATGGTCTCAATATCGTCTTTTGAAACACCCTTCCAAAGACCGATCATTCCTTCTGGTTCTACCTCTTCGACCTTGGTGATTTGTTGAATCTTGATATGATCTGGGTTTGGAGGCATCCATAACATTGCCATGTAATCTCCGATACTCCCAACCTTGCTTGGCAGGGCCATGATGACCTTGTCTTTTACAAATCCTTTTCCGGTGAGTGCATTCATTGCCTTTTCATTTAGATCCATCCTTCCATGTAGGAATAGATAGACGTCTTTTCCTGTATCAATTTCTGTCATGAATTACGTGGTTTTTTAAGCTAAATCAACCTTGCTGATGGGTCTTGTGAATAAAAAACGAAATTCAGCTGGTGCTTGATGCCATTGGCACGATATGTTTGGAACTCTGATCTGATTAATGCCAAAAAGGGTTAAATTAGAATGAACAAAAATTCTAACTATGAAAATCTTTACCGTAGGAAGCAAGTCCTTTGTAACTAGTTTTCAACTGGCCGGAGTTCCAGGAATTATCTCTGGTACCCCACAAAACGCCCTGCAAGAAATTACAAAATTGACAGATGATTCTGATGTGGGACTAATTCTTGTCAGTGATGATATTACCAAGGAAATCAACGATGAATTGACCGCACTACGATCTGAGAAATCCACTCTTGTTTTTGCATTGCCTGCAGCTGGAAGTGAAAAGACCGAAGTTGATTACAGGGTAATGCTCAAGAAGATTCTTGGTGTATGATCTTTTAATCTACTTATAATCAACATTCTGATGTTTTAGCATGAAAACTGCATCTATTAAAGAACCCTCGATAATCTCTGTTGATGAAACAGAAAAACCCACCCTGAACTCTGGTGATATTTTAGTTCAGATGCAAGCCTGTGGAATTTGTGGTTCTGATTTGGAAAAAGTATTTGGTCAGTATGGACGGCCGTCCATGCAGTTAGGCCATGAACCTGCCGGAATAATTTTGGATGTTGGATCTGATGTATCAGAATTCAAAAAGGGTGATCGGGTGTTTACCCATCATCATGTTCCTTGTTATGATTGCCACCTGTGTAATCATGACAATGAAACAATGTGTCCAAAATACTCTGAAACAAATCTCGTGCCATGTGGTCTATCCGAACAATACGTTGTACCTGCTTGGAATGTTTCCCACGGCGGTGTTCTCAAAATTTCTGATTCCCTAAGTTTTGAAGAGGCTGCCATGATTGAACCCCTTGCATGCTGTGTGAGGGCATGGAGAAAATATCCTTATCAAGAAGGCAATTCAATTGCAATTTTTGGCGTAGGTCCGACAGGAATGATGCATGTAATGCTGGCACATGCTAAAAAATTCTCCAAAATCATCTGTTTTGATGTCAATGATTTCAGGTTGGATTTTGCAAAAAAATTCAATGTTACTGAATCAATTAGTTTTATGGATGAAAACAGAAAACAAAAGATTCTGGATCATACTGATAACAGGGGAGTAGACGTGGCAATTGTTGCAACTAGCAGTATGGGGGCTTTGGAGGATGCAATTGACATGGTAAGAAAAGGCGGTGCAGTTATGATGTTTGGTGTTCCTTCAAAAGGTGCCAGATTGGATTTAGATATGAGTAAAATCTACTCCAAAGGAGTTACCCTTGTTACTAGCTATGCTGCTTCTGATAAAGACACCAAAGAAGCACTAAAACTCATAGAGTCTTCCCAAATTAATGTTAAAGAACTAATCACCCATACATATCCTATTGCCGATTCCCAAAAAGCGTTTAATCATGCGCGCAGCGGTAATGACGCGATGAAAATAATCATCACAAAATAAGAAAGGCTTAAGAAAGGTATTTCAAAATCGAAGAGACATGGATTGGGGATTAAAAAATCGACTGTCTGGCATTATTAAACCGCAAGATAATCGTGCGTTAATGCTGGCAGTTGATCACGGGTATTTCCTTGGACCTACTGAAAAATTAGAAAACCCAAAAAAAGTAATCGGACCTCTTTTGAAATATTGCGACTCTTTGATGCTTACAAGAGGCATCCAGAGGACGTCTGTTCCTGCAACCACCGACACTCCGATGGTATTAAGAGTCTCTGGCGGTTCTAGCATTATCGGTGAGGATTTATCCCAAGAAGAAATTACAGTTTCTATCCGGGATGCAATTAGACTTAACGCTAGTGCACTTGCAATGTCTATCTTTGTTGGCTCAAAATATGAACACCAGACTATTGTAAATCTTGGAAAATTAGTGAATAAGGCAGAACAATACGGGATTCCTGTTTTAGCCGTCACTGCAGTTGGAAAGGACATGGGAAAGGATGCACGATATCTGTCACTGGCATGTAGAATTGCAGCAGAACAAGGCGCACATATTGTTAAAACATACTATTGTGATGATTTTAGAAAAGTTGTGGAATCATGTCCTGTCCCAATTATTGTTGCAGGTGGAAAGAAAATCCCTGAACGTAATGCGTTACAATTAACATATGATTCAATCAAAGGTGGTGCAGTCGGAGTTGACATGGGTAGAAACATCTGGCAGTCAGAACATCCGGTGGCAATGATCCGTGCAGTTAGGGGCATAGTTCATGAAAATCTAGATGTTGATCAGGCATTCAATCTTTACAAGCGTCTGTCTAGTAGTAACTCAAAGAACAAACCTCAAAACAATTCACAAAACAAACCTCAAAACAATTCACAAAACAAACCTCAAAACAATTCACAAAACAAACCTCAAAACAATTCACAAAACAAACCTCAAAACAATTCACAAAACAAACCTCAAAACAATTCACAAAACAAACCTCAAAACAATTCACAAAACAAACCTCAAAACAATTCACAAAACAAACCTCAAAACAATTCACAAAACAAACCTCAAAACAATTCACAAAACAAACCTCAAAACAATTCACAAAACAAACCTCAAAACAATTCACAAAACAAACCTCAAAACAATTCACAAAACAAACCTCAAAACAATTCACAAAACAAACCTCAAAACAATTCACAAAACAAACCACAAAACAATCAACAAAACAAACCACAAAACAATCAACAAAACAAACCACAAAACAATCAACAAAACAAACCTCAAAACAAACCACAAAACAAACCACAAAACGATCCAAACAAACCGACTGAGTAGAACTAGACTTTTATCTGTGATAGATGAATATGCGCAATCTTCCATGTGGGTTGTTTTACCAAGACAAATGTCGCACGTCCATTAATCGTCATATGCTCTCCGGTGTATGCCTTGTTGTCTACTAGCATTCCTTTCTGAGTTAACCCAAATGCAACAACTGCGGCATTTCCAAATATGCTGATTTTAGGATTTTTTATTTCATAAGTATAATCTGAGATACTTATAAATCGCAATTCTTCTAATTCTATCGTTGTTTGATAGTCTTTTAGATCATATGGCGGCAAATCACTAAAACTTGAAAATTTTGGATCGTTGAGATGTATCTCTTTTAGTGCGGATAGATCCTTTGTTATTCCAGCTTGGAACAGCGTTTCAATAATTTTTATAATTTCTGCGCTGTCTGACAACTATTCATCTCAAATACAGAAATTGGTTTAAGTCTTCTGTATGATGATGCGTAAATCACGGTCATTTTTCTGAGAATCTTTATTAATTGTCGACTTGCCACTACATTTGATTTCAATGGACACAAAATTAACTCGAATTACTAGCAAAGGCTTGCTAGTTGTACTACTGTAGTGTGTACAATTTTAACACATTAAAATTATGGAGATTGAATTGATGAATAAAATGGAAACTATGACTGGTGCCAAGGCCCTGATGACGGCCATGGAAAAGGAGGGTGTCAAACAAGTGTTTGGCCTGCCTGGAGGTGCAAACCTTCCGATGTATGATGAATTTGCTAGATGTAATATTAGACATATTCTGGCAAGACACGAACAATCTGCTGCCCATATGGCTGACGGTTTTGGCAGAGTCAGCAGAAAACCGGGTGTCTGCTTTGCAACATCCGGACCCGGTGCCACCAACATACTGACTGGAATTGCAACAGCACAAGCTGATTCTGCACCGATGATTGCAGTAACCGGTCAGGTGCCAGTTGCGATGATCGGAAAGGACGCATTTCAGGAAAGTGATATCATTGGAATGGCAAACCCCGTTGTAAAATATGCATACCAGCCAAGAACAGCCGCTGAAATTCCAGAAGCAGTAAAAAAAGGATTTTACATTGCAGAAACTGGCAGACCGGGACCTGTATTAATTGACATTCCAAAGGACGTTCAAACAGAAAAGGCGGAGATGAAATTTCCAGATGAATTTAGGATACAAGGTTATCATCCCTGGACTGATCCTGATATTACTGCATGTGAAAAAGCAGTTGACATGTTACTTCATTCAGAAAAACCAATCATCCTGGCCGGAGGTGGAACTATCATCTCATCGGCATTTGCTGAATTACAATCTATTGCTGAAACCCTTATGCTTCCGGTAGTTACTACATTCAAAGGCAAGGGGGCGTTTCCTGAAACCCATCCTTTGTCCTTGGGTCCGATTGGAATGCATGGACATGCAGAGGCAAACAAAATGATGACAGAAGCTGACTGCGTCCTGGCAATAGGAACCCGTTTCTCTGATAGATCAGTTGGAACCTTTGAGACATTTGAAAAGAGACTCAAAATTATCCACATGGATGTAGATCCCGCAGAGATTGGTAAAAACCAAACGGCCCAGGTTGCAGTAGTTGGCGATGTCAAGGCATCCCTCCGAATAATGATAAAATTACTTTTGCAAAGGGCAGTCAAAAAAACCGAAGAGAATACCTGGATCAAACATGTTAAAGAGACCAAAGCATACTGGAAGGAGAACCTGAAACTTCATCCCGGCGAAATGGGCGCAGCTAAAATTTTACGCAAGCTCCGTGAACTGTTACCTCCAAAAGCCATTGTAACTACTGAAGTGGGACAACACCAGATGTGGGCGTCATTATTTTATGATGTAATTCAACCCGGTACTTTTTTTAGCTCCACCGGACTTGGTACCATGGGCTGGGGATTTCCGGCATCAATTGGTGCCAAGGTGGCACGCCCTGACGTTCCCGTAGTTGATATTGCAGGTGATGGCAGCTTTGCGATGACTGAAAACTCTCTTGCAACCTGCATACAGGAGGATATTCCGGTGATTGTATTTATCCTAAATAATTCCTCATTAGGAATGGTGGCTCAATGGCAGAGAACCTTCTATCAGAGAAGAATGATCGGAGTGGAGCAAAATCACTGCCCTGATTATGTTAAACTGGCAGAATCCTACGGAGCTCAGGGAATCCGTGCACAGTCCATGGATGAGCTTGACAAGGCAATAAAATCGGCACTAGGCAGTGAAGTTGCCACCGTAATTGATATTCCAATTGATCCAGAAGAAGACGTATTGCCATTTGTAGCCCCGGGAACTTCGCTTGAGGATATGATCCTGCCATCATAGTGATTATCATGTGGGCGATTCTTTCTCTAGTAGTTGAAAACAAACCTGGAATCCTGTTTAAGGTAACGCATCTTTTCCGCTCAAGAAACTTTAACATAGACAGCATTTCTGTAGGTGTAATGGAAAATCCAGAATACTCCAAAATGACCATAACGACTTATGGCAATGAAAAACAGGTGGCACAGATCGTAAAGCAGCTTGATAAAATGATAGACACCATAGAAGTCAAGCACCTAGATGAGCACAAAACAGTGTATAGGGAACTCTGTCTTTTTAAGATAAAACTATGTAATGCAAATGACAGCATGGAAGTAAACAAGATCGCCAATGCATACGGCGGCAAAGTACACGATGTGAAAAAAGAGTCACTTATGGTGGAACTGACTGCCACTCCTGATCAAATCCATGCATTTGAGGAATTAGTAAAGCCGTTTGGAATACTTGATGCTGCACGTACCGGTGTTGCCGCATTACAGAGAAGTGGGGCATGAACGTCAGAATATTTGATACGACATTACGTGATGGAGAGCAAACCATCGGTGTTTCGTTATCCCCGGATCAAAAATTAGCCATTGCAAAAAGACTCGACGAACTCGGAGTTGATGCAATAGAGGCCGGTTTTCCAGTAATTTCCGAAGGTGAATTCAAGGCAGTAAAAATGATTGCCAGTGAAGGACTGTCTTGCGAAATTGCAGGACTGGCTAGAACCATCAGGAAGGACATCGATGCTGTAGTAGATGCCAGATTAAACTACGTCCACACGTTTATTGCAACTTCTGATATTCATCTAAAAGACAAGCTCCATATGAGCAGGGATCAGGCATTGGAAAAAGCAGTTGAAGCAGTAGAGTATGGAAAATCCCGCGGACTGCAGGTGGAATTTTCTGCAGAAGATGCTACGAGGACTGACAGGGAGTTTTTGAAAAAAGTCTTTGACAAAGTCGCCAAAGCTGGAGCTGACAGGGTCAACATTCCTGATACCGTGGGGTATTGCACCCCTGAATACATGGCAGAACTAACAAGGGATACAGTCAAAGTGACAAACCTTCCGGTAAGTGTCCACTGTCATAATGACTTTGGACTGGCAGTCGCCAACGCCCTATCTGGAATTCATGCAGGAGCCACGTGTGCACATGTTACAATTAATGGAATAGGCGAACGTGCAGGAAATGCATCGCTAGAAGAGTTCTCCATGGCATTAAAATGCCTCCCATACGAGCAAAAATATGAAACTGGCATCAAATCCAAATTAATCTATGATACATCCAGATACATTTCAAAGGTTGTAGGCATCAAAGTTCAGCCAAACAAGGCAATTGTTGGCGATAACGCGTTTGGACACGAGTCTGGAATTCACACTCATGGTGTGCTAAGTAATCCGCTTACTTATGAGCCAATCAGTCCCGAACTGGTTGGAAGACGGAGGCGATTAAAGATTGGAAAGCATGCGGGAATCCACGGAATGAATGCGATGCTTGCAGACTTTGGTGTCAAACCAACTGCGGAGCAATCACAACAAATCTTAGAGAGAGTCAAGACAATAGCTGATCAAGGAAAACTGATCACTGATGTTGAATTGCTCTCTATTGCAAGCAAAGTTTTAGGCGAGGAGGGAATCAAAAGAATTGTCCAACTGACCGGGTTTTCAGTATCTACTGGAATCGGAACAATGCCTTATGCATTTGTCAAATTAAATATTGATGGAATCGAGTACGTCGGAACTGATCATGGTGTCGGTCCAGTTGACGCATCGCTTAATGCAATTCAAAAGATTACCGGAAAAATTTCAGAGATTAGAATCAAAGACTATGCCCTGGAATCAATTTCCGGCGGTTCTACTGCATCGTGCGGGGTTACAATCAGCGTAGAGGACGCACATGGCAACAGGGTCTCTGCAAAATCAGTCGGTGAAGACATTGTGACTACAAGTGTCAAGGCAGTTATTGACGGTATTAACAGAATTATGCTCAAAAAGATGCTTAAAGACAAATAGTTGGGCTAAATCCTAAAATTCCCTTTATTTGTAGGGGTATACATGTACAAAATATCGTTAATTACCGGTGATGGAATTGGTCCGGAATTGTCTGATTCTGCAGTCTCTGTTTTAGAAACAATCCATGACAGGATGGATCTAAAGTTTGATATTACAAAACTGTCTGCCGGTGACAGGGCCCTGGCAGAAACCGGTAAGGCACTACCTGATCAAACAGTCGAGACGATCAAAAATTCCGATGCCTGTATCAAGGCACCTGTTGGAGAATCAGCAGCTGATGTCATTGTTGTGTTGCGGCGAATGCTTGACTTGTATGCCAATATACGTCCGGCAAAGTCATACCCGCACATGCCTGCACTGCGTGATGATATTGACATGGTAATAGTCCGTGAAAACACCGAGGATCTTTATACGGGAAAGGAATTCAGCTTGGGGGATTCTGCAGTTGCACTGCGGATAATTTCTACACGTGCTTCAAAAAGAATCGCCAAATACGCGTTTGAAACTGCCAAACAGCGCGGTTCTATGAAAAAAGTAACATGTGTTCACAAATCAAACGTAATGAGAGTGACTGACGGATTGTTTGCCAAGGCATGCACTGATGTATCTGAAGATTATCCTGACATTGCGTTTGAGGAGATGTATGTAGATGCGTGTGCGATGAACCTGATTCGTCAACCAGAACAGTTCGATGTTATAGTAACTACCAATCTGTTTGGGGACATCTTATCTGACGAGTCCTCCCAGGTTGTCGGTGGATTGGGAATGGCCCCTGCTGCCAATATTGGCGATAACTTTGCATTGTTTGAGCCGGTTCATGGAGCTGCATTTGATATTGCCGGACAAAACATTGCGAATCCCTCGTCTTTCTTGCTTTCCATCAAAATGATGTTTGATTGGCTTGGAGCAAAACATAATGATTCCAGGTGTCTTCAAACAGGTCAAAAGCTGGAATCGACAATATTTGATCTGGTAAAATCCGGTGTTAAAACCAAGGATATTGGCGGGAATATGAGCACTACAGAGTTTACCCGGGCAGTTACAGACTGCCTTTAACTGATTTTTTTTCTGTCAATTCTGGGATGTTATCATCCGGACTGAGAATTCTTTGATGGAATTTGCAAATCTATTTCTGTCATTACAAGATCTGATCTTGGTACCCCCCCACCATCTTACAGAATAATTTCTAGTCTTTTTTATTACATCGGTGCTGGCTGATTTAATGACTCAAAAAGACTTGCGCCTTATTTGAATGCAGTAGAGATCTGGCATCAGGCAAAGAGGCGTTGCAGGTCTGAATATGCATCAATGTTTGATGTGCTATATCGGGTTTCCGAATATTTTAGTATGGTATGATCCTCTAAATGTTGAAAAACATCTGAAGAATTTTGATTGACGTCCTGAACTTTTGATTGTCTGGACTGTTTTTCATCGGATCATCTTGAATCGTGTCCACAGTGTTTGCACATGTTTGGCAGTGATGCCAGAGTCTGCTATCTGTGTGGGTGTCATTCCTTTTTACGCCCTCTGATCAGATATTGAAGGATTTCTCTGTCCATCTTTTTTATGCTTTTTTATGATCAGTGCAGTCAAATAATCCATTATCCTCCTTGGATCCTAGACTGACCTCTTTATATCATTGAAAATCTATCTTTACGTACAATCCTTTTTATAATCTGTTATATTATAACAACTATGAACAGAAATACCAAGTTTCTACCATGTACAGATTCTTTTGGAAAAGAGGCAAGTATGCTTTCATGTTCATACAAGACTGTAGCAGAAGCGAAAAAGGCTATCTTAGAGGATCTGTCTGAATAGATAACATCAGTGAGTTAACATGTATGAGCTGAAGTTATCTAAACTTTTTAATAATCAAATTAAAATAATAGCCAAAAAATCCCAAACTACTTTTTTAAATATTTGTGAAAGCTGGGATAACGTACACAAAATAATCAATGAATTGGGAAGGAAAGGAAACCCATTTCAAGTAGTCAAATTTGCAGAAAAAGTAAAGGGTAGAAAACTGTACATTATTTATCGTTTAATTGAAGACAAGAAACAACTTTGGGTAGAAACAATTGTAATAAAAAAATCTAAAGATAAATTTGTTATTTACCGTCCGTAAAATTAATCATTGGTTACAACAATTCCCTTATCTTTCACTATAAACTTTATTCTATCTGATCTTCACAACATTTTACCTATGGTTTTGACAATCTATAGTCAAAAGACAAAGTTGTGAATTAAAAATCATTCAAAAACAAAAGATTAGATGATTTTACTAAGATAAATACAAATAAGCAAATTGGAATATCTTGAAAATAACTCACAAACTTATGATTGTCATTATGAGAGAATTCTTTACTCATCTATAGTGACACGCAAATGTTTTTGAGATCAATTGCATCAAACCAAAAACTACAAAGATCATCTTTCTCTTAAAACAGCATGAGATCAATCATACCGGAAGATTTCAAAAAAGCGTACAAAAAAGAAAAAGATCCAAAAATAAGGCCAAGAATGCTTGCAGTACACATGTATTATGTACGTAACAAGGATGTGCAGGAGATAGCACAAGATCTACTGCAATGTCCCAACTGGGTCACTCGGTGGGTAGAACGCTTTGAAAAGGAGGGTCTTGATGGCTTCCGAGATCTTCCCAAATGCGGAAGACCTGTAAAAATTTCACACAAAAAAATGGATCAGATAATCCTCAAAACATCCAGTGAACACATCACGCCGGTACAGCTGCAACAAATTTTATTTACAGAGACTGGAATTACACTTCACATAACACATGTTAGAAAGATCATGCACAGATACAACTTGTCTCCAAAAAAACCAAATCTAATTAATGTAAATCGTGCAAATAAACGTACAGTATCCAACTGGAAATACCATCTAAAAAAGAAGATCCCACGCCTAGAAAAGAAATGATATGCCATATGTGTCGAGGACGAATCAATAATGATCCATGATCCGATGGTTGGCAACAAATACTGGTCGCTTGTAAACCATTCCATATCGATGCCGTACACCAGAAAGCATCAAAGAATCATTATGTATGGTTCTATTACAAAAGATGGAAGACAATTTTTTAGAGCATGTGAAAAATTCAATGCAGATACATTTGTGTCGTATCTTAAGAAATTAAAAAGAAAATGTGGCAAAGTTGCAGTAATCTTGGATAGGGCGCCACAGCATCGCGCAAAAGTTGTCAGGAAATTTTTTTAAGAAAAAATCCAAATATTAAATTAATTTACCTTCCAAAAGGTTCTCCATATTTGAATGTGGTAGAAGAGTGCTGGCATCAGGCAAAGCGGGAGTTGCTGGTCTCTGAATATTATGTATCAATGTCTGAGATGACGTATAGGATTTCCGAGTATTTTAGAACTGCGATTCTATCTGGATATTGAAAAATATCTGAATAGAATTCCTATATTGATCTCATAAACTTTTGATCGTCACTATATGTACAGAAATCCGTGATATAGATTAATAGTGATGGGAGTGTAGATTTCATATCATGAAGAGGTACAAAAACACATTCGGTCCACCCCATCTAAAAACCGAATGGCTTACGTTGCCCAACATTTTGCAGGGTCTTACTATGGGACTGTTCAAATACGAGGACATTCCAGAAGAGATAAAGTCAGACCAGCAGCCGTACCTTGCCAAGAGAAAAGAAACCGCTACGTAATTTCTTGAACCTAAAGTTGACAAAAGTACTGTATAATCTTCGGGATCTAACTCTAATTTGGGTGGATCAAATCACATGTAACTAGGAGCGTTCAGGAACAGATCTCATGAATTTGAATACTGCAAGAATAGTAAGAGATCGTAACCCACTCTGGTTTATCTTCGTTCATATCAAATTTTCTCTCCTTATCTTTTAATTATGCCATTTCATATATCGTAATTAGTATTTATTCAGATCCCTGTACTTCACAGTACCAAAATTACCAATTTTTATTAATTGGGGTTTTCATGTCATATTATGACAGTTTGCTGCATCTGTAAAATCGCTGAGGCTACACTCAAAATCACTGACGGCAATCCAAAATACAAGGGAAAACCAATATGCAAGGAATGCAGTGATTATCGTAAATTACTAAAAGACACAAAGTAACTATTCCACTTTTGGCTTGTTCTTTTTCACCCACTCTTCATACATTTTGATCAATTCATCTACATCCTTTCCGTCTTCAGAATATGTCAGAATTACCCCAAACGTCCCTTTCCCATCATGCCCTCTTGCAAAATACCCCCAGAAGGAATCAGGTAATTTTTGAAAGCTCTTCGAGTCGTGTGATACGCCAATCAGGTTGTTCCCAATTACCTCGACTACTTTTTTTGCATCATCTGGTTTTATCATATTACGGACTCAGCCTGTCGGGATCCCTTGGGTATAACACCACTTCACGTACGTTGTCAATTCCAATAAGCGTGGTCATCAATCTGTCCAACCCCATCCCCCATCCGGAATGTGGTGGCATTCCCCAATCAAATGTCTTTAGATGGTCTGTAAACTGTGCCGGATTCAACCCCTGCTCTTCTAGTCTGGCTTTTAGCATATCTGAATTGTGAAGTCTGGTTCCACCAGATGATAATTCCAGATATCCAAACTGTAAATCAAATGACCGTGACAATGTCGGATCCTCGTCTTTTTCCCTGATGTAAAACGGTTTTAGCTTCATTGGCCAGTCAGTCAGAAAGAAAAATCCAGGATGCGCGTCTCCGATAATTCTAAGATGTGAATCAAGCAGGTCATCTCCAAATTCTATCTTTTCACCTGCCTTCTTGAGCTCCTCTACACATTGACTGTATGTGATTCTCTCAAATGGTGATTCTGGAATCTCAATAGTGTGGCCAATAACATGCTGTTCTGCCTTGCAGTTCTCTGCTGCCATCTTGTATACCTCCATTACCAGAGATTCTAATATATCCATAACGTCATCGTAATCCATAAACGCCGCTTCAATGTCAACACTGGTAAACTCACTTAGGTGCCTTCCCGTATGGGAATTTTCTGCACGATAAAAGTTTGAAATCTCAAACACCCGCTCCAATCCTATCGTCATCTGTTCCTTGTATAACTGCGGACTCTGTGCAAGATATGCGGTTTTTCCAAAATAATCCAGTGAAAATAAATTTGCACCGCCTTCGCTTGCACTACCTATGATTTTAGGGGTTGTAATTTCTATGAATTTTTTTTCAGTCAGGCTTTTGCGTAATGACTGCAATACATGGTGTCTGAGTTTAAAAATTGAAGCGGTCTTTTGATTTCTCATATCCAATGCGCGGTGGTTTAACCTCGTATCGATGTTGCTCTCTAGCCTGCCGATGGGGTCTACTGGCAACGGATGTACTGCTTTTCCTAAAACTTTTATCTCCTCTGCCTTTATTTCAAATGAAAAATCCCTCGCCTTGGTTTCTTGTACGATCCCTTTCACACTAACAGCGCTTTGGCGGTTGATTTCACCGAGATCATCGTTGAGTTTGTCTTTTACAATCACCTGAGAGATTCCTGAAACATCGCGCAATGTGATAAATGACATTTTGCCCAGTCTGCGAAGATCCTCGATCCATCCTCCCAACACGACTTGTTCCCCAATTAGTTCTGATGTAAGATCTGCAATATCGTGAGTTTTGACAAAAACCATCGTCTATCTTTTATCCTCAAATTCTATCTCAATGTCAAGGTTTCGGGCATTTTTTACAATTTGCACGACTTTTTCCGTATCTATTGGAAATTTACGTGTCCATTTGCCGGAAATCACGGCTTTGGTCTTTTGAACTCCGCCAGGCACCCAGACTGAGTTTATTGATAGAACCTTGGTCGGAAAAAGGAGGTCCTCTATGAATTTTTTATCTGTCTCCTCTGCCTCAATAAGCCAAAGCTTGTCTTCAAACTGGTCCTGAAGTATCCCATACAAAGTACGGCTTTGCCTTATCTTCATTATGTCGTTTTTTGCCAGCGTTAAAACGAAATTTCCCTCAACTCTACTGCAAGAATACATGGTAAAATCCTCGATTTTATTATTTGACTTTGCAATTTTTGCAAGAATAATTGATGCATCCACGTCAACTTGCGTGATCTCCTTTGATTCCACCTTTCCTTCACATTGGGGACATAAAACAGCATTTTTTGCATCAAAACCACAAATTGGAAGCTTCATTTAATCAACTTTTATCATTCTGATAATGTTGTTTATATCCCTTGGTGCAAAACAAAAATTCTAGTTTGGATCTAACAAAGACATGACTTTTCTATCAGTGAGCGGATTATCTGCCAAATACCACACATCTAGGGGACCAGTTTATGCAGTCGATGACGTAGATTTTCAACTGCAAGATGGCAGATCAATAGGAATTGCAGGTGAGAGCGCATGTGGAAAAAGCACGCTGGGACTCTCAATTATACGGATGCTTTTGGGAGGAAAAACAGACGGAAAAATCCTCTTTGAGAACCAGTCGATTTTAGATATGAGCGAGTCTGATTTTAACAGGCAATACCGGTGGAAGAAAATTTCCATGATTTTTCAAGGCGCGATGAATTCGCTGGATCCTGTATTTACTATCAAGGCACAGTTTTTAGAAATTTTAAAACAACACAGCTTTGATGGTGATTCTGATAAGGCAGTTTTAGATGCAATAAAGTCAGTCAGTCTGGATCCTGCCGTCCTGAAGAAATATCCGCACGAACTCAGTGGAGGTATGAAGCAACGCGTAATTATTGCAATGGCCCTGCTTCTCAAACCAAAATTTGTAATTGCAGATGAACCAACTACCGCACTTGATGTGCTGATTCAAGCTCAAATTGTAAGTTTGCTCAAATCTCTCAAAAAAGACGGCATGTCTTTTATGCTGATTACACACGATTTGGCAGTGCTCTCTGAAATTGCCGATGATATTGGAATTATGTATGGCGGCCAGATGGTTGAATTTGGAACTTCGCAGGAAATTTACAAAAATCCAAAGCATCCGTACACGCAAGGACTTTTAGAATCAATTCCTACATTGAGGGGAAATACCCCAAAACACATCAAGGGAATCCCCCCTAGTCTGCTTGATGCGCCCACTGAATGCAGGTTTATAGAAAGATGTCCTCTGGCCATTGAAAAATGCAAGCAGCTTCCCCCTAAATTTAAAACAAAAACCGGCTATGTTAGGTGCTGGTTATATGAAGATCAAACATAGTTGTACTGGCAATCGAATCTACCGACTTTGGCATTTCAAATTTGTTTGACACTCAGGTGTGTTTCTTTACAATTGGCAGACACGCATCTATTATTCTTAGCATCTCTGATCTAATTACTTTTTTATCGATTGATATCCACACCCTTGATTTATTTATTGCAAAAGAGATGATCTGCACCTTTTTTCTTTCCTCCCAAACAAATTCAACTGGTCCCAAATTTTTATCAAAAAATCCCTCCAAATCCGTCTTTATGGCAATATGTGAAAACTGATACTGGGTATTTTTCTCATTTAGCAGCGGAATCAGATCCGGTCTTCTTCTATACGCCAACAACTCCCCCCTCTCTCCGATTACTCCTGCAAACCTGATAAACGGACTAATTGTGCTGACTGCATCACAGATTTGCTGCAAGTTTTTGTCTGTCAATTGATTGGGTTGCTACAGTATGATATTTTAATGATCGTTGTAGGCGGCAAATCACCGTTATCAAATAATTACCTGTCTGGCCTGGCTCTGTTCTATCTGTTAATCCTAATTTTTTGTTCAAGCTTTTATCTGGTGCCATGTCTACTTTTTCCATAGCCCATATCGTATGTTGCGAATTTAACTCTTTTTTCGCAATATTTGTTCGTAAAATTATAAAATACATGTGTATATTATAATGCGAAATTAGGTTGATTTTCGCAAAATAGTCGTGAAATAGTACGGGGAGATAACAGAAAAACAACAGAGACGAAGCAAAATAGCCAAGAAATGCTGAGTAGAGTACACCACAGATGCCTCAAATTATGGGATGTTTGTCAGTACATGCTGAATGAGAGCCGTTTAACTTGGCATAATATTGAAGAACCACACTGCCTCTTTTCTTTGGTTTTAATTAAAATAAAGCCTGTAACACACATTGATTTGTGGATTTTGTTGATCTGTTTCCGTTTGCGCCAGAAGTAGGTTATCTGAGTCTGGCTCTAGTTAACTTTTTTGGTTCCCTGGTGCCGTTTGTACCATTACCCGGATTTCTGTTACTAGCTACAATGTCTGTAGGTGATCAGTTTGATTTGCACGTATTGGCAATATTGTCGGCACTTACTGCCACTGCTGCAAAGCAAATCATATTCTATGCAAGTTATGGCGGACGGAAGATTGTCAGTGAAAAAACCAGAAAAAGAATGCGCCCCTTTCAGAGACTCGTTAAGCGGTATGGTGCCGGTGCGGCGTTTTTTGCAGCTGCCACCCCAATTCCAGATGATCTGGTGTATGTCCCGCTGGGATTGGCAAAGTACGATCCAAAAAAATTCTTTATTGCAACTGTTACTGGCAAACTGGTTCTAAGCTATGTCATTGTTTTTATTTCCCACTATCTTGGTCTGTCTCTGGCAGAGCCTTTACTGGAAAATATTGATAATGCTGCCCCCGTCTACATTGGAATTATAATCTTTGGTGCAATGATGACTTCGGTTGTAATTTTATTATTAAGATTAGACTGGAATAGAATCATGGGACGGTTTGCCCCATGGACATTGGATGAAAACAACAAGGATGAAGACAACGATGATGAAAACTAGCTTTTTATTTTGAAATTCCATAATTTGTCAGTTGCCTCTCGAATTCCAATTCTTGATGATGCACAAATCCTCTTTGGTTTTATTCCATCTGTGATGGACAGGCCGGGATGTTTTGTTAAATCAATCCCATAATGTTTTTTTGTGATTTTTAATGCCATAGTCAATTTTGCCGGACCGTCTGTGAGAGTTTTCATATTTTTATTTTTTCTGTTTTTTTGCATGGTTTTGATTCCCTTTTCAGGTTCAATTGCACGAATGAGGACCGCCCCTGCTAAAATTTTGGGATGTCTTGCCACCACGTTAAAGCAGTAATACATTCCATAGGTAAAATAAACATAAGCCATTCCTACGTCTCCGAACATGGCCTTGTTTCTGTTGGTGACTCCCCTAAATGCATGGCTTGCAGGATCATCCTCGTGCCTGTATGCCTCTGTTTCTGTAATCATTCCTGAAACCTCCTGACTGCCAATTTTTCTTACAATTTTTTTCCCCAAAAGATTTTTTGCAACTTTGACTGTATCTTGCAGATAAAATTCCCTAGGCAGCCTGTTCAATATCTACTGTAATCTCCCCCTTGTTTTTTAATTCTCTGATTAACTCAAAAAGTTTTTTGATGTCTTCTTTGAGCACCTCGATTAATTCTTGATTATAAATTGTTGCAGCAGGGTGGATTGTCAGAAAATAAAGCTGGTTTCCCTTTCGAACCACCTTGCCTCTAAATTTTGTAATCTCAGAACCTCCTAGAATCGAATTAAACGCGGTGTTGCCTAAAATACATATTATTTTCGGCTTTATTATGGAAATTTCCTGTTTTAGATAGTCATGACATGTCTCACGCTCTGTCGTGTTTGGCACCCTGTTGTTTGGCGGCCTGCATTTTACTACATTTGTAATGTATACTGCATCCCTTAGGACACCTGCCTCTTTTAGTGCCAGTGAAAGTCTCTTTCCTGCCACTCCTACAAACGGCTCGCCATTTTTATCCTCGTTTCTTCCGGGTGCCTCTCCGACAAAGATCACCTCTGAGTGAAAATTCCCCTTGCCTGGAACTGAATTGGTTCTCGTCTTACAGAGATCACACTTTGTACATTCTATGACCTGTTGCCTTATCTTCTCTAGATTCATTATATCACACTCTTTACTGTCGCTGTTCCCCTAATTGACGGTCCGCCGTTGCCCATCATCATTGACTGCATGGGATCCCCCTTGCCGCAATTCGTTATCGGTCTTATGGTAAAATCGTTTCCACACGCATCAATTGACTCAAAAAATTCCGGCGCGCTGCCTGTCACAATTACGTCTCGTAGCAGGTCAGTTACCTCCCCGTTCTCTATTTTCTGTGCGTATTGACATGAAATACTCCAGTTATACCGCCTCATGTCAATTGAGGGAATTTTCATATTTGATATCAAATAACCATCTCTGACTTCTTTTATCATCTCCGATACATTCCGGTCCCCATTACTGATGCATGTACATGCCATACGAATCAAAGGCATGAATCGATAGCTTGTCGCCCTCATGTTTCCGGTAGGCGGCGCATCGAAAATTTTCCCAGTCTCCCTGCTTTGCATGTGGTTTTTTAAAACCCCGTCTTTTATCAGGGTTGTTTTCTTTGCCTTGATTCCTTCATCATCGTAGTAATACCATCCCAGACTCTCTTTGATGGTTGGATCATCGAAGACATTTAATTTTTCAGAACCTATTTTTTCACCGATTCTTCCCTTCCACCATGCACCTCCGGCCCATGCCATCTCTTTTCCCAACACCCTGTCTGCTTCTGATGGATGACCTAGTATCTCATGTGTAAGTAATGATACAAAATCCGGATTCATTATGACTGTGGCTTTTTCTTCCTTTGCTGGCCTTGCATCAATTAGCTGTGACGCTTTAAGGGAGATCTCTTTTGCACTTTTCATAATCTTGTCATCTTGCATAACCTGCTCCATTCCTCCCCTTCCTCCCTCTGTGATGTTTACTGACTGTGTCAATCCGGATTCATGTGCCGTAGCTGTCATCTCTACTACCGTATCTGTAAAGTTTTGTAAAATTTCTGAACCCTCGCTATTTGCAAAATATTTTGAATTCTTTGAATACCATGGATTTACAATGGACCTGATGATTTTTGGCGTATCTGAAATAACCCGACTGCATTCAAATCCGGTCTTTATCAATTCATCCAACTCTGGTTTTTCTAAAACCGGAAAATCCACCCTGGTTTTATTGCCTGGGTTGGGATGTAGAATATCTTTATTTTTTTTACCATATGCGGAATTTCTCAGGGATCTGTCAACTGCATCTTTGACCTGCTCAAACGAATCTGGATTTGTAATCGAAGAAAAACCCCACACCCCTCCTTTTAGCAGTCTTATGCCGATTCCGGCATCCCTGTTATTTCTAACATGCTCGATTTTCCCGTTATCGATCAGGGCTGATCTTGTTTCCTGCTGTTCTGCCCTTGCATCGCAGTATTGGGCGCCGGATTTTGATGCGTGTGTAACTGCCTTATCTGCTAAATCCTGCAGGCTCAAATCCATGATTAATTAAATCCAAAGGTATTCCTAAGTCTTCTGTATTTTACCTGCTTGAAATTGCAGGCATTGTAAAGTAGTATTCGTCCTCAAATTCATAGTCAGTTCTGCCTTTTTCACGCAAAAACTCGAAATATCCGGTACAATTTTCATAAAACTCTCTATTTACCTCGTCTTCTTGCATATGTTTTATCTTTTATTCTGCATTTTTTCAAGAGAGTGAGTAATTTTAGTTCTGAATGTGTGTTTTATTTGAGCAGGGTGGAAAAACCAAGGTTGGTCACACGCATAACACAGTCGTTTCAGACCAAAAATTGTTTTAATTACCCCAGTCATGATCAAAAACCCACCAACTCTCTAATGTGGCGCATCAGCATTCAAAATCCTGATTTGCGTCTTAAAAGCAATCATCTGTAATTTAGCAAAGTAATTTATGGCATTTACCTGTGATCAAATCAAACATTGTCAAAAATCGTCGCAGATACTAGTGTTATAATAAATGGCCAGTTGATTGCCCAGATAGAGGCAGGCTCTATTAGAAATTCTGAAATCATAATACCTCAAGCGGTTTTTGATGAACTACAATCACAGGCCTGTACTAAAAAAGAACAGGGATTTGCAGGACTAGAAAAAATTCAAAAGCTAAAAGAACTATCTGGAAGCCACGGTTTGGAGATTGTTTTAAAGGGACCGCATCCGTCCAGTGATGACATTAAACTTGCCAGAAACGGCAGAATCGATGCGCTCATTACTGACATGGCCAAACAAAATGATGCCATTCTTTACACTTCAGATAATGTACAACATCTGGTGGCAAAGGCAGAAGATGTGGAAACAGTCTTTCTCAAATCCGTAATCAAGGACGAAAAACTGGAGTTTCTAAAATTTTTTGATGATAAAACAATGAGTGTCCATTTAAAGGAAAACCAATACCCGCTGGCCAAAAAAGGAAAGCCCGGCGCTTTTATCCTGACTAGAATCAGTGATGATGCCCTTTCAAAGAATTATCTGGAACTAGTCTCATCACAAATATTGGATGTTGCAAACACGTCTGATTCAAGTACCATTGAAATCTCAAAAACCGGGGCCTCGGTGGTCCAACTTGATGACTATCGTATTGCCATCACTTATCCGCCCTTCTCCGAATCCCTTGAGATAACAATCGTTCATCCCATAGTAAGGATGTCCCTTGAGGACTATCAAATATCTGATGAACTAATGAAACGCTTCACTGACAGGGCCGAAGGCATTGTCATCTCCGGCGCTCCAGGCTCTGGTAAAAGCACGCTTGCATCAGGTCTTGCTAATTTTTATCACAATACGGGAAAGATTGTCAAAACATTTGAATCCCCACGTGACTTACAAGTTGATCCGGGCATTACCCAATACAGTAAACTTGATGGAAGTTTTGATAATACGGCTGATATCTTGTTGCTTGTCCGTCCTGACTATACTATTTTTGACGAAGTACGAAGGCGGGAGGATTTTGGCACGTTTGCAGATTTACGATTAACCGGTGTTGGAATGGTCGGCGTAATTCATGCAAATTCCCCGATAGATGCCATCCAGCGTTTTATTGGAAAAATCGAGCTTGGCATAATACCGAGCGTGTTGGATACCGTAGTCTTTGTGAGGGATGGCAGGATTGACAAAGTCTATGATCTGGAACTCAAAGTCAAGGTTCCCTCCGGAATGACTGAATCGGATCTGGCCAGGCCTGTTATTGAAATCAGGAATTTTGCAGATAACGTACTAGAACACGAGATATACACATTTGGCGAGGAAAACGTCATCGTACCTATCACCCAACGAGCTTCAAAAATTGGAATTGAAAAACTAGCCGAGGAGAAAATACGTGAAACTTTCAAAAGATATGACCCTCGTGCCGAAGTTGAGATTTTATCTGATAACCGGGTCAAAGTTTTCGTAAATGAACAATGCATTCCATTAATTATAGGACGCGGAGGCAGCAACATCAACGATATTGAAAAATCCCTTAACATTCACATTGATGTTGTTCAAAAAGACTCTGATAACGTCCCACAAATAACAGGTGATCTTCCTTTTACTTTTTCAGAATCAAAAACCACGTTACTTTTAACTGTCAACCGGGAACACACCTCGAGGCATGCTGATGTCTTGGTTAATGACAAACACGTCACATCTGTACGTATTGGCAAGAAAGGCCAGATAAAAATTCCAAAACGCTCCGATGTTGCAAGAGATCTTATGAACCGCGTCTCCTCACAAAATGACATTAAACTTTATCTCAAAGATTTTTAAAATTTTCAATTATCTTGGGATTTGCTTTGAGAAAAGTAATGAATTTTCTTAACTGCTTTGTTGTTTTTGGATTTAGATGGTGCTCGATACCTTCTGTATCCTGATTTGCAGTGTCATAACCGACTCCTAAAATCTCAAAAAACTCCAGCAAGATTCCATGTCTTTGCCTGATTCCTTCTGCCACCTGCGTTCCTTTGTCTGTGAGATTGATTCCGTGATATTTTTCATATTCTAAAAATCCGCCCTCATCGAGCCTCTGCAGCATCTTGGTAACACTTGGCGCACTAACTCCCATGTACCTTGAAATATCTAATGTGGTCGCATAGCCTTTCAATTCTACTAGCTCTGAAATTACCTCCAAATAATCCTCCATTCTTGTACTTGATTGGGTTCTTTTTGACTGGTGTGCCGCTTTTATCGAATCTAGCCTTTTGGAGTTTTTGGTCTTCATGTAATCTTTGTATCTGTATTCAATCTAGTATAATTGGTTGTCTCTTCAGCCTTTTACTGTACAAAAAGTAGTCCACTCTTATAATCTGACAGAACCCTTGATCGGGTTCTGTGTAATCTTCGGTTCATAGGCTGAAATATGATCTTCTCAGATTGAAAAATTTTGCCATTCCTTATTGGTAGATGGTAAGAACAAGTGGAAGACTAATCGCCAATGCCTCATTAGATGTCAAATCACGGGACTGATAAGGTGTGCGATTCCAAAAAAATGGAATTGTACGATCCACAAACAAACTGAAAACTATTGTGGTTAGAATCAGGGGAAATAAGAACATTTGACCTGTCAGTCAGTGCCACACGTTAAGATTAAAACATATCCGAATATGATGTTTGATGCAAAGCACCGGCAACCATCCCCGGAATTAATCACATGGGACTTGCCAAAAATGATGCCTATCGAGACGACCATCATAGGGAGTGATTACCCTGTGACTTGTCTCAATTTTCATATTTTATGGGTTCAAAATAAAAGTCAGAATTCCAGACGTGAAAAATTTTTCAATCTGGAGAAGATCGTGATTTCGTGCCTAGCACACGATAACTCTGCAGTGCCGTTTGGACTTTTAGAATAAATCCCAGTACAGGATCGTGGTTCAAAACAGACTGTCTGATCCGTGTCGGTACACCGCATTCACCGGACGTGGCAGGGTGCAAGAAAAAAATTTATTCTAGTGCTAGTCTTTGCCATAAACGGACTTGTGGTCGCATACCCGAAGCAGTTCTACGATTCCCTCGTCATATCGGATTGAATACATGATACGATATTTTTTGCCAAGCTCATAAGAAAAAGTTCTCATGTTTTGCTTGTACACTCCAAGATTGGAGGGGTTTGTAGAGGATACAATGTCTGCAAGCGCATTATCTACAATATGTTGCGTGTTGGAGTCCAGTTTCTTATATTGCCTAGTAAATTGATTTGTCCATTTTAGATCCCACAACTTTTAATCACTGTGTAGTTCGTCAAGCAATTCTTTTAGAGTCCCAACTTTGTGATCTTTTGGATTGCTGTAAAATTCCTTAATGTCTGCAATTTCTTCGTCTGAAAGTGGGGGAGAATCAATTTGTTTTATATCGGACATGTATCGCTTATGCAACCTTCCCTTAAAAAAGATATGAATCAAGGTTCTGTAAAGTTACGGAGGCCTGAAATCACGATCTTCTCCAGATTGAACTTTTGTGCCTGTTGGAAATTATCCTCTAAATACATGAAAAAGTGCAGAAGGGATTAGATCCTCTGCATTTTTTCATGTTTTTTAGATAACAATTCCCAACAGGTAGGAAATTTCAATCAGAAGAAGATCCATATTTCAGCCTATGAACCGAAGATTACACAGAACCCTTGATCGTTATATTTTTATCCACACCGACAAATCCAATTCATCTTGAAAAGTACCGGCATGATTCTGACGGGTGTGGCATTTTCATTAATTTTACTCTCCGGCATTACCATACCATCCTACTCTGATTATACATCTCCAAAAAAACAACTAGAATCAGGCGTATTACCTGAGGATGTGACGTGTAAAGAGAATAGAATCTTGGTGATTCGAGATAACGGATCCCCTGCCTGTGTAACAGAAAAGACTGCAGAAAAGAAGGGATGGAGGATGGTTGCCGGCAATCCTGCAGATGAAGTGATTGCACAAGAGTTACAGCTTGATGAGAAAATATCAATACCCGATGATGCAAAAGCAGTGGATCTTATCCCAGATGTGGATGGAAAACAAAGCCAACTAACAAGATCACAGTATATTATAAAATATAATCAAATGATTTTACAGCAAAATACCTTAAAACAAGAACAAGATAAACAAAAGGATTCTCAATTACAATATTCTCAAAATCTACCAAAACCGCGTTTTGAAACAGAATTGATCTTGGATAAAATCCCCTCGTTGGGTGAAACAGTTGATTTTAAAATAATTAAAACCCCGACAACAGAATTTTTTGAGAAATGGGATGAAACAAAAGACGCAATAAAAAAAGATGCTGAATATGCTCACCGAGTAAATAATGATGCTAAAAGAACACTTGAATTTTTTCTTGATCCAACCTTTATTCTACATGTAGATGACTTGCCAGAAAACATAGAATCAAAATATAAAGAAAATAACCGTGCAATAGAATCTATTTTTACTATTATGTTCCCTATTGATGCATTTGACTATGTGGACTCTTTGAGTATTCCTGGTGCTGCTGAAATCATTACAGGAACTATTACCCCAACTAAGGAAGGCGATTATTACTTTGGATTACATGAAACTAGTGGCGGCGGTGATAGTATCGGCTTGCACATAGATGTTGTTGATTCTTTTATCCTGACCTGGCCTTATCAACTAACATCCCACTATGAAGGGGATTCAGAAAAGATAAAGCCGACACCCAGAGTAAAAGCAATTGATTTTGATGAATTAATTGCCAGTAGCGAATATTCAACTTTTGATGAAATAGATAAGGCCATAGAAGGTGGTAAATTAAAACATGAATATTATACATCTTCAGAGATGAACTGGATCAAGTTTAAAGACAGTAAGCGGGATATCTTAACTTATTTGCCTCTATCTGAGAATGCGCAACATACAACAGCCATACCTGAAAAGATAACAGTTAAAGAAGTTACAACAATCACTGTTGATTTAAAATCCCCAAATAATACTGACGAGTTTATAGTTTATGATGCATACTTGGGTCCTGGGTTGGACTTTAAATCAACGTCATATGCCATGTCTGTTCCACAAGAAACAAACGATCCACCAAAACGATTTAGAAACATATTTTCAGATGGAACAAGGACATTCACCTTTGAAATTGTAGGTTTAGAACCTGGTGTATGGATGTTTAAGGACAAACTCAATGACCAAGAATTTCATCGTAGCACGATTATAGTGGAATAAATTAAAAAATGCTTTACACATACCCTTGCATGCAGTCTATCCCAGGTTTGCTTTTAAAAATTCAATGGTTTTCTTCCATGCATCATCTGCCTCTTCTGGAGCATAACGCTGGCCTGTCGGGTTTGCAAATGCATGATCCACATCTGAATAGATATGAATGTCATTTGGAACCCCTGCTTTATTTAACGCAGCTTCAAATTCATCTACCGTTTCTGGTGGTATCCCCTGATCTAGTCCTGCAAAAATTCCAAGTACCGGCCAGTTAATTGATGATAATACTTTATGGTCTGTAACCAACCTGCCATAGTAAATTACCGTAGCGTCCATTTCATCGTTGTTTAATGCCAGGGTCAGGGACTGCTTTCCGCCAAAACACCACCCGATAGAGCCGATGGATTCTACTTTGTATTTGGTCTGCAGGTAACCCACTGCACCGTTCATGTTTGCTATTGCATCATCTTGTACAAACGCCCCGGTCAGTTCTACTGCAGTCTGTGCGTCGTCTGCGACTTTGCCATCAAAGAGATCAACTGCCAAGACGACATATCCCTGCGAAGCTAGTTTTTTGGCAGTCTGTTTGATGTTCTCATTTAGTCCCCACCATTCATGAATCAGTATGATTCCCGGATGGGATTCATCTGATATCGGGCTTGCAATAAAACCAACACCTCCATCATAGCTGACACTGTCTGTCTCTACCTGATATACGCCCTCCATCATTGATTCAGAATTCTGCACTGCACCTGGATTCACATCTGCTAAAACATGTTCTGCCCAGCCACGTTTAATCAGCTCCTCGATGCTGCCCTGCTTTACACATGCAGGATTTCCCGTAGATGATTTTAACACCAGTAACAGTCCCTCCGTACAGGTGACATCTGTTGTTTTTATCCCGTCGTTGATCTGTTTTAGCGGAGACATTTGATGTGTGACTGATTCTGCAAATCCTAGATGTGAGCCTCCAAGGACTGCAACGAATAGAAAAATCACAATTATCGTATTATACACAACATGCCTTGATTCTGTCTATATTTTATTATATTCAATTTTTGTCACGCATTTGGGATATTTTTCAAAAAACTTCGGTGGGATGTGATGTGTATAGGGACACCGATCTCCTTAAATTCTAGAATCGCATTGGAATATCATGAGCAAAATGCTGATGCCAACCGTGCTGTTATCTGTGATGGCAGTTGTAATGGTTTTTGGTTCTGCATCACATGTCTTGGCAGACTCTGACGGTGAGGCAAAGTCATACAAACGACATTGGGCAATCCCGATCGGAGATGCGTCTGGTTCACTAGAAATTACGCCAGATACTGACAAAGCCGAGCTTGAAAAAAGCGTATTGCCGCTAGAGATAGCAGCTGCGGAATATTCTGATATCCACAAGGCAAAACTTGGAAAGGCAGTCAATGATGAAGGCAGGTATTTTCTTGTATGGAATCTTGTAAGTTATGGCCACGATACAGAATCTGATACAAAATTCAAAACAATATACGTACTTGATGCTGGTACGGGAGAGCCGTTAGCTGATCCAATAACAAAAGAGGGAGGCGGTTCATGTGGAGATAAGGACAAGCCACAAACAAAACGTACCGGGGCAAACGCCTAGAGTCCTTTTTTAATAATTGGGACTATTGATTCAAATTTAATCAAATCATTAAATCAAAAGCGATTTTCTTACTCGTATCTTAACTGCGATATATTGGGGATGCATATCGTGCAACTAAACACTACAAGACGGCAAAACCGGTGCGTGACTGAATATCTGATGACAGGCGTGGCAACCACTTTGCGATGATCTGATTTTAGTTACTCTTTGTTGACTTGGATGTAACCGTAATTGATCCTTGAATCTTAACTAATTTTTTCTAAACGTATGGTTGGAATGACTGATCCTTTAAAGGCACGACTGGAAAAATTCAAGAAAATCTCCGAATCTGCCACCCGCAGGGCAAATATGTACGGCGAAATTGCCCAGTTCAACGACAAACACACTGCTGATTCACTGGGCGCCCTCCAAAAGGCACCCGCACCTGGTAAAAAACTCCAAAAAATAGGATTTATGATGTTGTGGATTCCTGAACCTACCGGCGTTACCTGTGCAGTAGGCGGTCCGATGATAGTCGCCGGACGATACCTTGAAAAAAAATACAACAGTGCCACCATCCATGATGTCGGTCATGAGACAAAAAACACCATCTCAACAATTCACGACTTTAAGAATTCCATAATGTAACACTTGGTTTTTAAATGGATTGATCCAAATTAATTCATGACCACCAGGACCCAGGTAATAGTTCCAATCTTTATTGCCGCAGTAATAGTGGGCTCTGCCGGATTACTGTCCCTTCCAGGCGATACCCCGTTGGAACCACTTGAATTTCCAATGGGTACGATAAAAGTCGATGATGTCGTCCTTCAAGTACAAATCGCCGATTCAAAATCCAGACAAATTCATGGGCTGATGTTCCAAGAGCAACTGCCATACGATCAAGGAATGATCTTCGTATTTGATCAACCCGGCGTGTATTCGCTGTGGATGGCCAACGTCCAATTCCCGCTTGACATGATCTGGTTTGACCAGGACGGCAAGGTTGTACATATGGAAACGGACGTTCCTCCATGCAAATCCGCCCTGGAGATCGCAGCCTGTGAGAGCATCATCCCTGACGGCGAGGCAGTTTATATTTTAGAGGTCACCTCCGGATTCGTCGATCAAAACAATATTACAAAAGACTCTGTTTTGAGCATAATCTCAATTTAGAATTGCAAAACCTTATCTTTGAATCCATCATTTCCAGATCATGAACAAGTTTATCATTCCAATCATAATTGGCATTGCGGCCGTTGTTTCTGTATCTGTAATTTTCGTGTATGAGAAATCCTTTGAACCACAGTCAGATCAAATTTATGATTATGCAGATTTTACTTATAATGATATAGAGTCAATTCAAAAAATTCTGGCCAAACAAGACATCTTTGTATCTGTGCCTACTGCGATAACTGATCAAACTACGGATATGTACTGTACATATTTTGATGAGGGAATCCAAAGAAGCGTGGATTACTGCACCACCACAGTCGTGCTTGATTCTAAAGGAAATACTTTGGGAAACATCAACATTGGAGGTGATGCAATTTCCCCGATTATGGCAATAGCCAACATTGAAACTGCCACCTTGGAATCCAACCAGGTTGAATCGCTTGCAATAATTAAGACCGTGATTGAAACCCTTGTTTGCGACTGCTGGGAGGAAGAAAAAGACGACGACGATATTGAATCAATTGCTGCCTGGTTGGTCCTTACTCGCGAATTTTATTATGATTCTGATCAACGTGGCATCAAATCACAGATAGATGATCTGGGGAGTTATCTGATAACTTTGGAGATTACGCCTAAAGAAAACTCGGTCTTGCAGACACTGATTATTCTAGTCTAATTATATATGACAGACTTTGCTAGTTGACGAATTGCGATGATTGATCAATTATGGCTGATTCCCCTTGGATTTGCCGCCGGCATACTAGGTTCGATGATTGGACTTGGCGGTGGAATCATCGTCGTTCCAGTACTGACATTTTTGGGATTTCCTCCAACTGCCGCTGCAAGTAACAGTCTTTTTGCCGCACTAAGCAATGCGATCGCCTCCACCATTTCATACTCTAGACAAAAGAGAATTGAATACTCGCTGGGTGTCAAGCTTGGACTACTTTCAATTCCGGGGACCGTTCTGGGCGCAATTATTTCCACTGATGTGACTCCCGGTGTCTTTAAGATATTATTTGGACTGGTCTTGATTGCATCTGCTGCTTATATTTTTCTGAGAAAAAAGTTCGAGGGCAGAGACAGGAGACTGTCTGTACAAATGACCGTGTTTGTAATCGGGGCCAGCTTTTTTGCGGGAATCATCTCTTCTTTTTTTGGAATAGGCGGAGGTACAGTCTTTGTCCCGTTAATGGTAGTCGGGATGGGAATGGCAATGAAAAAAGCCGCCCCAACGTCACAGCTGATTTTGTTGTTTGCATCATTATCTGGTGTAATCGCACACAGTCTTTTGGGACACCCTGATCTTCTTCAGGCTGGATTTTTGGCAATCGGTTCGTTTTTTGGCGGATTACTTGGGGCAAGACTGTCAATAGATATCAAAGAACGCTACCTGCAAGTCCTAACATCCGTTGTAATCTTGATTGCAGCTGCCAAGTTGTTCCTTGATTCTGCGGCTGAATTCGGTGTTGGTATTCTAGACTGACTTTCCGTGTTTATGATGGCATGCAGCATCGTTTGCCTTACTGAATGCTGCACGTTGAAAAAAAGACTCTATCCAAACTCGGAAATTTTCCTTATTACCGTGATTCATCAACACAGAAAATAACTTCAGCTGATGATGCTGCATTATCTGATACAAGAAAATCAAATGCATCTGCTATCTTTTGATCATCTGGCTCTCCTCCTGCAACCGTACCTGGAAGTATTGTAAACATCCTGATCCTTGACTTTAATACATCGCTTAATTCCTGGTTGACCGTAGTTGTAAATGGTCTTAGCGCCCCTCTGAAAACCTCCACCTGGGCTCTTTGTGTCCCTGTCACCTTTCTTCCAACTGGTAGATCCGGACCGATTATCATGATTGCACCACTTGCATCCTTGTAAAGACGGGGATCCCTGCTGCCTCCGGGAACAAACTGCTCAAGCGCTTTTTGTGCTACTGTGGCCGGAGTCAAAATGAATTTCTCAGTCAGTGCCTCCCATTCTGCCCTTGTTGATTCGGTTAATTTTGATATTTCCGGCATGCTGCCTGTAACGTGAATAACACTTAGAATTTTTCCCATGTTTGTTTTGGCAGTGTTTAGCCATCTTTCCATCTCCTGAGGATTCCTGATGTCCACTATGTGAGAATGAAACTTGCCGCTGATTGATTCTTGCAATTCCTTTGGCGTTTCTTGTGAAATAAAACATGCGACCTTTCCGCCGTTTTTCTCTACGTGCTGTGCCAAAAACTCCACCCTTTTGGCGTCTGTTTTATTGGTGGCATCAACTGTAATTACAACTGTCTTTTTCTCAAGGTCCGGTCTGTGAACTCCCGGCACTGCATTTCCAACATGGGCCTTGACAGGATAAAACACCCTGTCACCTGGAATGACCTTGCCGTTTAGAATTTTTGCTATCTCATCATCACACAAGTTTAGCACAAATTCTGCAACCTGTGACTGTGATAGGAACTCTTGGTTTGCAATCATGTGTGATGTATTGTTTTGAACCTTTTCTGCGATTGCTTGAATCTTGTCTAGCAAATTCGTAAACGTGCTGGCAAGCTTGCTCACGTCCCTGCCGTCTGCCAGTTTTTCTGAAGCTTTTAGAACTCCTTTCTTTACCACGTCATCCCCCTCGCCTAACAATGGAAGCAGCTCCCCGTTTGCGGCATCCACCTGTGTCGGATCCAGATCCTCAAATCCCCCGACTCTCATAAATTCTGCAGCGGCCTTTGGATAAACCGTCTTGTAAATTCTGTCAGAGTGAACTGGTCCGGGGTTTGTTGCAATTGATATGATTCCCCTGTCCACTAGTTCCCATGACATTGCCTCGGCCAGTCTGTTTTTTGCACCCTGTGATGCGGTGTATGGACTTCTAAATCTGTAAGGCCTCTGTTCTAACGGTCTTTCTTCTGTAAAGAATGTTGAAATTGTAATAATTTTTCCACCTTCCTTCATTACTTTTAATGCCTGTACTGATCCCCAGAACGTACCTGTCAGATGTATTCCTACGGTGCTTTTGAATTCATCTATTGGCGCATTTGCAAAACATGTGACAGGACCTGAAATTCCTGCATTATTAATCATATAGTCCACTGTGATACCATCCTTTTTCAGCGCATCAAACATGTCATTTACTGCAGTCTCCTCAGATACATCGACTCTTGAAAAAATTCTAACCGTAGCTGCACAGTCTTTGGGAATTTTTCCTTCAAGATCTCTTGCTGCCTCTTCCAAAGGTTCTTTTCTTCTTCCAAGAATAATCACACTTGCCCCATTTTCGACAAATTTTGTGGCAATGGCCTTGCCTATGCCTGTCCCGCTACCTGTAATCAGTGCAACTTTATCTTGGAATTTTAACATAGATAAACTGTAAAAATTTTTGCGATATTTAATTGGATTGATCCATGTAAAAAACAACCTCTTGGATTCCAGTAGGTCTATTCTGATACTGGATATTCTGATACTGATATTCTGATATCTATACAAGTCAGATCAAGAGTCATCATTTATCCGTATTTTTGCCACCAAAGATTCATCTTGTATGCGATTTCTCAAAGTTGGCATGTTCTTACAGGACAACCGTGGAATATTCCTCTCTTCGCACAGTGACATGACATATGGCATTACTGTAACATCAGGCGATGATAAATCCGAGCCTGTAGACAAGATTGATCCAGAACCAATACCAGTAGATCCAGAACCAATACCAGTAGATCCAGAACCTGACCCAACACCAACGGATCCAGAACCTGACCCAACACCAACGGATCCTGGATCTGACCCAACACCAACGGATCCTACACTCAAACCAGACTATGGCATATTTGAGCAGATCATAAGATGGTTCCAATCTTTATTTGGATAAACATGATAAATACGTCCATGTTGCCCATTAAACCGGATACATCTTGATATCTTTATTTGTGGGTCTGATTCATGATTTTTCATGCATGATGTGGAACCAGACACCTTTGTTCTTCAAACATGGCCTGAAAAATTCAGCGACATGTTAAAGGCGATTGGAATAGATTCACAATCAAAAGAGATAGGAACAGACGATGTTGAAAAAGGCGAATATTATAGCAGAAATTTTGCTCAAACCCCCAGGATGATAACTAACAGGGGCTGTCTTGATATTATGAATTCCAACATTGATGTGGTACAAATTATTCAAAAGGGATGAGAATGCAAGATCCAAATCCTATTCCCTGGGGTGCACTAGACAGATTTCAGGCACATTTTATCGTAAGAAAGGAGACCGGTGCATCTGTCGGAGATTATCTTGCAAGAACACAACTTACCACCAAAGGCCATTTTGCCGCCAAAACAGTTCTCAAAGTCCGATGGAACGGTCCTGGCAAATTATCCTCCAAACTCAATGAAGATTCACAACTCAATGAAATGATTGCAAAACAGTCAATCAAGGATGCCACTATCTATGTTGAACCCACTGATGATGTGATTCGAATTAGAAGCAAATGGGATAACCATCTCGCATTTGGCATTACCAAAGAACTCTTTGAAATTTATGACCGAATAGCAGGTCACATAAAATCAATCTAGGCCCTCCACCAATCCAGGGCAAGAAAATCTATCCTGTCTTTTCCCTTTGGAATTGCCAAAATGAATTGTTTTTTGACCGTGGTTGCAAGTCTGCCGGCAAGAACAATCCCTGTGGATGTAATTTGTTCGCTTCTGTTATACACCTGAATCAAATATGGGGCATGATCAATTCCCGGCCCCTTTTCATACACTGCAAAATCACAACCGAATTTTATTCCGGGATTGATGATGTATCCCTTGTCCCTAAAATTTTTGTAAACTAGGTATTTTTTATCAAAATCATAGTATTCCTTTTTGCAAATCTCAACCATCTGTCTTGCAGTTACCGTTTGTTTGTTTTTTGTAACCGTTATTTTCTTGTTTTCTAAAAGATACAGGCCCTCGATTAGATCCAAAATCAACGGAGCGTCAATCTCCTCTATCTTCGGCTTTGGTATTCCTATTGGTTTTCCATAGTAACCACTGCTAAAGAGTTTGCGTGAATCATCAATATTCCAAACTATGATTCTATTTTCTATCAGTTCACCCTTCATGTGTTTGTGAAACATCCAGCGTATATGAATTCTCTAGTTGAATCAGTCACTACTGAGGAATCAAAAATAAGGTAAAAATTCGGGGTAATATTCTGTTTACAGGCTCAATGCCAGCAATATGAAAGAATCCGATACTCTCTGGCATTTGTCTGCCATCTCTTCAATTCCCTCAATTACATCCTTGATCAACAACAATTCCTTTGTGTTTGATACCTCGGTCAAAAGTTTTAGTGTCGCATCCCTGTATTTGATGTCTATCTCCCTTTCTATCGTCTGCGTTTCCTGGGCCAGTTCTATGGCATTTGCAGTGTTGTTGTTCAGACTCCGAATGATCTCATTTAGCTTGTAAACCTGGTCTACTACTAGTTCAATCAACTTTGTGATGTCCTTGTCGAGTTTTGCACTTTTCAGCGTGGTTACCTTTACGTTTGAGAGCTTGAATGAAATACCAGTGATATATCCTGCGATCTCATCCATGGTATATGCCGTGTTGAGAAGATTCTCCCTGTTCATGATTAATCCTCCCACGTCTGCCACCTCCCGCGTGATCTTTCTTCTCAGATTTTCAACCTCTTCCTCGATTGTTGAGATCTGCTCTATTGCATTTTTGATCCCTGCCTTGTCTTTTTTCATCATAAGCTCGGGTATTGTTGCAAGTTCTCTGGAAGCATTTAGAATTCTATTGATTTCATCTTGTAAAACTGCTATTGCCTTTCTTTTTGCCTGAACTTCAAGCTCTCCACTATACATAACAGAAAACAAATAATCCTAAGGTAATTTAAATCCTCTATGATTCTTGATATTGAGCATGATTATATCAAATTTTTATCATGTGCGACTTTATTCTGTCCTTTGTATAGCGTGATGACTTCCTCATTTGTGGAGGCATCCTCGACTGCCTTTTCAACTCTGATCTTGCCAGTAAATTTTGGGAATCTCAAAGCAAGCCCCGCATCCTTTCTTATGGCGTCTTTTGCCGCTTTGTGAATCGGACTGAGTGTGATTTCAGAGGCCACCACCTCTATTACCAATTCCGGCTCAAACCAGACATCTGCCTCCATTTCACTGTCAATACGCGGGTTTTTTTTGATTGTGACCTTTGGATTCAAAATCTGATACAACTGATCCAAATGTTCATCTGAGAATCCGGTTCCCACCTTGCAGATGCTGGTAAAGACATCCTCGTCCTCATCATACGTTGCAAGCAGCAGCGTTCCATAACTTCCGGTTCTTCTCCCCTTTCCAAAAAATCCGCCTATCACAACAAGATCCAAACTGTCTCCCAACTCGTTTTGATATTCACGTTTTAGTTTCAGCCAGTAACTTCCCCTCGAACCTGCCTGGTATGGCTTTTCAAGCATTTTTAGCATTACCCCCTCACTGCCTGCATTGATACTGTTTTCCATAAAGTCCTCGATCTCACCGCTGTTTTTGATTACTGCCATTGGAATGTGTTTTGCAAAATCATCCTCCCTTACAACTTTTTCCAGCATCTCCCTTCTGTTTTTGTAGCTTGATTCCAAACAGCTTTTCCCGTTACAGTACAAAATATCAAAAAAGTTGACTGTAATCGGATACCGTATGACTGCCTCTTCTATTTTGTATTTCCGTCTTCGATGCATTAATTCTTGAAACGGCAAAAACTCCCCGGTATTTTCGTTGATTGCAACTGCCTCTGCCTCTAGTATTACATTCTCCGCGCTGACTGCCTTGGGGATTTTTTCAATAATGTCCGGGTAGTAACTTGAAATATTCTCCAAGCTTCTGGAGAACAACACTACTTTTTCACCCTCGATGTGAATCTGCACCCTTTCACCATCTAGTTTGTACTCTGAGGCAAATTCGGTTCCCATCTTCTCCATTGCCTCCTGCTCGCTTTTTACTCTGTCTGCAAGCATGGGTCTAATCGGATTAAACAAAATGATTTCAAATTTTTCTATCCCCTTCAGACCGTTGGTTGCTATGGTCTCTGCAACCTTGCCTAAATCACTTGACACGTTATATGCATGCTCCAGAATCTTTCTGTTATCCTTGCTTCCTGAAAATGCGATTGCCAGTGCGTCCATTACGGTATTTTCTGCAATTCCCAGTCTTAGTGAACCCAGTAAAATCTTTAGAATGTAACTTGCCTCTAATGGATTTGCATCATTTAGCAGGCTTGAGATGTATTTCATTTTCATGTCTTGTGAACGCGCACCTTCCAGCTTGGCAATCCTGAATAATGTCTCATAAACCCTTTCCACTGTTATGTCTTCTGCGAGAAAAGTAGTCTGTGTCTTTTGTTCTAGTATGATAGATGCGGCATGTCCTAAATCCCCCTCCTTTTTGTATTCCTCCTCGATTTTTTTGACTGGAATTCCAGACGATTTTGAAATTGCCCTTATTGCAAGTTTTTCTGCAACCCCTAGTTCTATCCCTTCAAAATCAGGCCTTAGTTTTCCTTGCAGAAGATAAGCAATTTTGGAGACGACTGTATGCGGCGTGTCTTTGAAGAGCTCCACTAGAAACTGCGTCAACTCCAATCTTTTTCTAGTTGACTCCATTTTGTTAAATGATTCGGCTAAAATGGAGAATTTCATTCTAATCTATTTCTCTCAGGCAAAAGCTTGAACTAAATGTATCTGAAAATTGTTGGTTTTTCTGATTTTGGATTCTCAGAAACGAGTGCAAAATTGTATAACGGGTATTCCTTTTTGTACTGTTTCATAAAACTCCATGCAACGTCATGTGTTTTGAATTCAGTCCTAATCCCGTCGATCCGGCTCTTTTTTCCAAATACGTCAAAGACTATCATTGAATACTGCCTGGGACGACTGTGCGGCTTTGCCTTGACAAGCCAGATAAGCGCAAAAACAAAGACTGATCCCAAAACCACATATTCTCCGGCAACCTTGAAAAATGCCATAATCACCCCTGGTATGGTCTGGCCAAACAGGACTGCCATAAAGTTTGAAAATGAGATAACTGCTAATGCCGTTATAACGTAGGTCTTCCAGTCAAATATCCTTGCAAAGCCACCTGACAACTATTTCTATAATCTCTTTTTTGATTTAACTTTTTCCCATGATAAATAATAAGCACAACTATCTGATCCGGATCTTTAATTTCCTCTTTTATGGCAAACACCTGCTCTAGGCGTCTTACCTTGATGTGTGTGTGATTTTAGATTGCTGGGAAACGAATTCAGGACTGATTTTTGATGTTTCTGTTGATCATGAGCGGCGATGATTCAAGAGGGGATTGCTCTGATAAATAGTGCCGATAACTTTGGCAACATTTGATCTTTGTATTGTCTAATCCGGATCCTCGTAATTTTCCTTCTTTTGAGTGCCGGAGCTGCTTTCTTTCATCGGTTTCATCTTGCCATCTAGAACATCCATTCTAGCTCTGTACCCTTCAGCATACTCTAGTTCTGATGGAACAAGTGTTGCCGGGTGAATGAATCCCTGGCTTCTGATTGCCATTGCCTTTTTTGTTGCAATCTCCCGTATGTAATCCCAGTCCGGAGTTGAGAATCCGTCAAACGGACCGGTAAACCGTCCGTTATGCATGCTAAACACCAGTGACTCTACAATTGGAATGCAAAAATTGATGGTTGCCGCAGAGTTTAGTTTTACAGGCATTAACGGCATGTTGTGACTGCCTCTTGTATTTCCTGCTACATAATGGGGATTGTTAAATACACTGCCGACCTCCTCTGTTGCAGGAAACTTTTTTTGCGTCCTAACCAGACAAACCGGATCATCTTTTCCGACATATGTTCCTGCAATGTTGTGCAGTCTGTCCGTTGATGCTACAAGGATTGGCTCTCCGTCTTTGGTTGTCACTGAATCTACCACGTATCTTCCAGGATACATCAATGCCGCCTCTATCGTTGGTTTATCCTGCCATAATTCAAGTTCTGCAATCCTTCCTTTTTCAACATCCATGATGTTCATCTTTACTCCCTCTGCAAGACTTTTGTTGACGATTAATCCCGTATTACTTAGTGCGTCTACGAACATTCTATAAATCGGATAGTTAAACGCACCCGGCTCTGTCTTGTCTGCTGCAAATACAGTAAACGCCTCGTTTGCCCTCTCTTCAAACTCCATTTCGGCAACTCCCGGACCCATGCCTTTTACATTTCCTGAAAAGGAATCTTTTAGCAGGTCCTGTCCTGCACCATACAGCCCCTCCTCTTTTGCGACCTGGGTTCCTGCCATGAATGCATCCCATGTCATTTTGTGAATCTGCTGGTTGTCTACCCCGTGTGTATGTGACATTACAATGTGGGTGTCATCCCCACAATAGCCAATGTAATAATCGATTAACAAATCCGAGGAATTTTTAACGGTATTTTTAATTGCATCTAGCAGTCTATCACTTGGTTTTGTGTGGCCCCCAATTCCTCCCACGTCTGCTTTGATGACTGAAACTGTGATCTTCATAATTCTCATTTTTACTCCTTTGATTTATGTGCTTTTAGGAAAACACTTGACTGCAATTAATTGAAATTAACTGGTTTTTTTTCAAAAATTCAACAGAGTCAAAATTCATAACAGTAATAAATGACCTCAAATAGGCACTTGTTATGGCAACTAAACCCCATCTGAACATGATTGTTACAGGTCACATTGATAATGGGAAATCGACTACTATGGGTCATTTCTTGATGGATCTAGGCGTTGTAGATGAAAGAACCATCGCAGCACATGCAGTTGAATCTGAAAAGACCGGAAAAGGTGATACTTTCAAGTATGCGTGGGTTATGGACAACATTAAGGATGAAAGAGAAAGAGGCATTACAATAGATCTAGCTTTTCAAAAATTCGAATCTGCAAAGTATTTCTTTACTTTGATTGATGCTCCCGGTCACAGGGACTTTATTAAAAACATGATTACCGGCGCTTCTGAGGCAGATGCGGCCATCTTGGTGCTTTCAGCAAAAGAAGGCGAGACTGATACTGCAATTGCAGCAGGAGGACAAGCAAGGGAGCACGCATTCTTGCTAAAAACACTCGGTGTAAGCCAACTAATCGTTGCAATCAATAAAATGGATGACAGCAACTATTCTGAAGATGCATTCAAGGCAGCCAAAGCAAAAGGTGAAAAACTGGTACAATCCGTAGGCTACAAGCTAGATAAAGTGCCTTTCATTCCAATCTCCGGATGGAAAGGCGATAACCTGGTTAAAAAATCCGAAAACATGTCATGGTACGCTGGTAAAACACTTCTTGAAGCATTTGATGACTTTATAGTGGCAGAAAAACCAATAGGCAAACCACTACGTGTTCCAATTCAAGACGTCTACACCATTACAGGTGTGGGTACTGTTCCTGTAGGCAGAGTTGAGACGGGAGTCATGAAAGCAGGTGACAAAATCGTCGTCATGCCTTCTGGCGCTCCTGGTGAAATCAAATCTATTGAGACTCACCACACGGAAATGCCATCTGCAGAGGCAGGTGATAACATTGGTTTTAACTTGAGAGGTGTTGAAAAGAAGGATATCAAAAGAGGTGACGTACTTGGAACTCCTGACGCACCACCAAATGTTGCAAAAGAGTTCAAGGCACAAATTATAGTTATTCACCATCCGACGGCAATTGCACCTGGCTACACGCCAGTCATGCACGCACATACTGCGCAAGTTGCAGCGACTGTTACAGAGTTTCTCCAAAAGATAAATCCTGCAACCGGTGCAGTTGAGGAAGAGAATCCAAAGTTCCTCAAAGTTGGTGATTCTGCAATTGTAAAGATCAGACCGGTGAGACCCACATGCATCGAAACCTTCAAAGATTTTCCTGAAATGGGTAGATTCGCTCTAAGAGACATGGGCGCAACTATCGCAGCAGGTATCGTTAAGGAAATTACCGAAGAATACAAGCCATAGGCGGATTTTAATGACGCAGACAGCCCGTGTTAAACTGACTTCAACTAGTTTGGAAAAGTTACGGAGTGTTTGCGGGGAAATCATGGGTATTGGCAAAAAAACCGGTGTTAAAGTAAAAGGTCCCACCCCTCTTCCTGTAAAGAGACTGCATGTTGCAACTAGAAAGTCCCCCTGTGGCAGCGGTACTGAAACCTATGAAAAATGGGAGATGAAGATGCATCGAAGAATCATAAACATTAATGCCGATGACAAGGCCATAAGACAGTTAATGAGATTAAAAATCCCAGATGACGTCTATATTGAATTGTCCCTGACATAATTGGAATCCTTAAATTATAGAAATTTTGATGATAAACATGGCTGAAGAAAACCTTGATGAAATAGAAGAAACCCCTGCAGAGACATTTGATGTAAATCATTCCTGTCTTAGATGTGGGACAGTCGTCTCCAATATTGAATTATCCCGCCTGCCTGAAATCAAGTGCATCTGCGGATTCAGGGTATTTACTAAAGTAAGACCCCCTGTTGTAAAAACAGTAAACGCGATATAATCATCTGTCTTTTTTGTAACTGTGTTCTCTTTGCAGGTGTGTTCTCATATCCTCCATGTTTGGGAAATACATGTTGCATTCCCTGCAGTCGTACTGTAGATCCTTGCCATGAATGATTTGTTTGTGATTCATCATCTCTTCTTCTTTTGAAAATTTTTTCCCACAAACATCACATGTAATTTTTTTAAAAAATCCCACTTTTATCCAAACTCTGTTTTTTTCTCATCCCAGCACTTTCTACACAGCTGGCCCTCAATATTCCATTTCCCCTTTGGATTATACCTGATCAGCCCCATCTTTCCGCCGCACAGCGAACAAAAGTTCTTTCTTTTGCCATGATCTTCTTCTTTTTTATCAAAGCATGCCTTGCACAACAAACCTTCCATGTCCCACTGCCATCGCGGCTCCCACAAATCTGTGATCTTTTGGGTCGTTTTGCATTCTACACATGGCTGCCTTACCTTTCCCTCATAGTATTCCTTTGATTTATCAAAATGACAATCACCGCAAAGTGAACCCTTGAGGTTCCATTCCTTTTTTGGTTTGTGTTTGTGGGTTAGTTCCTTATTACAAACAGCACAGTATGTCGGTTTTTTACTAAACAGTCCCATGTCTATGATATTTTAAATAATTTCATCTATTAAATGTAATAAAAAATAAAAGATGCCAAATTAGAGCGATTCTTCCCCTGTATCCTGGATTGTAATACCATCTGGATTTAGCTAATTACTGATGAGATGTGTGATTTTTGAGCAATGTCTACAAAATTGATTCCAGATATATCACATTTCAAAAGCGCATGATATCTAATGATAATATTAGCTGATCTCATGACTATCATAACTTGCGTTAGATCAGATCATAAAAATAATAAAATTTTTTATCTGCCTAGAATTTTCTCAAGGGCCTGACTTGCATTAGTCATGCCATTTCTCTTGGCAAATTTCTCGATCATTTTGTATTGTTTTTCAGTAAAACAAACCGGCATTGAACGTCTTTCCATGAATATGGTCAGATATTTTACCTAATATCTTTTTCTCTTGGAGGTTTTGTTGTAAATTGGCGGTATAGGCATGAATGTGAATCTTCTCAAAAATCAAAAATCCTGTCTATTGGAAATTAACTTGCAGTATCTTGAATCAGATTCTGTAGCATTATAGAAATCTAAAATTTGAATCTGGAGAAGATTTGTATTTCATGTCTCTTGCCCCCGTATCTGATAATTTTACAAACCCTCTAAAGCGGCATGTTGTAATGCTACGTCGGAATCTGTAAAAGTTGTTACAGAGAAAACAGTCAAAATGACAAGCAAAATAGCAGGATAACTCGAATCATGATTTATTGGGATTCATTAATCACAATATCCATAGATATACTCGTGTCACGGTGGTTATCATATACTGTGTTGTTTTTTATTGTGTATTTTGAGTGTTCTCCCAACACTGAACTATAAAATGGTATGAACTGTTCTACGCGAGTAATGTCATCCACTGCATAAAAAGTATAATCATAAACCGGCACGGCAGATATATGCACGATTATTTCTTCACCTATCTCATATTGAGCATTTTCTGGCAATGTGAGATAAACCTTGTTTGGATCATACAATGACGCAGTTGCATTTTTAAAAGCATATACAAAATCACCATTATCATCTAATGTATAATACCACACATGACTAACAACTGTAAAAATTTTGCAATTCCAAGTGCCTTTGTAAATTTCATCTACAGATAGGATGACTGGAAATGCAGCATTACCATGATGTGCGTTCCCCCTGGGAATCCAGTGTAATGGTTCTCCAACAGAAAGTACGGTGCCACGAATTGTATATAATACCGCATCTGCAATGTCTGACACAGACGTAGTCCTCCAAGAAGCACCGCCACCGCCGCCTCCAACATCGAGATTTTTTCTTGCATCATAATTGTAAATGAAATCCTGCGATTCTACATCTGAACATCCATCAGGAGCATATGTAAAAACGAACGCGCCAACCGCCGCCATACCAACAATGGCAGAAATAATGTAATACTGTTTGTTCATGAAAAAAGGGATTTTTTATTACTAATAAAGAATGATAAAGACACATTGTAAGGAGAGGGGGGGGGGGAGAGATCTTACTAGTCACAATATCCAATGTTTTCGATCAACCCACACTCTAAATATAATTCAGCATCAATTCTGACAACTGCCAAATTTAGAAATTAAGATTTTACGGGATGAGATTGCCAAACCTATTACAGAGAACAAGAAAAATGTCTCCACACAAAAAGATTTATTGCGAATAAAAGAAGAACAAAAACTTGAAAACACGAAATTACATCATCTTGCATGGATTGTTCCTGTCGTCTTGAACCGTGCCCACAGCCTTCGTACGTGTCTGGCAGTGATGCCAAGATTCTTTGCTATCTGTGTGGGTGTTATTCCGTTTTTGCACCATCTGATTAGATACTGTATGACTTTTCTGTCGGTCTTTTTTTCATGTTTTTTTGTGATCGAAGCATCTAAAATAATCCATTACTGTCCTCGGATCCGGGGAGGATTACTTTTCGTACCATAGACTAAGGTTACCTGTAGCAAGACACGAAAGCTTGTTTAATTTAGCATGGATTTGATCATAAAATGATTCATAACGTAAGAACGAATTTTTGTGTCTTCCTAGTGTAATCTTTTATTATTCAAATGAAAGGCGATTTCCAATGCTTATGATAAACCACCATACATACCAGGCGATCACAAATGGGTATGCTTTGGAAGATTTCCAAAACCATATTCCTCCCATAATTCCAAAAACTGCAAAAGGTACTATAATTAAAAGCGCATCAATTCCATTGTATTTTTCTCCAAAAAAACGTGCTTCTGCACTAATCATAATAAACACAAATACAAATGTTGCCCACACCGTTTGTATAAGCGATGCTGTCTTTCTGACTAAATACAAAAAGAATGAAAAGGTTAGAACAGCCATCCCTCTTCTCATCCTCTGGTATCAGCATTAAAATAGATATTGAAGTTATAACCGGCATTTTGTTTGTATAAATCATTAGAACTACCTAACATTACTTCATACAAGTAACGGTATTATTTTTCAGAATAAACCCAATCTAACAGTTATAATATTATGATAAATTATCCTTTTTAGAAAGATATTTCAAACCATTTTTTTTAATATTCTCTGTGGCAAGAAAACGACAAATCCTGGTAATTGGAAATAACACAAATGGCTGTACTCCAAAACATGAAAAAATAGCTTATGATATTGGATATGAAATTGCAAAATCCGGCTCTGTTTTGATTAATGGCGGTTTGGGTGGCGTGATGGAGGCCGCATCACATGGCGCACATGATGCCAAAGGTTTGACCATCGGAATAATCCCCCAAGATGACTCTTCTTTTGCAAATGAATTCTGTGATGTTGTAATACCCACCGGCATGGGTCTTACCCGTGACTATCTTAATGCACTGAGTGCCGATGGAGTCATTATTGTTGGCGGTGGTTCTGGAACTTTGTCTGAAGCATGTGCATCATACATGTACAAAAAACCCATGGTTGCAATCAAAAACCTGGGAGGCTCGGCTGATTCATACATCGACGGATACATTGATCACAGAAAAAACATCAAAATAATAGGTGTTGATACTGCCAAACAGGCAGTAAGGAAAATCTTGGAATTAATTAGTGCGCGTTAATTTCTTGCATCTTTTTGTAAAATACCGCCTTGTCTGATGTTATTGCACCGATCGTAGATGGGAGATCTGATGACTGCCTGTACTAAATAACAATTCTTTTGCTAGTTTTGTTGATTATGATGTTATGATGAATCTGCCTTGTGCTGAACTGATTATTGCATGGAAATTAGCAGCGGATCCGGCCTGTAAAACTCGCCGTGTTTGTCTGCAAGTTTGTTTAATTCATCAGTAATTCTCTTTATTCCGATTTCTTTTGCAGTTTCAAATAACGGTTTTTTAAGACCCAGCCCCAGCCGTGCTGCTTTTTCAATCTCTTCGATGTCACTTGCCCCATTTGTGACAAGCCATGCGGCATTGTTTAAAATATTTGCAACCAGTTGAATCGGATCATATTTTGCCGCCAGTTCTTCTGAAAGTGCTACACGCTCGTATTTCTCATCAGAATACTTGTAGTATCCCTCTCCTGATTTTTGTCCCAGCCTTTTCTCATCAAACATCTTGCCAACTAGCGGATGAGGATTGATGACCTTGCCGTCTCGCAGATGCATCTCCACGGTTGCTTTGTGAATCACATCCATACCCGTAAAATCTGCCAGCTCAAAAATGCCCATTGGAAACCCCAGCTTGAATTTAACAGCAGAATCAATTTCCTCTAGTGTTGCGCCTGTCCTGTCTTTTACAAAACATGCCTCATGAACCATTGGAATAAACAGCCTGTTGATTATGAATCCCGGAACGTCTTTTCTGCACAGTACTGCCTGCTTGTTGACTGATTTTACGTATTCCAGTGTCAAATCAGTTATCTCCTGTGCTGTTTTTTCTCCCGGAATCACCTCGACTAGTTTCATGAGTTGTGGAGGATTGAAAAAATGAATTCCTATGAATTTTTCAGGACGCGATGTAGTGTTTGCTATTTCGGTGATTGGTAACGTGCTGGTATTTGATGCAAAGATTACCTGCGGTCCTGCAACCTCGTCTAACTCTGCATATACCTTCTTTTTTAGATCCATTATCTCCGGCACTACCTCGATGACCATCTCTGCATCCCTTACTGCCTCATTCAAATCCACAACGGGTCTGATTCTTGAAAATATTGCGTCTCCTTCTGATGCTGTGATCTTTTCCTTGGTGACTAGTTTGTCCAGACTCCATTTTATTTTCCCCATGGCCTTATCTAGGAATCCCTGTTCAATATCCCGCAATACCACGTTGTATCCTGCAGTTGCTGAAACCTGGGCAATGCCGTGACCCATGACGCCAGAACCTAAAACCGTGATATTTTTTATCATCACGATCCTCCAAAAACCGTATATCCTTTATAATGTATTTGAAGCGAGGTTTGGAATCTCGGTTTATGACTAATGATCATCGATTCCATGTGATAAAGTAATGAATACTAGGACTTGTGTGTTTGACCTATCAAAAAGACTGACATCAGATGCAGCTGGCGGTGGGTACTATCGTTGTTGATTTTGATTCATCCGGATGCCCAGCATCCATAAAATGCGATCTATCCACATTTTCCCTTAGGAAATGAGAAAAAAGCCTCTTTGATTTAAGCGATCAGATACCTTGCGTCTTTTTCTCAAATCTGTGGGGAAGACATTTCGCATCATTTTTAATGTATCTTAAATTTTCATAAAATCATGGGTTTGTTCAAACGCAACAAAGACGACGATAACAAAACAAAATGTGACACGTGTGGGACAGAACTGCATGATCCTGAGCGTTTAAAAAGACACATGAAAAAAGCACACGGAAATGTACCTGCAAAGAAATTGGATCCAAATGCCGGTGATGGTGGAACCTGGTAAATGGAACTCAATTCAAGTCAGAAAACCAGTCTGGTTTTTGTGGGTGCCTTTGTTGTCGCCGGAGTAATTTTATCAACTCTTGTTTTTCCATTCTGGAATCTAATTCGTGAGGATGTCTTTGAGGAAGTAGTGATCCTGATTAACGATGATGGGGTTTGCTATGTCGAAACCGCAGATAACGTCCCCAAGACCATTTATGACTGTACGTTTAATTCAGGCGAGAATGTCACGATCAAATTTGGCAAGGGTCTTGCGTGGGCGACAATTGTTTCTCCAGAACCGACGGCTTAATATTCTGAAAACCCTGTAAAACCGCATGGAGTGTGTCTTTTGTAAAATTATCGCCGGTGAAGTTCCTGCAAAAATTCTCAAGGAGACATCAAAGTCAATGTCATTTTTGGACGCATTTCCTCTTGCAGAAGGACACGTACTTGTAATTCCAAAAAACCACCATCAAAAAATTCAGGAACTGGACTCTGAAGAAAACGCTGATCTGTTTTCCCTTGTACATCAGATGATTCCCAAGGTGGATGAGTTGACTGGCGCTACTCTGGTTGCAGTACATGATGGAAGAGGCGCCGGCCAGGAGGTGCCACACGTTCACGTGCATCTGGTTCCCAGAAGTGCAGGTGACTCTGCTGGTACGATTCACAGCATGTTTGGCGCCACATTGAAACTATCTGAATCCAAAATTGAGGAACTTTACAATAAACTAAAAACCTAGATTCAATAAGGAAACAGCCTTTCCTTTACGTCGATATCATCTACGATGATTGCCTTTGTTGGACATGTTCTTGCCGCGTTCATTATCTTGTTCATTCCCGCACCCTTTTGATTAATCACTGATGATTTTGGATTTGACTTTGTTTCTCGGTTTATGTGAAAAACATCCGGAGCTATCATTTCACAGCTGCAGCAGCCAATACACAGACTCTCATCAACATTTACAAACAGATTTGGCTGCTTGTTGGGCTCTCTTGCCTTGTCATATTCCCCGTTTTTACCGTCTGGTCGTATGCGTTCATTGTAATCTTTCCAAAACTTTTGTTCATACTCTTTCCAAAAGTCGGGTTCTCCCTCTTCGAACTCTTTGGTGTATTTGCCCCAGTCTTGTTCTGGAATCTTTTCTTCCTTTGTAGCCCCCCACTGAGGTTTTCTGGCAAATCCCGCATTGGCTTTGTTTTTGGAATATTCCTGACGGGTTTTCTCCTCGCCACGATTCTTTTTGAGATGGGTGTATGCCTCTGTAATTTTTTTAAATTCGACATCATCCTCTTGGGTTCCGTTTTTTTTGTCCGGATGCATTTTTAGCGCCAATTTTCTATAGGCTGCCTTGATCTCATCCTGGGATGAATCCTGCCCCACATCGAGTACTCTGAATGCCTGATACGTGTTCACTAAAGATAGAAACTAGTAATATGTTAAAAACAATTACACCATTTTGCCCTTATTCAAGCAAAATCTCGTTCTCTGCCTTCCATGCAGGCTCTACTATGCACAAAAACCTCAAATCCACCGAGCCGGTATTTTCAATAAACTGCCTGGAATTTGGCGGAACATATGCCGAATCGTCTTTTTCAAGATGGTATGTCTCCTCGTCGATCCTCAGCGTTCCCTCCCCGTCTAATATGTAGTATATCTCAGACGAGCTGATTTTATGAAGCCTGGTTTTTCTTTGAGGCTCTAGTGTAAACTGTGCAATGCTGTAGTTGATTCCGTTTAGGGTGTTGTGCGGATGAAAATACTGCCTGATTTTACTTCCCTCATTTCCCTGTATGATGTCTATCTCGGAATTTTTTCTCAGTGACATGCCGTTTAAATGATCTCTGAAACTTTGGTCTTAAAATCAGATTCATACCACACCGTTTTATACGTCGAATTTTTCCTAGGCAGGATGTTTATTGCAATATGGGAAAATGTCTTTTTCTTATTTGTTGAGCCGTGGATATGAAGCGTCTTTGATGGAATATGTACAATGTCCCCCTCCCTTAGTGGGATTTTCTGCATGCTTTTAATTTTGAAACTGGTTTTATTTGTTCCATACCTTTTAAAAATTTCAAGACTGCCACTACCTCTTGTCACAATCAACACCTGGTTTCCATCATGTGTGTGAAGCTTTGTTTTAGATCCCAACTCAAAATGAACATGATAGATATCCTGCCCGGCAGTTTCTATCTTTTTTGATAAAACCCTCATCCATGTTTTATTGGTAAACCAGTTTGGATTGATCTCTCTCCTGTCATCTGCTCCGTAAATATTTGATTTTTTCATGTTAAATTCTGCCTAAAATCTTTTTTTTCTTTGCTTGGAATTCTTTTTCTGTAATTACTTTGGATTCTCTCAACTCTCCGAGTTTTTTTAACAACTCTAAATCCTCCTGGGTATTGTAAGTCATGTTTTTAGCAGCAGTTATTCCCTCGTTAATCTTTTTAATTCCTTTTTTATGCAGCGCCTTGCTCTCTTTTCTTGCCTGACTGTGAAGTTCGCCGCTTGTTTTTTTAGCCTGTTTTGCAGTTATTATGCCAATCTCCACTGCACCGTCTATTATCTCATCGGCCTTTTTGACTCCGTCTTGTAATGCATTGTCTGCTTTTTTTAGGAATTTTTCAATATAACTGCCTTTTTTTGCGGTCTTCATGTTTATTGTATAATGTCAAATCTATTATCTCTTTCTTTCGTATGTATTTTGTACTCCGGGAGGCATTTGTGTGACTGATGGTATTTTGCCTGTTTTACGATTTTAGTAGGATGTGACTTGCTTCTTTTAACACAAGGATCAGACCCTGTATTTGCTGGCCTTCAAACCTAACACTTGATATATCTACTTTTAATTATATTATGACTGTCTTTTGATTATCACATTTTAGCTACAAGATATATCGCCTATACATAATTGAATTTTCAATTGTGTTTTTGATGATTTCCCTAATGTAATAATGATTTTTTTGTCCGTTTTTTTCATGCTTTTTTGTGATCGGCAGTCTAGAATAATCTGTGATTCTCCTTCGGATTCGGGGCGGACCTACTTTTCGTGCAATAGATAAACTCGACAAAATACAGTCTCTTATATTGATGAATGTCCTATGCTGTATTATGACAGGCAATATGGATAAAACAGAAGACATCAAACTTCCAGGTATTTTGATACTTTGTGATGAAGAATCAAAAATATTTGAAGAATATGACAAGCGACCATTATCCAAAAAGGAACAAGATATTTTAGAGGATGCAGACAAGTTTTATCAAGCTCAATGTGCTAAAACATGAATAATGCACTACTTGCAAATCCTACAGACATTACCATAAGAAGTATCTAGATGACGATGATTTTACCAAATTAGATCTTACTGATGCAGATGGGTCTGATCCACTATTTGTTGACAAGTTCTTTCACACCAAGGCGATCACATCAAAATAACAGATTATGTTCCATTTGGTTGGTTCTAATGATATTGGTAGGACGCTTTACATTGACCATGCATTCAATAATAAATAATAAACTGGAAGAAACATAGGTGATGAATTTGCTTGACAATGCAGAAAAATTCAGCGGTGGCAAAAACACTTCTAAAAGACACGAACCGGGTCTAATTCCATGTGTGGGGCATTTCCAAACCCAGTGATTCTGGCATAAAATGATGCCATGACTGGAAAAACGGACTACACTGCAAGGCTGATAACTGCCACAAATTTTCAATTCATAGAAAATTCCCGTTTTCCCCTCCCTGCCAAATATCTGTAAAGACATCAATAGAATTGATTTAATAGATGGAAACGTGTATTTTGTTTAGTTTGACAAAGAACACCCGTAATGTAAAAGTCACAGTTCTCAGAAAAAACATGGATGACATACAGGCCATGGGGATTGTCGAAACAAAGAAGCTCAAACCATTCAAATCCCTATTCTCAAGGCCAAAGCAAGACGAGGTCCACATTCACTCTCTGAAATTATACTATGAATGCATTTTGATGGTTTCAGGAAGATACGTGGCTGACTATTACAGAAAAGCAACCAATAGAATATCTGTTGATTATAACGTTCGTGATGTGGTGTTAGGCGATGGCCTCTTTCCAATACGCTCAAAGTCAGAGTTTGCAAAGAAATTTTCTAGAAGACGCGGTAAAAACAAGATCGACTTGAAACTAGAAGAACACGTATTTATCGAAGAAGAAGACGAGATGGTCTTTGACCAACACGGGCACAAGAGCAAGCCGTTCTTTAAGATAAACTCCAAGACCATTGAGAACTATCCAAAAAAGATTCTTAAAAAAAACTCCCAGAACATCAGAAAATCCGAACTGACATATGATGCGGCGCTAGACCGACTTCAAACCATGCTAAAAAAGCCGTTGGAAACTGACGTCCGGGACTTGTCTGATGAATTTATTCTGCAGGGCATCACCGAGGTTTACGTGCCAGTCTTTGAGGCAAGACTGATTGGTCCAAAAAGAAAGGTCGGCATCATCCGAATAGACGCCGTCAGAAATAAGGTGTTATAACTTTACTAGCGCCCTGAACCTGATATCATTGTGCATCTGGGTAAATGCCTTTTCTTCTTTTGCCCATGAACGAATGATTTTTGGGTTTTTTGAGACGGCACGTTTTAACAGATCCATCGCCTCAGAATACTGGCCCAATGCCGCCTTGCTTCGTGATTTTGCATAAATGACATTTACATTGTCCTTGATTTTTAAGAGAATCTCATCGAATATCTTGATTGCCTTTTCATGCTGTTCCAACTCTGCCAATTGAACGCCTTTTTGAAAAAACGCATCCTGATGTTTTGGATATTTTTTGCATACCGTTTGAAAACAATTTAATGACTCTTCGTGTTTTTTCATCTTGGCCAGCACTATTCCTTTGTAGAACAACGCATTTGGTTTTTTTGGATCCGTAGATATTGCCTTGTTTAACATTTCAATGGCCTGCAGATGTTCCCGTAATTTGTCAAGCAGCACCCCCTTGTTAAAATAAGCCGCGGCATACTTTGAATCTGATTCTATTGCCCTGTCATAGCATTCTGCGGCATCCTGTATATTGCCCATTTCTGCCAATGCGATCCCCTTGTTGTTGAAGGCCTTGGCGTCTTTTGGATTGATATCTAGCAGCCTGTCAAAACAGGTAACTGCATCGCTGTATTTTTTCATCTGATTGAGGGCCAGACCCTTGTTAAATATCGCCGTAGTATTTTTTGCATCCTGTTTTATGATCTTGTCAAATAATGACACTGCTTTTTTTGGCTTGCTCTTTTGTATCATGACCATTGCATCATACAGCAGATCCTCTGCCTTTTCATTACTAGAGCCAAACAATCCCATGATTTTTACAAAATGGCACTTTTAATGAAAGTTTGGTTCATCGCACAATTTCCTGACTGCTTTTCTGCCGTTATCTGTCTTTTGGTGTATCTGATGGATTATGCGCGCTTTTTATGCATGCGCCGAGCTTGTAAAAACGTGGTCTGGAATGCCTTGCCGTCTTTGCATAAGGTACAAATTCCTGAATACGCCATCTTTTAGTATAAATCAATTACCCATGACTTGTGCGCAATCCGTTAAATGACATCTGCCTAGTATCGTTGTAAACGTAAAATGAAACGCATCAAACCCGTCCTTACCATGATCTTTTTACTCGGGGTGGCCGTCATTTTAGCCTCAACTAGTAGTAGTACGGCATATGCCGCAGATGCCGATTCGTATAAGACAATACTGAGAAAAATTGACGCCCTGAGCCTGGGTATGACAGACAGCCTCCAGGCAGACATGAGAGACAACTGGGATGCGGTATACTCAAAGCAGTATTCGGTAACTAACACCATGAATTCCATTGACCGACTCGGTGAGATTTATCAGCAAAAACAGTATCCTCAAATCACAGACTCGATAAGATCGCTTGGCGCATCAATAAGGAATGCCAACACCGTGGATCAGATTATGGAGTACCGTGATGATATAGCAAAGCTGGAACAGTCAGTTGAGGTACTAAATAATTCAAATGACATGGAGCAGCTGTTGCTGCATGAGGATGTCTCGGATTTAAAGACATACCTGCATGGCATATGGACGCCGATACATGCAAACATCCATGAATCAAGAACAGCAGATGACGTCTTGTCATTTCAGACAGACGTTGAGGATATGGAGCGAACGATACGGTATACTTCAAGCATTTATGAAAACACGCACTCTCCGGTATTTACAATAATAGATCCCCACATAAAGTCAGTGTGGAACAGCTTTAGGCATGAGGTGCCTGATACCGAGTCCTTGGAGGATCTGGCAAAAGTCACGGCACAGTATTATCATAAGGTAGGCCAGATTGACGGCAAGATAATATCCCAATGGGATGCAAAGATTACAGAACTTCAGGTGCATGCCGGACGGCAGGGAAACGCCAAGGATCTCATACTCGTAGAAAATAACATCAAAACACTGGACATGGTAAAGCACCTGGAAAAAAACGCGAATCCATTTGATGATACGCAGTCCAAAGCGATTCTGAAAAACATAAGCCAGAATTACATAAAGATCAAATCCGACCTTAAAGAATACGATCTGTATCTTGATGGAAAAAACCAGATGGCACAAAAGGTAACCCAGCTTCTGCACATGGCAAATGACAAATCCAACATGAATAAGATGCCTGAATTTGAGTCAAAAATAAAAAACACGCTAAACAGCGTATCACACATCAAAAATGTCTTAAAAACAAACGACTTTAGATACGCGCAACAGCTGCTTGGTGCCCTGGAACAGCAGTGGCTCAACTTTGAACGATTTTATCCGGAGATACGAAGTTACACGCCCACCTACGAGCAGCAGGATCTCTCAACTGCACAGAAAAAACAGTTCTATCTCAAACAGATCTCGCAAATCAACTCGCTGGTAAAAAGCCTCAATCTCAACCAGACATCCGCAGACTATATGCAATACAAAAAATCACTGCAGGAATCCAGGGCATCCATACTGTATGGAAATTTTCAGACAGGCCATGAAAAAATCTACAAGATCATTGATTTTGCAGGCCAGAAATTCCTGCCACACGACCCCAGAATAATCATGGATGTCAGTTATGATGATTCAAACATGTTTACCGTTGCAGGCGCAGTATACAAGCACCATATGAATTCCCGAGACCCCGTGTCGTTTTATCTTTTTAATCATGATGGTCAAATCGCCAAATTTGATTCTAGAACCGCCCGATCCGGCGACTTTCAGATATTGTGGCGCGCTGACATACAGCCTGGATTATACATTGCAGAGATACAGCACGGGTCTGCCCGGGAATCACAAATCATCTCAATCTCAGACGGACATCATGAGATGGTCTTCAACCAGGATGAAATTGCCATGATGGAGGTGGCAAACACGTTTGAAAATCTGGAGGGTTTTGTAGACAGATTTGAGAGTTCCGGTTCGGGGAGCATGGGAAAGATGCAATTGGTCATAAATAAAATCAGAGGGGATCTTACATCTGGACAGCTTGATACGGCTGCAGTGTCCATTCATAAATTCAAAAACAACATAAAATTATACATGCCCATACAATCATCGACGATTAACATAGATGCGTCTCAAACAGACAGCACGGTGAGGGTCACTGGAAGTATTGCAAAGACTGTAGAATACCGTGAACGGATATTTTTAACGGTTTTTGACCATGATGGAAAAAGGGTGTATGAGCAGATTACATATGATGACAAGTACGGCAACATCAATATTGAAATTCCAAAGCACGCTCTTGCGGGACTGACGGTAATACAGGTGGAATACCACGATTCACTGGCAAGGGACATTATTGAAATAAGTCGGAATCTGTGAGACTGCTCAGATCAACATCATTTGAAATTATCTGCCTTTGTTTCTTCAGATGGGATCAAAGATGCACAAACATTATTGATTTTTGTATTTTAACATACATGACGTGTTGGTGGAGCCGTTATTTCTTTGATAACACCCCCAAAATAAATCAGAATCTGATGGCTCTGCCGGCATTAATTATGATACCTGCATCATACTGGCGTATTAAAGCCGTGATCAAAAAAGGACATTATACCGGTCATTGGAAAGACTTATGCTGGTATGCCCCCGCCTGATTTTGAGATGCGATACCTGGCCAAGAAGGTGCACGTGCATAGGTGGCCTATGGAGTCTCTGCCCTGGGATGATTCCATAACTGGGAAGATAAACGAGTCAATTAACAAGAATCCTGCAAAAAAGGAGATCACAATCGAGGATAAAACCATCCAAATTCAGGGCGTTGAGTTTGGCTCCCTTAAAAAAATCGGAATCTCCGTGCCTTTCTTCAAGGAAGAATGCACGCTGATCTTTGAGGCACAGTTCGGGGAAGGGTTCTTTGCACATGTCCACATCACCATCAAATCTGTAAATTTTCCTGATGTGTTTGAGCAGCTGATATCCTGGAAACGCAGGTCTTTTCCAGACGACTAGTCTAAATATTTTCTGATGCCGATGCCATCTTCCTGATGTCCTCCTTGGTGTGTGCGTATGAAACTGCGCCAAGCTTGCCTGGCAGGAAGAATATGCCGTCATGGGCAATCATCTTAAAGTGGTATTTTGCAAGCATTGCAGAATCACACTTTGCAGCCTGTGCCGGATTTGTGATTTCAGTCATGCCGTTTTTTAGAAAATGGGTCATAAACAGCGAGCCCTTTCCAGTCACTGCGACTTTGCCATCAAATGCATTGCCTATCTCTTTTCTTGCAAAATCCCCCAGTGAATTTATCCTCACATAAATCTCCTTTTTTGATTTTAAAAGATTCAGTGTTGCAAATCCTGATACCATTGAGGCCGGATTTGCAGAAAACGTACCCCCTCCGATATAGGAGCGCTCTGATTTTTTCTTTGCAGTAGTGTCTGCATATTCCATGATCTCTTTTTTCCCACATATTACTCCGATTGCCATTCCCCCACCGACAATCTTTCCCAGAGTTACAATATCAGGATCCAGCTTCATGGTGGGATAAAGACATCCATATCTGAATCTAAAGCCGGTAACTATCTCATCTAAAATAAACAGGGAACTGTTTTTGTGTACAAACTCCTGGATACCCCTGAGATATTCCCCGGTGGCCGGAATACATCCGCCTCCCCCCAGCACAGGCTCGATAATCACACCTGCCAGATTTTTTGCATGTCTTTTTAGAATTTTTATAGACTCTTCCAAATCATTGTATGGAATTGATATGATCTTCTCCTCGTTGATTATCCCGCTGCTCTCTGATTCTGAAAACGGCCAGTTCACACTCTTTAACAAATCCGAGGTGTATCCGTGCCATCCCCCGTCAATCTTTGCAATCACATTCCTGCCGGTAACTGAGCGGGCTAGTCTTACCGCATACATTGTGGCCTCTGTCCCTGATGTGACATAACGGATCTTCTCTGCAACCAGAACCGCCTTTGAAATCAGATCTGATAGTTTTATTGTCTGCTCATTTACCGTCCCGTACATCCAGCTTTTCTCGATCTGTTTTTTCAGGGACTCTTTGACATTTTTTGGACCGTGTCCCAGAATCAAAGACCAGTGTCCCATCCAGTAATCGGCATACCTGTTGCCATCCACATCAACCAGGTTTTTTCCTGCAGATGATTTTACAACAAACGGATATGGATCATAAAATCTTATATTGTGAGATACCCCATTGACATGAAGTTTTGAAGACCTTGCAAACATCCTTGCAGACATCCTTGTCTTTCTTTTGTACTCTGAAATGTAGTCCCTCAAAAGCAATTTTCAAAATGGGATCTGCCATTTTAACTATCAAAATAACCATATCTGCGTGTTCTGAGCCATTTCCAGGATCCGGATAAATTCATAAAGATAAAATGTGTAATTTTTTCAATTTTTTGAACCGATCAGGCGTGATTTCACGCATGGTTTATATGGATTCTCTATTCTTTACCTTCTGCATACGTAACGCAATAGGCGGCGCTTGTGATGAAGTATGGCATTATGCCATTTTGTGATTCATGGGCCTCCAGTTACGCATACAAGAATGAGGATTTGATCAAGTGATCAATATCTGAAATGTGAAGATTATGTGCATCCGTCAATTCCAATAAAGTACAAGTGTACTTCAATAATCAAAATTTCAGAATCCGGTTGATCCTGCCGGACCTGACTGCTATCGGATTGATACTAAGCCATGCGAGTCATTGTAGCAATACAAGGCAGACGGCTCAGTAACGCGTAGTCAACCTACCCTATGGACGGGAATAACCTCGGGAAACTGAGAATAATGCCCGATAGAACATTATGCCTGGAATGGTTTATGTTCCAAATGATTTATCGCCGTAGGATGGGACTGCGGCCTATCAGTTTGTTGGTGAGGTAATGGCCCACCAAGACTATTACAGGTACGGGCTCTGAGAGGAGTGGCCCGGAGATGGGTACTGAGACACGGACCCAGGCCCTATGGGGCGCAGCAGGCGAGAAAACTTTGCAATGTGCGAAAGCACGACAAGGTTAATCCGAGTGGTTTCTGCTAAAGGAACCTTTTGTCGGTCCTAGAAACACCGATGAATAAGGGGTGGGCAAGTTCTGGTGTCAGCCGCCGCGGTAAAACCAGCACCTCAAGTGGTCAGGATGATTATTGGGCCTAAAGCATCCGTAGCCGGCTCTGTAAGTTTTCGGTTAAATCTGTACGCTTAACGTACAGGCTGCCGGGAATACTGCAGAGCTAGGGAGTGGGAGAGGTAGACGGTACTCGGTAGGAAGGGGTAAAATCCTTTGATCTATTGATGACCACCTGTGGCGAAGGCGGTCTACCAGAACACGTCCGACGGTGAGGGATGAAAGCTGGGGGAGCAAACCGGATTAGATACCCGGGTAGTCCCAGCTGTAAACTATGCAAACTCAGTGATGCATTGACTTGTGGTCAATGCAGTGTTGCAGGGAAGCCGTTAAGTTTGCCGCCTGGGAAGTACGTACGCAAGTATGAAACTTAAAGGAATTGGCGGGGGAGCACCACAAGGGGTGAAGCCTGCGGTTCAATTGGAGTCAACGCCAGAAATCTTACCCGGAGAGACAGCAGGATGAAGGTCAAGCTGAAGACTTTACCAGACAAGCTGAGAGGTGGTGCATGGCCGTCGCCAGCTCGTGCCGTGAGATGTCCTGTTAAGTCAGGTAACGAGCGAGATCCCTGCCTCTAGTTGCCACCATTACTCTCAGGAGTAGTGGGGCGAATTAGCGGGACCGCCGCAGTTAATGCGGAGGAAGGAAGGGGCCACGGCAGGTCAGTATGCCCCGAAACTCTGGGGCCACACGCGGGCTGCAATGGTAACGACAGTGGGTTTCAAATCCGAAAGGATGAGGTAATCCTCAAACGTTACCACAGTTATGACTGAGGGCTGCAACTCGCCCTCACGAATATGGAATCCCTAGTAACTGCGTGTCATTATCGCGCGGTGAATACGTCCCTGCTCCTTGCACACACCGCCCGTCGTTTCATTGAAGTGAGCTTTTAGCGAGGTGACGTCTGATTGGCGTTATCGAACTTGAGGTTCGTGACAAGGGAAAAGTCGTAACAAGGTGACCGTAGGGGAACCTGCGGTCGGATCACCTCCTTAGACATGGAAGTGTACGGATGCACTAGTCTTCACAATCATCGATGCAATGCATCACGAAAGTGATGTATGAAGGATGTAGCAGGTCTCCGCCAGGGGACTTGCAATGATCGTCGTGCATAGTCGTGTAATATGTGGCTGAATATGCCGGTGTAAAGACGGTAATAGGTGGATTGCTAGGCTTGAGGAGAGAAGAAGGACGTGGCAAGCTGCGATAAGCTCGGGGTAGGCGCACGCATCCTATGATCCCGAGATGTCCGAATGAGAATCTTGTGCTTAGGCACATTCCAGTACACTAGTATTGGAAGTCGAACCATGGGAATTGAAGCATCTTAGTACCATGTGGAAAAGAAATCAATTGAGATTTCCCAAGTAGAGGCGATCGAAAAGGAAAGAGCCCAAACTGAATCCTTCGGGAGATGTGGTGTTTTGGTATGATAATATGGAATCTTGGAACACAGCTGAAATGATCTGAAAAGTTCTGGCATAGAGGGTGATACCCCCTTAGGTAAAGTGGGAAGAGTCCTATTCATACCCGAGTAGTTGTCCTTGGTAGTGGGCAATGAATATGGGTGAAAGTAGCATCCGAGGCTAAATATCTCTCAAGACCGATAGTGGACTAGTACCGTGAGGGAAAGCTGAAAAGTACCCCGGAAGGGGGGCGAAAAGTGCATGAAACCTATTACTTACAGACGTGCATGGCATGAAAGGTGATTTTTTCAGATTGGAGATTCTAGCAATAGAGTTGAAGGTCTGATGTTCAAATCATCAGTGTCGTGCGTTCCGTCTCGAAACACGGGCCAGGGAGCTAACTGTCATGGCAAGCTTAAACCTGTAAAGGTGTAGGCAAAGGGAAACCGAGTTCTCGCAGCTTCGCAAGAAGTCAGGAGAAGCGTGTGAAAGTGCGTAGAGTCATGGCAGCTAGGCTAGAAGCCAGTCGATCTATTCCTGAGCTAGATGAAGGCGGGCGAAAGCCCGCTGGAGGTCTTAAGACGTTCTGACGTGCAAATCGTTGTTGTGACTTGGGAATAGGGGTCAAAAACCAATCTAGACTGGCGCTTGCTAGTTCCAACCGAAGCGTCTCGCAGGGCGTGCTTTGTGGAGATAGTGTTTCCGGTAGAGCACTGATAGAGGGGCGCGGGGGAGAAATCCCTCACCCCTCATTCAAACTCCGAACGGATATACATCGTAGAAGCAAGGACACGGGTTCATGTGGCGTAAGGCTCATGACCGAAAGGGGTTTAACCCAGACTGAAGTTAAGGTCCCCAAATTTTTGCTAAGTGTCAAGCTAAAGAGCGTATTTCTGCCAAGACAGCAGGGAGGTAAGCTCAGAAGCAGCTATCCTTTAAAAAGTGTGTAACAACTTACCTGCCGAGGGGAGATGCCTCAAAAACGGACGGGGCTAAAGCAAAGTACCGATACTTTAGATAATCATCAAATGATGATTCGTGGTAGGTTGGCGTAGTGATTGGGTCGAAGCAGGGCGGTGACGTCCTGTGGACCGGTTTCTATTGCAGATCCTGGCGGCAGTAACAGCATAGTATGGTGAGAATCCATACCACCGAAAGCGCAAGGGTTTCCAGGCAATGCGTTATCAGCCTGGAGGTAGTCGATCCTAAGGTTTGCCTCAAAAGAGTAAATCGAATGGGAAACTAGTTAATATTCTAGTACCTTGCACAGAGCGTTTGAGCTATATGGTTCGCTTCCGGATAGGGATTGTACAATCATCGTTGTATCTAACTGTTTGAGAATTGGGGAGTGTCGTAATGACGAGAACCGATTCGAGGCAGGAATGGCTTCGCGTTAGCGGAGTTTTCTCGAGTCCAGGAGACCATGAAAGACTGTGTAGTTAGCAAAGTGCAAGTTCGTACCCAGAACCGACACAGGTGCGCTGGCTTAGAAAGCTAAGGTGCTACGGGTATACCGTATGGCGAGGGAATTCGGCAAATTAGTCCTGTAGCTTAGGTATAAGGGATGCCTGCGATCTTCATGAGGAATGGGGACCGCAGGTTGCAATGACAAGGGGGTTCCGACTGTTTAATAAAAACACAGGCGACTGCTAGTCCGAAAGGATTTGTATAGTCGCTGAATCCTGGCCGGTGCCGGTACCTAAAACTTGGGTTCAACCGAGCTAAGGGCCGGTTAACGCCGGGAGTAACTCTGACTCTCTTAAGGTAGCCAAATGCCTTGTCGGGTAAGTTCCGACGCGCATGAATGGAACAACGAGAGCCCCACTGTCCCCGCCTACAACCCGGTGAAGCCACATAAGGTGGACGAACAGTCCATCGACTTCCATCGGGGAGAGAAGACCCCGTGGAGTTTTACTGCAGCTTGTGCTTGTGGTATAGTAAGAATTGCACAGGGTATCTGGGAGCCATGCTTAACACTCTCCGGGGTGTTGAGAAGCAACGATGTAACACCAGACTCTTTTTGCAGTACCACTTATCCAGTGAAGACCGGAGACACGTGCAGGTGGGCAGTTCGGCTGGGGCGGCACCCCTTTGAAAAGATATCAAAGGGGCCCAAAGTTGAGTTCAAACGGGGCAGAAATCCGTTGAAGAGGGCAAAGCCAAAAACTCGACTGAATGGATTTCCAAACGCACGGAATTCATAGACGAAAGTCTGGCTTAGCGATCCTTCGTGTGCCCACTATTGGGGCCCGGAGGTGACAGAAAAATTACCCCAGGGATAACAGGCTCGTCGCGGGCGAGAGCTCCTATCGACCCCGCGGTTTGGTACCTCGATGTCGGCTTTTCCTATCCTGGTCCTGCAGCAGGGGCCAAGGGTGAGGCTGCTCGCCTATTAAAAGGGAACATGAGCTGGGTTTAGACCGTCGTGAGACAGGTCGGTCTCTGCCTGATGGAAGCGTGAATAACTGAGGGGAAGTTGCTCCTAGTACGAGAGGAACAGAGCAGCGTGGCCACTGGTTTACCGGTTGTCTGACAAGGCAGGCCGGGCAGCTAAGCCATTTAGGCTAAGTGCTGAAAGCATCTAAGCACGAATCCTATCCCGAGACAAGTTATTCTTTCATAAGATGAAGGTCGGCAGCAGAAGACTGCGTTGATAGGAAGGTGGTGTAGATCACAAGCTTCGGCGAGTGATGAGCCAGCCTTTACTAATAGACCAACACATCGGTTCAGCCACTTACATAGAGACATTGACACCGGCTTGGAGTAAATATCCAGGCCGTGTCTATGCACGATGATCATATATTACACGACAAATTTTTTATTTTTAAAACATTGTTCCAAACATTGTTTTAAACGACATTGTTCCAAACATTGTTTTAAACGACATTGTTCTAAACATTGTTTTAAACGACATTGTTCTAAACATTGTTCTAAACGACATTGTTCCAAACATTGTTCTAAACCACATTGCCAAATTATTTGGAAAATACGGGATGCCTATCTGGAATCTATTCAGTCAAGAATCGTGCAACTCTTCAAGAGATTTTTTACTTGATGATGTTTTTCTGTCTTTTGATTGATAGAACTCTCAATATCTTTGATTTCCCCATGAGTAAGATCTTCTGCCTGCCTTGTATCTGATATGTGTCTCACAATGTTGCGCCACTACGAAATTTCAGCTGCTGAGTCTGGATCTCATGTTATCTAAAGTTATGATGTTAGGTGCAATTGACATCTTCAAGTTGGATGGTCCTGCCATTTTGTATCCAGGTGGATACAACCTCCACGCAGTAAGGAATCTCAACATGTGCATAAGGATAAACCAACGTAAATCCTGGATCACCTTTGGAATCAACCTCGACATGCGCTATTGGGGCATCGTCATACTCTGCATCAAACAAAAATACATCATATTTTATTGGCAGCTGGCTGTATATGGGCTCGCCGGTAACTTTCTTACTGACACAATCAGGATCGCGAGATATTACATCGATGAGCAGTTTTGTATGGCCTGCATCATCAACGTCTAAAAATTCAAGTGATATTACGGGTGATGTCACTCCATAACAGCCTCCCTCTCCTCCATATGCAGCCTCCTTCTCGAATCCGAGTATCATGATAAATGCAAAAATTGCGACAATTGGAAAAATGATTTTCAACAATATTTGGATGTTGATAAGATATTATAATATTGTGTTCACTGCGGTGTAATGGATGTTTTCGAGAATTTGAGGGATCAGAAAACAGATTGATATTTCTGGTTTTTACGAGACAAAAATCATGAATTTACTGATATCTATAGTTACAAGTAAATGTCTTTGAGATCATTTTTATCACACCAAAAACTACAAGGATCACCTTTCTCCTAAAACAGCATGAGATCAACCATACCTGAAGATTTCAGAAAAGCATACAAAAAAGAAATAGATCCAAAAATAAAGCCAAGAATGTTAGTGCACATGTATTATGTGTGCAACATGGCGTGCAGGAAATGACAGTATCTACTGCAATGTCCCAACCGGGTTTACCATGGTAGAACGCTTTGAAAAGGAAGGTCTTATGGCTCTTGAATCCCAAATGCAGAAGACCTGTAAAAATTCCACACAAAAACGGATCAGATAACACTCAAAACATTCATGGATGCACCACGCCGGTGCAGCTGCAACAACTCTTGTTTGCAGACTGGGATTACACTCCACATACACATGTTAGAAAGATTATGCACAGTTACAACAACATGTCACCAAAAAAACCAAATCCAATTCATGTAAATCGTTCAAACAACATGCATATCCCACTGGACATACCGTCTAAAAAAGAAGATTCCACACCTAGAAAAGAAAGGATACCGTGTGTGTTGAAGACGAATCAATAACACCAATATGCCATTGTAACGGTATGTGATCTCATCAATGTGTATGTGATCACTCTTTTGAATCTTGGATATGGTATCCTGTGTGTATGCTTCTAGTGTCTCTGCAACACGGTATACGGCGTTAATTGCTGTGGATTTACTAATGCGTATGCCAAACGTGTTTAATATGATTTCAGATATAAAATCAAAAGGCACATTTGATGCGCGCAGATCCATGATCAGATCAACAACATTTTTCCGTATGATCTATTTGTTTACGGTGCTCTATATCTCATTTTATGCATGAGTTTGCCTATGGTCCTAGAGACATCCTGTATTATTGCCAAGATTGTTTTTGGTTCCAGATTTGATTCATAAAAATTTGAATGCAACAAACTTGCCTTTGAAAACGAATCAAATATCTCCTTATCTTTCTGCTGTTTTGCAAGTTCTCTTACATATTCACCCAGTGCTCTATGACTTTTCAATGATTTATTTTGTTTTGCGGCAATAGTTTTAATTACACATGACATCGCACCCCACATCATCTCACTGGCTTTATGATAATCCTTGATTTTCAGATATGTCTCTGCATTGTGACTATAATGTAACACCATGGATGCAAATTTATCTGCATCATTTTTGGCCTCGTCAATTTTTTCTGACATCTATGAATCCCAAAATCTTCCCAGAAACAGCGTCAACTTTGATCTCTTTAACCTCTTCATTGAGAAAACCCACATCACATATGATGATCCATGCGTTGTCTTCCGATGTAGTCGATATCAAACGAAATGAATCACGATATTCTTCCAAAAATGCCTTGGCTTTTTCTATGGCCTCTTTTGCATCAATATTTTGTATCACGAAAATAATCATTTGTAAATACTATTTATTAATTTAGATATTCTGCTCTGGGTAATTCGTGGGTGTTTTCATGGCACTGTAATTAGGATGTTTTCGAGAATTTGAGGGATCAGAAAACAGATCAATGTTCCTGGTTTTACGATCGTATGCCTGGTAATTCCAATTCTAAAATATCACTTACACGACAAGTTACAGATGATTTGACTTTACTGCCTAGAATGATAGTTTCAGGAATTTTGATAAATTAATAATCAGAATTCAACAATGTGACAGACAAAGTAATTCGAGATCTTACATTTTGCATCCCTGATGGTTTTGTTTGATTTTTTTTCCTTGAAATCCACCCCTTGTTAGATGTGGCAAATCCCAGTACCATGATTTTTTAAGGATTTAGATAACATTCTAATTCTAAATCATACTTCAAATCATCCAAGGTGTCTATTTGAGAGATCCAATATGCTTTTCTAATGAGTGGATTTCTTTGGTAACTCCTCCTGAACTTTTAGTATGGTATCTACCGTAAACCTGACCTTGGTTTTTATCCTATCCTTGTGGGTCAGCATGATTGCCGCAGCATCCAGAAAACTTCGCCCGCCATTTGCTACACAATCAAGAAAGACCCTTTCAATGGGATTTTCAAATGAACCCATCTTTGGAAGCAGTACAACATTGCCTTTTTTTCCCTCCCTAAACCCATGACTCTTCAAAAACTTGGAGATCTTTTCCACATCATTAACATATACATACAAGTTAAGCGGAGTTTGAAACTTTGTTAATTCGTAGGCCCTGTGATCCAGTGTTATAATGGAATCCTTTGGAAGATGTTTTTTCATAAAGTTGACATCAGTTGATTTGTAGTGTCTTCCAAACCTTCTGGCTTTTTTGAGTGCTGTTAATGAGGGGATTATAGTTTGTAAAACCATGTATGGTTGGGAAATTACTTCTCTTTTTATTGTAAATTTTCCACGGTTATAATCTGCCAGACCAAGCTCTTCTAGACGACCCAGCCTTCTTTTGATGGTCCTAGCAGATACGCTGACTATCGTTTCCAAATTCTTCAGATTATAGATTGGATGGGGAGGCAGCTCCTGTGCGAATCCTATTGCATCCCTTGCCTTTTCAAGTATTGTTGTGGATTCCTGTGTATTCATATCGCAGTAATATGTGCAATATATTTATACTTTGGACAAATTTGTCTATTTCCATGTATAATTATATGGAAAAAAACATAGAGGTTAGTAATGCGATATCAGATTGGAGCTGCCAATCTTCATCATTTAATTTCAACAAGAAAGGTAGCCACAGAGGAATTGGATGATGTTTACTAGAAAACAAGGACTTGTAACAACTGCACTCATAATGGTGGCAGTTGGTGGAATGACTTTGGCAATGCTAGATAGTTATCCCCAAACAACCCATGTAGACGGTCTACTTGATCCTTGGTCTATACAGGACGTTTCAGATAATTCTCAATATGTTGTAAAGGGAAGAGTAGGAGATCTCAATATCAGCATAGATAAAAATTCTAGGGAATTTGGAGACAAACCAATCGTCTACACCGATGCTATAATTGAAATAGAGGAAGAACTAACTGGAAAATATTTGGAAGACAAGATAACTGTTAGAACAGTCGGTGGAAAAACCGATAAATATTGGACAAGCAGTTCAATATATCCGGAATTCAAACAAGGTGAAGATGTAATATTGTTTGTAGGATATGAACCGGATTCGATAATGGGAGGCAATTATTTTGTTGCAGGATATAATCTGGGCAAATATGTGGTGCAAGATGGAAAAGCATATGGTGATGAATACAAAGATGGATTATCTGAAAAACAGTTTCTTACAAAAATTCGACAGATAGTCAAATAACTTTGTATTTTATTTTCAACTTGCCAGTATACGCAAATGTGTTTTCTCTTTACTTTCTAGTCTCTGCAAAGTAACATCCGGTTGATGCAAAACATGATCTGATTACCAAATGCACCAGAACTCATGAATTTTTCAATCTGGAGAAGATCCGTATTTCAGACCTCGACAAATTTAGTGCCAAAGAGGAAGAACTGATAAAAGACAATGAGAAACCCCGGCCACTACTTCCCAGTAAACAGATTTGAAAATAGAAAACCTAAAACAGAAAGTTAATCTGTCTCATCTGAGATGTGTCACAGGATTAGAACAAACCCGTCAGAGATATTTCCATGCAATCATGTTAGATGTGGTACCATCCGCATCCCCCAGCGTATTGGTCTGAAATCCAATACTTTGCATATCCTTGGGATAAATGTCCCACTGGTGTGTCTCGTGAGTGTTTCCATATACCGTGCCCTGTGCATAGTGTCCGTATGGCATTCCTAATACGATCAGATTGGTTGTAATCCCTTCTAGTCTATCGAGCACGGCTTTGGTCTCCTCTTTATGCAGATGCTCCGGACCGTGCCAGAAAAAACAGACATCGAATTTTCCAGGCAATAATCTTGCAGCGTCTCGCACGTCCCCCTCTACTATCTTTACGTGGGGGTTGGTAAATTTTTCCTTCAGGTATCTCACATTTTCTGAAAAAATCTCCAAAACCACGACACTGTCATAATTCTTTACAAAATCTGATAAAAAATGCTGTCTTCGATGACTTGCACCCACATACAGGACGCTTTTGTACCTGTCTGAAAACAGTTCTGGAAGGCAGCCTCTTAACTGCTTGTCACGTCCATCATCATAAGTGGGGCTATCTGGAAATTCTTTTAATCCCTTTTCCTGCTTTACCATTATTTTGTAATTCTGATTTTTTTAATTTATGTGTTTTCTAATCCCTTATGATCCCATATTATTATTATTATATCACAAGGGATAATATTACATAACTAAAGACAACAGAGCCAAACAAATCATGGTGCCACCCGGATATTGCTTATAATTCCAGCAAGATAAATTCAGAGTGAGATCACAGGCAAATCTAGAAAAATATTACATTGTTTCCAATACTTAAAGTATCAAATTTTCTTTGCTCTGAAATTATGGATACTTTCAAGTCTTATGGGTAATTATTCCTATGAATTATTAAATTATTCTAAAATCCGAATAATTTTTTAATATAAAATATCGTTATTGTTATTATAGCCAGCTATCTCGGTATAATTTATCAAAAACATTCGTTGATCCTTGTCACAAAAACGTCTGTAACTGGTTTTTGTTTGTTTGTTAAAGTATTACCAAGTAATGCTATGATGGTATTTTGAAAGCCTTCTTCCTACATGCCGCCAGACTCAAAATATTTGATTTATTCCTCTAGTTCTATGTCCTTTTGAAGTTCTTTTGGTAATCCGACCCACCATTCCTTTTGACTCACAGACATAACATCAATAACCTCGGGTTGTTAATAGATCTGTTGGTTAATTATTCACTGTAACTGTTAAAGAATATCTGACAAAATCTAGTCCTTTAGATATCTGATATCTGAGGTAGATTCGGTCTCCCTTATCTTCACAACTATGGTATCCCCCAGTTTATTGAATATTCTTTGACGTTTCTCATTTGTCAAAAACCAGCCCAAGACAACATCGATTGGAAGCAGTAATGCTTTTCCAAAACTGTTTATCATGATGCCCTTCAAATCGGCCTCTTCTCCGGAAATACTGACTGTTCTCAAATTGAGAATTTTTTTCCCAATTGTCTGACCTGTCTTGTATTCTAAAACCGTCCAATATACAAAAAATATGATGCTGGTTGGAACATACTGTATGATTTCAGCCCCAAAATCATCCTCTTTTTCAAACTCGTAATATGTAGTCCCAAACGATGCAATAGTTATTATTGTGAAAATAGCCGAAATTATGATAAAATCCACCAGCCAAGCAAGAAACCTGTCTGTCCATTTTGCTAAATGTATTCCTGATGATGTTTCAGAATCAACCATGCAATAACTGCACATTTCAGATTAATAAAACATGTTGATCACTTGTCAACATCATTTACATAACAGATAATTTATTTGTGACTAGCAACACAGATGCATGAAGGCAAAATTTGCAACATCCTGTAACTCCTGCGGTGATAAGATACAGCCTGGCAAGGAGATCTCAAAAAATAAGGACGAAAAATGGGTTCACAAGCACTGTGTCGAAGATTCTGAAGGATTACCTTAGAAATTAATAACAGTGCCATCCAAACAGATTTGAAACTATTTTTGGTATCTATAAACCCCCTCGATGTGCTGCTTTGGACCTTTCGCAGAAATGAAAAAGACGTCGTGAATCTTTACACCGCGCTCTCCCCCCTGATGCAAATTGCCACAGGTGGCACCATGCTCAATTTTGGTTACTGGTCTTCAAAACACACGGATCCGATCTCTGCCCAAAATAACCTTTGCACGGTTTTTGGGGATTTGGCAGAATTATCCTCTAGCCGACATGCAGTTGATGTTGGAAGCGGGCTGTCATCCCCGTCAAAACTATGGAGGGATAATCATGACGATCTTGATCTGTATGATGTAAATATCAATTTCAAACAGCTGTCTTTTTCTGGAAGACAAAAAAACATCGGATTTCTAAACTCTACATCCACCAAACTCCCATTTGCCGATTCCTCAGTTGATCGTGTATTGGCATTGGAATCAGCACAACACTTCAAGCCTTTGGAGGATTTTATCTCCGAATCAAAAAGAATCCTGACTCCCGACGGATTACTTGCATTGGCAATTCCGATAACCATTGGCAATCCCTCGATTGGAAAGTTGGGACTCTTGAAATTTACCTGGTCTTCTGAACACTACAGCATGGATTATCTGCGGAATCTGATTTTATCTGCAGGGTTTTTGATATCTGATGAAAAATTAATTGGTCCGAACGTATATGATCCCCTTGCTGATTACTATATCCGAAACAGACCACAATTAAAAGAGTCAATCCTGAGGAATTATCCCAGTTATGTTGAAAACCTCCTCTTCAAATCAATTCAAAAAATGAAAAAAGCATCACAAGAAAAAGTTATTGACTATGCGTTATTAAAATGCAGACTCGTAAAGAACACATCCTGATGTCGTGCGGTAAATCATAACTAAAGAAATATGGAATGCTGTCGCACCTGACAGATGATACCATTTACCATATACCTGGAATAACCCTGTTTCCTATCCTCTCCGAATCCGGCGCTAAAATCATGCCTTTTCAGAATCATCAATCGTATTACATCCCAAAAATACATCTGTTACCATCAAAACCAAATGAACCTGCAGACATTGAAAATACGTATCTTATCACAAGTGTCGTTTCTGTAGTTATCTCTTGATATCCTCATTTTATGCCCAAATCTCTGGGTGCCTTGGGAAGGATTTAGCCTAAATCTGCGTATCATTGAATCCATATATTTAAAAAATCCAAAAACAACTACATTTTATTGAAAAGCATTGCTGCCATCATTGCAATTTTATTTTTACCTGTATGCGGTTTTGCCTTTGCTGATGATGATTACTATGTGTATGTTGATGAACTGCCTGATTATGCGGAATTTGCCGTAAACGTACTGTATGAATCAACCCTGTATTGGGAAGAACAGATTCCCGGATTGCATTTTTATCTGGTAGACGATCCGACTGATGCGAATTTTCGTGTACAATGGGTAAAAGAATTCGGAGTCGAGCATGTCGGATATGCGTTTGGAAACAAATTCATCGAAGTCGGTCTTGGAGATAGCAACTGCATAGATTCATGGACTCCCTTTTCGGCAAACCACGTATCTAATATCGTAAAGCATGAGATTGGCCATATTCTGGGCTTTGATCACAGCACTGATAAAAATGATATAATGTATCCTGTCGCACTCTCCCACGAATACGGCCTGGTCAAAAATGATTATCCCTTTGTTGAAAATTATGGATATTTTGTACCCTTTTGTACTTCAAAACCAGTAACATCCTTTGATTATGAGATTTCAACTGATGATCCTGTTTATGGCTTTGATGTTTATTTTGTACCAAGTGCGGATTCCCTCCAAAAATTTGGAGATAATGAACCATTTGAGTATTATGCAGATGAATCTTGTTATGGGAAAAATTATCTAAGCTATGGGGGAACATGCGAATCAGTATCTGGAGATGGCGGAATAATGATTTTCACACATGACACCCTGTCTAATCCATTGACTACTATTACCCTCCAATATGAAGAGCACTCTTTGAATGAGCCTCTTCCTGACAGAAAAGTGGTATTCTCAAAGCCTTCAAAACCAAATGCTCCTGATGATGCTTCCCCTGTCCCTGTCCCCGTCCCACCAGAGCCTGTTCCTGATGATCCTGCCCCTGCCCCTGTTCCACCAGAGTTACCTTCAGATGATGACCCTCTTGTTCCCGTCCCCGTCCCACCAGAGTCAGTTCCAGCTGAAATAATATCGTCTACTGATGTTGGTTCGATAAAACTGGACTCGGGGACTTTTCAGATTGCATATTCAGATACAGTATACGTCAAAGTTTCTGGAACCATCTATGACAAACAGTCCGTAGACAAGGTAGCTATAACCTGGACATATCCGGACGGGCTAACCAATGGAAATATTGTCTTTATTACTGATCAGGGCTATTTTGAATCACTGCTGATTTTAGATGGTAAATCCCCGATTGGAACCTATGAGGTGCTGGCCTCATCTCGACAAAAAATCGTTGGACTGTTAACATTTGATGTAGTTGAAAAAACATCTTCGCAGGATCCGATAATTTCAAAACCTGTTGAGACTACTAGTGTTCCAAACCTTTTGGTTTCTGGAAAAGATCCATCTCACTACATCGATCGTTATAATAACGAATCAGGGTACAAAGACTGGTTTGATGCCAACTATCCTGATTATTCAATTTATGAACTGGTAGGATTAAAAGATCCCACATCCTTTGTTGATGCCGACAAGGATCCCCCGTACTACATCAATCGCTACAACAACGAACCAGAATACAAAGACTGGTTTGATGCCAACTATCCCGGCTACTCCATTTATGACGTGGTAGGACTAAAAGATCCCACATCCTTTGTTGATGCCGACAAGGATCCCCGGTACTACATCAATCGCTACAACAACGAACCAGAATACAAAGACTGGTTTGATGCCAACTATCCCGATTATTCAATTTATGAACTGGTAGGACTAAAAGATCCCACATCCTTTGTTGATGCCGACAAGGATCCCCAATACTATATTGATCGCTACAACAACGAACCAGAATACAAAGACTGGTTTGATGCCAACTATCCCGATTATTCAATTTATGAACTGGTAGGACTAAAAGATCCCACATCCTTTGTTGATGCCGACAAGGATCCCCAATACTATATTGATCGCTACAACAACGAACCAGAATACAAAGACTGGTTTGATACCAACTATCCAGGCTACTCCATTTATGACGTGGTAGGACTAAAAGATCCCACATCCTTTGTTGATGCCGACAAGGATCCCCAGTATTACATCAATCGCTACAACAACGAACCAGAATACAAAGACTGGTTTGATACCAACTATCCAGGCTACTCCATTTATGACGTGGTGGGAATTGATGCCCCGCAATCTATTACATGGATAAAACAAAATGCAAAGATGTGGTCAGATGGCGAGATCTCCGATGAGACTTTTGTTTCGGATATTTCATATTTGATCTCCAATGATGTCATTGTGATCTCAGAGCCAACAGCTAGTTCTTTTTCTTCAGAATCGTCTATTCCTAGCTGGCTAAAATACAATGTGAGTCTTTGGCATGATGAAAAGATCAATGATGCGACATTTCTTGAGCTAGTCAAATATCTAGTCGAACATGGGGTTATTGTGAGGTAAACCTGGTGATTGGAATCAGATTTCCATGGAAATTACAGAATTAACAAATGGTAAAAAGGACTTGGAAATCAGTCTGAAAACCCGCCATGTGGCAGATGCGTGCCTTGAGCAGGCAGAATTCGGGCGTATCCTGCATGTCCCAACTATGACCAATACCTCCATCTGCTTTTCTGGCGGTGTTGCCAGATATCTGACTCCAATACTTGATCTTGATAACCCGGAAGAATCAAAATTAACTAGGTTTTTATTTTTCATACCCTGACTTGAGTTATCGTGTCTGATTCAAATACCTCCTTGCAGTTATTTAGTGAAAAATGCAGTCAATTACTTGGAGAATCTGAAATAAGATTTGCAGGAATTGTTGACAATGATGGCAAGCTTGTGGCGGGAGGTTTCAAAAAAGGACTCATTCCCTATGAAGGCGATGAGACTAAATTACAGTCCTTTTTTGATTTTGTCTCAAAGGCATCCATTCGAAAAGAATTTGATGAGAGCCTGGGACCGATAAACTATCTTGCTGCAAGAAGAGACAAGGCAGTCTTGGTCAGTTTCCCATTTCCAATCACGCATATCCTGCTGTTAATATCTGCAGAACCCACTGTCAATATTGAAAGTCTGGCCAAAAAAGTCGTCGAAATATTCACTGATGTGAATTAACCCCGATTAAAAAGCAACGCATTCTTTGATTGTTCCTAAAATCAATTTAGAATACACTTTTAGTTTTCTTATTTTATTGGCATCAAGATCCGCCTATGCAGTTAGGATGAAGATCTGTCTATCTGCCGGCATGGATTAAAACTAACATTGAAAGTCGATGAGATAACTTGAATTTACCATGAGGATTGAATTTATGTTCGATGATAAAATAATTCTATTTCAGATTGCTGCCAAAACCATCCAATAAAGAGATCCTCGATTATATTGCAAGTACACGACACTTGATTTCAGTAGATGATCTCTCCATTTATCATTCCTTATTTGGGGATAATCACAACATCTGACCTACATTTTGGCAAATAGTTTTAATCTGATGAATATTTACATTAATTGAATTGAAGGCAACATTTGGTGCGGGATGTTTTTGGCATGTTGAGGATTTACTTGGTAAAACCAAGGGTGTTAAATCCACCCAGGCCGGATACACCGGCGGTCAACTCTCAAATCCTACATATGAACAGGTATGCACTGACAATACAGGACATGCCGAAGCTGTCGAAGTAGAGTATGACCCTGATGAAATATCCTATGAGCAGCTTCTTGACGTATTTTGGAATAACCACAATCCTACCACACTAAACAGACAGGGTCCTGATATGGGAATCCAGTACCGCTCTGCAATTTTTTACCATGACGAAGAACAAAAGACAACTGCTGAAAAATCCAAACAGTCACTAGATGTGTCTGAAAAATATGAAGATCCGATTGTCACTGAGATTGTTCCTGCCACCACCTTTTACAAGGCAGAAGAATACCATCAAAAATATTTCAAAAAATGCGGTCATTCTTGAATTATTTTACAATAACTACCGGAATCTTTGCAGTATGTATCACATAATTTGAAACACTGCCAAAGAATATCTCCTTTGTAGAACTTCTTCCACGGGAACCCATCACGATCATATCAAATTTGTTTTTACCATGGGCAAGTTTGACGATGTTGTATCCAACCTCCCCCCTCATTATTTTCTCCTTGAAGACGATTCCATTTTGGGCTGCCATCACCTTGGCATTACTCATTATTTTTTTTATCTCGATGTTTAATGATTTTCGAACCGAGCCTACCCCTCTAAACTCTGAATGTGGTGGCACATGAATCAAATACACCCCGGTAATGATTGCCCCGCACTGTCTGGCCAGGGTAATTGCCATTTCCAAGCCTCTGATCGAGTTTTTAGATCCGTCAAGAGGTACTAGGATTTTTGAGATCTTCTTTTTTATCACACAATACCAGTATTTTAGATCCTAAAAAACGTACTTTATAACCCCTGATTTGGAAATATGGAAAAACTATAAATGCGTTTGATCGCAGGATTTACTAAAACTTATCTGCCATGGTAATTGAAGCTAAAATTGTGGAACAGAAATTCATTCAAATTGATGGAAACACAATTCGTTATTTGGAATCCGGCGATTCTAAAAAAACCCTGGTTCTTGTTCATGGTCTGGGTGCATCAGCTGAAAGATGGTTGCCAGTAATTCCACTCTTTGCAGACGAATTTCGTGTTATAGTCCCTGATCTTATTGGATTTGGTTACAGTGCCAAGCCTCTTGTTGACTATACCCCCGAATTCTTTTCAGAATTCCTGACAAAGTTTCTTAGTGCATCTAACATCGTGCGTCCTAACATTGTCGGCTCCTCGCTGGGAGGGCAAATATCCATCCAATACGCCTCTTCACATCCCCAAGATATTGAAAAACTTGTCCTAGTCTCCCCCTCTGGCATAATGAAAGAATCCACCCCCGCACTTGACGCATACATAATGGCTGCGTTATACCCCAACAAACAAAACGCGACAAATGCATTTGAATTGATGGATGGCTCTGCTCATAAAGTCGATGAGGAGGTTGTTACCGGATTTATAAAACGAATGCGACTACCTAACGCAAAACTTGCCTTCATGTCTACCCTGCTGGGAATGAAAAACTCTGTTCTCATCACATCCAAACTTCAAACTCTTCGGACTCCAACCCTGATTATTTGGGGCTCAAATGACCCTGTCATTCCAATTCATCACGCAGATAAATTCGTCTCTGCAATTCCGGATTGTCAGTTTTACAAGATGGAGCGATGCGGTCATACCCCACACGTTCAGGATCCGCATACTTTTGTCTCCAAAGTTTCAGAGTTCCTAAATGCGCCTTGATCTACATTTAAATACCCTTTAATCCCAATCATTACCAATGAGTGGTAATACTAACCAATATGATCCCACCGAAATGTTCAAGGATTGGATCCAAAAAAGCGGGCGTGCTCAGGCAGAATTTATGAAAAGTTTTGGCTCTTTGATGGCAAATCAATCAGGCCAGACATTTAATCCACTAGAAACCCTAAAGGGAGTTTCTGATGGTGCCAGGGATGCCCAATCAAGTATGATGCAAGGTTTGTCCTCCATACAAAACAAAAACATGGATGCCATCTTCAACATTGGACAAATGCTTCCCTCCTTCATGAATTGGGGTGCTTACAAAACTACCATCAGTAGTAATGGAAGAATCTCAATCCCTGAGGCAGAGCGTAATGCACTTGGTCTGGGAGAGGGCGATTTGGTTCAGATAGTTATCCTACCAATTGCAAAAAAATCAAAAAACAAGGAGGTGAAACAATGAGTAACGAAACAACAACAAAACCAAGCAGTTCAAAGGATGTATTTTCAGTATGTCAGCAAAACGTAGACAAACTCTTCAACGGTGTTAGACAGTCAGTACCACAGTATCATCAATCAATTACTAATGTACAGCAGGAATATCTGCAAGCATATGAAAACGTAATAGATTCGACCATTACACTGCAAAAAGAATATACACGAAAGGCAGGTATTGCAGCAAATATTCCTGAAGCAAGTCTTAAGGTAATACGTGATACTACGGAAGAATTTGTAAAGGCAACTTCAATACAGAATCAGGTGGTACTTGCAACTATCGATGCAACACAGCAAAACATCAAAACATTCAACGATAATGCAAAATCATTTGCTGAACTGAACAAAAATATTCTACAGTCTTGGATTTCCGCATTTACCACAAAGTACAACTAGGTAAATCCAAACTGTTAATTTTTTCTTTTTTTATTTTATGATTTTTCAGTTAGCCATTGGCCTAGTTCGGGCAGTATTTTCTTTTGTGACATCGAACTGGCTATCATTCCAACGTGTCCGGTAGGATATATTCTCAGTGTTTTATCCTCACTTCCCACCGCATAATGCAGTGGCATACTGCATTCAGGGGACACCAAGTGGTCTCCCACTGCCACCTGTGTGAATATCGGCATGTCTATCTTTTTCAAATTAATGACCTCCCCTTCTATGGACATTTTGTTTTGAATGAGCAGGTTGTCCTGATAGATGTCTTTAATCCACTGTTTGAACAGCTGTCCGGGAATGGGGGGCGTATCTCCGAGCCATTTTTCCACCCTGAGAAAACTATCCACAAATTTCTTATTATCTATATTTTTGAAAAAGTTCACGTATTTTTCGATTCCCTGCTCGAATGGTTTTAGGACTGAAAAGCAGTAATACATGAACTCGGGAGGCATGTTTCCGATGATATCTACCATTTTATCTGCATCCATGTGTTTTGCAAGATTGCTGATTACCGTGGTGTCCCGCCATCCGTCAATGACTGGAGCAGTCGCAACATAGTTTTTCACGTTTTCTGGATGCAGTGCCGCGTATGCCGTTGCTATTGTTGCACCGGTACAGTATCCCTGTAATGAAATTTTCTCACATGATGATTCGTTTTTGATGTACTCCACATAGTAATCCAGGTAGCCATTAACATAATCATCAAAATCAAGATACTTGTCCATGCTAGTCGGTGTTCCCCAATCCAGCATGTAGACATCAAATCCCTGCTGGAGAAGATTTCTTACCCAGCTTTTTTCTGGATGAATGTCAAGTATGTGGTATCTGTTAATCAGTGCATATGCAATTAACAGCGGTGTCTTGTGCTGCTTGTCTGTAAGCGGTCTGTAGTGTAATAGTCTTGTCTTGTCCATCTTGTGCACGACATCGTGCTGTGTTACCTCCAAGTTGATTTCATCTGGTGCCGAAACTAATTTTGGCGCCTCGATGACATTCTTGCTGAATTTCAGAATCTCCTCGATTATTTTTGGATCTACTCTTGACTCACTTTGCATTTTTTTCCATCTTTTTTTTCTTTAACTCCAACTCTAATCTGCCGATTCTTTTTTTAAGTGAATGCATCTCCTTGTAAACCTCGTCAATCTCCTCCTTGCTTGGAAGATTCACTGACTGTAGTATTACATTGGTGATGTTGTTCCAGTGCTTGGTTAATTCAAGTTCTTTTGAAACCAGTCTTCCATAATTTTCCCCGAATTTTCCAGAATCAAACAACTCTGTAAAATCATTGTCAAAAATATCTATCCAGATTCTTTTAAACGCCTCTATCTGTTCGACATCATGGGGAACCTCGGGCGCCTTTATGTTTACCTTCTTTTGTGCGTCAGTCCATGTTTCTGAGAGCTGTTTATAGTATTCTGTAAGATGCTTATTAAACTCCAACAACACCTCGTTGATCTCAATTAACTCGGTGGATATCTTTTTAGAGTTTGCCGCAAAGGATCTCATCGGGCCAATGGATGCCAATGCCTGAGGCTTGCTTGACATCAAATGGATGATATCTGTCCAGAAAAGCGACAGGTGTTTGTAATAATCGGTAATATCCTTGGATGACTCTGGCTCCACAGATACCTGCTGATACAGCTCGCAATAAATAGATCGCTTGCCTAATCAAACAAATGCAGAATGTGGAGGAGCTTGAAAAGATTTGTCGGCAAATCATAAAACTAGATCCCATGATGCGCTCGGCCAGGCTCATAAACAGCAGAGGTCATTTGTTAGCCGGCGGAATGAAGGAGGGACTGCTCTCACTTGAAGCTCAAAAACAAGATGAGATGATGTTCATGGAACTTGCCTTGCGTGTACGAATGAGACACGAGTTTGATAATGAATTTGGCAAGGTACATTTTTCCATGTCATACAGGGACAGGATCATTGTGATGAGCTTTCCACTAACTAACGATGATGTGTTTTTGATATCCTGTGAAAAGGAGACTGATTTTGGAAAAACTGCATTTCAAATTCTCAATATAATCAAGCCTCTTAAAAAAAACCCGATGAAGACATTCTAGTCGTTGAGCATTTTTCTCAATCCTGCACATCTGTTTCTTATGGTGACTTCGGTAACTCCGGATGCAATTGAGATGTCTTTTTGTGATTTTACTTCGCCCGTACTAATACATGCAAGATACAGTGCTGCAGCAGCTATTCCCATGGGATCCTTTCCTGCCACAATTCCTACTTCTTTTGCCTGGTTCAGAATTATAATCGCCTTTCGCTTACTTTTTTCACTCAATTCTGCAATGCTTGCAATTCTTGAGACTCCTTTGACAGGATCAACTACCGGCATCTTTAATTCAAGTTCCCTGAAAATCAGCCTGTAACATCTGGCAACATCTTTTCTTCTGATGTTGATTCCCTTTGCAATGTCGTCTAGCGTTCTTGGTGTCTCTGTATTTCTACATGATGCATAAAGACATGCTGCAACCAGTCCGTGAATTGAACGCCCTCTGACTAGTTTTTTCTCCATTGCCTTTCTGTAAATGTAGGCTGCCTTTTCTATCACTGCGTTAGTCAATGCAAGTTTGTCTTTTAGTTTGTCCATTTCATTAAGTGCCTGTCTTAGATTCCTGTCTGCAGACGAATGTGCCTGGCTTCTGCTGTCCCATGTTCTCAGCCTTTCAATCGAACTTTTCACACTTGCAGACAGCGGCTTTCCAGTGGAGTCCTTGTTGACTGCGCCGATCACAGTTGATAATCCCATGTCGTGCATCGTCAATGAGGTTCCGGCACCTGTTCTTGCCTTGTTCCCCTCATCATTTGAAAATGAACGCCATTCTGCACCGGTATCTGTTATTTTATCAGTTACTACAAAACCACACTTTCCACAGAATAACTCTCCTGTATTTTCATCTGTTACCATCTTTCTGTCTCCGCAGGCTGGACATTTCGGACCTACTGCTGTCGAATTTTTGAGCATAATTGAATACACTGTTATATTATCCTGTTATCAACTTAACCATTTCTACATAGTTGTTTGTATGTAGGTTGAGCTAACACTGATTCTAATCTTTTGGAATGACACCCTGTATTTTCCTTAGAAGGCGATATGCCATAAAACTGGTATTATTCATTACTTTTTCATACTGATTTCATTATAATTCACCATGATCCGCTATATCATTCCTAATTGGGGTTGTCCTGCTGCGGCAGCAGGCACCGTATAAATAACATCTGACTTGGAAAATCTTTAATTCATTCATGATTACGTGTTTTTGTAATGAAGAAGATCGGCACCGGGAAGGTCATTTATAATCTGCGCAAAAAAATCCAGCAGGCTCAGGCAGACCTGGATCAGCTGGGCAAACCGGTATCTGAGATTCCCGAACTGATTGTTTCAGCAAACCTGCTGAGATCCAATGAATATCTATCTCAAATAAATGAAAAAAAGACCGAACTGTTATCTGCATACATCCAATATTCTGACGCACTCGAAGAACTGCTTTCAACTGTCTTTGACATACAAAACGATCTAAAGGAAATCCTGAAAAAACAGTCATCTATGATATCCTCCAGAAAAAAGAAACAATCAAAGTCAAAAACCAGATCAAAAAATTCTAAAAGATAGCCTATTTTGATAAATGAATGATGTCTCCTGCAAGTATTCTCTCCCCGTTATCTAGTATTAATGCACCATCCTCATCAATCCTGGCTGCCATCCCACCGGTTCTTCCGTATGCCGTGTCTAGTTCCACGTTCCTCCCAATCGTTGATGATCTTTTTGTCCATTCTGAAATGATCTTTTTGGTCTGTTTTTTATTTGGCAGCATCTCGTAGATTTTTTCCAGCTCTATCAAGAATGCCTGAATTAATTCAACGGGCCGGACTTTTTTTCTGTGTTCTGCAAGTGATGCAACTCCGTAAAAATTAGGCGAGTCCTTTAGTGTTTTTTCCATCTGTTTTGCATCCACGTCAAAATTTATTCCAACTCCCAGGACAAGATTCTCTATCCTGTTTGATTCCAATGACGCATCTACTAGTATTCCTGCAACTTTTTTGCCCTTGATGGTCAGATCATTTGGCCATTTCAATTCCGGTGAAATTTTAAATGTTTTCTCCAATGCGTTTGCCAATGCCAGTGATGATGCAATTGGAAACAGCGTGGTAATTGAAATATCTGATTTTGGACGTAAAATTATTGAAAACCATATGCCGCCTTTGGGTGAAATCCATTTTCTGCCTGCCCTTCCCCTGCCGCCTGTCTGTTTTGCGGCAACTATTATCGTACCATCCTCTGCAGATTCACCTGCCATTTTTAACGCCTGATCCTGGGTGGAATCAACTGAATCAAAATAGCATGCCCGCTGGCCGATAACTCTTGTCTTAAGACCGGCGGTAATCTCCCATGGAAAAAGTGAGTCTGAATTGGCCGTCAGCTTGTAGCCTAACTTTTGTTTTGACTCTACGGTGTATCCTAACTCCTGAATCTTTTTGATATGTTTCCACACTGCGACCCTGCTTATTCTTAAAACATCGCTCAAATCCTGCCCTGATAAATACTCTGTATTGTGGGTCTGCAGAAACGTTAGAACCTTTACCAATCCCGGATTATCATATGAATTATAAATCAACTGCTGTTTGTTTTTAATCCAAGTATAAAATTGCACTAGAATCCGATATCAAAATCAAATCCGCCGTCATCCATGCCGCCGCCATCTGTGCCTCCGTCTGCACCTTCTGCTGGCATGTTTTCTGCTGGCACGTAATCTGATATTACAGCGCCCATCATTGTAAACATCATTGAGAACATCACCATATCCATTATGCCAAAAAACATCATCGTGGGAAGCACGCCCTTGTTCTCATTCATGACCTGCTGGAGTTTTTGCTTGTTCCCCGTTTTGTAAATCTGTGACATGTCGCTCCACTTTTCTTGCAGTTCATGAATCCGCTCATCTATCTCCCTGGAACCTTTGTCTGTGACTGTCAGTTCTATCTTTTGACCAAACAACCCCTTTTTTTCTAGCACCTGAATGAATCCACGCCCTTCTAATTTCTCCAAAATGGCATTGATCTCTTTGGGCTCGATCTGTGTTGTTTTTTGAATCATGTCAAATCTTTTTGCGCCGCGTCTGATTGCGCCCAAAATTATTACATCCTTTGCCTCTGACTCCATGATTTGGTGTATTTGGGAGTCTTAAAATATTCTTTGCTTTCCTCGACGTTTAAAAATTATATTCGGCTTTTCTGCGTTGTTTTGCATGGAGCAGGACCATCACACAGATGAGCAGATACGTGATATTTTGTCCCTGAAGAGGATCGCTGTAATAGGAATGTCTAAAAACCCATCAAAAGCGGCACACCGTGTTCCAAAGTATCTCTCTGATAACGGATATGACATCATTCCTGTAAATCCGACTGCCCGTGAGATCCTGGGGAAGAGGTGCTATGACTCTGTTTTAGAGATAAACGATGATATTGACATTGTAGATGTGTTTCGACCATCTGATAAAGTCCTGACCTTTATCCAAGATGCCATAAAGAAAAAACCCAGGGTAATCTGGCTGCAAGAGGGAATACATAACGCCGAGGCAGAACAGATTGCAAGAGACGAGGGAATCAGGGTTGTTTTTAACCGATGCATGCTGGCAGAACATCAGAGACTATTGACATGACTGGTTTTGAAAGTTTTTATCATGAACTGCTTGATCTGGCAAAAAAACATGAAAAGGAAAACACCCCTCTAAAAATCCAGCAGGATCTTGAAAACGACATCATCAAAATATTTGGCCCGAACATATCCTCGCTGGCAAGGGCAAAAAACGGACTCGCTGATATAAGCGAACTTGCATATGCAACAGCTGAGCACCATCCCTACTGGAATTTGCTGTATAACTGCTCAGAGATTGCCTCTAGTGTTTTGGAAAAATGGAAAGACGACCTGTCAGCAGACGACATATCTGATATTGAATGGGCCATCAAGGAACTTTGTCAAACCCTTGAAAAAATCAAAAGCAAAAATTTTTCAAATTCCTAGACAGAGATAAATATTCAAATTCTGCAGTTATTATATGCCAATCAAGCTTGGTCTAATTGGCAAGACCAATACCGGAAAAACAACCTTCTTTAACTCTGCCACGCTGTCTTCCAAAGACATCTCGTCTTATCCGTTTACCACTAAAAAGCCGGTATCTGGAGTGGCGCATGCCGTATCACTGTGTGTTCATCCGGAATTCAAGGTAAAGGATAATCCAAACAACTCAAAATGCGTTGAAGGCTGGAGATACATTCCAATCGAACTAATCGACCTGCCCGGGCTCATCAAGGATGCGTGGAAGGGCAAGGGACTGGGAAATCAGTTTCTCTCCATTGCAGCACAATCTGATGCCTTACTTCACGTAGTTGATGCCTCTGGCGGAATTGATTCGACTGGGAGAATTACCCAGGCCGGAACCGGTGATCCAATCTCTGATTTTGCCGACATCGAGGAGGAATTAATCATGTGGTATCATAAAATTTTGGAGGGAAACAGGGACAAGGTATCAAAATCAATCCGAATGGGTCTGGAGATCTCAGATGCAATTACCGATCTTTATCGCGGCATCGGCGTTAACAAAACCCATGTTAAAGACACGCTGCTGGCAACTGGAACAGCTGATAAGGATTTTGATGATTTTGACATGACAGATAGCAAGAAATTTGTATCGCATCTGAGAAAAATCTCAAAACCGACATTGATTGTGGCCAATAAAATCGATGTTGAAGGCGCAGACAAAAATTTTATAAAATTAAGGGAGCGTTACAATGATTCTATCGTGGTTCCTGCCAGCGGTGACAGTGAATTCAGTCTTAGACGTGCCGAACAAAAAGGGCTCATAAAATACTCCCCCGGTTCTGAGCAGTTTGATATAGTCAGATCCGATGAGCTAAACGAAAAGCAGGTCAGCGCATTGAATTCCATCAAGAAGGGAATCATGGGCGAGTATATGCGGACAGGCGTCCAGTTTTCAATCAACGTGGCCGTTTTCAAACTGCTTAAAATGAACTCAATATACCCTGTCGCCGATGAGAAGAACCTCGCAGATAAAAAGGGCAGAGTCCTCCCTGATCTAATCCTGTTAAAAAACGGGGCGACAATCAGTGATCTTGCAAAAGAGATCCACTCAGACCTGACAAAGGGCCTTCTTTATGGAAAGGATCTGCGATATAATCTGAGGCTTCCAGTTGATTACCAGCTAAGAGACAGAGACGTCGTCTCACTAATTAACGCATCAAAAAAATAATTGATTTGAGATGCCGCACTATCTGATTTTATTTGCGGTGATTCAGACCCACGTCTGATGTCCTCCCAACCTGACTGAAATTCCCTGCCACCACTTTCTTGCATGAAATAACCTATCTTGTGATCTTTGAATAAGACTGCCGGGAGACCTCAATATGATCGAATTTTCCAGGCTGGATGATTTTGGCTAGTATCTCAATTCCCTCCACTGTTCTGATGCTAGGCTTGCTAAAAAATGAATTTGCATCTACTGCAAAAACCCTGTCATCTCTTACCGCTCTTAGGGAATTCCATCTTTTATCTTCTGCAAGCGTCTTGCCGTATTCTAGAACCGTCCGCCCTGTATCAAAACCGCACGGCATCACAATGATCATGTCCGGATCAGATTCGATGATCTCTTGAATGCCCAGACGTCTTGAATGCTCGCCGGTCTTGCTTATCATGTTGATTCCACCTGCGGCTTGTATCATTTCTGGTATCCAGTGCCCTGCAGTAAATAACGGCTCAATCCATTCTATTGCAAGAATCCTTGGTTTTTGCATGTTTCTGACTGTGTTGATATTTTGGATTCTCTGCTTCAGGTTAACTGCAACCTGTTCTGCCCGGGGTTCCCTTCCTAAAATCTTTCCAAGTTCTGTGACAGAGTCTATGATTTCTTGCAAATTATGGGGATCCATGGAATAAACCACTGGTTTTTTTGAAAGAATCCGCACTGCCCTGTCTACCTGGTTATCATATGCCGCGCAGACTTTGCATGTCTTTTGTGAAATAATTAAATCCGGTTTTGCATCTTTTAGATTTTTTTCATTTAATACAAAAATATCTTTGCCGTTCTCTAGCAACTGGCTAGTCATCGCATCAATCTCCGCACTGCTCATCTTCTCTGATGCTATCACCGAACTGATTACCTGTGGTTTTGATGCCGCATCTGGAGGGTATCTGCATTCATGAGTGACGCCATAAAGCTCATCTTGTGCCCCGAGTTCATATAGTAACTCAGTTGCACTAGGTAAGAATGAGACAATTTTTTTAATCATCATCATCATCTGATGGCTTTTGATCTTTAAACACCCTGTGTTGACTGATCATCAAAATCACTGATCAGGCAGGGATTAATAGGCATGATTCAGGCACAAAACATGTCATCTGATTCCCAGGACATACGGCGCTCAATTTTGGCAAAATGGCACGAATCACTCTCAAAATACGGAAACCTGTTTTCCTCTGATTCCATAAGTGGAGCTAGCCCCCCGTCTGTCTTTGTAGGCTCTTACAACTATCCCAAGGTCCTTGTTGGTCCGATGGTCCCACCAATACACGGAGATACCAGCCTTCTTGATAGTCCGGAGAAATGGAAGGGAAAGTCACTTGAGGAAATTGTAAATTTCAGGCTGCGTCTGGTTCGCGGCATACAAAAAATTCCAATCAAGGAAACCACCGGAAGATACATCGAGAATCTTCAGCATCTCACAATGTCATCAAGACCAATCGATTCTGATCTGATATTTGAAAAGCCTCCCTCCTCCATATCCCTTGATGATCAAAGCGCCCCCTTTGGTCCCATCGCCCATCTAAAATCTGCAAAATTTTCTGGCACTACACCGGTAAAATCCATCGAAAAAACATTCTATGACGGGGATCTAAAGGCGCAGGATGCCGTCTTGAATCTGTACAACTCTGGAATCGAAATTTCTAAGATTCAAAAATGCTTTAGCATTGGAATGCTCGGAGAGAAAAGAAGACTTGTTCCAACCCGCTGGAGCATCACTGCCACTGATGATATTATCTCCAAATCCCTTTCAGATGAAATCCTGGATTACAGTCTGATTGATTCATGCAGGGTTTTCTCCTATCAACATCTGGGAAACGTCTTCTCTGTTGTTTTATTTCCACACCGATGGATATATGAAATGATTGAAGCCTGGTACTCCAATGGAATACTTGGATTTGGTTCTGATTCTGAGGATGCACGTGGCATAAGTCATCCTCCTGCAATAGCCGGTGCTTATTTTGCAGCTAAACTAGGTGTTGCCGAATACCTGTCAAGACAGAAAATCCAGGCAGGCGTCGTGGTTCTCAGGGAGATAAGGCCTGAATATGCGATTCCCGTGGGTGTGTGGCAGGTACGTGAGGGGATTCGTGAGGCCATGAGGCAAAATCCTGTCATGGCTGAAAATTTTGATGATGCCCTGCTAATGGCATCAGCCAAGATGAGCATCAGCAAATCTGAATGGCTCGCTCATGGAAACATCTCAAAATTAGTGAGGCAGAAAACCATGTCTGATTTTTTTTAATTGCCCTGCATTACTTTCTTTAACAGTTTGAAGAGTCAAGAGAGTATTTTGAGGGAACAACAGCATCAAATTTTATCTTGCTTTGTATTATTCCTGCACCCAACAATGACTGGATGGCATGCCTGTCTTTAATTTTTTTATCAGCCGCTGGCCGTTTTTTAGGTTATCATCAAGGGTTATCGAAACTAGCCACCCTGCATTGTTTTTAATCCAGTCTGGAATTTCAGCATAAGAATACTTGATGATATGCCAGTATTAGTGCGGCTGACCAAAACTCTCATCATCCGGATATCGACTAATATTTAATCGTGTTAATTTATGGTGCCAACTCTGGATATGGTGTTTTTGCCGATCTACCCCCAAAAGAGAGGGCATAAATTCTGGATTTTAAATAAAAAAAATGAAATTATGAGCGCTGAAACTGAAGACACCTTCTCCAACTATGGTGTTTATACCGTTAGTGACAGTCTTGAACTCTCACTTCCCAACACGCTGATCAAAATTCAGCGAATAGGAGAAAACGTCTTTTCATACTTTAGAAGGGATTCTGAGGGAAGGATTGCTGAAAAAATGATTCCTGTAAAATCCAATGAAATTCAAATTGAGGTGGCGCCAATACGTCCGCTTAATCATCCTGCCAGGAGAACAGGCCATATCTTTTTAAAATTTGACAAGGATATCCATCTCGGCGAGAATTCAGCTGCTAGTATCTTTGTTCATTGTCCAATTGAGATTGGAGTTTTCCTAGTTTATGGTGCAAGCCGGGAATCTTTGGACTGGGTTACATGCAGTCCTGTAAATTCCAGATTCGGCCTTTATGGTCCGCCTGACACTGGCACACTATGCAAGTATGCCAAGGTGTCACTGGCAACTGATTATGGCGATTCGGTTTCATATGTTCAATGCGTTATGAAAATCATCATTGAAAATACCCTGAAAACCGGACAAACGGTAAGTAAGGTAGTCTTTCCAATCACTGATAACTCGCTGTACTATCAAGGCTCAAAAACGATAATTGACGGCATCAAAGTCACTCTCCGGAAGAGGGCTGCAGTCAACATTGCCGATGTCAAAACCGATCCTGCTGGTACGGATTGGGTCAAATCCCCGACATGGGAAGACACCACTGTTAGCACCACTATGGAGATGGGTCTGGAGTAATGCCTTTGGAATTCCTTCAGGGTCTATCTGAGATGCAAATTATCGGCGAACTGACCGTTCTTTCACTGTTAATTGGGGGAATCATCATGGCAGTCGGAGTCATTATTGCCAAGATTGCCAAACTGCTGTTTCATAAGTATTACGCGCCGACACTGCCAAAAGATACCGCGCAAAATCTCAGCAAGCTGATCTATTTTGGAATAGTAATACTCTCGTTTCTGGCATTCACATCAAGCCAGGGAATTGATCTATCCGGTCTAATTGTCGCAGGAGGAATTTTTGCAGTGGTGATTGGATTTGCGACACAGTCCGTCGTGTCCAACCTGATTTCGGGAATCTTCCTCATCGTTGAAAAGCCTGCAAAACATGGGGATACAATTCATCTGCCTGACATGGGAATCTATGGTACCCTGCTAGATATTGGAACCTTTTCTAGCATGGTTAGAAAATTTGATGGGACCATAATCCGAATTCCAAACGAAAAGTTCTTCACATCAAACATACGATCCCTTGCCGTCTCGACTGTCAGACGTGCTGATGCCACAGTCGGAATTTCCTACAAAACCAACATTGATCATGCGGTATCTGCAATAAAAAAGGAGATTGAGATCGCCATGCCTTTTGTACTCTGTATTCCTGAACCTGAATTTAGAGTAAACGAGCTTGGCGACTCTAGTGTAAATATCCAGATACTGGTATGGTATCCCAGGGATGACTGGAGCCTGGTTCAGCCGGTTTTGCTTACCACGATAAAGCGCGCACTGGATAATGCAGGCATTGAAATTCCATTTCCACAACGCGTTATCTGGGGTGCAAAGGACTAGTTGTTACTGTGTTGAGACCTGCCTGCTGCTTTTTTGTCTTTTTCTGATCAGACTAAACATTATCATTCCGACATTGATGATTGAAACGATTTCAATCAGGTCCACCCCGTACAGGAACCAATCGATAACCGGATGAACCCTGGATATGATTCCTGCCTCCAGCATGATATCTGCATTCCAAACCATGTGTGGGATCTGAATGAACTGTATTACTGCAATGATAACTATGCTTCCCAGGATCTTATTCTCGTACCACTTCCAGAACTTGTTCCATGGATTCATGATGTTCCTTGATGCTCAATTCTATTAAACACTGTGAAAATTAGATTCGACTAATTAAGACGGACTAATTTTTTTACGCATAAATTCTTCATTTAAAATATGCAACTTTTCCGTCTTTTTTTCTAATGATGATATACCTCCTAGATGAGTTTCCACATCTGAAATGATCTGATCAAACTTACTTTAGAATTTTTGCAGAGACGGCCCTTGATTTTGCAGGTGACTGATTTTGTGTGACCGTTCTGGTGACCTGTCATCAAACTATCTTCTGCAACACCTGCATCAATGTTGAAATTGCACTCGTGTGACTGTCTTTAATTTCTGATATTTAACAGATGGAACATGTTCCTAGTGCCAATGCCTCACTAGCAAAAAAATGACTTGCCAGTCATGGCGCAACAATTCCTAGAACCACTGCCATATCTGCTTTTTTAACTTTCGGCCTTGATGTGTTCTTTTTTCATCCAGATCGTCCTATCTTTATGATCAATTAATTCGACATTCATCTCGTTTAGCCTGTCACGAATCTCATCTGCGTCTGCAAACTGCCTTTTCTTTCTTAGTTCCTCCCTGCCTTGAATCATCTCGTCTATCTTGTGCTTTTCATCTTTAGTCATTTCTGGAATGCTCAATCCCAAGACATTCATCATCCTCTCAAATTCTATCTTGATAATTCGTGCATCCACACCTCCGAGTATTCCCTCTGCTGCCAGTCTGTTTGATTCCCTGACAAGCTGGAAGAACGCCGATAATGCAAGATGCGTGTTAAAATTGCCTTCTAGCGCGTCATCAAATCCGGTTTTTGCATTTTTGATAATTCTGTCTGATTCCCCCCGGTTTTCATTATCTGCGTGTAATAATTCGTAATAGCACGTTTCAACCTGCCTCCACTTTGTGAGATTTTCCTTCAAGAGTTCCTCTGAATAGTCAATCGGTTTTGAATAGTGTCCTGACAGACAAAACAGCCTGATGATGTTGGGTCCCCAGTCTTCTAATACGCGTCTGATTGATTTTATATTTCCAAGGGATTTTGACATCTTTTCGCCGTTAATTGTTACCATTCCTACATGCATCCAAATCTTTGCAAACTGTGAGCCTGTATAACATTCGGACTGTGCAATCTCGTTTTCATGGTGGGGAAAGATCAAATCCCGCCCGCCCCCGTGAATATCAAAATTTTCTCCAAGATACTTTATGCTCATCGCCGAGCATTCCACATGCCATCCGGGCCTGCCTTTACCCCACGGGCTGCTCCATACGGGTTCCACATCTGAGAACTTCCACAATGCAAAATCCAACGGATTGTTTTTTGACTCGTCTATCTCAATTCTGGCCCCTGACTGGAGATCGTCTGTCTTTTTTTTTGATAGTTTTCCGTATTCGGAGAACTTTGAGACTGAAAAATAAACCCCGTTCTTTGAGGCGTATGCGTACTCTTTCTCAACTAGCCCTTTGATGAACTCGATGATATCCTCTATGTGCTCTGTGGCCTTTGGATAACCTGTTGCACGTTTTACATTTAATTCATCAAAATCCTCAAAGTAATTCTTGATGTACCTCTCACTGACTGCCTTTGCAGGTACGTTCTCTGTCTTTGCACGGCTGATTATTTTATCATCCACGTCTGTAAAGTTTTGAACAAACTCGATCTCTGCCCCCTTTGATTCGATGTATCTTCTTAGCACGTCAAAGACTATGATGGTTCTGGCATGACCGACATGTGATTCATCATAAACTGTCACCCCGCACAGGTAGATTCTGATCTTTTTTGAAACATCCAGCCTCTGCTCGGAATTTGTCAGCGTATCTTGAAGATTCATCTCTGCTTCCTGTCTGGTTTTTGTTCTGGCAGTCTTTTATGTTCGCTGTTTTTGTTTAATTCAACAATCTTCTCCACAACCTTCTTTTCAATCTGGCTTATCTCTGCTGTCTTGTCAACTGATAATTTTTTCTCAAACAGGCAGTACAGGATGGAGTCTATCTCCTCATAAGACATACCCAGCTCGCCTTCTGCCTCGTGGTCTTTCCATAAATGGGGGCTGCTCTTTTTTGAAATGATTTCCTCTGATATTCCAAGATGTCTTGCAATCTCCCTTACCTGCAACTTGTATAGCGAGATAATCGGGGTAAGATCCGATGCGCCGTCTCCAAACTTTGTAAAATATCCTATCAGGTGTTCACTCCTGTCACTGGAACCCAAGACCAGGTAATTTTTGATGTTTGCATAATAATACAGGATGTTGGTTCTGATTCTTGCGCGAAGGTTTCCTCTGGCCTTCTCACTGGGTTCGAGATACATGGAATACTCGTTTACAATCGGCTTGATATCAATCAACTTGTATTTTATTCCTGTCAGTGCAATCACCCGAAGTGCGTCCTGTGTCTCTATCTCCGGCGTAACTGACGTATCTGGCATGATTAGTGCCGTGGTATCTTCTTTTAGTTTTGATTTGCACAGGTATGCCAGGACTGCCGAATCAATCCCCCCGCTCAGCCCCAGGATGACCCCCTGAGATTGATTCTTTGTTATCTGCTCTAGGATGAACTCCTGGATTGTTTCTGTGATCTCCGAATAATCCTGATTCTTGATCTCATTTATGATGTCCTGATTCAATAATTGTTTTTCATACTGCGGGAATAAAACTTATGCCTGATATAGTAAAGACGGCGTTCCTATCAAATACTAGGTAAGTGCTTGGGTGTCTTGACTTGTAAGTTGATGTGTCTTGCGAAATTATCCCAAAAACATCTGATCGCAAAATCATAACTTGGAAGAATTCGTCTGGAAGAAGAGAGCTACTCAGCAAGATGCTGCTGCATCGGACCCGTTAGATGTGAAAGAGCTATGAGATGACGGTGGTTCTGGTGCAAAACAGTGATTATATAATCAGATACGCCAGTCTTTAATTTTTCAATCCGGCAAAGATCATATTTGGGGTAACATTTCACAAAACATCCGGGGCTTTACAATAGTCAAAACACCTGCCAACTTGTCAGAGCAGGCATTCTAATCTGGGAATACTGACATGGAGTGCTGATTGTTAAATTTATCATCTGTTTTTTCTCAAATGTCTACATAAATGCCATCGTCTCTTGCTTCAACCAGATACGTTTCTATTTTGACGTCTTTGAGATAGTCCTTCAACTCCCCTGTTTTGATGTTATAGTGCCAAAAATGTAATGGACATTCGACAATGCCCCCCTCGAGCTTTCCTGAGGCAATTGAGCCGTCCTGATGAACGCAAAGATCATCTAATGCATGATATCCGTCCTGATTGAACACAGCTATCTGCTTTCCGTCAATCTTGAAGGCCTTGCCTTTTCCCTCAGAGACCTCCCCCTTTTCAGCAATTTTCTTCCAGGTCAATAATTTAGCGATACTTTTGTCATTTATTTACATTCGCATGATAGGATTTTATAGTCTTATTCGTGGATTTGTTCATTGAGCAAGGTAAAGACCAGTAAAAAATTGATCAGTGACGGCAAACTCTCCTATCAATGGGCCAGATCCCACATGCAGATTCTAGATAATACCATTAATCGTTTTAAAAAATCAAAACCGCTAAAGGGCATAACTCTTGGATTCTGCCTGCATATTACAAAAGAGACCTCCGTTTTGCTTATCGGTGCCAAGGAGCTTGGCGCAACTGTTGCATGCTGTGGTGGCAATCCTTTGACGACCCAGGATGACATTGCCGCATTTCTGGTCTCTCAGGGAATTCATGTGTACTCGTGGCATGGACAGTCTGTCAAGGAATATGACTGGTGCATTGACCAGGTTTTGAAGCACAAACCTACAATTCTAACTGATGATGGTGCAGACATGAACATCAAGGCTCATTTTGACAAGAGATTCAAGAACATGAAAATTCTTGGGGCAACTGAGGAGACTACTGCCGGTGTTACTAGAATCCGGGCAGTCGAAAACCGGGGAATGCTCCGTTATCCGGTCATTTTGGTAAACGAGGCATATACAAAACACATGTTTGATAACCGGTATGGCACCGGACAGAGTACAATTGATGGCTATCTTCGAGCCATGAATCTGCTTATGGCGTCAAAACGCGTGGTTATAGTCGGGTATGGCTGGGTTGGCCGTGGTGTTGCAGCACGGTGTAATGGAATGGGCTCAAAGGTAATAGTTACAGAGATAGATCCGATAAAGGCACTAGAAGCCCACATGGACGGTTTTGAAGTAATGCCAATGTCGCAGGCCTGCAAAACAGGTGATATCTTCATCACGTGTACCGGAATGACTAGCGTGATTAGAAAAGAACACATCCTGCAAATGAAGGACGGTGCAATCATGGGAAACGTCGGTCATTTTGATGTTGAAATAGATAGTAACTTTCTGCTCAAGAAATCAAAGTCCGTCAAAACAGTAAGACCGAATCTTGATGAATGCGTCCTGAAAAACGGAAGAAAGGTATACCTGATTGGACAGGGCAGACTGGCAAACCTGGTTGCAGCAGAAGGGCATCCTCCCGAAGTCATGGCACAGTCATTCTCAAATCAAATCCTGTCCGTGTTATACATTCTCAAAAACCACAAAAAAATGGAAGATAAAATCATTAATGTTCCCAAAGAAATCGACAGACAAGTCGCAGTCGATGCGCTAAGGGCAATGGATGTTAAAATCGACAGACTCACTCCAGAACAGGTAAAATACGCCGACAGCTGGTAGACTCTCTGCAAATCATACATGCCAGAACTTCATAACTGCTGTCTTGATTTCCCATCTGATGATTTAGAATCATGATGTTGATAACTGATTCCATCTGTTTTTTATCCTGATTCCTGCCCCAGTCTAAAACTTCTTAACCCCAGCGTTGTTGCTGGCTATTATCTGATGAACAAAAAAGCCATCATTACCAGTGCGTTGCCTTATGCAAATGGGGAAATTCATTTGGGACACGTCGCATCCACGTACCTGCCAGCAGACATCACCACTAGATTCCTAAAGCTAAACGGTGTGGAGGCATACTATGTCTGCGCATCAGATGATTTTGGAACCCCGATATTAATTCAATCAGAAAAAGAGGGAAAGACACCTGCTGACTATGTTGCCCATTGGAACAAGCGTGATCTGGAGGATTTTACCGCGTTTAACATCGGATTTGATTATTTCTACAAGACAAGCTCTGCTGAGAACGTTGCATTTGTCCAAGATGTCTTCAAAAAACTAAACGATGCGGGCCACATCTACGAACAGGAGATCATTCAGTTTTACTGTAATAATGATAAAAAATTCCTGCCTGACAGATATGTCCGGGGCGCATGTCCATACTGTCATGCCGAAGATCAATACTCTGATCTCTGTGAAGGCTGCGGCCGTGTTCCAGATGAAATTATCAATCCACAATGCTCGCTTTGCGGTCAGCCTCCGACAAAAGAAAAGACAAATCATTATTTTTTCAAACTGAAAAATTTTAGCGATTCATTATCCAAGTGGCTTGATGAAAACGAACATCTTCAAAAGGATGTAAAAAAATATGTCCAGAATTGGATAAAATCCGGCCTGATTGATTGGGATATAACGCGTGATATCTCTTGGGGCGTGCCGATACCGCTAGACGGTGCGGGAGACAAGGTGTTTTATGGATGGTTTGATAATCATCTGGCATACATTTCAACTGCGATAAAATTCCTCAATGATAAGGGAATCAACGGCAAGGACTTTTGGAATTCTGCTGACATTTATCACTTTATTGGAAAGGACATCGTGTATCATCACTATCTCTTTTTGCCTGCAATGAGGCTGGGAATCGGCAGTGAATACAAGCTGCCTGATTACATTCCGACTCGGGGCCATCTCACTTTACAGTCAAAAAAGATCTCCAAAAGCAGAAACTGGTATGTCGGCCTCAAAGAGTTTCTGGAATACTATCCTGCAGACTATCTTAGATATTATCTCGTATCAATCAATCCTTATTCCCAGGACGATCTTAACTTTGATTGGAATGACTTTACTACTAGGATTAATTCAGAACTGATTGGAAATCTTGGGAATTTCATAAATCGTGCCTTGGGATTTACCAAAAAATCATTTGATGGCAGAGTTCCCGAACATGATTCCTTTGACGAGAAGGATTCCAATGCAGAACAGAAGATCATGACCCTTGCAGCGGATGTGGGATCACTCTTGGAGCAAAATCATCTTGACAGGGCCCTAAAGAAGATAATGGAATTCTCGTCATACTTTAATCAGTATTTTCAACACAAAGAACCATGGAAGAACGGACCTGGAACTGCAAACTGTGTATTTCTTTCACTCAACGCCGCTAAAAGCCTGGCAATTGTCATCTTTTCGTTTCTTCCAGAGTCTGCCCAGAAAATTTGGGAACAGCTGGGCCTGGATGGAAATGTCGATGAATCATCCTGGGATGAAATCTCCACACTTGGAATCTGCGCCGGACACGTCTTGGGGGATGTTGCCCCCTTGTTTCTCAAGGTTGAGGAGTCCGACATTGCAAAATACAAAAAACAGCTGGGTCCCTCTGAGCAGGCATGAAACCGATTCCACGAATCTCTACTAGGGGATACTATGACAGGTCTACTGGAAAAACGATAAAAAACAATCCGTACCACCTGTATCCTAAAAAGTATTTTGAAAAACTAGCTGGCTCAAAGGAGCTCACCATAATGATTCATGGTCTGCAAAATGACAATGCCGGTGCAGTAGCCAAGATCGTTTTGGCAAGAAACAGGCTGCGTAAACTGGGATATGCCCACCATGTGGTCGGTTTTAGCTATGATTCAAACACCATTGGTGCCCATCTGATCACACATGCAAAACACGCACTTGCCGTAGGTCAGATAATTGCAAAGAAGAACGGACGAAACCTTGGAAGATTCATTGAGGACTTTAAAGACACCAGTCCTGGGACAAAAATCCGCCTAATGGGTCATTCACTGGGATCGCAAGTAATTCTGAGCACCGTTGAATACCTTGCAAAAAAGAAACAAAACAAGGGCGTTGTTGAAAGCGTTTATTTTTTTGGCGCATCCATAACTGATGATGTCCCGGCTTCGAGAAAATACGGAAAGTTACTGCAAATCGTCGTTAATAAAAAGATCATAAACTACTTTTCCCCGACAGACGAGGTTCTTTACTGGTCAAACATGGCAAACTATATCCGGGGACCGCTGGGTTTGAATGGCGCAACTGGCAGGCCCATCAGTAAATACCATCAAAGACTGGTAAGGCCGCAAAATCACAGATTTGCCAGCTATGCTCTGACATTAAACTCGTTTCCGTAGATCATATTCATCTCTGCTGATCCTAGATGATTCGTACACTAGTCTTTTATATGATAATTAAATTCACACCTTATGAAAGCACAGACCTCATCACGAAAATCCATACTGTACCACCTCCACGTATTAGATGAGGTCTCTGAGAACTCTGCTGATCTTTCTGAATACCCGTGCTGAGATTCACTTTATGGGTTTTACCTGATGCCTGCACTCCTCTACAGTATTCAAATAAGGGGGGTGGGGTCTTTTGGAAGGTAAATTAATTTAACATTTGGATTTTTTCTTAAAAATTCCCTGAGAACTTTTGCGCGATGCTGTGGTGCCCTATCAAAATTACTGCAGCCTTGTCCCGTTTTCTTTTTAATTTCTTGAGATACGACATGTGTATCTGTATTAAATTTCCAATATGCTCTAAAAAACCGTCTTCCATTTTTTGTGATGGAGCCATAATGATGATTCTCTGATGAGAAGATGCAAAAAAGATGTCATTCTAGGCATGAATTTGTAAAAATATGATCGATTTTACTCAAAACATATCTGGAGAGACAATTTGAATTTATAACATCGACCCCAAAATGCTTCTTGCAGTAGTTAGAAGAGCGTCAGCATCACCTATTAATCCAACAGTGTCTTGTCTACCAATCAATCCAACTTGATCATAAACTGCATTATTTCTATTTTGACGTGCCTTACCAAATGCCGTTAAAACATTGCCAGGAATCAGTCCTTTGAATTCTGATTTTAAATACTGCTCCACTGTCCAATGATGAGAACCAGAGGATCTTTTTGGTCTATACCCATGAGAATACATTAATGCCGTGCCCGTCTGGAGCAATACATTAGGCCTGAGCATAAGCCCATTCTATAGATCTGGCATTTTTTCCATTTATAGAAGATCTTGCCACATCAAGATCTGCCACTGCAATTGAAATTTTTTGCTTGATTTGATCAGATGAAGCAGTAAATGATTCAATTAGATTTTCATCCAACAGTTTTTGTAAATCCATCCCTGTCTCCTTTTATCATGATTACTTTATTCTTCTGGATATTATCGAGTAATGAAATTTTTTGCTTAATTTTTTCTTTGAATTCTTTCTCTGTCCATAACACAAAATTAATCTCTCTGCCAATTTTACTTTCCAATTCTGAGACTGAATGTAATATGGAATTTCTATCCACATCTCCTATTATTAACAAATCCATATCACTTGTTTCAGTTTCTGTCCCTCTAGCAAATGAGCCATAAATTAACGCATATTTTATATTCAATTTTTCAAATTCTTTAGATATTATTTCATCAGTTAATTCAAATTTCAAAAAAATTCTTTTTAGGTCTTCAAAAATAACAGAATCTATGTTAATTTTGTAATATGTAATATGACCCCGACCTGATTTTATAACCAGGTTTAATGGACGGATTTTATCTAATTCTCTTAATGCAGTTGATGATGAAATTCCGGCTTGGTCAGCTAGTTCACGCAGATAATAATCCCGAGTCTGATTCAAAAATAAAAGTTTTAGAATTTGTACGAGTGCTTTTGATCTAAACAATACTTCAAGTGAGCTCTTTTTTTTAGAAATTGGTTTTTCTGTTTTTGGAGATTTGAAAACACCATTTTTTACAGATTCTAATGCTTTTGTCAACTCTGGTCTTGTTATTTCTCTTACATCTTGATCAATTGAGATTAGACCTATTCCAAGACTTTTACATACAGAATGTGTCTTTTCAGTTATGATGTCATCCGGAACAGCAAGATATGCATAGTTTGCAGCGTTTTTAAAGTGTAGTACTTTTTTTATTCCATTATCAAAATCCGCTCTTTTACTCTTTACTTCTACTATTGCCAATTTACCATCTTTTTCAACTATAAAATCAGGCCGGAATCCACGAATTTTGTTAGGAGAATGAAATTTCCATCCTTCTTTTTTGAAATACTCTTCCACCCGTTCTACACAATATGATTCCATTACTTTAAACCCCTATTTCCTGTAGTGAAACAATCATTAGCTAATAGGAAATACTACTTTTGAGTATTTAAGATTTATGCGATCTAATGTAAAATTTGCGTTTGTAATCAAAAGTTCAGATTATGTGCCTTTGATCAACCCATCTCACGATGGATCCGGTAGTCTGCTGTGAAACATGCCCTACGTGTGTACACAATACTCATCAACATCAACAGGTCTGCAAGTCAAGTGTGTTCATTGCATGTCCCGAGAAAAACCCAGAGTTTGTAAATAATAGGGACATGAAAAACATGAATGCTCTGACTGATCTGCCTGTGCTGGTGGCACGGGGTCTGACTGCCTTTACACTTGTATCTGTTCAGTACCTCACTCCCCTTGGCGAATCTGCTCTCAAAACAGATTCAAAATTCAAGTATGCCTTTGGCCGAGCATTTTGGATTGGAACTGCCTTTTGAGCAGCATATATCGGTACGGATCACAAAATCACTGGCATGACATGGTCTGAGTAATACCATCTTGTTACATTTATTCACTGATTTTCCATCCCTCCTTTCTTAATCCTATATGCAATCATTTCATGTTTGTCGATTTCCAGATTATCCAGTAACTGTATCATGAGAAAGAACTGAGCGTGATATTTTGAATGTCTCGTCGATGACACGCCATCAGTGTATGATTTCTAATGCCAAAATTTATGATAAATTCTTATGAACGATCTTTTATTCAAAATTATTGGTCGAATCTGTAAACTTTGTAGTCCTGGGCAAGCAAGAGATTGCATCTGAATTCGGAAAAAAGGGAACGGCCACTGATCTATCTCTTTATGATAGAAAAGAATCCGATATTATCAAGACATGGGTGACTCCAAGCGGGTTTCCTGATAAGATACAGCCCTTGTTTCAGGCAATCAATCTGGCAGAATACGTGGTATTACATGTGGATAAGCTAGACAAGTTTACAGGCGAACAGATCATCGCACTTGATTCGTTAAAAAAAGAAAAGGGAATCATCTCCCACACCTTTGATGTGGATGAATCAAAACTGGATGCAATGATCAAGGGAACAGTAGTTGAGAAATATCTCAAAGTTGATCAAGACAAAATCAAGGAGGCCATGGATAAACTTGAACCGGTATCACATGACGGTTCTTCTGAAATGGTAGTCGATCACTGTTTTGATGTCAAGGGCGTTGGAACTGTGATTTTGGGCAAAGTAACTAGCGGAAAAATAAAACAGTATGACAATCTAAAACTCTATCCTGCGGGAATCGACATCCTCATAAAATCAATCCAGATGCATGATGATCCAGTAAGTGAATCTGTCTGCCCTGCAAGGGTTGGACTGGCAGTAAAGGGGGCAAAACCTGATGATGTGAACCGTGGAGATATAATTTCTGCAGAAAATACAGTTGATGTCAGGACTGAAATCGAACTTGATTTTCAAAAGAGCCCCTTTTACAAGAATGATATCGCAGGGAATCAGGGGTGTCTTGTCAGCATTGGATTGCAAATCAAGGCTGCAAAATTCGAATCAGTCTCCCCTCTGAGACTGGTATTTGAAAAACCAGTCGTATGCAAGAAAGGCCAGATTGCCGTAATTTTAAAACCAGAATCGACTAGCATTAGAATTCTTGGCAGCGGCACAATTCAATAGACTGGTTTAATAAAATCAAATATAATTTCCTAATACATGGAACCAGTACGTGCATGCCCCATATGTCCAAACTGCGGCTCCAAGAGATTTACTAGGCTGCCTGGTGATAAAGTCACTGTAAAATGCCGTTCATGTGATAAAATAATCAAGATCTAAATTTCATGGTTAATATTTGCTGTATTACTGCCAAAATCATGGCAAAAACATGGAAAGATGATGATATCAGTCTTGATCCAATCAAGGATCAGATAATTGCTGTAATTGGTTATGGAATACAAGGTGATGCACAGGCCAACAACATGAAAGACTCTGGTCTCAACGTGATAATAGGTCTTAAAGAGGGCGGCAACAGCTGGAAAAAGGCAGAAGCTGACGGCCACAAAGTAATGTCAGTTGCCGATGCTACAAAACAGGCCGACATTATTCACATACTGATTCCAGACATGATTCAGGGCCAGGTGTATGGGGATGAAATCAGACCAAATCTTTCAGAGGGAAACGCATTATCGTTTTCTCATGCAGCGGCAATCTATTGGAAATGGATTGAGGCGCCAGAGAACGTTGATTTAATCATGGCTGCTCCAAAGGGACCTGGTTCCAAAGTTAGAGAGACATATCTTAACAATTTTGGAACCCCATCCATAGTTGCAGTCGAACAGGACTTTACAGGAAAGGCATGGGATAGAACGTTGGGACTTGCAAAAGCAATCGGAAGTGCAAGAGCCGGACTGATTCAAACCACTTTCAAAGAGGAGGTGGAGACTGACTGGTTTGGCGAACAGGCAGATCTTTGCGGCGGTGCGGCCTCGATGGTGACAAATGCGTTTGAAACCCTGGTTGAAGCAGGATACCAGCCGGAAATAGCATACTTTGAGGTTTTACATGAACTCAAGCTCATCGTAGATATGATTCAGAGATACGGGATTAACGGAATGTGGAGACGTGTTAGCGAAACTGCCAGATACGGCGGCCTGACTCGCGGACCGATGGTTATGGATTCTACAAACAAGGCAAACATGAAAAAGGTTCTTACCATGATTCAAGACGGCACATTCAACAAAGAATGGGTCTCTGAATACCAGAAAAGCGGCAAGGATGCATTTGATAAATACATCAAACAGTATGACGAACACCAGATTGAAAAGGTCGGTAAGGAAATGCGCAAAATGATGTGGCCTGATTCCACAGAATAGTGTTGTTAAAAACCCCGGATCTTTTTTATTTACCGTGACCAGAAAAAGGCAAAAGCAAACTGTAGATGGGCAAACTGACAGTCTCAATCCTGAGAAAAACCCACGAATCTCAAAGAACCATCTGATAACTCTGATTTAATCCACAACATGAATCCTCTTTTCACATCTTTCTTAATTTGGAAACGCCGGTATTGATGTGATCAATAATTGTCTGCAACGGCGTACCCGGACCAAACACGTGATCCACTCCTGCCTTGATCAAATCACTGTGGTCTATCTCCGGAATCACGCCTCCTCCAACTACTAGTACGTCATTGAGCCCCTTCTTTTTTACCGCCTTGACTACTCTTGGAAACAACGTTCCATGTGCCCCGTTTAGCAAACTCATTGCAACTGCATCAACGTCTTCGTCCTCTGCAATCTGTGCCACCCTTTCTGGTGTTGCAAAAAGTCCCGAATAAATCACCTCCATCCCTGCATCCCTAAATGCCCTGCACAGCACCAGCGCCCCCCTGTCATGACCGTCTAATCCCAGCTTGGCGACAAGAATTTTGACGCTTCGTGATGGTGCAGGTTTTTGTTTCATAATACCATAATTATCCCGTATATTTTAAAGGCTTTTTCTATTTCTTGGTTTTGCCTTTGGAAAATCTACTTAAGGCGTCTTTGATGTGCCTATAACGTGGATGTTACTCCGATTAATTATGACCTGGTCTTCAAGCCAGATCTCAAGGGATTCACGTTTGAGGGAACCGAATCTGTTTTGGCAAACTGCAAAAAGTCCACCAATAAGATAACGATGAACTGTGCCGAACTTGAAATAAAATCATGCCAGGTGACCTCTCGTAATACAATCATCAAATCCACCCATAAAACAAACGAAAAGAAGGAAGAATTGGAAATCACGCTGGGTGAAAAAATCAGGGGCAGAATCATCATACATCTGGAATTTCAGGGAATCCTAAATGACAGACTGCTTGGATTTTACCGCAGCCAGTACAAGCAGGGTAAAAAAACAAAATATCTTGCCACGACGCAGTTTGAAGCAGCAGATGCAAGACGGGCGTTTCCTTGCTGGGACGAACCAGCGGCGAAAGCAACGTTTGTAATTTCAATAATTGCCGATAACAAGTTTACTGCCATCTCCAACATGCCAGTCCAATCAAAGAAAAAAACTGGAAACAAAACAACCTACAAATTCAGAAAAACCCCGATCGTCTCAACGTACCTGATCTATCTTGGTGTCGGCGAATTTGAATATCTTACCGGAAAGATAGGTAAAACACAGATTAGGGTTGTAACAACGAAGGGAAATAAATCCAAGGGCCGATTCTCACTGGAACTTGGAAAAAAACTTCTTGCATCATATGAAAAATATTTCGGAATAAGATACCCGCTGCCAAAGCTTGACCTGATTGCGGTTCCTGATTTTGCGGCAGGCGCCATGGAGAACTGGGGTGCGATAACTTTCAGGGAGACAATCCTGCTTTATGATCCAAAAACGTCTTCTACTAGGACCAAGCAGTTCATAGCCGAAGTAATCTCACATGAAATAGCACATCAGTGGTTTGGAAATCTGGTTACCATGAAGTGGTGGAATGACCTGTGGTTAAATGAAAGCTTTGCAACTTTTATGGCGACTAAATTCGTTGACAAATTCTATCCCCAATGGGATCTGTGGAACCAGTTCGTCGATGATGCGATGAATACTGCAATGGGACTTGATTCCTTAAAGACGACCCATCCAATCGACGTCAAGGTAAACTCTCCTGCGGAAATCAGGGAAATCTTTGATGCAATCTCATATGACAAGGGGGGATGCGTGCTAAGGATGCTTGAACACTATGTGGGCGAGCCTAACTTTAGAAGGGGCCTGAAAAAATACCTATCTGATTTCAAATACGGCAATGCCCAGGGATCTGACTTGTGGAATGCCATCGGCAAGGCATCAAAAATGCCTGTCACATCCATGATAAACACGTGGCTCAAACAACCCGGGTTCCCGCTAGTTGAGATTCATCAGGATGGCAGCACGCTAAAACTTGAACAAAAAAGATACCTGCATGAACCTGATAAGAAATTCAGCAGGGGGCTGTGGTCCATACCGCTGTCACTGGGTCTGGAAAACGAGATTTATAAAAAATTATTCTCCAAAAAGTCAATGTCTGTAAAACTGCCAAAAAACACGGTGGGCTTTGTTGCAAACTATGGCAGAAAGGGATTCTACCGTGTAAAATATGATCAGGGAATCCTGCTTGATCTAAAGATGCTAGTGGATCAAAAACGCATTCAGGCCATTGACAGATGGGCAGTACAAAACGACCTGTTCTCCCTCTGTCTTTCCGGGGATGAAAAAGTCAGGACGTATCTTGATTTTTCAGACGCGTATTTTGATGAGGATAGTTATCTTGCATCAGTCAACGTGGCACATAATTTGACTTCGCTGTATTTTCGTGCCTTTAATGAGGAATTCGTCGGTGAGATCCGCGATTATGCGGTAAATTATCTTGGAAGAATTTTATCTGACCTGGGATGGGAGCCTAAAAAATCAGACAAGCACACTGATGCGTTACTGCGCTCCTTTGTAATCGCTGCATTGGGAAGGATGGATGACGAGGCAGTCACCGCGAAGGCGCTCCGCCTATATTCCAAATTCTTAAAATCCCCCAATTCCCTGTCACCTGACCTGGTAGAGCCGATCTGCTCAATTGCAGCATGGAATGGCAATGCCAGAACACATTCCGAGTTGAGCAGACTGTACAAAAATGCAAAAACCATGGAGGAAAAACTTCGTTTTCTGGGAGCCATGTGCGGATTTAAAGACAAAAAACTCCTCATAAAATCACTGGACTTTTCTCGGACTCCTGATGTCCGTTCACAAAACATGCAACTGCCGATAATGAGAGTTGCCGCAAATCCTTATGGTAAGAAAATATTGTGGCCGTGGTTAAAGAAGAATTGGAAGAGACTAAACGGCAAAGTCGGACATGGAAACCCGCTGTTTAACAGGATCGTAGCGAGCATATCTCTGGTATCTGATGACTCCATGGAAAAAGAGATCAAGGAATTCTTCAAAAGCAATCCCACCCCTGGAACAGAACGCACCCAGACCCAAACCCTTGAGCGAATACGAATAAATTCAAGACTGCTTAGATCCATGAGAAAAGAGTTCTGATATGGCTAGAAGATTTACCGCCCCGATCTTTCTTGGACTAATCACCGTTCTTGCGCTGGTTTTTCTGACTAGTGGAACTGCCGACAAGGATGTTCTTCGTCAAACGTTTCAAGTCGAGGCAGTCTACCATGATTCTGGAAATGTCGAGATCTCATATCTGGACAAGTCAGGTAAAACGGATTCTGTTGTTTTGGAAGTTCTTGGAATGGCAGAATCCTATCAAAAAACGTTTTCTGGTTCCGAGTTTGTAGAAACGGTGCCATTTCCAACCCAATCAAAATTTGGCTGGTCTGTCAATCCTGTGGTTTTTGAAATTGAACATGAAGAACTAGGCCACATTCAACTAAAAACCGAAATTCATTCCCCTGATGAACCCGCCCCACGTGTGATCTATTCCCGGCCATAGACCAGAACACAAGATTTTATTGCACCTCTAAAACATCACAGTTATGGGCTTGCTTGAGGATCTCAAAAAGGGAAAACGCGGGGCGATTGCAAAGGCGATAACCATAATTGAAAATGATCCACGGGAGGCAAAAAAGATACTAGGGAAGATCTTCCCGCACACTGGAAACTCCATTGTTATTGGCATTACCGGTCCTGCCGGCGCCGGAAAAAGCTCCCTTATTGACAAAACCACCATCATTTTGAAGAAACTTGGTACAAAGCCTGCTGTCTTGGCAGTTGATCCTACCAGTCATGTTACCGGCGGTGCCATACTAGGTGACAGGGTTCGAATGACTGATTCTACGGATTCAGGAACATACATCCGAAGTATCGCATCAAGGGGGGCTACTGGTGCAATATCTAATTCGCTGCGAAACAGCATTCGCATCCTGGAATATTCCGGATTCAATCCGATTATTATTGAAAGTGTCGGGGCAGGACAGACTGAAATTGATATTTCAAATATTGCAGACATTACAGTGGTGGTCTTTAATCCTAATACGGGTGATAGCATACAGACGATCAAGGCAGGTCTGACGGAAATTGGAGATATTTACATTATAAACAAGAGTGACCTTGCTGGAACAAACCAACTCTTTGATGCCGTAATGAGCTTTATTGGAGATTCACAACGAAAACCTGCAATCCTCAAGACGTCTGTAAAAAAGAATACCGGAATTACGGTATTTGCAAAAACACTCAAGGAAATGATGAAATCCAAAAATAAAACCAAAAAGGAGAGAGATCATCAGCGCCTAGAGGCAGAACTAAAGGATATTGTTTTAAATAACATCCAAAAAAAGATTGATGACATGTCTGACTCTGATAAACTATTCTCAAGGTATCTCAAAAAACTGCAGTTAAAAAGTATCAATCCGTTTGAAGCCGGAGATAAAATTACAAAATCCCTGTTAAAGTGAAAATCATGGCCGCAAAAAAATCAAAACAACCTGAAAAAAAGTTTTTTACAGATTCAAACTTTTCAGTAAAGCGCATCTATCAAAAATCCTCCAAAAAAAGACCTGCTGAGGATGCGGGAACATACCCGTTTACTAGAGGAATCCATCCTGGAATGTTTCGTGACAGGTTCTGGACCATGCGACAGTACTCCGGATTTGGAGATGCCAAACTAACTAATGGGAGATTCAAATTCATGCTTGAAAAGGGACAAACAGGTCTTAGCATGGCCTTTGATCTGCCAACACAGATAGGGTACGACTCTGATTCCCCACAGGCCGAAGGCGAGGTGGGAAAAGTCGGGGTCTCTATAACATCAATCAAGGATATGATGACTGCCTTTGATGGCATTCCACTGGGCAAGGTCAGCTCATCGATGACTATCAACTCCACTGCATCTACACTGCTTGCATATTACATCGCAGTCGGCGAATCACAGGGATTCAAAAGCGTCCAGCTTCGCGGAACAACGCAGAATGACATTCTAAAGGAGTACATTGCAAGAAACACCTACATTTATCCGCCGCAGCCATCAATGCGGTTGATCGGTGATATGATAGAGTACTGTGCAGATAAAGTCCCCTCCTGGTATCCCGTATCAATCTCAGGATACCACATGAGGGAGGCCGGCTGTACTGCAACCCAGGAAGTGGCATTCACACTGGCAAATGCCATTGCATACATTCAGACCTGCCTGGATAAGGGGCTGAAGATTGACGACTTTGCACCACGTCTGTCATTTTTCTTTTGCTGCACCATAGAATTCTTTGAAGAGGTTGCAAAGTTCAGGGTTGCAAGAAAAGTCTATGCGAAAATCCTCAAGGACATGTTTCATGCAAAAAATCCGCGCTCATTACAATTGAAATTCCACACTCAAACCAGCGGCGAGTCGCTGACTGCACAGCAGCCTGACAACAATATCGTGCGCGTCGCAATCCAGACAATGGCCGCAGTAGCCGGCGGTACCCAGTCACTGCATACGAATTCCAGGGATGAGGCACTGGCACTTCCCACACAGGAATCTGCCAAAATTGCGCTCAGAACACAGCAGATCGTCGCCCATGAGAGTGGCATTACAAAGACTGCAGATCCGATGGCAGGCTCTTACTATCTTGAGGAATTATCTGATCAAATCGAGGACGGCGTGTGGAAGTATCTTAAAAAAATCCAGAAAATGGGCGGTTCTGTCAGGGCAATCGAGAAGGGATTCTTCCAGTCAGAGATAAGGCAGAATGCCTACCGTCTGAAGAAGGAAGCAGACGATGGCAAGCGGATTCTTGTCGGTGTAAACAAGTACCATGATGAGGATGAGAAACAGCCTGACCTGCTTAGAATCGGCGGCAAGGTTGAAACCCAGCAAAGAAAGGCACTCAAGGCATTGCGCTCATCTAGGGACAAGAAGAAATGGGAAAAGGCGTTATCTGCAATGCAGGCCGTAGCTGATACTGATGAAAACCTCATGCCGTACATAGTTACTGCCGCAAAAGCGTTTGCCACCACCGGTGAAATCAGCGATACCTTCAGGGAGGTCTTTGGGGTGTATCATCCAAAGGAGGTCTTTTAACTGGATACTTTTTTTATTGCTTTAGTTGGATGGATGGTTTGAGCAAATCAAGCTGTCTGTTCTCTTGAACTTGGACATACCATTACACTTTATTCCCATTCTAAATAGAATCATTCTGAATTAGCATCTTTATCAAGAGTCGATCTGACCTTTGATAACTTGACATGTCCACACCCATCAAAAACCGGCATGAAAAAACACTTCCTACAAGCTAACATAACTCTCTGCATAATATTGAATAACCATTAACTTCAACTCAAAGACAGCCTTGATCAGAATTAACAAAGAATCTGACATTACCATTCTCAATGCATCTGTTACTGATTTTGCAGATTCCCTGGGATACTGTGAATACAAAATCCCTTTATCCATTGAGGGCATTAAACCGGTGCCTACTGAGGCACTGATTTCAGGTGCAAGGGCCCACCATGAGGAGGAAAAATTTGAGGCAGAACACGCAGAATTAGTGCCAGTCTCAGTTGAGCAAATTGAGGATAGGAAGGAAGACATTGAGTTTGCCAGGGAGAACATCTACTCTACTTTGATCATACCTTTTGAGTTTCCATCTGAGAACGTGTTGCTGAGACTCTCAGGGAGAATTGATAAAATCCTGCGAGTTGATGGGACTCTAATAGTCCAAGATGACAAGTTTGCAGGCAGGCCGCAAAACTATGATTCCAAGACCCAGCCATATCCGGGCCAACTGCTACAGGTTCTGGCCTATCTGAACTCTAGTTTTTCAGAAAAAAGAAGTGCAAACCCCGATGATTTTTTTGACATGCCTCACAGCCAAAAAAAATGGAAGATTAGAATCTGCGATAGAAAGACTCGGGAGCCATACAAGGTATTCTCAGAACTACAGGATTCATTTTCACTACATTACCTCCACACATCACTGGAAAAATTTGCCACTATCTCATTGGGTATTACAAAGCCGGAGCATCATAACAACTCAAACAAATGTAATGCCTGTAATTTGAAATCATTTTGTGATTACAGATTATAAAACACTATGATCCAACTCATCTAATGGACATGCATGGATTTTGTGTTTTCAAGAACCGCATTATGATTGCCACATTTGTGGAATTTCAGATAACAGTTGATGATCATAATTTTGTAGAGTACAAATAACAAAATGATCCTTTCTAATAAAATTAAGAATTGGTGTGTGTATGGGATGTTTTTAATTGGTAAAAGTACTTTTGATAGCATTGTTTTAATACAATACATCAAGATTGTAAATATGAAAGGATGGTTGCCATTGCTGGCAATACCTGTAGTTATGATTGCATTATTTGTGCCCTTTGAAGAATGTCGAGATGATGAAGATAAACCCACAATTTGGAGTCAGATTGCATGTCCGGGATGGAGTTCAGGTGATAAAGCGTGTTTGGAGATGGGTTTTATGACTATTTGTGAAACAAAATCATTATTTGAATTAATAAAATAAAAAAGGGTTTAACGATGTCCAACTCTTCTAATGTTTTCTCAAGGTAGAATCCATCAACAAAAATTATTTAGAACCCTAGAGTGATTGCAACAAACACACACCCCCTGAAATCCTATCTTAATCTCCTAAACCCCTTGATTCCTAATCTGACGAAATTATCATCAATTCCAAACCTCTCAAAGATCCGTCTCAAAAAGTAACTTCTAGCAAAAGAAACAGTGGCATAAACAAATGTAATTGCCAAGTTTGCGACAAGCGGATCTTCCTGAATCCATCCCAGTGACAGGGGTAAAATCACAATTCCCAGACCATATCCCACCGGATATCCGCCAAATGAATTGACAAATGCTTCAGACAAACTCTTTTTGTGGGAATCAACTGCCGCCTGATTTGACATTATCTCATATCCTCCATGACCTCATCTGAGAATGAATCCATTTTTGATGGGGCATCTCTATTCCTATTGAAACCGTTACTCCTCCCGTCATAACTGACATATTCCACTGCCCTCCAACTGCCATCTGAGTTGCAACACTTTTGGGAATACCTCCACACGATACACGATTCCTTGATAATCCATGCCAAATAATGCAAAACTATCAATCCCCAAGAAATTACGGGATTTACAAATTTTGACACCCTACAAAACATCCAAAACATGGCGGCGGTGATTTTTAACAGTGGAATCATTGATCATAAACCTCCTCAATATTGAATCCCTGATCAAAATCAAAAGAATCTATCCTGTCTGACTCTTCGTTATGTTCTGCATTGCCCCATCTATGCTGACAGTCAATGCATTCCCATTTCGGGTCATGATCAGTAACCATGCATCCACCCATGACGATCTCTTTTTTATCTAGCTGCTCCTTTATTGAATCCATATCCGTATACCCCCAAAAAATTTCTGCAACACTTGAACTTTTACAGTTGGGGCAGTTCAACTTTTTTTGCCCCGATACTCGTGCAAACAGCATCCATTCTTTGATCGTTTCATCTTTTCTTCAATGTGTGCTGGCAGTTGATCACCCTGTCTTTGAATCAGAGAATCCGCCCTTCTCTGATCTAAACCGTATAACATCTTTTGTACTGTCTGCTTAATACCTGTCCCGCTTTTACTGCAAGTCATTCAAATCTTTCCACATAAACTAGCGGTTCATCAGAATCCTCAAACTCTCGAATGATTCTAGGATACATTGCGGGTTTCATTTTAAATTCCCCTCACAGTTGATGGATGAAATCCGATGACTCCGATAAACTCACAGGTCTTTAGCAGCATCCTATCAAAAGTTATTAAAATGAAATTTTTTGCTTGACAGAGACTGAGAATTTTATTGTCCCCGTTATGGCATATCTGAAACTGCATACTGATATTTCTGGCATTTTCTTTTTCCTGTTTTTCAACTGTGATAGTCTCTATGCTGCGATTAAGCAGTTTTGCAACAGTTGAGATTATTTTCTGATGTGTAAAACCCCTGACTCTTTGCACCTCGTTTAATACCACATCGCAGAGGATTACTCTGATCTGTTTTCCCCTTAGACGGGTTTTGAGTTTATAGGCTATTTGCGGCTTTTCAATAATGTCTATTACTACGCATGAATCTAGTGTAATTTTTTGAATCTGTATCTGTTTCATGAATCGCCTTGATGGTGAGAATTATTATATATCATGACAATAGTAAACATACTGATCATACTGTTATGTCTAAAATTCCCAATCTGCGCATCCATATTGCCCCTGTGGGATATGAGATAGATAGAATCGTACTCCCTGCAAAAAAGATGCGTGCAGACAAGGTGATCCTGCTGGTCCATGAGAACCCAAGCGAGGACAAGGCGACAAAATTCTATCAAAAGATTTCAGAGCAGCTAGAGGCACTGAACATCGAAGTTGTAATGGAGTACCATGATAGAACCGCGTTATTTCAAATTATCAAAACCGTCAAAAATTTGATTTCGCAAGAGTCGGGGAATATAATCTCAGTTAATCTGGCATCTGGTTCCAAGGTTCAGGCAATAGGATGCATGATGGCATCAATGATGTTCAATGAGGATTCCAATGTAAATCCATTTTACGTGGAGGCAGAAGAGTATCTGGGATTTTCAGGCAAGGCAATGTCCAAGGGAATCAAGGAGATAGAATACATTCCAACATATGAGATTCAAAAGCCCCAGGAACGGCACATCCGGGCGTTGAAGATTATCGTAGATAATGATGGACGAATTTCTAAAAAAGAGATGGCAAAAAAGGCAGTGGAGCAAAAACTAATTGTAGTTAATGCTGAAAACCAGTCACAGGCCACATTTGCAAGTCTTGACAAAAACATCATCTCTGTGCTGGAGAACCAGTGGAGGTTTGTCAAAGTAAGTAAGATTGGACGGACTCGGTGGATTGAGATTACCAAAGAAGGAAGACACGCAGTGGAATTTCTAATCTAGTTTGAGTGCATCGTGCTAAATTCGCGGGGTATCTGATGCGTGAGACGTACTTGGTTCTTACTGCCTTGCATCTCTTATATTTTCTGATGTTTTGCATCTTTGTTTTTTTGTATGTGTCACATGGTGCAGTTGAATCTACAAACTGACTGGTTCAAAAATAACCTTGCTCTGATCATTGTTGCATCTGCCGTCTTTTGGCATTAACTGATCTAGTCATCCTAAACGTACCACTCTGATACTCACTTTTTTGATATCTCCAGTCTCTTGCCCTCATGAGGAATCTGTTATACCATTGGTTGTTTTGGTACGTCTTGCAGAATTGGGATATTTTTGATGGCTTTTTTTTGTCCCAAGACTCCCTGTTTTATTCCCCGATGAAATTAAAAAACAGACTAATGACATCTGGTTCTCTGTCCCTGTAGTTATACTGCCAACGAATCAAATCTGATACAATAGGCTCATTTATCAAAAATGCCACCGGATTTAATCCTGAGAAGATCCAATTATGTCCTATAACATGTTACAGAGCCAATAAATAAAACCCATAAAACAACTAAATCGTAGAACTTTGAATGCTGATAAAGAAATGACTGATAATCCGTCCAAAATCGACTGTTATCTCTTACCGCTAATTCATAAAACCGGGGCTTACACAGATGAAGATTGATCATATTGCAATTGCAGTAAATGATGTGGAGGAATCTGCCAAAGTATACCGGCAGGCACTCGGTGTTGAGAGTGTGGAATTTGAGACAGTTGAATCAGAGGGGGTCAAAGTTGCAATCATTCATTTGGAAAACTGCCGCGTTGAACTAATGCAGCCAACAAATGATGCTAGTCCCATCAAAAAATTTCTGGACAAAAGAGGTCAGGGACTGCATCACATGGCATTGGAGACTGATGACATCAAAGGTGAGGTGGAAAGAATGGAGGGATGTGGCATTCAATTCTTGGGGCAGATCAGGCCCGGTTCTGCGGGAACCAAAGTTACTTTTATCCATCCAAAGTCCCTTCATGGTGTGCTAGCAGAACTCTGTTCACACTCTAAAGAATAACACTCTTGTTTACATGCAATAGCATGCTGTTGACTGCAGAAGATTATCTTCTTTGATCGTCAATCCACTTTGCTGAAACATCTGCAGGTTTTAACTGGGAATAATCATTCCATCATCTTTAGCGTGTCTGATGCCGTAATTATTCCCACAACCTTGGATTTTTTTGAAACAAGAATGCATTTTGAATATCTAATTAATGGGACAAGGACGTTTGCCGGAGTATCAAAATCCACGATTGGCGGAATGGGATCCATCGTATCTGCCAGTTGGGCTTTTTTGAGATCGGCTTCTCCCAAATCTGCAAGATGTCTTACAATCCCGTCCTCAGATACGACCCCCACAACTTCTGAATTGTTAAAAACGGGAATCTGACTGATTGACAACTGGTGCATCTTTTTGATTGCATCATGAAGCGTGTTGGTTGGTTTTAACTTTATGATATCCTTGCTACAAAAATCCCCTGCCCTGTGTGATGATGACTGGCCCTCTAGTTTTGCAAGATTCTCAAAAATCTTCTTTGCAGTATCATAACTTGGCTTACTCCTTCCGGATTCTATCTGGTTGATCATCGACGTGCTGACTCCAGTCATTGCAGCTAGTTTTTTCTGTGTAATTCCGATTTTTTGCCGTATCTGCTTGATTGAATCGATCCTCGGTAACATCTTTACAGGCCTCCGCCGGAAACTTTTCCCAACTCTATCTCATATCCGCTGGGATCCACAATATACACCGATTTTGATTTCTCCCAGTCTATGGGACCTCCATACAGTACCTCTACTGCCTGCTCCCTGCATCTTGTCATTATTTCATCAAAATTTGTAACGTTGAATCCAAAGTGGGCTATTCCGCCCTCTGGTGACATATCTGGAACCTCATACATGCATAGTTTAATTGAATCGTTGCCGATAATCACTGATGGAACATCTGCCTTGTTTGGATTTTCCTCCTGTCTTATCTCAAAACCAAAAAGATTCCTGTAAAACCCCACACTTTGTTCCAGATTCTTGACTTTCATATTTACGTGATCAATTAATACTGCATTGAGGAATTTTCCCATGTCCTGTTGTAGATGTTGTAGATATTTAATTTACCGCTTCTTTTTAGGTTGCTCGATTGCCGCCTGTGCGGCTGCAACGATTGCAATTGGGATTCTATGAGGTGACGCACTCACATAACTCAGATTCACACCGTGGCAGAATTTTATGGAATTTGGATCCCCCCCATGTTCGCCACAGATGCCGATCTCCATGTCTGGTCTGGCTTTGCGTCCGTGCTCAATTCCTATCTTCATTAAACTGCCTACACCGTTTACATCAATTGACTGGAACGGATTTCTTTCAAGCAGTTCCTTTTCCATGTATTCAGGAAGGAACTTTCCCTCTACATCCTCCCTGCTAAAACTAAACGTTCCCTGTGTCAGGTCATTTGTCCCGAAACTAAAGAATTCCGCAGTACTTACAAGCTCATCTGCAGTCAGTGCGGCCCTTACCACCTCAATCATGGTTCCAAAGTTGATCTTTAGCTTTGTTTTGTGTTTTGCCTCCATCTCTTTTTTGATGGAATCATAAATCTTTTTGATGTGATTTAATTCTTCAATACTGCTGATTTGTGGAATCATGATTTGAGGATGCGCTTTTACTTTTTTCTTTGATAGCTCCACTAGTGCCTCAAAAACTGCCCGAATCTGCATCTCATAAATCTCCGGATGCGTGATGCCGACTCTTACCCCCCTGTGACCCATCATCGGGTTTATCTCTGCAAGCTCTCTTGCCCTTTTTAGAACGACTCTTGCCTTTTTGATCTGCACTACTGACTTTTTTAGTTCCATCCTGTGTATCTTTTCGGCTAGTTCCTCGGGGTTTGGCAGGAATTCATGCAATGGTGGATCCAGCAGTCTAATTGTAACCTCGTATCCCTCCATTGCCTTTAGAATCTGGATAAAATCACTTTTTTGCAGCTGGCCCAGCTTTTTTAGAACCTTGATCCTCGCGTCGATGTTTTCTGCCATTATCATATCTACAAACAGGCCAATCCTGTCTTTCCCATTGAACATTCTTTCGGTTCTGCACAATCCGATTCCCTGACCGCCGAAACTTCTTGCCAGTCTTGCGCCTTCAGGCGTGTCTGCATTTGCCCTGATGCCTATCTTCTTTGCCATTTGCGCCCATTTCAAAATCTGTCTAAAGTCTGATGTTATTTTTGGCTCTATTGTTGGGATGTTCCCGATGTATACAATGCCGGAACTTCCGTCAATGGTCATGGCATCCCCCTCTAGTAATGTTTTTCCGTTTATACTGCATTGCCTGTCTTCATAATTTATTTTCAAATCCGCACATCCGACAATACACGGTTTTCCCATTCCCCTGGCCACTACTGCGGCATGGGATGTCTTGCCTCCCCTGCTAGTCAGAATTCCCACTGATTCAAAAAACGCCGGAACGTCTTCTGGTTTTGTTTCCTCCCTGATTAAGATGACTTTGGCGCCATTTTCCCCCATTGCAGCTGCCCTCTTTACATCAAACACTGCTACCCCGCTTGCGGCTCCAGGTGATGCTGCGATTCCCTCTGCCAACTGCTCGTATTTACTGACTTCTTTAGGATCCATTCTCCTATGTAGCAACTGCTCGAGTTGTTCTGCATGGAGTCTGGTTAGCGCCTTGTTTTTATCAATCAGCCTTTCTTTGACCATGTCTACTGACGTCTTTACCATGGCTATCGCATTCATCTTTGCATTTCTTGTCTGAAGCAGGTAGAACCTGCCCTGCTCGACTGTAAATTCAATATCCTGCGGCTCCCTGTAATGCTTTTCGAGTATTTCACAGGTTTTTGCCAGCTGCCTGTATGATTCTGGAAGATCCTTTTTCAACTGGTCTACCTGCTTTCCTGTTCTTACACCTGCCACGACGTCTTCGCCTTGTGCATTGATTAGATATTCCCCGTAGATCTGGCGTGTACCGTCTCCTGGATTTCTCGTAAATACGACGCCAGTCGCACTGTCATCTCCCATGTTTCCAAATACCATCGAGACGATATTTACTGCTGTACCATCAGCTATATCCTTTGTAATGTTGTTCTTCTCCCTGTATACTACTGACCTCTCACCCGTCCAACTTCCAAAGACTGCCTTTATTGCAAGTTCAACCTGTTCGGTGGGATTTACCGGGAATTTTCTTCCGGCATGCCTGACACAAATTCGTTTGTACTGCTCTACTATTTTTTTCAGGGAATCCTCACTCAAATCACTGTCTAGCGTTACACGCTGCTTTTTCTTTGCAGCACCCAAGACCTCGTCGAATTTCTCGTCATCTACTCCAAAAACCACCTTGCCAAAAAGTTGAATGAACCTCCTGTACGAGTCCCATGCAAATCTTGGATTGCCGCTTTTCTCGGCCAGACCCAGTACCGTCTGATCGTTTAGTCCCAGATTCAGAATGGTATCCATCATTCCAGGCATGGAAACTGCCGCCCCGGATCTGACTGATACGAGCAGCGGATTTGACTTTGAATTCCATCTCTTGCCTGTTCTCTTTTCTATCTTTGCAATATTTTTTTTAACATCTGCCATCAAAGTCCTTGGTAGTTTTTTGTTGTTTTCATAATATTTTTTGCATACGTTAGTTGTGATTGTAAATCCCGGCGGTACTGGCAGCTTTAGTCTTGTCATTTCACAAAGACCTGCCCCCTTTCCACCCAGAAGCTTCTTGTTTTTGCCATCTCCCTGGTCATAAAAGTAAACTTGTTTCATTTTTACGATTAACCAATCCAAGAAAGGGGGTATTAAACCATTGACTTTAATTATGATTGTCAGTTATACTGATACTTTTTTCATGGGTTCTCCAATATCAAATCCTTTCCAGTATTCTGGAAACCTGCTAACATCATATGCCGGATCAGACTGATTTTGCCATGTGTTTTATCTTATACTTTTGTTCTGTGAGATCCCTATTCTGTGTACGATACACCACGCCGTTAGTCCGTATGTACCATATTATCTCCAGTATGTGTCTTGCAACTGCAATCTTTGCCTTCTGCCATCTGCGTCTCTTGGTTATCCCCTGATGATGGATTTCATCCTCTCGTCATATCGTATGGCGGTGCTTACAGCATCCACCATGGCATTGCGTATCCATACTGTATCCCGTTTGGCTATGCCGCCACTCTTATGCGTGTCGGCACTCCTTGTGGGATGGAACTAGGCTTGCATATGATATAGTTTTTCAGCCGTTGCAAACCTCTTGATGTCTACAATTTCAGATATTATCGTCAGTGCCGTGATGTGGCTGATTCCAGGTATCGTTAATAGTAGTCTTGTTCTTTCATCATTTTCGAATATTGATGCAATATTGCATTCCAATTTATGAATCTGCTCTTGTATCCTGAATACGTTCTCAAGGTTCATGTCTACTGCAATCCTGTCTATTTCTGAGAGTTTTATCTCCTGTAATGATGCCACAGTTGATTTTAAAAATACACTGTGTGTGGATATACCATAATCGTATTTTACAAGTATCGAGTGAATCTGATTCTTGTATTTTGTCACATCATGTACCAGATTTAGTTTCTGCTATGAATTGCCGACATAACTGCATTGATTAGTTGACAGATGTTTTTAGGTTGAAAATCTAAAATGGTGTACTATCAAATATTTTTGATCCGGATAATTGTTTAAGAACCTGAAATATGTTGTTACTTATAACACCTCCAACCAGTACCACTAGAACCCAAGGATCTATATGAAAATAACTTGGAAGAAAACCAGACATCACTATTGCAAATGTCATCAATGCGTAACCCCAATACGTTGTTCTTTTAAAAAGCTCCACCGTTTTTCTGATTTCCAATTTATTGGATTTACGATCATCAGGATCACCTGCACTAACCATGCCTCGTTCTAGAATCTTTTTCTCTTTTTTTGCATTATCGCCAATTCGTGTGGGTTTGACAGGAGGCGCTATTACTGGTTGTTGATTATCCTCAGTATGACTAATATCCCTGCTTGCCATCGTCATTCATTTTTTGTTCATAAAATTCTTGTATGATATCATTGGGAATCAATGTAAATAATTTGCCACGTTGATAACATTGATGCCAAGGCGTACCTTTCTCATGTGTGAGTGATGATAATTCAAGTGCAGATAAGCAACCAAAACGTTCACCCATCTGATCAAGTATGTTGCGAGTTTCAGGATCAATTAAAGATTCGATGAATTCTTTTCTTTCCTGAAATTCTTCATTATCTGCAGACAATGTGCCACAGTAATTGAGTTTATCGATGATGTCTCCCCCGTATCCCTTGTATGTTTGATATAGTAACGGAATTACAGGACCCAATTTCCATGCCTCAATTCTTGATGCTATAAGAGGGTTTTTTGTAATGGCGAGTGTAAAGCCATGTGCAATATACGTCATTTTGATCATGTGCATTGCGGTAAGGGAATTATTTGTATGAGTAAGAAAATAATCAGCTATCAGTTGTGCAGAATATGTCATAGTATCCTATAAAATAAAATAAGATATTTTAAATGTTTAGTGTGAGTAAAAAGACAGTTCGATCAATGTTTGATCTACAAATTGAAAAATTTGTGCCTGTTTGGAATTTATATGATGCTAAAATCAACCATTTGTCCGAATATCTCTGGAGATATTTATGTTTCATCAAATTGATGGCAGTGACAAAGGTACGGAGGATGTAAAACCAATGTTTGTAAATGCAATGATGACTGCAGATAAAAAACCTGCAACATTGATTTCAGATGGAGCAGCCAACTTTCACGATGCGTGAAAGTCAGAATACCGACAGAAAAACTCTCTACACAAGAAGACCAAACACATCCACATGAAGATGACATAAACAACAATCAAATGGAGAGGTTAAATGATACCATCAGACCGAGAAACCCCATACCGGAAAATAAGATGATAAACAGCTCACGTTTGATGGATTTCAAACATTCTATAATTTTACCAAAAAACATGGATCTTTGAACGGTAGGACACCTGCTGAAATGGTGAGAATTATGGAACTGGCAGGCCTGATCTCCAAAATATTTTCATCAATGTTGGTTTTTAAATTACAGGTTAGTCGTCTCTCCACTGTTTTTATCCTGGTGGAGAGTCACCTGTCCTGCCCTAGAATCTTTCTGATTCTTTCCACGACTGGTGGTTTTTCATTTTGTTCTAACAAAAAATCCAGATCCTCGGTATTATCAACATCTAGCATGACTCTTTTCACAAAGACTAGTGCCACATTCCGTGTGTGTTCTTTGGCAGTATTCATGTGGATTTTGTAACTATCTTCATCATAACTGGTCCCCATCAAATCTACTGGCATTCTGACTAGCGCATTAGTCCCGTCAAATCTTCTAGATGGAACAACTATGGCAAAATTTGGCGGAGTCATATAATTTAGCATAAAATCAATGTCCTGGGTCTTCATAAACGGTATGTCTTGAGGAAATACAATCGAGGCATCAAAGCCATTCTCCAAAAGGTACTTGTCTGCAAGTGCAACTGCACCATTGACGCTTTCCTCTTTTTCATCAATTATGATTACGGCATTAAATTTTTTGCCAATCTCAATTGCCTTTTCTTCTTTTGTTACGATGACTATCTCTTTGATTTTGGGGGATATTGACACGGTGTACAGAATCTCCTCTAGCATTATTTTGCACAGTTCTTCTTTTTGATCTGGGGATAAATCTAGACGGGTTTTTGCATTAGAGAAAGTCTTTACGGGAATTATTGCAGCTATTTTCAAGTTATACGTGTACTTGTTTTAAAATAAAATTTGCCAACGCGTCCTCAGCTATTTTGTTCTTCATGGTAATTTTTGTTTCAAACACCTTCATGTCCAAACTCTGTATCTTTTTTACAAGCATTCTATCCTTGGTATCTACAATGATGTTGGAGCAAACGTCTGAATACATTTTTGCCAATCCGTATGCGTTTGATTCTATTCCTGCGGCCTGCATATATTTTCCGCCCGGACCGCTAATGGTATCATCCCCAATTAGCGGACTGACTGCAACCACCTTTTTCTTTATTTTTGATAATTCCTTTCTTATTCCCTTGATTTGGAGCATCGGTCCAATTGATGTCAATGGATTTCCCGGTGCTAAAATTATCATGTCTGCATCATGTATTGCGTTTACTGCCTCTGGATTCGGACGTGCCTTGTCTGCGCCGATATACTGAATTCCTATGACGGGATCTTTTCCCCTGTGCTTGACCCAGTATTCCTGCAAATGTAATTCCCCCTTGTCTGTAGTTATTCTTGTTTCAATACTGTTGTCTGTTACTGGTATGATGTTTGCACTAACTGCAAATTTTTCACACATCCATTTTGTAATGTCACTGAGATTCTTTCCATTCTTTAGCATGTTTGTTCTGATCAAATGCGTTGCAGCGTCCCTGTCTCCTATTCTAAACCATGTCTCTTCTCCAAAAACCTCCATCTGGCGCAAAAAATTAAAGGTGTCTTTTTTTACCCCCCACCCCTTTTCCTGATCAAGCAAATCTGCCAGGCCATAAACAATGGTGTCAATATCCGGACACACGTACAGCCCATAAAGCCAGTAATTGTCCCCTACATTACTAATTACATTAACTTTGGATTCCTGAGATATCAATCCTCTGATTAACTTGACTGAACCTGTTCCTCCTGCCAAAACTGTGATCATACCATTTCTCCTAAAACCACTAGTCTTCATGCCTTGCTCCATATTACTTTTTCAAAATACAGCGATCAATAACTTGGTAAAGTTTATTACTTTCTTGAGCCTGATTTTTTTCGTGTCAAAGGGTATAGTTTTAACAGTTTTGATCGCATGCCTCATAGTTATCGGTACTAGTACCTCTGCATGGGCCGCACAACTAGATACTACAATCAATCCAAACAATGACTCATCACCATTTAAGATGAGTTATCAAAAGACCATTTTCATCGATTACCCGGATGGAGGGGATCTATATGATGCATTAAAAGGAAAGGATTGGACCGTACAAGGGACTGCTGATTCGTCAGATCCCGGAGTTCAAGATCTTATAAAACAACTCAATAACGGAATTATCGCCGATCGAAGTCAGGCAAGAATTTCAGACTTGAACGTATCTTATGATTTTCATCTCATAGCAAGAAACCCCACCATTGGTACCTCTATTGATTACAGGGTAGTTCTGGAAGGCATGTTAACTGATTATGTAATTGTAAAAGACTCTATAAAGTCTCTAGTTGATTTGAACTGGAGGGGATTATCTACTGACGGTAAAGTTGTAATTAACGGCGTGGATATCAACCACCCAATAAACTTACTCCGGGATCAAGAACCGGACGTCCATGCAATATTTGCTGGAACTGAGGCAGACACCATCTTTAATCGAAGTCTTATCAATGCCGACTATATCCTAGAACAGCCAATAACAAACTGGCACTTTTTGTTTGATCCCACCGGAATTAACGTGGATGCAGGAACATTTGGATTAAATGAAGAGATCTCCGGATTTATCGTATCAAAGTGGACCATGGGGGAGAGCAGTATTAGAGAAGGCAGACAGGTTGAATCAGATATTCAAGTAGAAATAATCTCTGATGAAAGATACATTGTTCGAAGTGTCCAGTCAGCTGATCAGGGTAATTTATCAATAATTGGATTTGGTTCAAATGACATATTGGATGGAATAGAAATTGCAGGTATTACTCCGACTGCTCCTCCAGACCTTGGTGGACCTCAAGGCGGTTTTCCTATTATGATAGTTTATGGGATGGCAGGAATTGCAGCCATTGCAGGAATTGGATTCTTTATCTTTAGTAACAGATCACTCAAAAATGAAAAACAGGGACAGCAGGGAATTGATCCTACTAAATTGGTAGGTTACGCAACTAGCGCATCTTCAGGCGGTTATCAAACCAACAGGGGTGAGGCTCAACTCAAAGATGATACTGGCTATCAGCAAACCCGAAATGTTTATGATGCAAATACACAAAGTACTCCACCTCCACCACCACCACCACCTTCTACCACTACTCCCCCTCCCTCCTCTCTCCCGGCGGCTTCTTCTGCTGTTGAAGATGCGGCATGTGGATGCGCTGCCTCTGCAGACATGGGTTCTGAATGTGACTGTGCAATGCAGAGTGCATGTCTTTGTGATGCCACATGTGGCTGCAATGCAGATATCTGCAAAGAGCAGGCTCACGCCATGAGTTAAAAGAAATTTTAAAAAATAATGTGTGCTGGGAGTAACCCTCCTTCTGTTTTCACGATATTTCGCTTTGCAGCCTACCTGAACTTGGTACAGGAACCTCTAGTTCTGTTTGGCCTTGCTCCATGCGGGTCGGCTTTTTTCATTCCTTTTATGGAAATCTCAGGTTTTGCCATCATTGTGCGCCATATTGGATTTTTTTCTGCTCCGTTGCCAACCATCTCTGGTTATCCATCTCCGGATCGCATTTCCTGTATGGAGGGAGGAGTTTCCTCTGCCGTAGCAGCGTGTCGTGCTCCAGCTCACATTATACCATTTCATCTCTTGGATTTGAGTATTGCCCGGGGTTTTGTGCCTGTTATAAATAATGTTCCAAACTCCCTCTTCCACTTTTTCCTGCTTTTCAAATCTTTGATGTGTTTTGTTCTGACACCAAAGCCTGCATTTTGAAATAATGTCCTCCATTCCTTTTTTGAATGCAGGTGCATCTGTATCTTCATAACATCTGCCCATCTTGCAGTTGCCTTGTTATCTGTGTAAAAATCAGTTCCACAAAAAAACATCCCGCCTGGTTTTAACAGCCTGTATATTTTTTCAAGTGCCGCCTTGATGGAATCTGCATAATAAAGCGACTCCATTGAAAAGATAAAATCAAACCCTCTCCTGTACTTCATTGACTCTATATCCGTATGAAAGAACTCCTCTTTGCTGCTGAGTATCTTCTTTTTAGACTGTATGATCATCTTTTTGCTTTTATCAATGCCTATGACTTTTTTGCAATTTTTTTCCTGGGCAATCTTTCTTACAACCCATCCATTCCCGCACCCTACATCAAGAAAGGTAAACGGTACATCAAATGATATGGTCTGTAAAAACCTTGCAACGTTTTTGCCGTGCTCTGTCTCCATCAACTCCGCCCTGCCGTTTTGAGCCCATACATCAAATGTCTTTCTGACTGTATCCATGATTCCTGAATATTTTATTTACATTATAATCTTCGTCTTGCATGTCTTTGCTGGGTGGCTTTACCTTCATCCTCTTTGATTTTGCCTTTTTGATGCATGGGATCGGTTTTCTGCCATGGTGAGACAAACGCCTCTGATACAATGCGGTGTGAATAGCCAATAAAATTATTCAGTTAATTGATGTGATGTGACATATGATGCATCTTTTGCAGTCTGCCAGATTCTAAAAGGTGGTGTTGCCATTGATATGTGTGGTGCTTACCCTCAAATTCATAGGAATTAATATCTGATTAATTCTTAATAATGTAATTATTTACATCATTGAGAATTATGATGTTTAGAGCCTATATCACGAAAAACATATGCAATTATGAGCCAAAAAATCAAATTTGAAATTACCAATATTATTGGAATTGTAAACCAATCATATTGATGCAAACCCCTTTCAAAATAAAATGGCATATACAACAAACCATCTATCCCAAGTGGTATAAAATTAAAGAAAAGCCATACGTGAAAAAGAAAATCCCCTCTATCAAGTATGGGAATATTGATTATTTCAAATCGAATAATTGAAAATAAAATTCCTTGAAGCGGTAATACTGTAAATAATAGAATTTTCTTTGGATTCCAAATAAAAAAGAGATTTAGAAATATCATGCTGGATGTAAAATTCAAAGTATGATATACATCAACTGTTATCTGAATCAATCCTGCGATCTTCATGTGTAACTTCCTGTCTCATGGATGATCTCATGACTAGGCACGTAATCCCCATATCGTTTAGTATGATTACTGCATAAGTTTTAAGTAAGACAAGCATCGTTTTTGATCTTTGTGAGACAAATTTCAATATTATTTGGCGTAATTGCGCTTCTTTTGATACCTGCGTATGCATCTGCCCAATCCCCTGACAGAATCACGGTTTTAGATACTTTTGGCACTTATGTTGAGGGTGAACCACTGTTCATTTATGGACAAGTTGCAAGCATCGTTGATGACTCTTTTCTAATAATGCAGATTATTAATCCACAAGAGGATTTGTGTCAAATCCAGCAGATCACGCCACTGCCAAACGGCGTCTTTATCACAGATGTGATTCCGCTAAAAGGCAGAATCTGCGGCCTTCCTGGCGAATACGAGGTCAGGTTATTCTACGGTGATTACTCCAAATCTACGATCTTTAACGTCACTCCCGGTCCCTTTTTGGGACCAAACGATTTTGAAAAGATCTTCCTGGCACAAAACCTGATACTTGCCCATCAATCCATAATTGATGAGGCACTTGACATTTCATCCCCTGTAACGGAGCTATCCGATGATGATTTATCTGCGTTGGAAACTGTCTTTGTTGATTTATGGGACGGATTCTTCGCCGATGAACTGCTTTTTGAGGTAGACCCGCTAATACGACCTGCCATCTCTTCGTCACTAGAATCCGTGCAGCAGCTGCTAGATAACGATGAGATATCCTTTGAGATTGCAGAATCCATTGACCGCAGAATTTTTACAGCTGTATTTTATTATGAGATTGGCGATAAATCCCAGTCTGTTGGCCTGCTAACTGATGCATTTGTTGATATAAGAAATGCAAATCCTGAAAAAACGACCCTGCCAGTCCTGACATTTGATCAACTAGAAACAACATTGCTAAACCTGATGAAAAAATCTGACACCGTAATGAGCAGAGACGTCAAACATGAAATTGCGTTTATCTTTGCTCGAGGAACAGCCCCCGTCTACTCTGATGAAATCCCCCAACTCATAGACATTCTTTCAAAATCCCGATATCTTGATGTTGTTTCAAGAAAAGACAGTGATCTTTACAGGCTCGTCAACAACAACTGGGAGTTTCTAAAGCCGTCCCTGCAGGAGAAAGAATCCATTGAGGAACTACTTGCCTCCAGTGCAGATGTCTCAAAGTTACACACCGCTGCAATACTCTTGCGGGAACTAGACGGTGTTGGAAGATTCATCCTCGCTGATTCTGAGGAAAACAGCGAGCTTGCCAACCTCTTGGTGCCTGACTGGGATGATCTACAGTCTGATTTGACACTGGCAACTTCAGTCGATGATATCCTGGAAGCTGAATCTGAAATTCATCAGATGAGCCAGATTATAGACATCTCGGCGCGAATTAGCGCAAGTGTTAAGATTTCACAATCCAACAATGTCAACTCTGCAGTCATCTCTGACTGGGAATCACTCTTGGAACGTGTTGAAAACGCCCAGTCTACAGATGAGATACTGGAAATTGTTTCTGCCTTTGACCAGTCAATGACTGAACTCAGGGAAAAACGAAATCCTTTGACTTTGTTGGAATTTCAGTATGGCACCCTAAAGGACAGGGCTGAAATTCAGGCAGACTATGAAAATCTGGTTCTAATTAATAACGCATTGAAAATTTTGAATACCGCCAAACAGATGGAATCTGGCAATCCGTCTATTACCCGAATTGACAGGATTGAGGTATTGCTGACCTGGGCTAGCGAAACTGCACCCAAGATAAAGTCAGACTTGGATTCCTACAACAAGGACACATCGAAAATCCGCGCAAGTGACATCCTACAGCGAGCACAATCACTTGAGAATCTAGTCGATCTGAGTCTGACAAAGAACAGATTCCTGCCAAACTATGTCGCATTCACCGAAGATTTCAGCGAAAAGATTGCCGTTGTAAGGGATCTCGTAATTAAGAAAGATCTAGATTTTGCCAATACAATGGTTGAGGATCTGTTTGATGAATGGGTTCTTGTTTCAACTGCATATGCTAATAATCCCGACGGCTCCAAGGTTGGATACAACGTCGATGAGATAAAACGTATTGAATTCCGTGAAAAACTATCTGCATACTCTGATACGGTCTCCAATTTCCGCAACAGCGGATTTGACGAACATGCAAGCGAGTACCACAAGCTGATGGATGAGGCGTATGAGTTAATTGAGATTGCAAATTTTGTTGATGTTGAATCGCATATTAAAAAGATCGGCGATTACCTCAGCGAGCATCTGACGCTGCGTGCTGATAATATAATCTTTGATCTGTCATTTGATGCTGAAAAAGACATCTGGATTATAAACGGCGCCACTGAAAAATCCCGCTTTGAGTCTCGAGAAAACCTCTATGTCACTGTTTACAAAATGGATGGCAGCACCCACAGCAGTTTGAAATTTACTGATACCAGACAGGGGAATTTCTACACCCAGTGGAACGCGCCGACTGATCCCGGTCTTTACGTCGTATCCCTGCAGTATCTAAACTCAAAGGCCACGCAGATTGCATACATTGAGGAAGAATTCACCACCGAATACGCCCAGCCTGACTTGGATGCGGCCAAACAGTCCCGCGTGTTTGACGAGTTAAGGTCGTTTGCCAAAGAATTTGGCGGTGCCAACTTTGATAATAATCCCAGGATCACATCCATCATTAATGAAATAAAATCAGGGATTGCAGATAAAAACACCCAAAAGGTAAAAAACAGCCTAGATGAATTAAGAAAGAACATTGAACGATACCTGCCAATAAGGGATCCTTCTGCCCCCATTGAGGCAGCGTATGATGGAAACAAGCTTGTCATAACCGGACGCGTTCTAAAGGCAGTCGAATTCAGCGAGGATCTCTTCATTGACGTATATGATCAGCAGGGCGATCTTGTAAAGGCGATTGCCCTCAGAGACGATCCTACTGGACTCTTCAACGAGGTAGTCTCAGAGCCCTTTGACACGGGCATCTATGTCGTCAGATTACAATATCACGATCTAGTGGTAACTGACTTTTTCAATGTGCCGTAGCACTTCATCTCCCCCCTACCAGGCTGAAGAGCTGCCGTACTGCCAGTTTTGGATGCCGTGTTGCCAGTTTTATCATGTTGGCCAGTCCAAAGTCTGCCTTTATAAAATCCAGAAATTCCTTTGAATTTAATTCCTTGATAATCTCCAGCTCGCCGTCCCATTCCTTATCTGATAATCCAATCCATCTGTCCTGAACCTTTCTGGCCGAATTTATCTTTGATTCAACTGCCTTTCTCCAGATCTTTTCATATGGATAAAGTGATTCCCTGTCTGTTTTTCCAGACAGTATGGCCTTTGAGGCGACATCTCCTGCAACCCTTCCAAATTTTATCGCGTATCTTATTCCCTCCAAAACAAGCGGATTTGCCTGCCCTGCCGAATCGCCAACTAACATCAGATTGTTAAAAACCGTCTTTCTTGAGAGCCCGTCATTTGGAATCAGCCCGTAATGAAATTCAATGGGTGTCATCTCTCCGAGTTTCTTTATCGGACCAAGCCTTGCATCCATTATTTCTTTGAGTCTCTGTGTTGGATCCACTCCTGACTCTGGCTTTCCTATGCCGACTCCGATTCTTACAGTGCTGCCTCCTACGGGAAAAATCCACGCATATCCTGCAGGGGAATACTGCTGCCCCACCATCAGCCACCATGTATGGGGATCTACATTCTCTGCCTTTACTTCATATTCTGCACCTGCCCCAAATCTTTTCCACTGTGTTGCAAACCCCATCGCCTTGCACACCGTTGAGGGAAACCCGCTTGCGTCAATTACTATCTTGGAGTGAAATGTGACATCTCCATCGCCGTGTCTGCTCCCATTTATGCCGATAATATCGCCTTTGTCGTTTTTGATAATACCGTTGACGTTGGTTCCCACAAAAATATCTGCCCCCTCTTTTTCTGCCTGGTCTGCCAGCCATCTGTATGTTTTTCTTACATCCAAAACTGCCGCCCTTGGAACCGAATCACTAATTGTAACCTCGTTATTTGGAGAGCAGAATGAAAAATTTTTAATCGGATTGTAACAATCATCTGGAATTCCAAACTCCCTGATGTTCTGAATCCATGTCACCCCGCTGGTTCTGACTGTTTCTGCAATTGCATCCTCTTTTTCCAGCAGGGCCACCCTGACCCCGTTTTTTGCAGCTGCAAATGCCGCAGACGATCCTGCCGGACCTCCCCCCACAACTACGACATCATAATCGAATTTCTCTGGCAATGATTATTCACTATTATTCTAGAATATAATTTTGAGGCATGCCCAAAGTCATTTTTTTAAAACTGCCACTCCTGCCGAGTCGTTTTCTCTCTCAGAGTCAAAAGTTTCCATGTGTGCCGGATCCCTGTGCATGTAACTGTGGGTTTCCCCCTCTTTTTTTCTACAGAATTTTGAATGAATCTTTTCTTCTATCTTCAGCGTGGTCTCATTTTCATGAAATAACCGCTTTCCGCAATCCGGACAGATGATTTCAGGCATGAATCCAGTCTGCAACAAATCTATTTAGATGTTTATGACTAAACTGCATCCTGAACCGAAACTTTAGATGTTTGGAAATTCATGGTTACATGTGGATGAATCCGTGCTCTTCTCATTTGCAATGTGGTCTGCTGTTACCGGAATCGTCATGGTAACTGCCGGAATTAGCTACCGTGCATATACACGGAGAAAAAACCATGAGATCCCTACATCTTGAAAAAAAAGGCCTGCGTGGACTGGCAATTGCCGAGAGCTTTAAACAAAACTCCCAGAAATCCGTCTTTGCCGGGGTTGTAATGCGCCGGGATTTTGTAATTGACGGCTTTGTGTTTGGGGGTGCGACTCTAAAGGGTGATGATGCCACTGATGCCGTCCTTGAAATGTATGATGATCTTCAAAGACCAGACATTGGCTACGTTTTGATCTCCGGATTAATCGTATCAATGTATAACATCATAAACATCAAAAAATTGTATGACTCTCTAAACATCCCAATCATTGGAATCTCCTATCATGACTCGGCAGGACTTGATGATATAATAAAGAAGCATTTTCCAACCTTCTTTGAATCAAAGATCACCGAATATCAAAAACTGGGAAAGCGAGAAAAAATCACCCTGAACACGTCTCATGATGTTTTTATCAGAAGGGAGGGCTGCACCACATGCGAGGTCAAAGAACTTTTAGACGGACTGACACTGCACGGTTCTGTTCCTGAACCGGTGCGTGTATCACAACTGCTTGCAAAAACATTTCTAAGGAATCAATCATCCCTCTGAGGCTGTTTTACCGCCGTCAACATTCAGAATTGTTCCTGTAACCCAGTTTGCCTCGTCAGATGCCAAATAGAGTACGGCATTTGCGACATCTGCTGGTTCACCAACCCTTGCTAGCGGCAGTCTGTCTTCTAGGACTTTTCTTGCCTGGGGATCATCAAGATACGGCTTTATCATGCCTGAATTTATGATTCCCGGATTGACACAGTTGCATCTGATGTTTCTTCTTGCATATTCTACTGCGATTGATTTTGTAAACATTGAGATTGCGGCCTTTGTGGCAGAGTACACTGCCAGATGAACCCTTGGAATCGCCCTCTCGCTGGAAATAGAACCGATGTTTATGATTGTACCGCTTTTTACATCCGACATTTTTGAGAGCACGGCTTTTGTCATGTGAAAAACACCAAGCAAGTTGATGTCGATGAGATTTTTAATCTCCGCACCTGGCATCTCATGAAAATGTACGGGATCATTAATTGCCCCCGCACTGTTGACTAGAATGTCAATCTTGCCGTATGTATCCATGACTTGGTTTACAACCTGCGATACCTGTGATTCGTCAGTCAGGTCACATCTTAGCGATGCGGCAGACTCTGTGCCTCCTATCTCGCTTCTTGTCTTTTCTAGCTTTTCTGGATTTCTTGCAGTCAGGATCACCTTGGCGCCTTCTTCTACGAATCTCTTTGCAATGCCCCTGCCTATGTCACTTGATGCACCCGTGACAATTGCAACTTTGTTAGTTAATCGCATACACTTGTATTACTGTCATAACTTAAAGAATTTTTGCAGTATCTGCCTATCAGTCGCTGGATTCGTTGATCTTTTTAATATACTCGATAACTCCGGTGTAATCTATCTGGCCAAATCCCTCTTTGATGGCCCCCTCGTATACCTTTTCTGCCTTTCTAGTCATCGGAAGTTCAATTCCCAGTGATTCTGCAGTACGCCTCATGGTGCTGATGTCTTTTTTCAGATTGGCAAGCGTAAATGTCGTATCGTACATTCCATCGATCATCTTGTATGCCTTTTTTTCACTCATTCCGGTTTTAAAGTATGTAGAATTCAAGACCTTGAGGAATATCTTCGGGTCTACACCCGACTTTTTAACAAGTGTGATTCCTTCAGATAACGCAAGTGCAAGCATGGTTATCTGCAGGTTCATAGCTAGTTTGACTGAATGGGCCACCCCCGTACCTCCCAGAAAAAACATGGTGCCTGCAATCTTTTCAAAAACATCCCTGCAATGATCAAAGCATTTTCTGTCTCCTGATGCCATCATGATCAAATCCCCTGTTATCGCAACGTTTGGTCCTCCCATCACCGGAATCTCCAGTTTCTGGATTTTGTGATCCTGGAATTTTCTTGCAATGTCTTTTGATTCTGATGGATCTATGGTGCTCATGTCTGCAACTATCAATCTTTTGTTTTGAGCCTCTATGATTCCGTTTTTTTCAAATGATACATTTTTTACCGCATCTGCGTCTTTAACTACTATGATGACTAATTCCGAGTTTTCTGCGACTTTTCTTGGCGATGCTGCAACAATGGCGCCCCTTTCTCTTACCTGCGCTGTTTTTTCCATCGTCCTATTGTAAACTGTAACTTTGAAACCCGAATCAAGCAGGTGCAGTGCCACTGCATTACCAAGCATCCCCAGTCCGATAACTCCTATCTTTTTCATCTTTGCTCCAACATCTGCGTTCAACGACGTTCCTCCTTTTGGATCTCCCACTGTTCGTTTCCAAATCTTGATACTGCAAATTCCAGCTGTCCTACCGTCTTGTCCCCCTTTTTGACTTTGGCATAATCAAATTTCTTCATTCTAAAGACTTTTTCCTTTGGCTTGTATCCTCCCTCGATGACTTTGATCTTGAATCTTTTGCTTGCCCTTATGACCAGCTTCCGGGCAATCTGTACGTCACCCATCCATGAAAACATTTCAAAATCGCCAAAATTTTTGGTGGATATCTCGTGATTATACAGTCTTGCCTCAAGTTTTGTACCGTGGGTTCTTGCCTGCTCGTTTATCCACTCTAGAACCTCCTTACCGCGCCCTTTTTCAACTCCAAAAGTCTCCGAAATTGCCATCTACAAAAATTTAACGCCTCAGCATAATAATCATATGTCTGTTAGACTAAAATATCGACCTGACTTTGAAATTACATGCTGATAATTGAATGCAAGGATGTCCTGTCGATAAAAAATGAGCTGTTGGTTTACGTCTCAGATAAGGTTGAGGCCATACCAACCCTGAAAAACCATCAATTTACCCTGTCTACTTTTGATGATGATGACGTTATTGACACTAATACGGTAATTTCTGCAATCAAGGAATATCTAGAGTCAATTGGCGAGGCCTCTCACTTTGCTGTGATCTCCAACCACGATGTGATAAGTATAACATCCATTTCCGGTAGAATCATAGAAAAAAAAGCCCAGCAGCAGCACTCACCTGAAATGTTTTCATGCACCCATTGTGGATTCGTAACACAGTATGAAGTCGAGCTCAATATTCATATGCGGATACATTATCTCTAGACTCCATCCGGATTTCTGAGCTGATCTTTATATGTATAGACGTGCAAAATAAGCGTGGAAAAGCCCTCAAAAAACAACGTGAGAAAAGTTTATTGTGAAAAATGTGATCTGATCTTTGAATCACGGGAGAAATTTGACAGGCATTTTGACAGACACTACTCAAATGCCGCTGCCTGTGAGATGTGTCCGATCGATACTGTGATCTCAAAATTTGTAAACATGTTTAGGCGAAAGTCCAATAACTTGGAATAAGTTTTTTAACTCATTTTTACTGCATTAGACAATGATGGACAAAAAGGGCATAATCATAGGATCTGCTGTAATAGTGGCAGTTATTGCTGGAATTGCAGCATCATACACTTCTGAGACTTCCAGTCCTAGTATGGAGAGAACACATGGCACAATCTCCACTGTCATGGGACCCCGATTTTAGGTGATCCGTTAGCACCAATCACCATTAGTAGAGTTTGGTGACTATCAATGTCATCAATGTTACAACTGGTTTCATAACACAAAGCCCGAAATAACTCGCAATTACATCGAGACTGGAAAGGCAAATTTGGTTTTCGTTGATCTGGCATTTTTGGGAGATGATTCTCCAAAGGCTGCCCAGGCATCGTACTGCGCAGAGGATCAGGGGATGTACTGGGAATATCATGATCTTCTTTATAATTTTCAGGAACCTGTAATTGATGGCGGCTGGGCAAATTCTGAGCGACTCGAGGCTTTTGCTTTTAGTCTGGATCTTGAGATGGAACAGTTTGAAGAGTGTTTTGATTCTGGAAAACACTCAAAACGCGTCCAGTATAACATTCAACAAGCAAGGGAACACGGTGTCAAGGGAACCCCCGGATTCTTTATTGTGGGTCCTGATGGGCAACAGCAACAACTTGGCGGTGCACAACCATTTTCCGTCTTTCAAAGAGTACTGGATTCCATGATTAAATGACGCATGTAACACGGCAGGTCTTTTCTAATCCAAAGTATCTCTTGCTTGCATCTGTAATCTTTGCCTCAATGATGACTGGGTTGTTGATCCTCTCCGGATTTATCTTTCTGGAACCTTTTGTAGTGAGTCATCTGCCTGTTGGAACCGAACTGGGGTTTGTGTTAATAGTGGTGCTCTCGGCGCTCTCTGCGCTGGTGGTCCCAATGAACGTCTATCGAATTGAGATTCTCAAAAGCTCAAAACAGAAAATGAGCGGGGGAATCCTCGGCTCGTTTATTGGAGCTGCCGCAGGTGCATGCAGTTGCGGGCCGGTCGGATTTGCCCTAATCTCCACCTTTGGCTCTGTGGGGGCCACTGCCACGGCATTTGTGACAAATTACGAGACTCCAATCAGGATAATTGCCATTACAATCCTGGCTATCACCTATTTTACGACCGTAAAATCCCTAAAATCTGAATGTAAATACGCCCCCTGATGATGTATTAGAAATTACCAATTAGGCAAATTTTTGTAACCTTGGAATGTATCTTTGAGTTAGCTGAACAGATTATGTGACAATCATTTATGTTCCAATTCGACCTCATAAAAGAGATCCAGAATTTGATGAAATCGAGGATGCAGAAGATTAGCATCCCCTGCTTTGCATGATGGATTTCCAGAATGCATAGTCGAGATATTTATTTGGTATTTTTTAGATTAACACAATGCAAAATTGGAATCTCATAATTGGAATTCTGATAATCTCTGCTCCGATCCTCTTTGCAATAATTGCATTTCCTGATTCTATCTCCTGGAGCTGGAATGAGGGGAGGGGTGGCTATCTTTTTGCCCTTGTATTTGTAGTAGCCGAACTTGTCGGTCTTAGAATTGTCATCTCTAGAAAGCGGTTACTTGCGGTAATACCGATGGCACTTGCCGCAATCTCTTATCTGGCTTTGCTTGAATACGGTCTGCGGGATTATATCATAGAATCAGCAGAACTGTTTGACGTACAACTAATCTACTCCTGGACATGGATGTGGGATTTTATCGTGATGGGGGCCTTTATCGTTGCCGCCCTGACTATCTTTTTTGGAAGACGCTGGATTAGAATCGCCCCTGCCGGACCGATCTTTCTGACAGGTACTGCAATAATTCTCTCACTTGATGCATTCTTCCCGTATGACACGCTTGGTCCCCTACAGTATATCGTTCCATACTTTGTTCAGGCAAACGTGTGGCTGATTACCGCACTTGATCTGGGAACTGCGATAGCTAGGGATAACGTCATGTTCCTACGCGGTGATCACGGTTCAATAGCGCTGCAGGTGTTTTGGCCATCTGCCGGGGTTCACAGCATCATAATATTCTCCCTGGTGATCGGTGCATTCATGTTAAAGATGAACATTCCTAGAAACAGAAAGGCAGTCTATTTTGTTTTGGGAATAATCGGAACGATCATTGTAAATCTGATTCGGATATTCTCGCTGTCGTGGTACGCCCTCAAAGTCACAACGGATCCCGTGGCGTGGGAGGAATACCATAAAATTGCAGGCGAGATCATGTTTCTGCCGTGGCTGTTTTCATTTATTCTAGTTGTAATCCTGATAGAATCCCGGCGCCTTAAAAAATTGGAGAGCCAGGCACCCCCTAAAAATAACTTGTAATGTCCCTTTGCCCCTCCATCTCTGAAAGCTCTGAAACCCTTACTCCCAGCCGCCTGATCGTAATTTTTTGATCCTCTAACGCCTCTTTTAGCAGATGATTCGTGTTTTTTTGCAGTTCCTCAAGACTCGCAGCCGGATTTCTCAGCATTTTTGATCTTGACTTGTTTGATAAATCAGACTGGACAAAATGTATTCCGACTGATTTGAACATTTGATTGTTTTCCATGACGACACCGTGCACCTTTTTGCATAACTCCATCATGTTTTCAGAGAGGAACTGGTAATCTTTTGAATCCTTTTTCAGTGTTGTAATCTTGCTGTACTGTATCCTGGCCTCCCTTTCCTTGACCGGGTCGTAGTCTATCCCCCTGACTGCGTTGTAGATGTATGTGCCGTTTTTTCTTCCAAACTCTTTGTTTAAAGTAAAAACGTCTAATTTTTTTACATCCTGGATTGTCCCTAGATTCATCTCTGAAAATCTTTCCTCTGTCTTTCCTCCGATGCCCGGTATCGTCCTGATTTCCAGCCGTTCTAGAAACTCTTCGATTTTATCCGGGGATACAAGTGTGAGGCCGTCTGGTTTTTGAAAATCAGATGCAATCTTTGATAACAACTTGTTTGGTGATATTCCTATAGAGCAGCCAAGCTTTGTTTGGTCCCTGACTGAATTTTTAATTTGCTGTGCAAGATGGCTTGCTTTTTTAAAATCCCCGCCGATTCTTTTTGTTACATCCAGGTATGCCTCGTCTTTGCCGACATATTCAAAAACATCCGCATACTCGCTTATGATATTCATTGCCTTTTCAGAGATTGCTTCATAGTACTCAAAATCCACTGGCAAAAACACCGCGTCTTCTCTATCCTGCAGTTTTTTCTTTGCAAAGATTATCGGCATTCCTGATTTTGCACCATATTTTCTTGCAGTGTAGTTTGCCGTGGCAATTGCACCGGTATCCGTACCCCTCTCTGAATACACGCAGACACATACCGGCTTGGGTTTTAGCTCGGGCAATCTTATCTCCTCGCATTGGGCATAAAAATAATCAAAATCTATGTGGAAGACCACTCTTTCCAATATTTTCTGGATTTTTTTTGATTATTACAATATTTGGATCGTAAAATATGGTCTTAACGCGTGGATATCTGATCTGATTTCCAGCCGGTTTTCTGCCTGCCTACAGACACGTCTTTTGTGTATCACATTTTATTTTATCAAAAATGACTAGCCACGCGTATTATGGCTTTGAGTCGGTTTTATCTGGTGATGCCTGTGCATGTTTGTATCATTTACCCTTGTTTTTTCTGTCTTGTCGGAATCTGGTTCTGGCAGTGATATGTGTGTGGTTTATAGATATCTGTGACTTGCATCTTCTTGCCTGCAAGATGTATTCCAGGTTGCAAGTTTTTATTCATTGATTGATTGCAATGTCTACCAATATGACATTTTTTCTCCTTGCACCAAGTTTGGCAACACCATCGTAAAACCTTGATTCGCAAATCCGGCAATTCCCAGAATTTATGTCGAATTATATTAGATCTGTTTACTCCAAAATATTTGATCCTGTGACTGGAATACCCTTTTACTGAATCGTAAGTAATTTTTGAACTATGCATAAATAACAATTATGATGTGATATTGTTCATAGTTGGGATTAAATGAAATATGAAAAAATTACTTTAAAAAATATTGGTCCTATAGAAAAAGGTCAAATTCAGCGTCATAAAATCAATGTATTTTTTGGACCTAATAATTCTGGTAAATCTATGACATCTAGACTGATTCATGGTATCGGTCAGCTAAATACTGGTTCTAGAGGTCTTCAAGGAATGGTTAAAAAAGAAATGAATTCACAGAAAGAACTGCATGCGTTTTATAGATATTCTATTCTAAATAGCGCTGGTCTTGGCATGCAAGATCTCTTATCGTATAAGAAAGAATCATGTCATCTAACTGTCACATTTAGTGGAAAAACACCTGAAATGGATTTTGGCTTTAAAAAAAACACGTCAATTACTAAAAAACATTTAATGTTACAACACCATGCATCAGTGCTTTCTCAAACTTCAAGAGACAGTGTGTATATTCCAGCAGGCAGAACTGGAACCATCCAATCTTTCACGAGTATCACTAAAATGAGAAATCAACTTCTTCGAGATCTTTTGGGCTCTTTTCAAATTGACGATCCTTCTAATATTAAAAAAACATCTGCAAAAGAAATTAAAAACTTTACACGTTCATCAAGTAAGTTACCTGAACATCTGGAACAATTCCATGATTTGATTCTTGATACACATGCTAAAGGAATGAGTAAAGACGTTCAAGATTCATTTTCAAATTTACTCCTTGGTTTAATTGAATCTACGGATACTGGAGGACTGCCTGAAATAATTTACCGAGATCCGACTGGATTTGTGACTGAAATTGAATCTGCAGGTTCTGGAACGGTGTCATCTTTTCCGATTGTTGCAGGTGTTCATTGTGTTAACAAAAATGGTATTTTGATTATTGAGGAACCAGAGGCACACTTGGAACCGGCAAAACAGCTTAGGCTTATTGAAGAACTTGTTATGATTGCTGAAAAGAAAAAAATAGATTTGATTTTTACAACTCATAGTGATTATGTTGTTAAAAAATTATTGGCACTGGTAAGTAGAAAAAAAATAAAACATAGTGATTTGGGTTTATATTATTTTAATCGAACTCCTACATCCCTAACACATATAGAAAAAATCCCTGTTGATAAAACTGGGGAAGCAGAACAGGCACTATTTGAAAACGCACTAGATACACTGGTGGAAGAATTTTCAGAATAACTTGATTCACAAAAATATTGCCTAGTCCTTGATACTAATGTTCTTGGAGGTATTTTTGAAATTGATAGTTTTGAGAATATTAAAATTGTTTTAAAAAATTGGATTTTGAAAATTATTACAAATATGGAAAAAAATCAAAAGTAAAAACAATTACTGTTTTTGCATCAACAAATATCATACATGATTATAAGACAGGATTGAGTAAAAGTGGATACAAGGTCCATCCCCATCCTCAATTTTGTATGTCCCACTCGTGATATTGAACCTTAAATTAATGATGAAAAAACACTTACGAATAATTGACCTTATTCATCTAAATAATTGATGATTATTGAATATTTTATGGAATACCCCATATCTGTGGATGAAAACGGTTTAAATTTAAAACCTGAAAAAATGGAGAAAGAGAAACTCTATCACTGTATGTTCAAAAACAAGGCAATCCTGATCTTCAAGGATTCCCAAGATGTCCTGAATTGCTATGAAATCGAGGAAAAGGAGTTAGTTGAGAAAATTCAAAAATGTGCCAATGATGATGATCTCGAAAGGTTGTTTGAAGACTATGTTAAAGGACAGGATCTTAAAAATTAAAATAAAAGTGAAAGAAGGTTTTGTTAGAAAAGGAATTTGAAAATTGAACGACACTAATAAATCAAAAGATGCAGAAGACATTTTATCAGAGTTTGATTCTAGAACCAAGCTTGCATCAGAGCCAGAATCCGATCCGGAACCCGAATCTGAGATAGAGCCAGAATCCGATCCAGAGCCAGAATCCGATCCAGAACCAGAATCTGAGACAGAGCCAGAATCTCGGCCAGAAGCAACATCCGAACCAAAAGCAGTATTTCATTCAGAACCAGAAACTGCACAAGCCTCCGAATCAGAACCTGATACTGCACAAGCTTCCGAATCAGAACCAGAGACTGCACTTGCATCAGAACCAAAGGCAACATTTCAATCAGAACCAGAAACCGCACAAGCCTCCGAATCAGAACCAGAAACCGCACAAGCATCAGAACCAGAAACCGCACAAGCCTCCGAATCAGAACCAGAAACCGCACAAGCATCAGAACCAGAAACTGCACAAGCTTCCGAATCAGAACCAGAAACCGCACAAGCTTCCGAATCAGAACCAGAAACCGCACAAGCTTCCGAATCAGGACTAGAAACTGCACTTGAATCAGAACCAAACACAACATTTCAATCAGAACCAGAAACTGCACAAGCCTCCGAATCAAAACCAGAAACCACACTTGAAACCGATTCCAAAACCGCACAAACATCCGAATCAGAACCGGAAACCACCATTGAATCTAAACCCCTTGACGAATCTGCCGACTCCACCAAACCTGTAGAAGACCGTAATGTAATCTTCATTGGTACAAAACCAATAATGGCTTACGTATCGGCAACTTTGACTCAACTCTCAACACGAAAAACTGTGACCATTCAGGCCAGGGGAAGAAAAATCACGCAGGCAGTTGATGTATCACAAATGATTGTTAAAAGAATGGATTTTGTAGGCTATGTAATCAGTGATGTAAGAATTTCATCTGCTTCCCTTACCTCTCAAGATGGAAAACAACGTAATGTATCTGTAATAAAAATTGACATTTCAAAAAATTAGTTTAAGAAATTTAATATTTGCCGTAACTGGAATTTTGATTGTTGGCATTCTCATTAGTTATTCTGATGAATCTTGCGGCATACAGCACATGATGATTTTAAATAAAATCAATTCATATGAAAAATCCCTTGATCCGGAGGCATGTGAGACCATAGTTGAGAAAATAGATCTGTTTAATCCTTCATGTGAGCCACAAATGGAAATTTTAGACTGCGGTTAGAGTGATATCTCACTCAAAAACGTAATTCCAAAATAGATCAACATCACACTCAGACCTATCATGGCTATCTTGTAATTCTTGTTAGAAAGAATTTTTGAACTTTTATCTGCAAGAAACGCCACTGCCCCCAGCCATGCAAAGTCCATCCAAATATGCAGCACAAATACGACTAGCACTCCTGCAAACGCCCACATCAACATCGCATCTGAAATTAACTTTAATCCGATCGTCAGCCACCAGATAATGAAAAACGGGTTTAATCCGGTAAATACAATTCCTGTAATCACCGCCTCTTGTTTTGGATTAGATGGCACAAGTTCTTTTTTTCCAAGTATTCCTCTGATTTGCAATCCTGCAAATACAAAAAGCGTGATTGCACCAAAAACCGAGATTACCGTCCGGAATTCTGGAAATGCCTCTAAGGAAAACGACCCGATTCCCAGCAAAACTACCAGCGGCAACTCTACAATTGTATGACCCACTGCCATCTTGTATCCTGCCTTTGCCCCCTCCCGTAGCCCATATGATACATTTGCCGCAAAAAGTGGTCCGGGCGCCATAACTCCGGATGCTGAAACAACTATGACCAGTACTGCAAATTCAATTATCTGAACCATGTCTATTTGTTGTTTTCAATCATAAAATAAAGATGATTGGAAAATCCTATCTATACATAGAGTCTTTGAGGTGTTTTGATTCCTCTTCTGTCTCCTTTATTCTCACTTCAGCTTTCTCTGCTTCTTTTTGCAGTGAGGGAATATCGCATGACACTCCTGGAATCAATTTAGACATTGCAAGACAAAGCTGCGTACTTGACTTGAAATCAGGACCCTTCCCATTGGTGTGGAATATTATCACAATTACATCCTGACCTGTCAAACTTCCCTCATTTAGTAATAATCCCGGAATTCCCGGAACCGTCCCATGTTCCAAAATTTTCAAATTGGCTTTTTTGATTTTATCCCTTGCAGAATCCGTGCTTCCAATGCAGATAATTTCCTCAACGCCCTCTGTTGTCTTGACTGCAACACTGCTAATAATTAATTCAATCTTGTGTCTCTTTGCCCATTTTAGCATGGTCTTAGCTACGGTTCGATGGAATGCCTGATCAAGTGTGAGATATGACAGGAATATCCCGACCTTTAGATTCTCGTTGGTGAAAATCCTGGTCGGATAGTTGGGCTTGCCGTTTTTAATTACGCTAATTGGCGGAAAACTATCCGAATCAATAATCCCGCTTACCTCAAACTGCGATGTGTGTACCATCGATTCAGTTGCAATCGCACTGCTGAATCCTACCGAGGGAAACCCGTCAATAAGATACCCGCCTTCTAAATTCAGCGGTTTTAGTTCTTTTACTCTGATTCTGGGAAGCAATGATTGGTTTTTACATCCATAGAATAATAGTTTTTACCTAATTTTTTTAATTTTGTAGGATCCGAAAAGTGATTTGCCCCTAGATACGCATGATATCTCTTCTCTCCTGTCCTCTTAGTTTTCCCCTCATTTACCCACGAGGAGCAAACCACTTTTTGGACAGAATAAAATTCTTGATTCCGGTTCTGTCGGGTTATCGTGATATAGACATGAAATATGGATTTTCTCCAGATCAGTTATTGTAAAGTTATTGGGAGCTAGAAATGGGCTTGGTGTGTTTTGAACCCACGTAATCCTAAGATAGCTATCTGACAAACAGCCGTGTTTAACCTAGCTTTACTACAAGCCCATTAAATGTTAAAATACTACAAGTTAGTAATAATATTATCTGACAAACAGTATCCATAGGAATATGGCGGTGGAATGATCCAAATTAATTAATTAATTTGGAACTCCACTTTTTTCTATTCTATTCAAACTAGCATTTTGGATCAAAGTAATCCATTTATTCTTACCATCAAGGAGACCACATCATACCTTGGCACAGGGGTGGGAGAACAATCGAAGATAACTGCCAGATAATTTGTAAGGACTGTAATAGTAAAAAAGCAGGTAAATAAGAAATTTCAATCTGGAGAAGATCGTTATTTCATGTCTATATCACGATAACCCGACAGAACCTTGATTCCTAACTCTTTTTTAGTGGTGCAAATACATGAGACACATATCCGATGCAAGACAGGCAGATGATCTCACTCCTGAGGAGATCAAGGATATTGATGAGTTTTATGCAGATGACAAAGGCAGGAAAACAGTGTCTTTTGATGAATTCATGAAAGAGCTAAAAGAAGAATCTTGAGTGACATCTGGAATGCTGCAAGAAAGACAAAATTTCTCAAGCAATACAAAAACCTTGTTCTCAAATTCAGGAAAGTAAACCATTCAATACGGGAATTACAATCTCGGAGAATCCCACACTCTGGAAAATATAAACAGGACAAACTATTTTTGGGAATAAGCTAGTCTTTTAATTTTGAAACAAGCGCGGCATAAATGAACGGCAGGATCGTCGTTACCTCGGCATGAAGTGTTGCCTGTTTTGCTTTTCGTGTCACCTTTCCCCAAGAGATCGCCTCCCTGACTAGCGCACCGCTAAGGCTGCCGTCAAACTCCTGTGCCGTCGTAATGTAAAACGCATAGTCCAGCCCCTCCCTATACTGGTTCCACCACAACGTATGGTGCTTGGAAATGCCCCCTCCAATCATAAATGCTCCTGATTTTTCAGCCTTGAAGATTAATCCAGAAAGTAAGTTTGCATCCCCTGTCATGTCTAATCTGAAATCATTGTGTTTTTGTGTAAAAAGCCAAATCTGGCTTCCTACTGCGCCATCCATTATTCCTGGAACTATTACACTGACGTCATTTTTGTTTGCCCAATAAAGAAACGAGTCCGGACCCAGGTGCCTGCCGATCATCTTGCATATTTCTGCAGTAGTCATCTCCCTTTTCCCGTTTTGATACTCTTCTTCTAAAAATGCCTGCATCTTTTCTTCAATGAGCGGTCCGTAGCTATCCATGGGCACAAGTATGTTGCCCAGTCTGTGGATGTTTTGATCAGCTAGCGCCATGTCATCCATTGCAAACGAGCCTTCCTTGTAATGTGAGAAATGCCTTGCAATATCGTGATCCAGCGCGCCACAGGTTGTTATGGCAACATCAAACCAGTTGTTTTTGATCATGTTTTTGATGATTCCCCGCTGCCCTGTTGAAACAACGGCGCCCACAAATGAGACAAATCTGAGACACTGCTTATCTGAGATCATATCAGTTAGAATCTCCAATCCGTCTGAGAGATTCACAGACTCGAATCCCCCTGACTGGGATAACTCTTCAAAGATTTTCTCTATTGATGAATTTGAATCAATTTCAATATCCTTTACAGGTCTGCCTGGGTTTATCATGATCTGATTCGATGATACTGATATAAAATCGTGCCTTACTGTATACTGACAAACTGTGATGAATTTAATATTTTCAGACAGATGCAATTAGGTAATGCAGATGTATGGAGATGTCCTGGAATTGGCAATCAGATCATTATTTGCATCAGGTATTGTGGGCAGAGAGGAGAAAACCAATGTATTACAAGAAGGATGTCTGTGTTGGGATCTTTCTAAGATTCCACATTACCATAATGGGGTTCTGTAAAGTTATAGAGGCCGACTAGTCATAATGTCTGGAATTAATAAAATGTGTAACCACTTTTCAATACATGAAAAGCAGTACACAAACCTGGGCTGTCAACTATGATTTTTGAGATGTAAGTATAATAAAAAGTTATGAATGGCTGGGAGTCGAACCCAGTTCCCCTGAGTTGACAGGGTGACGGATTCTAATAGGAATACGGATTCAGAAAAAACAGAGACCATTCCAATTTACATTTGGTCAAGCAGGGATTTGGATAAAAAAAAATTGATTGCAACTGAGACAGAAACAGACACTGGAATTTTTGAGGCATCTGTATCTTTTGGAATGACTGATGATATAACTAGTCAGCAAATACAGGCATTTGAGGGGGACACACTATACACTCAATATTATAATTTTGTATCACCCACGCCATTCTCAACATCCCGTGAGTACAACACAGACATGGATACGACAATTATGGGATGGGCACATCCGGACTCTGTGTGGGGTGATAACTGGGCAAACATCGTGGTGCAAAACAATGTCAAATTCATTTATGATCCCTGCATGGTTGAATTCATGGACAAAATAGGTGAGAATGATCCCGGATTTGACCTGCTTGACATACAGTACCCCACACCACTAAAACAAATGAAATCTGGATTATACCCATTTGAGATAAAATGCAAGGATCATTTATTGCTGATCTTCAGGCATTCGGATAGTTCCCCCGTATGTGCAAGTCCGGAACATGCCATAAAATTAACTTCAAAAGCAGGCTGGACGAATAATTTTAATCCGCTTGTCCATCCGATGGCTGATTCACCGACTCTTGAATATAGAGAAAAGTTTTGCGAGTCACACAATGGAACCTGGTCTGAGCAGTTCAATAACTGTGTTGGTGGACTCTTGAATGTGCCATGCGATAACATTGATAGATCCGAATTGAGCCCTCCGGATATTTTCATAGGGGTATATGGAGAAACAACCTGTTCATCACATGAATTATTTTGCAGGTCCATGGGCGGGCATTCTGAATGCATGTCTTATGAACAATTAGGACACGGACGTGATGTTTGTAGTTCCATCTGTGAGTTTGATGATAAATAACAGTTCAAATCCCAGGTGTTGAAAGATACCTGAATGGAATCTGACTGACCTCATGAATTTTTGATAATCGCCACATCTGATGAATCTAGGTTATAGTGGATTCTAGTGATCTGATCACCAAAATGCACCAGAGCCCAGCAAAGCGTGATTTCACACCAGATCCACCCAAAAATAGATCAAACTATAAAAATAATCAAATTCAGGGTAATTTCTATATACTAATTATGACTACTTTACTCATGGATAGATTCACTTTAATTAATTATGATATGCGGTTAATTGATTTTTATACTTTGAATTTTATCAGTAGGAGTGAAGTCAAAGCATGAGTAATTCAACAAGTACTGTCAAATCTAGTTTCCTTAATCCCAAAGAACGTAAAGCATTAAAAGAATACCAGGAGTATAAAGAACTCAGAATAATTGTTACAAGACCAGTTAGGGCATTTAATGATACTGAAGCAATACTGAAAGATTTACAAGGTGAGGGACTCTCATCATTACAGAAAGAAATTGAGCGATCAAAAAAATCTCAAACAAAAACCATTACCAGACCAAAACTCAAAAGATCGCATGTTAGATGAAACTGGAAAGATCATCAAACAAATAGAAGAGATACGCAAATCAAAACTTCTAGTTGTTATATGTCATCAGTCAATCAGTTTACAAGCAAGCTTATCAATAAATAAAATCTTGCGTAAAATCGAACATTTGGATCATTTGGATATCCTTTTGGAATCTGGAGGAGGTGATATTGATGCAGCATATAAAATTCTTAACTTATTCAAAAGTTATGCAAGTAAAATATCTGTAATAGTTCCTTTTTATGCTAAAAGTGCTGCAACGTTAATTGCCCTTGGTGCTGATGAATTAATTGTTTGTAAGGCTGGGGAATTAGGTCCTCTTGATCCTCAAGTTAGAGATCCGCAAACTAATTCATTTGTACCTGCACATTCCATTAAGGAAGCAATGAGTTTCATAGAAGAGATTCATGATCCTGTGATGAAACTAAGTCTAACTGACAAGATTCCTGCATTATTGATTGGTGCATATAGGGCATCAGGAAAATCATGCAAGCAATATCTTGATGCAATATTCACAGAAAAAAAGATAAAAGATAAAGATAAAATGATAAAAATATTTACAGAGAAATTTTTGTCTCATGGTTATCCAATGCACAGAGACTTTTTAGCAAAATATCCCATTAATTTGATTAAACATGATGATGTATTGGAAGATAAATTCTCTGAATTACATGAAAAATACAGTGATTATTATAAACAATTATACCGTGATAATTCAGAGTTAGCAGGAGATTTACTACTTTTACAATCAAATGAGCATTCTCTAGTCATGTTAGATGATGAAGAAATTGATAACACATAAACCACCAATCTTTTGTCTCCACATCTTACAACAGAAAACTCAAGGTATAGGTGATTGTTGCATATATGGATTCCTACGATAGGTAAACTATCTTAATTTGTAAATTGCAAATGTCAATTCAAAAATACATACTACAGTGAAAGTCCGTGGACAGTGAGGTTCTGGTAGATTCTAGTGATCTGATCACCCAAATGCACCAGAGCCTACAACACCCATGTCTGGATCTGAGATCATCCCTCAACTTGTACCAGAATTTTGTGCATAAAATATCAAATTTTAAATATCCATTATGATAAACATGTCATATGGCAGTAAGAGAAGTTGCACCACTTAGTCAAAGACAATGGGATAAATTACAGGAACTTATGGCAAGAGGATCTACTAAGAAACAATTGAAAACAATTGCAGACGCTAAAGAACGTATTAAAAATATCAAAGTAGAATTTTAGGTTTTTAAAAATTGTCCGAACAAATTGATTTCAATGATCCAAACTTGATTAGATTTCAAAGAGTAAAATCACCTGCCGATTTAGATGGATTTAACTCTGATGTTGTTGAGTTTAATGAATACATTGGTCCGGAGATTGCTTTTGATCTAGAACACAGCATTACACGGGCTTACTTGATTAGAGTTGAAGAGGACGTTGTAGGATATATTGATTTATCCATGGCTCATCTTAAAAATAATGCAACTCCTGCCATAGCAGATAAACAAATTAAAAGCAATGTTCCGGCAATATTGATTAGTCATTTGGCTGTAGATGTCGTATTTCAAGGACACGGTGTTGGGAGATTCCTTTTAAAATTGATTATTGATAAATTGATTCCGAAATTAAAAAAAATGGCAGGATGCAGATATGTAATATTGAATCCAAGAGATGATCAAGGTGTCCGAGATTTTTATATAAATTGTAAATTTGAGTATGTTAAAAAACTCAAAGATGACAGAAAACCTGATAATGAATTGGATTTTTGTTTGTTTGATTTGATAGGTATTAAAGAGGAAGATGAGGAATACACCTAGAAAAATCCGTGAACTAAAAACCATCAAAAAACTAGAGAGGTTAATGGCTTTACCCAAGACCCCTGAATAATAAAATCAAAATATCCTGAAAATAAATCACAAACTGTTTTGCCACACATTACAAGAAATTTTTCACGACAACACAACGACTGATGCAAAACAGTGATCTGAGCACCAAAATGCAAAGTCCATGGTTTGGTGGATTCTAGTGATCTGATCACCAAAATGCACCAGAGCCTACAACACCATGTCTGGATCTGAGATCATCCCTTCACTTATGCCTGATTTTTATACATAAAATGCCAAAATTTTAAATATCCATTATGATAAACATGTCGCATGGCAGTAAGAGAAGTTGCACCATTTGATGAAAAACAATGGAAACAATTACAGAAAAGTATGGCAAGAGGACCTACTAAGAAACAGTTGGAAATGATTGCAGACGCTAAAGAAAGTACCAAAAACATCAAAGTAGAATTTTAGGTTTTTAAAAATTGTCCGAACAAATTGATTTCAATGATCCAAACTTGATTAGATTTCAAAGAGTAAAATCACCTGCCGATTTAGATGGATTTAACTCTGATGTTGATGAGTTTAATGAATACATTGGTTCTGGTGGATTCTAGTGATCTGAGCACCAAAATGCACCAGAGCCTACAACACCATGTCTGGATCTGAGATCATCCCTCAACTTATGCCATATTTTTATACATAAAATGCCAAAATTTTAAATATTCATTATGATAAACATGTTGCATGGCAGTAAGAGAAGTTGCACCATTTGATGAAAAACAATGGAAACAACTTGAGGAAATGATGTTCAGAGGATCTACTAAAAAACAATTGAAAGCAATTGCAGACGCTAAAGAACGTATTAAAAACATCAAAGTAGAATTTTAGGTTTTTAAAAATTGTCAGAACGAATTGATTTCAATGATACAAGCTTGGTTGAATTTGAAAGGGTAAGATCACCTGCCGATTTAGTTATAACATGGATCCCATTAATAAAACGCTTATTCTTTTTCTTTATTATCTACAGGAAAGAATTTCGCAATAATTGTCTCTGAATCTATCTTCATAACGTTTCCTTTTGTTGTACAAAAAGTAGATATCTAGGATTCAAAAGATCATAGTGGATTAATTTTGAATGATCTTCATTTTATTAATTATTGAAATAATTCCGGCATTTTGATGTCTGATGGTATATTCTCCAGGATATCCAGTGGTTCGTTAAGCTCCATTGCACCGTACTCTATCATTTTTTCAGGCCATTTCAAGTTATTATTGTGAACTACCGACTTGCAAATAAACAGTGGTCTGCCTAGTCTGAGTGTCTCCAAGCCCTGATGTAGCGAACCGCTTGAATCACCGGCTTCCACAATTACAGTGGCATCAGAAATCAACGCCATGGTTTTGTTTCGCAACACAAAATCCTTTGGCGTAGTTGTATGACCTGTAGGATACTGGGAAATCACCAAATGATTTTTCATAATTTCTTCCTGCAATTCTGAATTTTCTTTGGGATAGACCCTGTTTAACGGAGTGCCAATAACTGCAATGGTTTTACCTTCATGTCTGATGGCAGTTTGGTGTCCTGCCGTATCAATTCCCTTTGCGAGTCCGCTTACAATGGTTACTTTGTTTTCAATCAAGCACTTTGAGATCTCTTTAGCTTCTGATAGTCCCTGTTCTGATGCTTTTCTAGAACCGATGATTGAGACTCTTGGACAGGGTAAAGGAATCCTCATGGGACCTTTGCAGAAGATCCTCTTTGGAGCAAATTTTGATTCAACATCATTTAACAGACGACCGAGTAGTTTTTCTAATCGAATATCCTGATATCCTGCGTCTTTAACCATCTATTAGGAAACCATCATGTTTGTATTTTAATATTAGTGACACGCAAATATTTTTGAGATCAATTTTATCAAACCAAAAACTACAAGGATCATTCCTGTTCTAAAATAACATGAGATCAATCATGCCGGAAGATTTCAGAAAAGCGTACAAAAAAGAAAAAGATCCAAAAGTAAAGCCAAGAATGCTCAGTACACATGTTTTATGTACGTAACAAGGATGTGCAGGAAATAGCACAAGATCTACTGCAATGTCCTAACTGGGTCACCTAGTGAGTAGAACGCTTGGAAAATGAAGGTCTGGAAGGCTCCTGGATCTTCCCAAATATGAAAGACCTGTAAAAATTCCACACAAAAAAATGGATCAGATAATGCCCAAAACATCCAGTGGACGCATTACGCCGGGATTCCACCATTATTTGCACATCCATTTGTAATTTTGTATTATGATACAGCAACATCATGTATTGTAAAAATTTCAGAAATAGTTAATTCTCTAAATTTCATCTAATGCATCAAAAATCACTCTTGACTCATTAATGCTTTTTCTAACTGCTTCTTGGAGCTCTTCTTTAGTCATTTTCAATACCAATTTAACATTATAATATAATCTATTAAAGATAACGGTTGTCTGCTCTGGATAATTTGCGGGTGTTTTCACTGCACTGTAATTGGGGTGTTTTCGAGAATTTTAGATACTTGTAGCGATCAAAAATTGCATATTAAGTCAATAATCCTGCTTTAAAAATATTCCAGCTATCTAAAAATGGAGATGTTAAACCTTGACCCACCAACCATTATTTTTTCCAGATAGGGTATTCCCAGTACCATCTGAATTTCGTTTTTTCTTCACATGTGGTTAATAGAATAAACGGTAGAATTTTTATTGAAATCTACTTTAATTTGGATGCTGATACGTAATTGGTTGCCTTGAAACACGATTCTGGTGTAAAACAGTGGTCTGATCACCCCAATACATCAGAACCGGTGGGACTGACTCTGGAGAAGATCATATTTCATACCTCATGTCTAGCACACGATAATTTCACAGTACCGATCATACCAAAAAATTATAAAGTCATTTTGTTATAATATAACATGATACCAAAAGAAAAACTACTATGGACTGCTAAAGATAGTGAGGATGCTAAAGCATTCGTAGAAGGTGTAGATAACGGTTCAATTCAAACCGAGGATTTCTTTAATTTAAAAAGGACATAATATTCATTAGTAAATGCCTTGGATACCTTCAAGTCATTCTCCAAATGTGGTTGATTTCAGTTTATGCATTTGGAATATGTCAGTCCAAGATAGATTACCACTAAACTCTATCGAGTTCTTGCAATAGCTCCTTGAGGGTTTTTATCTCTCCATCCTCACGGTTGCTTCTGAATTCTTTAATGTCCTTAATCTCTTCAGGTGTCAAATCATCAGACTGTTTTGTTTCAGTCATATTCTTTCTATTTTTTATATATTAAAAAAGACTATGAATCAAGATTATGCAAATTTGCAGACTCGATCAATCTTTTCCATATTTTGATGGTTATGATACCTGCTATCAATATTAGATGATTCAGATTGGATGGTTCTACAAAACACTGTCTGAATCAATCCTCCAGTCTACAATACCCTCATTCTGACTTGGAAAAAACAGATCTGATGATAAACTGGAACACCACCACACACCATACAACTGCCAAATATGCGTAAAACCGTTCCACAGATGATATCATGCTGGGATAACTGACGGGATCCTGTCAAGAAAACTTTAAACCTACTCAACAACACCAGTTTTTAAATGGGAGGCAGAATTAAAGTCGGTTTAATAGGCATTGGTAACTGCTTTTCAGGGCTGATTCAAGGCATAGAATACTATCGAAAAAACCCGTCGCAGCAGGTTATTGGAATTATTCATGAACAACTAGCCGGATATGGCATCCATGATGTTGATTTTGTATGCGGCTTTGATGTTGGTAAAAACAAGGTTGGCAAGCCACTCATGGATGCAATTTATGAATCCCCCAACATCGTTGACTGGATTCCCAAAAATGAAATGCCAAAGACTGCCGCCATGGTACATGAGAGTCCCATATTAGACGGGGTCGGACTGTGGGTTGAAAACAAAATCCTGCCAATTCAAAGTAACAAAACCATCGAGCAGATCACCAAAGATGTAAAACAGATCATCCAAGATACAGGCGTCGAAGTTCTCGTATCGTACCTGCCTGTGGGTTCTGACAAGGTAACTGCATTCTGGGCTCAAATCTGTCTTGATACCAAAACCGCATTTGTAAACTGTATTCCGTCATTTATCGCATCAGATGAGAAATGGGCTAAAAAATTCCAAGATGCAAACATTCCGTGTATTGGCGATGACATAAAGGGCCAGGTTGGTGCCACCATAGTTCATAGGACTCTGGCAAAGTTATGTAACGACCGGGGGACCAAAATTGAAAAAACATACCAGATCAACGTTGGAGGCAACACTGATTTTCTAAACATGAAGGAGCAGGAACGGCTTGTTTCTAAAAGAATCTCCAAGACCGAAAGCGTTCAAAGCCAGCTTGATACCAGGCTAGATGATGATCAAATCTATGTCGGTCCGTCTGATTTCATCCCGTTTTTGGGCAATACCAAACTCATGTTTATGAGAATTGAAGGGCGTCAATGGGCAAACATCCCATACAACATGGAGGTTCGTCTGGACGTTGATGACAAGGCAAACTCTGCTGGTATCGTAATTGATGCAGTCAGGCTTGCAAAAATCGCCCTTGATAGGGGGATTGGGGGGCCGATCAAGGCTGCCAGTGCATACCTGATGAAACACCCCATAGAACAAACCTCCGATGTTGCAGCAAAAATTGCATGTGAAGAGTTTGTCGCAGACAAGTAACCATCAAACACTGTTCTGAAAATCCTGTTTTTTCTGCCTTTTTCGTGAGCGGATTGTTTTGAGCGTTAACCGAGTCGTGGCTTTAGTAGTATCATCCATGCCTGTAATCATGCCTGTCAGACTAAATCCGCCTGATTTCGGTGTCCACATCTGAATACCTGCATACTGTCATGACCCCCCATAATCAGACTGCCTCAAACCGTTTAGTACCCTGCCCTGCAACTCCTGACAGCAGTCTGAATCAAATCTGCTTTCCACTTTTGGCATGTCTTCCATCCCAAACAACACAAATTAGAAACATCAGCAGACTAGCCACTGCTGCCATAAATTCAAAACGCTTCTAACGCGACAGCCGCTACGAAAAATCTCATAGTAAAACAAGAAAAATTATGCAATTATGTCAACTAAACTTGTTAACCATCGATTATCCAATCAGATGTGATAAGATACCTATTGGTTCACATTAAAAAAGTCGAGATCTTTGGTTTCAAGTCATTTGGATTTAAAAACACCACCGTCCAGTTCGAACCCGGACTTGTATCGATCTCCGGTCCGAACGGTTCAGGCAAAAGCAACATCCTAGATGCAATTATCTTTGCAATGGGTGAGAACAAACCCAAAGTGATGAGGGTGGACAAACTGCGATCACTAATCCATGATATCGAGGGTGCGCACCGCAGTACAAAAATGGCACGATCCAGCGTTCATTTTGACAACACAGACAGAAAGATCCCAATCGATTCTGATCTTGTTGAGGTGACAAGAGAGATGGACACAAACGGGGAGAACACGTATTACCTAAACAAAAAAAAGACAAACCGCGGGCAGATCCTTGATCTGCTTGATATGGCAAATGCCGGTCTCGGACAGTTAAATGCAGTCCAACAGGGAACAGTCACCAGAATTTCAGAATTCACATCCGAAGAAAAAAGAAAGACGATCGAGGATTTAATCGGTCTCTCCTACTTTGATGAAAAAAAGACAGAGGCAGTAAAACAGCTAGACGAGGCTGACAGGCGGCTGGAGATTGCCCTGGCAAAGATGGGTGAAATCAAAAAACGCATTGACGAGCTAGAGGAGGAGCGAAACCAGAAACTGCGCCATGGCCTGCTTGGGCGCGAACTTGGCAGGTACAAAGCAATAGCTGCTGCCGATAAGATGAAGGTGGTCTCAACCCAGAAGGAATCCCGGGAATCCACGCTACGCACGATCACTTCCCAGATAACGGTATTTAATGATGAACGCACTGCCTCAAGAACCGAGATATCCGGACTGGAGGCTGAAAAATCAGCTCTGATGGGGGAGGCCAACGATTACAGCCAGGAAAAGGCATCCCTTGATGCTGAGATCAGCTCTGCAATGGAGCAGTATGAGACAGACAACAGTGCAATCTCTGTATCCCACAAGCGAATAAAACAGCTCGATAACAGAATTCCTGAAATAAAAACAGAGCTGGAGAAGATCACCGGCATCAGAGAGGATATTGACAGTCAAATTATAGATATGAACCAGTCCATAACAGAGACAAACCTGAAAAAAACCAAGATTGATGATGACATGAGAGTCGTCGATTCCCAGCGAAATAAAATCCTCACAGAGCAGTCCAAGATTGCGGCAGAAAAATCCGAAATTGATGATAAAATAAAACGTCTTCGTACACAGCTAAATGATTCAGAGCTAAAACTCTCAAAGGCCAATCATAAAAAAGAGCAGCACGAAATCAACATCCAGAGAAACTCTACAAAATTCTCAGAGCTGGAACAGGACGTCACAAAACTCTCCGGGTACAAATCCCAGCTTGAATCAATGATGAAAAACCACAATGCGTCCATCATCGAGCTAAAATCCAGAATTGCAAAATTACAAAAAAGAAAGCTAAAGATTACCAGTGACATGGATGAGCTGGGGCTGGTACTGGATAAATCCAGCACGGCTGCAAACCAGTACGAATCCAAAATAAAGACCGTAAAGGGATTCATGCACGAGGATTACACCATTGCAAAGCTAAAGGGGGATGCAGACCAGCTCGGCATCGAGGGTCTGGTGTATGAGATGATCTCATGGGATAAGAAATACGAGCGCTCCGTACTTGCTGCCAGCTCCGACTGGATAAAGGCAATCGTCGTAAAGGACTTTGCAACACTTCTCGGTCTTGCCCAGGTTGCCAAAAGCAAAAAACTCCCGAAATTAAAAATCATCCCACTTGATGCCATACCTGATTTCAAACTAAAAATACCAGACAAACCCGGGGTTTTGGGGGTGCTTGCAAACCACGTACAATGTGATCCCGCATACACGGCACTTCGGACATTTCTCTTTGGTAACATCATACTTGCAGAGACCCGGGAATCGGCATACACCATCTCCAGATCCGGCTACAAGGCAGTAACCCTGGACGGCGAGTATTTTGAGGCACGGGGCGGGACTGTAGTCATTGACATCAACTCAAAGATCTCAAAACTCACAAAACTAATCTCGATGAGCAGTGATATTGACGGGTTGTTCCAGTCAATCAACGTCATAAAAAAATACGTGTTAAAGAAAAAGCACTCTTTGAAAAAACTCGACGACTCTATCCAGTCATATACGGCACGCCTCTCAGTTTCAGAGAGCTCCCTTGCAAAGACAAACGAGAACTACTCCAATTTAAAATCACGAATCGACTCTGCGGTAAACACAAAGGCACAACTAACAGATAGAATCTCCAAACTAACCTCGAGAAACTCTGTCATTGATTCTGAGACTGCCACAAGCGGATCCCACGTTGAATCACTGCATCAGCGCATTGCAATCGTGGATGAAAACTATGCCACAGGCAAACAGACCAGCATTGCAAACGAACTATCCCGAATCAACTCAAAAAAAGACGACGTTGAAAAGCTGTTCACTGCAATCATGATTGAATACCGTGACAGACACTCACAGCTAACGGCACTGCAGACGCAGGATAACAGGGAGAAATCCCAGTCTGACAGGCTGCACCAGGAAGAGGATTCCCACAACTCAGAACGCCTGGAACTAGAGGCAAAAATTCAGAGACTCGGGGAGCAAAAAGAGTCAAAGAGCGCGGTTCTTGTGAAACTAAGGCAGACAGAGCAGGATCTTATCTCCACCTCAGGTTCCTCCATAGGACGGCTCAAGGAATACGATGACAAGCTCAAAACGTTATCAGAGCGGGACAAGTATCTGACAGGACAGATAAACACATTAGAGCGCCAGTCTGACTCTATGAACCGCGACCTTGCCGATTTAAAAGAGAGCATGGGCGCACTGCGACAGATTCTTGCCGCATCAGAATTTGATAAAAACATGGAGACCTTTGATGTTGCCCCAATCATTAGCGGGCTCTCATCAGAACTCGCCTCCCTTGACGCGCTAAATGCAAAGGCACCTGAGATATACGCCGAGATCTCCTTTGGTTACCGTTCCATGTCGACTCGAAAGAACTCCCTTGAGGAAGAGAGAAATTCCATTGTAAAATTCATCGAGGGCGTTGAAAAAGACAAGCGCCAGACATTCCTTGACGCATTTGACAGGGTGGATAAAGAGATCCGTCTGATATTCAACAAGATGACTGGTGGAAACGCCTGGCTGGAACTGCAAAACGAGGATGACATCTTCAACTCCGGCATCTCATACCTGATCCAGTTCCCAAACAAGCCAAAAAGAGAGTCCACTGCAATCAGTGGCGGTGAAAAGACGCTTGCTGCAATCGTGTTTGTGCTTGCACTACAAAAACTAAAGCCGTCTCCTTTTTACCTGTTTGATGAGGTTGATGCGCACCTTGATGCACCCAACGCCAAAAGACTGGCAAATATTCTAGAAGAGAGATCCAAGGAGAGCCAGTTTATCATGGTATCCCTAAAGGACTCTGTAGTACAAAGGGCAAAGCTAATCTACGGTGTCTTTCCAAAAAACGGCGTATCGCACGTTGTAACATACAAGGACAAGCGGATGCCTTCTGTAAACGCATCCTAGTCCGGATTTACATAACATGCACAATAGTGAGCATCGCCGATCCTCTCTAGGTCCGGCTCGTCCTTACATTTATCTATCACATATGGGCACCTGTTGCTGAACCTGCACCCCTGATACACGTCCGTATTACCTGCAGGTTCGTTTATCCTGATTATCTTCTCCCGGTGCAGGTTCTCCGGATCCGGCTCTGAGATGGCATCAATTAACGCCTGGGTGTATGGGTGTCTGGGTTTTTGGAGGACTATATCCACCGGTCCCATCTCTACGATCTTTCCCAGGTATAATATTCCAATCCTCTGGCCAAAGTATCTGGCAGTTGCCAGATCATGGGTGATATACACAAATGTAATGCCGTACTTTTTTTGCAGTTCCTGTAGCAGCTCTAACATCTCTGCCCTGATTGATACATCCAGCATTGAGACTGGCTCATCAGCTAGAATGATTTTAGGTTTTAGTGCCAGCGCCCTTGCCAGAACCACCCTCTGTCTTTGTCCTCCTGATAACATGTGGGGGTACTTTGTCATCATATCTTTGGCAGGCTCCAGTCTTACCTCCTGCAGTACCTCCAGCACTCTGCGTTCTCTCTCCTCCCTGTCCCCTATATCGTGAATCTCAAGCGGCTCTGATACGATATCCTTTACCTTCATTCTCGGATTTATCGAGTCGTAGGGATCCTGGTGGATCATCTGGCAGTTCATTCTGATCTTTTTCATGCTCTCTGGCTCGTCAGTTATCTCCTGACCCTCAAAAAAGATTCTGCCTGAATCCGGCTTTATTGATTTTAGGATTAGCTTTGCCATGGTTGATTTTCCAGAACCTGACTCCCCTGCCAGGACAAATACCTCGCCTTTTCTTACCGAAAATGAGACGTCGTCTGCCGCCCTGACCGTATCTGATTTTGAGCCGGACAGCCATCCAGTTTTTTTGGTAAAATACTTTTTTAGATGCTCTACTCTGAGTATCTCGTCTTCCATGAGTATCCCCCAGCAAAGAAGTATATCAAGATGATAACCACTCATAAATTCGGGATAACGCATTTATGTTGAATGAATTTATTTTATAACTTGAGTAATACCCTACAAAAAAATCCCGGCTATAAAAAATACGTGGCTGATTCCAGACTTCAATACTTTAAACCGCATGCCACCAAAATTGAAAAGACGTTTGCAGAAGAGATTGCCGCCAGTCTGAGCAATGACTCCAAATTCATAAATCCAAAGTTCTTTTATGATAAAAAGGGCTCAAACCTGTTTGAAAAAATATGTGATTTACCAGAGTATTACCCCACTCGGACTGAGATTGCCATCCTAAAGAGCATGCAAGACGGGCTGCTCTCCCCGTATCTTGCCGGAGATCAGTTCCGTCTAGTTGAACTCGGATCCGGTGCGTCAGTAAAAACCCGGCTGATTCTTGATGTTCTTATGACGCTGCAAAAACAGACAGAGTACGTACCAATCGACATCTCTGAAATTCTCGCCGAAAGCTCAGAGCAGCTATTATCGGATTATACACGCCTGCACATCACGGGTATCATCGATACGTATGACGGCGGTCTGGAGTTTCTCAAAAACTATGATGATAAAAAAAACCTGATACTGTTTCTGGGATCCAGTTTTGGCAATTTCTCACCGGGGGATGGCCGTGAATTCCTGCGGAGAATCAACTCGACTATGAAACAGGGTGACCTCTTTTTGATAGGACTAGACCTGGTAAAAGATGTGCAGACCCTGGAATCCGCATATGATGATATGCAGGGGATTACTGCCGAGTTTAACCTCAACGTCTTATCCCGGATTAATGACGAGCTTGATGCCGACTTTGATTTGGGGAATTTTGAGCATCATGCCATATATGATAAAGAGCATCAAAGAGTGGAGATGTATCTGAGATCAGTTGTGACACAGTCAGTCGTGATATCAAAATCCAATCTGTTGTTACATCTGGCAAAAAACGAGTTGATCCACACGGAGCACTCGCAAAAGTTTGTGCTATCTCACATTCGTGAGATGCTCCACGATGCGGGATTTGAGATAAAACACATCTGGCTTGATGAAAAAAAGTATTTTTCACTGACTCTGGCATCAAAACTAGATGTTACTGGCACATCTGAATCCTGAGAACTGCCACCTCTCATCTAATCTGAAGAAATTCCTGTAGCTTGCCCTAATTGAGATTTTCGGGGTTGCAAACGAGCCTCCCCTCAGCACCTTCTGATTTGTAAACCACTTGTCGTTGTATTCATCAAATCCTGATTTGAATCCTGGGTACCCGGTAAACTCTGAGGATGTCCACTCCCACACATCCCCAATCATCTGCTGGCATCCTGCAGGACTGGCACCGTCTGGGTATGCCCCTATCTCCGTGCACCCCCAGTGATGTGACTCTAGCAGGTTGCATCTCTGCTCTGTGGTGTGCGTATCCCCCCACGGGTATACTGTTTTCTCCTGGCTTTTCTCACTCCAGCATGCTGCCTTTTCCCACTCTGCCTCTGTTGGCAGTCTCTTTCCTGCCCATTTGCAGTATGCGTCTGCCTCATAGTAGCTGACGTGGCATACTGGCTCGTCTGGATTGATCTTATTTGCACCCCTGAAATTTCTGACACGCCACGTATCATCGGCCTTCTCCCAGTACATGGGCGCACACCAGCCGTTCTCTTTTACTTTCTCCCATCCGTCTGATAGCCAGTACCGGTACGTGCCGTATCCTCCGTCCTCGATGAATTCCATATACTGCCGGTTTGTTATCGGAAAGACATCCATGGTGTAGTCATTCAGGTATACCCTGTGTTCTGGGAGTTCTATATCGTAACAGTATTGATCCCCGTTGTATCCCAGTGCGTATATCCCGCCTTTGATGTGTACATCTCCTTTTTTGACGTTTGCTGGTTTTGCCGGTGTGTCATTTTTTGTAACTGGTGTATACTGTTCTGCAAGCAGGTGCTGCAAGTCATACACCAAAAGTTCCTGATGCTGGCATTCATGATGAAATCCCATGGTGATCAGCCGGGTCTGCTCGTCGTCTAGCTCGTGTGTCCCGATGAGCTTCTCCATTCTTTGGTTAATCGTGTTAAAATACTGGAAGATCTGTTCAGTTGTCGGTCTTGAATTTATCCCGCGCTGCCCCTTTTCGTGCGGGACTCCAAACTGCTGATAGTAGGAGTTTAGATACTCTGTAAATTCCTTAGAGTAAAACTCGTAATTCTTCTCAATCTTGCTCATGACCACCTCGTAGATCCAGCTGACATGACCTACGTGCCATTTTGCCGGGCTGGTAAAAGCCGCGGTCTGTACAACAAAGTCGTCTTTCTCCAGTGTCTTTACTAGTTCTGCGGTTGTATCCCTAGTCTGCCTGAACCGTTCCAGCAGGGATCTTTGCTGTGTTAATTCCTGGTTTGAGGTCAATTGAAAAACCCTGATTTTTGCATGATTATATTTGTGTGGGTTATCTAGTAACCCCTGGCAAAGACTGGAATCACGGTGCTTTGCTGCTGGCAATACACGCATTTTTTAGACGTATCCTCTGCCTTAAAGGGAATCACCCTGATATCTGCGCCTGTCTCTTCTTTTATCTTCTCCTCGCATTCGGTTTTCCCGCACCAGGGGGCATAAAGGAATCCGCCTGTCTCTATCTTTGATTTGAATTCTGTGTAATCTGAGATATTGATGATCTGTCCTTCTGATCGTTTTCTGGCGGCATTTAGCATGTCAGTCTGAATTTCATCTAGTGTTACGGGGATGTCCTTGATATCTGTAAATGGCATCTTTGATTTTTCCTGATTGTATCTTTTTGCCATGACGATACAGTTCTGTTCGATATCCTTGGGTCCTATCTCTATTCGTATCGGAACCCCCTTTAACTCCCAGTCATTGAACTTGTATCCTGGTGATAATCCCTCCCTGTCATCAACATGAACCCTGACATTCATTGATTCCAGGTCTTTTTTGATCTCTGAGACCTTGGCTAGTATCGCTGTTTTGATGTTATCATCATTTTTGTATATTGGGACAACTACCACCTGCATTGGTGCCACCTTTGGCGGTAGAACCAAACCGCGGTCATCACCGTGTATCATGATCATCGCGCCAATCAGCCTCCAGGAGACACCCCACGATGTCTGCCATGCAAAGTGCTCCACGTTGTCCTTGTCTGCAAACTTTACCTCAAAGGGTTTGGAGAAGTTCTGCCCCAGAAAATGCGAGGTGCCCATCTGTAACGCCTTCCCATCAGGCATAACCGACTCCATGGTAGTAGTGTATACGGCACCGACAAATTTCTCTTTCTCGCTCTTTTTTCCCACAGTCACCGGAATTGCCAGCTCGTCTTGGACCGTATCCTTGTATATTTCCAGGATTGCCATCACCTCTGCCTCTGCCTCTTTTTGTGTGGTGTGTACGGTGTGCCCCTCCTGCCATAGAAACTCTGATGTTCTAAGAAACGGCTTTGTTCCCTTGATTTCCGCTCTTAGTGCGGTATTCCAGAAGTTAATCTTTAGCGGTAAGTCCCTCCAGCTTTGAATCCATTTGGCGTATAACGTGTATGCCAGAGTTTCTGATGTCGGTCTTAATGCGAGCCTGTCTCCAATCTCGTTCTCACCGGAGTGTGTGACCCAGAACACTTCGGGATTGAATCCTGCAAAGTGTTTTTTTTCCTTTCCTAATAGTGATTCCGGGATTAGTATCGGCAGAAATCCGTTTCTTATGTTGTTGGCTGCAAATTTCTTATCAAACGTGTTCCGTAATGACTCCCAGATGGAGTATCCGTCCGGTCTGAGAACGATTAATCCTTTTACCGGGGCGTAATCTGCGAGTTTGGCCTTTAGTACCACCTGGGTGTACCACTCGCTGAAATCCTCCTTTTTTGAAACCGTAATGCCCTTCTCTTCCCTGCTCACGGGATTAAAAGAATTAATTTAATTTATGTGCCTTTCGTGTATGTATTTGGATGTTATTTGTAGAGGTGATGGCTGTGTCATCAATGTGTCTTGATGTAATCTGTCGTATACATAATGAAAAACATCATATTTGAGCTGTATGAAATAAAGACATGAAGTATTTCTGGGGCGTGATATCCGTGATTCTGGTGTTGGTGTTCTTTGTATCCGGTTATGCCATTGTTGCATTTGATGATGACCCTGAACCAAAAAGCGGTTTAAACCATACACTTAACGCATCATCCACCCTTGTAGTTACAGATGATCTCAAAACAGGTGCTTCCCCTGATTCTGTCAGTTCAAACGGCACCAAACATTACGTCATAAACGTATCTGACTCTCCCATCGTGGGCGGAAATTAGTGTTACTTGTCCCACTCTGTGATGTAGTACCTGTATTTTTCTGCGTGAGTCTGTGCCTCTGCAATCACATACCAGATGTGTAACTCCGATGTGTCCCCTGTTAACTGGTCACAGGGTATTGTGAGTGTCTTTTCTGCTGCGTTGTAATCGAGCTGGTCTGATAGCTGGTCTGCCCTGACAAAGTATTGGTGCTCTATAATCTGGTTATAGTGCTCTGCTGTAACATTGCAGTTGCCGTTTTCATCCCCCCCGTCAATTAGCCGTATCGGAATCGAGTTTTTTACGATGTCCCTTTCATTTATCTGGCTCCAGTCCGGCTCTGCGTACTCTTTGAGTATGCCGCCTAGTACTGATTCGTTTAGAAACGACTGCTCGTATGTTCCGGCGATTATCACTGCACCAAGAGCTGATGCGGCTATTATGGTTAGGATTTTGTAGTTCATGGTGTGTCTGTTGTTATATGGATTCACAGATACCCTTGTAAATTAGTTGCTATTTTGCCGTGCCGTCTTTTCTGCCTTGCAGACTTGGCAGTTAGTTGAAGTGGGGCATCTGACTGGTAATTATTGTGGACTCTTGCTTCTTTTTTTGTATTCGAGTCGGCTCTGTTGAGTGCCTGTGGTTGCAGGCAGGTTAAATGCCCGGAACCATCATATCAAGCATGCTTTTGCGATTAATACCTGGTTCTTGAGCCCAAGTGGATATGGCAGGATACGCATCACCCATCTTTTACGGAAAATAACCCCATAAACGCTAAAATCATGGGATTATGCGTCAAATTACCCCAAACCTTTATTAGATTAAATTATCTCCGTACCTACATGACAAACACAAACACAAGTCAAAAACTGGCCTACAAGCTTTCTGCAACTGGGCTCTTTGCGATATTTGCCATGATGGTTATTCCTGGCAGTGTATTTGGAGGAGCAGCAGCGGCAGATTCCACCGAGACCGGACAGATATCTGTCTATGGAATGTTGGATCTTGTACAAAAAGATGCCAGTGGAAACACGTTGTTATCACAGACAGTGCACAACCAACTCACAAATGATGGTGAAAACTTCCTGTTAAATCAGGCATTTGCATCAACCACAGCATCAGTAGCTGACACACTTAGAATAGGTGCAATCTGCGTCACTGGTGTTGTAGCACCTCTAGGTGAGACATCTACTGCAGCAACCATGAGTGCAGTTCCTCTGGGAACATCACTAGACAACTGTAAAGTACATACTCTCGCAGCTGCCAGCACAAACAGCCTAGCAGTAATAGGACCTCTTACATTTATAGGTGGTACTGAAGTTCCTGCTGCTGGAGAGATTCAGTCAATAGCAATATGCAATCATGCTGCTGCCGACTATGCACTTTGTAGTGATGCTTCAGGCGTTGCATTTGCAATAGTGAATACCAACCCAGTGACCCTAGAACAGGATGACACTGTAGAAATCACATACACATTCAACGTGGAATCTCCAGACACATAAAATCTTTTTTTCTTTATTTTTTTATTTATTCATTGCAGGCTTGCCTGTAGGTTTTCACATGCAATCCATTCCGCATATTCCTTGTCAATCCAATATATAATGACGCGCAAATATTGAGATCAATTTTATCAAACCGAAAACCATCAAGTCATCATATCCATATCCCAAACAACGAGATCAACCTTTTACCTGAAACGGTAGGGAGATGCAGGATGGACAGGGCTGGAATTACCGGTGAGTAGTGACACACAATGTTTTCAAATTAAAAATCATTCAAAAATAAAGATTAGATGATTTTACCAAGGCAAACATAATAACCAAGGTAAAGAACAAATTCACCCAACAAGAAAGGCAAGAATCATTCTGGAATCCATAAACACCCGGATCAGCACGGCAGCCGGCATATCATGCAGAAAACAAGCATGGGAAAGTCGGTGTCCATGTCGGATTATCTCGCAACAAATTATATCACAACCCAAGACCGAGAGTCATCAGCAGATCCCACCGTCACAACTGTCGGGAATCTGGTTTGATGATCTCTACTAGACAGCAGACGCACGGCCGCAAGCGTTTCACGGTAGATTGCTGTGCCCATAAACTGCAGGCAGATTCAGAGAATATGCCGTAAAACAGGCGTGATTTCACCCCAAAAGACCAAAAAAGACATCATAAGATCCAACAGAAAACTGCTCAAGCCACAGGACCAAACCAGTATGGAATGGAGATGACGTACATTGGAGACATCGACGACAGGTGCTCTGCTTTAACGTAATGGACGTCCTTACCAGAAAATGGATATCTATTCCTTTGACGTACGGCAGACAAGCATCTGCAGTTGATTCCAGTCAACACCATGCCACTGATGCCCCGACTGCTCACATCTAATAATTAGAACAGACAACGGCGGCCAGTTCTCAGCAGGACGTTCCAGGATGCGATCATTCTTGGTGCAGACAGTTCATAAGAATCACACATCATGGCAGCGGACATGTAGAATCGTTCCACAAGACTCTCAAAAAAGAGTATGCTCCTTGATTATCTGCAGTAAATCTTTGTATGGAGACATTTTTCTTGCTCTCTGCTATTATCTTGGCAACCCCCCCTCCTCTCCGTAATCCTGATTTCTGAACGGATCTCAGATCCCCGTTAATGGCATTTGAACCGATCATAATTACCCGGTTTTGCCGCAAAAATGATCTAATCCCAATAGTCCTGTCACACCAGATAACACACATCCTTTTCTTTGATTTTCATAATTTGAGGGATTGATTGAAAATTTGAATTGATCATATCTAGTCAGATATTTCATCGGGTCCTGTGGTGGGACATCTGACAACAGGTAATCCATACATGGGCATTATCGGCCTCCGCACCTATCTGCCTGCAAAACCCTTATCATATCTGATGACCCAAGCGATCAGATGTCTGATTAGGTGGCTAAATTTCCATATATTTCCTATATGGATAGGAAAAAACTAGCAAAATCAAGAAAATATAGAATATTCCCAACTAATTTGGATATAACTATTTTAACTAAAGAATTACGGAAAACTACTATTGACTTCAAAAGACGTTCAATCACGGAGGAAAGGGGGGAACTGTATTGCAGTACAGCGCAATGATTACTACTACCTGTTTGATACTATATGATATTATGTTGTTGTTTACTTGTCCTCCTTTTTGCATTCACTGCTGGACTGGTACTATCCGATGCACATGCCCAGACATACGTCCCACCCTTTGGGACTTTTGTAGACACGTTTGATAGTACCGACCTGGCTTCCCTTCCACGGGGAATCACAGCAAACTCCACTCACGTACTGGTTGCAGATTATAACGGAATAAACATATTTGATCTGGACGGTAACATTGCCGGCACGATTGGCAGTTTTGGCAGAGACAACGGTCAGTTTGACAATCCACGAGGAATCACAACAAACTCCACTCACATACTGGTTGCAGACACCGACAACAACAGGATACAGGTATTTGATAACACGGGCACCCATGTCACCACGATTGGCAATCCTGCTAACAGCATATCTGGCAGCTCATTAGACGGCATGTTTGACACGCCATCAGGAATCACAACAAACTCCACCCACATACTGGTTGCAGACACCTACAACCACAGAATCCAGGTATTTGATCTGGATGGCAACTATCTCAGCCAGTTTGGCAACGACCTGCTTTCCCTTCCACGGGGAATCACGACAAACTCCACCCACATACTGGTTACAGACACCGGAAACAACAGAATCCATGTATTTGATTCAAACGGTACCATTGCCGCCACGTTTGGCAGTGTCGGCGGTCGTGCAGGTCAGTTTAACTATCCTACCGGAATCACAACAACTTCCACACACATACTGGTTACAGACACCCACAACGATAGAATCCAGGTATTTGATCATAGCGGCAACTATGTAAGCATGATTGGCAGTTCCGGTAATATCGGTAATAATGAGAACCAGTTTGACAGACCATCCGGAATCACGACAACCTCCACGCACGTACTGGTTGCAGACACCGGCAACGCCAGAATCCAGATATTTGATCTTCCGCCTACCGTAACGATATCTTCCACTCTTTCTGATGGTGGACCTGCATTCTCTAATACCATATCTTATGTTGTCCTGTTCAGTGAACCTGTGACTGGCTTTATGGCATCGGATATTACAATATCTGGGACGGCATCCGTCGACCCGTATGTGGCATCAAATTTTGGTGGAACTGCTGATCGATACACCTTTGAGGTGGTAACCCCCTCCGTTGATACAGTCACAGTATCAATTCCTGAAAACACGGCAGAGGATAATGCAGGCAACGGCAACGTGGCATCTGACCAACATACCATTGCAATCGATATCGTCGCACCTACAGTATCTCTAACTACTGATGTCACCTATGGTGGTACCTCTGAGACTAACATGATATTCTATACTGCCGCCTTTGATGAGACCGTAACGGGATTTGATACCGCATCTGATATCACCATATCTGGAACAGCTACTGCAACGGCATCTGCACCGACTGGAGAAGGCGACACATACTACTTTACTGTGACTACCACCACTGACGGTACGGTCACAGTATCAATTCCTGCAAACGCGGCAGAAGATAATGCAGGCAACGGCAACGTGGCATCTGACCCATACATCGTTACAGTGGATGCCCCTGCATCATTTGGGACTTTTGTCAGCACTATTGGCAGTTTCGGCAGAGACGACGGTCATTTTAACAATCCTAATGGAATCACGACAAACTCCACGCACATCCTGGTTGCAGACTCTGACAACAACAGAATACAGGTATTTCATCTAAACGGCACCCATGCCGACACGCTTGATAGTTTCGGCGATACGGGAGACGACGGGTTTAATCATCTACAAGCAATAACAACAAACTCCACGCACATCCTGGTTGCAGACACCTTCCATGACAGGATATTGATATTTGACACCGCAGGTAGATTGCTCCACACGTTTGGCAGCCACGGCACAGGCGACGGTCAGTTTGACAGCCCGCGAGGCATCACGACAAACTCCACGCACATACTGGTTGCAGACACCAGTAACGACAGAATACAGGTATTTGATAACACAGGCACCCATGTCAGCACGTTTGGCAATCACGGCTCAGGCGACGGTCAGTTTGACAGCCCGCGAGGAATCACGACAAACTCCACGCACATCCTAGTTACAGACTCTAGAAACGATCGGATACAGGTATTTGATAATACGGGCACCCATGTCGGCACAATTGGCAGTATGGGCTCAGACCTCCGCGAAATTGACAACCCACGAGGCATCACAACAACCCCCACACACATCCTGGTTGCAGACACCAGCAACCACCAGATACAGGTATTTCATCTGAACGGCGCCCATGTCGGCACAATTGGCAGTTCAGGCTCAGGCGACGGCCAGTTTGGCGCACCACACGGAATCACGACAAACTCCACGCACATGCTGGTAACAGAAATCAGCAACGACAGAATCCAGATATTTGATCTTGCACCTGCCATGACCATAAATAGTAACACCTCCAACGGCGGTATGTCTTCCTCCGAGACCGTATCATACACTGTAACCTTTACAGAAGATGTGTCATACTTTGATGGTACGGATATCACCGCATCTGGAACCGCATCCTGGGGTTCGCCTACCGTGTCAAACTTTATGAAAATAACTGCAACTGATTATACGTTTGACGTGGCAACCACCGATGACGGTACGGTCACAGTATCTATTCCTAAAAACGTGGCAGTAGGTAGTGCAGACATCGGCAACGTGCCATCTGCCACACATGCCATTACGGTAGATACCACTGCACCTGCCGTAACCATAACTGCCGATGTCACTGATGAGGACACCGTAGACACTAACATGATATCCTATACTGCCACCTTTGATGAGGCAGTCACTGGCTTTGATGTCGCTGATGATATCACCGTATCCGGATCAGATACTGCAACGGCATCTGCACCGACTGGAGATGGTACCACCTACCACTTTACTGTGACTGCCATCACTGACGGTACGGTCACAGTATCGATTCCTGCAAACGCGGCAGAAGATAATGCAGGCAACTACAATATATCATCTGAACCATACACCGTTACCGTGGATGCCCCAGTATCGTTTGGGACCTTTGTCAGCACGATTGGCAGTGTGGGTGGCTCTGGCAACGACCAGTTTAAAAATCCAAGAGGAATCACGACAAACTCCACCCACATACTGGTTGCAGACACTCTCAACAGCAGGATCCAGGTATTTGATCTGGACGGCACATATGTCAACACGATTGGCAGTTTAGGCTCAGGTAACGACCATCTTAACATTCCTACTAGAATCACAACAAACTCCACTCACATACTGGTTGCAGACACCAACAACCACAGGATACAGGTATTTGATCTGGACGGCACCCACACCGGTACGTTTGGCAGTAAAGGCTCAGCCGACGGTCAGTTTAACAGCCCGCGAGGAATCACAACAAACTCCACGCACATACTGGTTGCAGACCGCAACAACCACCGAATCCAGGTATTTGATAACACGGGCACCCATGTCAACTCGTTTGGCAGTCGTGGCGCCACCTCCGAAGGCAACCCCGGCGAGTTTAGATCACCTGCAGGAATCGCCACAACTCCAATACACATACTAGTTGCAGACACTGGCTACGGCAGGATACAGGTATTTGATCTGGACGGCAACTATGTCGACCAGTTCGGCAACGGTTATCTTGAATCCCCACAAGGAATCACAATAACCCCTACACACATACTGGTTACAGACACCTACGACAACAGGATACATGTGTTTGATCTGGTCGGCAACCATCTCGGCATGTTTGGCAGTCTTGACCACCCACGAGAAATCACGACAAACTCCACCCACATACTGGTTGCAGACACCGGCAACCACAGGATACAGATATTTGATCTTCCACATACTGCAACCATAAAGACTGACACCCACCACGGCAGCACGCAGGTCTCTGAGACGGTATCCTACACTGTCACCTTTACAAAAGACGTGTCATATTTTGATGGTTCGGATATTATAATATCTGGAACAGCATCAGGCGTTCGCCCACCATATCAAACTTTATGAAAATAACTGCGACTGATTATACGTTTGACGTGGCAACCACAGATAACGGTACGGTTACAGTAACGATTCCTAAAAACGTGGCGGTAACTGATACAGGTAACAGCAACATGGCATCTGAACCCTATACCGTTACAGTAAATACCAACGCCTCTACCGTAACTGTAATTACCGATACTGTGGATGGTGGTACTGCAACCACTAAAACCATATCCTACATGGTCACATTTGACATGGATGTAAATGACTTTACTGAATCTGATATTGTGATAACTGGAACGGCATCCGGTGACTCACCTGCACCATCAAACTTTATGAAATTAAGTGCTACATAGTATACCTTTGATGTGGCAACCATCCGTGACGGCACGGTCATTGTAATCATTCCTGAAAACGTGGCAACAACTGATGCAGGCAACGGCAACATATCATCTGACACACATGCCATTATAGTGGATGCCCACATACCTGCCGTAACCATAACTGCAGATACCGCTGATGGTCGTACCACGGGCACTAACATAATATCATATACTGCCACCTTTGATGAGGCAGTAACTGGCTTTGATACGGATGATATCACAGTATCTGGATCAGCTGCTGCAACGGCATCTGCACCAACCGGAGATGGCACCACATACTTCTTTACTGTGACTGCCGATTCTGACGGTACGGTCACGGTATCTATTCCTGCAAACGCAGCAGAAGATATTACAGGCAACGGCAATGTGGCGTCTGACCCATACACCGTTACTGTGGATACCCCTGTAACATTTGGGACCTTTGCCAACACGCTTGGTAGTTCAAGTGGCTCTGGCAACGACCAGTTTAACAGTCCACGAGGAATCACGACAAACTCCACTCATATACTGGTTGCAGACCGCAACAACCACAGGATACAGATATTTGATCTGGACGGCACCTATGTCAGCACGATTGGCAGTCTAGGCACCGGCAACGACCAGCTTAAAAATCCTTCTGGAATCACAACAAACTCCACCCACATACTGGTTGCAGACCCCGGCAACGACAGGATACAGGTATTTGATCTGGACGGTACCCACATCGGCACGTTTGGCAGGGAAGGCTCAACCGACGGTCAGTTTAACAGCCCACGCGGAATCACAACAAACTCCACTCACATACTGGTTGCAGACCGCAACAACCACAGGATCCAGGTATTTGATAACACAGGCATCCATGTGGCAGCTCGTTTGGACAACCACAGTGGTCCACCCGCTGTAAAGACCAACACCCCCAACGGCAGCACACAGGCCGGTATCCTACACTGTCACCTTTACAACAGACGAAGGCAATCCTGGCGAGTTTAGATTTCCTGCAGGAATCGCCACAACTCCCACAGGCACATACTGGTCGCAGACAGTGGCTACGGCAGGATACAGATATTTGATATGGACGGCACCTATGTCGACCAGTTCGGCAACGGTCATCTTGAATCACCACAAGGAATCACAACAACCCCCACACACATACTGGTTGCAGACAACGACAACGACAGGATACACGTATTTGATCTGGACGGCAACCATCTGCCACCTTTGATGAAATAGTCACCGGCTTTGTTGATGCAGATGATATCACGGCATGTTTGGCAGTCTTAACAACCCACAAGAAATCACAACAAACTCCACTCACATACTGGTTGCAGACACCGACAACCACAGGATACAGATATTTGATCTTCCACCCGCTGCAACCATAAAGACCAACACCCCCAACGGCAGCACACAGGTCTCTGAGACGGTATCCTACACTGTCACCTTTACAATACTGGTCGCAGACGTGTCATACTTTGATGGTCGGCAACGGATATCACCGTATCTGGAACCGCATCGTATTTGATCTGGCGGTTCAGCATGTTTGGCCCACCGTCCACTCAAACTTTGTGAAAATAAATAAAGACCAACACCCCCAACGGCAGCACACACTGATTATACGTTTGACGTGGCAACCGCCCACCGATCAAACGGTACTGATTATACGTTTGACGTGGCAACCGCCGATAACACGGTTGCAGTATCGATTCCTAAAAACGTGGCAGTAGATGATGCAGGCAACGGCAACGTGACATCTGACCTATATACCGTTACAGTAAATACCAACGCCCCCACTGTAACCATAATTGCCGATACTGTAAATGGTGGCACCGTAGATACTAAAACCATATCCTACATGGTCACATTTGACATGGATGTAAATGACTTTACTGAATCTGATATTATGGTAACTGGAACCGCATCCGGTGACTCACCTGCACCCTCAAACTTTATGAAATTAAGTGCGACAGAGTATACCTTTGATGTGGCAACCATCCGTGATGGTACGGTCACAGTAACGATTCCTGAAAATGTGGCATCAAGTAATACAGGCAACTACAACGTGGCATCTAACACGCATACCATTACAGTAGATGCCTACATACCTACCGTAACCATAACTACCGATACCGCTGATGGTAGTACCACAGGCACTAACATAACATCCTATACTGCCACCTTTGATGAAATAGTCACCGGCTTTGATACCACATCTGATATCACCGTATCCGGATCAGCTGCTGCGACGGCATCAGCACCAACCGGAGCCGGCACCACATACTCCTTTACCGTGACTGCCGATTCTGACGGTACGGTCACGGTATCTATTCCTGCAAACGCTGCAGAAGATAGCACAGACAACGGCAACATACAATCTGACCCATACACCGTTACAGTGGATACCCCGATAACATTTGGGACTTTTGTCAGCTCGTTTGGACGTCAGGGTTCAGGTGACGGCAGGTTTAACAATCCTATTGGAATCACAACAAACTCCACACACATACTGGTTGCAGACGCCACCAACAACAGAATCCAGATATTTTATCTGAACGGCACCCATTCCAACACGCTTGACAGTTTTGATGGCTCAGACGACGGCCTGTTTGATAACCCACAAGGAATAACGACAAACTCCACTCACATGCTGGTTGCAGACACCGATAACGACCGGATACTGATATTTGACACTGCAGGCATTTTACTTCAAACGATTGACCGTTTTGGTCCAGATCTCCGTAAGTTTAACAGTCCGCAAGGAATCACAATGACCTCCGTGCACATCCTGATTACCGACTCCCGTAACCACATGGTACACATATTTGATCTGGACGGTACCCCTGTCAACTCGTTTGAATTACAAGACGCAAGAACCAACCATCCTTTCATCCCACGAGGAATCACAACAAACTCCACACACATACTGGTTACAGACACCGACAACGGCAGGATACAGGTATTTGATAACACAGGCACCCATGCCGGCACTATTGGCAGTATTGGCACTACCGACGGCAAGTTTAAAAACCCACGAGGAATCACAACAACCCCTACACATATCCTGGTTGCAGACACCAGCAACCACAAGATACAGGTATTTGATATGGGTGGTAATCATGTCAGCACGCTTGGCCGTTTCGGAGGAGGCGCCGGCCAGTTTTCTTTACCATATGGAATCACAACAAATTCCACGCATATGCTGGTTGCAGACACTCGCAACGCCAGAATCCAGACATTTGATCTTGCACCCACCGTGACCATAAATACCAACATCTCCAACGGAGGCACATCTTTTTCAGAGACCGTATCCTACACTGCCACCTTTACTGAAGACGTATCGTACTTTGATGGTGCGGATATCCTCATATCTGGAACCGCATCGGGAGGTTTGCCCACCGTATCAAACTTTGTGAAAATAAATGCGACTGATTATACGTTTGACGTGGCAACCACAGATGACGGTACTGTCACAGTAGCGATTCCTAAAAACGTGGCAGTAGGCAGTGCAGACGCCGGCAACGTGCCATCTGCCACACATACCATTACAGTAAATACCGACTCACCCATCGTAACCATAACTCCCGATGATGACAGCACCGTAGATACTGACACAATATCCTATACTGTTACCTTCAGCGAGGAGGATATGGTGGGCTTTACGGTATCTGATATTGAACTATCTGGAACGGCAACTATCCACCCGTCTGCACCATCAAACTTTATGAAAACAAGTGCGACAGAGTATACCTTTGACGTGGCAACCACAGATGACGGTACGGTCATTGTATCGATTCCTGAAGACGTGGCAGTAAGTACGACAGACACAGGCAAAGTGACATCTGTAAAACACACCATTACAGTAAATGCCAACATACCCACAGTAACCATAACTGCCGATACGGCATATGGTGGCACCACAAACACTGACACAATATCCTATACTGCCACCTTTGATGAGGAAGTAACCGGCTTTGATGATACAGATGATATCGTCATATCCGGAACAGCTACTGCAACGGTATCTGCACTGACTGGAGACGGTGCCACATACTTTTTTACCGTGACTGCCCTCACTGACGGTACTGTTACAGTATCAATTCCTGAAAACGTGGCAACGGACATTGCAGGCAACAACAACGTGGCATCTGACCCATACACCGTTACGGCGGATGTTCCAATATCATTTGCGACTTTTGTCAGATCGTTTGGCAGTATAGGTGCAAGCGACGGTGAGTTTAGAAATCCTACTGGAATCATAACAAATTCCACACACATGGTGGTTACAGACGCCGGCAACGACAGGTTACAAATATTTCATCTGAACGGCACCCATGCCAACACGCTTGACAGTTTTGATGGCTCAGACGACGGTCTGTTTGATTACCCCCGGGCAATAACGACAAACTCCACCCACATGCTGGTTACAGACTCATCTCACAACAGAATACTGATATTTGACACCGCAGGCATCTTACTCCACACGTTTGGCAGTCGTGGCTCAGACCCCGGCGAATTTAACCGCCCATCAGGAATCGCAACAAACTCCACGCACATACTGGTTGCAGACACCAACAACCGCCGGATCCAGGTATTTGATAACACAGGCACCCATGTCAGCTCGTTTGATTTACGAGGTGCAAGAGGCGGCGATGATTTCAGCCCATCAGGAATCACAACAAACTCCACACACATACTGGTTTCTGACATCGGTAATGACAACATACATGTATTTGATCCGGACGGTACCCATGCCGGCACATTCGGTAGTGGAGGCACAGCCCCTAATGAATTTAGCATTCCTCGAGGAATCACAATAACCCCCACGCACATGCTGGTTACAGACAGCGGCAACGACCGAATCCAGATATTTGATCTAGGCGGTAACTATGTAGGTATGTTTGGCAGTTCCGGTGACAGTGAGAACCAGTTTCATTTACCATATGGAATCACAACAAACTCCACGCACCTGCTGGTTACAGAATTACGCTCCGACAGAATCCAGACATTTGATCTTGCACCTGCTGCGACCATAAATACCAACACCCCCAACGGCGGTACATCTTTTTATGAGACCGTATCATACACTGTCACCTTTACTGAAGACGTGTCATACTTTGATGGTACGGATATCCTCATATCTGGAACCGCATCAGGTGGTTCGCCTACCGTGTCAAACTTTATGAAAATAAATGCAACTGATTATACGTTTGACGTGGTAACCACCGATGACGGTACGGTTGCAGTAACGATTCCCAAAAACGTGGCAGTAGGCAGTGCAGACACCGGCAACGTGCCATCTGTCACACATGCCGTTACAGTCGATACCACTGCACCCACCGTAAGCATAACTCCAGATGATGACAGCATCATAGACACCAACATAATATCCTATACTGTCGCCTTCAGCAAGGAGGATGTGACGGGATTTACAGCATTTGATATTGAACTATCTGGAACGGCATCCATCCACCCGTCTGCACCATCAAACTTTATGAAAACAAGTGCGACAGAGTATACCTTTGACGTGGAAACCACCAGTGACGGTACGGTAATAGTAACGATTCCTGAAAACGCAGCAGTAAGTAGGACAGGTACCGGCAACATATCCTCTGATACACATACCATTACAGTAAATGCCAGGATACCCACCGTAACCATAACTGCCGATACGGCAGATGACGGCACCACGGGCACCAACATAATATCCTATACTGCCACCTTTGATGAGACCATAACTGGATTTGATACCACATCTAATATCACAGTAACTGGAACAGCTATTACAACGGCATCTACACCTACTGGAGACGGCACCACATACTTTTTTACCGTGACTGCCCTCACTGACGGTACGGTCACAGTATCAATTCCCGAAAACGTGGCAACAGATATTGGAGACAACAACAACACGGCATCTGACCCATACACCGTTACTGTGGATGCCCCGGTATCATTTGGGACTTTTGTCAGCACTATTGGCAGTAAAGGTTCAAGCGACGGTCAGTTTGAAAAACCTGCCGGAATAACGACAAACTCCACACACATACTGGTTGCAGACACCGACAACGACAGAATCCAAATATTTCATCTGAACGGCACCCATTCCAACACGCTTGACAGTTTCGACGGTTCAGATGACGACAACTTTCATTACCCTCAAGCAATAACGACAAACTCCACTCACATACTGGTTGCAGACACCTTCAACAACAGAATACTGATATTTAACACCGCAGGCATCTTACTCCACACGTTTGGCAGTCATGGCTCAGACCCCGGCGAGTTTAAAAGTCCACACGGAATCACGACAAACTCCACTCACATACTGGTTGCAGACACCAACAACCAACGGATCCAGGTATTTGATGACACAGGCACCCACGTCAGCTCGTTTGGTTTACAGGGAGCAGGAGGCAGCAAATCTTTCAACCCACTAGAAATCACAACAAACTCCACGCACATACTGGTTACAGACCGCGGTAACGACAGAATTCAGGTATTTGATCTGGACGGCACATATACCAGCTCCATTGGCAGTCCAGGCTCAGCCCCCCGTGAATTTAACAACCCACACGGAATCACAACAACTCCCACGCACATACTGGTTGCAGACACCGACAACGACAGGATCCAGATATTTGATCATAACGGCAACTATGTAGGTATGATTGATAGTTTCGGTAATGATGTGAACCCGTTTGACACACCGTCAGGAATCACGACAAACTCCACGCACATGCTGGTTGCTGAATTAAACAACCACAGAATCCAGGTATTTGATCTTGCGCCCGCTGCGACCATAAAGACTGACACCCCCGACGGTGGCACACATTTCTCTGAGATCATATCATATACGGTCACCTTTACAAAAGACGTGTCGTACTTTGATGGTACGGACATCCTCATATCTGGAACCGCATTGGGTGATTTCCCTGTGGCGTCAAACTTTGATGGTTCCGGTGCATCATACACCTTTGATGTGGTGAGTACCTCCAACGGCGTGGTTACAGTATCGATTCCTAAAAACGTGGCGGCAAGTAATACAAACATCCGCAACGTGCCATCTGCCACACATTCCATTACAATCGATACACACGCACCCACCGTAACCATAACTCCCGATGATGGCAGCACCGTAGATACCAACATAATATCCTATACTGCCACCTTCAGCGAGGAGGACGTGACGGGCTTTACGGTATCTGACATTGAACTATCTGGAACGGCATCCATCCACCCGTCTGCACCATCAAACTTTGTGAAATTAAGTGCGACAGAGTATACCTTTGACGTGGAAACCACCCGTGATGGTACGGTAATAGTAACGATTCTTGAAAACGCGGTGACAAGCAGGACGGGCAGCGGCAACATGGCATCTGCCACACATACCATTACGGTAAATGCCAGGGTGCCTGCCGCAACCCTGACTGCCGATACTGCTGATGGCGGCACCACGGACATTAACACAGTATCCTATACTGCCATCTTTGATGAGACAGTCACCGACTTTGATGATGCAGATGATATCACCGTATCTGGAACAGCTACTGCAACGGCATCCGCACCGACTGGAGACGGTACCACATACTCCTTTACTGTGACTGCCACCTCTGATGGTACTGTCACGGTATCTATTCCTGAAGACGTGGCAACTGATATTGGAGGCAACTACAACGCGGAATCCGATCCATACACCGTTACAGTGGATGTCCCCGTATCATTTGGGAATTTTGTCAGCGAGTTTGGCAGTAAAGGCAGACCATCTGGCGACCAGCTTAGCTTCCCCGTGGGAGTCACAACAAACTCCACGCACATACTGGTTACAGACACCTTCAACGACAGGATACAGGTATTTGATCTAAACGGCATCCCTGTCGGCACGATTGGCGGTTTTGGCAGCGTTGATGGCATGTTTGAAGATCCTACCGGCATCACAACAAACTCCACTCACATACTGGTTTCAGATTTTAGCAACACCAGGATACAGATATTACATCTGAACGGCACACATGCCAACACGATTGACGACGGGCAGTTTGACTCACCACACGGAATCACGGCAAACTCCACGCACATACTGGTTGCTGATTCCTATAACGACAACATCCAGGTACTTGATAACACGGGCAACCGTGTCAGCACGTTTGGCAGTGAAGGCTCAGAAGACGGGCAGTTTGACTCACCACATGACATCACGACAAACTCCACACACATACTGGTTGCAGATACCCTCAACCACAGGATACAGGTATTTGATGACACGGGCACCCATGTCAGTACGATTGGTAGTCCCAGCTCCAATTTTGGTATGGCCGACGGCGAGTTTAACCTTCCACGGGGAATCACAACAACTCCCACGTACATACTGGTTACAGACTCTAACAACAACAGGATACAGATATTTGATCTGGATGGCACCCATGTCAGCACGTTTGGCAGTGCAGGCTCAGGCAACAACCAGTTTGACTCACCATACGGCATCACAGCAAACTCCACACACATGCTGGTTGCAGACTCCTACAACAACAGGATACAGGTATTTGATCTTCCACCTGCAGCAACGATATCTTCTACCCCCTCTGATAGTGGAAGTGGATTTTTTGATACCTTATCTTATGTTGTCCTGTTCAGTGAATCTGTGACGGGCTTTGGTGAATCTGATGTTATAATATCCGGAACGGCATCTGTCGACCTGTCTGCACCGTCAAACTTTGAGGGATCCGGTGCATTATACACCTTTGATGTGGTGAGCACCTCTGATGGTACAGTTACCGTATCAATTCCTAAAAACGCGGCAACAGATAATGCTGGCAACATCAACCCTCCCTTTACATCCCATACCGCTACAATAAATACATCTGTGATCGTTGACACATCTGACTCTCCGAGGATAACTGATGCCGCGTCACTGAAATTCTTTATTACGCACACTGACACCCTTGTCATCTCTGATATCGTAACTGGCATGGGCACCATCGAAACATCCGACTCTCCGAGAATAGCTGATACAGCATCACTGGAACTGCACATTACTGCCACTGACACACCAGCCATATCTGATGAATCAGACATGCAGATCCTGTACGCCATCACCGAATCCACCATCACCGTATCTGACTCTCCCGTACTAGATGACTCTGCATCAATTCAGATCTCCATTACCCTCTCTGATTCTCCGGCAATCTCTGATGTCGTAACTGGCATGGGCGGCATTGACACATCCGACTCCCCCGTACTAGCCGACACCGCATCCACCAAGATCTCCATTACCCTCTCTGATTCTCCGGCAATCTCTGATACCGTAACTGGCATGGGCGGCATTGACACATCCGACTCCCCCGTACTAGCCGACACCGCATCCACCAAGATCTCCATTACCCTCTCTGATTCTCCGGCAATCTCTGATGTCGTAACTGGCATGGGCGGCATTGACACATCCGACTCCCCCGTACTAGCCGACACCGCATCCACCAAGATCTCCATTACCCTCTCTGATTCTCCGGCAATCTCTGATACCGTAACTGGCATGGGCGGCATTGACACATCCGACTCTCCGAGAATAACTGATGCCGCATCACTGGAACTGCACATTACTGCCACTGACGCACCTGCCATATCTGATGAATCCGACATGCAGGTACTGGAGACCATCACCGAATCCACCATCGCCGTATCTGACTCCCCCGTACTAGCCGACACCGCATCCACCAAGATCTCCATTACCCTCTCTGATTCTCCGGCAATCTCTGATACCGTAACTGGCATGGGCGGCATTGACACATCCGACTCTCCGAGAATAACTGATGCCGCATCACTGGAACTGCACATTACTGCCACTGACGCACCTGCCATATCTGATGAATCCGACATGCAGGTACTGGAGACCATCACCGAATCCACCATCACCGTATCTGACTCCCCCGTACTAGATGACTCTGCATCCACCAAGATCTCCATTACCCTCTCTGATTCTCCGGCAATCTCTGATATCATAACTGGCATGGGCGGCATCAAAACATCAGACTCTCCGAGAATAACTGATGCCGCATCACTGGAACTGCACATTACTGCCACTGACGCACCAGCCATATCCGATGAATCCGACATGCATGTCCTGGAGACCGTCACCGAATCCACCATCGCCGTATCTGACTCCCCCGTACTAGCTGACACCGCATCCGCTCGGATCTCTATCATCCTCTCTGATTCCCCGGCAATCTCTGACACCATATCTGGCATGGGCACCATCGAAGCATCTGATTCTCCAACAATAACTGACACCGCATCCATGCAACTACACATAACCACCACTGACGCACCTGCCATATCCGATGAATCCGACATAGAGATCACAACCCCCATCACTGGATCCGAGATCACCGAATATCCAATCACCGTATCTGACTCCCCCGTACTATCTGACACCGTATCCACCAGGATCTCCATTACCCTCTCTGACTCTCCGGCAATCTCTGACACCATATCTGGCATGGGCACCATCGAAGCATCTGACTCTCCGGTTCTATTTGATACCGTTACAATCAATACTGCAATACCTGAGATAATATCTGCAAGACTCTCCACTAATACGATCACCATAATCTACAACGTACCAGTAACTACAATTCTTGCCCATTATATGGATCTGACTATCGATGGGGTATCATCACAACTTGAAATATCTGATATTGCCGGTAGTACCACTGATACCATCTCACTTACCCTCCCCTCCGAGTTCCCAGCGGGAACCGTTGCCACAATAGATGTATCTGGTCCAACAAGTACATCAGACTCTACACGCGTGCTTTTACCGCTAGTTGACCAACTGGTAACAGCAGAAGACAACGTTACACTTGTCGGTACTGACAACAGCATTGCAGTAACTGATCCTGCTTCCACCCTTACCACAGTCACATATTCCAATACCGTTGGTGCCACGCTGGATTACTCATCACTGCTAGAAGACAAACCGGGACTTCGAACTGCCATGACAAACGACGAGATTGTAATAACTGCGACAGGTCTGCGTGGAGGGAATATTCAGGTGACTATTCCTGCCAGCACCAGTTTTAGCTCTCCTACCTTTGATGGAATACTGGTTCTGCCAACTGACACTGACTCTGACACTGGTTGTAACTCTGATGCCATAACCTCCGGTGCACAGGCATCCTGCATCGAGATAGGACAGTCTGATTCTGTGATAAACACTGATAAGCCAATACGGATACAGCTTGGAGGGCAGGCAGGCAACGTTCCATGGTATTCTGAGAGCGGTGCTGCAGCTACCCAGATAACTACGGCGTGTACTGCCGATGATATTGACTCTGTATCAGCGCAGCTTGACGGCACCGGGGAGTGCTTCATAAACACGAATGGTAACCTGATAATCTGGACTACGCACTTTACAACATTTGGCTCAAACCTGGTATCACCACCACCACCACCGGTTGTTGTTGAACCAGAACCAGAATCAATACCAGAACCTGCTCCTAGAAGGTCAGGCGGCGGCGGAGGTGGAGGTGGCGGCGGAGGCGGCGGCGGTGGCGGCGGCGGTGGCGGCGGCGACAGAGGTGAAGGCAGCAACAGCAGAGGTTCACCCTACAACCTGTCCTTCATCCTTACATCAGACGGAGCAAACGCATTGACAGGCCCATCACAGATAACACTTGAATCTAACACATCACTTACAATAGCACCACAGATACTGCCCATTGACGCACGCCAGAAAATCCTAAAGATGGAGATCATCATCTCGGATCATACAACACCTGAACTTCCGGCTGCCCTGATACAATACATGTTGATTCCAAATACTCTTACACATGACAAATGTACTGGCAAGGAACACACATCAGACCGTCTTTATGTCTGTGATTTCTCCTCGATCATATCTGAGACACAGGTATCATATCTTAAATCCATTCTTTCAACTGCAAGGCACTTTGACAGTATAGTGATACCTTTTGAAGGGGATTTCTCAGGCAGTCTCAGCGTATTCTTGCAGGATAATCGTGGAATAACCCTGTCTTCGCACACCCGCACGATGTATGGTATTGTTGTAACATCAGGAGAGAATGACAAACCCGAGACTGTAGACGAGGTGAATCCAGAACCGGTGGAAATGAATCCAGAACCGGCACCCGTGAATCCAGAACCGGCACCAGTGAATCCAGAACCGGTGGAAACGGATCCAGAACCAGTGGAAATGAATCCAGAACCGGTGGAAATAACAGAATCCACACGAGCAGATCCAGAATCTGCAGATGATCGTAATTTCTTTGAGAAGATTGTAGACTGGTTCCAGTCACTGTTTGGACTTTGAGAATAAATCCCGGTAAGATCGTGATTCAAAAAGACTGCTGATCCGTGTCGGTACACGCATTTACCTGTCCCAACTTTGTGATCTTGCGGGTTGCTGTAAAATTTCCTAATGTCTGTAATTTCTTCGTCTGAAAGTAACCGTCCTGATCTCTTTATCTTCTTTTACAGGCTGCTATCTGTATATGGTAGTCACCAATCAAAACGCCGTTTGTCTGCAACATGCGATTTACCAGTATACACAGTAACCGCCGGCATTTTAGGAAACATTTTTGATTAATTACCCGCTGAAGATCCGCTCTCTTATCTCCGGTATGTGCTTGTATACCAGGTCCCTCACCCTCATCTGATCTTCTGCAGTCGGCATCTCTTTTTGCGCGCTGAGAATCGCACCGCTTAACCCCAACGCCATTCCCATGACGACTCCGTATACAAACTCTTTTGGGTTTTCGACCTTTAGCGTATCCCGGTTCTCCTTGATATCCTCCATGTATGCAGGAATCGTTGCTATGGCACCGTTGATAGTCTGCGTGATTAGCATCTCTAGTTGGTCCTCACTCATGCCACCTTCCGGAGAGTTTTCTTAATAAATCTGTGCCCAAGATTTTTAATCGGGGTTTTCTGTGTGGTGACATGTACTCGTTTTTTACCGCTAATGAGGCCAACGCCGCCCTTCCGGATGTGATAAAAAAGTTTGAGCTTGCCCTGGCAAAAAGAAAGGGGGTTGCAAAACTCGAGCAGCAGCTGCAGATGAGCATGGCCACTGCAGGCTCTTTTAAAGAGTATGTGCCCCTCAAACAGAAACTAAATTCCATGATCACCCAGTTTTACCAGTCAGTTGAGGTTCTCGAAAACACCGGTGTTGTAGTAAAAAGTATTGACGAGGGACTGCTTGATTTTCCCTCAAAAAGATTCAATGAGGAGGTCTGGCTGTGCTGGAAATACGGGGAGACGGAGATAAAGTTCTGGCATGAAAAGGATTCCGGTTTTATGGCACGAAAACCAATAGAGGTCAGTGACGAATCGCTGGTCTGAGCATATCTGTGCACACAATTGGCACAAATTACGTGCCTTAAATTGACAATCTTTTCTTCTGGCACATAACACTCTGAAATGTATCCACCCATGTACTAGTCTGCAAGTGCGTGCGCGTCTATCTTGTCTGTTTTTTTCTTGGATGCTGCAATTGCCTTTGTATGGTATGGATTGGAAAGAATCACATCCAAGCCCTGTTATCTCGTATAAACATGAATGGACCATACCATACCGATGATGATTCAGTAACGCATTTTGAATTCTTTGGCAGGATGGGGGAAGGTATTATGCATATCATCATGTGTGTTTTGAGTCCTTTCATTAAACAGGACATTGCCATCATTATCCATTGCCTCTACTTGGAGAAATTCCTTATGTAGGTCGATTCCCACATATGTCACAGATTCCATCTTTTTTCCCTAATGATTTTGTTTGTTTTTTTCTTGGAAACTGTATTTTTTCCAGATGGGGTCTTCCTAATAACATCTGAATTTCTTTTTTCTTCACATATAGCTAAGACTGATTAATAAATACGGTTTATTTGATATCTGATAAATTGGATCAATGATGACAAATCCGGATGAATTTGTAATTAGAACTCCGGATGATCTGTACAATGAATTCAGATCAGCAACAGAGCAGTTGTGCAAGCAAATGGGATTAGACCTAGAGAAGATACAGTACGAACCAAGAATGGAAACTAGAGGTAAAGGATTGGACTATGTTTCATCACAACACCCTCCTGAAGGCGACGGTTTTGAATTCCACATAAAAACATTTACTAAAAATGACAACATTATTGGAAACACAATCGAGATTAGTATAGATATTAAGAATTCCAACAGAGTAACCCTGCATTATTTAGATCGTAAAATGGAGAAGCATGAATGGCATTCGAATTTTTTACAGAGATTGGTTTCACTAGCATGGTCTGAATATAATGATGAGGTGCTTTCAGACAAACTAGAAAATCTTTTTCATGATTCTGATATCAGGGTTTACGGTATACCAGATGATCCAATTCTTACCCTTAAAGAGTTGGGGGTATTTTTAAAAGGAATGACATCAGTGACTGAAAAATTAACAATGTGTAAATTTTATCATGTTACAGGATCAGACAATTACAGACAGGTCAGTTTTGCGTTTTTAGCATCCGAATTAGATACACCACTCTGGGTGTTTTTTTTACAAGTAGGCTCGCCTGATAGCGGAGGTGCCAAGATAGCTTTGGACAGGGCATATGAAGAGATTGAGAAAGTAAAAAAGAAGATCAAAGTGGAGCCCAAAGAAATTCACATAGATTTTGACAAACTAGAATCATTTTTGATTGAACGCAGCAATTATTTTGAAAAAGGTTCCATCTCAAAAATATGTGAAAATTCAATTTTTGATCGTCATTATTTTGATGAATCAGATTTTGGAGAAGAGTTTATAAAAAATTATAAAACAATGAAAAAACATTATAAAAATAACGAGTGGCGTTTAGCACTCCAAGAATTTCGTCCACTAGTTCAAGAGGCATTAAAAATCACATGTGATAAGAAAGGCATAGGCATTGCAGATATTCGTAATCCCGGTATTTCAAATTTAACTATAAGGATTATTCAGGCAAAAATCCTGAAAAAAACAATGCAGAAATGGTTGGATGCAGTTGCCAACGATCCTAATATGGCAACTCATTCAGATTTTCCCACTGAAGAGGATCTACAGGATGAAAATATAAAAAACCGTATTTTTTTATCATTTCAAGTAGGGTTGAGCGTATTATCTGAACTCAAAGAAATTATCAATCCATTCCAAGATGAGTGGGAACAAGGTTAGGAACAGTGGGAGGCGCATTGTATTTGATATCAGTTTGGTCTTTTTTCATGCTTTTAGGGAGCGATTCAAAATACCCCCAACCGAAATTTTTAATAGACACAAAAATTCAATCTGGAGAAGATTCGTATTTCATGTCTACATCTCCATAATTTCAGTACCAAGCAATCAAAAACAATTTAATTTTTGATCCTTTTTTTGTCCCTGCAAATCCCGCATAGGTAATTTTTTTTGAAATTTTCTAATTCTGTTTTAAATGCAATGGTTTTAGAGTGCTCTTTTCCCGTTTTTATTCCGCCTGGCACTCTTTTTCCACAGTTTGTACAGTGAATTACAATTTCTAGTCTTATCATCTTTTCATCATCTAATTTTTCCCCAATTATCATATGGTGTCTTTTATTGATTTTCATATAAACATGCTCAGCAGAATAAAGACTGGCAGATCAAAGCAGGATTAATCATCAAAACTAGAGAGTCTTGAGAAAAAAGAACAAGTGCGGTATATTTGAAATGCGGGTGATTCCAAACATCAAACAAAGAAATGGAGTGACAAGCCATAACTAAATCATCATCAGTTTGTATACTTTGATCATGTCTTGGGATTTGTTTGTGATCTCACTGAAAACACATCTGATTTGAACTGAACAATGCCTCAATACCCGTATGATTTCATTGCTACTTGTATGCTTGTTCTTGCGTAAGACATATCAAAAATTATACATCTGGAAAAACAAAGTGATTCAAGAACACAGAATAACAGGCTCTTGTTTCATCATTGGCTCGTTTAAGCCTCTGATTTTATTATCTACATGCCTTTCTTGTCCTTACGTAATATCTAAAAATTTAAGGTGATTTAATGTTCTATACCTTAAGGTTTGAAAAAGATTTATAATTCAAGTTTATTTTTAGAATTATATGACTAGGTGGAAAAAAGATGCTACTGAATTCGAGGTCGGCGTGATCAATCTTACTAGCAGTAATGGACCTGCTTCAAAAACATGTATAATTCCAAAACCGATATTTGAATTATTAAAAAGACCAACTCGATTAAAATTTAAAATCATTGGAAAAAGAATAGAGGTTCAAAGTGTTTAGATGATGAATACAAATCCAATTCTTTATGTGATAATACAGACAGACAGACAGACAGACAGACAGACAGACAGACAGACAGACAGACAGACAGACAGACAGACAGACAGACCACAAAATAACTACCCAAGTCTAGGTTCTCCGAAAGGGAGGTTTGAATGTAATACTTCAACAAATCTACACAATCAAATATGTGATCCAAAAAAACCACACTTCTATAAAAAAAATCATGAGGTAGATTCTTTTTGAGAAAGTCTCTCAAAAAAACTAAACAGCGGTTAGATCGGATTTCTGAATACACCGATAACGAAACTGTGGAAGAATTAATGGATGTTATAGAAATTCCAAAACAGCCTGAATTTTACAAAATTCCACGAAGGTTTGGTTCCATTCCTGTAGATGAGCTTCCTCTAGGTTGTGATAAAGACAAACAGTATTATAAAATTTATCCACGAGTTGCACTACCATTTCAAAAAGCCGATAGAATAACATTTGGTCATACAAAATTAGAACCTAACAGATTATTTTGGGGAGATAATCTACATGTAATGCGAATACTTCCATCAAATTCCATAGATTTGATTTACATTGATCCTCCATTTTTTTCTGGAACGAATTATAATGTTATTTTTGGAGATCAAAATGAAATAAGATCTTTTACGGATATTTGGGACGGGGGGATGATTAGTTATTTGATATGGCTTAATGCCCGATTGTTGGAAATTAAAAGAATTCTTAAATCTACAGGAGCTCTTTATTTACATTTAGATTTTCATGCATCTCATTATGTAAAACAAGAATTAGATAAAATTTTTGGAATCGATAATTTTCGAAATGAAATAATATGGCATTATGGACAAAGAACAATGCATAATAAATATAAATTTAATTCCAAACATGATGTAATTTTATTTTATTCAAAATCAAACAAACATATTATTAATCAAATAACACTACCTTGGACAAAAGACGATATATCTAAAACACGAGTAAGAAAAATTCTCAAAGATGACAATGGTAAAGAATACATTTTAGATAATCGCTCTGTATCTAAGGGGTATCCTGTAAAAAAGCAGTATATCGATGACATCATAAAAAAAGGAAAAGCAATTGATAGTGTTTGGAATATACCTATGATAGTGAGTACCAGTTCTGAAAGAATTGGTTATCCTACTCAAAAACCTGAGGTGCTTTTAGAAAGAATAATCAAAGCTTCAACAAAAGAAGGTGATGTAGTAGCTGATTTTTTCTGTGGTGGAGGAACAACACCTACCGTAGCTCAAAAATTAAACCGTAAATGGATTGCATGTGATCAATCCAGAGTTGCAGTTGCAATAACCCAAGGCAGATTGGAAACACTGCATGAAAAATCTGAAAGCGCAGGAACTCAACAGACCCTGCTTCCAATACCTGACATATCTGTGGAATACTGGGGAACCTACGAGGTGCCAGCATTGGAGGATCTCACAGACATGGAGTTTAGAAATTTTGTCGTTTCTGCATATGGTGGCAGAACAGCGTCAGGTGATGGAACCATTCACGGATTCAAACAACAGACACCGCTGTTTGTAGGTTCGTCAAAACAGAAAAACAGAATTACAAAAAACAATGTCTTGGAGTTTGCAAGGGAAATATCTGAAACAAAGGGTGTGTACAAGGGAGTGATGCTTGCATGGTCTTTTGCTGATTCTGCCAGATTTGCAGCAGAAAAGCTAAAAGGAGAAAACCATGCAGAGATTGATCTGATTCAGATCTCACTTACCGAGATTGATTCTGCCACATTTAGAAATCACATAGTAAAACTCCACGATGATTACAAATCATTATTGACGTTTATCTTGCCACCGGATGTAACTTTACACCACAAAAAAATTAGTTCCATGACGTACAGGTTTGATACATCCGAATCCATCGCACTAAACACTAGTACAAAAATCGTAAATGTACAATGGGATTTTGAATACAAGGGAAGATTCACGCCAACCCAGGGGTTTGCATATGGCAGGGAAGGCTCTGGGGATAAAATCAAACCAATGTTTATTGTACAACACAAATTCAAACATCTTGGAAATACCCCAATAGCGGTTCGTGTTCAAGATGATCTGGGTGGAGAGAAAATACACACGGAGATAATTTCGGTGAGATGATGCTAGATTCATTCATACAACACGAAGAAAAATTCAGGGATTGGAAGAATTCTGGATTTCCAAATGTAAAAGGCGAGACATATGATTTTATCGACAATATGTTGCATCATGATAAAGAAAACAAGATGTGGAAACACCAGACAGAAGGCATGCTTCGAGTCATCTACTCATTTGAGATATTGCAAAAAAGAAACAACCTTCTAAATATCGTAACAGGTGGCGGAAAGACTGCCATAATTGCAGCCATAATATTCTGGTTAAAATCTGCCCACAACATCAACAAGTTTGTCATACTGACTCCCAATACCATAGTCCGGGCAAGACTAGAATCTGATTTCAAAGATGGTACGGTGTTCCGGAAATTTGAATTTGCGACAGAACAAAACCAGATACTGCTAAATGATCTTGGATTGCATGTCATGAAGAGTGGTGAACAGCCGCAGGGAATGCTACAGTCGGGAATAATACTGGGTAATATCCAGCAGCTTTACTCATCAAAGAACACTAATAGAAATCTTGCATATCTCAAGGAATTTGTCGGAGATTTGGCAATATTTAATGATGAGGCACACAACACTCCTGCACCCGAATACACAAACATACTAAACGAATTATCCCACAAATGCAGGATACGGTTGGACACTACTGCAACACCTGACAGGGCAGACGGTTCAGAACCTGATTCGGAGATGATTTACTATTATGATGTGTCAAATGCGCTAGATGATGGAATAATAAAATCAGTAGTGGTATATCAGCCCGAAGTCAAACTACTTAAAATGACATATACCAATCCTGAAACCGGAGAAAAAAAAGATATTACCGAACTTGATGCAGAATTTGCAGAAGCAGAAAAGAATCTAAAGCCGTTTCAGTGGATACTAGATCCAGAACCCATGAGAAAACAGATTGCAATCGCTCTACAACGTCACAAGGAACAGATTGCAAGGGCCAAGGGGAGATACAAGCCGATTCTGTTTGTAGTTACCATGAGCATACAGGAGGGACAAAGGGTTCAAAAAACACTTCAGGATGTCTTTAAGATAAACACGTTGCTTGTAACGGAGGAATCCGATGAGAGAGACCGAGATGAAGCACTGCACATTGGAACATTTGAGAGCAAGTATGAGGCAGTAGTTAGTGTGCTTATGCTACGGGAGGGATGGGATGTACCGGAGGTATCTACCATACTATTGCTAAGAAAGTTCTCATCGCCAGTATACGGCCAGCAGGTCATAGGTAGAGGACTACGAAAGATAATACGAAAGCCTGAAGAAAGAGAGATACTGGCAGTGGTGGATCATCCACGTCTGGAACACGACTGGCTGTGGAGAATGGTGGCAGTAAGCAAGATAAATCAGGAGGTGGCAGACGGACAGATATTTGATCCTAGTGAGGATCTGCCAAAACCGATAATTCAAACAATGGTCAGACCTGAAAAAATAATAAAAATTCCACCTGCAACTTTTGATACAAATATCCCCTGGGGGAAATATGAGGAAGAAATACCTGAAGATGAATCTGAAAATGACTGGTATGCAATGCTGGATAGGGCATCATATGACAAGGAAAGATGGACCATATCCAGAACACGGATCAGCACTGTTGAGGCAAAAGAGCTCAAAAATAGACGTCTTGAAATTCTAAACGGAGTAAGTGACTATGATTTTAACATATCCGGACAGTATCCTAGAGATATCCTGGAAGAAAAATTCAAGGAAACACTATTGGGAATATGTGCAGGTCTGCTAGATGAATCTGGATTTGGAAATACGAATCGCGGCAAACTGTACAAGATCATGTTAAAACACATACGTGAAAAGATATTTGCAGGAAAGCCGTTGTCAGAGGCAGAACGCGATGATATTGAGTTTGCCATGTATATGATGCCTGAGATACGGGATAGTTTCTCAAAACCGATAATTGCAGGAATCGTGGAGAGTTAAATGTCGATACATGGCATCTTTGAGAATCCACAAAAAAGTGTATTCTCTATAGAATATTATGATTCAACATGGGAGCATGACTATATGAAGGAATTAGAAAAAGACGACATTGTATCAAAATGGACTAAAAACCATGGGATAAGAATTCCATATCTTGCAGATGACAACAAGTACAAGTATTATAATCCGGATTTTCTAGTGGAAAGATCTGATGGTACAATAGAACTAGTCGAGATGAAGAGTACCCATATGCTAAAAGCGACAAATACAAAAAGAAAAGCAGAATATGCCAAGAAATGGTGTGATGCCCGGAGTATTGAATATCGTCTCATTTCTAGATATCAATGAAGGTAGTTGTATGTGTAAGATCAATATGGAATAACATGATACGGAATTGATATGGATGACTTGCTATTCAAAAGTCAAATATTGGAATCCGGAGAAAATTGATATTTCATGTTTATGCCCTCACAACTTGGTAGATTTCAGATTAAACACTCTCAGAAAGAGATAGTGGATTTTGATAAATTTTAGTGATTTATAACACAAATCATGAAATACAGATCTTCTCCGAACTACACTGTAATTTTACTAGATAATTTAACTGGGATCGTCTATGTTGAATTCTGCGGTTAAATTTTGGTGTTCAGATCATTATTTTACACTCGTGCGAGATAGTGATTGCACTCAAAAAGAGTACCCGAGAAGATTTGATATGAAAAAATTATAAATTAGTTATAGAATTATAAATTATGAGCAGTATTTTCTCCGTTCGTGAAGACCATATCAATAATTTATCTCCAGAATATTGTGTACAATTATTCGGAGAATTACTCCATTCTGATGCTAGACGTCTCAAACTCTCTATATCTAAGGTTAATTTTACAACAAAAACTGTTCCTGATGGTGGAATTGATGCTTCTATCGAAGATGGGATTTCTCAAGAGGGTGATCTGATAATTGATCCTGAATCTTTTTACCAAATTAAATCTGGAGAAACATTTTCTTCATGGCAAGAATCTGAAATCAAAGAAGAATTATTACATGGAAAACCTCCCATAAAACAAAATCTTGGTGATGAAGTTCAAAGATGTTTTGAACGAAACGGGACCTATATCTTAGTATGCATGAAAGTTCAATTGTCTACTCAACAAAAAAAACAATCTGAAAAAAATTTAATCAATGTTTTAACTGCATGTGGAATAGATAATCCCAAAGTCAAAGTATGGGGCCAAGACAAAATTATTGGTACAATTGCTTCATACCCTTCATTAGTTTTACGATTGACAAGAAAAGATGCTCCTGTCTTTCAATCTCATCAGGATTGGTCAAATAATCATGACATGCAAAGAGAACTGGTACTTGGAAAAAAACAAAAGGACTTTATAAAAATAATTCAAGAAGCACTTCTTGATGATTCTGAAACTGTTCATGTACATATCTATGGTGAAACTGGAGTTGGAAAGACAAGACTTGTTTTAGAATCTACAAGAATTTCTTTCTTATGTCCTCTTGTGATCTATTGTTCATCTCCAAAAGAATTTCTTTCAAAATCACTGCTAAATGAAATTATTGCTGATAATAAGTTACATTGTATTTTGATTATTGATGAATGTTACTATCTTGATCATTTAAACATATGGAATAAGTTGGCATCTCTTGGTTCTCGAATAAAACTTGTTACCATGTCTCACGAATATCGAAGAGTTGATGAAACTACAAAGCAAAATGAAGCTCCAAATTTAGATGAATCACAAATTAAAGAAATTATTAAGAAATACCATGATGATGACATTTTGGCAGGTAGATTATCAAGAATTTGTAATGGAATTCCTCGTTTGGCTCATATGATCGGATGGGATTTAAAAAATAATCCTAAAGAAATCCTTCGTGGTTCCCAAGATGTATTTGCATTTTTTGACAGATATATTAACCAAGGAGAAGATCCTCTTTCAACACATGTGTTACAAAGAAAAAGAATTCTTTTAACAATTTCATTATTTAAAAAATTTGGAAGCATCACATATTTTCCTAATGAATTTAAGTCAGTACATGCGATTATTGAAGAGATAGATCCAAGTATTACATTACCAATATTTCTAGAACATGTAAAAGATTTACAAGATCGCAAAATTTTGCAAGGTCAGGAAACGTTGTATATTAGTCCTAAAGGATTGCATCTGTGGTTATGGATGGAGTGGTGGGAGTCTTATCATGCATCAATTACATTTGAAAAATTAATCCAGATAATTCACCCTACTCTCAGAAAATGGTTCTTTACAATGTTTCAATATGCTGGTAATTCTGATGCGACAAAAACTGTTGTACAAAAATTATTTAAAGACGGTGGCCCACTTTTAAATTCCGAATTCATAAAAACTAGTTTAGGTGCAGAGCTTTTTCATTCATTATCTAATGCAGATCCTACAACTGCAACTGATTATCTTGAACGAACAATGGGAACATGGTCTAATAAAGAATTGTGTGATTTTTCAATAGGACGGAGATCCGTAATTTATGGGTTAGAAAGAATTGTTTTTGAGCCAGAACTCTTCACTCGGGGCGGTACACTTCTTAGAAGTTTGGCTGAAAATGAAAATGAAGAATGGTCAAATAATGCTACAGGGTTGTTTGCTAGCTTGTTTTCATTAGGTATCGGCTATGCTTCATTAACCAAAACCCCTCCTAAAATGAGACTTGCTTTGTTGAAAGAAACACTGTGTTCTGATAATGAAAATAGAAGAAATTTGGGGTTAAAAGCATGTGAATTTGCCTTAAAGACCGAGGATTTTTTATATCCTTCCGAACTGCCAGCAGATGAACTTAGAGTAGAACAAAAGGGTTGGGAACCAAAAATCAACCAAGACTGGGCTGATGCGTATAAATCCGTAATCGAATTAATTATTGAAAGACTCCAAACATTTACAAATAAAGATAAGCAAAAATGTGCTTCGATGATCTCTCAAAACTCCAGATGGCTGTTTCATACATTTTCATTTATGGGAGAATACATCGTAGAGAAATTATACCAGATTAAAAAATTTATTGACAAAGAAACCCTATTAGAAAATATTATTGATATTTTAGAATTTGAAAAAGATAGATTAACTCCAGAAACCAAATCAAAACTTGAGACACTTCAGATTGAAATTATTGGAACTGATTATTCTTCCCTTTTGAAAAGATATGTGGGGATGGATATTATGTTGGATTTGGCAAACAAAGATCGTGAAAAAGAAAGGGTGGAACATATCCAAAAATTAGTTGAAATGTCGTTGAATACTGAAAAATTAAAACCAGAATTATCCTGGCTGACTACTGATAATGCGCGATATGGATACGTATTTGGACAAGAATTAGCAAAAAAAGATAATGATTTTTTATTACTGCCATTACTATTAGATGAACAAAGAAAAACTGATGAAAAAGGAACTGGTTTTTTCCTAAGCGGATATCTTGTAATTATTTTTGAAAAAAACCAGAAAAAATGGCTACAAATTATGAATGAAATATCACAAGATCCTGAATTGATAAGATTTTTTACAGAAATAGCATGGAGATCTGGGATTACTGATGAAATTGGATTATTAATATTGAATCTGATAAAATCTCAAAAAATTAAAATCGATGAATTGGATAAATTTACTTTGGGTGGAGCTGTAAACAGACTCTCTGAAAAGGTGGTGTTAGAATGGATTGAATATATGATAGATACTAATGAACAAAAGACAATTTTTAGCGCTATTTCATTGTATGATGCCTTCTTTGTATATAGAGCTGAAAAAACCTTGAATCCTGAAATCACCTTAAAACTCTTAACACATGATGTTTTCATGGGGAGAACACCTGTTCGAACATATACCATGGTGGATTACCACTGGAACGAAATAGGTCTGAGATTCATTCAGCAATACCCTGATGAATCTCTTGAATTTGCTGATAGATTGTTGGCAAGTATGGATAGTGAATCATCTCTTATTTCTCCTCATTCACAATCTTTGGAGGTATTGGATACTGTTGCTTCTAGATTACCAGATGAAGTATGGGATTTAATGACTAAATACATTGCATTACCTTTTGATAAACGTGGATATGCTATAATTAATTGGATGCGGGGTAATCTATTTGCACCATCGAATAACTTTCTAGATAAGGTTGATTTTCAAAAAATTTTGGATTGGATTGATAATAATCCTCATAAATTGGCACCATACATTATTGAACATGTACCACCAATTCTGACCTTTGATAGTTTAGCCAGAAAACTCCTAGTAAAATATGGAACTGAAAAAAGTGTAAAAATATCCCTTGTTGCAAACTTTTCTACCGAAGGATTCTCTGGATCAGCCTCAACTCATTTCCAAGAAAAGAAAGAAAAATTACTTGTTTACAAAGAACATGATGATAACGAAAATGTGAAAAACTGGATTGATTTCTATGTAAAATGTTTAGATGAGGATATTAATCGTGAAAAATTACAAGAAGAAAGGGAATTCTAATGTAATTTATTGAATTTGAAAAATTAATTCTCCCATATCCAATCCTTTCCGGTAATCTGGAAACCTACTAGCATTAGAATCTGTATAATTAAATTTTTAATTGTGTTTTTGATGATTTCTCTAATGTAATGATGGTTTTTCTGTTCTCAAATAATCTTATGTGAGTAAAAAATGAAATTTAGATGGCATTGGGAACGATCTTATCGATGAATCTAAAGAAGATCTATATTTCATGTTTCATTTCTGGCATTAGATAACTTTAGAGCCACGAAGTGGATGCTGTCTAATGATCGAGATCTGAAATCACGATCTTCTCCTGATTGAAGCTTTGTATTTATTCTGCAATACATTTCGTTAAGATTCTCTTTATAATGAGGTAAACGATCTGGAAGAGGGTCTAAATTAAATACTGGCAAAATAAAGTCCCAATGCATGAGTAATCATTCCTTATCATTCCTTATCATTCCTTATCATTCCTTAGATGCACAATATTATAAAAAATCTAAAGATTTTACAAATTTCGATGATGTAAGTGATGGTGCCTCCGTTTGAGTGCCGTCCGAGACGGCGCATTTGAGATGGTATTAAAGAAGATAAGAACAGGATCCAAGACTCCTGTAGATCTTGGCATTAAATTTGAAAAGATCATGTTTGATTTTTTTAAAACCGACAGCGTATACAAAAAACGATTTCAAAAGGTCTGGATGTGGAGTGACTGGGCTAGAGATAACAAGATCAAAGAAGAACTTGGAACTTCTCATGACCTAGGGGTAGATATCGTAGCTCAAGAATATGGCGGTACACTCTGCGCCATCCAGTGCAAGTGTTATGACGATGACAATACACTTGGCAAAGAGGATATCGATAGTTTTATTGCAGCAGGAAAATCATATCATCTCTCCAACTATGTGCTGGCTTGTACAGGACCAATCAACGATAACGCAATGGCTATGCTAAGGGGTGTAAGATGCAATATAATCACAAAGCAACACCTAAAAAACAGCAGTGTAGACTGGTCAGAGTACCCAAAGATTAAATCAAAAAAACCCAAGAAACTACGGGATTATCAACAGTTTGCAATGACTGATGTGGTACAAGGTTTTGAGAAATCATCAAGAGGCAAGATGATAATGGCATGTGGTACGGGCAAGACGTTTGTATCATTAAAAATTGCTGAAAAACTGGCAGGCAAGGGAGGTATAGTTTTGTATCTGGTACCCTCGATCTCTTTGATTCTACAAAGTATGAGGGAATGGTCTGATAACTCTGGCATTCCACACTATTACATGGCAGTATGCTCGGACAAGAGCATCAGAAATTCAGAGAATGGAACCTTGACTGAATTGGAGACTCCGGCATCAACTGATATAACAGAACTATCAGAGAAACTGGCAAAAATATCCAACAATACCATGAACGTGATTTTTTCCACATATCACTCAATCGAGGTAGTCATGAGCGCCATGACTGACAAAAAGTTTGATCTCATACTGTGTGATGAGGCTCACAGAACTACGGGAATTGGAGATACAAAAAAAGAATCATTTATGACCATGGTTCATCATGAGCACAACATAAAATCCAAACGACGACTCTACATGACGGCAACCCCAAGAATATACACAGATATCATCAAAGCCAAGGCACAGCAAAAGGAAAAAGTAATCATCTCAATGGATGACGAATCTCTTTATGGTTCGGTCTTTCATAATCTGAGCTTTTATGATGCTGTCCACAAGTATCATGCCCTGTCTGATTTCAAAGTACGCGTAGCCATCATGGATGGTGATACCATGAGTAGAATGATCCAGCATTCTACTGCCAATGATGAAAATCTGGTTCCACTAAATGAAAAAACATTGATGGCATCCGTATGGCATGCTTTGGAGTATCCTGGGAGTGGGGATGAAAAAGAGTTGCTACAGCGAGTTATAGTGTTTTGTGACATGATAAACTCATCCAAACTGTTTGCAGGAGAGGAACTGGTATACAAAAAAGACATTCGTGAAGATCCTGAAAAACTGGGTAAATCCAGAGAGATTGACAGGTATAGATCATTTGGCAAGGTAGTCGAGCATATCCAAAAGATAAAAAATGATCCTGATTCTACCAAATCTGAAGTAAGGCACGTGGATGGGGGCGACAATGCCCAGAGACGGCGGCGGGAACTTGACTGGCTTCGAGACAGCCAGGATGATCCGAGCACATGCCGGATTCTATCAAACGCCCGATGTTTATCTGAAGGCATAGATGTTCCCTCTCTGGACGGCGTAGTATTTATGAATCCGCGAAAATCAGTTGTGGATGTGGTGCAGGCTGTTGGTCGAGTCATGCGCCGATCGCCTGGAAAAGAATACGGATATGTTATACTTCCTGTTGCCATACCTGCCGGCATCAAAGTCGAGGAAGCCCTCAGTGACAGTAAACATTTCAAGGTGGTGTGGCAGGTACTCAACGCACTTCGATCCCATGATCCAAATCTTGCCGAAGAGATTAATCGACTGATACTGGAGAGACCCAATCCCAATGACAATGAGATAACAAACAGGATAATAATCAGACATGCAAACAGCCACAATCTCTATTCCCTTGACATGCCTGCTGATAAAATGATAGAGGGTATTACTACCAAGCTTATTGAAAAGGTCGGTGACATTAATTATTTTGACAGGTATGGTCAAAAACTCGGGGATGCATCACATACAATCGAGGCAAGAATCAAAAATAAAATAGATTCATCTGATTCAATAAAAAACGAGATCGGACAGTTCCACGATTCCCTCAAGAATATGATAAATGACTCCATTACAATTGACTCTACAACACAGGTCATAGCACAGCATATCGTACTGTCAAGAGTTTTTGATGCGTTGTTTCAAGGCGAGTTTACATCACATAATCCAATATCCATCGAGTTTGATAAGATTGCAAAGAAACTGGGGTTAAAAGAAGAGCTTGAGGATCTAGAGGGATTCTATGATGACGTAAAAACAGAGTTAAAGGAGATAAAGAGCAGAGAGGCAAGACAGAATTTTATTAAAAAGATTTATGGAAACTTTTTTGAGAGTGCCAACAAAAAGGAAACAGAACAACACGGTGTGGTGTATACTCCTGTGGAACTGATTGATTTTATCATTAACAGTGTACAGTATCTCTTAAAGAAACACTTCAAGACGGAATTCAACCAGAGAGCGGTAAAGGTACTAGAACCGTTTGCTGGGACGGGCACATTTATCACCCGACTCTTGGAATCTGGTCTGATCACCGACAACCTGTATGAAAAATACAAAAATGATTTGTATGCAAATGAGCTTATTTTGCTGGCATATTACATTGCAACAGTAAACATAGAGACTACATATTCGAGTCTCCGAAAAGGTGGAAGATACGTTCCGTTTGATGGGATTAGTTATACAGATACACTACGGATAAATCCACAGTACCGGGATGATGAACGTCATAGACATGAAAAGACTACACTTGATGAGATATTCGAGATAGCTCATAAGAGGATACGGCATCAGAGAGGAATCCATGTTCATGTACTTATGGGAAACCCACCGTATTCGGCAAAACAAAGCGACTATAATGATCAAAATCCGAATGTTTCATATCCTGAATTAGATAAACGAATAGAAAATACCTATGTAAAAAAATCAAATGCAACCCACAAAGGTTCACTTTATGATTCCTATATACGCGCCATTCGTTGGGCATCTGACAGAATTGGCAAGTCGGGAATAATCGCGTTTGTCACAAACGCTAGTTTTATACGATCAGAGACAGCAGCAGGAATACGTGCCTGCCTTGCAGAGGAATTCAATGAGGTATGGTGTTTTGATTTGAGAGGAAATCAAAGAACTCAAGGTGAAGTTTCAAAGAAAGAAGGGGGCAAGATATTTGGTTCTGGTTCACGTGCCCCCGTAGCAATAACAATCCTAATCAAAAACCCAAAAAAGAATGATTGCACCATACATTACAAGAATATTGGTAATTATCACAACAGAGAGAAAAAGTTGGAGATAATAAAAAATACAAAATCTGTACAAGGAATACGAGATTGGCAAGCAATAACCCCTGATAGACACAATGATTGGCTTGACCAGCGCGGTGACGAGTTTTCAAAGTATATGTCTATTGGAAACAAGAATGTCAAGACAGGTAAAAGTGGAAGTGCTATATTTAGAATGTATTCACGTGGAATAGCAACAGATCGTGATGTGTGGGCATATAATTCATCTGAAAAAGAATTATCAAATAACATGAAGTGCCATATTAATTATTGTAATAATCAAAATCCAGATAACCCCGTCATCAATCCAAAACAAGGTAAATGGAGTAGAGGATTACGTAGTAAAATTAAAACAATTAAACCAAAATTTGAACAAAATAAAATTAGAATTGCTTTATACAGACCATTTTTCAAACAATATCTCTATTATGATTCTACAAGAATTTTTAACGAAGAAGTTTCTCAAATACCTAAATTCTTCCCAGAAAATTATTCAAAAAACCTGATCATCATATTACCATACAAATCTACTGTATATTTTTCTACATTTGTAACTGATATTACACCTGATCTTAATATAATTACTGCCAATCAATGTTTCCCGCTATACACATACGAAAACAAAAAAGACAAGAAAATCAATATTATTGATTCCATACTACAACAATACCAGACACATTATAACGACAAAAAAATAACCAAAAAAGACATCTTCTACTATACATACGGCATCCTGCATCATCCAGCATACAAAAAGAAATTTGCAAACAATCTCATTAGAGAACTGCCGAACATACCAATGGCTCCAGATTTTTGGAAGTTTTGCAATGCAGGAGAAAAACTAGTTGACTTGCATCTGAATTTTGATTCATGTAATAAATACAGTCTTGGTAAACCAAAACATAAATTCAATAAATTCACAAAGATCTCATTTGGAACAAAAAAGCTCAAAAAAGATGGCAGAGACAAGACAGTATCGGATAAAACAAGACTCCGCATTGATGGTGTCGAGATATTTGACAGTATACCGGAGATAAAATATTCAGTAAACGGAAGGACCCCTTTGGAGTGGATAATAGATAGGCACCGTATTACGACGGACAAAGACAGTGGAATTACAAATGATTCCTGTTCTGGAGTTGACATTATATCAGTAATAAAGAGAGCCGTACATGTGGGAGTAGAATCTGATAAAATAATATCACAACTGCCTAAAGAATTTGAACCAAAGAACTGGACTCCTGCAAAGACAGGTCTTGACAAATTCTAATGTAAAGAAATATCAATCAAAGATATGACATACGAATTAAACTAAATATTACAAAGAAATTTCTAAATGTTCCATGCAAAGCTCTCCAATGTTTCTGAATGAAAGACAATAGTATGTGGAATCAAAGATATTGTAAGGAGATCCTGATTTTTCAAACATCTATCAATAGCAACGGCACTTAATTTGATATATTATTGAAAAGTCATGTTGATTTAATCATGTGAATAAAACCTCTTGATTCATCTCTGGGTTCTGTAAGAAATATTGCTAAAAGGAAGATTGGAATATGACGGATGAGGTAAGCAGGATCCTATGACTGCGTCATAGCCCATAGATCGTCCAATTTGGAGAAGATCGTTATTTGGAATAAAATTTTGCAAAACACCCTAACTTTACAGCGCAGTCAAAATATCCACAACTTACCAGAGCGATAAAAGAGAAAGTTTAACTGTATTATGCCTGTATACGATCTAGGTGATGTATGGTTGCTATCACAGTTCATCAAATATCTGGAGGAAAACAAGCTCGTTGAATTTGAAATACTGGGAGACACCGAATCCTGTTTTCAAAACAGATTCAAGATTCAAAAGTATGTCTTTCTGGCCAAGCGTTTTGGACTGGAATTGCCTTTTGAACATGATATATATCTGTACGGACCATACTCCCAATCACTGATATCTGAATGCTATGCGCTGGCAAACAACCGCAAAGAATTGTACGATGCAGTAGATGCCGTACTTCCAGAATCCTTTCAAAGTCAGAACTTTTTAAATCTGATACAAGACAAAAATATGGATTGGCTGGAAATAGCTACAACACTAATGAATAAAAAACACATTACAAAGAGAGATGACCTTGTGGAAAATGTAGAAAATACCAAAAACGGGTTTACACGGGAGTTTATCTCCGGTGTGTTAGATGATTTGAGTAATACCAATCTTGTTACACTCGTTCAATGATTTTCAATTTCTCCTTTCTTAATCCTGCACCACTCAATTTCTTTTCATACTTGATGATTTTTGGATTATCCAGTAATTTATTATCTGGGGTGAGAAAGAATTTTGAACGGGGATCGATAAGCATGTGAGACAAAATCATAATATAGGTCACATCCAAATAGGTGTCTTTCTGCCGCAATTTTGTCATTATGGTAGGAGCATTATTGCCTAGTGGAGTTAGGCAAGTATTTGCGTCAATGCCATATTTCTGAATCATATTGCCAAATTTTTCCAGGCATTCATACAATTTTACATCATCATATTTTTGCAGTATCTTGGTCATTACTTCCCCTAGAATCATCTGAGGTATGATAATCTCAAAACTGCCTCTACTGATTTCGGATAACAAATGTTCTACATCTTGTTTTGCTGGACCATTGACTATTATTTCTTTTATATGAGTTTGTTTCTGTAATTTTATGTGTGTGTTACATCGTGATATTACCAGTCTTAGTCCCATAGTGTTCAAGATAAAAATTATCACAGATAGAAAATACCCTGACTGGTACATTGGCGTGACAGATCATCTTGAAGAGCGAAGAGCAAGACATGGTGATCCTGTAATCTGGCACGTATGGGAACCTTCCAACGAAGAAACATCTCGTGAAATAGAAAAGATTTTTCTCGATCTTGGCATGGATGGTGGCCCTGGTGGCTCCGGCAGTGCCAAATATGTCTACATCTACAAAAAATAAGGATTAAACCACACTCTTTTTTTATTATCGAAATGACTCGAACCCCGTATAATCACTGATTTTATAATCCTGAATACTAACTTTTTTACCTATTTTCTCCCATGATACACTGAATAAAACCAAGATAGTCATAGTATTGTGCGTAAAATCCGTCATTCTTGTGATATCTGGTACATTGGCGTGACCGATAACCGAGTCAGATTATATCATTCATGATACTCCTGATATCTTGCATGTGTGGCATACGGATACTAGGGATGATTTCTACTATGTTTATACACGTTTTATCAACCAAGGTATGAGTTATGCTAGTCAGAAAAGTGGATGTGGCAAATACGTCTATATTTTTAAGAAATGAGTGTTTGGTTTGTTATTGTCGTTTTTATTACCTCGTTGATTTAATTTGATTAGTGGAAATTTAGTTTGTCTTTATGGTGTTGACTCGTAGGTTTTTACTCATTATACCCCTGTAATAGTTGTATAATCCGGTCAGTCTTTCAGAGGTGATATTTGCCTTGTATGTTTTGTTTTGAGACCCTGTTTTCTTGAATTAGGAATGTTATGCATTTTTGGACTTTGTATTTTTCTAGTTTTATGAACTTTGAGATATCACATATTTTCTGATCTAGTTTGTAATTTGAGAAAAACCAGTCCAGGATTTTGTACATTCCTTCTGTTGATAATAACCTCTCTAATGGAGTGTGTATTTTGATATGGTTTCAATTTGGGTGGTCATGATGATTCGATTTTGATGTTATTTAACATAGATGTATCTGTCAAGCTTGCAGATGAGTTGAAATCTAAAATACCTTCATGGAAATTATCGTATATGGTATAGTCGACTTTGTGTTAAAGTATGTTGGGTGTAATTGCTAAAGATTTGATAGAAAAAAAGAGTTATGATGCCCTGATTTCAAAGAGTTTGGTAAACCTGTCTAAGGATATTTGATTCAAATATACAAAAACGGTTACCCGCTAGTCAAAATATCAAATATAATCATATAACCCATTATCTATAACGAGATACTTTGGAGAACATACTATGAGTAACAAAGAAAGTGATACAAATGAAGAAAATATGGATGTGAATAATACTGACAGAGATGAAGATAGCTATGAATGGGGGCAGGAACCTTTCTCATCTGCACAAAATGAATATAATCCTCTAGTATTAATTGAAGAAAATAAAATGTTACTATCAAAGTTGAAAATGGATCACTCTGAAGTTAAATTGGCTTCAAAAAACATAATTAATCCATTATACAGTATATCCGTGGTATTTCTTACCCTGTTTGGAATTGGTACATATTTTTCAGGTCTGGACCATAATGCACTGGGTTTTGAAATTTCTTTTATTATCGGAATACTCTTAATTTTAGCCGTTGGTTCAATTCTTCTAGTCTTTTGTTCTTTACAAAAGACATCCAACCCCAAACATGATGAATTGAGGAAAAATATAGTCTACTACCAGAAAAAAATGCTCGAAACTGGATCATACATTCGTAAATACTATGCCAGCCATCCCAGATCAAACTCAAAGGTATTTACAGAGTTCTCTGACTTTCAAAACACACTTTACTCTGCAAGTATTTTTTTGATATCTTTCAAGTCTGAGAAAGTGTATAATAAATTAATTTATGATTTAGATGAGAAAAATCTGAAAGATGGCAAAAATAATACTCGGGCAGATTCGAGAAAAATTCAAAAAATACTTGATGCCTATATTGTATCTAATGAAGAATACTGTAAAATATTACGTAGGCAACTAGGTGGAATTGAGGTTCGTTTGCAGAAAGCGATAACTGAACTAGGCGGCGGTTCTGAGAAAAATACGGAGAAATAATCTTGTTAATCTCTGATTCATTTCAAATCCATAAAATCGATGATATTTTAGGACTTTCAGATCTGCCTATACATCATGTTCGCTAGTATTATCTCTGATCTACTGCTTTTTCTTCATTTGATCCTCAAAATATTTTAGGTCTCTACAACTTTTCAGTACCAATGCAGGGAAATATTTAAAAAGATTTTACATAGAAATAATTAAAGAAGATATGACAAACCCCCATGATGAATTCCTGCACAAATCCAAAACTGAAGATAAACGGTTGAATCAATCAATTGAGCAAAAAATAGAATCAATCCAGTCCGGAAACTCCAAAGGCAAAAGATACACCATCCCGGAATATCTCGCACATATTGACCGGGTTCTACAAGAGAGTTAAAGCATGGTTTTGTAACTCTGTATGGGACATAACCATGACTGTATATCTTGAGATCATGGTTTTCCACTCCCGTTTTTTACGGCAAAAAGACCAACCAACAACATAAACCCCATGAATATTATACCGAAAAATCAACAGTACTTTTGATGCTTTCTGCATGGATTCGCATAATCAGGGTAAGATTCCTTCTTGCATCAGTAATTGCAGTATCTGCCGGACTGGCAATTAACTGGCGGCAAAACGCCACCCTAGACCCACTCGATGCGGCTCTGACGTTTGCAGGCGTGCTGGCACTGCACGCAAGCGTGGACCTGCTAAATGATTTCTGGGATTTTAAACGAGGCATTGACACGCAAACCAAGAGGACCAAAATGAGCGGCGGTACAGGAGTCCTACCAGAGGGATTACTCTCACCATCCTCCGTATACCGTGCAGGAATCGCATTTTTGATAATCGGCACGATAATCGGAAGTTATTTTGTCATTACAGACGGTATTACCATCGCAGTAATCCTGGGATTTGCAATCATCTCAATCTATTTTTATTCGACTAAAATCGTCGATTCCGGACTGGGAGAATTCTTTGTTGCACTAAAAGGATCCATGATAGTCATCGGGGCATCCTTTATCCAGTCAGGTCAGATCACCACAGAATCAATCCTGGGAGGCATCATCATAGGCATTCTATCCTCACTGGTTCTTTTTATTACATCATTTCCTGATCATGATGCTGATAAATCCAAAGGCAGGAAAACTCTAGTCATCACCGCAGGAAAAAAGAGATCCGCAAAACTTTTCTGGCTGTTCCCACTACTCTCATATACCGTAATCCTTACCGGCGTATCCACAAACCTGTTCCCGGCACTATCATTAATCACACTTGTTACACTCCCCATAATTATAAAATCCGGGCTGGAACTGCACAAAAACTATGACTCTGTTGAGGATATCATTCCTGCCATGTCACTAACTTTGAAATTCAGCAGAATCACAGGTGCGTTGTTTGTAGTCAGTCTCTTGCTGGATATAACATAGTAGACATAAATTTAACGTCTCACAGGATACATCATGATTTCAGGCTTTGCCACAGCAGAGGGAACCAGAAAATTTGCAGAAGATTCCGGTGTACCCAAAGCCAACTATAACACATTTGAAAAGCTGAGCCTCTCTAACGTAGGAATGGGAACATACCTTGGGGAACCGGACACAAACACTGACGAACTGGTAAAAAACGCCGTAAAACAGTCTATTACATCTGGAATCAACATTGTGGATACTGCAATAAACTACCGCTCCCAAAAGGCAGAGCGCTCTGTTGGTAAAGCAGTATCTGAGCTGATACAAGAGAAAAAGATCACACGTGATCAGATATTTCTAAGCAGTAAAAACGGATACGTCACAAATGATGCAGATATCAAGCTGGAGTTCTGGGAATATGTAAAGGAGGAATACACCCAAAAAGGAATCATCAAGGAAGGTGACATTACATCAGGGTACCACTGTATGACTCCAAAATTTCTCTCTGATCAGCTGGATCGCAGCCTGAAAAATTTGGATGTGGACTGTATCGATCTGATGTACCTGCATAACGCAGTTGAGGGGCAGATAAAGGACGTTACAGCAGAGCAGCTTTTAGGCAAACTAGAATCCGCATTCAAGTTATACGAAGAAAAACGCGCTGAAGGCAAGATCAGATTTTACGGAATGGCCACATGGGAGTGCTTTAGGGTTCCCAAAGAGAATCCGCAGTACCTCTCACTTGAAAAGATGGTCCAGCTGGCGCGAAGATTCGGCGGTGAACACCACGGATTTCGATTTATCCAGCTGCCATTTAACCTGTCATACGACCAGGCACTGCTGGCAAAAACCCAGGAATTTGATTGGAATTCCGTATCTGTTCTGGATGCCGCATCAAGACTGGGAGTCGGTGTGTTTACCAGCGTTCCATTTATGCAAGGACGGCTGCTGGCACCAGGGGTAATACCTGATTTTGCAGACCTGGCACCGCCACTGCGCGCATTACAGTTCATACGCTCGTCTCCCGGTGTACTAGCTCCGCTGGTGGGTCAAAAAACACCCAAGCACGTCTCAGAGAACCTTGAGATTATGGGGATTCCACCAATACCCGAAGAAGAATTTCTGACACTTGTAAAAAGGCTCACCTCTTCCTGATGTATATGGAAAGATAATAAATTAGGCAAATGTCTGGTAAATACGTAATTTGTCTGATAAAATATATGACTATACTGGCATCTGTGATTCCATCTTATCCATTGATCCGAAAATCCGATTCGCAGGCGTGATCAACGAACGTGGCAGGCTGGTGGCAGGAGGCATGAAAGAGAATGTAAAACCGCTAGAGACAGAAAAAGACGATGAGATGATCTTCATGGAGCTTGCATTACGTGTAAAAATGAGAAAAGAGTTTGATAAGCAGCTTGGTCCTGTGAACTTTGCCATGGCCTCACGCCAGCGCGCCCTTGCAATTAGCGTCATACTCAACGATGACATCCTGTATGTGGTATCAGAACCCGATGCCGATTATGGTTCCCTCCCAAAGAAGATTCTTGGAATAGTTGATGCGTAATTGTTTCTGTTTATTGGACGCATCTGTCATCTGAAAACCTGCTGACTCAATCTATAAATAGAATCCACCTATGGAAAATTTGTGCCAGTGGATCCCGTTTGTGGAATTGAACTTGATGAGGATATCGCATTACTACACGAGCATGACGGCAAAAAGTTCTATTTCTGCTGTAACGGCTGCAGGCGCATCTTTGTCAAAAAACCCCGCAAGTACAAAAACAACACCTAGATTGGAAACGCCCCGCACATTCTACAGAATCTGGAATCACCGACGTTATACCTGCAGTATGGACAGGATTCATCCGTGTTTTTGCCTGTTGGTACCCCGAATAATTTTTTAAAAATCTCGTAATAATGCATTGATTCCACGCTTTTGATGATTATGCCGTCGTTTTTCTCCACGGTCAGCTTTTTTTCAATGTATGACTCTGTATTTATTATCGATTCAAACAGGCCCGTCAGCCCGGCTGTTCCGGCGCCGTCCTGCATGGGTGATTTTCCCCTCCATGCGATCTTTGGGGGGATGTGTTTCTCAAACGTCTTGCGTAAAATCCACTTGCCGAATCTTTTTTCATTCTCATCTTTTACCTTCAGGTTTGCTGGGATGCTGCTGGCAATCTCTTTGATTGCATCGTCTAAAAATGGCGATTCGATGTTGACTCCCATGGCACCTGCTATCTTTTGTGCTGGAAAATGCATTACCGAGCAGACACGTTTTATCTCCTCTTCTAATTTATCTTCTGGTGCGTTGATCATAAAGCTATACCCTGCAAACAGCTCATCTGCCCCGTCTCCTGTAATGATGCCCCGCTCGCCGTTTTCCTTTGCCCACTTTACTGCCAAATACATTACCACGCTGTTGCGGATCTCAATATCGTTGAAGTTTTTTAAAATGCTGATCGTACCTTCTACTGCCTCTAGGATTGCCGCTGTTTTGACGCTGTAAATTGACAGGGGCAGCTGCATCTCTTTTGAAGCCATCTGGCAGTACGTCAGATCCGTTGAGACAAAATCCTCTGCAATCACCGCCACCGCCTTTGGGCGTCTCTCCCTTAGAAAATACGCTATGATGGAGCTATCAAGCCCGCCTGACAGTGAAATCAGGTTTGAGCTGCATGCGTTGCAGGACTCTTTTAACGCGCTGTACAGTTTCTCGGAGATTTCATCCAATATCCCATGAATGGTCTTGAAATTAAAATAGATATGCCTGATATCATGAATAACGTGATAGATTCTAGTCACACGCAAATATGAGATCAATTTTATCAAGCCAGGAACATCTGATCATATGGGCATCTTATCGGCTACACCGTGTAAACTTTAAATTCTTAACCAAAACCTTGGGAATCATGCTGCTTCCAGCGGAGATCGAATCCAAGACCCTGATTCCCGCACTGCGGGCAATTCTTGCAAAAAAATTAGCCGAGGATCACAATATCCGGGAAGAAGAGATCTCAAAGATGCTCGGTGTCACACAGGCAGCAGTCAGCAACTACATTCGTGGAACAAGGGGTGATCCGTCCCTGATTGTAAAACTCTTGGCAGAAAAACAGGTTGCAACCATGATTACCGAGCTAAGCGACAGCCTCTCATCGGATATGGCCTACACCCCGTCAAGCCTTTCAAAGTTCATCGGCATGTGTAATTATATAAAGTCCAGTCTGTTCATATGTGAGATACATCACAACCTGGAATCAAACATTGATGAACAGGTGTGCAAGGAATGCGAAAACATGCTTCTTAAAGGACCTGGAAGCGTCTACTAGTTTTTATTTAAAATAATCTCTATAGTCGATGTCATCCTGCCAATCCCCGCTGCCTCCTCCGTATCTAGTGTGATCTTTTGAATGCTGGAGTTTCCACTCAGCATTTTTTCTGTAATTATGTTTGCTACTGCCACTGCGTTTGGAATCGAACCCCCGCTTGCCCTGAGAACGACCTTGCTCTTGCTTCCCAGCATTGATATAACATCGACTGCTACCTGCATTACTGGTTCATTTCTAATTTTTACGATGATATCCTTGGATTCGTCAACCTGCTCGTGATCCTGCAGATTAGTTGTTTCTTCCATGAGCATTATCAACAATCAACAGGTTTTTCTTCTTTTAAGTTTTATCGACAAATGATTCATTTTTCAAAGTATTCAATCGGAATATTCTGATAATCACCGTTTGGAAGCACCCTTCTAATGGTGATTGGGATTACCCTTTGTTCAAGCTCTTCCATCGAAATATCCAGTGAAATTCTTGCATCTTTTGGAATCGGGATAAATGGCGGCGCCCCCTGGGATAGCTGCAATGCCCTGGCACCCATAATTCTGGCTTTTTCAAATCTTGTCAACGTGGGTGGTCCGATTGTTATCTTTCCCTTTTCGCATGGAATCTCGACTGGTTCATGCTCTACTACTCTCTCGACTATCTCCCTGTCTTCGATCTCTTTGATTCTTTTTTCAAGGTTTTCCTGTTCCTTTTCTGTCAGTGTTTCTACCCCTTTCTTTTTCTCTATTATTTTTCGATAAGTATCAAGTGCCTTGTTTAATCCGACATTTTCTTCTATTACAGGTTCGGACTCCTCTACAACCAGCTTGGTTTTTTTAGCATCAGACAAGTAAATTATTTTTCCTTAAAAACGTTATTTAACTGCTCGCTTCATTGGTATGGCTGTTATCATTTCTCTTGGCTGGTATCTCAATGTGGGTCGTCTTTTGGCACGATATCATATGCAGATCCAAACAAATCTCAAACCAGTATCGTTTTTCGATGTTTCATCATAGGCACCATTAGTTGGGGATGAATAAAACCCCTAGCTTTTTTCATGTTTATAGAGGATAATTCAGAATTCTACAAAGTTAGAATTTCAGACAGGCGGAATTTTTCAATCCGGAGAAGATCGTGATTTCATGTCTGATTCAGGCATTAATTCCATATCACGATGATGTTACAGAACCTGGAAGATAAACAAATATTCATTTGGTCTTGGAATATTATACAATGTTTACAATAATGAACAAGGTGATATCTGAATATTTTAGGTTAACAAAATTCAGGTGGGATACTGCCAGTTATTTTTAAAAATCCTGCAAAAATCTTCAGGAACTTGAGCACCGCCGGTGTAAATGATCACACATCAATTGCTTTCCATATCGAAAATAATTTTAAGTAGGTCTGGTTTGCCTTAATCATGACAGAGGGAAAATTTGCAACATCTGTGACTTGCATGGATGGAAGGATTCAGACGCCTTTAGCGACCCGGATTAAAGGGAATTTTCCAGTTGATTTTGCTGATGTAGTCCCCGAGCCGGGAATTGACAAGATAATATCTGAAAACCAAAATCTGGACCCTATTAAAAATAAAATTGACATTTCAATTAATGCACATAAATCCGAACTAGTTATGGCCTCTGGTCACTTTGACTGTGCAGGCAATCCGGCATCTGATGAGGAGCACATTGCACAAATCAAAAAAGGCGTAAATGTTATCCCCACGTGGAATCCCAGTGTCAAAGTCATCGGTGTAGGGGTTGATGATTCCCGGAATGTAAATCTTCTCTGATCATGAATCCAATCAACGAAAAATTATCTCGACTTTCAAAGACTGCCGGTCCCGGAGTATTATTTGCGTGTACTGCAATCGGCGTCTCCCACCTAGTCCAGTCCACCAGGGCCGGGGCTGATTTTGGTTTGATGATTTTGGGGTTTGTGATTTTAATAATCCTGTTGAAATACCCTTTCTTTGAGTTTGGTTCCAGGTATGCCAATTCCACCCAGACAAGCATCATTGATGGATACAAAAAGCTCGGCAGGTCTGCCCTGTGGTTGTACTTTCTGCTGACTGTCGCCTCGATGTTTTTTGTAACTGGCGCTGTCGGATTTGTAACTGCCGGATTTTTTGAGAATCTTTTTGGAATTGATTTTCTTGGGGAGTGGACTGTGGGCATATTATTTGCAGTATGTGTTGCAATACTGGCAATAGGAAAGTTCAATGTTTTTGATAGTCTGATTAAGATTATCGCAATGGTATTGCTGATATCCACAGTCACTGCATTCTTGTTTGCACTGTATAACGGTCCAATAGAGCCCGTATCTGGATTCGAGCCAAAAGATCTTTGGGATATCTCTGGCATCTTTTTCCTGCTTGCATTAATGGGCTGGATGCCTACGGCAGTAGATCTTTCCAGCTGGAATAGTTTGTGGACATTGGAGAGAATGAAGCAGACAAACTACAAACCAAAACTCAAAGAAACCCTGCTTGAATTTAGATTGGCTTATCTGGCTACCGGGATTCTTGCAGTGATGTTTGTCGTACTTGGATCGTTTATCTTCTTTGGCTCAGGTGAGGAACTTCCAAACAATAATTCGGATTTTGCACACAAGGTGGTAACATTATACACTGAAACAGTCGGAGACTGGAGCTACATCATAATTGCAGCTTCTGCATTTACCGTGATGTTTGGAACCATAATTGCAGTATTGGATGGATACTCGAGGTCCCTGCAGAAAACAGTCGAGCTGATGTTTACTACAAAAGAAGGTAAAACGCGCACAAAATTCCGTGTGTTATATGTGATTTTCTTGGTTGTTTTATCCGTTGGTTCCTTTCTAGTAATATTTCAATTTGGAAGCAATCTTCGGGAACTAGTTGACTTTGCCACCGTGCTGTCATTTGTAATTGCCCCCATAATCGCCATCTTTAATTTCAGACTGGTTACTGGAAAATTCCTTGCAAAAGAACACCAGCCGTCTGTTCTGTTAAAAGTTCTAAGTGTTGCAGGAATTATCTTTTTGAGCGGATTTGCAATCTTTTTTTTAATTATTAAATTCCTTTCATGATATTTTTTGATTCCATGACCTGCATTTACTTGAAACTCATGTATCTTTTTCCGAATTTCACAGGGTTCTGGACTTGATTCCTCATGGACTGACAACACGTGGAATAACTGATGGATAATCTAGTCATATTTGAATAAATATACAAAGTTATATAAATCTCTTAAGATAAATGTTATATATGAATACACAGTCAATATCGATGTTCCGAGATGCCAGAATCATAAACATGGCCAAAGACGGAAACACGATATCCGGAATAGCACGTCAAACAGGCATTCCATTTCCAACAGTCAGACGTACAGTTTATGCATTTGAAGATATTGGGATTATCAGATCTACAAAGATTGGAAAAACAGTAACTGTGAGGATAAACAGAGATCACCCTGTTGTAAATTCCATGATCGAAACTGCCAGATGGATTGATACGGTAATATGGGATCCCAATACTTTCATAGTAAATATTTGTGAGGAAAACAAAATTAATTATGCCTTTGTTGGAACCAGTAAAATCCGATATACCAAAAACGAATCACGAAATATGGTTCAAATTGCCATTGAAAAAAAAGATTTTGAAAGAGCAAAAAAGATAATTCAGCATAAATTCAGGAATACCGGTATTGAAACCACAGATGACCCACGTAAAACTATTGGTTATGCAATGTCTATAATATACATTAAATTCTTTCCAGTTGAAAAAATAAAATTTAACGTGTATGAAACATGGACGGATTCTGGTAAAGTAATCCGGGCAAGGGTTGCAGATGATTCTACTGAAAGAAATGCAATGAGGAACAGTTCAAAGGTAGATCGAATGTTTATCCCATCTTCAATTTAATGAGTTTCAACTGAGCAATGAGAAAAGAAATGAAGGAAAAGATAGAACGAACGGAAATTGAGTCCAAGATATGGGTACCAGAAGCATTACGTTTTGGGAATATTTTGGGATCAAATGGAATAAAATATGCAATCTTTGGTGCAGGTGCATTGGCAATTCAAAATGTCATGATGAGACCTACAATAGATATTGATTTTGTAGTAAAGGATTATGATATAGCCGTTTCAGTCATGCTAGAACAGCCAAATCTCAAATCAAGTAATCTTGAAAAAGAGAGAGATGGGATTCAAGTGGCTGATTTCTATTTTAAATCTGGAATTACCATCCAAATATGGGACAATAACATGTACTCACTCCCAATGACTGAGGATTCATGGAGGCGTATAGTATTCAAGCCTGTAACTGGATATTCCATTTATAGTATCAGTATGGAGGATCTGATTGTTTCCAAAGTTGGGAGATCCACTCAACAAATGACTGCAAGCAAATATGAGGCAAACAAGGATGTCCTAGACATTATTACAACAATGCAATATCTGACTAGACCTGATTTCAAATATGTTATTCAAAGACTGGCAGAGGGAGCAAGAAGAGAAACTCTTGGAAAATCCTCTCAAACACATAACCTAAATTGGTATTTTGCAAAGGAAGTTGAAATTTATAGAAGATCAGCAGAATCTTTGGATCCTGCAAAAATAGGAAAATTTGTATCATCTGTACTGGTTCAATCAAAATCTTCCAATATGGAATATACCATGCTGCACAGTATTAGAAAAGGAAAAAGCCTAAAGAAATTCAAATCTGATTTTATGCTGGATGAAAAAAATTATTCCGTATTATTGGCAAGATGGGATTCCTTCTTGGAAATTGATGGTGAGAATGTCAAAGTAACTGCAAAACAAATTCAGGATTATACTAAATTATTAAAGCCTGAACAAGTTTCAGATTATGCTAAAAAATTGATATTTTCAGGGAAACACCCCGCTTGATCTCCGTACGGTAAAAACAAGCCGGTGATTTAAAACGTTATATAATCAGACCGTCTTAAAGTACGAATTGGACATCTCATCGGTATCCCGAAAACAGCTGGTTTTGGAAATCAGAGGAAAGGCAAAGATCTCCTGCGATCTAAAGTCCCACCTGTCCCCGAGAACAGTTGGAACCATCATGAGATCCCTGCCGCTAGAGGGGAATGCCCATCAGTTGGGAAAAAGCATCTTATATTTTGAAACCGTGATTGATTCTGGCATTGAGAGGGCAAGATCAGAATTCAAAAAAGGCGATGTTGCCTTTTTACCCTCTACTGGAAGTATCTGTTTTTTTATACATGATGTGAGATCTGCAAAGACCATGACGCCCATTGGGACGCTGGGGGGAGATACTGATGTATTAACTGATGTAAAGTCCGGAGATACTTTTTGCATCTATGAGGATGTTGGGGATGATACCATTTGATACAAATGATGCCCTGAATAACCGCCTACGCGCTTTACGATTCCCTTAACTATGGATTCCTTTAGGAATGCATTGGCAGCTGAAGTTTTGACTCCCATCTGTCTTGCCAGATCCTGGACTGTGAGTACCTTGGAATTTTGAATAATCTTCATTGCCTGCTGCTCGTTTACCATTACTGTGATCTCTGCCTTTCTTGGCCCGCTTTCACCCTTGTCTTTTTTTGATTTTTTAGAGTCTTTACTGTCTTTTTTGTTATCTGACTGTGTCTGCTTTTTTCCCCCGCCCATAAATTGAGAAAAAAATATTCCTCTTATAAACGATGAATCATTTTTAAAATGATTTCCCTGCTTTTTGGGCGATCTTTTCTTTTCAACTATAAATAACATCCTGACCTTTTGATTGTATGGGAATTGTCTCAAAAGGAGCAAAATGCAATGTTGAGGGATGTGACAAGGACGGCGCCCGATCCCTGAATACAACCAGGGTTGAAAACGCGGGACTGCGAGTAAATTCCACAGGCAAGAAAACCGTTCTCTGCAAGGAGCACTATAAGGAGTGGAAGAAGGAATCCAAAGATGACCGGGAACTTGAACGTGCCAGATTTGACAAGTTTTAATCTCTCTTGATTCTGGCTCCATCCGTAGGATTCTCAAAGTAATCCCTGCTTAGTTTGTCATATAACGCCCCTAATTTTTTATACAGCCTTTTTGGTTTGCGTGTTTTTTGGTTGCTTAGCACGTATAACGCAAGAATGGGAAACGCAATTGTCGCATCTGCGTATACGGTTACCATTCCCTTATGCGCGTCTTGAACCTTGCCCCAGCTTTTCCCCTCCTGTAGTGTCGCACCAGACAGTCCCCCGGTGTCTGGCCGTGCATCAGTGATTTGTATTATGTAGTCCTGCCCCCCGTCGTCCCTTCTTAAAATCTGATCTAGTAGCGGGCCTGTCTGCTGTGCCGTATTTTTTGGAACGCCCCCGCCCAGCTCTACGATTCCTGATTTTTTCGAATCATAGATAATTGCGGCCTGCTCGATAATCTCCCTGACAAAATCCAGATTGTATGCCTTGCCATGTAATCTGTGAACTGCCAGATTCAGTGCCAGCGATGAATCCTTTATCGTTGAGACGTACACCGGAACATCATATTCGTATGCAGCAGTGACAAAACTTTTCTCCGGATGTTTTGCGTGCTCCTTGCTCATCTTTCCCATCAGATTACAAAATTCCGCCGTTGTAAACGGCTTTTCTGGAAAATCCCCGCCAAACATCTTTTGAATGGCCTGATCTTCTGCTTCTAGCGTCTCGTAAAATTTTATGTATACGTCTCTAATCCGAACAATCTCGTTTTGATACAGCTTCATGTCATCCACATCGGAGCTTCCCTGCTTTATGGGCAGACCCCGGGCAAAGTGATCCTCGTGATATACATTTGCCCCCGTCGTGATGATCCAGTCAACAAAGCCCCTTTCAATTAACGTCTTGATTATTCCTCCAAAACCCACCGGCGTCATCGCCCCTGAAACTGTAAGGCAGATTGTGGCATCCTCTTTTATCATCCTTGCAAAAAGCTTTGCAGCCTCGCCAAGACTCCTTCCGTTAAATCCTGTGGCTGCAAACACATCAACCAAGTCCTCGATGGTCATATCCGGATCTAGTTTTATGTGCGGGATGTCTTTTCCATGAAATTCATGCTGGTTCACTTTTAAAAAACAGCTTTATGCTGTAAATAATACTTGCGCAGGGATATGGGATTAATTGAGGTTCTGGGTATTTAGTGATGACATACAAATCATGAAATATGGATCTTCTCCAAATTGGATTTCATCTGACTTTTGCTTCCCGTTGAATGATTTTGAGGAAATTGTTCTTTTTAGACCTTGTTGGTGCATTTTGGTAATTCATGACTCATGAGTTTCGGGGGTTCAAATCCCTCTCTATACGCTAGATCCCGATAACTTCAGTAACCCTCAAGATGTATTATTGGTGTCTGCCTGCATCCTATTCTCAGATAATGGTTCGTGTTTTGTGGTACAAAACGGCAGGAAAAAATGCAGGTAAATGGAACGTGTAATCTTGCCTGTTTGAAAGATGGATTTTGACCAAAGACATCGTGCTGGCTAACTCCAGACCATGCCATCCACAGACAATCAGAAGGCGGAATATTGACAATCTTAAAAACAAGGCAGGATACACCAGAATCATGGAGACAAGAAAATTCACCATACAGGTGATTAAATCATCAGAAGGTGGATATACCGGAAGATGCATTGAGTTGCCTGCAGCAATTAGTGAAGGGGATACAATGGAGCAATTAGAAACAAACATGAAAGAAGCTGTTCAACTAGTTCTAGAATACATTGAAGAGAAAACAAAATCAGATCAGAAGATAATCATAGAGATTCCAAATTGAGTCTCAGAAACCACAATTGGCTAGATGTTGTAAAGGCATTAAGCAAGTTCAGTTATTGTGTAGACAGGCAAAGAGGTAGCACTATGAGATGTTTGCCGACATGATACGTGCGATATCAGTTTTTCAGGACAGGAAGATTTGATCTTGACGTGATGGATATGTTGCACGAGAATCAATTATCCCAAAAACTTTTGATCGTCACTATAAATGGATTGAATCAGTAAGACACAACTTTTAGCAGATGCATACGATACAAAAGATCCTAGTCGATTATATGAAAGTTTCAAACAATTGCGTTATATTACAACACCATATACTGAAACGTACGGCGGATAAAACATGATAAAACCACATATAGAAAAAACTGGAATAGAACAGGATATTTCTAGATTAGACTGTATAAGAAAAGAATTTCAAAATTCCACACATATTAATTCAGATGACTTTGCGTATCTGGGACTTGAATTATGCGGTTTGGTAGAAAGATTATTGGAAAATAATGATGAGAAAATACAACAAATGATGGAAAGTTACGGTCTAGTCCAAATACAAGAAAATACCGGTAAAGACAACTTTGATTTAGATAAAGAAAGTGTTAAAAAAATAATATTAAAAGAAATTAGTATTGGTCAAATATTTTATCCAAGTGAGATATCTGATGAATATAATTTGGATCTAAAAATGGTAATGGATGTGATCTCTGAATTAAAAGAAAATAAGCAAATCATTGAAAATATAGATTAACATGTCAACTCATTATAGTACAATGATTCCATAAAAGGTGAACGTATTGTATGTAGTTCAGAAAAATGAAACAAAAATACCCATGACCGGAAATCAGAGGTACATGATAATTTCTGGAAAGATCCATATTTCATGATTGTATGTCAGATCATTATAACGCACCAGACTCCTAACTGGGATGGATTTACTTATGTATGAATGAGACATACTGATGTCGTGATAATCATTGATCTGCATGATCCCCGGCGTGTGGGAAAGACCCCTGATGATGTCAGGGTGCTGGTCTCTTCGGGGGATTTTCTTCAGGATGAATTTAAAATCTCCAAGGTGGAACTACGCCTTTACTTGGAGGGAACCGATGAAAAATTAGGGGATTATTCGCTGATAACATCCTTTGTTGAAACTGACAGGGGCTCCATTGAAATGATTTATGATGAGGGATTCCGCGGCAAGGACTCCCTTTTACGTGCGGCAGAGTTTCTCACTTCCAGTCTGGGAATATCCGGCCTGATTTTACGCTCGGTGATCTCCCTGCGTGAAAAAACCGGGAATTGAAGATCTTGAAAATAACTCACGAACTTTGATTGTTACTATAGTAAAGTATGATCTTTGGTTTTACTAAAGTATGTCAATACAGGCTCCCGTGAAACGCTTGCGGCCATGCGTCTGGTGCCGTATGTAGGTCTCTTCAAACCAGTCTTCCTGACAGTTTTTGTGACGGTAGGATCTATCTGAATGACTCGGTCTTGGATTGTGATGTAGTTTGTTGCGAGATAATCCTACATAGGACACCGACTTTCTTGTGCTTGTCTTTTTCATAATTATACTGGCCACAGTCATCTTATCCTTCCCTCCAACGTTTTTTTAAAAGCGTCTATGACTGGTCTGCTCACATATGATTCTCTTGAGGGTTTCATTCTCCTTTTGTAGCACGCGTTCTGGGCTCTGTTTGGCGGTTCCGATTACAGACATCTTGCCACCGTTGATGAACTTCCCCCTCCACTGATAGAATGTCTGGGGATGTATGTTGTACTTGCGACACAGTTCTGCCGTGCTGATCCTGGTGTTTATGGATTCCAGGATGATTCTTGCCTTTTCCTGTGGGGTGAATTTGCTCTTTACCATTGGTGTTTTACCTCTTAACCTGCTCAAAAAGTGTATGTATGCAAGCGGTCTCATTCTAGCGGGGTCCCCACCAATATGCAGTCATGACTAATGGATCATGATGCTTTTATCTTGTTGATAAAATTGTGAGAATAGGTGACTTCATACTTCATTTTATGTATCCATTGTTATAATCACGGGTAAATTTATCCCTGGTTATATTCACATCTTGCAATATTGCTAAAATCATCCCTGTTTTTAAGATGTGATTGCCTGCCGATACAGTTGTAAAAAGATCATTGTGCCTTAATGTTACATGACTACCTTTTCTACTTTTTATAAAAAATCCTTTTCTAATCAAATATTTAATCATGGTGTTGCCAGAAATTTTGGGAATTTTTTTCAAAATTTTTGGATTATATTCAAATTAAAATTATTTCGTTTATCTTCCGCTGCAAGTTCTATTGCCTCTTTCATGTTTTCCATTACTTCTTTATACGTCTCACCTTGTGAGTTGGCATGTAATTTGTTACATCTGCCAACAAATCCTCCATCATCCATGTCTTTAGTTATTACAACCGTGTAGGTTTTTTTCTGTATCAATGAACTCAATGTATACACAACTGTATACGCATATGGAATTATTAAAGGTATAGTTAGTTTAGGCGTTGTCCGTAAATTCACAAAAATCGCCAATTACGAGGCATCATAACCCATCAATGTCCTTGGATTTCGTGCCGATTCCTCATTCCAAATGGTGGGGACCCCTCAGAATGAGACCGCTTGCATACATACACTTTTTGAGCAAGTTGGGGGAGGGGGCTGGTAATTAGATCAGTTTTGCATGAATCCATTTTACACACATTAAATCTACGGGATTCAATCAGGATTAAGATAACACTGCAAAGGTATGCTCCATTCTAACGTGGAAAGATCCACCCCCATAGCTACGGCATCAGAAGGCCAGACACAAGGTCCTGCCAAAGTGCCAAAAACCAAGATAGAGATGATCATGTTACCTGTAAATCCGCCAATAATAAAAGACGCATCTATGCCTAAAAAAAATATAGGCTTGGTAATCCTCATGCCGCCAACACATATCCCCGGAATGAAGAGACATCATCGATAACAAGTAATGATTTTCATCAATCATCGTATTTTTCCATTATTTTAAAGACATGCAGCATGTCTTTTTTTATAAAATCCGGTTGTTCTGATTCTTCTCTGGGTGTCTGCCGTACAAATGAATGCCTCATGCCAGAAAACGGCAAAATCATTGTAATAATCAAAGATGCAAACAATGCTGTTTTTGTTATTTTTTTGATGTTATTCATTTCTTACATCCCTATGTGTCCTTTATTATATGAGAAGATCTATGATGTCCTGCAAGTATACACTAACTTTCACAGATGAAGATCATCTTACATCATCTTGGGATCAAACATTTTATAAAATTATACCATTTCATTGTGAAATCATCACTGATTTCTCTAACTGTCATGTTGGTAATACCTGGAATCATTTGATGGATACAATTAATAGAAATCCTTCAACGTGAAAAACAATGATGTCTACTAGTACGTCTTTTTTTTTCCTCAGGGCAATTAACGCAATTGTCATCTTGCTATGTATGGGTTTTTTTGTAATGTTGATTTTGGTTAGCGGTGAATTTCCAATGTTCGGTCAAAGAGTACGGGGCCCTGGATTATACCTTTATCTTTTTACCATGGCCGGTAGTGGGATTGCACTAGCTATACTGCAACTAAAAAGTGTGAAACAAAGCGACAAATTCAGTATTTTATGGTATGCTGTAAATGGTATCCTGTTTTATGGCCATAAAATCATTCAAACTGAATATTAATTCCGTACATCTATTGGTGGGGGACACCCCCCTCAATGAGTACACGGATACCTGCACTTTTTGAGCAGGCTGGGATGAGAGAGAGACTAGACAATGACCTGATTCACTGCCTCAAAATGACTGCCGTGCCTGAAACCAACTCTGTGCATTGACTGTATGGTCAACCCCCACATTCATTTTCCTCCTTTATTAAATAAAATATTCCAAATTTGCCCCAAAGTGAAAGATTTAATTCAATTGTGATCTGTCTTTGAGATTATGCGCATACTGCAACTGCACTGTAACAGCATCGAGTACACCCCCACACAAAAGGAGATCAAATCAGCCGAGAACATCGAGGATCCCCAAACCCGGATACTAGAGGAGGTCGTAGTCGCATTTGTCGCAATTGAAGACGGTGATGACTCCTCAGTGGCTCAAAACGCGGTATCCCAAATAAAAGACTCGATGGGCAAAATCGGCTGTAAAAAACTACTACTATACCCTTATGCACATCTTAGTTCCAATCTTGCAAAGCCATCTGTTGCCATGACCCTGCTTGAGGAAATGGAGTCTGCGGCATCGGATTTGCAGGTGTCCCACTCCCCGTTTGGCTGGACCAAATCATACAAGATACAAGTCAAGGGCCACCCACTAGCTGAGAGCTTTAAAGTTGTTACAAAAGATTCCAAAAGCCCCAAGGATGATGAGATCACCTCTGATGCATTAAAAGGCGAATCCAAGATCCGCTCCTACTGGAAGATACTCTCCCCTGACGGGACGATGACTGGCATTGAAGATTTTGATTTCTCAAAACACAGGAAATTGGAAATTCTGGCAAAGTACGAATCGGCAAAACAGCGGCGCGTAGACGAATCCCCGCCACACGTTGCATTGATGAAGAAAATGGCAATAGCTGACTATGAGCCGGCATCTGATTCTGGCAACATGCGTTTTTTCCCCAACGGACGGCTGATAAAATCACTGATTGAACGGCATGTTACTGACAGGGTAAAAAGATACGGTGGTTACGAGGTTGAAACGCCGATCATGTATGATTCCGAACATCCCAGCATGGTCAGTTATTTTAACAGGTTTCCTGCAAGACAGTACAACATTGATTCGGAGGGAAAGAAACTCTTTCTGAGATTTGCCGCATGTTTTGGGCAGTTTCTGATGGCAAACCAGTTTCAACTATCATACAAAAACCTGCCATACAGACTATACGAACTAACCAGATACAGTTTCAGACGGGAACAGTCAGGCGAACTCGTCGGTCTGAGGCGGCTTAGGGCATTTACCATGCCTGACTGCCACGCATTCTGCAAGGACATGCCGCAGGCAGTAGATGAGATTATGACCCGGTTTGAATTATCACAAAGCGTACTCTGCGAACTTGGAATTGACGAATCAGACTATACCATGGCAGTCAGATTCACCGAGGACTTTTACAATGAAAACAAATCCTCCATTGAGGCCCTGGTCAGAAAACACGGAAAACCGGTCCTAGTCGAGATGTGGAAGGAACGATTTTTTTACTTTGTCCTCAAATGGGAGTTTAACTTTATTGATAACCTGGGAAAGGCGTCTGCCTTATCAACAGACCAGATTGACGTGGAAAACGGCGAACGATACGGCATTAAATTCGTCGATGAACACAACTGTGCCACGCATCCGATCATTCTGCATAACTCCCCTAGCGGCGCAGTTGAAAGAATCATTTACGCGCTGCTAGAAAAGGCGGCAACTGACTCCAAAGAGGGACGAAAACCCATGTTTCCGCTGTGGCTTGCCCCGACACAGGTGAGAATCATCCCGTTAAAGGAAGAGTTTAACAGTTTCTGTGAAACCCTTTATGATAAAATTTCCTGCAACAACGTCCGCGTTGATATAGATGACAGAAACGAAAGCATCGGAAAAAGAATCCGCGAGGCAGAAAAAGAGTGGATAAGATACATCCTGGTAATCGGTGAAAAGGAGGCAGGCTCTGCAAATCTTAGTATTCGTGACAGGGTATCAGGTAAGGTAGAAGAACTGCCATTTGATGACTTTATAGATAATATACGCAAACAGACTCAGGACAGGCCGTTTACCGGCTTGAATCTGCCAAAACATCTCTCAAAGCGACCCCAACTGATGGTGTGAATATGAGCTTTGTCGATTTATACATGAACAAAAACCCCCTCATTACTGTATCTGATGAGGATTCAGAATCCGTGGCAACCGTGTTTGGCGTTCCGTTTGATGCCACCCATTCATACAAGCCCGGCTGCAGATTCGGACCAGACGTGATCCGTGATTCATTTAACAACATCGAGGTCTTTCATCCGGATCTTCAGATGGACCTGGAATCCAAACACATCGAGGATCTCGGAAACACCCGCCACACTGCCGTCTCCTCTGAGATGGTCAACATGGTAAGAAAGATAACTGCCGAGCTTGCGGCAAAACAAAGACAGCTCTTCATTCTGGGCGGTGAGCACTCTATAACGTATGGCACATACGCGGGTTTTCCAAAAGAGACCGGCTATGTCGTGTTTGATGCACACTATGATTTAAGGGACGAACTTGCAGATACGAAACTAAGCCATGCCTCTTATCTTAGGCGGCTGGTGGAGGAGAGGGGCTCTCAAAACATCCTGCATGTGGGGGCCAGGGCGTTTGTTCGAGAGGAGCTGGAGTTTTTAAAAGAAAACAACATAAAAACAATTTCTGACAGGCAGATTCGGGACGGCAAGGCGCCACAGCTCCTAAGGGATTACGTCTCGACGTTTGATACCGTATACTCTAGCTTTGATCTTGACGTGCTGGATCCCGCATTTGCCCCAGGTGTTGGCAATCCGGAGGCAGTGGGAATCACCTCCCGGGAACTATTTGAGATGATCTACGCCCTTGCAGAAACAAGGGTTGTTGGCGCAGATATAGTCGAGCTTAATCCATACCATGATAACGGCTCGACTGCAACAATAGCTGCCAAAATAATGTCCACTTTGATTGCCTTGAACCTGTCTTAAGACAGGTGATCTGCCGCTGTTACTGCAATTACCCCCTCCTACCGTTTCGTAAATCGGGGTTCTAGCCTGTTTTTCTCCTGCTCACTTTATTAGCTAGTGGTGTTGGGTTTATCACGTGTTAAATAATCTAAGAGGCGCGCTAGGTCCATCACTTGAAAAAATCGGCAAGGGATTTGCATCCACGGGACTCTCTGCCAACTTTTGGACATGCGTCGGTCTTGTATTTGCCCTGGTGTCTGCCGCGGTGTATGGTCTGGGGTTTGAATTTGGGCTGATAGCCGGAGGAATCCTGCTGCTTGTTTCCGGATTCTTTGATGTAGTGGACGGGCAGGTCGCACGGGTTACCAACAAAACATCAAAAAAGGGCTCTTATCTTGATTCGATGTTTGACAAGATAGCCGAGGTCGCAATATTTCTAGGAATTTTAATCGGAGGGTATGCAGAACCATACCTGGTGATGCTTGCCATAACCCTGTCGCTGTTAGTCAGTTATGCCCGGGCAAAATCCGACGCACTTGATGTGAAACTGCAGGGAATCGGAATCGGGGAGAGAGCCGAGAGGCTTTTGGTAATTGCAATAATTGGAATAATCGGTTTTATGGAGTATGCCGTACTGATCGTCGCAGTGATTGCCGGAATTACCCTGATTCAAAGGATGGTATTTACTGCAAAAAACATCAAAGAGTAACTATCGCAGTTTTCCGCGTTTTCTTCTACTGTCTGCAGATCTAATCTTGAGAATTTTAAAGTGAATCGCACATGAGATGCAGTACCATTTTAAAACAGTCGGCGATGCAATGTATGCCCCCTGTGCCCGCAGTTCTTTTGCCAGCGTGTGCTCTACTAGATTCAATCTAGATGTGACTTTTTTTGCCTTGTCTTTTGGAACAGTCTGTCCGCAGTTTGTACACTGGACTACCCCCGAGGATCCCTTGCCCCCCTTGGTCCTGCCTCTGCTTGCACGTTTTAGTGGCATGAAAATAAACCAATTTGCCTACTTATATTCTTGTTTGTATCATGCGCTATGGCGGGACTGCTACATGAGAACTCAGATACATGCGCTTTTTGAGCAATTGGGAGGTAAAACGTGGTAAATGGCAAATTCACGCCACAGAAGGCAAATAATCCTGGAATCAAAACAGCAGAATCATACGGCAGCTGCCACAAGCATACTAAATCCTCTGACATATCATGGGGGTGTGGGAGGGGGGCATGTCTGCAGATAAAATCCACGCTTGAATCAGCTGATTTATTCTTGCAGATAACCCAAAACCCTTCTGACTCGTGCCTGAATCCAGACAAAAGATACCTTATGTTTTAATTCTAGATCGTAGAATATTATTTGATAGTCATGCTGGGTCTTTGCCACAAATGTCTGAGTTCTGGCGTCGAGCTGATAGTATCCAAGGGTACGATACTCTGTCGTAACTGTCTTGATAAAAGCAATGCAAAAAACTAAATCCGTTGTTTTAACCATAAAAAGAATGAAACTAGCAGTATACTCCCACTGTGCAATAGATTCGATTACCATCAATAATCACAATTACGAGCAAATCGGAGGTGCTGCCTGCTACTGTGGTATGACTGCAAGACAGTTTGATTTTGATGTGGATCTGTTTACAAAATTCGGTCCTGATTTTCCAAAACAGTACCTTACTCAAAGCAATCTTAATTTCATAAACTCAGAGTCTGAAAAAAAGACCACGAGGTTTGCCATCTCCATTAACGGCTCAGATAGAACCCTGAAGCTTGAAAACTCGTGTGATGAAATACCGTACGTTGATGCCGATGCTGACTGCCATATGACAAGTCCGATTTATCACGAGATCTCAGATGAGACTTTTAAGAAGATTAAAAACAACTCTAACTTTCTTTTCGTTGATCCTCAGGGTTTTTTGAGACAGACAGACTCTCAAAACAACGTCGTCTTGGAAAAGACCGATCTTGATTTAACAGGAGTTGATGCGATTAAAGTCGGCCTGGATGAATCCCGACAGCTCGTCAGTGGCACCCCTGATGAAATGATGGTGGCATTACAAAAAAAAGGGGTGCAATACGTGCTGCTTACAGATAAGACGGACATCTCCCTCCTGATAAAAGATAAGATTTTTTCCATCACCCTGCCAAACAAGCAAATTCATGACACCACTGGAATCGGGGATATCTTTTGTACCACGTTTTGCTGTACCATGTTAAAGGAGAAGGACTTTTTATGGGCGTTTTGCTTTGCTGGCGGTGCCGCCCAGGCCGCACTTGATTCAAAGAACGTGGGACTGCAAAAAATTCCCAAAAGGAGCACCATTCAGACAAATGCCTCGTATTTTTACAATCTAGTTAAATTCAGGGATTTGTAGAAGAACATTATTCTTTTATTGCATTGATAGTTTGTTTCTTTTATGCAAATAGGCATTTACAGTTCCGGGTCTGCAGATATTGCGACAAAGACGATAAAAAAAATTCTGGCTTATTCTGAAATAAACTCGTTTTCTCTGACAAAATCAAAAAATAAGCAGGCTGACTGTATCATAGTACTGGGAGGAGACAAGGGCGTGCGAAACTATTTTCATCATACCTTTGATACCGTCCCGGTACTGGGGATAAGCGAGGGTGAATCCAGCGGATTTCTGGCACAGATAGATCTTCGGGAATTCTCATCTTATGTCGGTGTCTTGAAAAAACAAAATTACACCGTTGAGGAGGTGCCGCGTCTTGGCGTAAAAATAGACGGAAAAAACGTCTATCCGGTGTTAAATGATGTGGCGGTATTCTCCTCAAAGAGTGCAATGCTAATGGAGCACACCCTGCGAGTCAACGGTGAAGAGGTATGGCATGATAACAGCGACGGAATTATCGTATCCACCCCGATTGGCTCTTCTGCCTACTCCATGTCTGCTGGCGGTCCCGTCCTGTTTCAGGACTCGATGGTATTTGAGATAATCTCCGTAAACTCCCTTGATGTTACCCGCAGGCCAATCATTGTATCTAATAGCAGTTCGATTGAAATTGATGATATCTCTGCGCGACTTCACTGCGAGGTTGTTCTTGACGGGATGGACAGACACAAGGTAAACAAGACCGTCGAGTGCACGCAGTTTTTTCCTCCGGCAAAAATCATCCGCCTCAAAAAGGATTCCACTGCCATCTCGGCACTTGCAAAAAAGGTGCATCTTGCCGAAGATCTGCTCAGCATGCCTCCCAGCTCCAAGCTGCTCCTAAAGACACTAGAGTATGAGGGGGCATTGACACAAAAAGACCTGGCAAACAAAACACTTCTTCCTGATAGGACAGTCAGACTGGCCTTGAGCCACCTCTTGAAAAAAGGGTATGTAAAAAAGAAGATCTCAATTAGGGATGCCAGACAAAAGATCTATGAGATCTCAAAGATAGAGTGAGTCTTGTGCCGTGCATCCAAGGCTGCCAATAACAGCAGTACAACCCGGCAATTACTTTTCTGATGCTGCCCTGATAAATTCCACAAATGACTCTTCTGGAAATCCGGGCCTGCTGTTAAATTCCGGATGAAATTGAACCCCGAGATAGAATTTATGTGATGGAATCTCAAGCATCTCCATTCTTTTCCCCCCGTCACTCTCGGCTGAAAATATCATCCCTTTTTTTTCAAATTCTGAAATGTACTCTTTGTTAACTTCGTATCTGTGTCTGTGACGTTTGCTGATACTCGACGAGTTGTATATTTTTTGTGCAACTGTTCCCTTCTTGATTGAAATTTCATTTGCACCCAATCTAAGGGATCCACCCATGCCTGAAACCTCCTTTTGTTCTGGAAGCAGGTCTATTATGGGATTTTTGGCATCCCTCTTAATTTCAGTCGAATTTGCATCCTCGAGATTCAGCACGTTTCTTCCAAATGCGATTGCAGCTAGCTGAAATCCAAAGCATATTCCAAGGTATGGTATATTTTTTTCACGTGCAAAGTCGGCAGTTTGAATGATTCCCTCAGAGCCCCTGGTTCCAAATCCTCCGGGAACCAGAATCCCATCATAGTTTGACAAGACACCCCAGTCTGTGACTGTTTCTGAATCTATCCAGTCAATCTCTACTGCCTTTCTTATTTGGGCGCCTGCATGTTTTAGTGCGTGATTTACACTCACATAACTGTCTGCAAGTGTGACATATTTTCCCACCATTGCAATTTTTATCTTCTGTCCTTCGTAATTGATCATGTTCTGTACTACCGTGTTCCACCTGTCCCAATTGGCAGAGGCGTTGACCATTCCTACCTTGCCAAACTTTGTAAACATTGAATCCATGATTCCCTGATCATAAAGCATTTGTGGCACCTCAAAGATTGATTTTGCATCATGACATGATAACACATTTCCCGTCGGTACGTTTGTAAACATTCCAATCTTCTTTTTTGTCTTTTCCTCCAGCTGTGTCGTACATCTGACTGCCAAAAAGTCCGGCTGAATGCCTATCCTTCGCAGTTCTTGAACGCTGTGCTGGGTCGGCTTTGTCTTTTGCTCCCCTACCACGTCTAGTGACGGTGCTAGTGTCACGTGAATAAATATTATCCTTTGCTGCTCCTCCTCGACTTTCATCTGCCTGAGTGCCTCCAAAAACGGCAGTGACTCGATGTCTCCCACTGTTCCACCGCACTCTACGATCAAAAAATCCAGTTTTTCATCGTCTGCGATTTTCTTGATTCTGTTTTTGATTTCATCAGTTACATGGGGAATAATCTGAACGCATACCCCCAGATACTCCCCCCTTCTTTCTGCTTCAATTACTGAAGAGTAAACCTGCGCCGTTGTAATGTTGTGGCTTTTTGGAATATTCTGATTGAGGAATCTTTCATAATTGCCAATATCCATGTCGCACTCCCCGCCGTCTTCTGTTACAAATACCTCGCCGTGTGCCACCGGATTCATCGTTCCGGCATCATAGTTCAGATATGGATCTATCTTGACACAGGAGACTTTTTGATCTGCCAGCTGGAGTAGTTTTGCAATCGAGGAAGTCGTTACGCCCTTTCCAAGGCCGGACATTACGCCGCCTGTGACAAAAATAAATTTCGTCTGACTTTGATTGTCCATCTTGCTATCTTTTGTCTGGGACATATCAACTGTATTTTAAAGGACTTTTTAACATTTTTTGATGTGGGATCTGTCTGATGGATATGAAATACCATCTTCGGGATTGAAGTTTTGTGTCTGTTTGGCGCCTTTTTATTGAGGCGTTTTAAATGGGGTTTCCCATGGTTAACATCCTTGGGTGCTCAAATACAGGTCTTCTTGGAATTGATAGAGAGGTTCTGGTGTAAAATGGTGATTTATATCACAAATATTGGATTTTATGTTATTTTGTCGATTTAAAATGAACTCTATTGTTTTTAGTACATCCCTTTACAAGGAAAATTAGGAACAAGATCCATCACGATAACCCGACAGAACCATGAATGTAAATTAATAAATCATAGTATTTCTATATAAAAACACGGAATCTGGGGTTCTGTCAGGTTATAGACACCTGAAAAGATGTCCAAGGCTCCAAGTGCATTCATAACCAGCAAAATATGGAAACGATTGATTTAGAGTTTGTAAATTTACAGAATTTCCACAGGTGATGATTTATTAAGTTGGATTTTTGATATTCGTAAATGGAACAATGGAATCTGGGAATTTTTACAATTATGTCTGCAATGGTTACGGTAATAGGAATTATTCTAGCTTCTCGTTTTGTATATGTAGATAATAGATACAGTAACATAATTAAAAACAAAGAAGTGGAGGTGCAAAAATTAAATGAAGTCAGAGATAAATCAGAATCTGATAGTCAGGAGATTATTACGAAACAATTGATGATTAACTTGATAATAGGAGAATACAAATCTAAACGTAAAGATAATAGAAGAATTGGAATAATATTGGATCTGATTTCTTTATTTGCCATCATAATATTGGGAACAGTGACTACTTTGGGTTATTTTGGAAATTTTTATAATTTTATATTACTTATCATCTTATTGATATTCTTGTTTTCCCTACCAACACTGAATTTTTTGTTCTATGTAAAACATGTAAACAAATATTCGTCAATCTAGTGAATTTTTTATTGTACTATTGACGGTGTATTTTGGATATGCCTCATAAATCTGTTTTAACATTTCAATGAAATTCATGGTTTGTAATTGTCTAATCTTGTCATTAATTTTCATCATTTCGTCTGTGGTGTTGTAGAATAATTTGCGCCATTTAGTACGTCCTTTAAGTGTAAGCGTATACTGGTTGTAGTTTCTTTCTTTATCAATTATCTTTTTAGCTAATATCTCATCTGTAATACATTCATCAATATCTTGGTTTAACTGTTTACTGTATGGTCCAAAATGATGAGGTATCCAATCATCATAAAAATTAAAAGTAGGATAGGTTTTTTTTAATTTTGTTAATTCCTTTTGATATTGTTTGAATAATAAAAAACCATATTTTTGAAATCTTGTAGAACCTCGTATGATATTGTCATTGATTATGAATAATACTCGCTCTTCTGATTTTAATACAATTGTATTTGTTTCCATTATTTATTCGTCCACACCAGTAATTGCCTTTTATCTTTGATTTTTTGCATGTCTAGAATATGTATTATTATGCTTATGTGCTTTGTGCATTAATACACATATTCCGATGAATGCGGCGAGGAGATTCTGGTGCAAAACAATGATTAGATTACCAAAATGCATCAGAATCGATCATTAGATAGAATCACAAGCAGGAATTCTTTTAAAATGTCTAATTTACTGAAATTCATTAAATAAGATGGTTTTACCCATTTTAGCATTAATTTGTCCTTACAATAGCCCAAGGTCTAATAGCATTAAGTAGCGACTCCAATACAGTAGAATCCAACACAGTGGAATTCAATACGGTAGAACCCATTAGATCATATTATGAAAATGGAAAATTAACAACTGAATTTCATATTGGAAAAAAATATCAGGGTAGTAAATACATAAAAAAATAATCAAGTCAAAATATTATTAATAATCTAGTCTATTTTTTAATAATCTTTATTGTGCATAAAAATCATCTTTTCAGGTGTCTATAACCCGACAAAATCGAATCTGGCAATACTAGTAAATTTACTATTCATATTCAAAGAGAGGATGATGGCGGATATAGCGGTCGGTGCCTAGAAATTCCGGCGGCTATAAGTCAGGGCAATTCATTAGATGAATTAAAAAAGAATGTGCAAGAAGCCATACAACTATCTTTAGAATATTTAAAAGATAAAGCCAAAAAAGAAAACAAGGAATTAATCGAGATTTATACATAATAATTGACTCTTAGAAATCACAAATAGCGTGATGTTTATCGGGTTTTAGTTGATCATGGATTTTATGTTGATAGACAACGAGGGGATCACATGCACATGATCAACTCTGCTGGTAGACATGTTGTTCTTGTAAAAACTAGTCCGATTAAAATCGGCACTTTGAAAAATATCTTAATTCAGGCTGACATAACACAAGAAGATTTTATTAAAGAAGTTTAGAAAAATTCAAATTCATTTAATCCAATATTGATAATTTTTATAATAATACTGGTAGAATGAATAGTAAACTGTCAATTCATCCTGTATCTAAAATATTTTCTGCCGTATTTAACATCAGGCTGTGCCGCCACATTTGATATTTTCCGGTCTGCGTAGTGTAGACAGTTTGGTCTTTTCTTTGACTTCCATTTCACTGCTAAATGACTAATTAACAAAGATGGAACAGTTGTACAGATTTCTTTTGCTTCAATTGGAGGAGTTGCATCATTTCTAATGTGAGATGCTGCAACTGTAACATATCCCATTGCCTCACCTTTAATTTTTAGCTGATACATTCGAATTATATTCTCTAACATCACCTAAAGAAATGTTTTGATAGTAATCTGTAAATTCTGGTACATCGGATTCAAAATCATCCTCTAACAAATCTGATTCTTGAACTTGCAGTATTCATATTCTATTGAATTGAAATCTATCTTTGGTAAAGATAATTTTTAAAAATTAGAAATTTGATTTAGGATTGGCTTTTTCTACGTGTTCTTGAGCTCTTTTCAAATTTGCCATCTGTTCGGGGGTTGCTCCTGTTTTCAAGTTTTCTTGTAATTTTCTAGTTTGCATTTTATCAAATGGTTTAACGTCTCGCAATGCCATAGTAATATGAATATAAGAAATGTTATAAAAAAATACTATGAGATTATCGGGATCTGATTATATAGGTTAGACTTGATTCTGGTGCATTTTGGTGATCAGATCACTAGAATCCACCAGAACCATGCAGAGGCTGTCTAGTCTGGTATGTCGTTTGCCTTAAGAGTGGATGACTGTCATGAGTTTCGGGGGGTTCAAATCCCCCCTTCCTCTCTGCGTCAGCTCCCGCTAACTTACCGGAGCATCCTAGGATGTTTTGGTGATCAGATTATCATTTGTATCAGAACCACATAAAATTTCAATCTGGAGAAGATCATATTTTGTGCCATATCTGCATACTTGGTACCTATATCGCTATTAGAAATAGTATTTAAAACAAAACGATATATCGCTATCCAAAATAGTATTTAAAACAAAACGATATATCGCTATCCAAAATAGTATTTAAAACAAAACGATATATCGCTATCCAAAATAGTATTTAAAACAAAACGATATATCGCTATCCAAAATAGTATTTAAAACAAAACGATATATTTTTATTAAAAATGGTGTCTAACAAACCACATAATGAAAAAGGAGATCCGTACTAATATCAAAGATAGGGTGGCAAGAATACTGTTTAATGAACCGGGCGGAACACTGACAAAATATCAAATAGCAAAATTAGCAGGTAGTGGGTATCCGTGGATTCATAGTCTTTTGAAAAAATTAGAACAGCAGGGAATCATTCAGAAAACCAAAGTAAAGAATTTTGAATCATTGATGGAATGGTGGAAACAATGTCAACCCATTCCAAAAAATAGAGAATATATGATTCAAAGACCGTTAGAATTATTAAAACAGACCAATCTGGAATACGCCCTTACAACATACCAGGCAGAAAATATGGTACAAAATTACCTATTTCCAACACGAACCGATATCTATATCCGTCAATCAGACAAACTAAAGTGGCACAAACTGCTAGTTCAAAACGGACTGGTCGGTAGGGGAAACATGAGGATTTTCATTGGAGATGATCATGTATTTTACAAATCGTTCAAAGTAGACGGCTTTTCACTGGTGTCAGTACCTCAAATAATGTCTGATTTGTATCGGGAGGGCAATGTTGGTATCGAGGCAGCAGATATGCTGTTAAAAAAGGTGGAGAAAGGCGCTCTGCAAAATCAAGTCAGACATATCAAAATATAATTTAATCAGTGCTTTCAATACTTTTTTTCTAAACATTTTAAACAAATTATCGGATGTAATTAACCCGAAAAGATTCCCGTCCGGTACTGCTTAAATTGAAATATCCGTTACCCGTCTGCTATTTCCGTATGTCTGCTTTTAGGATTTTGATGAATATGTAGTTATACCATGCCGGCTTCTGCATTTGAATCTACAGAAACCGAAATAGACGTATTGTGGATGGCGTGAATTATGGGATCTCCCAAATCATTACTATACTCCGGATACAGATAAGCCGTATTAAGCGTAGTTTTAGTTCTTAACATGACGGGTGTCTCCCCCTGTAATACATATTCATTCCAGGGTTCATCTGTTTGTTCTTTTATTATATATGAAAACAGATCTTGTTTTTTACTGGAATTGATAAACTGAGGCTGCCAACGTTTTGCGGATTTTATTTTTTCACCCTGATTGACATATCCCACCATTGGATGATAGGATATAAAATATCTCATATGATCAGGAATGTTTACCATGTTGGGAACATTTGCAAATTTTTCATCACGAACTTTTAAAATATTGATAGGTATGTTTGCAACACGCAAAAACCCCTTTACTGATGGATGTTCAATTTTGTACATATTGTATTCGAATTTTTTAACCTTAAACAGAATTGAATCTGCATCCTTTTTGGGATTGATGGAAATAGAGCGGTCTGACATTTCTCATTGACCTGGTTTTATCATGGGTTTCTGCAGATGTTTTAGATCCGTTGTGGATTCTCCGGTGAATTCTTTATCATTATACTTTGAGATATTTTCAGAAATATTGGATGTAATCTCTGCATCAAAGGAATCAAGAAAAACAGTTTCCCCATCCACGCTGACCTGAGCCGTTCTCTGTATTGTACCTGCCTGATATGCTGATCTTTGCAAATCCTCATATTTTTTCTCAGAGAACATGCTATAATGACACATTGGGCAGCGCAAACCATCAAAAGCACCCAGAAAACTACCATCCTCAAAATAGGGTACAAGACTTTTAGCAAGTGCGGTTTTACAATCCGGACAACCAAATGCCCCTGATTTTAACTGAATTGGGTCTTTTTGTGTCAAGTTGCTAGTCCTACTATCTCAGGTAATTATTTAATATAAATGGTTTTTAAAAATAATTTACAGGTGTATTGAGAAGCATTACAATCAAGCCTGATTTTATCCGATAAGCACATTTTTTATTTTTGTCGCCTTGAAGTACATCCTACTTTTGTTTTGGGATGCCGTGTTTGATTCTGACAGGATTTTATTTAACGCGTCTGGCAGCATGTCATAAACAACATGCAGATCGTATTTGGCTACCTGGATCCCAAGCATGATTGTCAAACCCGCCTCAATAGATTGCGATCATAGAATCTGCCAAAATGATCTTATCATTTCAAGATCTTTACAACTGTAAAAAAATCCCTTGTTTTTTTAACGACTATACAGGATTTCAGAGGATCTTTTTTATTTTTCCAATGCGTATCATACATGAAGACCTCGAGTTCGGTGGCCATATCTGGGGTGACCTCCATCATATCAGATAATTTGGCCGCCACTCTATGACGATTCAAGCATTGTCTGTCTCTTGAGACTTTTTGTAAATGATGCAATTTTTGCCTCCAGTTTATTTTGGGGTGTTTTTTCAATCAGTTTCAAGTATGCACTTCCGACGATTACCGCATCTGCACCGGCACTGATGTATCTTTTTACATCCTCCGGAGTTGAGACGCCAAAACCCACCCCCACCGGGAGTCCTCCTCCTTTCCTGGTGTATCTTTTGACATCCCTGATTGCCTTTAGCGTGTAATCTTTAATCCCCGTCTTGACACCTGTCGTTCCGTAAACTGCTACAAGGTATAGAAATCCAGTCGATGCCTTGGCAATCTCCCGTATTCTTGTCTTTGTGGTATTGGGCGATATCAAAAATATCGTGTCTGCCTTGTTCTTTGCCGCGTGCAGGTACTCTTTTGACTCCTCTACTGACATGTCTGGGAGAATAAACCCGTCAATTCCCGCCCCTGTCGCTTTTGAAATAAATTCCTGATATCCCATGTGATACAGTATGTTGGTGTACGTCATTAGTACCAGTGGGATATCAGTCTCCTTTCTGATCTTTTTTACAAGATTCAGAAACTTGTCCACAGTAGTGCCTTTTTCAAGTGATACGGTACCTGCATTCTGAATTACCGGTCCGTCTGCCAGGGGATCTGAAAATGGAAAGCCCAGTTCTATGATGTCTGCCCCGCCCTTTACCAGCCCCCTTACTGCCGTAATTGTCGCCCTCTCATTTGGGAATCCGGCCATGATATATGAAATCAGCGCCTTTTGATTTCCTGCCTCCATCTCTGCAAACTTTTCCTTAATCTTTGACATTTTTATTCAGATAATTTTGAACCTCTTCGACATCCTTGTCCCCCCGTCCTGAAAGTGTTACTACTATTGATTCTGATGCCCTTCCCTTTTTTGCCACCTTGAGTGCCTCTGCTACTGCGTGAGCTGATTCCAATGCCGGAATAATCCCCTCTGTTCTAGTCAGCATCAAAAACGCGTCAATTACCTCGGCATCAGTGGCCGAGTGATACCTTACACGTTTTGTATCTTTAAGGTAGGAATGCTCCGGACCGACTCCGGGGTAATCCAGTCCTGCTGAAATGCTGTGTGTCTGTGCAATCTGTCCCTCTTTATCCTGAAGCAGGTATGTCATCATGCCGTGTAGCACCCCCTTTGTTCCCTTTGATAGCGTGGCCGAATGCAATCCTGATTTTAATCCTTGACCTGCGGCCTCTACTCCGATAATCTCTGCGTTTGTATCTATTAATGGATAAAACGTCCCGATTGCATTGGAGCCTCCGCCAACACATGCTATCACGTTGTCCGGTTCCCTGTTGTTGATTTTTTTCATCTGTGATTTGATCTCCTCTCCTATCACACTTTGAAAATCCCTTACCATGACCGGGTATGGGTGCGGACCCACGGCTGATCCTAGCAGGTAATACGTTGTCTCTACATTTGTGATCCAGTCGCGAATTGCCTCGTTGATTGCATCCTTTAGCGTCTTTGAACCTGATCTTACCGGATGAACCTTGCAGCCAAGAAGGTCCATTCTAAACACGTTGAGCTTTTGACGAATCGTATCTTTGTATCCCATGTATACCTCGGTCTTTATCCCCAGTGCCGCGCATGCCATGGCAGTTGCAACGCCGTGCTGGCCTGCACCAGTCTCTGCAATGATCCTCTTTTTTTTCATCTTCTTTGCAAGCAGCGCCTGGCCCAGCGTGTTGTTGATTTTGTGTGCGCCTCCGTGCAGCAGATCCTCCCGCTTGAGATAGATCCTAGAGCCTCCGATTTTCTCTGACAGGTTTTTTGCATAGTATAACGGGGTTGGCCTGCCGGCATAGACTCTGAGATAGTAATCCAGTTCCTTTTTGAAGTTTTTATCATTTTTGTATTTGAGATAATTCTCTTCTAGCTCCTCGATGGCAGGTACCAGCGTCTCGGGAATGTACCTTCCGCCAAATTCCCCGAACCGTCCGTTCCTGGGATATCTCAGTATGCCCCCACCAACTCTTTTACCTGCCTCTTGATATCACCGCTTTTCATTATGCTTGAGCCTATCAAAAACGCAGCTGCACCACACCTTTTTAGATACCGGATATCCTCGACACTCTCAATACCGCTTTCTGAAAGAATCGGTCTTGCGTCATCATCATATCCTTTTAGAACCATCTCCGTATTCTTCAAATCAATCCCCAACGTATCTAAATTTCTATTATTAATGCCGATAAGATCGGCATCAGTCCTTAACGCATTCTCAAATTCCTGTTTTGTGTGGACCTCGAGAAGGATTTTTAATCCTTTTTGGTGTGCATACCTGACAAATTCGTCAATCCCGCTGAGAAACCCCCGGTCAAAGAGCGACTGAATCAGCAGGATATAGTCTGCCCCGATCTTCTCTGCAGCGTCAATTTGTACCTTATCTATCATGATATCCTTCATCAGTAACGGAACATCCACTGCATTTCTGACTTTGATAAAGTAATCCGGTGAGCCATGAAACAGGTGCGGCTGTGTCAGTACAGATAACGCCCTTGCACCACCCGAGATCATCTGCCTTGCAATGCCTGCAGGCTCTGCAGTGGTCCTGATTTTTCCAAGGGACGGTGATGCGAATTTTATCTCGGTGAGCAGCGTTGGATGGGGATTTGTATTTATAATTTCAATGAGATCCCTGCCTGATTTTTGCAGGTTTACATCAACGTCATATGTGCCATCATCAATTGCCATCTGTGAATTATTTACCAGTTTTTTTAGGATGTTTTCTGCCATTATCTCATCTCCGCCAGTCTTGCAGCATCCCCGGTATCTGCCACAAAGTTCTCCAAGTGTCTGAATGCCTTTCCATCTTTGATTGTGTTTAATGCGATCTCCACCCCATCCTCAAAGTCATCTGCGATGTTTGCGACAATCAGCCCGCCTGCCGCATTTAGCGCCGTGGTTTCAATCATTGCCTGGTTTGCAGTATTATTAAGAACGCCCACAAAGCATTTGACGGCATGCTCTTTTCCTTTGACTAGTATGTCTTTTAGCGAGGATTTATGCAGTCCCACCGCCTGGGGATCCACCGTATCTGTTGATATCTCCCCGCCATCACGCATGATGCATACCCTGTTAACTGAACTAGTTGAAAATTCATCCATTCCATCATCAGAGCGCACCGTCATTATATTTTCTGCCTTTTTTCGTTTGAGGATTGCCGGCAGCCTCTGAAGATACTCGCTTGAAGACACCCCTATCAGCTGGTTTTTGACTCCTGCCGGATTTGACAGCGGACCTAAAAGATTGAACGCCGTTCTTTTACCTGCCTGTTTTCTTGCCGCTGCAACGTGCCTCATTGCCGGATGAAATTTCTGTGCAAACATGAAACAAATCCTGTGTTTTTCTAAAATGTTTGCAATGACTGCCGGCTCTTGATTCAGATCATATCCGAAATATTCAAAAATATCCGCGCTTCCTGATGCGCCCGAGCTTGAGCGGTTTCCATGCTTTGCAACTGTTCCTCCCGCGGCAGCTACTACAAACGAGGCGGCAGTCGACACGTTAAACGTGTGCAGTCCGTCCCCGCCCGTCCCACACATGTCGATGAGTGCCCCGCAGTTCTCAGGCTCGATCTTTAGGGATATCTCCTGCATCTTATCTAGCATTCCCAATAATTCGTCATCTGTCTCCCCCTTGACTGCAAGACTGGATAGAAAATCCGTGTTCTCCTGCAGGGTGGTGTTTCCTGAAAGAATCTCTGCAGTGACACTGTTTATCTCATCGTATGTCAGGTCCGTCTTTTCCTGCAGTTTTTTAACGATCTCTGAGATCATCTCTCTCTTACCTGCCTTGTGAAATTCTCCAGGATTTTCTTGCCACCTTCAGTCATTATTGACTCGGGATGAAACTGCACCCCCTCGATGAGGTATCTCCTGTGTCTTACTGCCATGACTTCCCCGTCATCTGCGGCAGTGGCAGTCACTGCCAACACGTCTGGAATTACCGTCTTGTCTCCCACCAGACTGTGATACCTTGTCGCCCTAAACGGGTTTTTTACCCCCTTGAACAGCTCTGAATTTTCATGACGTATCATGCTTGTCTTTCCATGTCTTACGCGTCCTGCATTAGTCACCCTTCCGCCAAAGGCATGAATGATTCCCTGGTGTCCCAGACAAACTCCCAGTATGGGAGTTGTTGCCCCCATCTCCCTGATTACCTTGCCGCACACCCCAAAGTATCTTCGGTCTTCGGGTGTCCCGGGCCCAGGTGAGATTACTATGGCGTCATAACCGCCTTTTTTGATCTCCTCCAGGGTGATCCTGTCATTTCTGATGACCTTTGATTCCACTCCGATCTCCCCGAGATACTGTGCAATGTTAAATACAAACGAGTCATAGTTGTCGATAATTAAAAATTTCAACTTGATGCCTCCGTTAATGCCTGCAGCATCGCCTTTGCCTTGTGCTCTGTCTCTTTGAATTCGTGCTCGGCTACTGAATCTGATACGATGCCCGCACCTGATTGAACAAACCCCCTGCCGTCTTTTAGGAATATGCTTCTGATGGCAATTGCAAAATCACAGCATCCGTTAAATGAAAAATATCCCACGGCCCCCGCATACGGCCCCCTGCCCTCATCTTCCAAGTCGTCGATTATCTCCATGGCCCTGACTTTTGGCGCACCTGATACCGTACCTGCCGGAAACACCGCCTTGAATGCATCAAACATGTCATTTTCAGGCGCCAGATTACCTGCCAGGTGGGTGACAATATGCTGAACATGGCTAAACCGTTTTATCTGCATTAGTGATTCGGGATGGACCGTACCATACCTGCAGACCCTGCCGATGTCGTTTCTTCCCAAATCCACTAGCATGGTATGCTCTGCCAGCTCTTTTTGATCGCAGAGCAGCTCTGCTGCCAGCCTTTCGTTGTCTTTTTCATCATCGGTAATCTTTCTGGTTCCTGCAATCGGAAATGTTTCCACAATATCATCTGTTATTCTGACTAGCATCTCCGGTGATGCCCCTATGACTGTCTTTTTATCCTGTTTTAGATGATACATGTAGGGGGAGGGATTCAGTTTTCTCAGCGTCTTGTATAACGTTAAATCATCCCCCGTCACATCAAATGTGAATTTTCTTGACAGTACCACCTGGAAAACATCGCCGTCATGAATGTATTTTTTTGCCTTGCCTACAATGTCTGCAAACTTTTCCTTATTCATGTTTGGAGTGACACTGCCGGAGTGAAACTCCCCAAACTCGTCTTTGCCGATCTTCAGGCGCTCAAACCTGTTCTCATCATGATAAAAATAAAACAGTTTCCTGCGTACATTGTCGTATAATATCCCGTCATCGTATATTCCAAATTCCATTAATGGCTGCGATGAGACATGGGCATCTGGAATGTCTTCTACCAGTCTGACTGCGTCATAGTTTACAATTCCCACGGCTCCTCCGAGATACCTGTAACTTTGATCCTCTGACTTGCCTACTAGTTTTTTCAGCTCTTCAAACGGGTCGCGTGTCTGAATGGTTTGCGTCTCCCCGTCTTTTGTTATCTCCACCCTGTCGGCGTATCCTTTGAAAATGATTTTTGGATCAAAGCCCATCACGGATGTTTCAGCTAGAACCTCGGGGCCAGTCAGTGATTCAAAGAGAAATGAATGTGAATAATTTTTAGAAATCCTGTTATATGTCTGAAACTGGTTTTCAGATAAATCTAGTGGTACTACTGTTACTTGCGAGTTTCCAAAGGCATCCACCCATAGACAGAATCCTGATGGTTTATTATTTAAATTGATGAGTAGGATTTCCCGTGTTATCCCTCTGAAATATCTGATTTCAGGCATGAATAATTACGGTATGGTACGGTACCTTTATATCATATTTGATCGTACATCTTGCAATGCCTAGAATACACAGAGCAATCATGCAGGATATGCAGGTTATCAGGGAATCACCCAGTATACAATCTAGCGTTCAGGCAGTCGAGTGCTATGTGTGTGGGAAAGGACTAGCAGACGGCCACTGCATTACTGCAAAAACACTGGCAAACGGGATAGTTTTATTTTGTGACGTCCATTATTCATTACAATGAATTATTTGGATTGTCTCTTTTCATATTTTGTCGTGATGGATTACTGAAATGACGAGTCATACATCCAAGAATTCTTACACTGCTTTAGATCACGCCGGCACAAACACTTTTCTCAGGCGTAGCATGCAAAAATTACTTTAGCTAAAAGTAATTTTTTTTAATCCCGATTTTTTAATTCAGAGATCGTTTTTTAGTTATTGAGTCAGAGACATCTTGCGGTGTTAGCTGGGTGGGCCCTAATGCTCACATAAACTAGTTAATACATGGTCTCCAAAGTAATGGAGACTGACTTTTTTTTCTGCGATCATATAATCAATGTGGTTACCTACCACTAAAGTCCTAGTCATATCTCCCCTACGATATTTTTTCATGCGTCATCCATGTTTAATTACAATCACTACTGGATTCACTGCTTGGATGACTGGGAATTTTTATCACGATGGTGAATGAGAAATAAACGAGGATGAGACACAAAAAAAGCGATCTCATTTACTGGATTATTCCATACCTGGGAAAAAAGATCACTAAACTAGGCATATGATAAAATTCAGAGAAAACAGTGTTATTGATACTTGCTAAAAATCTGGCGAAGAATGGCATGAGACTCTTTTTCAGTTATAACCAACCCATCACCAATGGTAACAGATCTGAGTTTTAGTTTTTTCATAGAAATATTATATGACATCATAATAAAAGCATTTCATGGTCAAACATGGAATTACAAGAACAAATCATAAAACTGTCTAGTCAGTTTTTCCATGTCAGGATAAAATTAGATATGTAAAAACAGAATTTTCAATTATGGCATCTTTTTTGGCAGTGTCATCGTCTTTTCTCTCTGGTGTACCTCCTGCTTTCCCGCTTTCATGTCAGTGAGTCAGACATGGGTGGGTTTGGATTTTCATAATAATTCAGCTTTGCGGCAAGTGTGTCGATCTGACTTTGCATCTGTAATTTGAAAAAACCGTCAATCCGGTTCTTTTGCCTGATATGATGTTGTTGAATATTTGAGGGCAATCTACATTTTCCTGCATTCGGTCTTTTGCCATTCATGGCTGGAATAACAGTCATGATTAATGGCTCATGCTTTTACCTTGCTGATAAAATTGTGAGGGTAGGACCTCATATAATCAAATATGGAAGGTATAATTATGGCGTTGAATGTTGACGATATAATTGTCAAGATATGAAAATCCAAAGGTCAATGTTAATGTAGGGGCGGCCAAAGCCGTCGTAGGTGTAATTATTGCGTTAATCGTAGCCGGTGTTATAATAGCTTCTTCTATTCAAATCGTGGATGCTGGGCACAGGGGCGTTTTACTTCATTGGAGTGCAGTTGATACCTCTGTTCCTCCTCTGGATGAAGGACTACACTTTGTAGCTCCATTTGCAGACACTGTTGTGAATATAGAGGTTCGAACACTAAAGTATGTAAAATCAACGTCTTCGGCATCCAAGGATCTTCAAACCGTCACGACTGCAGTCACTGTCAACTATCATCCTTCTCCAAACTCGATTCATCATCTTTACAAAGAAATCGGTCTTGATTATGAAAACAGAGTCATCCAGCCGGCAATAGAAGAGGTCGTAAAACAGGTTACTGCAAATTATAATGCCGAAGAATTAATCACAAAAAGACCATTGGTAAAGTCCGACATCGAGGCCGAGATTAGCGTACGACTGACTGGATTTAACATCATTACCGAGGTCATCTCAATTACCGACTTTCAATTCTCACCACTTTTTGCACGGGCAATCGAAGATAAGGTAGAGGCAGAACAAAAAGCCCTCAAAGCAGAAAACGATCTGAGACGAATTGAAGTGGAGGCAAGACAGCACGAGGCACAGGCTCAGGGTATTGCAGGGGCAAACATTGCAGAGGCGCAAGGTGAGGCAGAGGCAATTAGAATTATCAATACCGCACTGGCAGACAATCCAAATTATCTAGAGTGGTTGAAAACACAGGCCTGGGACGGACGATTACCTCTAGTAGTCGGCGAGGGTGGAACACCTTTTATTGAAATACCAACGCAGCCTTAATCTCTTTTGTTACATACAAGATACGATACGACAGATAAGACGGTTCTAGTAAATTTGTGATCTGTAGCACAAATCATGAAATACACATATCCTCCAAATTACGATGATCAGTTCGAATCCGTTCTTCTCTGGCGACGTTTTTCATGACATATCTAATGGAAATCATATTTGCACTTTGGATATTGCCTTTTTTATTCCAGTTCTTTATTGCAGGCAGCAGAAACGTCATACTTGTTATGTTCAGGGTTTGCGTGAGATCGACTGCATAAAATTCTCAGTTCAGATACAATCGGAATTTTTGATCAAAAACAAAAAGTAAAATGTCCAAGTTTGATATAATGCTAATCTTTTTTACTGTCTTCTGATTTACCGTTTTCTGATTTACTGTTTTCTGATTTACCACTTTCTGATTTACTGTCTTCTAATTCACCACTCTCTGATTTACCACTCTCTGATTTACTGTCTTCTAATTTACCACTCTCTGATTTACCACTTTTTAATTCACCACTCTCTGATTTACTGTCTTCTAATTTACCACTCTCTGATTCATCCCTGATGGAATCATACATTGCAAGGAACTGTTCAGGCTCGTGCTGTCTGTAGCGTTTTTGCATCTGTGAAATCTCCTTTTCTGAAATCTTCTTTCCTTTTTTAATGTGAAATTCTTTTATGATCTGGAACTGGGTTTTTTTAATATCGTATTTTCGGAGTGTTTGATTGACTGTTCTGTTGCAAAAATAATCATAAAGTACAAAACGATATGTCAAATAACCGATTATTCCGGCAATGACGACTAGGGTAAGTGGTATGATGATGATTGCGATTGCCATATTCTTGTTAATTTACATGCTATTTAAAAACGAAGAGGAAAAACCTGCTGGAATCGTGTTTTATCATGTTTGACAAATTTATTCGTAATAATAGTAGGATTGCGATGGATAATCCGATATATTCATCATGGATTAGAACAACCTTTCAATTTCATCATAATGCATTTGAGATATGTCCCATCCTCTTTCTAATAATTTTATAGAGGTTTCACTAGTAATACATGCGATGTTTTGAGTGTTTGTATTTTTCATAAGGACGTATTCTTTTTTACATTCAATATCATCTGGATGAATTCCCATATCCAGCTGTTGCTTTGGGGATACCTGTTCGGCAAAATCTAAAACACGGGTCGTAGCAAAAGATGTCCCGTCAAGTATTCCACTATCGTATGAAATATCCTCCTGATTTATTATCCCTCTCCACTGTGTGTTCATTTCTTTTGTTTTGACTAGTACTAGATTCTGTTCAATTTTTTTTGGATCAAAATCTATACTCATACGCAATAACCACTTGTCCAAAGGATCATACTGGATTAACGAGGGTGGAAAGTCAGTATACGAATATCTATTATTAGAAAACTCTTCCACAAATACCGTATCCACTCCTGGAACAAAATATGGCAAGTCTGAAAGTGTGTATAAAGTGAATCTCATCTCCTCCATATCTGATGTCATTGATCTAAATGGCAGCATTGGATATTTGCTTGGAAAAGTAAATTCAATCGGACGTAATTTTCCATCAATGTTTCCATTCCCGTCAATTTTTGCTTCATTCATGTTGACCTTAAAGACCACAAAAAAATAACCGCCTTTTTGGATATAGTAATCAAAATTTTCTTCATCCCTTTCAGTATACACGAATTCATTTTCATCCAACCAGTTTGTCATGGATGAATTATTTTCGGCAGTAAGGGTAACAGTACTATAATCTCCGACATCTTTGGTATCAATTATTGTTATTCCTAAATTCCCCGATACCCCCTCCGCTGCCATCGATAGGCTTTCATCACTTTGAGGCATTGCAAGCTGTGGTGTTGTAATAAGTTCAAGATCCTTAAAAATATCTTCGTTTGTTTCAGTTATTGTTGGTTTTCCTGGCAGCGGCAAGACCAACCCGAACTCTTTTGCTGTGCCATGAAATGAAGGCTGAATTACCAGCGTCTCCATTTTCTCAAATTCATCGTAAGAAATCAAGACCTTTGTATTGTCATCGGGCATTATTGTAAGTTCCATCGGTGCAAATCCTGCCGGACACGCGGCAAAGGCAGGGCTAAAAAATAGGGATATGCCAATTATGAATGAAAAGAAAATAGAAAACTGTTTGGAGATATTTTTTGAAAAACACTGCACGATATGCTGTTGATTAATTGAGATATATATGTTAAAGTAAAATGATTTAAATGGTTCTATTTAACGCTGGATCAACTAAATTGAAATTAAAACATCGTCGTAATAAAATTAGAAAATTAATAAAACCTGTTATGGAAGGTATTTGATTTGAGAACTGGTAAAATTCTTGTCCTTGTCCTAATCTGTATTGTTTCAAGTATTATAATTACGACAATCTCATTACGATATGACAGTGTTGATGAAGTATTGATTGCTCGAGATTTCATACATGAACAACTAGAATCTCAAAATGCGCCAATATTTTTTAAAATACATCCCCTGGAGAACCCTGGGCAATACCTGGTGTCCTACTGCTATGCTGCAGTGGATATTACCGGCTCCACGAGAAGCCATCTTATTGATATAATAATTCAAGATCAAATAGTTACTGCCGGATATGTCGATGGGCAATGGGATGTTTTGAAAAATTCAGTAATTGATGGTAATGAATACATCGATCCGTCTTTTTGTGATCCTATACTGGCTGGAACGTTTTCAGATTTTTATGAAATTATATTTGATATTTTGCAAACATTAACAAAACTTTTGATATACACTCAACTTGGAACATTGATATTTATTGCATTTGTTGGAATTGTAATTTACAAAAATTTTATAGGTCGAATTAGAAGCAGATATTCCCGTAATACCCAGACGACGTTATTTGATTATTCTCTAGGTCTTTCAAAAAATATTGGCCAAAGAATTCCCTTGTTGACAATTACCCCGTCACTTTTTGGCATCTGTGGCGTGGCACAGCTGTACAATAGGCAGATACGAAGGGGCATTTTTATCATGATTTCGGGGATGATCCTGTTCACATTCTTCATAGTTGTTGCAAGTTTTAGTTTTAACCTGATATGGAATTTTCACATTTATGATTTAGATGATTTTCCACAGTGGGATATTACTGAAAACCCTGGACTAGTCATCAACACAATTACTGTTTGGACATTGGCGTATGTTGTATTTTTTATATGGCAGTACTTTGACTCTAGAAAATCAATTCAAAAGAAAAAAAATTACATGTGAACCTGAATCATCACGATTTACAGTCGTCTGGTTTTGACTGCGGATCATTTCATATGTGGTGGTCCTCTCAACAGGTTTTGTTTTGTTAAATCCGAAATCCAGATTAAAAAACGGCCATCTGAATCATTATCTGTCAACTAACCGATTATTTCATGCCGTCATTCTTCCCATACCGGCTGTGTTTTAAGCCATGCAATCAGATCCTGATACAACTTGCTTTTTTGCATGTTTAATACCCCTATTTCCAGATTGGTGGATGATTTGACTGTTTTTGCATATTTTTCGTGTTTTGCAAAAACTATCTTGTCCAGGTACATCTCACCTTGCATCTCCTTTTTTGCCAGTTCCTCGGATTCTGTCATGGCAAAGCTTGCAAACAGCACGCCGTCTACCCAGTATCCGCTGGCCCCCTCAAGTGAGGACATCATTCCTATGAGATCATCTAGGCTCAACTTTACCATGTCACGAACAAAAATCCGTTCATATGGTTTGTGGATAAAATCTGCCATGAAATCTGTTTTTTGTAGAGTTTAATGAGTATTTGTAAATTTTATAACTGGTTTTTTTTAAATCATCTTATGGCCGGCAAATCTGATGATCTCTCCGAACATGATCTATTCATCACGGAATTTCCAAAAAGCGGATACAGCATCATAGACTATCTTCAGGGAAGGGTTCACTTTGCTTTACTTGATCAGATGAATCTCATGGCCACGTCTGGCATGAAACAAACCCAAATTAAAGAAACAGTCATTGCCAATGTGACTGAAATTATAAATAATTTTGAGCCCAAAAAAGACTCAAAAAGTCCTTGATTCCATTCTTGCTGATTCTGCCATGATGATTTTGTGGCATCTGCAATAGCAGTTAGCATGGGGCATGTCGTTTTGATTTCTATATTTGCACTCTTTTGTGTGCTCTATTGTTGACATTTTTCAGGGGTTTTGATCATTATTCCCTTGTCGGATCCCGGCTTAGTATGTTCAGTACGTGCTCTACGATCTGCTTTTGACCTCCGGCATGAAGATCAGTCCGCACCTCGTCTGAACCCAGACTCACAAAAATTAGATTGCTATCCTCCAGCGGGAATGTCATTCTTGTAATTTTTTCAAACGCCGCTACTGCATACAACCCCCTTCCGATTTTTGGACCAAGCGCCTTTCTTCCCTTCCACGCGCTTGCGGCTCTTTTGAGGGATGCTTCTGTTTCTTCCTGGGACAGATAATTTCTGATCCCCTCCCGATGGCTTGTGGCAAGTATGTTTCCTTCGTTATCTGTAACTATGCTGTGTCTGATGTTGATATCCGACTCCATTATCCTCTTCAATAAATTCTCAAAATCCATTGATTATACTATCACAGAATATTACTTAAGGGATCCTAAAATCGATTCTATAGTGTTATCGTGATATTGGGGTCCCTCTAGAATTGTAACGCTGCGATACATACGCTTTTTGAGCAGGTTGGGGTACTGTCGAATCGTTCCACAAGACACTCAAAAAAAAAATATTTGCAGCCGCGCGAGTTTGCAACTATCGGGAGGCAGAAGTCATTGCAGAGCCGTATCTGGATTACAATCACTTGATCCACTTGGCACCTGGATATGTGACTCGGGAAATTCTTATCAGACGGGATGTGAGAAATAAATAATGACGATTAAACATGCAAAGGCGTTCTTATTTGGGAATCCGCCCCGGTTATCTCCAAATTTTAACGCAGATAAAAACTAGTATGACACTAATTGCAAAAACAAAAACAGAACTGCCTATCCCAATAAATTGTGCTGTCTGAGGAGGGGGTTCTACAATAACATAATTTAGTAAAAGATAGCGAAAGGGTTCAACAAGTATTAGGTAAAGAAGAACGGGACTGAATATTATGAAAATTTTCATGATCTTTTTTTGTGAAAGCAACATATTTCACAAACCATATGCTAGTAAAAAAGGGATTCTGTAAAGTTACGGAGATCTTAAATCATGATCTGTTCGTGATTGAAATTTTATACCTGTTGAGAACTTTTGTTCAGTGAGACATTTGAATGGTATTCCAAAAGTGGGAAATAATCCTTCAGATGCAGCGTTAACAAGGCTGGCTGAATAGACACAGATTAATCCGGAGAAGATCATGATTTCATGTCTCATGTCTGGCATCAGATGACTTTGGTACCTAATCTGATCCATTTTATTAGATAGTACATGATCCCAACTATGACAAAATTAACGACGATAAACCCATTGCCTGCAATTGTATTGCTTGTTTCAACTGGCATGAATTATTCATTTACACGGCAAACGCCATGAGAAAAAAAACCTTACAGAGATTTGCCCGTAACTAACGTTAATGAACAAACGGATATTCTTGGTAATAGGGGAGCCGAAATATTTGGGTTATTGGAAAACACGACAGATAAACAAACAACCAATGAACTAGAAACAGAACTTGAAAACATCAAAGCTACTTTGATAACACATGGTATACCGACAGTTGAGGAATATGACTCAGATAAAGCATATTGGAGACAAATAACTGCACAGCATCATTTATCTAAAGAAAAAGATCAATGATTTATTTCCAATGTACGTTATGCATTTCATGGAGTGATGTGTGTAATTTCACTCCAAAAGTTGTTTCCAATCAGACTAGATTGCTATGGATTTGGTGGAATGTCATGTATCTCCTCTGGTTGGAAAAATCTTCAAGATGTAGAAAACGGTGATCAAACATTAATTGCTGGTAATCTACTACCCAATCAGCGCTTTTTAATCTTACACCAGCAATTGGGGCTGCATTCGGGGTTGGAATCGGACATTTTACTCATCTGAAACAAGCCATGATAATCCGATGACATCCTCCCACACCGGCTTATAATCGTCATCTTGCATATTTTGTTGTGGCAAAATTCCTATTTAACACTGATGAATGATTCATCAGTGTATGTGTGTACCACCGGATATGACCTGATTTTTAATTATCTGCCAAGCAAAAGTACGGCAGCGGCAGTAATTACAACAACAACAACCGACACGATTCAAAATTCATTAGACTAAACTCGTCGCTTTGATTTGGCTGTTAGGAGCTTGCTGCTTTTTCATAAAAAAATTCCTGCTTTTTCAAATCTTTTTCAGAAATAATCCTGCACTTTCTCATGGGAACCAGTCTGGAAATCTGCTCGTACGTGCTCATGTCCCTGACATCTGCGGCATACGCGATTTGTAAAAGCGGTGATTTTTCCTCAATCATGGGCTTTGCCTGCTCATATCCGCTGCTCTGTCTCATACCCGTCCTGAATAATCCTATACGCCTGTCACTTTTTGATATTTGTGGATCCTGATAGCAGCAAATTGCAAACTCATCATCGTCTTTTTCAATAATTGTCAATCTGGTGAATTTATCACTCCAATCTTCTATCTCTTCTGCAATGGATGCTGCCACTTTCTTGTCCTCAAAAACCATGGATACGACCAGTCGGTCCTTCTCATATGCCCATGAAATTCCAAAAAAATCCCGGTGCCAGTCAATCTCAAATGACATGTATCATGTAAAAAAATTCTCAAATTAATGCCTTTAAATCCCGTTGATCGTATCAATATCTTGATTCATTTTCAAGGAAACGGTGACTGGAGGCAGTCTGTCCAATTACACGGGGGTTAATCCTGTCTTTTCAACAGCGCCTCTTCTGGGGTCTTTTCCTTATTTGACTCCATATGCCAGTTATGATGTTTTTTCCAGTGCGTTTCTAATTCTGCCGTAGTCGGCTCCTTTCCAAGCGGAGTACCGCATAATTTACACTGTTTCATTTTCTCTCTCTGCTGATTTTTTCTTTTTTGGTTTTATTGCCCTGCGATCCTGGGGGAAAACTCCTGCCACCTTCCGTTATCTTTGTCCTTTTATTATTATTATTATTCCTCCTAAACGAACCTGGCTTCTCCCTTTTTCTTTTTCTTTCCAAATCCATGATTGCATATGTCTGCCCTGTTGCACACAGTTTCATCTCCCCCGTGGCTACATTGTGACTTGATTCTAGCACTCCGTCTACTAGCAACTCCCCTACGACATCCCACGCCCTGCTTTCTGAAATTTCAAACTTGTATGGTATTGTAGATACCTTGGTGAAAAAACCGTTATTTGAATTTCTAAGAATAAACTCTTGTATCTTTTGCTCTATTGTCAGTACGGGTTCTCTTTTCTTAAACTTTCTAAACGGTCTTCTTTCTGACATTATTCTTTTCAATCCTTTCGGTATTTTATCTGTTATTTTGCCTGTTATTTTGCCTGTTATTTTGCCTGTTATTTTGCCTGTTATTTTGCCTGTTATTTTGCCTGTTATTTTGCCTGTTATTTTGCCTGTTATTTTGCCTGTTATTTTGCCTGTTATTTTGCCTGTAACGTATCTGGATCATTGTTTCCAGGCAGATATCTGTCTCCGAGCTTGAGTTTCATTTTTTGATCAAACTCTTCTTGGAGTCTTGTAAGATAGATCTCCGCCTCTGTCTCATCTTCTGGAACGCCCGTATCTGCATCATAGTTAAAACCCGTAGCCAGATGATAAAATTCCTCAAAAAATTCCTTACAGTCAATGACGTCTGCCCTGAGATCCACTGACATTACCAGACAGTCATCCTCCATTCTAAAATTGAGGCCCGTTTCATCCTCAATCATAACGTCTGCTGTGACTGCCATAAGATATGGCACGTGTCTTTGTTCCAGACCGTCCTGCCCCCTGCCTGTAATACGCAGCTCATATCCGTCTGTAAGATGATCAAAGGTCTTTTTTATCACGTCTCGAATCTCCGAGTCCCGGTAAACTGATTTTGCATTCCATGATGATTCTGCCTGATAGTCTTTTGGCTCAACGCACAAAATGTCAAATGTCAAGCCTTTATTTTTTTGTTCAAATTCCCAGATCTGTTTGTTGGTCCACATCGGTGAAAGACTGTCGATTAATTTTTTTGTTTCCTGCTCCATTCAAATCCTTTGTATCCCTTCTGTTTAATCTATTCTGATTCAGTTGTTGACCCCTGATTTGAGAAATTCCAGCGTGCATTCTGCAAGCTGCTTGTTGCTGTGTTCTTTGATTTTATGTCTGCAATTAGGACAGATTCCTGCATCTTCTTCTGTAAATTCCCCGCCCACCTGTTTGATGCAGCATTCCATCAATTCTGATGTTGAATGCGATTCCATCGAAAGCTTGCATGTGGGGCACTCTGTCATTTGTCTCTGTTTTATAGAAAATTAACAGCTAATAAAATATGATGATCGATGATTTGCCAGTCATACTCCTAAAACAGATCTGAATTGAATTTCATCCACAACCAGTACACGATGTTAAATGAAAAGCCCGGCACCGCCAAATCTGCCTGCCTGTCTGGCAGTTCACGTATTTGCAAGCTTTCAAACCCGAATAAAACAATATTTTTGGCAGGGGAGAAAAATCATAGATATTTTTTATTTTCCCTCAAGTATTTTGTCACAAACCATTTTACAAATATAAAATCGTTATTTTTTAGGCAGGACGACTCTAGTTTTTTGATGTATGTTTGTTTTTCTTTTGGCAGAATATTCATCATGGGATATCTGTTCCTGTGCAATACCCGCAGCATCAACATCCTTCCGATCCTCCCATTTCCATCAATAAACGGATGTATCAACTCGAATCTTTTGTGAAATATTGCAGATAACTGTACTGGATTAACATCCGTCTTGACTTTGTCGTACCATTTTAGCAATTCCCCCACGTCTGAAATGACATCTGCCCATGGAGCATACTCTGTCTTCCCCGGATAGGGTGCCACATCTTCTCTTCTAAAACTTCCTGCGTTGTTGGTGTCTGTCCTTTCAAATAATTTTCCGTGCCAGTCAAGAATCAATTTTTTAGAAATATCCTTGCTGGGATTTAGCATGTCATCGAAAATTACTGCCATTTGTTCTGCCTCTATAATATCCTCGGTGGATGTATCTTTGGGTGACAGATGATCCTCCAATAACTTTTTTGTCTGCCCTAACGTCATGGTACTTCCCTCAATTCTTTGCGTGCTGTAGATGTGGATAACTTTGAATCCATGATGTTCTGATTTGAGGATTTTCGGATCAGTTTTTTTAGAAAATCCAGAATATTTTTTTTTAATTTTTTCTAACAGTGGGTTTTTTTCATCTTGAAAAATCCCCCCTTCAAATTCTTTTTCCAGTCGTTCTAGATTGTCAGGTATTTTTCTGCCCAGATATCTTTCATATTGTTTTATGCCTGTCTTGTGAATTAGATAATAATATTTACCATTACCTTTAGTTCGTTTAATTGTTGATACCATGATTTACTTGCCCAGAATATATTAATATATTTTGTAAAATTGCAATAAAACGCTGGGTAATAATTTGATATGCTGTTTTATAAAAAATAAAAAACCAGGTTTTACGCTCAATGACACCCTCATCAATGACATGCCCTGCGTAATCTGATGAATACCCCTTTTGAAAGCAGACATCAAATGCTCTGTGACGTAAATTACCTGCTGAAAATTAATGCAACGGCATCAACTGAGACCCTCAGTTGCATGCACGCCAGATTCAAGTAATTACCATCCAAACAGTATGATGAATCCTGCCGCTGATGCCATTATTGAAATTCCCATCCAGACATAGAACTTCCCCATCATACTACGTGGTGGAATTCACTAAAATTAATAGTTTGGAATTTGGAAAGCAAGCAGTATGATATCTTTTTTTGTATCGACTCTTTGGGAGTCACGACCAGATATCAAACCGGCAATCATCTCGCTTCCAATGTTTGTAATACCCTGTATCCTGAAAAACTCTTAAAATAAAACATGTCTTCAAATTTGATCAAAATGGGTGGAAAAAATGATCCTTTTTTCAAGGAATCAAGCCTCGACTTGGTGTCTGCATTGTTGTACCTATCTGTTGATTCCCCGTTACGGCGTTTTATGCTTGCTTTGAAGAAACGCCTCCGAATCCGGGTCTTGCTGCTGGAAAATTTTTTTCAATTAAGGATCATTGGGCATTCTTGATAGTGTGCAGGGATTCAAAATAACCAGACATGAGCATCCCAAATACCTGAATCTGATCCACTCTTGGCTGACCTCATGCCCAATCACCCCGTAAATTTGACAGAATGACAAAAACGGACCTGATCTTAATAATTTTATTCCACTAACTGACAAGACAGACATGGGCGAGAATAACGTCGTAACCTGGTCAGAGAACACATTTCTCAAACAGTCTGATTTTCAAGCAGAATCCAACCCCGCGGCATTTGAGGACTCGCACAGTATAATCAAATACCGATACACCTGGACTGTCAATTCTGACGAGATAAAAGACCGGATTTTGTTTTTTATTGAAAACATCCTGATCTCAGTCGAATTCCATCCGCTCCTGTCATGGGTTCGGTCTTCCCAGTACGATGATGCGTTGTTAAAGCATGAGCAGGGGCATTTTGATCTAGCTGAATTAGTAAAGCGGGAAAGCTTGGAACGGATTCAAAACGAATTTACTGACAAACAATTTCCAACCAGAGGTAAAAACGAGGAACAAAGAAAGCAGTTTGCAAGGGAGGATTCCGGTAGGATGATTGCCAACGAAGTTGAGAAATTAAGCGTGCTTTTTCTGCAAAAAAAACAAAAATATGATCAGGAAACAAACTTTGGCAAAGACCCGACCAGACAGTCGGAGTATGATTCAATCTTTGAGCGGCTACGGCTCTGATCATTTCCCGATGATCTTGTTTTCTGGAACCGAACTGATATAATTTACCAGACTTCTATAATATTTCAAATGAAAGTCAAGATCCCTTATCTCAGTCTGTTTCAACTCTTCGAGTTCTGGTCCAAAATCCCTCTTGTCTGTTTGAATCTGGTTTAACGTATTTTCATTTATCTCTATCATGTGAAACAGGCTGTGAAGCACGTCCCCCTTTGTGAGGGTGTTTTGGCACGATTTTTCCAGTAACGCTTCAACCCAGCTCATACCTTTGAACCCTGAATTATTATATCTGGATCTGAATTTGATTAATTCCTGTCTTTACTCTATTTTTTTTAGTTGGACCAAAATGATCATTGTTTTTTGGCACGTTTTTTCCGGTTCATAATCTCCCTGTTTCTTTCCACGTCTGAATGAACCTCGAGATGCTCGTATAGCTGCTCTTTTGAATCAAATATCTGCTCACAGTAATAACATTGGTGCATTATATAATCACGTCAGTCTCGAATTAATCACTTTCTATTTTTAACCGTCTTTCCAAATTATACTAGGGGGCTTTCAGCTCTATTTCAGAATTACATGTGGGCAGATTGCCTGACTCGTCCCTGAATTGCTGGATTAACCGAATCTGGCGTTCTTTTGGATTGTCTGTAAACTCCCTTTGATATGACTGGGTTTTTTGCATGCATTCGTTTCCCTCAAAATCCGTATCCACGTATTTTGTGAATCTCTCTTGCAGGTTTTCTGACTGGCCAATGTATATCACCTCTTTTTTCCTGTCATACAATACGTATACGCCGGGAATTGATTTTACAAATTTGGCACTCTCCAGCCAAATCCTCATTTTATCCTCAAGTAACTGCATACTATGCGATACTTCTACTAGATATTAAACTAAGGTACAATATACCTGATATCTGACTTTTTTAGCACCGAAGATCTGTATCTTTTGCTTTTTTGATTTTGTAATGTCAAATAATGATTGGTAATCTTGATCTAAAACAAACCTTGCAACAAAACATGCCTGATCTGAAATAACGTTTTGGAGCACCTGCGACGTAGTTTTGCCCCGTCGATCCCTTGACCATCAGAACCGATTTGTACCATTCAACCATTCTGATCTTTGGGCTGCCACAGGTTCTGTGGATTCTAGTGATCTGATCCCCAAAATGCACCAGAACTCTCCATTACGACAAATACAGGTTTTAGAGGCGTAATAGAGAGAGAAAGTCAGTTGGAAATAGTGTGGACTGGGAATCGAACCCACGCCTAAGAGGTTTTAACTCATGATGCTACCATTACACCAAGAGCCCACCAGGTTTATTAAAAAATACAAAGTAATAATGTTGAGGTTTCAACTCTAAAACGCGCTAATTACATTGGCCTGGTTTTCCTTTCTGCCATCAGCCCACAGCTTTTGAAGAGAAAGGAAAACAAATTTTTGTTATATCTGAGGATTTGATGCAGGGTAGGTTGTTTCAACTAGTAAAAGATTGTCACAAACCGGCCCTGCAATTTTTCTCTATCTGGTTTTATTCCCAGGTTCTGTGGATTCTAGTGATCTGATCCCCAAAATGCACCAGATCCTGTCACATTCTTTTCTAAAGAAGATCGGCCATGTTTTAAATCCTGCCGCATATGCTGATCCGGATTGAAGCCAAACCCTGCAAAATCCCTGATATCACAAGAACCTTCATACTTTTAATATTGTGAAAAAACATGATTAATACTGTCCCTTTTAAAAAAATTCCCTGAAGCGTTTACTCCTAGAGAAATTCAAAAAGAGATCATCTCAGAGATCGAAGAAAAAATCGAGTCAGGATATAAGAAAATTATTTTATGTGCGCCCACCGGCGTTGGAAAATCCCTGGTGGGCGCCACCATCTCCAGACATTTTGACAGCTCCTTTACCGTGACTGCGTCAAAACACCTGCAGGATCAATACATCAAAGACATTCCCTTCCTTAAACCGGTAAAGGGCAAACAGAACTTTCCCTGTCTCAAACTAATGTCCTCTGAAAAAGTTGACAGCCCCGTACAGGCCATGAGTTGGAGACTGACATGTGAAAAGGGACAGTGCCAGGAGAGGACAAGTAAAAATGGAAAGCAGGTAGTCGAGGTCTGTAAATTCAAACCGACAATCAAGCAGGTTGAAGAAAACACTCAGGACCCGCAGTCCTGCCATTATTATCTGCAAAAATATCAGGCCCTTGCATCAAAACATTCCTTGTGGAATTATCATGCCTTTTTTCAAATCATGAAATTCAACAAAAAACTTTTTGAAAAATACCTTGATAGAAAGGTCTCCATTTTTGACGAGGCACACAAGATAGAAGATCAGATAATACAGTTTGTCGGGTTTGATATTTTTAGCCGCCAGATTGATGAATGTAATCTGAATTCTGAAAAATATGATTTTACAGATTTGGATTCGATGATTCAACTAACTGACGATGTTGCCTATTCTTATGCCAATAAAATCAAGGACATAAAGGAAAGCCCCGCCTTTGAGAATAAACCTGATTATGAATTAATTACAAGCTTGGAGAGGCGTTATGACAGGGCCGCACAGGCAAAAATTGACATCCTGTCTGATAAGGAGAATTTCATCGTAAATGATCCCGTAAAAGACCTGAATGGAAATTTTAGAACCATCTCTGTAAAGCCGATCGACGTTTCAAAATTTGCAAGTACTTTTTTTGACACCGAATATCAGATTTTCATGTCTGCCACTATTGACAAATCCAGTTTTTGTGATAACATGGGTCTAAAAAAAGACGATGTCGCATTCGTTGATACTCCAAAATCACCGTTTCCAATCGAACACAGAACAATCAGTCTTTTGAATGTCTGCCGCCTCAGTTATGGCTCTACTGAAGACGATGAGATTAAAGTCATAAAGGTAATTGATGAAATTTTAGACGAGCATTCAAATGAACGGGGACTGATACTGACTTCCTCCATTCCCCGGTGTCAGAAAATTCTTCGATACCTCTCACCAAAGAACACCAAAAGAATCAGAATCTGCCATAGTAAAAACAGAGACGGAAAGACACAGGATGAAATTATCTCCGAACATGCCTCTGATACTACGAGTGTTTTGCTGTCCTCCTCCCTGTGGGAGGGAGTGGATCTAAAAGATGATTTGTCAAGATTCCAGATTATTGCAAAGGTGCCATACCCAAATTACAAGGAAAAGAGAACAAGGGCAAAAATGGATAAATTTCCCACGTGGTACACATCTAAAACCCTGACCAAACTGCTACAGGGATTTGGCCGTTCAATTAGGAGCAACGATGACTGGGCCAAGACCTATGTTCTGGATGCTGCTGTCAATAACGTGTTTTTTAAGGCACAGCAGATGATTCCAAAGGCATACTATGACGTTTTAGGAATGGAGGATCCCTAGACCACATAAAAATTCATCATCTGGATTGACTGCCATGTAAGAATCATAAATGATGCCGACACGGGTTTCATTTAATATTCTAGCATTCAGGCAGAATCACATTGTTGTAAGATGCCTGAAATCCGATACGTCATATCTCATTCTCAAACCGGTCTCATATCTAAAGCCCTATGTCTCATGGCTCCAACATGAAGCCATATCTGACTTGATGTATTATTCGGAGACAGGCAACACACGCTTTTCCTGATGGATCTCTGTTTGAGGATCGGGAATCGAGGATCAGATATTCAAACTGTGTGAGATCTCTTAGGGCTCATGATGAGTTATTCCTGTAAATCATGTATTATATTGGGAATGGCAGAATCTGCATGACATCCTGGATATGGCGTATAATTGCTGATTTTTGTAAATTTACAGACAATACCCACCAATCACAATTTAATATATAAAACATCAATCTATTTTTCTATGGTATGTATACTTGCCGATTTATCTCAAACCAATTGTTGTTGGGATGGTGTAGGACTAAAATGAGGGGTGAAGAATGAATTGCGAGTAAATCCCGCATATCCTACTCTTTATCATACCCCTTGAGTCCTGCATCTGCTGCAGTCATTTGCGTGCTAGCCCTCTCCCTCTCTGCCGGACTGGTATTAGATGCACATGCCCAAGCAATTCATCAAATATACAATATAGACTCCCTTGACCTCCCAGACAACGGATACCGGCACAATCTGACACATCTGACTGGTAATTATTACGTCTCCTCACACACTGTAATCACTCCTGACACCACCCCCACACAACTGGATTCGGCAGTCACCCTCAGATTATACAGCATCATTAATGAGCACATCACGCTGATTGGCAGCCAGGTAATACAAAACAACGCCCAAGACAAAACCCTGTCACTACACGAACTTTCAACAGAACCCAAATCAACTGCCCTCACCCGCGTGGATGATGATACAATCGCAGTCTCATATGTAGTTGGCAGTACGTCCAGTACCGTTACCACATATGATGTTGATACCGGTTCTACCACACCGTTTGGTAATCCTAAAAGTGCGGACTTTAGAGATGGTACCAACGGCGAACAGACGCAGAACCATTCTCTAGTAACACTTGATGCAAACAGGCTGCTAGTTGCATATTCGTATCCGAACAGTTCTCCCACCGGCTTTATGCATGTCATCACCATTGATCCCAACACCGGTGCCCTGAGTGCCGGTACCCCCGCACCAATCACTGCCAACCAAGGGCTGTACCCGTCCATGGTAAAGCTCGATGATGACACGGTGGTACTTGCATACAGGGGCAACTCTGCACATCCATTCATACAGACATTTGATGTTTCAGCTGATAACACCATTACTGCCGGAACCGCATATGATATCGAGGATAGAATAACGGCATACAACTCTCTTATCCGGGTCGATGATGACACGGTGGCACTCGCATACTCTGCGATTGGTGCCAGCACATCCGCATCTGTCGGGCACGGCACCATCAAGGTATTTGATGTCACCTCAGCCGGCGTCATTACTGAAACGGACAGCCAAACGTATTACGGTGCTGCCGCAGACGCAACATTTGAAGAACAGGTACACCTCAACTCGCTGGCACTGCTGGATTCTGACACTATTGCCCTCGCATACAGGGGAGATGCTGCAGACGGCTTTATCCGATTATATGACATTGATCACACCACGGGCACCCTGACGGCAGCAGGCATACCATTTGAGCATGACCAGGCAGACGGTTCATTCAACTCGCTTGTACGAGTCGATGATATCACACTGGCACTCGTGTACGGAGGGGATCTTTTGGCTGCCATGCCGGATTCCACTGCAACCCCCAACAGAATCAAGACACTTACTGCTGTAGACCCCGGCACATCCCCGCCAGTCATCGTGTCTGCCGTGGCCAATGATGCGACCATGATCGTACTTGCCGCATCCGAACCCCCTGAAGGAACCGCATCTGTTCAATACGCCGTTACGGCGGATACACCGCCCACTGTTGTCATATCCTCAACTACTGCCTTTGATGAGACCGCCACAAACACCGGCACCCTATCCTACACTGCTGAATTTACAGAGCCCGTGACAGGCTTTGATGTGTCAGACATCCGCGTAACTGGAACGGCATCAGGCGGCTCTCCTATGGCATCAAACTTTGATGGGACCAGTGATAGATACACCTTTGAGGTGAAAACCACTTCTGATGGAACAGTCCTGCTATCAATTCCCGCAGGTGCGGCAGCAGATGCGGCAAACAACGGCAACAGGGCATCCGGCATATACGTCATTACAGTCGATACTGCCATTCCCGAAATTAACTCAATAGTTCTCACCGATTCTAGTACGGTCGTACTTGTCGCATCAGAACCCCTCGTAGATGTTCCTGATACCGGCACCTTCCAAGTCTCCGACAACACAGTATTTGGCACCTCACTCTCTGATAGAATCATAACACTCACAGTCAATATGCCCATCAAAGCAACCGGGGTCATTAAAGTCACCTACACCGGCTCGAATTTTGCCGATTCTGCGGGAAACCCGCTTGCCGACTTTACTGACATGTCCGTGATAAACAGCATATCTCAAGTACGGATTGTCCATGCCGCCCTGGATGAAAACAGCGGAATACTTGAGATACGGTTTAGCGGCACCATCCAGTCTGATGAAGTATCCCCTGAAAAAATCCACATCATAGATTCTGATTCTGCTGCAAACAGCGTAACGCTCTCTGATGGCGAACTTGTCGGAGTGGATGGGACCGTGGTAACATTCAGACTTGATGAACAGAACAGACAAAACGTAATTCTGTTTGATGTGCCGACCCTTAGTTTTGACTCTGTCGCAATGTCCTTTACAGACGGAAAAGAATTCCCCCAGTCCACAGACACATTCAGGGCGGTTCCAGTCACGAGTCTTCCGCTTGAACCATTCCAGTCAGCAGATGACACCATATACAGCATTCCCGGAGTGGAGATAGGCAATAACGGCACAAAAATGTTTATTCTGGAATTAATAGGTTCCGTCTACTTTGTGGAATACGATCTTGCCACTCCGTTTGATATTTCAACTGCCAGCCGCGTACAATCCGTGTACCTGGGATCCGGTACGGATCTTCATATTTCTCCGAATGGTACAAAATTATTTTTCGCAAAGGCTACTGACCCAATAACGACATATACGCTTTCCACGCCCTTTAATATTTCCACTGCGACACTATCTGATTCCGCCCAATTTCTATCAGACAATAAATATGTGAGTGGAATTGACATGACACCAGACGGCACAATGTTGTTCATATATGACGATTTTGCTGATTTAGTATACCAGTACGATCTTGTCACCCCCTTTGATGTCAGCACGGCCGAAAGTAATGGCACGTTTCTGGTACCTGGAGATTTTACTACACCCATCACTGCCCTGTCAGTATCTGATGACGGCGGACACCTGTTCTTACTAGATGTTACACAGGGCATGACCCGATATGCCCTTGCCACGCCATTTGATGTCACTACCGCCCACAGTCCTGAAACAATACTGCCCCCCGTCCGTTTCAACTATGGAATTGCGTTATACGATGATGACACAAAGATGATCCTCACATCAGATACGGATCGCAGCATACACCAGTTTGCGCTGTCAGTATACGACCTTGAGACAACACATGCCGTCATGGACATACCTGTTATCACATCTGTCTTTGCAGCCCCCGGCATCTACGGCATTGGGGATACTGTTGATATTACGGTGCGATACTCTGAGGATGTACGTGTAACTGGAATACCCAAGATGGGAATCAGCATCGGGGATCAAATCATACAGCTTGATTACAGCCCCGCCCCGCCCTCCTCTGATCTTCTCTTTCAGTATGTTGTACGGGAGGGAGATAATGTCAATCCGCTGGACCATGCCGGAACAGAGTTGATACTCCCGGATGATGGCGCATTCCTCGTCTCCTTTGAGCATGGCGTGGAAACCTTCAACGCGCTTCCAGAGCCCGGCTCTGCCGCATCCCTTGCAACCTCTAACGTGGTACTTGACGGCGTGAGACCCACACCCCACCAGTATCCGGAGATATCAGTTGATACCATAACAGTACAACTGACTGAGCAGATCAGCCTCGCCGGTTCTCCTGCCTTTAACTTTGCCATACGCGGTCTTGAATCCAATCCAACTGTCAGATCAGTTAGCATGTCTGGTACGAATGCCACGCTGACCCTCTCCGGACCTATCATGTTACACCAGGCCCCTACCCTCTCATACGTGCCATCAAACGTGGGCTCCATATCTGACCCTGCCGGAAACACCTTACTTGGCTTTACCATGCCGTTGTCGCATCAAGGCTCAGTTGATCTTGTCTCGTTATTCATGGATGAGGATAACAAATGGATAGAGGCAAAATTTGACAGCATTATAGACGTATCCACCATAGCACCTGCAAACATGCGGATTATTCCATCAGGCTCGGCGGACATACTGCTTGCTGATGACGCTCTTTTAACCGTGTCTGATTCAGATACGATACGACTACAACTGACAGACGCGCAGATAAACACGATAAGACTTGCAACGCGCACCACCCTCCATTTTGACTCTGTTGCGATGCATGATGTGGCAGGCGATCCCTTCCCCACGCCGTTCCACGTGGTATCGCCTGTGAATGCCGGCTCTGTCGAATTTCCAGCAGTTGGAAACCCGACCGGACTGGCATTCTCCAATGACGGGCGCAAGATATTCCTATCTGATGGCGGCTCACACATCATATCAGAGTATTCGCTGCCCGTCCCCTTTGTCCTGACACAGGCGACGTTTGTGAGCTCACTTGATGTGGACTCTTATGCCGGCGATAACTACCAGGTCGTCTTTTCTGATGACGGGCTCAAGATGTTTGTTTCAGCACGCTTTGGCGGCATTGTCGAGCATTCGCTATCCGCACCGTTTACACTATCAACTGCCACGTTTGTACGCGAGTCTGCTGGAATCATATCTGATACCACTACGGCCTCTGAAGGACTGACATTCTCCGGTGACGGCAGCAGCATGCTTGTAACAACTGACCGTGACGGTATTGTTATGGGCCAGTTTGACCTTCCAGTACAGTTTGATCTGGCCGCATTTAATCGCGGCTTCCTCCTGGATCTGAGTGAGGATATCACAAGCCCGGTACAGGTGATAATATCCGATGATGAAAACAGGGTGCTCATTTTGGACTCTAGTAATGACACAGTTCACACATACAACAACCAGAGGCCCGACATACCATTTGATATACAGAATCTGATTCATGCCGGAACTGCCACGCTGGAGGGGACGGATATAGATCCCAGGACAATGACGTTCTCCGGTGACGGTCTTGATCTGTTTGTAGGGGATGTCTTCGGCGATGGGAAGGTAAGGCAGTACTCCCTTGCCACATTCGAATTATACGTGGATCCCGTGTGTGCAGGAGACCAGACAGTCGTTGGCGGTGTATGTGTAGACCCCGTATGCGTCGGTGACCAGGTCCTGACCGGCGGTGTATGTGTAGAGCCCACATGCATCGGTGACCAGGTCTTGACTGGCGGCATGTGCGTGGAACCAACATGTATCGGTAATCAAGTTTTAACTGGCGGCATGTGCGTGGACCCGACATGTTCTGCATCATCCATCCTGGCTGCCGGCATCTGCCGGGATGAAGTCGATGACTATCTGCGTCTGGCATCATTTGATCCGAATTCGGGAACATTCTCCCTCACCTTTGAAATTGTCATCGATAATGACACCATTGATCCTGCAAAATTCCAGATCCGAGAATATGATACTGTCTCGGGGGTGACCCTCTCCGCTGCCGAGCTTGTCACATCTGTTGATTCCAGAGAGCTGATCTTTACGCTGACTGATACAAACAGGCAGACCGTATCGGGGTATCTCAGACCGACTGTATTCCTTGAAACATCTGCAGTAACTGATGCCAATGGAAATACATTTCCGACATCCAGTGACATTAGCAACGCGGTGGAGCTAAAGATACTCTCACTTGATACCATACTTGGCGAACTGCCGGTGTTTGGGGACATTGAGTTCTCCTTTGATGGAAATACTTTGTACATCGTTGAGAGATACAACACGATAGAGACGAGAGAGATGAGAGACCAGCTGTCCCAGTTCTCGCTGGACGCACCGTTTGATGTTGAAGATCCGACTGAGATGGGAACCACCTCGCTTGAGGCCCAGAACAGATTTCTGCGCGATATAGAGCTATCCAATGACGGAACAAGCATGTTCATACTAGATGATGAGAACGGCATATACGAGTATTCACTGTCTACACCCTTTGACACGTCCTCGCCGACCCATGTGAGGACGTTTGCAGCAGGTGCCAGTTTACAGACTCCGCGCGGAATGGATTTTTCTGCTGACGGCATGGATTTGTTTGTAATTGAGGCCAGATCAGACATTGTAACGCATTACTCGTTGACTGCCCCCTTTGACATACGGTCACCAACCGAGGTCAGCAATTACTCCATAGCAGACAGGGAGAGTAAACCGCTAGATGTAGAGATCTCCGAGGATGGACGAGAGATGTTTGTGCTGGGATCACAGGCCAACAGCGTAATCCAGTATGGCATGTCCGCCCCCCTTGATCTTAGCACTGTCACATATAGGCATTCTTTAACTCCACACCCCTTTGACGTACTGTCCCGCGGAATAGAGTTCTCCCCTTCCGGTGACAGAATGTACTATCTGGGAGACGCACTTAACAATCTGCACCAGTACTCCCTCAACACGTTTGATATTGGAGTTTGCGAGGGATCCCAGACAATCGTTGACGGGATATGCATGGATCCCACGTGTACCGGAGACCAGACCATTGCAGGCGGCATGTGCGTGGACCCCGTGTGTGCCGGAAACCAGATGGTCCTTGACGGGGTATGCATGGATCCGACATGTATCGGGGATCAGATGACCATCGGCGGCATGTGCGTGGACCCCGTGTGCATCGGGGATCAGAGCGTCGTTGAAGGGATGTGCATGGATCCCGTGTGCCCTGCAAACGAACACGGGATTGGAGGAGTATGTATCAGCATTGAGATCGTTTTGGATTCTGTGACCCTGAACTATTCCACGGGGAGGATGTTTATGATATTTAGCGATATAATCGATCATGCCAGCATCACCCCTGCAAAAATCCACATTATGGGTACGGGCGGCGATTCTGAGGATATCGCACTCTCTGCAGCAGAGCTAGTCGTCTCCTCTGACTCGTCCGTGGTAATATTTGATCTCTCGGATCAAAACCGGCAAAAGGTCGCGTCATTTGTGAATCCCGCCGTCCACTTTGATATACACTCGCTCTCGAGTCTGGACCGTAAAATGTTCCCCGTCGCATTTGAGCTGTCTGAGCTGTCCCTTGCAGACTCTGTTGATATTGATGATCCTGACGATCCTGACCGGTCTGCGTTAACTCTGGGGGATGCGACATTCTCTAATGACGGCAGTACCATGTTTGTAACGCAGACAGATGATTACAAGATATACCAGTATGCGCTCTCCGTACCATTTGATGTTGGCACCTCCATGCTTGTATCATCCTTTGTATTTTCAAACAGTTTGACACCAGAAGCAGTGGACTTTGATGATGACGGTACAACGATGTTTGTGCTGCAGACAGATTCTGGCACGGCGACTGCAGGCGTATACCCGTACACCCTGTCTACCCCGTTTGACATATCTACAATAGAATCCCCCCTCGTAAACCCGAGCGGATTCTCAGTATCTGACCAAAGCAGCTCTGCCACGGGCCTGGCGTTTTCAGGTAACGGAACTGGCATGTTTGTAGTGGGGACCGGTGATGGAAAAATATACTGGTACTCGTTGACTGCACCCTTTGACATATCCACACCGATGTTTGCAGGCAGTTCCGCTGCACCCTTTGATGGCGGTGTCGATATCACGGGCCTGGAATTCTCTGATGATGGAAATACAGTGTTTGTAGCAGACTCTGATAATGACGAGATAGACCTGTATGCCCTGACTGCACCCTTTGACATATCCGCACCGGTGTACCTGCGTTCCCTGGGCATCTCAGAGGATGACACCCCGGCAGACGTTTATTTTTCCACGGATGCCAGCGCCCTGTTTGTAACAGGCTCCCAAACTGACAGGGTATACCGGTATGATCTGAGTGTTTCATATGACGTGCCTGGCTGCGGAGAGGATAGTTCATGTACTGGTTCATCCCTTGATATCCTCTCTGCAGTATGGCGGGATCCCGACGAGTCTGATACTGTCTTATCAGACGGCGATGAGCTGAGCATCACGTTTAACCAGGTTACTGACATGGCGGGATCTCAGGTGCTCTCAAAGTCAGTCCTTGATGCAATCTTTGAGTTTGGGGGGACGCTTGGGGCAGATTACACCGGCGTGTGGTCTGATGCCAGAACGCTTGTAATTACCGTAATTGACTCGACTGGCGGTGATGCGGCGGTGGGTGATACCATCTCGCCGTTTAGGGGGACGGCATTCATATACAGCCTTGATACTGCGGGCGGAACCGCATTTTTCCGTCCTGCCGAAGTTGCAACAAACTCCACGGGGCACATCTTTGTTGCAGACTTGAACAACGTCCAGATATTTGATCCGGATGGAACGTATGCCGGAGCACTTGACACCGCGGGCGGAACCGCATTTTCACGTCTTGCCGGCATTGCAACAAACTCCACGGGGCACATCTTTGTAGCTGATGACGGACTCAACCTGGTCCGGATATTTGATCCCGATGGAACGTATGCGGGAGCCCTTGACACCGCGGGCGGTCAGACGTTCAGGGTGCCTGCAGCCGTTGCAGTGGGACCCGATGACAGGATCTACGTCAGCGATACTGACGCTAGCAACGTAGACAAGCGAGACCGGCGCAACGTCCAGATATTTGATCCGGACGGAACGTATGCCGGAAGACTTGCCACCACTGTCAGCACAGAATTTGACACACCCCTGTCTGTTGCAACAAACTCCACGGGGTACGTCTTTGTGGCAGACAGTGGCAATGATGATATCCGCATATTCCATCCGGACGGGAGAAACATTGCCAATATAGACGCAACCGGCCAGAGCGGCTCCTCAAGTCCTATTGCAGTCGCCACAAACTCCACGGGGCACATCTTTGTATCATTTGCAAACGTTGGTGCTGCTGCTGACAGCATCGAGATATACACGGGCTCTGGCGTGTACATCGAGGATCTGCCCCTGAGAAACGTGGATTTTGGACGGGCGTCGGGGATTGCAGTGAACCCCGATGATCGGCTGATCATCGTTGATTCCCAAAACAACGAGGTGTATGTCTTTGGCCATCAGATAATATACTCTGATACGGGACTGCAGCAGTTCGCCTCTGACGCAGATACCTCCGGCAACTTTGGAATACTTCGCCCGACTGTATCTGTAACATCCGATGTACTCCCGGGTGCTACTACCGCACTTGACACGGTAGGATTCACCGTGGTATTCAGCGAGGAGGTTACCGGATTTGATGCGTTAGATATAGCAGTAACTGGTATGGCGCAGGCCGCAGTCGTTCCATCAAGCTTTGATGGTGCTGCCAACCCGACATTCACCTTTGACGTGCTGGCAACTGCTGACGGGGAGATGACAGTCTCTGTTCTGCCGCTTGCTGCAAGTGCGACTAGCTCCGGCAATGCCAACCTTGCATCAAACGATTATACCATAACCGTAAACACGTCTGACCCAACTGTAACCATATCCTCCTCTACCCGGGACGGCTCTGTTATACCATCAAACCTTGTCTCCTACAGGGTCACCTTCAGCGAGGAGGTCACCGGATTTGATGCCGAAAACGTTGCAATAACCGGAGGCGCGCAGGCAAAAGTTGTATTATCAAGCTTTGATGGTACTGCCAACCCGGTATTCACCTTTGATGTACTGGTGTCTGCTGATGGGGTGATGACTCTGTCAATACCTGCAAATGTTGCAACTGCCGCTGCCACAGGTCGCACCAATGTCGCATCAGCCGAGTACACCGTAACAATAATCACGTCAAACCCGACTGTGACGGTATCCTCAGTCGTTGACAGCGGGGCTAGTACCAACCTGCGCCAAATACTGTACACTGTGACATTCAGCGAGGAGGTCGCCGGATTTACAGCATCAGACGTTGTAGTAACCGGTTCGGCAGGAGCCACAGTTGACGGGTCAAGCTTTTTTGATGCGCTCAACCCCGTATTCACCTTTAACGTACTGGCAACTGCAAGCGGACAGGTAACAGTGTCGATTCCGTCTGGCGCTGTAAATGCAGCAGTCTCCGGCAATGCCAACACCGCGTCAGCTGAGCATTCCATAACAGTCGACCTGACAAACCCGACTGTGACGGTATCCTCAGTCGTTGATAACGGGGCAAGTACCAACCTGCGCCAAATACCGTACACCGTGAGATTCAACGAGGCAGTTACCGGATTTGCAGCATCAGATGTGGCAATAACTGGCACGGCGCAGGCAGTCGTTAACGAGTCAAGCTTTGATGGTACTGCCAACCCGTCATTCACCTTTGATGTGACGGTATCTTCAGACGGGCAACTAACAGTATCCATACCTGAAGGCGCTGCAAACGAATCCGACTCTGGCAATCCCAACATTGCGTCAGCCGAGCATACGATAACTGTGGATACGTCCGGCCCGACTGCAACGGTATCCTCAGTCGTTGACAGCGGGGCAAGTACCAACCTGCGCCAAATACCCTATACTGTGATCTTTGGCGAGGCAGTTACCGGATTTGAAGCATCTGATGTCACGGTAACTGGAACTGCAACTGAAACCGGCGGCTTCATTGTGTCGCACTTTACATCTGTTGGCGGCTCCGTGTATACATTTGATGTTGAAATTATCAGTAATGGAACTGTATCAGTATCCGTTGCTGGGAATGAGGTGGTAAACCTGGCAGGCAACGGCAATACTCACTCTAACACGCACACAGTTACAGTTGACACGGTACCAGTCAAGATACTCTCTGCAGTATGGATGGATCCCGACGACCTTGACTTTGTCTTGTCTGACGGTGATGAACTTAGCATCACCTTTGATCATGTTACTGACATGGCAGGACTTTCGGTGCTGACAAAGCACGAGATAAATTCCATCTTTGAGTTTGGGGGGACGCTTGGAGCCAACTATACCGGTGTGTGGTCTGATGATGCCAGAACGCTTGTAATTACCGTAATTGACTCGACTGGCGCTGATGCTGAGATCGGCGATACTGTCTCGCCGTTTAGGGGAACCACCTACATACGCAGCCTTGATACCACGGGCGGAACAGCATTTTCGCTGCCTGCCGGAGTTGCAACAAACTCCACCGGATACTCCTTTGTTGTAGATTTTACCAACCGCAACGTCCAGATATTTGATCCCGATGGAACGTATGCCGGACTCCTTTACACCGCAGGCACAGGCGAAGTTCCACGTCTTGCCGGCATTGCAACAAACTCCACGGGGCACATCTTTGTAGCTGATGACGGACTCAACCTGGTCCGGATATTTGATCCCGATGGAACGTATGCGGGAGCAGTCCTTGACACCGCGGGCGGTCAGACGTTCAGGGAGCCTGCAGCCGTTGCAGTAGGACCTGATGACAGGATCTACGTCAGCGATACTGACGCTAACAACGTAGACAAGCGAGACCGGCGCAACGTCCAGATATTCCATCCGGATGGAACGTATGCCGGAAGACTTGCCACCACCGTCGTCACCGAATTTGATGATCCCGTATCCGTTGCAACAAACTCCACGGGATTCGTCTTTGTGGCAGACGCCGGCAATGATAACATCAGGATATTTCATCCGGACGGAGGGGTAAACATTGCCAGTATAGACACGACAGGCCCGAATGCCTCTTCTAGTCTGAGGGCGGTCCTCACAAACTCCACGGGGCACATCTTTGCGGCATACAGCGGCGGCGGCGGCGACAATGCTGATATCATCCAGATATACACGGGTTCCGGCGCATACATCGGGGATCTGCCTTCCGGGGATGTGGGCTTTGGAAACGTGCTGGGGCTTGCAGCGACTGGTAATGACCAGTTGATCATATCTGATGCCCAAGCTGATGCCGTGTATGTCTTTGGCCATCAGGTGCTGTACTCTGATACTGGATTACGGCAGTTTGCGTCTGCCACAGATACCTCCGGCAACTTTGGAACGCAGCCAGTCGTGACTGGCATATCTGCAACGGATGGCATCTACACCACGGGCCAGGTCATTGCAATTACCATGATATTTAGCGAATCAGTAACCGTATCTGATAAACCGCAGTTATTCCTGGAGACTGGTGACACTGATGCAACAGCAGTCTATGACTCCGACTCGTCGTCTGGAACCAAACTGGTATTCCAGTATACGGTTGCAGCAGGGGATAATTCCGCTGATCTCAACTATGTCGATGCAGACCCATTTACACTAAACGGCGGAAGCATCATTGCCAATGATCGAGGCAGGCCTGCAAGTCTGCAACTTCCTGCAACCACTCTGGATGACTCACTTGCCGGCAGCTCTGATGTAGTGGTGGACACTATGGCACCTGCCGTCAAGTCTGCTGCAACCACCGGTCCGACCACGATTGTAGTTGTGGCAGACGAACCCCTTGAAGGAACTACGACTGCCGGTCACTTTGGCGTTTCTGCCAACACCGTATCTGAGGCACCTGTGATATCTGGCCGCAGTATAATTATAACTGTGGATGATGCAATAGTGCCCGGAACCCCACTCACTGTGACGTACATGGGTGGCGGCATAACTGATGTCGCAGGAAACGCACTTGGAACATTTACATCCCAGTCCGTGACAAACATCGTGGGGACCACAGCCCATACCATATCCCAGATAGGCTCTGTCGAACTTCAAGGTAACAGTTACCGGCACAACCTGACACATCTCACCGGCAGCTATTACGTCTCCTCACATACTGCAGTCACGCCTAATGACGATTCGTCCCTCTGGAATTATGACACGGTCCTCAGACTGTACAGTATTACTGATGGGGATATCTCACTGATTGGAAGTACGACAATCCAGGTCAACACCCAGGATAAAACCACGCAGATTCACGAATTTAACACTGAACCTAGTTCCACTGCCGTTATACGCGTAGATGATGACACCATCATAGTTTCATATGTGGATGGTGATTCGGCAAGCAAGATTGCAACGTATAACGTTGATACCGGTTCTGCTGCTACTACTACCACTAGCCCCTTTACCGTTCATAACACCATCAACCTTCGATCAGGCACTGATGGCGGGCAGACACACAACCACTCTATGCTAGCACTTGATGCAAACAGGATGGTAGTTGCGTATTCGTATCCGGACAGCTCTCCTGCCGGCTATATGCAGGTTATCACTGTTAATCCCAGCAAGAACCTGATTGGCGGCCCCCTTGAAACAGTTACGCCCGATAATGGACAGTACATCTCCATGGCAAAACTCAATGATAACACGGTGGTAGTTACGTACCGGGGTGAATCTGAGATGGGATTCATCCGGACGTTTGATATTTCAAACAGCAGTGCCATTACTGCCGGAACCGACTATCCGATCGAGGATGCAAGAACGGCGTACTACTCCCTTGTCCGGGTCGATGATGATACAGTGGCAGTAGCATACTCTGTGATTGGTGATGACACACCCACGCCTGACAGGCACGGACGGATCAAGGTCTTTGATGTTGATGCCTCAAACGTTGACATTCCCGGAGTGGGCGGTCCGACATATTATAACGCCGCAGCAGATGCGGCATTTGAAGAGCAGGTGCATCTCAACTCGCTTGCACTGCTGGATTCTGACACGCTGGCCATTGCATACCGGGGGGCATCAGGTGACGGCTTTGTCCGGCTGTATGGTATAGATCACATGACAGGCAGTCTGACTATTACCGGCGAGCCGTTTGAGCATGACCAGGCAGACGGCGCATTCAACTCGCTTGTCAGAGTCGATGAGAACACACTGGCCCTGGTGTACGGCGGGGATCTTCCATCCGTTATACAGGATTCCACTGCAACTTCCAGCAGAATCAAGACGCTCTCCGTCGTGCTCCAGGATACGGTTCCGCCAACCATTGAATCCGCTGTAACCACCGATGCTAATACGATCGTACTAACTGCATCAGAACCGCTTGCAGGAACTGCCGATGCGACAGACTTTGAAGTATCTGGCAGTAATGCCATTGCTGGCAATCCCGTGATATCTGGCAGCAGCATAACGCTGAGAGTCGGTACTGCAATAGTGCCCGGCGCCGCATTCACCGTGGAATACTCTGGCACTCCCATAACTGATGCTGCAGGAAACATACTTGTGACGTTTGACCCCATGTCCGTGACAAACAACGTGGGGGCAGCAATTCATACCATATCCCAGACACGCCCTGTCGACCTTCCAAATAACGGGTACCGCCACAACCTGATACATCTTGCCGGCAACTATTACGTCTCATCACACACTGTAACCACGCATGATGTCGATGTATCTGTGGATTTTAATGCCATCACCACCCTCAGACTATACAGTATTACTAGTGAGAATATCAGACTGATTGGCAGTGAGATTGTACGAATCAACAACCAGCCTGTAAACACGCCGATTCATGAATTTGATACCCATCCGACTTCTACTGCCATTACCCGAGTGGATGATGACACCATTGCAATTTCATATGTGGGTGCCACCCGGACTAGTAACGTTCGAACATATGATGTTGATACCGGTTCTGACAGCAGCAGCCCCTTTACTCATTCTAGCCTGGTCTCCTTTCTCTCAGATGATGATGGCAGTCAAACACATAACCACTCCCTGATAACACTTGATGCAAACAGGCTGGTACTTGCGTATTCGTATCCGGACAGTTCACCTGCCGGCTATATCCGGATTATTACAGTTGATCCTGACAGCGGCGTTCTGCGTGCGCAGCCTAGTACGACAATTACCGCAGATCAGGGACAGTACCCATCTTTGGTAAGGCTCGATGATGACACGGTGGTACTTGCGTACCGGGGCGTATCTGAAAAGGGGTTCATCCAGACATTTGATGTTTCAGCCGACAGTGACATTACTGCCGGAACCGCCCTTGAGCACGAGCCTGCAAGAACTGCGTACAACTCGCTTATCCGGGTCGATGATGATACGGTGGCAGTAGCATACTCTACTATTGGTGATGCCGCATCCACATCTGACGGGCAGGGTATTATCAAGGTCTTTGATGTCGACGCTATGGGTGTCGTTACTGCAGAGGGCGATCGTACGCTGTATTATGGTGCCGCAGCAGATGCGGCATTTGAAGAACAGGTGCATCTCAACTCGCTGGTCCTGCTGGATTCTGATACAATGGCAATTACGTATAGGGGAGCAGACGGCGACGGCTTTATCCGGCTGTATGGTATAGATCACCTGACTGGCAGTCTGACTACTGATGGCGGGCCGTTTGAGCATGACCCGGCATACGGCGCATTCAACTCGCTTGTCAGAGTCGATGATCAGACGCTGGCCATGGTGTACGGCGGGGATATGCCGGGCGCCATACTGGATTCAACTGCAACCCCCAACAGAATCAAGACGATTGCCGCTACTGCTCCGGATACAACACCGCCAGTCATCATTACCGCAACTGACACACCTGCCATATCTGATGGATCAGACATCCAGACCCTGGGTGCCATCACCGCATCTGACTCTCCGGTACTAACTGACACCGCATCACTGAACATCCCCATTACCGCAACTGACACACCTGCCATATCTGATGAATCAGATATCCAGATCATGGGTGCCATCACAGTATCTGACTCTCCGGTACTATCTGACACCGCATCACTGAACATCTCCATTACCGCAACTGATGCACCTGCCATATCTGATGAATCAGACATCCAGACCCTGGGTGCTCTTATCGAATCCGACACTCCGGTCATAACCGATTCAGCATCACTGAACATCCCCATTACCGCAACTGATGCACCTGCCATATCTGACGAACCGGACATTTCTGACATCAATGCGCCAACTGTAGTCGGCGTATCTGCAACATCTAATTCATACAAAGAAGATGATGAAATTGAAATCATAGTAACGTTTGACCAGTCAGTAACGGTATCTGGTGGCACCCTGCAACTGTTACTGGATATTGGCACCACTGATAACGTGGCAGTCTATACCTCCGGCTCGCCTGGAGACGAACTGACATTCACATATACCGTTGCTGCAACACACAACACTGATGCTCTCAACTATGTCGGTACGGACTCGCTATCTATAACTGGTGGTGGAACCGTTACTGCCACCACTGCTGGCGATGCTACTGCATATCTGAGACTTCCTGCCACCACTGATGATGCATCACTTGGCGGCTCTGATGTAATAGTGGATACTGTGGCACCCACTGTAACCATAGTTAACGATCAAACCGCTGCTGATGGTGATGCTTCCACCACCCGCACCCTTACCTACACTGCCACCTTCAGTGAGCCCGTGGAAGACTTTGATGCCATAACTGATATCACAGTATCTGGAGCTGCAACTGCAGCTGATGCTGCACCTGCCGGATCCGATGACACGTACACCTTTACTGTAACTGCCCCAGCCGATGGTACAGTCGTTGTATCAATTCCTGTAGGTGCGGCATCAGATATGGCACGCAACGGCAACGTGGCATCAGCCCCATACACTGTCACATTGGATATCGCCGTACCGATTGCCGTTTTTGTTAATTCGCTTGGCAGTTCCAGTTCGGGCACAGACAACGGCCAGTTTGACACTCCATACGGAGTCGCAGTAAACTCTGCGCAGATATCAGTCGTGGAATTTGGCAATTCAAGGGTGCAGACATTTGATCTGGACGGCAATTATGTCAGCAAGTTTGGCAGTCCGGGCTCGGGCAACAACCAGTTCCAGTCCCCCCGGGGAATTGCGACAACCTCCATGCACATACTGGTTTCAGACACCCTCAACAACAGGGTGCAGGTATTTGATCTGGACGGCAGCTATCTCAGTCAGTTTGGCAGTCAAGGCACAGCCAACGGCCAGTTTAACCAACCCGGGGGAATTACCGCAAACTCCACGCACATACTGGTTACAGATTCCATTAATGCCCGAATACAGGTATTTGATCTGGATGGTGATTATCTCAACCGGTTTGGAGATATCGGCTCAGACAACGGTCTGCTTAACTTCCCCTCGGGAATCACAACAAACTCCACGCACATACTGGTTGCAGATACCCAGAACCACAGGATACAGGTATTTGATCTGGACGGCAATTATGTCAGCAAGTTTGGCAGTCTCGGCTCAGATCCCGGTCAGTTTAGCGGTGTTCGAGGAATCACAACAACTCCCACGCACATACTGGTTGCAGACACCTTCAACGACAGGATACATGTATTTGATCTGGACGGCAATTATCACAGCAAGTTTGGCCGTCTCGGCTCAGGTGACGGCCAGTTTGACAAACCACGAGGAATCACAACAAACTCCACGCACATACTGGTTGCAGACAGCAAGAACCACAGGATACAGATATTTGATCTTACACCCACCGTGGTCATATCTTCTGTCACCCCTGATGGTGGCACGCACCGCACTGACACGGTATCCTATACTGCCACCTTCAGTGAGGCCGTGATGGACTTTACCATGGAAGATATCGCCGTATCTGGAACAGCAACATTCAGAGACACACCTGATGAAATATCAAACTTTGTAGAAACCGTTTCTGGCACCACATACACCTTTGATGTGGCAACTACCGTTGGTGGTACAGTTACCGTATCAATCCCCCAACGTGTGGTAAGTGACACCGCAGGCAACGCAAACCAGCCATCCACTGCATATGCCGTTACAGTAACCACATCTGAGAGCATTGTTACATCTGACTCTCCGGTCATAACTGACACCGCATCACTGAACATCTCCATTACCGCAACTGACACACCTGCCATATCTGATGAATCAGACATCCAGACCATGGGTGCTCTTATCGAATCCGACTCTCCGGTCATAACTGACACCGCATCACTGAACATCTCCATTACCGCAACTGACACCCCTGCCATATCTGATGGATCAGATATCCAGACCGTGGATGCCATCACAGTATCTGACTCTCCGGTCATAACTGACACCGCATCACTGAACATCTCCATTACCGCAACTGATGCACCTGCCATATCTGATGAATCAGACATCCAGACCATGGGCACCCTTGTCCAATCCGACACTCCGGTCATAACCGACTCTGCATCACTGAACATCTCCATTACCGCAACTGATGCACCTGCCATATCTGATGAATCAGACATCCAGACCATGGGCACCCTTGTCCAATCCGACACTCCGGTCATAACCGACTCTGCATCACTGAACATCTCCATTACCGCAACTGATGCACCTGCCATATCTGACGAACCGGACATTTCTGACATCAATGCGCCAACCATAGTCGGCGTATCTGCAACATCTGATTCATACATGGAAGGTGAGACAATTGAGATCAGAGTAGCGTTTGACCAGTCAGTAACGGTATCTGTCGGTAGTACCCTGCAACTGTTACTGGATATTGGCACTACTAATACCGTGGCAGTCTATACCTCCGGCTCGCCTGGAGACGAACTGACATTCACATATACCGTTGCTGCAACACACAACACTGATGCTCTCAACTATGTCGGTACGGACTCGCTATCTATATCTGATGGAACCGTTACTGCCACTGCTGGCGATGCTACTGCATATCTGAGACTTCCTGCCACCACTGATGCTGCATCACTTGGCGGCTCTGATGTAATAGTGGATACTGTGGCACCCACCGTGGTCATATCTGCTGCCACCGCTAATGGCGGTACCCACAGCACTAACACCGTATCATATACTGCCACCTTTACCGAGGATATGACAGGCTTTGATGTGGGAGACATCACCGTATCTGGAACGGCATCAGGCGGTTCACCTACAGCATCAAATCTTGCAGGAAGCGGTGCCTCCTACACCTTTGAGGTGGCAACCACCGGTGATGGCACTGTCCTAGTAACCATTCCTGCTGATGCGGCAACGGATGCGGCAGGCAACGGCAACATCGCATCTGCCACATACACCGTTACAGTCGATACCAGAACACCAACACCTGAACCCGCACCAGCACCTAGAAGGTCTGGCGGTGGCGGTGGCGGTGGCGGTGGCGGTGGCGGTGGCGGTGGCGGCGGTGGCGATAGCAGCGGCGGTAGAGGCTCACCCTACGACCTATCCTTTAGCTTTACATCCGACGGAGCAAACGCATTGACAGGTTCATCAAAAATAACAATCAAACCTGACGCACTACTTACAGTAACACCACAGATAACGCCCTTTGATGCACGCCAGAACATCCTAAAGATGGAGATAATCATCTCGGATCATACGACACCGCAACAACCGGATGCCTTGATACAATACATGTTAATTTCAAACATTCTCACACATGATGAATGCACAGGCAAGGAATATGCGTCAGACCGTCTTTATGTCTGTGATGCTTCCTCCATCATATCTGAGACACAGTTATCCTACACTGAATCCGGTGATCAAAACACAAAGCGTTTTGATAGTATGGTGATACCCTTTGAAGAAGAATTCTCAGGCAGTCTCACCATGTTCTTACAGGACAACCGTGGAATATCCCTCTCTTCACACGGTGACAAGACATATGGCATTGTTGTAACATCAGGTGATGATGATAAACCAAAGCCTGCAGAGAAAATGGATCCAGAACCAGTACCAACTGATCCAGAACCAGTACCAACTGATCCAGAACCCGTATCCAAGGATCCAGAACCTCCAACTGATCCAAAACCCGTACCAATGAATCCAAAACCCGTACCAATGAATCCAGAACAACCAATGAATCCAAAACCCGTACCAATGAATCCAGAACAACCAATGAATCCAGAACCAATACCCGACGATGGCATACTTGAACTGTTCATCAGATGGATTCAATCATCATTTGCAATCCCAATATCCTGGATCCAGAACAATCAATGAACCTCGAACCAAAACTCATGATGGCATATTTGAACAGATCATCAGATGATTCCCATAATCATTTGGATAAACACGTGTATCTTTTGCAGGAAGATGACGACTATATGATGCAGGACAATCTTATTTTGACGGATCATTGGGAACCCGCTATGTTTATCCTTTTGTTTTTTATTTTTAGGAATAATTTCAGTGTCTTGTCTGCAATTTACGGTAATGTCTGCAACAAAACCTTGATCTTTCTTAACTAGTGTTGAACTGTTACCTTGATGTTTGTTTTGATTTGATTTATGGGCTTCTGGAAATCACCACATATCATCATATCATATCTTGTTCTACTGACTTTGTCATCTGATGAAGAACTATGATTTTACCGTACTTGGAGTCCTGGATGTTTTTGACTCGAGACATGCAGACCTGTCTGGCATTTCGTCACCGCCTCTGTCTGTCTCAAAGACAGTACAGGCAGCACATGTCAAAATAGATGAAAAAGGTACCGAGCCAATAGTTCTACATTACATTGCGTACATGACCCCTCTTTACCGGACACCCACCGTGCCATTAACTGTGGATCATCCGTTCATCTTCATAATCCAGCACGAGAAAAGCGGCGCAATACTGTTCATGGGGAGGCTTTCAAACCCCGCCGCAGGCGCATTATGGGGCCTCCCAATAGACGGGTCTGAAAACAACCCCCCGGAATTTGAGACAAACCGCAGCCCCATCCGTCTTCCTGCAAACGGTGCCACATCATTTACAGAAACGGCATCAGACGCGGACGGTGATGATATTATATTTGACATAGACCGTGGTTCGCTGTCTCCTAATTACAATGGTGTCCTGGACACCGTTCCCATACTGTTGCCTTGTAATGTCATACAGATAACAGACCACGACAACGGCACTGCGACCATATCCATCGACTTTTCGAACGTCATCGCCCCGCTCTATCATGAATATCCACAGTATTACCGATTCTGGCTCACCGCATCAGATGGAACAGACACAACACGTCAGGTGTACGCGGTGGTTGTGTGTCCGGATACCAAATATCCAGATCACAGTGAAAATATAATTGGAATACAATGTACGTATGATTAAAGGCGTAACTGAGGTCAAGTTCTGGAATCCGGCATTTTTCCGTCATTCTTTTTTTCATATATCTGTGATCGGTGCAGTCAAATAATCTGTTACAGTGCTTTGGATTCTAGGAGGATTGCGCTTCGTACAATAGAGTGTTTTGTATTCTCCGTTCCAAGATGACAAAGTACAATATGGAAGATAATAATGCAACCTAACATCTTTTTTTATTTTAGATTATTTTTTGGTTTTTGTGGTGCTATCATAATTGCAGCTGCTTTAATTTTTCTTAGTTATGAAATTTATCAGGATGGGTTTTTCTTGGATTAAACACGTTTGATATTTCAGAGAATTATATTACTTTTATCTTGTATTGTTTGTGTTTAATTCTGATTTGTTGATTTTGATTTTGTATAAAATGTATAAAAAAAGACAATCCCCTAGGAATTACAATGTATTGAAATCCAAACTAATAAAATAAATTAACAATAAAAACTGCATCCTCTGAAAAAGTGTGATGTTCTGATCTACTTGACATGTTTGGAGAACCCCTCCGACTTGAAGATGGAGATAACCATCTTGGATTCTGCAACACTGCCACAACAGTATACCTTGGCTGTTTTGTAAGAATATGGTGAGATGATCTAATAATTCTTCTTCAAAAAGCATCACTATACTATCAAAACGCTTTGTGTTTTGATCACCGGATTCAATGTGGGATAACCGTGTCTCAGATATGATAAAGGAAGCATCACAGACATAAAGACGGTCTGACGCATATTCATTGCCGATCCATTCGTCATGTGTGAGAATGTTTAAAATTAACATGTATTGTATTGAGGAATATCCCTCTCTTCATACAGTGATAAGACATGATACTGTTGTAACATCATGAGATGACAAATCCAAGTCTGTAGAAGATATGACTCCTGAACCATTCCAATCGATCCTGAACCGGTTCCAATGAATCCTGAACTAACTACGATAAATATTGGACTAACTACGATAAATATTGGACTATCTACGATGAATGTTGGACTAACTACGATAAATATTGGACTAACTACGATAAATATTGGACTAACTACGATAAATATTGAACCGGTTCTAATGAATCCTGAATACACAGGTGATTATAATACCTTTGAGAAGATCATGACTGGCTCCAGTCATTGTTTGGAATCCCTTGGCAAATCCTATTTGAGTCATTTCTTATTGGTGTTTTGTATCTGATAAGAACTAACTATATGAAGAAAAACGAGATTCAGATGGTACTGAGATTGTCCCATCTGGAAAAAAGATAGTTTCCAAGAAAAAAACAAACAAAATCATTAGAGCAAAAAAGACGAAATCTATGACCCATGGGAATCAACCTGCACAATGAATTCCTCAGGTAGATACATTGGATAATGAGTTTGTACCTATTTGACTCAACTCTGAAGACCATAACATAATGGAAGTTTTTCCGATCATAATCCCAAATATCTGATCGCTATCAACTCATAAATTCCTGATTCATCTCGTCTAAGATCAATTACTTATAAACAGAACATCCATTATTTATAAACAGTTGTATATTGTATGGCAATGTTGTCAGATCCGGCAGATCGCATATGCATTCGATCATCTTGATAATGCAATTATTTATTATAAAACCATGAATGAGAATTCCAAGCAGTAACACACTGTATTATTTCCTTTCAATCAAATGTACAAATGATAAATTACTCTAGGTTTGCCGATTGAATCAAATTCCAGACAGAAGACACTAGACAGAAGATTCAAGATTCTTTCCATCCACAACATCATCCACAACATCATCCACAACATCATCCACAACATCATCCACAACATCATCCACAACATCATCCACAACATCATCCACAACATGGGAAATCTGTTTGTCTCAGAAAGAATGGTGGATGAAAATCCGGCATCCGTTGATATTTTATTATTAAAAATTGCAAGTCCCGTGTGATGTAGATCGAACACGAAAAAGAACAGATTATAAATTATATGAATTGATATTGATATCGCACAAAGACAAATTAAAACGGTGAGTCACATGTGTTTGGATATAAATTACAATGAGTCGTTCTACTTACAAACTAATTATTCCATCATCCTCAACATCATCACCATAAATATTCATGACTTCAAATGTTTGATGATTTGTTTGAATTATTTTTTTAGATTCGCATAATATTTTGTCAGATCCGGCATGGATGACAGTTCACTGCCAATCAAGCAGAAAAAAGAATCTAAAATTAATCTGTTCAATCAAAACATATCCAATGCGCCACGAGTTAATCAATCTGATAGAGTTTACAATTATCAAAATGATCAAGAATTGTATTCTCATAGAAAAACTTGATTGAATTATAATTCCAAACACTCTAGAAGATATTTGAAATTAAAAATCACATGAAATCATTAGAATATAGAATCATGTGTCAATTTGTGTGTCTGTGTATCATATTGCAATCTATTACAATTTGATGATTGGATGGGTGAGGAATGCGAGAATTGTAAAGAGATGCTTTGTTGTTAGACCTGTTGAAAATTATTTTTAGAAATATCTTGTCCGACCTCATTAGATCCGGACTATCCAAAATATTTGATTCGTGCCTATCTTCTTTTCTATCAAACCACAATATAGATAAACTCAAAATGAATTCATCATTTGTAACATGTATACTTACAGATACGTTAAATCAGCTGATGTTGTATGGAATGTAGAAAATAAAAGGAGGTGAAGGTTAAAGAATGAATTGTAACCATATCATGCATATTTTGTTCTTTATCTGATACTTTGAGGTTTACATTCACTGCAATTTATCTGGCAGTAATTCTCATATCTGTCGGACTGCCGGTATCGTCCGATGCACATGCCCAGACGACCTATGACATATCCAATGGGGAGTCAGTTGCCCTTCCAAATACCGGCTACAAGAACAGCCTGATACATCTTACTGGCAACTATTACGTCTCCTCCCACACTGTCGGAATTTCTAGTGGAGGGAACCTAAATTATGATTACGAACTCAGACTGTACCGCATAATTGACGATGACATCACCATGATTCACAGCCGTGCTTTGTCATCATTCGGTCAGGCAACTCCGGGTGTCTCTCAAAATTTTCATCCGCTCTCCATCTCCCTTACGCGCATAGATGATGATACAGTTGCAGTCGCACTTCCATCCGGTGGATTCACTGATGACGATGGTATTAGAACCGGTGCCGGATCATATATTGTCACAGTTGATATAGATACCACTGCCGAAAATCCCCAAATATCGATGGTTAACAAATTTGTTAATTATGGAATGGCCCCCAGCTACACACTTAATCCGTCCCTGGTAGCACTTGACGAGAATAGACTGGTACTGGCACACTCACATCCGCACAATTCCCCCTCTGGTTCTCTGAATGTTTTCAGAATTGATTCGGGTACAGGTGACCTGGCTAGAGACGGCCCTGTTACTCCGTTTGATCCTCCACAACAGGGACGATACTCTTCGATGATAAAACTCGATGATGACACCGTGGTAGTTGCATACAGGAGTAGTGGTGCCGATGGAGTCATAAGAACATTTGACATTGGAGAAGGTGCCGACTCCCCGGTTACACAGAATGCCGAACTAAGACACGAGTCTGGCAGGATATCATTTAACTCACTTGTCCGCGTGGATGCCGATACTGTGGCCCTTGCATACTCTGAGATTGGTGATAGTAACAGGGCAGATGACGGGTCGGGGCATCTCAAACTGTTTGATATTTCAGCAACAGACGGCAGCATCAAGCAAAGGGGCAGTACCCTGACATACTATGATGGGGCAGCACCCGCACCCCTGGATCCCGACATACACCACAACTCGCTTGTACTCTTTGATGCTGACACCCTGGCCCTCGCATACAGGGGGGAGTCAGGTTACGGCTTTATTCGGACGTACGACATAACTGCAACGGACCTGATATCAAATGGCGAACCATTTGAGCATGACCAGGCAAATGGCGCCTTTAACGCGCTTCTCAAAGTAGACGATGACACACTAGCACTCGTGTACAGCGAGGATTATCCTGCCAGCATAGTCGGCAGCACATCCACTGCCAACACAATAAAAATACTTGATGTCGTAAATCCCAATGCCGGCAGACCTGCCGTAACCATATCTGCTGACACCCCCAATGGCAGCACGTACGGCACTAGTACCATATCCTACACTGCCACCTTTACAGAGATCGTAACCGGCTTTACCATGGATAATATCGTCATATCCGGAACCGCATCCGTAGGATCGCCCCCCGTATCAAACTTTGCAGTATCCGACGCATCATACACCTTTGATGTGCTGACCACTTCGGATGGTACCCTCACAGTATTCATTCCCGAAGGTGTTGCAACAGATAATACCAACAACACAAACACGGCATCCAATGAATATACCGTTACAGTGGCAGATACAATACCCGGTGTGAGCAGAGTATCTGCAACAGGCGACAGTACATATGACACAGGTGACGTCATTTCAATTATCGTAACATTTGACGAGTTAGTAAGAGTAACAGGAAACCCTCAGTTATTACTGGATATTGGCACTAATGGCGCAACTGCAGTTTATTCCTCCGGTTCGCCTGGAACTTACATGACGTTCCTGTATACCGTCCTTGCAGGGGATAACTCCGCTGATCTAAATTATGTCAATGTAAATTCGCTGTCATTAAGCGGCGGAACCATCAGATCCGCTGATGATGGCGCGACTGCCAATCTGAGGCTTCCTGCAACCACTCTTGATAACTCCCTTGGGGGCTCTGATGTAATAGTCGATACCATACCTGCCGTAGTCATAACTAGTAGCGATATAGATAATGGAGGTACCACACACTTCAACACCATATCCTATGTTGTCACTTTTACAGAGACTGTTACAGGCTTTAATAATGCATCTGATATCACACTATCAGGTAATGCGACTGCGACAGTATCTGACCCTGATGGAACCGGGGGCACTTACACCTTTGATGTGACTGCCACCGATGACGGCACTGTCATTGTATCAATTCCTGCAGGTAAGGCAATTGATACGGCAGGCAACGGCAATGACGCCTCAAACACGCACACAGTTACAGTTGACACCCAGTCCCTTGAGATACTCTCCGCTGTATGGCGGGATCCCGACGAGTCTGATACTTTCTTGTCAGACGGCGACGAGCTGATTATCACGTTTAACCGTAATACTGACATGGCGGGATCTAAGACGTTATCCAGATCCGAACTTGATGCAGTCTTTGTGTTTGGTGGATCACTTGGGACAGATTACACCGGTGTATGGTTTGATGCCAGAACGCTTGTAATTACTGTAATTGACTCGACAGGAGGTGATGCTGTGATAGGTGATACCGTCTCGGCATTTAGGGGAACCACATACATACGCAGTCTTGATACCACGGGCGGAGCAGCATTCTCTAATCCTAACAGTGTTGGTACAAACTCCACGGGACACGTCTTTGTTGGAGATACTTTCATCCCTCTCCCTACTGAAGATGATGACATCAACAGCCGCGTCCAGATATTCCATCCCGACGGAAGTTATGCCGGCGTCCCTAACACCACGGGCGGAGCAGCATTTTCCCGTCCTGAAGGCATTGCAACAAACTCCACGGGGTACACCTTTATCGCAGACAACGGATCCAACCTGGTCCAGATATTTGATCCAAGCGGGGTGTATGCCGGGGTGCTTGACATCGCGGACGGTCTGATGTTCCGGGAGCCTGCCGGCGTTGCAATAGGTAAGGATGACATGATCTACGTCAGCGATGTTGAGCAAAGCACGCGAAATATCGATGACCGGCGCATCGTCCAGATATTTGATCAGGATGGGACGTATGCGGGAGTGCTTACCACCACTGTTACCACCGAATTTGATGTTCCTATATCTGTTGCAACAAACTCCTTGGGGCACGTCTTTGTGGCAGACCGTGGCAATGACAACATACGCATATTTGATTCAAAGGGGGAGGTAAACACCTCCAATATAGATACCACCGGTCCGACCGGACTCTCGACCCTGCGTGCCGTTGCAACAAACTCCACGGATCACCTCTTTGTGGTGTATAACAACAACAACAACAACGGTGTTGATACAGTCCAGATATACACTGCCTCCGGCGTGTACGAGGGGGATCTGTCCTTGGGGGACGATGTGAGTCTTGGAACCATATCGGGGATTGCAGTGGGCTCTGATGATAAGATAATCATCTCTGAGCGCTCAAACAGCGACGTGCACATCTTTGGTCACCAGGTGCTGTACTCTGATGCGGGATTGCGGCAGTTTGAATCTGAGGCTAACACCTCCGGGAACTTTGGAACGCTTAGTACGGCAGTATCCATATCATCTGATGTGGATAATGGCGCCACCATCGCAGTTACCCCTGTAAGATTCAATGTGGAATTTAGTGATCCCGTGACGGGCTTTGATGTATCTGATATTTTACTATCTGGTACGGCAGATGCGACTGTTACTGTGTTGTCTGGAAGCGGCACCACGTACATCTTTGATGTGGTTACCAGCACTGACGGTACGGTCATAGTGTCAATTCCTGCTGGTGCCGCATTGGATGCGGCAAACAGCGGCAACGCGGCATCTAATGCATACATCTTTACCGTGATGGATATCGTGCCGGTTGTAACCGGCGTATCGGCTAAAGACGGTGTATCGGCTAAAGACGGTGTATATAACGTAGGTGATACCATTGATATTACTATTATATTTAACGTGCCAGTAACTGTTACTGGCTTCCCGCAGTTATTCCTGGATACTGGCACTAATGACGCGGCTGCAGCCTATTCCCACGGTTCGCCTGGAACTGACATGATATTCCGGTATACCGTCCTTGCAGGGGATAACTCTGCTGATCTAAATTATGTCAATGTACGTTCGCTGTCATTAAACGGCGGAACCATACTTGCTGAAGATGGTGGCGCGGCTGCCAGTCTGGCACTTCCTGAAACCACTCTTGATAACTCCCTTGGAGGCTCTGATGTGATGCTGATTACACCCCCAACTGTCGTCATAACTGCTAGTACCACTGATGGCGGTACACAAGACATCAACACGATATCATATACTGCTACATTCAACGAGGAAGTGACAGGTTTTGATATGTCAGATATAACGATATCGGGATCCGCATCAGGAGGTTCCCCCGTCATATCAAACCTTGCAGGAACGGGTAATGTATACACCTTTGAGGTGGCAGTTACCTCTGATGGTACAGTCACAGTATTCATCCCACAATCCGTGGCAATAGATGCGGCAGGCAATCAAAACAGGGCATCCAACGAACATACCATTACCGTGGATACGCTACCCTCCGTAGTCATAACTACTACTGCTGCATCTGATGGCGGCGTCACAACATCCAACACGATATCATATGTTGCCACTTTCAGCGAGGTCGTGATAGGCTTTGATATGTCAGATATAACGATATCGGAATCCGCATCAGGGGACCCACTAGTGGCATCAAACTTTGCAGAAATCATCCCCGGTGTCTCATATACCTTTGAGGTGTCAACTGATTTGGATGGTACAGTCACAGTATTCATCCCACAATCCGTGGCAATAGATGCGGCAGGCAACCAAAATACGGAATCAGACAGATACACAGTTACAGTGGATGCCACCGCACCGAGTGTGACTGGAGTATCTGCAACTGGTGGTTTCTACAACGAAGGTGACGTCATTTCAATTACCGTAACATTTGACGAGTCAGTAAGAGTAACAGAAAACCCGCAGTTATTACTGGACATTGGCATTAATGGCGCAACTGCAGCCTATTCCCCAGGTTTGCCTGGAACTGACATGACATTCCTGTATACCGTCCTTGCAGGAGATAACTCCGCTGATCTAAATTATGTCGATGTACATTCGCTGTCATTAAACGGCGGAACCATCACATCCGCTGATGGCACGACTGCCAGTCTGGCACTTCCTGCAACCACTCTTGATGACTCTCTTGGAGGCTCTGATGTAATAGTGGATAGTATCGCGCCAACTATAGCCATAACTGCCAATACCATTAATGGCGGTACACAAAACATCCGCACTATATCATATACTGCTACATTCAACGAGGTCGTGACAGGTTTTGAGATGACAGATATGGAGATATCCGGAACTGCATCCGGAGGCTCACCCGTCATATCAAACTTTGTAAAAACGGATAATGTATACACCTTTGAGGTGGCAGTTACCTCTGATGGTACAGTCACAGTATCCCTTCCAGAAAATATGGTAGCAGATACGGCAGACAACAGCAACACTGGATCCAACGAATATACCGTCACAGTGGCAGATACTCCATCAAGTGTGACCGAGGTATCTGTAAAAGGAGATGGTCCCTACAGAGAAGGTGACGTCGTTTCAATTACCGTAACATTTGACGAGTCAGTAACAGTAACAGGATTCCCGCAGTTATTACTGGACATTGGCATTAATGGCGCAATTGCAGTTTATTCCCACGGTTCGCCTGGAACTGACATGATATTCCGGTATACCGTCCTTGCAGGGGATAACTCCGATGATCTCAACTATGCCGATGCAAATTCACTGTCATTAAGCGGCGGAACCATACTTGCTGAAGATGATGACGCGGCTTCCCGTCTGAGGCTTCCTGCAACCACTCTTGATAACTCCCTTGGGGGTTCTGATGTAATAGTCGATACCATACCTGCCGTAGTCATAACTAGTAGCGATATAGACGATGGAGGTACCACAAACTCCAACACCATATCCTACGTTGTCACTTTTACAGAGACTGTTACAGACTTTGATGAGGCATCTGATATCACACTATTAGGTGATGCGACTGCGACAGTATCTGTCCCTGATGGAACCGGGGACACTTACACCTTTGATGTGACTGCCACCGATGACGGCACTGTCCTTGTATCAATTCCTGCAGGTAAGGCAACTGATACGGCAGGCAACGGCAACACGGCATCCGACGTATATGCCGTTACAGTCGATGCGGACGTACCTGTTGCAACTTTTATCGGTTCGATTGGCAGTTCCGGTCCAGGCAACAACCAGTTTAACATTCCAAGAGGAGTTGCAATAACTGCCACAAACATACTGGTTACAGAAGCCGGCAACTCCAGGGTACAGATATTTGATCTGAATGGTAACTATCTCAGCGAGTTTGGCAGTGGCGGTGACCGTGATGGTGATTTTAGACTTACAAACGGAATTACAACGACCTCCCAGCATATACTTGTGACAGACTCCTTTAACCATCGCATACAGAGATTTGACTTTGACGGTCAGTTTGTTGATTCGATTGGCAGCTCCGGTTCAGGCAACAACCAGTTTGACTTTCCAGCTGGAATCACGACAAACTCGACGCACATCCTGGTTGCAGATCGCGAGAACCACAGGATCCAGGTAATTGATTTTGATCGCCTGTTTGTAGGCACGATTGGCAGTTCCGGCACAGATCCGGGCCGGTTTGCAAATCCCAATGGAATTACAACAAACTCGACGCATATACTGGTTACAGAAGCCGGCAACAACAGGGTACAGATATTTGATCTGAAGGGTAATTACGTCCATACGTTTGGCAGTCCCGGCACAGGTCCGGGCCAGTTTTCAAATCCCGATGGAATTGCCACGACTTCCACGTACATCCTGGTTGCAGACAGCGACAACCACAGGATACAGGTATTTGATCTGGATGGCAACTTTGTCCGTACGTTTGGCAGTTTCGGCTCAGGTCCGGGCCAGTTTAACTTTCCACAAGGAATCGCAACAAACTCGACGCACATCCTGGTTGCAGACAGCAACAACCACATGATACAGGTATTTGATCTTTCACCAACCGTAACCATATCTGCTAGTACCCCTAATGGCGGCATACACGATGCTCCAACTGTATCTTATACTGCAACATTCAGCGAGAATGTAACAGGCTTTGAGATATCTGATATAACGGTATCAGGATCCGCATCCCGGGGATCACCAGTCGTATCCAACTTTGCAGGAAGCGGTGACACGTACACCTTTGATGTGGCAACTAATCCTGTCGGTACTGTCACAGTATCAATCCTTGCAAGTGTGGCCACAGATGCCCTGGGGAGCCCAAACAGGGCATCAGACGCATATACAGTTACAACGATTCCGCTGCCAGTTGGAATCTTCGTCGACGAATATGGCAGTTTCGACAACGATGATGACGGGTTTAGATCCCCCTTTGGAATCACGACAAACTCGACGCACATCCTGGTTGCAGACAGAGACAACAACAGGATACAGATACTTGATCTGAGTGGTAATTTTCTCAACACTATTGGTAGTGGCGGCTCAAACCCTGGCGATTTTGATTTCCCGCAAGGAATTGCAGTAACCTCCACGAACATACTGGTTGCAGACAGCGACCGCCACAGGATACAGATATTTGATCTGGACGGCAACCATGTCGGCCGGTTTGGCAGTTCCGGCACAGACGACGGCGAATTTACTTTGCCCATAGGAATCACAACAACTCCGACAACCATACTGGTTACAGACAGCTCCAGCAGGATACAGATATTTGATCCGGAGGGTAACTATCTCAGCAAGTTTGGCAGTGTCGGCACTGACTTTAACAAACTTTTCAGTCCCAGCGGAATTGCAGCAAACTCCACACACATACTGGTTGCAGACAGAGGCAACAACAGAATACAGATATTTGATCCGGCAGGTAATTTTGTCAGCACGATTGGCGGTCTGGGGAGTGACTTCGGCGAGTTTGACCGTCCCGAAGGAATAGATATAAATGATAACTTCATATTTGTTGCAGACAGTAACAACAATAGGATACAGGTATTTGACACTGATGGCAATTTTGTATATCAATTTACCAGTTCCAGTTCATCTTCTGGCATGGGTGATGGTGAGTTTAATCGCCCCTCTGGAGTTACGACAAACTCTACACATATGATAGTTGCAGACACCGGCAACCACAGGATACAGGTATTTGATCTCTTTCCCCTCGTAACGCTATCTGCCAATGTTATCAACGGCGGCATTATACCCTCTGCTACCATATCTTATACTGCCACCTTCAGCGAGGACGTGACAGGCTTTGATATATCTGATATAATGGTATCAGGATCCGCATCCCTGGGATCACCGGCCGTATCCAACTTTGCAGGAATCGGCAATACATACACCTTTGATGTGGTATCTGATTCGGATGGCACTATTAGAGTATTAATCCCCGCAGGTGCTGCAACAGATGCGACAGGTAGTAACAGTCAGACATCTGTTCCATACACGGTTACCGTGGTTTTACCCTCCATAATCATAACTGCCCCCACCGATGATGGCAACACGCAAAAATCCGACAGTATATCCTACACTGTAACTTTTGCTCTGCCCGTGACAGGCTTTGAGGCATCAGAAATCCTGGTATCTGGAACAGCGTCTGGGGGCTCGCCTGTCGTATCCAACTTTGCAGGATCCGGTAACACGTACACCTTTGATGTGGTGACTACAGGCGATGGCACAGTCACAGTATCAATCTCCGCTGGTGTTGCAATGGATGCTGCAGGCAATCTAACCATGGCATCCAATGAATACACCGTTATAGTGGATACTGCCATACCAATTGGAGTTTTTGTCCAAACGATTGGCGAGTTTAGATCCCCCGCAGGAATCGCCACAACCCCCACGCACATACTGGTTGCAGACATCATCTACGAAAGGATTCAGGTATATGATCTGAACGGCAAATTTGCCTACGAGTTAGGCAACGGCAATCTTAAATTACCACACGGAATCACGACAAACTCCACGCACATACTGGTTGCAGACTCTGGCAACCACAGAGTACATGTATTTGATCTGAACGGCAATTATCGCAGCCAGTTTGGAAGTTCCGGTTCAGGTGACGGCCAATTTGTTATTCCACAAGGAATCACAACAACCTCCACGCACATACTGGTTGCAGACAGCAGCAACCACAGGATACAGATATTTGATCTGGATGGCAACTACGTCAGTAAGTTTGGCGAATTCGGCTCAGTCGGCGGCAATTTTAATTTTCCCCAGGGAATCACAACAAACTCCACGCACATACTGGTTACAGATCGCGAAAACCACAGGGTACAGGTATTTGATCTGGGTGGCAACTACGTCAGCGAGTTTGGCAGTTTAGGCTTGGATCTGGGTCAGTTTAACCGTCCAGATGGAATTACAATCAACAAGGGATACATACTGGTTGCAGACAATAATAACAACAGGATACAGGCATTTGACACTGATGGTGGTTTTCTCAGCACACTTGTCCTCTCTGATCCGGAGATCGGCGCGTTTAACAGTCCTAGTGGAATCACGACAAACTCCACGCACATACTGGTTGCTGATGCTGGAAACCTCAGGGTACAGACATTTGATCTTTTACCATACGTAGAACTGTCTGCCAATACCCCCCACGGCGGCACACAAAATATTAAAACCGTATCATATGTGGTGACATTCGACGAACCCGTGACAGACTTTGAGATATCAGACATACTGGTATATGGAACGGCATCAGGGGGCGCACCTACAGCATCAAACTTTGCAGGAACCGGTACCACATACACCTTTGATGTTGTGACCATCTTGGATGGAACAGTCATAGTATCAATTCCAGAGTCCGCGGTGATGGATACAGCTGGTAATGTCAATGCAGCATCTGACACATACGACGTTACAGTCAGATCTAACACGGCATCCTTTGATTCTGCCGGAACCACATCTGCTACCACAGTAGCAGTCCGCACGTCTGAAGAACTCTTTGGAGTGGCGGATTTTTTAAACTTTGAGATATCTGGCAACACGGTATCTGCTGCGATAATATCTGACCGTACCATAGCACTTACCGTGGATACGGAGATAACATCTGAGGATATGCTTACCGTATCCTATAAGGGCGACAACATACTAAACAGTCTGGATAACATCCTTGTACAATTTGAGGATAAACCCGTGACAAACAACGTGCCAGTTATTCCAGAAACCTCTTTGCCCCTTTCAGATAACTACCTAAGACACACCATGACGCATGTAGGCGGACAATATTACGTGTCAGGACATAATAGCTTGCGATACGTTGATGACAGCCTAGAATATGATTATCATATGAATCTGTACCGCATAACTATTGATGGAATCCAACTAGAGGACACCGTCCAGCTGGAAATGGATCCGATAATAGTAAACCCCCCTGAACTGTCGGATACCAACCCGCCATTTCCAGTCTCTTTTGCACCAATAGATGAAGATACGTTTGTAGCTGTGTATGGACATAATCAAGCATTAAACGTGTTGACATACGACATAATGTTGGTTACAGGCACCACTGATGATGCGGAGCTTGTTCCTTCGATTTCCAAGGTGAGCCTGGATACCGATGTGACCCCGTTTGATCCATCTCTTGTAAAATTCGATGATGACACGCTGGTACTTGCATATGCCGGCAGTGCAGGAGACGGGTATATCACGGCCATGTCTGTCTCGCAAACGGCCATAGAATTTGTAGGCTCGCCCCTGGAACATGATCCAGATCAGGGACGGTACAACTCGCTTGTAAAGCTGAATGATGATACCGTGGTTCTGGCATATATGGGACAAAATGCCGACGGCCACATCAAGACATTTGATATTGGGACAGACAATACGATAATTCAGACGGATTCCCTTGAGCATAATGAAACCGGAGACGTATCGTACAACTCGCTTGTAAAGGCAGATGATGATACCGTGGTTCTGGCATATACAGATTACAGTACTAACAGCGGACATTTAGTTGAATTTGACATAGATGACGACGGTATAATCACATCACCACGTGCCCCCCTGACGTATGTTGCCGTGGATAATACCGCACATGTCCCAGAGCGCCAGCACTTTAACTCTCTTGTATTGGTGGATGATGGCACCCTGGCCCTGGCATACAGGGGTGCAGATGGCGACGGTTTTCTCCAGATATTTGATATGAGCAGTACTGGTCTGACTGCAAGGAATATTCTTGAGCATGACACAAGTTATGGTGCCTATAATGCCATGGTCAAAGTCAACCGTTCCACACTGGCACTTGTATACGGGGAAGCCCAGCGTGCAGTTGACGATCAGAGTCAGGTATCAAGTGCGATCAAGACACTCCAGGTTTCTGCAATTACAAATCTCCGCATCGAAATATCTGACTCTCCGACAATAACTGATGCCGCATCACTGCAACTGCACATTACCACCGCTGACACACTCACCATATCTGATGCCGTAACTGGCATGGGCAGTGTCGAAACATCCGACTCTCCGACAATAACTGATGCCGCATCACTGCAACTGCACATTACCATCTCTGACACACCTGCCATATCCGATACCGTAACTGGCATGGGCAGCGTCGAAACATCCGACTCTCCGACAATAACTGATGCCGCATCACTGCAACTGCACATTACCATCTCTGACACACCTGCCATATCCGATACCGTAACTGGCATGGGCAGTACTGACACATCCGACTCTCCCGCAATAACTGATGCCGCATCACTGCAACTGCACATTACCATCTCTGACACACTCACCATATCTGATACCGTAACTGGCATGGGCAGTACTGACACATCTGACTCTCCCGCAATAACTGATACCGTATCACTGCAACTGCACATTACCACCGCTGACACACTCACCATATCCGATACCGTAACTGGCATGGGCAGTACTGACACATCTGACTCTCCCGTATTGGCCGATTCCGCATTACTGGAGATATCTGTCGCACTCTCTGACACACTCACCATATCCGATACCGTAACTGGCATGGGCAGCGTCGAAACATCCGACTCCCCCGCAATAACTGATACCGTATCACTGCAACTGCACATTACCACCGCTGACACACTCACCATATCCGATACCGTAACTGGCATGGGCAGTACTGACACATCTGACTCTCCCGTATTGGCCGATTCCGCATTACTGGAGATATCTGTCGCACTCTCTGACACACTCACCATATCCGATACCGTAACTGGCATGGGCAGCGTCGAAACATCCGACTCCCCCGCAATAACTGATACCGCATCACTGCAACTGCACATTACCACCGCTGACACACTCACCATATCCGATACCGTAACTGGCATGGGCAGTACTGACACATCTGACTCTCCCGTATTGGCCGATTCCGCATTACTGGAGATATCTGTCGCACTCTCTGACACACCTGCCATATCCGATACCGTAACTGGCATGGGCAGCGTCGAAACATCCGACTCCCCCGCAATAACTGATACCGTATCACTGCAACTGCACATTACCACCGCTGACACACTCACCATATCCGATACCGTAACTGGCATGGGCAGTACTGACACATCTGACTCTCCCGTATTGGCCGATTCCGCATTACTGGAGATATCTGTCGCACTCTCTGACACACCTGCCATATCCGATACCGTAACTGGCATGGGCAGCGTCGAAACATCCGACTCCCCCGCAATAACTGATACCGTATCACTGCAACTGCACATTACCGCCGCTGACACACCTGCTATATCAGATGAATCAGACATGCAGACCATGGGTGCCATCAGCGGATCTGACTCTCCGACAATAACTGATATCGTATCACTGCAACTGCACATTACCGCCGCTGACACACCTGCCATATCCGATACCGTAACTGGCATGGGCAGCGTCGAAACATCCGACTCTCCGACAATAACTGATACCGCATCACTGCAACTGCACATTACCGCCGCTGACACACTCGCCATATCCGATACCGTAACTGGCATGGGCAGTACTGACACATCTGACTCTCCCGTATTGGCCGATTCCGCATTACTGGAGATATCTGTCGCACTCTCTGACACACCTGCCATATCCGATACCGTAACTGGCATGGGCAGTACTGACACATCTGACTCCCCCGCAATAACTGATACCGCATCACTGCAACTGCACATTACCGCCGCTGACACACTCACCATATCCGATACCGTAACTGGCATGGGCAGTACTGACACATCTGACTCTCCCGTATTGGCCGATTCCGCATTACTGGAGATATCTGTCGCACTCTCTGACACACCTGCCATATCTGATACCGTAACTGGCATGGGCAGCGTCGAAACATCCGACTCTCCGACAATAACTGATGCCGCATCATTGAAATTCCTCATCACATCCACTGACACACCTGCCATCTCGGATGAATCAGACATGCAGATCATGGGTGCCATCAGTGGATCTGACTCCCCCGCAATAACTGATGCCGCATCACTGAAACTATCCGTCGCACTCTCTGATTCCCCTGTAATATCAGATGTGGTAAGCGGTATGGGAACCATTACTGAATCAGATTCCCCCGCAATAACTGATGCCGCATCACTGAAACTATCCGTCGCACTCTCTGATTCCCCTGTAATATCAGATGTGGTAAGCGGTATGGGAACCATTACTGAATCAGACTCCCCCGCAATAACGGACTCTGTATCACTATTATCTACATCCCCCTCTCCGGATACAAATCCTCCACCTGTACCTCCGGTTACACCAACGACACCTGTTACTGTCCCATCCACTGAAACCGGTGGCGGTGACCGCGGCGGCGGTGGCGGCGGCGGTGGTGGCGGCAATGTCGGCGGCACCCGTGCCGGTATCGGCAATCCTGGAGGTCATGGAGGAGGAGGCCTGCGCTATGACGTGTCCTATAACTTTACATCCAACAACGTAAACGTACTGACTGATTTATCACAGATAAGAATAGAACCAAATACGCTCCTTACAATAACGCCACATGTGCTGCCACTTGATGCACGTCAGAAGATCTTGCAGATGGAGGTAATCGTCACGGATAATTCAACACTGCAATATTCTGACGCCGTGATACAATACACGTCACTTTCAAATGTTCTCACACATGACAAATGCAGTGGCAATGAACACAAGTCAAACCGTCTTTATGTCTGTGATACCTCTTCACTTGTATCTGAGACGCAGACATCGTACTCTGAATCCCGCACGCAGATCTCAAAGCAATTAAAAAGTATGATGATACACTTTGAAGAAGAATTTTCAGGCAGTCTCAGCATATTCCTGCATGATACCCGTGGAACGCTACTCTCTTCGCACAATAACACCACATATGATATTATTGTAGAATCGTCTGGGCCTAAACTAGAGTCTGTATCCTGGATGGATCCCGAACCGATCCCAGTTGATCCTGAACCTGTGGATGTGATTTACATGGATCCTGTTCTAGTCTCAATGGATCCTGAACCGATCCCGATGGATCCTGAACCGATCCCGATGGATCCTGAACCGATCCCGATGGATCCTGAACCAACAGATGACCGTAACATCTTTGAAAAGTTCCTAGGATTATTACTATCGCTGTTTGGACTCTCAGATCTAGACCGAGTTTGGAATCAAATAATGATCACATCGAATTATTTGCAGATACAGTACAATTCCGGCATGACTGCGTTTGGGATCTCCCATGTGCCCTGAAGAATGATGACATTCTGAATCTGCATGCAATCAAAAACAGGACAGATGACATCTTCTGTCATAAACGAATGTTCACACCATCTTGATCTGGAAAAAATACGCCGTATGCTCAATCAGTAGAATCTTTAGTAGATAACAGCAATTTGATAATGTAATTTTCTGTCTGTTATCTCTAAGGATTCTCCCGGATTGTGATCTATAAAGATTGTGGACGAATGGATCTTTGATGCCAGATAACGGTCATTTGTTGGGATGCATATCCTTGATTACGCCTAAAGATCCGGGCTGGTGACTGCGCCTTTTGCAGCAGAACCTACCAATGTGGCATACTTTGCAAGGGCCCCTGATGTGTAGTTGGGCTTGGGCCGGCTCCACTGCTCCCTTCTACCTTTCATCTCCTCTTCTGATATGTGAAGATCAATCGTGTTGGTTTCAGTATCTATTGTTATCTCGTCATCGTCTTTTACTAGTGCAATCGGACCGCCCACATATGCCTCTGGCGCGACATGACCCACCATAAATCCGCGAGTTCCGCCAGAAAATCTCCCATCTGTGACCATGGCCACTTTTTTACCAAGACCCTGTCCGACTAGTGCTGCAGTTGTGGCCAGCATCTCCCTCATTCCCGGTCCCCCCTTTGGTCCCTCATATCTGATTACCATTACGTGGCCCTCGTCAATCCCGCCTTTTGATACTGCATCAAATGCGAACTCTTCCCTGTCAAACACCTTGGCCCTTCCGGTAAACTTTGTCATTTCCATCCCTGCCGTCTTTATCACGGCCCCCTCTGGTGCCAAACTGCCCTTGAGAATCACCGCGGTTCCAACCGCATGTATGGGATTTTCAGTTGATCTTACGATGTTTTGCTCCCCTTTTGGAATGTTTATTGAAACAAGATTTTCCTTGATTGTTTTTCCAGTTACGGTAATACAGTCCCCATTTAACAGTCCCTTGTCTAATAATTTTTTTAACACGAGTGGTATCCCGCCAATCTTGTCAAGCGAGTTCATTACATAATTTCCGCCAGGTTTCATGTCTGCCAGATGCGGCGTCTTTTTCCTTATTCTTTCAAAATCATCATAACTCAAGCTAATGTCCACCTCGTTTGCCAGAGCAAGCAAATGCAGTATTCCGTTCGTCGAGCCTCCAACGGAGTTCAACATTATTATGGCATTCTCAAAGGCTTCAAACGATAAAATCTCCTTGGGTCTTATGTTGCTCTCCAGTAACTTTGCACATGCCACCCCCGTATCATAAACCGTTTTGTCCCTTCTGCTGTCCTCAGCAGGCGGACTGGCACTACCTGGCAGTGCCAAACCGATCGCCTCGGAGATGGATGCCATGGTGTTTGCAGTAAACATGCCCCCGCAGGATCCCGCATTCGGGCACGCCGTATCCTCTATATTTTTTAATCCCTCAAGTGATAGTTTGCCCGCATCATATGCGCCAACTGCCTCGTACACGTCCACTACTGTTAATTCCCGGCCATCAAGAATTCCCGGCATGATGGTCCCGCCATAAACGAACACAGACGGAATGTTCAGTCTTGCCATGGCCATCATCGTTCCAGGCAGACTCTTGTCACAACCTGCGATTCCCACCAAGGCATCATACTGGTGGGCTCGTACCATTAGTTCGATTGAATCGGCAATCACCTCGCGGGAAACCAGCGATGACTTCATTCCTTCGTGACCCATTGCAATCCCGTCACTTACTGCAATCGTTGAAAATTCCCTCGGCGTTGCACCTGCATCTGAGACCCCCTCCTTAGCTTTTAGGGCCAGTCTTGGAAGATGGATGTTACATGGCGTTGCTTCATTTCCGGTATGACAGACACCTATGAACTGTTTTGATAAATCATCGTCGCCGAGTCCCATGGCCTTGTACATCGCCCTTTGTGGCGCCCTTGATGTCCCCTCTACAACGTTTCTGCTGGAAATTTCCATAATATGATTCTGCGTTTACTATGATTTAGACCTGTTGGTATTACCGTTTTATCAGTATCTGGTTTTCTAGTTCCGACAAGTACGCATCTATCTCTTCGGGCGTCTCTGCACCGTATAAGATCAGGATTCTGTCGTCTTCCATAACCTCATAATCCCTGATGTCTGAAACAGGCTCCCTGTTAATGAAGAATCTCAGCACGTTCTCATCCTGCGTACAGTAGGATCTTCCATCAGTAAACACGTAACACTGATCATCAAGACCTATCTTTATCGACTCGAATAGATATCCTAACTTGACTCCCGTGGCATGTTTGTGGACTGTCGTGCCGTCTCTTCCCTCAAAATGAATCCAGGGCGTCTTTATCTGATAAGCCTCGTTTGAAAAGTCAAACTGGTCCCCAAAAATCCTTACTAGTAATGCCGCATGATCATGTGCGCTGCCACGCGGTCCTACGTTCTCTGGCCCTCCGGCTTCTGCCCCCGGTTCCATGGTTACAAACAGGTATACAGAATATCCGACAATAACTCCTATTACTGCAAAGACACCCACTGCAATCAGTGTCTGCTTTCTCTTTGCCGCTGAATGTTTTGTAGCATAATTTTCACGTTTTTCTTCACGTTCCCTTCTTTCTTTTCGTCCCATGAGATGAATTGATTCTAAAATTTACCCTAATTAACCATTCGATAAATGCGGTCTTTTCAGTGTGTGTGTCTTGAGTATGTACATCTGGAACTGCTTGGGCTGTCTATTTCCGGCATATTTTGCCACCTGGAATCATCTCCTTTTTCTGAGGAATTTGAGGCATGCTGGAATGATTAATCCGGAAAACAACTGGTTTTTTATGCGCTGGATGTTTTCAGGATCGAGTTATTTGGTGCTGATTCTGGTTTGTGGATTAACTCTAGTCTTTTTTGAGGTAGATCTGCTTTACAAGTGGTGTTTTATCCATTTTATTCAAAAAATGTATGCGTGTGATACCTCATTTAGTTGAGAATTTACCAAATTACCATTTGCAAATTCACATCTAAAACTGGTTTATTATCCCGGCATTCTCCATTCGAACATGTCATTGTAATTTTGTGCCTAAAACCATGAGGTATTGCCATATAACGAATTTGTTATATAACAAATTTGTTATATAACAAAAGTGTTATACAAATTAGATGGATATGATAGTCGGAGATGTTGTAACTGGAGATAATCTTTTTGGCAGGAAGATTTCTTACGAATTTGAAGGCAGCCAACGTAAGGCCGTATTGAATATGCTGGATCTTTTTACACGTCAAAAAACCCTGCCTCTTGTATAACTTGAAAATATCTTCTTGTCTATCCATAAAGAGGGCAAAGATACGTCTCCCCACGATAAAAACAATAAATAAAATCACGAGATAGTATCCTTATGGGATGTCTTTTTTGTGATATTTTGGATGGTAACAGGGACGGACATTTCCTATACCGCGATGACGCCCACGTCGCCTTTTTAGACAAATATCCTATTGATAATGGCCACAGCCTGGTAATTCCCAGAAAACACCATGAAAAAATAACCGATATGAGTCCTGCAGACGTCGGGGATCTTTTCACGATTATTCCAAAAATTGCAGCGGCGGTTCTAACTGCGACGGGGGCAGACGCATTCAGTATCGGTCAGAACAACGGACGCGCCGCCAAGCAGATTATCCCACATGTTCATGTCCACATCATTCCAAGATATGCCAGCAAGGGCACGGTGTGGACAAAACGCCGGATCCCAGATGATGCGGAACTTGCAGGGCTTGCCGCAAAAATTAGCAGTCTTCTTACCTAGTATGATCCGGATTATATCTTAAAATCGCACCCACCTTTCCAAGACTTGCAAGCTGCTGCCCGTGCTCTGCATTTCCTGAAACCACCTCCAGCTGCGAACCAGTCTTGGCCGCAAGTATTTCAAGATAATCCACAATGTCCTGCTCGTTTGCCTCCATCTCCATTGCGTTGCACTCGGGGCACGGCTTTGTCGTATACTCTGTTTTTTTTGGAATTACCTGCGGTCTCTCTACAATTTCCTCCTCTGTGTGCTTGCATCTCCTGCACTTTCCCTCGACCCTGTGCAGATTCGTGTTATCTGTAATGATCAGCGTTTTAACAACATTGTTTTTTAGATACTCGATAATCTCCTGCAGTCCGTAGGCACCTTTCCCTGAATGTGTGCTTATCTCCCTGATTAAATCCTCAACAAGTTTTGTCTCCTCCACCATTCTAAAACTTGACAGGATGTCGGCGGATTTGCGGAATGCCTCCCTGATTCCATCCCCCCCCGAGTATGATGCGTCAATCGTGTTTATTATCATGTTTTGTAACCTGTATTCCAGATAATTTCCATTTATGAAATCCTCTTTTGTAGGTCCCGGCCCCGAGATTACCAGCCCCTTTATCTGATAAATGTCTATGAAATATTCCCTTGTTGTTTCTGCAACACGGTTGTAATAGTATGTCAGCTCCATCTCCCTGAGTTTTTGAAATCTTTTTGCAGACTGTCCGCCCTGCCTGTGCTTTCCTGCCACTCCCGAACCAGTCTGGGTTAACACCTCGATCTTGTCCCCGTGTAACAGCCCCCAACCGGCATCCTTTGCATCAATTGCCAGAAATCCAATCAGGTTGTCGTCTTTTAGCATGTCCTTTAGAATGTCGACATGAAAATGATCGTCGCATCTGTACAGGTACTGGTTCAGGTCCTTTGGAGGATCAATCTCCCAGACCCTCACCTCCTCCTTGCCTAGCGGGCCTCCCCCCTCCGGTGGCAGCGCACCGCAAAACATCACCAGTCCCTTCTCCGGGGTTTTCTTGTACAGTTTTAGCCTCTGAATCACCTTTCCCAGCGAATCAACCACGTGCGTCCTGGTAAGATCCGACTTTATGTTGTCTGCAGTCCCCTGCTCCTGCTGCAGCGAGTTGATAATCTCGTGGAGCTGCTTGCCCTTTGGAATGTATACCGTAATCAGCTCAGTCCCCCTTCCTGATTTTTGGGCCAGCTCTTCTAGGGTTTTTCTAATCTTGTAGACCTTGACTGAATCCTGCTTTTCAACATCTAATTTCTTTTTCTTCATCTGTATCTCCTTTAATCATACGAATATTAATTTTAATTGATTTGGCTGTTTTATAATCACAACTCGTCAAATGCTTTTAGAAACGCCTCCAGCGGCTGGTTTCCCCTGATTGGGATGATTTTTTGATCATTGAAGACCAAAAACGACGGGGTGGCATCTATTCCTATCTCCCGCCCGAACTCGTAGAGTGCCTCCACCCTTTCCTGATGTCTTTGCTCGTCCAGACACGCATTAAACTCCGTCAGATTCAAACCCACATCCGATGCAAACCCGTCAAGCGAGTCCCTTGTTATCCATCCAGTCCTTTCACCACCCCAGTTTCTGTAGATTTCATCGTGATACTGCCAGTATCTTCCCTGATCATCTGCACAGTAGGAGGCCTCTGCTGCCAATCTAGAGTCCGGACCGTTTAATGGAAAATCCTTGAAGATGAGTCTTACCTTTCCCGTACTGATATGGTCCTGATAAATTACATCCAGCGTGCTTTGATGAAATCTGTAGCAATACGTGCATTGGTAATCACCCCACTCCAAAATCGTAATCTGTGCATCTGCATCCCCCAATATCGGGGATCCACCATCAATTAATTTGGAGACGACCAACGGATTTGAATCGTCTTCTGCAAGATAGACTGCCAAAAATATTCCTGTTATGACCCCTACTGCTACGGGTATGAAAAGCAGGTAGGATTTCATCATGGATATGCCATCTGTTACAAGTATTAAATCTAGTAACACCCGTTCAGACTTTGGTTTTTAGAAATCTCCCCTCTTGTGGTTCTCTTGCAATGCTGTCGTTAATCATGATTTCGTGGTGTTTTACCACTTGTTTGCCCCATATGGTTTTTCCATATTTTTGAATTGAAACACGTCTGTCTGAGCACAGTTCACTGATTGCTTTGTGTTTTTTTAGATGGATCCGTTTGAATTATTACTCTGCATGATCCCATGGATCAATTATAGATCTGCTAATCATGCGGGATCGGACATATTTCTTATCACCTGATCTCCCACAGAACCGCCCATTTTAGTAATATTTTATGAAAAAAATATCTCAAAAAGACAGGTATGTGGATCCTGCCCCTCGATCAGGTGTTTTCCTTATAAATTCTGCACGACAACCAAGAGCTTAAATATATTCAGATGGTGCTAACTTTCATGGCTGAATCAAGACAACTTTGCGTGTCTGGGAATACTGTCTCTAAAATGGCACTGTTGGCACTGGCGGCAGTCTTTGCAGTGGGACTGTTTGTTGTGGCATTTGAGCAGGGAGCCATCCTGAGCCTGGTTTATGGGGAGCAGGCATTCGTTGATCTAACCCTCCACGAGCTGACACATGATATGCGACACGCTGCCGGATTTCCATGTCACTAGGGGGTACATCCCATGATTAAAACATCTTATTTTATCATAATCGTTCTTGCATCTGGCGCATCTGCCGGTCTTATTCACGGTACAGTCAACTTTGCAATCGTAGAGCCCTACCTTGATCAAGCCATCGGAATTGAAAATCAGGGTCTTTTTGAATCCGGTCAGCAAGAAGACACCCCGGAATTCCAGGTGGAGTATGAGGGATACAGGGCATGGCAGAAGAGCGGACAGATTCTTGCCGGAGTCATACTTGGAACATCAATTGGCGCGCTGTTTGGCATAGTCTACGCGTTATCTAGAAACTCACTGCCCGGAAACAATGATATTCAAAAAGCGGTGCTCCTGGCTGGAATCATGTGGTTTACCATATACCTGGTTCCGTTTTTAAAGTACCCTGCAAATCCCCCCGGTGTGGGTGATGCCGATACCGTTGCGCTGCGGGCAGTACTGTATCTGGCTTTTATTGCAATCTCCGGATTTGGCGCAGTGGGTTTTTACAAACTATCTACAAAACTTCAAGCTGGTAAAAGACCTGCCGCGTTAATCGGGTATGGCGTTTTTATCACTGCTGCCTTTTTTGCAATGCCTGACAACCCCGATGAAACCGGCATCCCGATGGATTTCATAAATGAATTTAGAATCATGTCTGTTCTGGGTGTCACATCCTTTTGGGTTTCAGTAGGTGTGATTCTAGGATATTTCTGGAAGCGTTTTATCTCTTATACGGAGGCCACCAGGTCTTACAACTAAATTCTTAGTCTCTAGAATGAGAATAAAAACACCTCGTTTAAATATCCAAGGACATCTGATAACTACATGTCAAGACGGTTGACCCTGCCACAGCTAAAAAAGTATGATATAACTCAAAAGGTAATAGAGGCACTTGCCGATTCTGAATCGCGTGCAATCTTGTTTTCAATTATTAAAAAAGGAAATACTGCTGCAGAATTATCTGACAGGCTCAAAATCCCGCTCAGTTCAGTGTATAAAAAACTGACAGATCTTGAGGAACTTACTCTAATTGAAGTTGAAAAATGGATGCTCTCTGACAAGGGTCGAAAATTCAAGATTTATCGAAGCAGAATCAGCAAGGCAGATATCTCCATAAGAAAACCTGATCCCGTCCTTACGTTGGTTCCAATCCGGTGATCTCATGTCAAAACACAACATTATCCAGTTATCGGAATTTGATATTACTCAAAAGATTATAGAATCACTAAGTAACATCTGCACGCGGACCGTGCTATTTTCTGTAAAACACGAATCAAAGGATGCCACCATGATTGCCGACGAGCTAAAGATCTCACTATCTACTGTCTACAAGACGTTATCCACACTGGAGGATCTTGCACTAGTCGAGGTAAGCAGGTATGTCATTTCATCTGAAGGCAAGAAGATCAAGCGGTACCGAAGCAGGATTGGCAAGGTCGAGATTACCCTGGAGAATCCGGAACCCAGTCTGAATCTGTATCCAAACACGGCAAACCCCAAATCAAGTTTGTAATTTTTTTTTGCATCTTTTGTGTTTGTCCCAGACAAGAATGGATGCTATCAGAACGCCGATCACAAAAGCATGAAAAAAGACCGACAGAATGCAGCAGGTTCCAGAGATTAAATCAACTAGTCACGCGCACATTTTATTTCAAATATATTTTTCAGATGGTTAATGGTACAGATATCATATCGTGTACACCTCGTACTGTGTTGTTCATCTAACTGATCCAGATAGTTGGCGTGGATGTGCATCACGCATGTTGGATGTCTGATGCGGTGGCAGCACGCAGCCGTTTGTATTGTTTGTCAAACATGCCATGTCGAGTTATTTTCCACAATCTTTAGTTATTTTTGCACCCGTATGCAATTCTCTGATAAACTCTCCGGCGTCATTTCTTGCGTTCTTCTGGATGGGCATAGAAATATTCACTGTCTGCAATCTCTCCTCTGAGAGTGGCGGTGAGTCGTCCTGTTTTGCATGACATGTGTTCCTATACAAACTACTTTTTTTTAAATTAATATTATAAAATCACACTTTTGATGCCAGTTTCTGCGCGTTTTATTCGGTCTTTTGTGTTGTCAGGATCAGGAGGAGACCTCCTGGTAATTGAATCGATTTTATCAAACCACGCACGTTTCTTTACAACGAGATCCGAGAGTAGGAATAACAGTACAATTCATGCCAACATGCAAAAAATTATCAAAAAAACCAAAATCTTTTTTCTCCTTTACCGGAGTTACGGCGTAATAATTTGATGTCATTTTACGATCTCAAAAAACAGTATCCCCGGACTGAGAATGCAGACTGGCAAAAAAAGGCTCAGAAATACCGGTGCGGGTAGGTGGTATTATTTGTAATTACACACGAGTCTCTAATACTCATTATACCATCTTGGAATGAGAGTCTAGAATGAAAACCCTGTTTAAATAACTTAGCTAGTCCTAAGATACTGTAATGAGATTAAAAACGACTTTTGGACTGATTGCCCTTGTTCTTGCCGTATCTGGTGTGGCAGTGGCCATACCGTTGACTCTGAATGCTCAGGCCGAAACCCTGATTCCCAAATGGATCAAGACAAACGCGGAATTGTGGGCAGACGGCACGATAAATGATGATACTTTTCTTGCCGGCATTACATACCTGATTGAGAATGACATCATCAATGTTTCATCCGAATCCCCAAGTGCTGACATACAAGATATCACGATCGGATTCATCCCAGTTGAAAAGGCAGACGAGCTGACTCCAAAAGCCAAGGCACTGGAGGAATTTCTTGAAAACGAGATGGGCATCGATGTAAACGTGGTGGTCCCGACAAACTATGAGACGATAATCGAGGGAATGAGATTCGGCCACATCGATGCCGCATTTATGGATACCGGTCCTGCATGGATTACCCATCAGAGAACCGGTGCACAGGCAGTACTGGCCGAGCTTGTGGCAGGAAAGATCAACTACCAGGCAACAGTCTGGGCACTGGCTGAGAATGACTCGCTTCAATCAATTGAGGATACTGTAGGAAAACGGGTCGCCTTTACCAGCATTACCGGCTCGTCTGGCTTTGTTCGGCCCATGGGAACGCTGGTAACTGACGGGCACGTAGTAATTCAGGGTGATGACATAGTGGCACTGGAACATGCCCTGGCAAACAGCTTTGAGAGTTACACCTTTGCAGGCAGTTACAAGGCCGCCCTTGAACTTCTCTTAAACGGCAATGTCGATGCGGCGTTTGGTTCTGATATTGCACCGCAAAAATATCTTGAATTAGAAGACCAGGCAAAACTGCGCGCAGTTGCAACCATCGGACCGGTACCATCCCACGTATTTATGGTAAGCTCCGATATGTCCCAGTCCACCAAGGACGCACTCGTTGACTCGCTCATCAAACTAAACTATGATGATTACAACCACATCCTCACAGACCTGTACGGCGCAGAGGCGCTGGTTCCAACCACCACCACCATGCATATCGGTGAGTTTGGGGATTTTATTGACGTGCTGACCGGCCTTGATCAGCTGATTCTTGAGAAATACGACAAGGGCAAATAAAAGACTGACCTTAATGACGCAGAAAACCCCCCTCCCCTTGATCTCTACAAAAAAGATCATCCAGATGAGCGATGTCTGGACGTCATACGATTCTAAAAATTTTGCATTGGAGGGAGTCAACATATCCATAGACCGTGGAACCAACTATGCGATAGTCGGGCAGTCCGGTTCTGGAAAATCCACCCTGCTCAAACTGATGAACGCAATGATGATACCCAGCAGGGGAACCATAAAAATTGATTATGTCACCCCAAACATCCGTGATAAGCGCTTTAAAACCATGATGCACACAATCGGTTACATTCCCCAGAGCCTCGGTCTGGTAAAAAACGTCACGGTCCTAGAAAACACGCTTCTTGGCGCGCTGCCGCGACTCGGCAGGGTGCAGTCCATGCTCAAGCGGTTTCCCGAACACGAGATTCTGGAGGCCAAAAGAATCCTGGGACTAGTCGGACTGGCAGGCAAGGAGGACAGAAAGGCCTACATGCTCAGCGGCGGTGAGAAAAGAAGGGTCGCCATTGCAAGGGCGCTGATGCAAAAGCCGACAATACTGCTAGCTGATGAAATAGTTTCCGAACTGGACCATCTCACCGCACATGAGATCATGAATCTGATTGCAGATGCACAAAAAAGAATGAATCTTACTGCCATCATGGTTCATCACGACATGCGGCTGGCACTGGAATACGCAAACCGCGTTGCCGTCATCAAGGACGGGCAGAAAATCCTGGAGATCGGAGTTGAGGGTGACAAGATAGTTGATTTTCAGACAGGCAAGATGAGCACGGAGGAGATCATGGAGATGTATGCTGATGAACCCAAAAAATAACATCCTGGTGGGTGTCATCGTTGCTGTCGTGGTGGCGGCATCCTACAACATCGGTGCCGATCCCGTGGAATTCATCCAGGGAATACCGAATCTTACAGTTGTTGCCCAGGAGATGCTTCTAGTCGAACCCAAATACATTCCGACTGCACTCTGGGCAATGTTTGAAACGATACAGATGGCCTTTGTTGGAACCATGGTCGGCGTAGTCATTGCACTGCCACTGAGTCTTCTTGCCGCGCGAAACCTTAACAGCAAATATGTTTATGCGCCCATCCGGGCGTTGTTAGCTGCCATCCGCACATTCCCGTCTATTTTGTGGGCGATACTGTTTGTAATCATGGTCGGGCTTGGCCCCTTTGCCGGCGTACTGGCAATCATCATGTATACGATCGGGTTTGTTGCAAAGTTACAGTACGAGGCAATTGAAACAATCGATGCTGATCCCATGGATGCAGTGTGCTCCATCGGGGTCTCAAAATGGCAGCTGATTCGCTATGTTGTTATTCCGGAATCGGCCTCGCACCTGCTTGGCCAGATGCTTTACATGTTTGATTACAACATCCGCCAGACCAGCATCCTGGGACTGGTTGGTGCCGGCGGAATCGGCTTTTACATTATCAACTATATCAAGTTCTTTGAATACGGAAAGGCCGCAGTATTCATGCTGGTGGTGCTAGTTACCGTCCTGGTAATAGACTGGGCAAGCGTGAGGATCAGGGACAACTATATCATAAAATCCCAGCACGGTGTGGACGTATCTGCAAAATAGTCACGTTGTGATCTTTTTTATCTCACCGGATTCTGCGGCAGTCTTTATCTCCCTTGCTATTCTTCTGCCCATGCTCATGGGCTCATCAAACAACAGTGAATAGTACGGCGAGCCGTCCATGTAGATGTTGGTTCCTGCGACGATTCTTGCTGAAAATTCAAATGATGTAAACTCTGCATTCTCGTCATAGACGCCCTCGATACAAAACGGCCCGTTCATGCCGGGCTTGACGAGTCTCTTTGCCGCCTCTACAAAGTCTTCTCCCATGCTGTATGCCTTGTCTAGGAGCGACTCCCTTAGGATTAGCGGACTGTTTCCAATTACGTTAAAGGATGGAACCTTACTGCTATTGATTTGCTGCTCTGCTGGAATTCTGGCCAGCCCTTCAATGTCTGACTCGTGTCTTTGATCAGCTCCAAAGAACTCCAGCTCTTCTTTTAACGGCGAATAAAAAAACTGCAGATACGCAAGTACCCCTGCGGCATACTCTTGAATGTATAATGTTTCATCCTTTGAGATGACCCCGTCTGAAATTAACTGGCTTCTTTTTGTGTTGTAATCATCCCGGCTTGCCGCCAAAAAATACCCCTTTCCACCTGCCGCACCCTGCCTCTTTACGATTACCAGCCTGTCTATCTCTGCGGGATCTGACACCGGTGTCGGGACGGGAAGATTCGCCTCCCTCATCAGTTTCTCCTTCATCTCCCTGTCAGACTCCCATCTTAGAATCCACTTGTTTCCAAAGACCGGTGTTTTGATTGACTCGATCTCCTCGGAGCTCATCTGTGCAATCAGCGTTCCATGCGGAATTAACACCGCGTCGCTTTGCTCTAGCGCGTTCTGACACCTTTGATCCAGGATCTCCGCGAACGAATCCACCATGATGAATTCATCGATAAAGGGAAACCTCCGATACAGCTTTTCGCGTCTTTTTTCACAGACTAGCACCGTCTTTAGGCCCTCGTCCTTTGCGCCCTTGAGAACCTGGAGTGCGCAGTGCGAACCAAGCGTGGCAACTGCAGTCATGCGTCTGCTGTGATATCGTACTTTATGAACTATGTGAGGCAGTTACGTATTCAAATACCTCGTCAATTATCTCCGCGCTTAATTTTGGTCTTATCTTGTCGGGGACTGCCTTTAGCACGAAATCATACATCGTCGTATTTTCAGGAAGGCTGCCCCTCTCCTGCAGCATGGAAAAAACCGCAATTCCGTTTGAGATGAGTGCCACTGCCTTTTCCTTCTCCGTTAGGGTCATGCCCACCTGGGAAACTGCAGTAATTTAATCCAAATCCCGATAATGAAAAATTAATTACACCGCCAAATACGGTAATAGCATGATAGGGACGGAACTAGGAGACCTGCGCAGATCGCATTATTCTGACGGGATAGACGCCTCGATGGACGGGGCCACCGTTGTAGTCATGGGCTGGATTCTGACGGTAAGGGGGCATGGCAACATCAGTTTTGCCACGCTCCGTGACAAGAACGGCGATATCTCCATAGTGGCAAAAAAGGGGGACTGTCCGGATGAGGTGCGTGAAAAGATCTCCTCGCTAAAGGCGCACTCCTCTGTTGCCATTACCGGAACGGTGAAATCATCTGAAAAGGCGCCCGACGGATTTGAGATAATTCCATCAGAGCTGAGGGTGTTCTCAAACGTTGAAAAAATCCCGCCTTTTGAACCGACTGCCAAAACCGTCAAAAACATCGACACAAGACTGGAGGTAAGACCCATTGATCTTAGACGCAAACCTCTGCAGCACATCTTTAATGCACGAAGCCTGGTTTTAAAATCAATCCGGGATTATTTTCACGAAGAAAAGTTCACCGAGATCAACACGCCGAAAATGATTGCGACTGCCACCGAGGGCGGCGCCGCGCTGTTTGCGATATTTTACTACAACAAGGAGGCGTTTTTGGCGCAGAGCCCGCAGCTGTACAAGGAACAGCTGACGATGAGTTTTGAAAAGGTCTTTGAGATAGCGCCAATCTTCAGGGCCGAGCCCTCACGAACCAACAGACACCTGGCAGAGGCGATATCCATTGATTTGGAGGAGGCCTTTGTTGATTATAATGATGTGATGGATAGAATCGAGGAGCTCATCCGGATTTCAGTTGAGACAGTCGGTAGGTATGTTGCTGAGAACCCAGATGCAGGATTTGCAGTTCCCGCAGCTGTCAAAACAATTCCGAGGTATTCCTATGATCATCTCATTGATAAAATGCAAAAGGCCGGGGCAAAGACTGAATGGGGCGATGATCTGTATCCGTCCAATCTTAAAAAAATCGGACTGGAGGGTTTTTACTTTATCACAGACTGGCCTCTGGGTCCCAAGCCGTTTTATGTAAAGGGCGGCAGATCAAATCCGAAAATCTCAGAGTCGTTTGACCTGATGTTTGGGGATCTGGAACTCTCATCAGGCAGTACCAGAATTGAAAAACGGGACGAACTGACTACGAGGATGAACAACAAGGGAATGAAGACAGACACGTTTGAGTACCATCTTGGGGCATTTGATTACGGCGTTCCACCGCATGCCGGATGCGGCATCGGACTTGAGAGGCTGATTATGGCGCTGACTGGCACTGAAAACATCCGCGATGTGACGTTTTATCCAAGGGATGCTGACAGGCTGACCCCGTAGGGGTTCTTATTTAGTGCGTGGGTGGGATCTAGTCTGAAAATATGATCAGAGCAGTCTGTTATGACATACTTGATTCCTGCAGATGTTGTCTGCTTTTTTTGCTGTTGTAAGCGTTGAATCTGCAACGTCCGGATGTGGGTGCCTCTGCCTATCCCGGATTAGAGGCCGGTTTTCAGATTATGATTACTGCCTAGGTGTATTACTATGTAATATATTCAATGTGTTAAATAAAAACATGAACTGATGATCCTGACTGATAAAAAACAATTCTCAGAGATGTGCAGCGCGTATTATGACACATCAAAGATAATAATCATTATGGGGGTTTTCTCTGCTGTACTGCTTGGGCTGGGAGGCATCGAATCGTCTTATTCTCAGACTGCGGAGGAGGATGTCACTGCGCCCGTTTTGCTGCATGTACGGACAACATCTGACACTACCATCCTGCTTACTTTTTCTCTACATCACAGTCAAATACATAATACTATGCCTGATGCGGGTTTTCAAGTCTCCGGTGTTACTGCCGGAAACACCATATCTAATGTAAGGGTGTTAGGCCCTTGGATTACTGTGACGCTTGAGAATCCGATAATACCTGGGGATATTGTCCGCATATCTTATCTTGGCAACTCTATTGTGAATGGAAGAGATGACAAACTTGAACACTTTGAGGATGTTCTGGTTATAAATCGCGTTCATGTCAGTTTTGGAGGTCTAAGTCATCTGGAAGGCCATTTAAATAGACCAGCCGGTATAGCAGTCACATCCACAAACATCTTTGTAGCAGATTTTGGAAACAATCGAATACAGATATTTGATTTGGATGGCGGTTTTGTCAAAGCATTTGGTGAATCAGGTTCTGGGGACGGCAGTTTCGATTCCCCATCTGGCATAGCAGTCACCTCCACACACATCTATGTAACAGATACCGGAAATGACCGAATACAGATATTTGATTTGGATGGCGGTTTTGTCAAAGCATTTGGTGAATCAGGTCCTGAGGACGGCAGTTTCGATTCCCCATCTGGCATAGCAGTCACCTCCACACACATCTTTGTAACAGATACCAAAAATGACAGAATACAGATATTTGATTTGGAGGGCGGTTTTGTCAAAGCATTTGGTGAATCAGATTCCGGGGACGGCGGTTTCAGCTTTCCACAAGGCATAGCAGTCACCCCCACAAACATCTATGTGGCAGATACCAAAAATGACAGAATACAGGTACATGATTTGAACGGCAATGTTGTTAATAAGTTTGGTCGCAGTTCTGATCTAAGTAATTTCGTTGCTCCACATGGCATAGCAGTCACCTCCACAAACATCTTTGTAACAGTTATCTCTGATTTAATATACAAATTTGATTTGGATGGTAATTTTATTAACACGTTCAGTAATTCCGGTCTCTCTGTAGGTCGCTTAATTGACCCACAAGGCATAGCAGTCACCCCCACAAACATCTATGTATCCGATACCGGAAATGACAGAATACAGATATTTGATTTGGAAGGTAATTTTGTTAGCAAGTTCGGCGATTCCAATTTTAAGGAAGGTGCTTTCTTTGGTGCGAGAGGCATAGCAGTCACCCCCACAAACATCTATGTGGCAGATGGAGGAAATGACAGAATACAGATATTTGATTTGGAGGGCAATTTTGTCAAAGCATTTGGTGAATCAGGTTCCGAGGACGGCAATTTCGATTCCCCACACGGCATAGCAGTCACCTCCACAAACATCTATGTAGCAGATGCCGACAATGGCAGACTGCAGATATTTGATTTGAACAATAATTTTGTCAACAAACTCAGCGAATTTAGTTTCGATGACGAGTTTTTTCACATTATATACGACGTAGCAGTCACCTCCACAAACATCTATGTAGCAGTTGGTGTCAATGACAGAATACAGATATTTGATTTGGAGGGCAATTTAGTTAGCAAGTTCGGCAGATTTGGTTTTGATGACGGCGATTTCTTTGACCCATTCGGCGTAGCAGTCACCTCCACAAACATCTATGTGGTAGATATAGGAAATCACAGAATACAGATATTTGATTTGGACGGCAGTTTTGTCAAAGCATTTGGTGAATCAGGTTCTGGGGACGGCAGTTTCAACTCTCCACAAGGCATAGCAGTCACCCCCACAAACATCTTTGTAATAGATACCGGAAATGACAGAATACAGATATTTGATTTGGAGGGTAATTTTGTTAGCAAATTCGGTGAATTTGTTACTCCGCCATTTCGATACCCGGTTGGAATAACTGTAAACTATGATAACGTCTTTGTTACAGCTGGTAGGTATAATCCGATACGCATGTTTGACATGTCCGCCATACTGCCAATCCCTGTCGTGTTTTCTGTCTCTGCCCCCGACGGGGAATATGGTTGGGGGGATACCATTCCAATTACTGTCACTTTTAGCAGACCTGTTACTGTAACGGGAATGCCGGAGCTTGCATTGAATGCCGGTAATACTGCCATCTTCGAGCAAGTGTTACCTGAAGGCAAGATGGTGTTCAGATATACTCTGGCTCGTACAGATTTTGCCGAGAATCTCAACTATGTTGATGAAGGCTCGCTCACACTAAAAGGCGGCACAATACTTTCATCTTATGATGATACTCCTGCTGACACAACACTTCCTGATCTGACCGCGTTTAATTCACTAGGTCGCACCTCGTCTGTACTAGTCGACGGCGATGCTTTGTTTCCACGTGATATTCTGGACGTGTCTGATTCTGCATCATCTGCCAGCACGTTTGGCATATCTGATGCGCCGATCATCTCTGATTCTGCATCATCTGCCAGCACGTTTGGCATATCTGATGCGCCGATCATCCCTGAAATAACAGACAGTGCAACACTGGCAGTAAGATTTGCGATATCTGACTCTGTAGATTTTACGGATACAGTAACTGGCATGGGCGCCGTCGCAGAATCCGACTCTCCTGTAATCGCAGATTCCACATCAGTTCGACTCTCCGTCGCATTATCTGACTCCCCCGTCCTATCTGATACAGTAACTGGCATGGGCGCCGTCGCAGAATCCGATTCACCGGTACTGACTGACTCTGCATCTCTGAAATTCTACATCATATCTTTTGATACACCTGCCGTATCTGATCAACACGGCATTCAAATCATGAATAAGAACACAGAAGAAGACTCTCCTGCAATCACCGACTCTGCATCAGTTCGACTCTCCGTCGCATTATCTGACTCCCCCGTCCTATCTGATACAGTAACTGGCATGGGCGCCGTCGCAGAATCCGACTCTCCTGTAATCGCAGATTCCACATCCGTTAAACTCTCCGTCGCATTATCTGACTCCCCCGCCCTATCTGATACAGTAACTGGCATGGGCGCCGTCGCAGAATCCGACTCTCCTGCAATCACTGACTCTGCATCCTTGAAATTCTTCATTGCATCTTTTGATACACCTGCCGTATCTGATCAACACGACATTCAAATCATGAATAACATCACACAGGAAGACTCTCCCGTACTAGCTGACTCTTTCCTCCTTAAACGATCCCTTAACCCCACTGACTCCCCAGTCCTATCTGATGCGGTAGCTGGTATGGGTACACTAAATGAATCCGACTCTCCCGTAATCGTCAATTCTGTATCATCTCAACTCTCCATTGCCCTCTCCGACTCACCCGTCATATCTGATACAGTAACTGGCATGGGCGCCGTCGCAGAATCCGACTCTCCCGTACTAGATGACTCTGCATCCCTGAAATTCTCAGTTGCCCTCTCCGACTCCCCTGTTCTATCGGATACCGTAACTGGCATGGGCGCCGTCGCAGAATCCGACTCTCCGACAGTCACTGACTCTGCCCTCCTTGAACTCTCCATTGCCCTCTCCGACTCTCCTGCAATGTCTGATACCGTAACTGGCATGGGCGCCGTCGCAGAATCCGACTCTCCTGCAATCACCGACTCTGCATCCGTTGAACTCTCCCTCAATCCCACAGACTCCCCCGTACTATCTGATGCTGTAACTGGCATGGGCACCCTTGCAGAATCCGACTTTCCGGTTCTATCTGATTCTGCAATAGTTCAAAAGACCCTCAATCCCACTGACTCCCCCGTCCTATCTGATACGGTAACTGGCATGGGCACCATCAGCGTATCGGACTCTCCGGTTCTATCTGATTCCGCATCATTAGTCTTGCCAGTACCTCCAGATACCACTCCCCCAGAACCTCCATCTACACCGAGAACCACTGATCCGTCAGAGCGCAGATCCGGTGGCGGCGGTGGCGGCGGTGGCGGTGGTGGCAGCGGCAGCGGCAGCGGCAGCAGAGGAGGCGGTGGTCTAAACTATGACGTATCCTTTAACTTTACATCAAACAATGTAGACGTACTGACAGACCTCTCACAGGTAAGAATAGAACCAGACACGCTCCTTACAATAACGCCGCATGTACTGCCAGTTAATGCACGCCAGAACATCCTAAAGATGGAGGTAATCCTCACAGATAATGCAACACCGCAACATCAGGACGCCTTGATACAATATGAATTATTTTCAAACACTCTTACACGTGATGACTGCAGTGGCAATGAATATGAATCAGACCGTCTTTACATCTGTAATGCATCCTCGCTCATATCTGAGAGGCAGACATCGTACTCTGAATCCCGCGTACAAATCTCAAAGCATTTTGAGAGTCTGATGATATTCTTTGAAGAAGAGTTCTCAGGCAGCCTTAGCATATTATTACATGACACCCGTGGAACACTGCTCTCTTCACACAATTACACTTCATATGACATTATCGTAGAACCAGTAGGCGGCAAACCAGAGCCTGCATCCGAGGTGGATCCCGAACCACAGCCCATACCCGTGGATCCCGAACCGGAACCCAAAGTCATACCAATGAATCCCGAACCAGAACCCAAAGTCATACCAATGAATCCCGAACCGGAACCAGAACCAGAAGTCATACTCATGAATCCAGAACCCAAACCCGTCCCAACAGATCCGGAACCAGCAGATGACCGCAACATCTTTGAGATGTTTGCAGACTGGTTCCAGTCACTGTTTGGACTCTTGGAATCCCAGTACAAACTGATTCAAAACATACTGTGATCCCACGGCGAGCTGCCGCAAGCAAACCTGCATTCCCGGGCATTTTATCAGTGGGATGAGAGTTCATCACAGGAGGAAATCTTAGTTAAGGCACTCAAGGTCCGGATACATATTCAAAAATAGATCAAAACCCCCAAGATACGGGTGTGCAAACCAGTCATAGACGCTTTTAAAAAAACGTTGGAGGAGAAGAAAGATGACTCACCAGTCCTCATGCAGAACATGCGCATGAAAAAGATCTCTCATACAGGCATTCTGGTAACACATGGCATCACAAACCAGAACCGTGGGACATCCGGATGAACCAGACAATAAAGATCACAGAAAAGATTGGTTTGAAGATGCCAACAACGGCATCAGACGATCTCTATAACGCAGATGTCTTTACCAGAAACGGATATGTTGTTCCTTGATGTAAGGGCAGACAAATACTGCAGTTGACTATCAATGCTGTTGCCATCAGGATCTGACTGCTCCAATCTGGGAATACGTACAGACAACGGCGGCCAGTTGTCAGCAGAACACTCAGATCAACACATCTTTTGGTATAAACAGAGTTCATAAGATACCACACTCTGGAGCAAACAGACATCGAATCACTCCACAAGACGCTCAAAAAAGAGTATTTGTGGACGCAGTTTGCAGGATATGGAATGCAGTCATTGCAGATGCATACAGGATACAACCACCTAGGATTCATTTGGCACTGGAATGACTCGGGGAATTATCACATGAGGATGAGACATAAGCGAGGGATCTGTAAAAACAGGCAAAAGGCGTTCATTGAGGGATTCATCCAAGAGGATGATTTTCAGACGATGGACAAACTGCCTGAGGTGTATTAGTGTATGTAATATATTCAACATATTAAATAATAAACTGAGCAAGTATGATCCTGACGTATAAAAGACAATTCTCAGAGATATACAACACCAATTCTGGCACATCAAGGCTAATCATAATTATGGGGATTCTCTCTACTGTACTGTTTGGGCTGGGAGGCATCGAATCATCCTATTCTCAGACTGTGGGGGATAACACCGCACCTGGCATACTGCATGCAGAGACAACATCTGCCAGTACCATCCTGCTTACCTTCTCTGAAGAAATTACTGATGTATCTGATGCGGATTTTGAGGTCTCAGGTGTTACTGCCGGAAACGACATATCTGGTGTGACGCTGTCTGGTGATAGTATTCAAGTGACACTTGTGAACTCGATAGCATTGGAGGATATCATCAGCATATCCTATCTTGGCAACTCTGTTGTGGATCTTGCAGGTAACAGTCTTGGATCCTTTGAGGGGATTAGGGTTGTAAACGGCATCCACGTTGTTTTTGGAAATCCGGCTCACACTGGAAACAGTTTAAACGAACCATCCAGCATAGCTGTCACCTCCACAAACATTATTGTAGTAGATTCTAGAAATGACAGAGTACATGTGTTTGAACTGAATCCAGATCCGAATTTGAAACCTACTTTTCGCAAAACATTCGGTGGATCCGGTTCCGGGGACGGCGCCTTCTTAGCTCCACGGGACATAGCAGCCACTGCCGCAAACATCTATGTTGCAGATACCGGAAATGACAGAGTACAGGTATTTAATCTGGAAGGTACTCTTCTCAACAAGTTCGGTCAATCCGGTTTCGCAAACGGCAATTTCAATTCCCCATCCAGTATAGCTGTCACCTCCACAAACATCTTTGTAGTAGATTCTGGAAATGACAGAGTACAGGTATTTGATCTGCAGGGTAATTTTGCCCGCACATTCGGCGAATCAGGTATCGGGGATGGCCATTTCAATTCCCCATCCGGCATAACAATTGACTCTACACGCATACTTGTAGCAGATTCTGGAAATGACAGAGTACAGATATTTGATCTGGACGGTACTTTTCTCAGCAAGTTCGGCGGATTTGGTTCCGGGATGGGAGTTTACTCATATCCACAAAGCATAGCTGTCACCTCCACACAGATCCTTGTAACTGATATTGAAAATCACAGAATAAACACATTTAATCTGGATGGGAGTGATTCCAACGCATTTGGTGGATTAGGTTCTGAGGGCGGCGCCTTCTCATCTCCACGAGACATTGTAGCCACCTCCACAAACTTCTATGTAGCAGATACCGGAAATGACAGAATACAGATATTTAATTTGTCAAGAAATTTTGTCAATGAGTTTGGTGAATCAAGTTCTGCAGACGGCACTCTCTCATTTCCATATGGCATAACAGTCAATTCTACACGCATCCTTGTAGCAGATGCCGGAAATGACAGAATACAGACATTTGATTTGAACGGTACTTTTCTCAGCAAGTTCGGTGGATCAGGTGATGAGGAGGGCACTTTCTCAGATCCACAAGGCATAACAGTCAATTCTACAAACATCATTGTAGTAGATAGCAGGAATCACAGAGTACAGATATTTGATCTAGACGGTACTTTTCTAGATGAGTTTGGTGAATTTGGTACCGGGGAAGATGATATCGAGGAAGATGATTTATTCTTCCCACTAGGCATAGCAGTCAACTCCACAAACATCATTGTAGCCGATCTTGGAAATCGCAGAATAAAGGTACATGATCTGGACGGTACTTTTGTCAGTGAGTTTGGTAGCAAGGGTTCTGGAAACGGTCAATTCTTATCTCCGCGAGACATAGCAGTCAACTCTACACACATCCTTGTAGCAGATTCCCGTAATAGCAGAATACAGGTATTTGATCTGGACGGTACTTTTGTCAGCACATTCTCTGGATTAAACGATGAAGGCAACTCTCTCTTAATTCCATCCGGTATCGCAGTCACCTCCACACACATCCTTGTAGTAGATTCTGTAAATGGCAATATACAGATATTTGATTTGAATGGAAATCTTCTCAACGAGTTTGGTGAATTTATTACTCCGCCATTTGAATCCCCGGTTGGAATAACTGTAAACAGTGATAACGTCTTTGTTACAGATGGCATTGATAACACGGTGCGCATATTTGATTTATCCACAATACTGCCAGCCCCTGCAGTGCTTTCTGTCTCTGCACCCGTCGGGGAGTATGGTTGGGGGGATACTGTTCCAATCACCATGGTCTTTAACCTGCCTGTTGTGGTAACAGGAGTGCCGGAACTCGAATTGAATAACAGTAAGGTTGCCGTCTTTGACCAGGTATTGCCTGGAGGCAAGATGATATTCAAATATACCGTGGCTCGTGCAGATTTTACCGAGAATCTCAACTATGTTGATAAAGACTCACTCATACTACAAGGCGGTACAATAGTTTCATCTTATGATGAGACTCCTGCTAACAAAGCACTTCCGGCGCTTAGTACACTAGACACGGATGTACTGACCAACGGCAGTACTTTTTTTCTACGTGATATTCTGACTGTCTCTGACTCTGCATTATCTGCCAGCACATTTGACATAGCTGATGCGCCGGTTCTCTCTGATTCTGCATCATCTATCCGTATCCTTGACATATCTGATGCTCCGGTTCTCTCTGATTCTGCATCATCTGCCAATATCTTTGACATAGCTGATGCGCCGGTCCTCTCTGATTCTGCATCATCTGCCAATATCCTTGACATATCTGATGCGCCGATCCTCTCTGATTCTGCATCATCTGCCAATATCCTTGACATATCTGATGCTCCGGTCCTCTCGGAGATGACAAAAATTGACGCGCGGCCAGAATTCGTATCTGCCATCGTTTCGGATCCTGAAACCATTAGAATTACAATATCCGAACCAGTTCGGGGGAATCCATTACCGGAAGAATTTACCGTATTTGATAATATAGTCTCTAATACAGTCATTAGTACAGTCACTAAGGTTGTTTTATCTGGGAATATCATAACACTTACGGTGGATACTCCAATTGCCTCAGGCGACCCCGTCACCGTCTCATATCCCGTCAATTCGATCACCGATTCGATCACCGATGTGACAGGTAACGTACTTCGGTTTACCAACGCCGTAGCAAACGACGCCGTGACAATAACGGCTGTATGGAATGATCCGGACAATGCAGATGAAGTGCTCTCCGTAGGCGATACGCTTACCATAACGGTTTCAGAAGATACGGACAGGCCCGGCGGAACAGGAATTCAGGACAAACTCCTGATTGATGCAGTCTTTACCTTTGAGAATCCGATCGGTGCAGACTATACTGGAATATGGGTTGATGTCCGGACATTTGTAATTACCATAACTAATGCCACAGATGCTACGGCTATAGTCGGCGAAGACGTCTCACCGTTTACTGGAATAAGGTTTCTTAGAGATCTAGGTACTACGGATGATGTATCGTTTCTGAGGCCGCAGGGAGTGGCTGCAAACTCTACAGGCTTTATCTATGTTGCAGATACAGGGAACGACATCGTCCGGATATTTGATCCTTCAGGTCAGTATGTCGGCAATCTGGCTCCAGGTCCAGATGGGTTTGATAATCCACGGGGATTGGCGACAAACTCTACTGATTTTATCTTTGTTATAGATGGCTCTCCTGGCAGTAACGTCCAGATATTTGACCCTTCAGGCCAGCATGTTGGAAACTTGGAAAACCCAAACGCTCAAGACGGCGGCAGGCCATTTAGTAATCCTGGGGATGTAGAAGTCAGTCCTGATGGTTTTATCTTTGTTACGGATTCTAGTAGTGGTTCAGTACAAAAGTTTGATCCGTCTGGCAACTTTATTAAAGCATTGAGTCTGCCGAGTGACCCTGGTTTTAATTTTCCACGAGGCATTGCAGTCAACTCTACGGGGGCAATCTATGTCTCCGGAATTGAAATTAATGGACCAACTCGTAATAATGTAGTTCGGATATTTGACTCTGATGGGATACATCATGGGGATCTTGTTTTTAGGGGTAGTGAACGATTTGGAGCGCTGAATGGAATAGCAGTAAACTCTACTGATTCTATTTTTGTTTCAGATAGAGAAGTCATCAGGGTATTTGGTCCAGATGGGGTATATTCCGAACTATTTAGTCCTCTGGGAGGCGTCCTGCTTCAACGTCCTGCACACCTTTCAATATTTGGCGATGATCAATTTGTAATTGCAGATACAGATGAGCACCTGGTGCAGATATACGGACGCACCATTATACGGGATGATGAAAGAACTCGAGTACTATTTAGCGTATCCGTTAAAACCAGCGGAGACTTTGGCATAGAACCGCCAAAGTTTAACGAAATAAACTCCCCTGAAATAACAGACAGTGCAACACTGGCAGTAAGATTTGCGGTATCTGACTCTGTAGATTTTACTGATACTGTAACTGGTATGGGCAGCGTTGCAGATTCTGATTCTCCTGTAATCGCAGATTCCGTATCCGTTCGACTCTCAGTTGCCATCTCTGACTCTCCAGTCCTAACTGATGCTGTAACTGGCATGGGCGCCGTCGCAGAATCCGACACTCTGACAATCACTGATTCCGCATCAGTTAAACTCTCAGTTGCCATCTCTGACTCTCCAGTCCTAACTGATACCGTAACTGGCATGGGCACCGTCGCAGAATCCGACTCTCCGGTAATCACTGATTCCGCATCCCTGAAATTCTCCCTCAATCCATCTGACTCCCCCGTCCTGATTGATACCGTAACTGGCATGGGCACCGTCGCAGAATCCGACTCTCCGGCAATCGCTGATTCCGTATCCATGAAATTCTATATTACATCTTTTGATACACCTGCCGTATCTGATCAACACGACATTCAAATCATGAATAACAACGCACAAGAAGACTCTCCGGCAATCGCAGATTCCGCATCAGTTAAACTCTCCATTGGCCTCTCTGACTCTCCCGTCCTGGCCGATACCGTAACTGGCATGGGCACCGTCGCAGAATCCGACTCTCCTGTAATGGCCGATTCCGTATCAGTTCAGATCTCAGTTGCCATCTCTGACTCCCCCGTCCTGGCCGATACCGTAACTGGCATGGGCACCGTCGCAGAATCCGACTCTCCTGTAATCACTGATTCCGCATCCCTGAAATTCTTCCTCAATCCATCTGACTCCCCCGCCCTGGCCGATACCGTAACTGGCATGGGCACCGTCGGAGAATCCGATTCTCCAGTAATCACTGATTCCGCACTCTTTGAATTCTCACTTGTGTTATCTGACTCCCCCACCCTGGCAGATACCGTAACTGGCATGGGCACCGTCGCAGAATCCGACTCTCCAGTAATCACTGATTCCGCATCAGTCAAACTCTCCATTGGTGTCTCTGACTCCCCCGTCCTGGCTGATACCGTAACTGGCATGGGCACCGTCGCAGAATCCGACTCTCCTGTAATCACTGATTCCGCATCCCTGAAATTCTTTATTACATCTTTTGATGCACCTGCCGTATCTGATCAACACGACATTCATATCACTAATGTCGTCACACACGAAGACTCTCCGGCACTATCTGACTTTGTCTTCCTTAAGCGATCCCTTAATCCTACCGACTCCCCCGTCCTATCTGATGGGGTATCTGGCATGGGCACACTCAGTGAATCCGACACTCCTGCAATCACCGATTCTGTATCTGCTCAACTCTCCATTGGTGTTTCTGACTCTCCAGTCCTGACTGATACCGTAACTGGCATGGGCACCGTCGCAGAATCTGACTCTCCGGCACTATCTGACTCTGCCGTTCTTCAACACTCCATTGGTCTCTCTGACTCCCCCGTCCTATCTGATACCGTAACTGGCATGGGCGCCGTCGGCGAATCCGACTCGCCGGCAATCACCGATTCCGCACTCTTTGAACTCTCCATTGCCTTCTCTGACTCTCCAGCATTATCTGATACCGTATCTGGCATGGGAGTCGTCGGCGAATCCGACTCGCCGGCAATCACCGATTCTGTATCCGCTCAACTCTCCATTGCCCTCTCCGACTCCCCCGTCCTGACTGATACCGTATCTGGCATGGGCGCCGTCGGCGAATCCGACTCGCCGGCAATCACCGATTCTGTATCCGCTCAACTCTCCATTGGTGTTTCTGACTCCCCCGTCCTGACTGATACCGTATCTGGCATGGGCGCCGTCGGCGAATCCGACACTCTGGCAATCACCGATTCCGCACTCTTTGAACTCTCCATTGCCCTCTCCGACTCCCCAGTCCTATCTGATACCGTATCTGGCATGGGCGCCGTCGCAGAATCCGACACTCCTGCAATCACCGATTCTGTATCCGCTCAACTCTCCATTGCCCTCTCCGACTCTCCGGTCCTATCTGATGCGGTGTCTGGCGTGGGCACTCTAGGCGAATCTGATTCCCCAATAATCACCGATTCTGTATCCGCTCAACTCTCCATTGCCCTCTCCGACTCCCCAGTCCTATCTGATACCGTATCTGGCATGGGCGCCGTCGCAGAATCCGACTCGCCGGCAATCACCGATTCCGCACTCCTTGAATTCTCCCTCAACCCCACTGACTCCCCCACACTATCTGATACCGTAACTGGCATGGGCGCCGTCGCAGAATCCGACTCGCCGGCAATCACCGATTCCGCATCCGTTCAACTCTCCCTCAACCCCACTGACTCCCCAGTCCTATCTGATTCAGTAACTGGCGTGGGCACTCTTGGCGAATCCGACACTCCAACAATCGCCGATTCCGCATTCCTGAAATTCTCACTTACCCTCTCTGACTCCCCAGTCCTGACTGATACCGTAACTGGCATGGGCGCCGTCGCAGAATCCGACTCTCCTGCAATCGCCGATTCCGCATCCGTTCAACTCTTCCTTGCCACATCTGACTCCCCCGTCCTGGCTGATACCGTAACTGGCATGGGCACCATTGCAGGATCCGACACTCCTGCAATCACAGATTCCGCACTCCTTGAATTCTCCCTCGACCACACTGACTCTCCCGTCCTATCTGATACGGTAACTGGCATGGGCGCCGTCGCAGAATCCGACTCTCCAGTAATCACTGATACTGCAATAGTTCAAAAGACCCTCAACCCCACCGACACCCTCATACTATCTGATACCGTAACTGGCATGGGCGCCATCAGCGTGTCTGACTCTCCGGTTCTATCTGATTCCGCATCGTTAGTCTTGCCAGTACCTCCAGATACAACTCCGCCAGAACCTCCATCCACACCGAGAACCACTGATCCATCAGAGCGCAGATCCGGCGGCGGTGGCGGCGGTGGTGGCAGCAGCGGCACCAGGGGAGGCGGCGGTCTAAACTATGACGTATCCTTTAACTTTACATCAAACAATGTAGACGTACTGACAGACCTCACACAGGTAAGAATAGAACCAGACACGCTCCTTACAATAACGCCGCATGTACTGCCAGTTAACGCACGCCAGAACATCCTAAAGATGGAGGTAATCATCACTGATAACTCGACACAGCAACATCCGGACGCCTTGATACAATATGAATTATTTTCAAATACCATTACACGTGATGACTGCAGTGGCAACGAATACGAATCAGACCGTATTTACGTCTGTGATGCATCCTCGCTCTTATCTGAGAGACAGACATCATACTCTGAATCCCGCGTACAAATCTCAAAGCATTTTGAGAGTCTGATGATATTCTTTGAAGAAGAGTTCTCAGGCAGCCTTAGCATATTATTACATGACACCCGTGGAACGCTGCTCTCTTCGCACAATTACACTTCATATGAGATTATCGTAGAACCAGCTGGCGGTAAACCAGAGCCTGCATCCGAGGTGGACCCCGAACCCATACCCGTGGATCCAGAACCACAACCCATACCCGTGGACCCAGAACCACAAGCCATACCGGCAGACAATACGCCCGAACCCGCACCAATACCGGCAGACACGGCACCACAACCAGTACCAATGGATCCAGAACCAACAGATGACCGTAACATCTTTGAGAAGGTTGTAGACTGGTTCCAGTCGCTGTTTGGGTTTCTAGTATCCCAGTACAAATCGATTCAAATTATACCGTGATCAACACAGAAGAACATTTTGCATGTCTTTTGCAGTTCTCACGCATCCTTTCTTGAATGCTCCGTTGATCCGTCTAGCATCCCCACCCATCCCCCTCTGATCAAGGCAGATCAATCCGTACATCAATAGGTTAAAACATAATGCAGAAAAGCAAGGTATATGGATGGATCAACCCCAGGTGTGCTAAATGGTTACAGAAGAACAGATTAAACGTGTCTCAAAATTAATGCGAATCAAAGTCGATGATCACAGGGAATACGTGGATAAGGTAAACGCAATGATTGGCTATTTTGATATTCTGGACTCTGCCGGAGTCCAAGACGAGGAGATCAACGTGCGGGAGATCCCAGTCTCGAATCTACGCAAAGACTGCCATGTCCCATTTGATGGAAAACTAATTGAAAAACTAAAGCAGTACAGGGGATCCTACATTCGAGCGCCAAAGATGTCCTGATGAACCTCAAAATATCCGCGCTTGACTATGTGCAGCAAGTGCAAAATGGTGATATCTCCGCCGAGGATTTCGTATCTGCCAGTATTGAGCGAATCCGCAGTGTTGATGAAAAACTTTATGCGTTTTTATCTGTAAATGATAATGCCGTCAGCCAGGCAAGGGAGATTGACAGAAAGATACGGTCCGGCGCCCGCGTCGGCTCCTGTTATGGGATGCCAATCTCAGTCAAAGACAACATGTGCATCAAGGGCGGCAAAACAACGTGCGCATCAAAAATGCTCAAAGATTTTGTAGCACCGTATGATGCGACTGTAATATCAAGACTAAAGGCACAGGACGCGGTTTTCATCGGCAAGGCAAACATGGACGAGTTTGCCATGGGACTGACAACGGAGTTCAGCGCGTTTGGTACCAGCAAAAATCCCTGGAACCCAGATTACGTTCCTGGCGGCTCTTCTGGCGGCAGTGCCGTCTCTGTTAGTACGTTTGAGTGTATCGCATCGCTTGGTTCTGATACGGGGGGCTCTGTTAGAAATCCCGCAAGCTTTTGCTCCGTGGTCGGCTACAAGCCGACTTACGGATTAATCAGCAGATACGGCCTGATTTCATATGCAAACAGCATTGAACAGATAGGTCCGCTGACCCGGACTGTAAAAGACGCCGCCTTTATGCTAAATATTATTGCAGGGGAGGATCCCAATGACAATACGACAGTACACAACGGCGGTGAGGACTATCTTGCAGGCATTGATTCTGGCATAGAGGGCAAGAAGATAGGAGTTATCAAGGAGATGGTGGCCCCCGGCACGGATCCCGAGGTGCTCTCTGCAGTCAGCGATGCCGTCTCCAAGCTGGAAGGCCTTGGCGCGACATGCGAGGAGGTCTCCCTGGATATGGTGAGGTACTCTGTGGCGGCATACTATACCATAACTGCCACCGAGGCTGGAAGCAACCTTGCCAGATACGACAACCTCAGATACGGCTATGAATTTCCAGTAGAGGGATACGAGTTTAACTCTTACATTGAACATGCAAGAAGGAACTTTGGTCCCGAGGTTATCCGCAGGATGATCATCGGTGGGTTTGTCCCGTCTGCAGGACAGGCCGGAAAATATTTTTTAAAGGCACTCAAGGTAAAAAGCAGGCTCACAAGGCAGATCAACGAGGCGTTTGAAAAGTTTGATCTTTTGATTGGACCGACAGTCCCGATATTACCGTTTAAGATAGGCGAAAAAATCGATGATCCAGTGTCTTTGTTCCTAGTTGATATTAACACGGTAACTGCCAATCTTACGGGAAAGCCTGCAATCTCTATTCCGTATGCCCTCTCAGAGAAACGGCTGCCGATAGGAATCCAGCTGATGGCAGGAAGCATGCAGGATAAGCTGCTGCTTCAGGCAGCATGCGCGCTAGAGGGCACCGTGAGACTGCCGGAGGTTCCGATATGACCAAGATAGGACTCGAGATCCACTGCCAGCTGACCAGTCTTCAAAGCAAGCTGTTTTGTTCATGCAAGGCAGACTATCGGGGTCTTCAAATCAATGAAAACATCTGTCCCGTATGTATGGGACTGCCAGGAAGCCTGCCCCGGTTAAACCAAGAGGCCGTAAAAAAGGCAACCATGATTGCCATGGCCCTCAACTGTACCACCCCGGACAAGATTGCGTTTTTTAGAAAGAACTACTTTTATCCTGATCTTCCAAAAAACTTTCAAATCACCCAGCTTAACATCTACGGGGATACCAGTGTAGGGGGTCCTGGCTCCATACTGATTGGAGATAAAAAAATCAACATCACCCGAATCCAGCTTGAAGAGGATCCCGGACGGCTCATTTATGAGGGAACCTCCGCCAAAAACCAGATCACCCTGGTCGATTACAACCGTGCAGGCACGCCGCTAGTTGAGATTGTCACCGAACCGGATTTTGAGAATCCAAAACAGGTAAGGGAGTTTCTAAACATCCTATCTGATCTGCTTGAGAATCTTGCCGTCGCTGATCCAAGTCTGGAGGGGGCGATGAGGGCAGATGCCAACGTTTCAATCCCCGGTGGAAGCAAAGTCGAGATTAAAAACATCGGCTCGTTTCATGATCTGGAAAAGGCGGTGCACTTTGAGATTACCCGGCAGTCCAGCCTGCATTCCCGGGATATTGAAATCGCACAGGAGACGCGTCACTGGGATGATAAAAGAAAGATCACCATTCCATCCCGCTCAAAGGAGGAGGCACCTGACTACAGGTATTTTCTAGAGGGGGACATTCCATGGGTGATAATTGATTCAGAGACGCAAAAGACGCTGAGATCAAAGATGCCTGAAAGCATCAGCTCAAAAAAGGAGAGGTATGTCTCAGAATACGGCATTCCAAACCAGGTGGCAGACGTGTTATCCTCTGACAAGTTTTATTCTGATCTGTTTGATAAATCCCGCACAGGGACAAACGCAAGGGAGATTGCAAACATCATAACAACTGACCTGATGGGGCTGGCAGACACCCGGGAAAAAAGGGAGGCATCAAAAATCACGCCGGTGCACCTGCGTGATCTGGCCGATTTCGTTGAATCCGGAAAGCTCTCTAAAAGTTCGGCTAAAAACGCATTGCATGAGATTGTAAAGACCGGCAAGAGCCTGTCGCAGGTGGTATCTGATCTGGACCTGGGGAATGTCTCTGATGAATCAGAACTGCGCGACACGATTCTGGCAGTAATCTCAGAGGAGGCACAGGCAGTAAAACAGGCAAAATCAAATCCAAACACGATGAATTACTTGGTGGGCAAAGTCATGCAAAAAACAAAGGGGAGGGCGGATCCCGCACTGACGTTGCAACTCTTGAAAAAAGAGATGAAAGCCACATGACGGGGCTCTCACCTGGGGAGATACAATCCATTAAAGCACTGGCAGCCTGTGATGCCGCATCACTTCAGACCGGGATAGACGGGACGGCAAAAAAGTTACTAGATGCGCAGATGGTGGCGATCCTGCGCGGGTACCATCGTGAGAATACCATGAATCTTCAGGGTGACTGGACTGCCCGGTTTGAAAAGGCGGGAATAACCCAGGATGATGGCAAGGCGGCAATTGCGTGTGCGCGGCGCCTTGGGACTGATATCTCATAGGAAAAATCTTTTTACGTTGACTGACCTTTAGAAATCAAGTCTTGTCTGATTTTGAGTTTATTCCGACCAGAAAACAGATCGAGGAATCAAACATCCGCCGGTTTATGGACCGACATGACATACCATCAATTAGGGAGTTATCCAAAAGGGCAAAAGATGATCCAGAGTGGTTCTGGGAATCAGTCCAGAGGGACGTTGGAATCCACTGGGATGCCCCGTACTCCAGAATACTTGACGTATCTGGTGGAATCGCATGGTCCAAATGGTTTGTAGGTGGAAAAACCAACATCTACAAGTCATCAGTTGAAAAATTTGCAGTTTCCCACCCGCAAAAGACCGCATACCACTTTGTATCTGAGGACGGGGGCACATCCAAACTGTCTTACTCCGAGCTGGATATCCGGGTATCGCGCCTTGCAAACGCCTTGAAATCCCTTGGCGTAAAAAAGGGCGATGTAGTTGCAATCTACCTGCCGATGATTCAGGAGGCGATACTGGCAATACTTGCGGCAGCGAAGATTGGCGCGATTCAAACCGTGATATTTTCCGGATACAGCTCAGAATCACTGCATATTCGACTGCAGGACTGCAAGGCAAAGATTCTGCTTGTTACAGACGGGTACTACCGCAGGGGAAAAGAGATATCCCAGAAAACGACCGTCATGACGGCAATAAAAGGTACGGCAGTAGATAGTGTAATAGTCATTCCATACAAAAAAATCGACTGTTATGAAAAATCCGATACGATCATATTTTACGACGAGCTGGTTTTATCACAGACTAATCGATGTGATACCGAAATCATGGATTCAGAGGATCCGCTTTTTATCCTGTATACATCTGGGACTACGGGGAATCCAAAGGGCGTCATACATACCCATGGGGGGTTTTCAGTTTTTGCAGGCCATCAGGCCGCATACCTGATAGACATGCACAAAGACGACGTGTTGCTCTGGCCTGCAGATATCGGCTGGATTACGGGACTGGTCTGGAACGTCTACGGACTTTTGATCCGTGGTGCCGGTGCGGTGATTTACGACGGTGCGCTGGATTTTCCAGATGCTGACAGGCTGTGGCAGATGCTCTCTGATTATCAGGCAACGATTTTTGGAATTTCACCCACCATGGTAAGAGTCTTTAAAAAAGACAATGCAGAACCGCTGAAAAAATATTCGCTTGAGTGCATCAAAAACATTCCAACTACAGGCGAGCCGCTTGATGAGGATTCGTGGCGGTGGCTCTTTGACAAAGTCGGCAACAGGAGGATTCCCATAATGAACCTGTCAGGTGGCACCGAGATAGGCGGCGCGATGCTCTCGGTGTTTCCCGGAATGAGATTAAAACCATCCACCGTTGGAATCCCGGTACCTGGAATGAATCTGGATGTAGTTGATGATGATGGGAATTCCATCCGAGGGGAGAACGGTTATCTGGTAATAAAGTCACCGTGGCCTGCAATGACTAGAGGCCTGTTAAATGACAGCCCCCGGTATCTTGAGACCTACTGGTCGAGATTTGATGGCGTCTGGTTTCATGGGGATTACGTGTATGTGGATGAGGATGATCTCTGGTATATGAGGGGAAGAACAGACGATGTAATTAACGTCTCAGGCCACAGGTTGAGCACCGCCGAGATCGAACATGCCGTGATCTCACACGAGAGGATATCTGATGCGGCATCTGTTGCCATTCCGGATGATATCACCGGGGAGGCAATAGTCGTGTTTTTTGTCACGCATGACCAAAATCATGCCAGTCTGGCATCGCAGATCCCGGATTTTGTCTCCGAAAAGATTGGCAAAATCGCAAGACCAAAATTCGTCTTTCAGATATCTGATCTGCCAAAGACGAGAACAGGAAAGATCATGCGCCGGCTGTTAAAATCCCGGCTGCTCAGTCAGAGTCTCGGGGATGTCTCATCTCTGGATAATCCGCAGATTCTAGATGAAATCCCTGAATTGGGTTAAGAATATCTAACTTGTTGATGCCTACTATTTCACGCCTTGTTCTAAATTTTGTTATGCTGATAGGCATCATGAGGTTTGTAGTAGACCAGCAGGTACAGGATATAGAGATGCCTGAGAATCTGAAATTAAACACGTTCCTGCAGGAATTTCACTCAGAGTGCAGCCATCCGGCATGCGGATTTGGCTTTTACGGGTTTGCATTTGGCCAGTCGCCGTTTCCGGTACCCAAACTGGTTCAGGATGCCCTGGTTAGAAATGCAGACAAGGGCGCGTATGCCGCGGTTCCTGGAATTCCGGAACTGCGCCATGCCATCTCCGGATATAACAGGCATTACTTTGGAATGGATGTCGCACCAGAGCGCATCTACGTCGGCCCCGGAACAAAGGAGCTGATCTTCAACCTGCTGGAGGTTTTACACGGTACGGTAATTCTGCCCACCCCTGCGTGGCTGGGATATCTTCCACAGATAAGATTCCTAAAGAAGAACTTCCACATGCTGCCATCTGGTACGAACAAAAAGATATCCCCCGATGATTTGAGACGGCTGGCATTAAGGCTGCATGACAGGCAAAAGATTCTAATTTTAAACAATCCTAACAATCCAACCGGCCTGTTATATGACAAATCCGAACTCGAGGCGATTGCAGACGTCTGCAGGGAGCAAAATATCACCGTAATCTCTGATGAAATTTATGCCCAGACAACATATGATTTTTCAAAATTTACCAGCATGGGGAAGATCTATCCTGAAGGAACGTTTGTTACAAACGGCCTCTCAAAGTCACATGCTGCCGGCGGCTACCGGCTGGGTTATGTGATCTTCCCGCAGCATGCCGTGGATCTCAAGGGACAGTTTAAAAAAATACTTGCAACTGAATACACCGCCGTATCCACCCCCATTCAACACGCGGCAGTTGCGGGATTTGAAGTCAGCAGGGAGATGGACGAGTATTTTACCATAACGCGGAGTATTCATCAAATGATGGGCGAGTACACCCTTCATGCGTTATCTGCAATCGAGGGTGTAAAAACAACAAAGCCTGACGCCACATTTTACCTTCTTGCGGATTTTAACGCGTTTGCAGATGACTTGCAAAATGCCAGAATAAGCACATCCCAAAAACTATCAGAGTCGCTGATTGTTCATCCGTATCACACCGCGATTGTAGGTGGTGACAGCCTCGTATTGGAGCGGACTGATTTTAGCGCAAGGATTGCATATGTTGATTATGACGGATCCGCAGTCTATCAAAAATACCTTGATGATAAACCCAAATCAGGTTCAGAACGGCTGGAATTTGTAAAAAACAATGCCCCCAAAGTTGTTGCAGGAATTAAAATGATTGACAGGTTCTTCAATGATCTTAGAAAAAACACACTGGATGCACAACACTCTTCCCATCCTCAAAGTCTGTCAGATGCCTCACAGGATGCAGGCAGGCTGCTAGTCTCAAATGCCGCCCGGATTCCCCCTTTGACGCAGACAGATCACAGATATTGACGCCTTTTGGTTTTGTAATTATGTCGTGCTTGGGAACATGAAACTTTTCTCTGAGATACTGCCCGATATGACGAGTCATGAATTACTAGGTGGTGGGCAGGCATCCAAACCCTGCATTAGATGTCGATTAATTACTGTGGTGAAACAAATTCACAGACTGGTAGGTTGCTAAACATATTTCTTTTGTGTTGGTATGGGCGGAATCGTTTACCGCAGTTGAAAGTTTTTATACCTTTTTTTTTATGAAAGATATGAGACGTGTATCCTATCTCTTACCAATAGGAATATCCGTTTTTGGATTTATACTATTAAATTCGCATCATGGTGTCTCTAATCTGGGTTTATCTAATCCGCCAATATGGGATCTTTATCCGATCGTATATGCCAGTATGTTTGCAATAGCCGCAATGACTGCATCATTATATTTTTATTATTCTAATAAAGACAGGAAAATCATCCTAGTTTCATTCCCATTTATTTTGGCTCCCATAATTTTAAGACTGTATTTTATGATTGTGATTTGGAGTCACTATCCTACCACCGTCTTTAAGTTTCTCTAGCGATTATCTGATATATTTAATATTGTAATAATCAATACTCACAAGCAAAAATCCTAATTTTGTATATTTCTGGCAGAATCCAGTAGGTTGGGATGAGGACTGTTTGCCATTAATTGGAACTTTCTTCACGGTAAAATAGTAAAATTACCTATGATAGTCAGCTATCTTTATTGCCTGTTCATCTGAGATAAAGCCCCGAATACTAATCTGGGTATCCTTGGTAACCATATCTAAGCTCAGATAACGATCAACGGTTTCACCAAAATATTCAACCTGACCCACTGATTAAATTGCCGCATCGTACTGTTCATTTATTTTTACAACTCTGAATCCCTGGTTTGGATTTGCAGTAAAGGCATCAGTTGGAATTCCTTGTTCTTCTAATGAATAAAGCGAGATCCAAATTCCCTGATCCTTATACTTGAATTGATAGTGTGTAGTTTCTTTTGTAATTTCATTTGGGGATCAGTATTACCGTTCTAGAGTTCTCATCATTTGACAGAATCTTTACATTCATTCCGGGAGCGTTAACGTCTTTTGCAATATTTTCATATTTTGCAAATACTTTGTTTGGCTGTGAATCATTACTTGTAGGTATTTCACCTGGAGGCAAATCACCTGAACTTATTTTGTTTGGAGTGCTTGCATTAATTTCCTGCAGCTGTGTAATTTCATATACAGTTGTTGGCGGTCCCAGGGAACCGGGATTTTTTTCTGCAGTATCCGTATCAGGTATAGTTAGCATTACTACTACAATCATGATTGCAGCCAGTCCTAGCAAACTAGAACTGCTATTTTTTTCAGCATGCTGTTCTCCTGCCTCATTTATGTGATATATCATTTATGGCCTAACCCTAAAGAGACACTGTTTTTATAAGAAACACGTTATCGAAAAACATGCAGTATTTTCGGGCCCTGAAACTAGGGCAAAAAAGAGTCGCAGAGGCCAGGGAATATCTCAACAAACTCACCGATGGAAAGGCAATGCCTGCACTGGCACTGACTGATAACAAGTCAGACGTATGGGAGCCTGTAGGGGAGGAGAATCTTTATGCGTTTGTCGATGAATCGGCGGGTTTTGTGCTGACTGACAATAGCGGGTACATCCTTGCACTAGTTGACAAGACTGGTTCGTCAAAAACAATAGTCCAGGGGGTGACCCAGCAGCAAAAAGAAAACCTGGAAAAGGCATTTGAGGCTGACAGCATTAAAAAATTCGTGGGCAAGGTCATACTTCCAGTCTGACTCAGCCTTGAGAAAACGTAAAGCTTTAGTTATCATGGTGTGGAGAATAATAAAATGACCAAATATTCCCAGGAGATCGAAGTCAGCGGCCACCTGATTGATTCGCTGATTCTTACCAAGATCTTTGATAAAATCATGGATCTAAAAGGCGAGTTTCACGTGCAGGAAATTGATATTGGTAAAAAAAAGAAAGACCAGTCCTATGTAAGACTGCGTGTCCAGGGAAGGAATCAGAAACACCTTGATGAAATTCTCGAGACCGTTTACCGGGAGGGCGCAGTTTCAAAGATCCAAAAGGAGATCAGACTGAAAAAATCCGTAAAAAACTTTGTAATGCCGGATAATTTTTACAGTACTACTAACAACCATACGCAGGTTTTTCACAAAGGCAGATGGATTCAGGTGGAAAACATGATGATGGACAAATGTATTGTGGTAAGGGGGCACAAGGCATTTTGCGTACCGGTACGGGACGTGAAGAAGGGGGATCCGATAATAGTGGGGGAGCATGGAATCAAGATCACACCTCCAGAACGCCCACGTGAGGGGGTCAACGTATTTGAGTTTATGGGAAGTTCAAGCTCCAGTGAAAGACCTACTATGCACATTGCAAAAAAGGTCGCAGAAGACATTCACAATACGAAAAAGAACGGCGGGAGAATCGTCCTTGTCGGGGGCCCGGCAATAGTACACACGGGTGCAGACGATGCGGTATCTGAGTTAATCAGAGCCGGATACATTGATGCGGTGCTTGCAGGCAACGCCCTCGCAGTTCACGATATAGAATATGCCACACTTGGTACCTCGCTGGGAATGAACGTGCATGATGCGACACTGGCATATCACGGACATCGGAATCACATGGATACCATCAACGCCGTATTCAAGGCAGGATCCATTGCAGACATGGTAAAGACCAAAAAACTAACAAAGGGAATAATGTATGAATGCGTTAAAAACAGGGTTCCATTTGTCCTGGCCGGCTCAATCCGCGATGACGGGCCACTGCCTGATGTCATTACAGATGTATCCCAAGCTCAGCGTGAGTACAAAAAGATGTTAAAGGACGCAAAAATGGTGATCATGATCTCAACTATGCTTCATTCGATTGCAACAGGAAACATGCTTCCAGCAAACGTCAAGGTGATTGTTGTGGATATCAACCCTACAACAGTTACAAAACTCATGGACCGTGGAACCTGGCAGGCGCTGGGAATCGTATCTGATGTGGGTGCGTTTTTACCAATGGTGGCACACGAGATTAAAAAAAGAAGATTGTAAGACGCTAGATTTGCGGTTTTCTATCATGTGCAGGTGGAAAGACAGAGTGAGAATATTACATTGTTCAGCCAATCAGTCCAAACGAATCTAATTCACACTTGGGCATCATATTACGTGTCTGCAGATTCCCTGAGAGGATCATCGGACTAAATCTTTATATAATAATATTTTATTATGATAATATGAGCGATTTTAACCGCGTTACGATAATGCTGGATAAAAATCTGGAAAGGACGCTGCGAAACCTACAGTCAAAATTGATCAAAGATACTCAAAAAAACGTTAGTTTTTCCAAAGTAATCAATGAATCACTAAAAAAACACTTTAAGATAAAATAGTTTTTTCAGACATATGTTTTGCTGGGATGGTAGTTACTGTCTGCAGTTGGTTCTCATGGTAGACTTGAGTTCATGTATGATCTGATCCTCGTCAATTTTTTTTATGATGGTAACCTTACTTTTAGATCGATATGATCTGAAAAATTTGCCCATGTGTTAGTTACTTTGGAGTTGAGTCAATCACACATAAACTCTTTTGACTGTCTTACAATATATTGATGAATCACACACAGTATGATATGACGTCCATCCTGCTGTTGTTCAAGCATTAGAATCTGAGTGGTAAAATGTCTGTGTTTAAATTTAAAAATTTTGAAGTGAGTTCTTCAAATAAAATTGACGAATTAATATTATTATTAAAAATAGCAAAACATGGATATGCAATTTGTACATACAGTGATCCAAAAACTTACAATTACTGGCTTGATTATCTAAAAACACAGAGTAAAAATACCCAGATTTTCATTAAAGAAAAAAAATATCAGGGACATGAAGAGGATCTAATCCAATACCTTGAAAATGAAACATCTAGTTTTTATGAAAAGGTTAAAGACAGTCTACAAAAATTTTCTTCTGACTATGAAAATTTAGCATTTTCAATAAGTGGACTGGAAATAAAATACGAGATTAATGATATTGGAAGATTAAACATCCTGAGGGATTTTTTTCTTACGTTCAAGCATTTTGTTGTATTGTGGATTCCAGATAATTATTTGAAAGAGATTGCTTTGAAAACCCCTGATTTGTGGAGAATACGAACCAAAGTTTTTCAATTTGATAAATCCGACAGAAACATTGCATTAGGAATGAAATCTTTAGAAGATGATTCTAGTCTGTCACTTGAATATTTTACAAAGGCAACTGAAAATAATATGAAAAATTCCCAATCTTGGAATAACAAGGGAATTTGCCTGATGAAATTGAATCGATTTGAAGAATCCCTTGTTTGTTTTGATCAGGCAATGAAACTTGCCCCTTATTCAGTTCAGTTTTTGAATAATTATGGAGTAAATCTGTGTTTGTTGAAACAACACAAACAATCAATTCCATATTTCAAAAAAGGAATTGAAATTGATGGAAAAGATCCACGAATTTTAATCAATTATGGACGGGCATTAATAAAATTACATTCTTTTAGAGATGCCACATCGTGTTTCAATAGAATTTTAAAAATTGATTCTGAAAATCATATTGCCAAAATTTGTTTAAGTGATATTTATCTAAAAACGGGAAAATGGAAAAAAGCTCTTGAATGTCTTAAACCATTAATAACAACACATCCATTGGAAATCAATACCCTGATCAATATTGGAATTGCAGAAACAAAATTGAAAAACTATGATTCGGCAATTGCCTATTTTGATAAAGTGTTATCCTTGGATCCACAAAATATAGAAGCTGTTGTTAATCGAGGAATCTTATATTCGAAAATGAATAAACGAGATGATGCACTTGCGTGTTTCAATCGAGTTCTTGAAATGGATGAAACCCATATTGAGGCAAATCAAGAAAGAAAGAAAATTGTAAAAAAACATATTGTATAGAATATAATGACACGCAAAAATTTGAGATGATTTTATCAAGAACATAATCGGTCTTTCTTGGTAACGATCTTTTGAATGAAATCAGTTGCCATCTGCAGTTAAATCATCTGAATAAATGAAAAACATGCAACACACGCTGCTTTAGGATAATCAACCAAAGTGTTTATTTTTTAATACGCAAAATTCATAAAATAATATCTCCATCCTGATTTATGAACAGACCATCAAAGTTTATTGTAGTTGTTCTTATTTTGTCCTTGATTGGAAGCGTCTTGGAGATTTGGGGCGGAAGTTGGGATATTACCAGTCATTTGCTTGGTGCGCCAGAGTCGTTTTTCACACCACCACACGCAATACTGTATTCCGGTGTCAGTATTAGCCTGATTGCGGCAGTTTTTGCAGGTGTTCTCCTGCTTGGAAATAAAAAGTTGCACAACATATCATCATCAATATCCTTTGGTTTGAAATTGATCCTGATTGGCAGTATAATTCAAATTTTTGCAGGACCCAGCGACTATGTATGGCACGAGGCGTTTGGAGTAGACGGACTGCTTAGTCCCACACATCTCACCTTGATTACAGGAATACTGATACAGTCAGTCGGAATTGTGCTTGGACTGACCAGGTTAATCCGATATGACTTTAAAATTGTAAAGCCTGCAACAGTGGTTTCATTTTCAGCATTATGGTTTGTCATTATCGCGTATATTTTTCAATTCACCCTGCCAATATCCAAAGGAGAGACGATAAACCTCAATCCCGACCCATACATTGCAGGAGTGATTCTTTTAGTCACCATGCCGTTTTTTAGTGCTTTAATTTTCTGGGGTGCTGCAAAGTCCATGAAAACGTTTGGATGGGCAAGTGCCGTTGTGGCATTGTTGATATTTTTCAACATCACCGCAAATTTGATTCCTGCAGAGGCATTGTTTGGATATCTGCCATGGTATGTTATTCCAATGATTGCCGCAGTGATTGCAGACGGACTCGTCACCAAAAAAATCAGGGTAAAAAAGTTTGGGGAAACAATGTCGGGAATTCTAATCGGCTCGGTATTTTTGATGTATGGTATGCCGCTAGTTGGAATGGCCTTCATACAGTTTTACGTGTTCCATGGGGTGTCAGGATACTCGTTGCTTCCAGAATTTGCCGGAACTTTGGCAGTGATTCTGGGAATCCTGAGCATTCCTGGAGGAATCATTGGAGCAGTTGCAGTAAAAGTTGCAAAAAGGAAAATTTCAATTCCAGTAGAAACTGACATTTAGATTCAAGAAAAACAGACGGATTCTGATTTTAAATAACAGCACATACCGGATGATAAAAAAATTCACCGGATTGGGATGAATATTACAAAATCATTTTTTGTTGCACTAGTTTGTTATGGTAATTTTATCTGCCAAGCGTTGTTTTACTTTGTGATTTATCTCCATTATACATCCATGATTTGGCAAAAAAAGCTCGGGATTTGGATAAGCAAACGGGTCATACTGAAAATTATTTTAAATTATTCAGATAATACTGCTCAACTCGTTTCATCATTGGTTCCAAATAATCACCACACGGTTTGATAAACTCCTGTCTGGTGTTTTTTTCACTACTAACTAGAATTACCAGCTGGTTGATTTTCTGACCGGTTGCCTCTTCAAACATATGTGCATAACAGGTAGTTTGCAGATAATACTCGTACATGTATTCATCAAATTGTGGCTTGCGCTTTGTCTTGTAATCTATGATGGATAGTTCCCCCTCATACTCTGCAATCAAGTCGCTAGTTCCTGCAACCTGCAGATTCTCAGAATGCATTCTCTGTTCAATGCCGACGACATTTGAGATATTCTCAAGAAACGGCTTTAAATTGTTAAAATGTGCGATAGGCAGCAGGTCAAATTCCTCCAAGGACAGATTATTACACAGGTAACCCTCTATGATTTTGTGGGACTGTGTGCCGATATCCTGGGCCTGTTTTGTAATGTATCTGTGGGCAGGTTCGTTTTCCTTCCATGACTGTAACCCATTTTTCTTCTCGTCTGATGCGGTTGCAGACAGTATCGTACTAATTGACGGAAAAGTCCCGCCGGATTTGGTCTTATACCAGTGTTCATCGTCCCTATCCAAAAGAGCCGGTTCCCGTGCCTTGAGCATTTGTGTAAAATCCGTCATAAGGAATTTTTAACACGGGAGTTATTGAATGATTTGGATTTCAATTTGACATTTTTTTTAAAAACCCCTCAAATCCGGATCCTGTTTTTATAAATCGAATCATTACAATTTTTCCTTATTACAAAAGATTCCATAGAATCAGCGGTGATGTGATTGTCTCACTGAATACGGTATGACGGATTAATAATTTTTAGGCTCCTTCGTCAGGCTCGTTTGCTTTGTCTCTCACTTTTTTTACGACACAGAATCTGCTCAATGTTTTTTTCCATCCCATAACTTGTTTGTATAAAACCCGGTCTTAAGTGTATTTGAAACAGGATTACTGCCTGATTAGTCCTAGATGGGGTATTGTCTTTTGATTCTGACGTATTTTGATGATCAGATCGCCGTTTTGTAACAAACCTTGCTGTACATAAAACACGTGTGCTGACATTCCTGTCTTTATTTTTGATCTTTCTTTGCACACGATATTCCGGCAGGGTTGATCTCTTGTTTTAGGATGGAATGATATGATGATCCTTGTAGTTTTTGGTTTGTAAAATTGATCTCAAAAACACCTGGCGTGTCCCTAGTTCCCATCATCTATCTGCTAATACTGCTTAACAGCCCCAGGATCTTTTGCAGCTGTGATTTTAAATCGATTATTATATTCCTCAACTCTCTGTTCTCATCCCTTAACTTTTCCATTTCCAACTCTACTCCTGTCTTTTCATAGATCGTCCTATCCTGTAGTAACTGTGATGCCCCTGGTTCGGGCTCTGGGAAATCCACATCTGGTTTCTGTGTCGTATCCACCTCTGTCTCTACCACCGTCTCTGTCTCTACCTCGACCTCTGCCACTGCCCGCGTTTCTATTACTACATCTGGCTCACCGACTACCGCAATTCCAAACTCTGCATCCTGACCGCCATTTCTAATATTCTCAAATCTTATCAACGTGGGACCAGTCTGTTCTTCTGTAAACGTGAAATTCTCAAAACCCCCGCCAACCTGCGTCGTACCTGATACCCTGTGGCTCTCCTCTCCGTTTTGGATAATGACAAACGCATAGTTGGAATTTTTCAACGGTTCACCTGTGACTCCATTCCTTATACTAAAGATAAAATCAGTAACAATGCCCGGCTCTATCTCGATGGGATTCCATGAAAGAACCACTTGATAATCCCCGCCTTTTGTATATGCTGTTAACGGAAGACCCGTCTTTCCACTTGCAGATAGCGTAAACACGATATTGTCTGGTATCGGATCACCTGATCCTGTAATCTCATTTTTCAAATGTCGAAGATGATCTTGGGACAAAATAAGGTGAATTATTCTTTTATCCTCCTCTGTGTGATCATCAACAATTATCGAAGAACCAGACAACTCGATTCCGTTTGCATGCCCGATATATCTAGGCGATGACGAGCCGACAAAATCCTCTGTAAGGTAAACCTCCACACGGACGGTGGGAATATGCGATAGATGTTCCTCACTCCAGTCAAAGGGCATCTCCAATATGATTTGTCTGGTTCCAGAGTTATACACAAAACCTGATATTTTATCAAAATATGACTTTGTAATAAATTTCACGTCGTTGTTTTCTGCATCCTTTTGGATGTGGAGACTCGTCTCTATTACGCTCAAATTAACATTATGCGTCCCGGAATTCTCTACGATGTTAGTTGGTTTGTCTATGGTTATAACCTCTATCTCAAAGGTGTACAACCCGCCCGTGGTAAGATTCTGACTGGCAATCTCAAGCGGATTTGATTCTGTTCCATACCATGCACCAAACCGTGAATCCTGTACCCCCTTAATCATGAAATCATTTGATTTCTGGAATGGCAGTATCTGAATGGACGACACGCCGTCATCTGCAAAGAAATGATTCCTGAAAACCATCTCACCGTTGTGGAACAGCCCGATTAGAAACGTGATATTTTTTACATTTTTCTGGGTTTCATCTTCAACTGCGGTAACTGTGATGTAGCCATGATTGTCTTCAAAATATAACGGCATCTCAACTGAGATTGAGATGTCCTTTCCCTGGATATCGATTGCCGAGATGGTCTCTGCCTCCAACCCGTGACCATGAACAGTACCTGCCGGAAACAACAACAGCGTACCGATGACTAGTGCGGATAATACTCCGAGTTTTGTTAGTATGGACATTTTTTCATCTCATCTCCTGTTGTTTTACCGTAAATAATTTTCTAATGTTCTGAATTAAACCTTTCATCAATCCACCACTCTTGAAACCTTTTAAAAATAAACATATGTTACATCTGCCTGACAACTGGCCATGATATGACTCGTCTGTCATCAGACTGTCCTTTGGATACCTGTCTGTTAAATGCATCGATAAATCACTCTGTCTCATCTCTCTCTGAATCAGTACAATCCCCTTGTTTTTAAATTCAACCATCCCGTATTGGTACATATCCTCTTTAATGTTATTTACCCCCTGTTTTCTCTTTTTACTCATTTTATCTTCATCTATTGGTATGACCTCAAATTATTTAAAATATGATACTTGTCCCGGAGATCATTGAAAACCATGCTTATTTTGCATCCGGGATATCAATGTCGGTCTAGTCAGGCAAACTGCTTGAAATCAGCATTTCCATCTTTTATTCTTTGGATGCTGAGGAGATCAGATTCATGGTTCTTCCTATGATTGAATCGGTCTAAAATCTGACGTCTTTATCCTCCAAGATATCGGCGTATCTGGCCAGTATCTGAAATTATAATTCGAATTCTTGGCGGCACTTTTCACATTTGCCCCTCTCTTTTCCAGGTGGACCAAGAAGGAACACCTTGCCAATGGTTCTACATTCCGGACATAATCCCGTAGTCGCATTTTTCGGACCGGTTCGGATGATTTTCTGAGTTTTTCTTCGTCCCATTGCATAAACCTATCAAATCGGTCTATTAAGTTTTAATGGTGCGCAGGAGGTAAAGGGCCAAGTCGACCCTGTATCTCAAGCAGTTTTTCTGTCGTATTTAGCCCCCTTTTGCGCCATGTCAGAATACAACTATCAGCATCCCAAACATCTTCATTCCACCCGGCAGTCATCAGACCGTTGCGCACCTTTCTTGCAATTACCTGCCGTATAATTTAATCTCCGGTCGTTAAACAGTTTTTTCCAAAATTATCCAGTCCTTCCCATAGACGGACTTGTGATCACATACCCGGAGAAACTCGATCGTGTTCTCACTCCAGTTGACATTGTAAATTATCCTGTATTTCCTGCCTAATATCATATGCAAAAATTCTCTTATTCTGTTTGTATTTTCCAAGATATGCTGGATTCTTAGCGCTTCGTAATTCTTGTATCAAATGATTCACCATTTCTTGAATTTTAGGATCAATGTTTTTGTATTGTTTTTTGAACGTGGTCTTGATTTCAAATTCCCAAAGATTAGTCATCTTTTAACCACTGTATGAGCTTTTCGGGGGTTTTGAAATGTAGCCTGTCCTCAGCATTTGCATAAAACTCATCAATATCTTTGATCTCCTCGGGGGTCAGGTCGTCATTCTGTTTCGTGTTTGACATGTTTTTGTAGGTGTACCGCTACTTAAAATATATTTTGTGCGTTATTTTGTAAAGGGTCAAGTCGACCCTGTATCTCAAGCAGTTTTTCTGTAGTATTTAGCCCGATGTGTGATGTCGTAATGCATTTTGGAATTGATTCAAGGTCTGTTATCTGTTTTACATGATGGGACTTATCCTGAAGATTTGTGCCGTTACATCTGGCACATTTTTTCGGTCTGTGATATGAAGAGTACACCCTTCTGTTGTGGAAGACCCCGTCGCGTTCTGCCTTCCGTCCCGGTCTGCCTTTGTTTTGGACGGGGTACTCTGATTTGCGGTTTAACGTCTTTTTCTGTCTGGCGAGGATCGAGTTATGTGATGGGGACTGTGTTCTCATATTATTTCATACGAATCTGCATCTCCTTGTTTGCAAGATGTAATTCTGTGATTGTGAGTTTTACTCCTCAATTATTTGCAGTAAATCTTTTTGTATGACGACATTTTTCTTGTTATCTGCGATTAGTTTGGCAATATCGTCTCGTAAAATTTTGATTTCTGGATGGGACACTTCTAGATCCGCATTAATGGCATTTAGATCGGTTTGATCACAAAATTGTCCTCATACTGAACCTAACTGCTTACTTTTGTTCATTGCGTACCATGATATGGGATCATGGCGCGGGGAGGGGGATTTGAACCCCCGTGTCCTTGCGGACATAGGATTAGCAATCCTACGCCCTACCAGGCTAGGCGACCCCCGCACAAAGTTGATTAGAATTAGTCTGTAAATAAATTCACTCGTCGTGAAATTGGCTGTAATTACTCACAATTTCATTTATAGGCACCCTGTCTCCGCCCACGATTTTGAGATCAATGTGGACCTTTCTGTCTGAAATCGTCATAATATTGTAGGTATTCTCAAAAAGCCCGCGAACCCTCTCAGATGTGGCAGTACCGGCATTTACAACATTTAGTTTGCCAAAATTCCAAGACCACGGCCTGTGTTTGTGCCCGCATAAAACCACATCGACATCCGTCTCCAAAACAGTCCTCAGCACATCACCGGCATCAACTACGGTCAGCTGGTCAGATCCGGTATCTGGAATCGCGATGAGATGATGGTGCATTGCGACAATCTTTATCCTGTCCTTGTATTTTTTCATGGTTCGCCCAAGCCAGAGATTCTGTCTGTATCCCACCTCGCCCTCGTTTCTATCCGGTCTGGCAGTTCCAACTGTGACTAGGACGACATCATCATCTAACTCGTTAATTGTTTGAAATGGAAAATACCTCTTAAACAAAAGATATCCGGTGTTGCGGTAATCGTGATTGCCGCTAATTACGATAATTTTTTCTGTCGTAAATTCGGTCAAAAGCGTCTTACATTTTTCATACTCTCTTATCAGTCCCTCGTTGGTAAGATCTCCCGTAATTACAATGACGTCGGGATTTATCGCATTTACCTCCTTGACTAGCACATCAAATTTTTCTTGTAAAAACTGTGATCCGACATGAAGATCAGAGATTTGAACTATCTGCAACACAGCAACGCTGTAAAATCCCGTATTAAACCATCCCCCATCAAAGCATGCAAATCCGTCAAATGTCCAAAGGTAGAATTAAATAATAACTGATTCAAAAACTTGCAGTTTTGAGCAAAAAAGCGGCGATAATAAAAGGAGATGGCATCGGTCCTGAAGTCGTGGATTCGATGCTAAAAGTTTTAAAAGAATGCAACATCCAATCGGAGATTATTCTTTGCGAGGCTGGTTCCGAACAATGGATCAAAAACGGCAAAAAGGACAGGTCATATATTCCAGATGATACAATCAAAGTCCTAGAGGAGGTCGACGCGTGTTTTAAGGGTCCGACTACGACCATTCCCGTGCCAGACTCTCCAAAAAGTGTGGCAGTTACACTGCGCCAAAAATTTGAACTATACTCCAACATCCGGCCTACAAAGACATATGATAGGCTCTCCCCTGGCATCAAACTTGACTGTGTCTGTTTCAGGGAGGCAACTGAGGGCCTTTACACGGGAATAGAAGTAAAAATTACAGACGATGCGGCAATTGCAATCAGAAAGATTACCAGACAGGGCTGTGACAGGTTCCTAAAATCCGCAATGAACTGGGCCGATCTTTACAACATGAAGAGGATGGTGGCCATCACAAAACGAAACATCCTCAAACAGACAGATGGAATATTCTGGAATTCGGCACAAAAAGCAGTGGATGGAACAGACGTGGAATTATCAGAGATTTACATTGACAACATGGCACAGCAGATGGTAGTTGCACCCCAGCAATTTGATGGTGCGGTACTAGTCAGTACAAACCTGTTTATGGATATCATCTCGGAACTGGCTTCGGGGCTGGTCGGGTCTATTGGTCTTATCTATTCTGCAAATATGGGCGATGACTATGCAATGTTTGAGGCCGCGCATGGAAGTGCCCCGCAATTTGCAGGACAAAACAAGGTAAATCCGACTGCGGCAGTACTTTCTGGCGCATGGATGGCAGAATATCTGGGTGAGAAAGGCATCCGTGATGCGGTATTTGACGCGACTGACAGGGTAATCAACGAAGGAAAGACGGTAACCTGGGATATCGGAGGCGATGCGTCAACTACCCAGATGACTGACGCAGTAATCGCATATGCAAAAGAGAATCTCAGAAAATAATCACTTTACGGCCTCGACTAGGATCAGCTCTTCAAAGAACAGCTTCTTTTTTGCCACAATCCTCGTCTTCATATCGTGGTTCTGTATGTAACTGATGAGTTTTTGATGGTTTGAAAGCGAGGATGTTACAAACACAAACTTGCCGTTTTTTTTGATGTTATGATGTGCCGAATCAAATATCTTTTTTGGAATTTCAAATCCTTCTGCACCGCCATCTGTTGCAGCATCCAGAATTTCATTCGTTGCAAGATATGGCAGGTTACAAACAACAAGATCAAATTTTACAGCCAGCGCATCAGAACCGTTGCAGCAGACCAGGCTGTCTGTCTTATACGTCTGATTTCTTAGGACATCAAAATTGATATCAGTTCCCACCACGTGTGAAAAATTCCTGCAAAGCAGCCTTGTTAGATATCCCGAACCGCTTCCGATGTCCAGGGCAAGACCCCCCTTTTCATCTTCAATGTTCTCTGCCATAAAAAAAGTGTCTTCGGATGGGGGATATTCATCGTTTTTCAAGGATTTGATCTGCAAGACTGATTATTTCATCTCCTGATAGTTCGTCTATCCGTCTGTCTATTACAGTTTCCCTGTCAAACTGCTTTAGAATATTCTTGATGGTTTTTCGCCTGTATGAGAAGATCCTGTTAATTAACTGAATCACCTCTTTTTTCATGATGTTTTTCTGAACTATCTTCAGAATTACAGAGTCCACCCTTGGCGGCGGGGAAAAATTGTTTCTTCCCACCTTGGAAACAATCTTGATCTCAAAGGCATGATTGGCAATGATGCTTATGGCCTTTCTCCTTGCGGATTTTGCAAATAATTTATCTGCAAACTCTTTTTGAACCATTATTACGCCATGGGAAAAACGGGTTTGGGCAAGCCACTCTATTGCATCCCTGCTTCTAGAATACGGCAGGTTTGATACAAAAACAGAAAAGGGCTCCCTGCTCCTAAAACCGTCCCCTGATCTTAAGACAAGATTATCAATATCAGAAAACGCGGATTTTGCATTACTGACCAGTCTCTTGTCTGCATCCATGGAGACTACCTTCCCCGCCCTTGCACACAGCAGCGGGGTCAGGATTCCCAATCCTGTTCCAAGCTCAAATACGGTATCTTCTTTTTTTATTCGAGCCTCTAAAACAATCGACTCTGCTATTGAATTTGAGCTAAGAAAGTGCTGTCCAAGCTGTTTTCGTTTTATCATTTTTTTACAAAGAGATTCATTCGGCTTTCACCGGTAATTTCATCTATGATTCGTTCTGAGATGTGCATTATTGGATCCTTGAATCCGACCCTGTCCTGCAAATCCTGATAGCTCTCAAACTTTGCCTTTTCCCGCTCATCTAACATTGTTTTCATGTATATCTTTCCAATTCCTGGAATTAATTCCAGTGCATGAATTCGCGGTGTTAATGGCTGCGCGTTATTTAGATACTCGACAAACTTTGACTCGTTGTTAGTTACAATGTCTTCTATGACTGCAGGCAGTTCACTTTGTGCCGATGATGAGATCTGTTCATAGTCCATCTTTCCCAAAACAGACAGGATTTTGGTCCGTCCCTCCTTTCCAATATAGATTCTCTCGCCGACTTCAAATGTAGAATTGGGAACTCCTAGAACCTCTAAAAGAGTCAGACGATCTTCTCCGACGGATGTAATTATGATTCCGTCTCTTCCCTTCACCGTTGATGATTTGCCCCTGGGATTAAAATCTAGAACATATGCATATTCTTCATATTTTCTAGGGGAACTTTGTGCCCTATACAAAATAAATTCCACCTAAAGTTAGGAATGCTCCCTGATAATCATGAGCATTTTTTGCAGAGTTTCAGCAAGAATAAGTTTTTTCCAGCCAAACGTAAAAGAGCGCAGTTCTGCCAGGCTTGTGGGTTTGATGTTTACAATTTCAACTGCCTCGTCTTCGGTTAGTTCACAATCTTTCATGAGTTTCTTTTTCATTTCTTTTGCATCCTTGGACTCGTTTGTTACGAATTTTGAGACATAGTCATAGGTCCAACGTTGAATTTGATCCATCGCCTCAACATCCACCTTGCCTAAAATCTCTTTAACTTCTGAGAGTGAAATTGCTTGTTTCTTTTTTATCTCTTCCATCTTTATACCCCGAATGGTTTTATATGATCCAGCCTAGTGATTAAGGTTTTCGATTTGTTTCCTAGTTTCACATCTAGTGTTATGGCACGTCTGCCGACATTTATGACGCGGCCCACCTTGCCGTGGTATCGCCTGTGTGGCAGTCCCTTGTGTTGTCTGGGATCAATGATGACTAGTGCCTGCTGGCCCTCATGATATTCACGCAACAAAAACGAGACTCCCCTGGGAGCCTTTTTCTTCATGACCGATCTGGATTTGTGTCTAAATCCGTGTGAACGGCCATGGGATTTCTTGGTTGCCATGTAGAGTGAAACCTTCAAAAGCCCTATTTTAACACTTAGGAAATAATTTCAGGATTCACCCAACTGATCTGTTCTGAGTTGACCGCAAGCAGCTGAGATCTCTGTGCCTTTTTCCACACGGACGGTACAATTCACCCCGGCATCATGCAGGATTCGTTCAAATTCAAGAACGTGTTTTTCTGAAGGTCGCTGGAAATTGCCTGCAGTGGGGTTGATTGGAATCAGGTTTACATGGGATCCGTTTCCCTCTAAAAGTTTTGCCAGTTCGTATGCTATTTCAGGGGAATCGTTAATTCCCCTCATCAGGGCGTATTCAAACGTCACGCGGCGTCCTGTTTTTTTGTAATAACTCCTTCCAGCTTTTATGATGTCCTCGACTGAGCTGGGTCCTGCGGTGGGAACCAGTTCCTTCCGAAGCTTGTTGTTTGGGGAATGCAGTGAAATGGCAAGACCGATCTGCAGGTTCTCATCTGCCAGTCTGTCGATTCCAGATACAATGCCAATCGTACTGATGGTAATGTGCCTCTGACCCAGTCCAAAACCCCTGTCATGTGTTAAAATTTTCACTGCCCGAATCATCTCATCATAGTTTGCCATCGGCTCACCCATTCCCATAAAGACTATGTTTGTCACATGCTCGCCTCGTTGCTGTAAAATCTCTGCAAAATGAATTACCTGGGATACAATGTGTTCTGCTTTGAGATTTGTTTCAAATCCCATCTGGCCTGTCGCACAAAACACGCATCCCATCGCACATCCGATCTGAGTAGAAACACAGATTGTTGATCTTGGGTGACCGCCAATCTTTTTTGGATCATATTGCATCAGAACAACTTCTACTGCGGATTCGCCATCTAGCTGCAGCAGCAGTTTGGTTGTATCGCCATCATTACTTACAATCCGATGTGTCTCTTTTGCAGAACCTATGACGTATCCGGCATCGGTTAGATCCTCCCTTAGTTTTTTTGGCAGCTGGGGTATGTCTTTGATATTTTTTGGAAATTTGTAATAAAGTGGCAGCAGTATCTGGTCTGCGCGGTATCTGGGATAACCCATATCCGTTATAACCTGTTCCATCTCTTCAGGCAGCAGGCGATAAAGATCCGTCGTCATGTATTAACAGATATGAAATTATATTATAATCTACCCTAATAATAAAAATAAAAGAAGAGGTTAATCTTCTGTTGGTTCTATATCGTCTAATTCGACGTCGTCATCGTCATCTATCGCAGTATCTACCACCGTATCTACCACCGTATCTACCATAGTCTTTTCAGGGGTCTCTACTTTTGGAGTTTCGATGGTTGCCTCGTCAGTCTCTGCTGGGGTCTCTACTTTTGGAGTTTCGATGGTTGCCTCGTCAGTCTTTGCAGGGGTCTCTACTGGAGTCTCCACCTTTGGCTCTTTTGCACTTTTGACACTTGCCTTTTTGGCAGTTTTTTTAGTCTTTTTCTCCATATCTTCGATGTCTATCACACCTGCTTCTCCTAGAGCAAAGATCACTTCTTCTTCTGGGTGGTGAGGACTGTCTACCATCCTGGCAATTCGCTTCTTTCCTGACTTTTTGAAGTAGATTCTGTAGGTACTCGTATGTGCAACCACGTTTCCACCAACTGGACGTGTTGGATCACCAAAGAAGACATCAGGGGATGCCATGACTTGGTTGGTTGCAATTGCGGCACAGTTGTATGTTTCTGCAATCCTGGACAACAGATGAACAAAGTGATTTAATTTTTGCTGTCTGTTTGATAGTGTTCCACGTCCAAGATATTCAGAACGGAACAATCCAACTGCAGAGTCTACAACAATTAGCTTGATGTTGTTTTCATCAATTACCGCACCTGCTTCTTCTAGAATTAGTGTTTGATGTGCGCTGTTGTATGCACGTGCAACAATGATGTTGTCTAGAGCTTTTTCAGGATCCATTTCATTGGCTTGGGCAATGGATACAATTCTTTCAGGTCTGAAAGTATTTTCAGTATCAATATACAGAACATTGCCTTCAAGACCCCCCTCTTCTTTGCTTTTTTGTACCATTACAGACATTGTATGGGCAAATTGTGTTTTACCACAACCAAATTCACCATAAACTTCGGTTAATGCCTGAGTCTCAACACCGCCGTCAAATAGCGTATCAAGACAGTTTGTCCCCGTTGTAATCTTGCCAATATTTTGTCGGTGTTTGTAAATCTCACTTGCACTAACAAAATCTTTGGCAAGTAATCCGCCTTCAACGAGATGCTGTCTGGCTTTGTTGACAATTTTTTCAGCAGTGTCTTTTTCCATCCCGGTTATTTCTGCGATCTCAACCGGGCCTCTTACGATGAGATCCATGACGTTGTGGATACCTGCATCGGATAATTTTCTTGTAGTTACAGGACCTACGCCCTCTAAACTATCGAGTCTTAAATCTTCTACCATACCGTATAGTACGGTACGTGTACTTTATAAGAGTATCGTTTTTCGCTTGGGGCGATCTTATGTATCCTGTATGGAACAATTCGTTGATCAGCACCTACCCCAAATGCCGTCGGACATTTTGACAGACCGCTTTTAATTGTCGCCGTCTTGGTTGAATACGACAGAAAACTGCCAAGCTAGGGGCGGTCTAACAGAATACGTTCTGCAAGAAATTCTTCTATCTCCGAGGAACTGTATCCTTCTGACTCTAGACCATCTTTCATATCTGCAATCGTAATCTCACCCTTGTCATATTTGTGCAGGAAAAATTCTTCAAATATTTCCAGAGGCAGTTTTGAGGGGTATGGTGTGTCATCATATATGCACTCAGATTCAGAAGCCCTACAGCTTGCAATCGGGGACAGTACTGCAAATATCATTATTAGTATGACAACACCAAAGATTGCAGGAATTACAAAAGTACGCATGGTAATCCGCCTGTCTGAACGGATGTTTTTTAATCCACTAAACGTCAAAAACGCGCCTGCGCCTATAATACATGATACGATTACAGAAAGTGATCCGTGATAGTAACAATACTCTTCAGTCCAATAAGATTTACCATACGAGGCTAGGAAATCTGTAGTCTTTAAGACGCATCCATATGTGAAGGAATGGACAGTGGACTGGGGGGTATGCTCTATAAAAGAAAAGACGGCTCCCAAAACCAGCAGAAATATTCCACATCCAAGTATAAAGAATTTTGGAGACAATATAAAAAAAAAGAAAAGGGTGTTTATGTATGTTTCTTACTCGAAACTGTGCGGTGTAGTACCGCCACCCTTCTTTAGGATGATCAAATCTGCCGTCAAATGTTCCAATGATGTTAGTTTCAAAAATAAAATATTCCACAATTAATCATTCATTACATGTGGATGTTATTATTGATTATGTGTGGTGCATTTTACTATGATAAATTCATGGGAATTAACATCCAATGATTGTTCCTACCGTCGTAATTAATTGGGACATTAAGAATTGCGTTTACTTTGATAATATCTGTTAATAATATATGCGATTGGCATCCATTGGATCATACTTGAAATAATTACCAACAAAGGAAACATAAGCCATTGATATTGCCGTAAATCCTCTTTATACTGAAAATATGGAACCGTATTTACAAAAATTAGACTACTTGGTTGATACAAAGCTATTTGCAATATTGACTCTTTGACTTCTTTATCTAATGGTAAAAAAAGTAGCGGATTGAATAATAATAATAAAATCCCTAAAAGTACTAGTCTGCAAATAATAAAAATGAAATTTTATTCAAAATAAAAAAGGGATTTAGAAATACTAGGGACGGTCTAACAGAATACGTTCTGCAAGAAATTCTTCTATTTCCAAGGAACTGTATCCTTCTCTATCTAGAATATCTTTCATATCTGCAATCGTAAACTCACCCTTGTCATATTTGTCCATGAAAAATCTTTCAAGTATTTCCAGAGACATTTTTGAGGGGTATGGTGTGTCATCGTATATGCACTCAGATTCAGCCCTACAGCTTGCAATCGGGGACAGTACTGCAAATATCATTATTAGTATGACAACACCAAAGATTGCAGGAATTACAAAAGTACGCATGGTAATCCGCCTGTCTGAACGGATGTTTTTTAATCCACTAAACGTCAAAAACGCGCCTGCGCCTATAATACATGATATGATTACAGAAAGTGATCCGTAATAGTAACACGTCGCTTCAGACAAAAAACCGTTACCATGTGTGGATATGGAATCCTCAATAGTAAAGACGCAGTCATATGTGAAGGCATGGACGGTAGAGAAGAGGGCATGTTCTATAAGAGAAAAGACGGCTCCCAAAACCAGCAGAAATATCCCACATCCAAGTATAAAGAATTTTAGATACATTATAAAAAAAGAAAAGGGTGGTTATGTATATTGCTTGCTCGAAACTGGTAAAGGGTTACCTCCTAGCCATAACATCAAATATTTTAGATCGAACTGATCTAAATATAATTGAGCACAAATTCTGACGATTACAGAAATCAAAATTTTTCAGGATGGGATTGCCCAACTAATCATCGCTGTTGATTAGTTCTTGAAAATTGAATGTTGACAAGTCAGAACAAGTTATACGCCTAAAAGTAAAGCTACTTTATCCACTTTTAGAAGTTTACGGGATTTACGTAGACCGCGTACGTCTTTGCGTAGTTGTTTGATTTTGGTAGGGGTTGTAACAACAGTACCACCTACACAATATTTGGTATTTCGAATTTCGGTATTTGTGATAAAAGCCTCTGTGACTCCATCTACTTCTACCAAGGCATCTCGTAATCCTTTACACTCATGCGGAGTACTCACACAATGAAGTAAAACTGTACCATCTACTAGTGTGTCTTTATGCATGAAAACTACCTCGTTTGTTTATGGATCGATCAGGATGATAAGATCTTTGATTTTTGCTTTTAAATTGAACAAATACGGTGTTGAGGCATAACATATCAAAACAACAACGGGGTATGATATAATTTTTTCATATGATTCATAGGACACTTCCAGATCCGCATTAATGGCATTTAGATCGGTTTAATCACAAAAATCGTCCTTATACTGAATCTAATCTCTTGCCAATAAGAGTACCAAATGTATAAATAAATTCAGCACTATAACTGGACAAATGATATATACCAAAATAAAACATGCAGAAAAGATTCGAAAATTATGCAAATTACAAAGCATAATGGCACATAAACAACACCCAGAAATCGGCTCTAGACTCGGCTTTCAAAAATACAGCAGATATTATTATGAATTAATAAAAAAATTACATAAAGAAAGAGTGCTAGATGAGAAAGGTGTTTTCGTTGATAATACAATTAATTTATGGTTAACAGAGTTATCTGGAATTTTATCACAAAAAGAGATAAAAGTTTTAGGCAGCAGGGTACCATTTTCAATATATCTTGATTTATTTCTAAATCCAATAAAAAAAAATCCAAGAGACATACATGACGAATTAAGATTAACACGCAGTTCAACATATTATGCAATTGAAAAACTTGAATCTGAAAATTTAATTGAAAGAACAGATTCCAAAGTCATTGTATCAGATAAACATGAATTTTTTAAATGGCTTACAAAGTATGTTGAATTATGTTTATCATATACGGATATTACAAAAGAAATTTTTATTTTGTTTGATCTGATGCCTGCATACATTGATGGTCCACAGGCGTTTTACATGGTAAATTATGAACCGGGAAGACCCATGGGAACCTCAAATATGATCATTAGAACACATAAACCATATGTAAAATTTTGGAAGTATGTCATAGATCATGTGAGCTATTTCAATAGATATCCTAAACAAATTACAGTATTGCCCATTGAAGGAAAAAATGAAATTATATGGATGGATGAAATACCATATGACAAAAATGCAAAAGAGGAATGATAATGACGATCAAAAGTTCATGAGATCAATATCTGAATTCTATTCAAATATTTTTCAACATCTAGGTAGAATTACACCTTCGTGTATGTGGATTCAGTTTACCATACACTGGATGAACTAATCCTAGTGTTTGAGAGTATGATGAACTGATGGGAAAACATCTTTTGCTATTATATTTTGCAGTCTGCATTTTTGCCATGTCTGCCAGTTATCAGTTAACTTGCTGTAAAACAGACATTGGATTGACGTTTTAGTTGCGTGTATATGATGATGATGATAAGATGCCATCTTACCCAGATTGATGCGCGTGCAGTTTATGAAATGACGTCTTCAGACCATACACCTGAATGTGACTGATACAACGGATCTGTTGGAAAATGATCAAAAAACTGCAAGATTTCAGCAAAAGATGCCTATCGTCTCTTTCTTCTTTGCCCTGGTTTGTTCTGACCTGGAAATCTTCCAAGAAGAAATCTCTTTTTAAAGTTGCCCTTGTTTCTGAGGCTGGAACTGGTGCCTACAATCTTTCTTCCTTCCACCTTTGGCGTCTGTCCCCTTACTTTTCCCGCCTTGGTAATAGAGCCGTGTGTTGCCATGATGATGAACCAAAATGAGTGAATTTATGTATTTGTATGACCTCAAGTTCCGATTGTGTGGGTTGACTGAAAGTTTTATGCAGTCGATGTCATGCAGATCCTCGGCGTGCAGGCATGGTTTTTGATGCCTGCAGCAAAGAACTGGAATAAAAAAGGCGGTATCTGAACACTAGTGTCGGCAGTCCCGTATCCAAATATCATGAAAAACGTCGCGGGGGAAGAATTCGGATTCGAACTGATCATCGTGCCAAAAGACGGCATAAGAGAGAGGATATCACAAAAGAGGGCGACAGGTATCCGGTGTTTGCGACAAATCACTTGTGACGGTGATGCCAATGTAATGGTGGTTCCACAGATGTACAGAGGGAATGGGGTATTGGGAACGGATACAAATGCAAAGGCAGTCCGATTCCGTACCATCAGCACAGACAGATCAGTTAGAACATTCTTGTTTTCATTTCCCTCCTTATTTACAACCTCGGGGTTTTTCTCAGGATTTACAATGGACACATTTGACTTGTAGACCTGTTGATGTTGATGAGTATTGCAGTACACCGTAGGACATGTTTCAAGACAGATCGCCGGATCCGCTGTGAGCGGGGTTGATCAAAAACACACAATCGGAACTTTTGTCCTTTCAGTGATTTTTCATTAGTAACGTGTATTTTTCTTCAGATAGTTGTTGACAACCCACCTAACAAATCGATTCTCTTTTTTGTGCACCTGAGATGTTTCCAATGCTTTAAAATATGGATTGCGTTTTCCACTCTCCAAATTGATTAGCGGATATCCATGCTTCTTTAGTACAAAGTTCATCATAAGTCTGGATATTCTTCCGTTTCCATCTCTGAATGGATGTACTGTGACAAATCTCTGGTGTACAAGCGCAGCTAATAGTACGGGATGTATTTTATTTTTGTTTTCTTCATACCATCTAAAAAAACCATCAATCATTTTTCTGACAAGATATCCTGGAGGTGGACTGTATTCACTTCCCCTTATGGCCACGTTTGTTGTACGAATTTTTCCCGCCTTTTCTGGTTCTGTGTCTTTTAGCAATTGTTTATGCCATTCTACAACCAGGTCTTCACTAAGATCATTTTCATATTGCATCATCTCATCAAAGATTCTGTCATGAGCCTCCGTTTCTTTTATGTCGTACATTGGTTTTCCATTGGGAGAGAGTCCAGATTCCAAAAGATCAATGGTTTCCTTGTATGTTAGTTTTGAGCCTTCAATTTTTTGTGTATCATAGTTGTATTTCATTGAAAATTGCTTGCTCTTTTTCTGCTGTTCTTCCTTAGTTAAGCTATCTTTTTCCTTTTTATAATTTTGACGTATCTGCTCCAAGGAAGACTCGTAATCTTCAAGATAGACTTCTCTTTCAAAGTCATCTTTTTGTTCATCAAGATCATCTGGGATAGTTAATCCCAAATACCTATCTCTCTGTTTTCTTCCACCTTTCCTAGAATCGTGGTATAGATAATAGTAGTACTTTTTACCTCTTTTTCTTTTTCTTACGCTTACCATGTATTTATTGTCCAGGATAAATTAATAAAACTTACTAATTTTTATTAAAACACCTAGGCAAGATTCATGCCTGATTGCACAGGATAAATCATAATCTGTCCAGGAATAATCATGGATTTTTATATATTTTTATTAAAACAAGTCCGATTGTTTGCAGTATCGTGGTGGATGTTTCAAGACAAACCTATGGATCCGCCGTGAGTGGTTTGATCAAAGGTGCACAATCGTAACTTTTGGGCCCCTACCAATACCTTGCCTTTACAGTCTCTATGACTTTTTCATGCTCCCTGCTCTTTCTGCGTGCATATCTCTCCATTGCACCAAGTGGAACGCCGCCAAGGGATCTTGCTATGGCATTAAAAAAGTACCTCCGTGGACCCCTAGAACCAGTCCGGGTCATGAATTTTTGAATGCCATACTTGAAGTTGTGCTGCCATGTCTTGTAAAGGACTCCCAGCTGGGCCGGCGTCATTTCATTTCCAATGTTGAAGAAATCTGATTTTTCTAACAATCCGATCGGGACAAACGTAAGCGCGGTGGCAGTAAACATCGAGTCGGGCTGCTCCTGTTCTAATTCGTTGATCAGGCGTATTGTTTCCCAAGAGTCTTCTGGTGTCTCATCATTGTCAAGACCCATGATTAACGTAAATGCGGGAATCCAGTAATTCTCATTTAGTGTCTTTACACCCTCCTTTACAACCCAGTGCCATTCATCAGGGGTGTATGGCGCAAGTTTTCTGTCTGCGTATTTGCCAATCAACCTCAAACTTCCGGTCTCAAATCCTGCCTGGATGCCAATCATGTTGTCAGGTCCTGCCTTTATGATTTTTGAAAGATTCGGAAGCAGTCTTTCATCAGCTATCGCACCTGCCAGCGTTCCATGTGTGGGGTTTGTATGCTCCACACCCGTAGACATGATTGCAGTGAACAGTTCCTCCAAGGCCTCCCTGTTTGGCTCCATCCCCTTTGCGGTTCTCGGATCCATTCCATAAACAAAAATATCATCACTGTGAATCCATGCGGATTTTGAACCGCCCTTTTTCATGTTGACTTCGATCTCTCTTTTGACCTTTTCTGGCGGGTAATACCTCAGTGATCTTAACGTAACATCGCAGAACTTGCATCCCCTGCCGCATCCGCGCATCACCTCGACCATTCCGTGCATGCTGGGCTCTACAATGTCCGGAATTTCCTCCATGTCCGGTCTGTCCCAAAAATTGACAAATCTTGCATGAATCTTTTTCCCGTTTCTTTCAAATTCCTTGATGTTAACTTTAAAGTCGCTTCGCTTTCTGAAGGGATCCATGTTTTCAAAGTCGCCGTTGATCAAATAATTGAAGAATCTTCCCGCATGTCCGTCAATCTCTGGCGCAATGCCTCCAAGCTCCCCTTCTAGTACGGCATAGATTCCAAACTCCTCTATCTTTTCGGGATCATAGTTGTACTGCCAGGTTCCAGACGCACCGGAGATGACTTTGGCCTTGCTTCCGGTTCTTGCCTTGGCGGCCTTGATTCTGTGGTGCAGTTCGGTGTTGTAAAATTCGTCATAAGAGATTTGTTTTCTGCCATAAGTAAATGTCATGGTAACAGGACCCATTCCAAGAGGATCCATTTCATAGGTGCCGACGACCTGCGTATCTGGTCCGATGAACTGTTCTATGTGATCAGGATGGGCAACAACGACTTCCTGCCTGCTAAATCCGTCCCGTAACAGGCCTGCCTCCAGTTTTCTCAATCCATACGGTGCATAATTTGCAACGCCGTTTGTGTGGGGAATGTAATTGCAGATAAAATCAAAGAGAATCTTCGGGGTAACCTGTCTTCCGAGAATCTTGTACCACATGCTGTTTTTGTCCCTGTTTGGATCAATTGCAGGAGCGCATCCAAAAAAGGTAGCCAGAGACAATCCCCTGTACGGGGACATTAAAGTACGATCGGCAGTCAGAACAATTTTTGGGGTTCCCATATCCTTCACGAAAACAATTTTTTGATTTAGTTTAAACCTTGCTAGTATGACTAGTAATCTTCCAAAATTCCTGCCTTGTTCCTGTGAAAACGTCCAAATTCCCTGTTTGAGGAAAGATGCTGACCATCAAATATGGTTCCGTCCCTGCATACCAGATCCTCGCCGGCACAACAGCTGCCACAGATCCCAACCCCGCACTTCATCATCCTCTCAAGACTGGCCTGAACAAACATTCCACGGGAATGAGCAGACTGGACTGTTTTGTACATCATGATTTCAGGTCCGCAGACGTATACTGCATCAAAACGGGTCTCACCAAGAATCTTTTCAACCAAATCAGTTACAAATCCCTTCTTGCCATAACTCCCATCATCAGTTGAGACCGTTACTTTGTGGGGGTTTTTCTCCAAAAGGCAGTTTGCCAGATCTTCAAAAAAAACCTCGTCTTTTGATTTTGCACCGATTAGGACGGTAACATCGTCTGCCGGTTTTACAAATGTGAGCAGCCGCATCATGGGAACAAGACCTGTTCCGCCGCCCACTAGCAGCAGTCTTCCCTCCCTAAGATCAAAAGAGTTGCCATACGGGCCCCTGATTCCAATCTGCTCCCCCGCCCTGATATTGTACAGTCCGGTGGATGCAGGTCCGTGTCTTCTTACTGTAAATGCCGCCTTTCCTGATTCGCGCGATATCATCACACTCATGGGCAGTTCGTTTATTCCGGGAATCCAGACCATTGCAAACTGTCCGGGGAGGACGTTTGACATTATCTCATCTGAGAAGATCAGGGTTCGAACAGTGGGCGTCTCATCAACAACCTTTTCAACTGTGACGATTGTCGGGCAGTTAGGATTTCTTTGCAAGACCCGTCATCTCCCCCAACTTTGAAAAATTATTTCTCTTCATATATGAAATTATCCCGTTGTTGATATCCTCAAACACACTTATCCAGTTATCGCCTACCGCGCTGCCGACCTGTACCGCCGATGCACCTGCAAGGAAAAATTCTACGGCATCCTCCCACGTAGATACGCCGCCACAGCCGATTACCGGAACGTCGTATTTTGAAGAGATCTCATAAACGCATCTTAGTGCAATCGGCTTAATCGGGGTGCCAGATAACCCGCCAAACCTGTTACTTAAAATCGGACGTTTTGTTTCAATGTTGATTGCCATTGCCCTGACGGTGTTGATGGCAGTAACTGCATCAATTCCGGAATCAACTGCGGCACCGACGGTCTTTAGATAATGACTGGTACCCAAACCGACCTTGGCAACTACCGGAACATCCGTAGAGTCCTTGACTGCCGTCACGATTTTTTTTACGAGCTCCGGATCATCGCCTACCTCCAAACCGACCTTGGCTACGTGGGGACACGACAGATTCAGCTCGTATGCCGTCACTTTGCAGTCTGCAAACTGCTTTATCATAAATTCAAAGTCTTCTGGAATTGAGCCAACCAGGCTTACTATGATTGGAACGTCCCTGTTTGACTCTATCATTTTGGCAAAGTTCGGCGCTCCTGGATTTGAGAGTCCAACTGCATTAATCCAGCCATCGCCTTTTACGCCAAAAATGGTAGGATTTGGATATCCATCCCACGGCTCCCTGCTAAGGGACTTTGTCACTACTGCCCCTGCTCCGGAGCGATACAGCCTGTTAAATACATCCAGTGATATTCCAAGTATTCCTGATGCCAGCATTACTGGCCTCTCCAGGCGAATCGGACCTATCAGAGTTGAAAGATCGGGCTCCATCCTGATTGATGAACCTCGTTTCGAATATAACAGTTATTTACAATTCTAGTACCTTTTTTAAAGGTGGTTTATATTGATCTAGTCATGTATTCTGTGATTTTAACAGAACTTGGAATCTCAGTCTTCAATGATGGAAGATTTGAAAAGGCGTTTTCCTTCTCAAATCCTGTCAAGGAATATCTTTTGATAAAAAACAAGGAATCAAAACTAAACGAGCTGATAAATTATCTGGGCTCAATTCAGAGGGTGGTCTCAGTCAGTGACGAGTCGCTATTGGCAATTTTGAAAAAATACTCCGTTGACTGTCTGCTCATGGATGCCGGCCAGCTAGAAACGATACAGTCTACCAAACCGCAGATAATCGTCGATTCGGGATTTGCCTCGAATCCACAAGACGCGCTGGGAAAATTAAGGGAGTTTGCACTGGGATTTTCATCTTCAAAGGTGACTGAGGTATCTGCAAGCCCGGATCTTCACATCATCCAGGCAATTAACTCGTTAGATGAGATTGACAAGATAACAAACGGGCTGAGCTCCCGACTCCGGGAATGGTATGGCCTGCACTTTCCAGAACTAGACAACATGATAGACAGTATCAACGGATATGCGCAAATTGTACTGGCAGGAAAACGCGAATCCCTGACAAAACAGGTTTTTGAGGATGCGGGGTTTCCAGAATCTAAAGTCGAGATGCTGAATTTGATTTCATCAAAGAGTCGGGGCGGGGATATCTCCGATGTCAATCTGTCAATAGTGCAGTCAATTGCAAAACAGATACTGGACTTTCATGATTTACGTAAAAAACTTGAGGAACACGTCGAATCCGAGATGGTGGAGATTGCCCCAAACCTTTCGGTAATACTGGGATCTGCAGTGGGTGCAAGAATTTTGGGAAGGGCGGGAAGTCTCAAAAGACTGGCATCATTTCCTGCAAGTACGATACAGGTTCTAGGTGCAGAAAAAGCACTGTTTAGATCATTGAAGACAGGTTCACAACCGCCAAAGCACGGGTTGTTATTCCAACATACGCTGGTTCATGCAGCTCCGCGATGGCAGAGGGGGAAGATTGCCCGTGCAATTGCCGCAAAGGCAGTCATTGCCGCAAGAGTTGATGTCTACGGGGAGGGATTAAACGAGACCCTGCTTGAAAAACTCAACATCCGAGTGGATGAAATAGGCAAAAAGTATGAAAACCCGACTGAAAAAGACATCAGAAGACCACAGTTATTCAAACGGGATGGTGGAAACTTTAGGGATAACAAAAGAGAGGGCGGCAGGAAATACAGGGAACGATCAGGATCAAACAAAAATAAAAAGAGAAAAAAGTTTGGAAGAAGATAACCTGCCATTTTTTTGGATTCCATCAGAAGGCGAGAAAAAACTGGCAACTGCAAATCTGGTTCCCGGAAACAGGGTATACAAGGAAAAACTGATCATAAAAAAGGGGATCGAATACAGGCTGTGGGATCCGTTTAGAAGCAAACTGGCAGCATCCATAATGAACGACCTTGAAGAGTTTCCATTTACAAACAAGACCAAGGTTCTATACATTGGGGCATCAACTGGTACTACGGTGAGTCATATCTCAGATATGGTCGGGCCAGGCGGAATAATTTTTGCAGTCGAGCATGCAAGCAGGGTCGCAAGGGATTTTCTGGACAGGGTCGCATCATACCGATCAAATATCATTCCAATCCTGCAGGATGCGCGAAGACCAAGGGAGTATTTCTCCGTATTTGGGAGAGTTGACGTGGTGTATGTGGATATTGCACAGCCTGATCAGACGGAGATCGCGATAAGAAACTGTGAAATGTTTCTAAAAAAGGGAGGAATCCTCTTTTTGGTTGTTAAAACAAGAAGCATCGATGTCACAAAGGCACACAAGAAGATTATGAAGGAAGAGACAGAAAAACTGGAAAGAGATTTTGATGTTTTGCAGTCTATTGACCTGCATCCATATGACAAATATCATGCTATGATAACTGCAAGATATGCAGATTAATTTCCGTCCATGATTTTCAGGACAGGCTTCCAGCTTTTGCGCACAAAGCTTGGCATGACGTGGTTTGTTTTATAGTATCTTCTGACAAATTTCACGCTTGTTGAATCCGAGGGATATCCACTGCCAAGATCATGGCTCTTTCTCAGCCTTGCAATTGCCCTGTCCCGTGTGACTTTTGCAAGGATGGATGCGGCTGAAACTATTACAAACCTGCTGTCTGCGTGGTGGTATGATCTTATTTTGTGATTCTCTGATAGCTGTGAGATCTTTTTTCCGAATCTTTTTGGATTGACATCGCACGAATCCACATATGACGTATCGGAATTCAGTCTTGATACCACCTTTGCCATATATCTTGCCTCCAAATCATTCAAACGATGATGCCTGACGTTGGCATCAATGGTTCTTGGAGGGATTTTTGTGATGTAATAGTCGTCGGCGACCCTGATGATTTTTTTATAAAGATCTTCGCGCCGTCTGGGGGAAAGTTTTTTTGAATCTTTGACCCCCAACGAGGAAAGGCTCCTTAGCTTTTTTTTATCCAGAGAAATACCCGCTATGACCAGCGGACCCAGCATGGAACCCCGTCCGGCATCATCAATTCCGCAAATCTGCACGAATTCTGTCCCAAGACACAAGTATTAAACCGTTATACGCCAAAAAAATTGAAAGCAATTGGAGATTCCGGATGACACATTTCAAGAAATTATTGAGGGCAGTACAAGGCTGCTTGTTCCAAAAAAATCAATTACTGAAAAAGTTCCGCCAAAAAAGCCCGCATTTTTTAATCCAAAAGCAAAGCTGAACAGGGATTTTTCCATGGTTGTTTATGCGGCATTTATGAAAAATTTTCAGGGACCAAAGATTTTTCTGGATGGATTATCCGGAATCGGTGCGCGGGGACTGCGGGTTGCAAATGAGATAGGGGCAGAAAACGTCGTGATCAACGATCTGAATCCGGATGCCCTGAAAATCGCACGGTATTCTGCAAGTCTGAATGATTTGGACAATGTTGAATTTTCTGAAAAAGAGGTCTGCCGATTTCTGAGTGATTATTCAGAAAAAGGAAAGCGGGGCTCGATGGTGGATGTAGATCCGTTTGGTTCTCCTGCGGCATTTTTTGATTGCGGGATCAGGGCCACCATGCACGGGGGAATCTTCTCGTCGGCTGCCACGGATCTTCAGGTACTCAACGGGCTCTTTGAACCTGCATGCAAGAGAAGGTATGGCGGAACCACAGTTAGAACAGAATACGGAAATGAGATGGCAATAAGGTTGGTTCTTGGCTGTCTTAGAACGGTAACGGCAAGACTGGGGGTTAAAATCATTCCAATGTTTGTTGAAAGCGACATGCATTACTATAGAACATATGTCCAAGTTTTGAACAGGCCGGATCAGGAGGAAAACATGGGATACATACTGCACTGTAAAAACTGCGGACACAGAAAAACTACGACAGAGCTGGAACTGGAATGCGGGCTGTGTAAATCAAAAATCAGTGCTGCAGGACCGTTATGGATTGGAAAAATCTTTGAGCGGGAATTTATTCAAAACATGTTGTTGGAGATTCCAAATCTGGAGACAGACAAGGTTTGTGAAAAAACACTTGAGAAATGCCTGAAAGAATCCGAAATGCCGGGAACGTATTTTACATTGGATGAAATCGCATCAAAGATAAAATCATCGCCTCCGAAATTAGAGAATCTGATAACAGGCCTGCAAAAAAAGAATTTCACAGCCAGTGTCACATCATTTAGCCCGACGGGGTTTCGGACAAATGCAAAGATAGACGAGGTAAAAGAGATGTTTCAGTCTATCCTATAAAACCCAGACAGACATAGTATAACTCACTGCTTTGTTTTCTGCTTGCCTTGGGTTTTGTAAGATTTATCCGGGAGAATTTTTTCTTGACATAATCCTTAAACTCCATTGAATATTCGCCGTCAAATACTTTGAAAATGGCGTTTCCTTTGTTTGCCAAAACCTTGTCCATGATTTTGGCAGAATCATAATTGAGTGAAATTTGTCTGGCATGATCAACTGACCAGTTTCCGCTAATCTTGGGTGAAAGATCACAGATTACGGCGTTTACCTTGCGCTCAAAATACGACATTATTTCATCAATTACGTGCTCATCATCAATGCTTTCTCGAAGAAGATATGCCCCGGGAATCTCATCCACGTATGACAGGTCAATTCCCATCACCTTTCCCTGATTTCCGGCAAGTTTTACAGCCATCTGGGTCCAACCACCCGGTGCACACCCCAAATCCAGGACATTGAATCCCGGACCGATTATGCGATATGACTGGTTTAACTCTTTTAGTTTGTATGCGGCCCTGCTCCGATAGCCCTGCTCATGGGCTAATTTTCTATACTGATCCTTGCGGGCATCTAAGAGTTTCATTTTGAAGGCTTTTTCATTTCGGCAATTACCCAGTCTTCAATAAATTGACAGTTCCTTGGACTGATTTCGCCATCAAGTGAACATTTCTGTTCCACGGGGCAAACCAGACAGGGGGCATTCTCAATTGACTGAGTACTGATCGGAGTCTTTTTTAAAATCAATTTATAGGTCCAGCGGCCTTTCTCGAGGATTTTCTCCCTGGTAATGGTTCCCATTCTCTCCAGTTTTAATGCCAGACGGGAGCCGTCACGGCTTGAAAGTTTAAGTTTTTTCCACAGTTCACTTTGAAACATTCCATTTAATTCGCGTTCTGCTAGAATGTCGCAAACTTTGTTGGTGAGCCTCTCCATGTCGACTTTTTCAATCTGAAAGTTTTCAATTTCCTCATCAGAAAGCTGTTCTTCTAACTCCTCTTCTAATGTTTTTTCAGCCTCTTTTTTGGCCTCTGCCAATTCCTTTTTGGTTAATTTTTTTACTTTTGGGGGCTTTGGCTCGACTTTCTTTGGTTTTTTTACCTTGAGCTGTTTTGATTTTTTTGTATTCTTTGCAGGCTTTGACTCCGCTTTCTTTGGTTTTTTTGCATTGGACTGTTTTGTCTCGTCTTTCTTTTCCTTCTTTGACTCGCCTTTTTTTGTATTCTTTGCAGGCTTTGTCTCATCCTTTTTTGATTTTTTTACTTTGGATTTCGTTTCCTTCTTTACCTCCACTTTCTTTTCCTTCTTTACCTCAGCTTTCGTTTCTTTCTTTGCAGGCTTTACCTCATCTTTCGTTTCTTTCTTTGCGGGTTTTGCATCATCTTTCTTTTCCTTCTTTGCAAGTTTTTTAGACGAGTCTAGGATCTTTTTTCTCCTTTTTAATTCGGCAAGTTCAGCCTTCATTTTTTCTACTTTAACAACTAGATCTTTTTTCTTTGTCATCAAATCACCTCGTTTTTTAAATTCAACTTCTTATTTATCATGCAATCATCATTTCCTATTTAACCGTAAATCCCTCAGTTGTCGAGACGTTAATGAGTTCTTTTGAAATTATTTCTGCCTCAATCTCATAATAACCGGGAGTATCAACTAGTACAGAAAAACCCTCGCCCACGGGAATAATTTTATCTTCATCCTCAAAGCACTGTTCGAGGAACTGGTTTTGGATAATCGGACTGTCATCTTCTGAATAAACTGTAATGTAAAGATCCCCACAATCAAAGGAGGAATCACCAATTTTGACCTGAACCTCCACGGGCTCAGATGTGGAGTACTGATTTGAGAGGCCGAGTATTTCAATGACAATAACGGCCTTGGAGGGGGTTTCTTTTGGAACGGCCTTGGAGGGGGTTTCTTTTGGAACGGCCTTGGAGGGGGTTTCTTTTGGAACTACCGGGGAGGGGGTTTTTTCTGGAACAGACACAGACACAGACCCAAAGTCCAACTCCCTGCCCGGTTTTTGGAGAATATCTGCCATGACTGCTGAACCGAAAAATAGTGAAAAGATTGCAGGAAATATAAATACAACAAAAACTTTCTTGGAGACCATTTTGATTTAGATCCATAATTCCCTTATATCTATTTAGCAAAATCAGAGAACACGGGATCAATTTGACGAATGAGTTAAATCGTAGCCGACTAAATATCGCTAGATGCGACTTAGAAAATTCAGAGTCAGAGCATATAGATGCATTCATGATTCTGGAGAGATCACCGTTGGGGATTTGGCAGCTTTTGTCGGTAGAAATGAGAGTGGAAAAACCACCATCTTACAAGCACTGACTTTGCTAAATAGAGACGAAGAGGTTTCAGAACTGGATCTTTGTGACGAGATGGATCAAGAATTAAAAGATGAGATGAAACTGGCAGAAGGCGAGTTTGATCTCAACTCGCATGAAACTAGTCTGTTAAAAGAAAAATTTCCCAACCTGCCAGAAATTAAAAAAATCAAATTATTTAGAACAAACCGGAAACCTAAAGTCCAGTATGAGTTTGAAGACATAGAACTAAGCGAGTCCGAAGACACGGTACTAAATTCATGGGAAAATTTCTCAAAACAAATTCTTGAATTTTTAAACACGCTTCCAAACCATATTAGAATACAAATTGACACAAATTTCTTTGAAGGTGCAGGACCGAAGAATCAAGTAGCCTTTGATAGTGGAATGGCAGAATTCAGTAATCAATTTCATGTTATTGCCATTCAAGAACCCAGAGTCATTGAAAGATGGGAAGAGATCTACGAAAGTCCTGAAAACCAGTTTTCAAATCTTCTAAGTGGCGAAAATGAGAAAATCGCACTGCAAAACTATATCGAATCCGAACTACATCCAAGATTTGTATATTTTTCAGATTACAAAAAAATCTACGGCAACATAAACCTCAACGAATATCAAAGAGAAGAAGAAAAGGAAAGAAAAGACTCGATCGAATTTGTCGAGGAATTTGACAAGGCAGAGACGGTAAGAAACCTCTTTTATCTGGCAGAGCTTGACATGAAGGAATTAGAGGAAGTAAGAGAGAGCCCCTCAAAATGCATCAAACTTCTTAATGTGGCAAGCAACAGATTGACACGCAAGTTAAACCCGGCATGGAAGGGAGATCCAATTCATGTGGATTTGAGATACAATCCCGGAAACATCATGAGTGTTGTAATTTCAGACGTCCATAGGGATGGAACAATTACAAACACGGGACTGCTAAATAGAAGGGCCGAGGGTTTCAAATGGACGTTTTCTTTTATTGTAAACTTTGCAGCAGAAACACAAAGAGCGGAATTAAAAGAGGCAATACTGCTTTTAGACGAACCTGCCAGAAATCTTCACCCCACACAACAGATGGGAATTTCCGATTTATTGAAAAATCTGGCAGGCTCTAACCAGGTTTTATATGCAACACATTCACCATTTATGATATTTGACTACACACCTGGCAACCTGCTAGTCGTAGAACTAGACAAGAGAAAACACCTCAGCAGAATATTTTATGATTATTGGAATGCAGATGACAAAACACTGACGCCGATTTTGTATGGATTATCCAGGGGTCAGGTTGAATCCATTGTAGATAGGGAGATAGGAACGAATTCCAGGCCGATAATCATTGTAGAGACAATGTCTGATGCAATGTATCTAAATGCGTTTGACAAGTTCCTGCAGGATCCGAATATTTCAATGAACCCGCTCAATATTGTAGCCGCATTTAACAAAAATTCGGTTTTACCACTGGCAATATTTTATAGAAATCACGGTTACAAGACATTTGTTTTGTTGGATAACTCTGATGAATCAAAACAAATTTCCGCCCAACTGGTCTCAAATGAATTTTCATCAGTACAGGCAATCTTTTTTGAACGAGGCGGGAAAAAACTAGAATCAATCGAGGATTACATCATGCCTGATGATTACATGCACGTGGTAAACCAGACGTATGAAATAAAATTAAGGGACGAGGGATTTTTGAATCTTACTTTACAGGATCTCGCCTCCAAAATGGATAAAGGAATCTTGAATAAATTAAGAAGGATATGGCAGGAGCACGCCGAGGATGACTGGGGGGAATTCAACAATGAAGAAATCACCAGGTACATATGTGAAAAAATCACACTTGAAGAGACGGATTTCCTCTCAGATAAGACAAAAGATCAATTCAGATCATTGTACCGGCTAATCGCTGAAAGAATCAGGCAGTACCAGAACGTATCTACAAAACAGGATCTAGCCAAATTCCAAAAGGCCGGGGTCTAAGATTTAAGAAGGTTTCGCATGAAAAATACTGAAATAAAAAATAGAAATAGGGAAAAGTTCTTTAGGTTTAAGTGAGAGATGATCAGCCTGAATCATATGAATAAATCCTCGACGAGAGGAATCCTCCTTTCAATTACACTGTTGTTTTCAATAACACTTGCCACAATCCCCATGATGGCATATGCAGAAGTCAATGTCAAAAGTTTCGGATTGGAGGAAATAACAATTCTCGAGGTAATAAACGACTCAGATGATACCATCAGCACTGTTAGAATCTGGCTTGGAGATGATTTTAATTTTGTATCATTTAAAACAGAAAAAGACTGGGCAGGGGAAAAAACCCCGCAAGGGATTATAATTTTCACAACATCCAAGGCAATCGGTCCCGGCGAGTCTGTAAAATTCGGTGTTAAAACAGACAAAGTAGAGCCGGGAATTAACTGGAAGGCATTAGATAGGAATGACAGACAACTCAACATAGGCAAGGTGTTGCCATTTGCAATATCAAATGGAAATACAAATACCGTTCCGCCACCGCCACCCGTCCCACCGGTGCAAAATACAGTGGAACCCCCACCCCCAAGCATGTCTTCTGAGTCAGTCTTTAGAATAATTCCAGACAAGCCAAACGTGGGTTCATCAATCAGGGTTACAGGAGATAATTTTGGCATATCCCAAGAATTTGATTTTTACATTGATTCAGAAAAACTCGGCAGTTTTGAAACAGATGAAAACGGTGGTTTCATGACTACGATGAAAATTCCCGAGAATCAAAATGCAGACAGGGTGGATTTTAAAATTGTAGACTCGGAAGGGGAAGAAAAAAAGATCAGTCTTAGAATAGGCGAGGTTGAAGACAGAACTCCGGTATCACCAACTACAGTCAGCCTTACAATCGAAGGAATTCCAAGCATAATACACAGGGGTGATATTTTGGATATATCTGGAACCGGAAATCCCGACAGTGCAGTCACTGCGGAAATTACCACGCCGGATGGCAATGTCATTCACGCAAGAACAGCAGAGATAGACTCCCAAGGAAGTTGGAAGTTGGATGAATCGATACTCATATCATTGGATGCACAGTTTGGACAGTATAGCGCAGTTGTGACTGATGGAAGAGAGACCGTACAAAAGAACTGGACAGTCGAATCAAATAAAATAGTATCCATATCTCCAAGCAGTCTGAGATTTGAGCCCGGTGATACCCTGATATTTAACGGAACTGCCAAACCCAGCACACCCATTGAGATGGTATTGGAGGATCCACGCGGAAAAGAGGTTTTTTCAGACATCATTCAAACCAACAGTACCGGCTTTGTAAATTTTGAGTTTCACACAAGACAGAGCACCCCCAAAGGAACATACACCTTAATTGCAACACAGGAAAAAGAGACAGAGTTTGTTTTTGTAGGGCTGGGACAACTGCCAACAATTCCAATCAAGATAGAATTTGATAGAGTAAATTACCATGGCGTAAATGAGGCTATAATCTCATTTACGGGAACGGGATCAGACGTGGTCAATTTGCTGATTCTTGATCCTTCAGACCAGCCGGTAGAAGACGCAACGACGATCATCACACTGCAGCCAGACGGCAAGGGAACGTATTTTCTTGATCTAAGGGGATATACATCAGGGGTGTATACTGCCGTAGCTAACAAGGGAAGCGCTCAAAGCTCGGAATTCTTCGGAGTAGGCCTGGTTACCGGTTCGCCGAATATTAATATTAATACAACAAAAAACGAATATCGCCCCGGGGAGCCGATTTTGATTCTGGGAGAGACTGCCACTGAAAACGTCCTGCTTTCTGTAACTTTGATTGACCCTGACGGAAACGAAGTCAAGACAAAGGAGACTTTTTCAGACAAGGAAAAAAAGATTTCTGAAAAATCCTTTAGAATCCCAAGTCATGGAGCACCGGGAACATGGACGATTCACGCAAAGAGCGGTTTAAATTTTCATACTGTGGATATCGAGGTTTTGGCGGCATTATCTGAAGGAATGCAGTTATCTGTCACAGATGGAAGCAGCGGCATGCGTAATGAAACACAGATTGACATAAGAATAACAGGTGTTCACCAAACTCCAAAGATCGAAGTATTTACAAAAGACGGTCTGAGCATTGGAACTCTGACGGCTAATCCGACTGGTAACGGGGAAATCAACGTGCCTTGGTCATTTCCCATGGATACCGCACCTGGAACATATACAATCAAGGCGACAAACGGATCTGATTCTGCAGAAACCACTTATGAGCTGAAAGGATGATTTCAAACAATTTTATTTCCCTCAAAAACATCCATTCCCATGAACCTTAGAGAAAAAATTGCAGAATATCCGGATTTTCCCAAAAAAGGAATCCTATTTCGGGACTTTGGCCCGATTCTCAAAGATCCGTCGGCCCTGTCTTTGATTGCCGATGAATTCTCAAAACACTTTCATCCAAATGACATTGATCTGTTTGCAGGAATCGAGTCAAGGGGATTCATTCTTGCCTCTGTTCTAGCCGTAAAATACGACAAGGGCATGATAATGATAAGAAAGGCAGGAAAATTGCCCGGAAAGACTGTAAAACTGTCGTATACGATCGAGTATGGCAGGGATGCAGTAGAGATTCAAAAAGACATCATCAAAGAGGGGCAAAGAATACTCATCTGTGATGACTTGCTTGCAACAGGAGGCACGGCAAAGGCATCTGCAAGACTAGTTGAAAAGGTGGGGGGGAAGATCTCAGGCTTTGCATTCATCATAGAACTGACTGATCTAAACGGAATCAGCAAGATCAAAAAGTATGATTGTAAATCACTGGTGAAGTATTAATGCAAAAAGATGTGGAGATTGGTATTTTTGGAGGGACCGGAATTTACGATTCGGGTCTTCTTGAAAATCCCCGGGAGATTGAGATGGACACACCCTATGGCAGGCCGTCAGATACCATAACAGTCGGAATCTTCAACGGGCGAAAAATTGCCTTTCTTCCAAGACACGGAAAAAAACACACCATCCCGCCACACATGATTAATTTCAAGGCAAATGTTTGGGCATTCCAGGAATTGGGAATTACAAGAATCATAGCACCATCAGCAGTTGGAAGCCTGAAAGAAGAGCTGGAACCGGGTCATTTTGCATTACCCTCACAGTTCATAGACTTTACCAAATCCCGGGATGGCTCGTTTTCAAAAGACGGAAGGGTCATCCATATTTCAGTAGCCGATCCCTTCTGTCCTGAATTACAATCATCAATTCTCAAGGTGACTGACAGGCAGGATCTAAAGATGCACAGGGACTGCACCTATGTGTGCATCGAGGGACCGCGATTTTCAACCAAGGCAGAATCAAAATTCTACAGGACTACAGGTGCGGACATTATTGGCATGACGCTGGTTCCAGAATGCCAGTTGGCAAGGGAAGCGCAGATGTGTTATGCGTCAATTTCAACTGTCACAGATTATGATGTCTGGGCCGAGAAACCAGTTACTGCCAAGGCCGTCATGGAAACACTTTCAAAAAATGTAGAGAGAACAAAGATGGTATTGACAGAATTAATTGATGAGATTCCTAAAACCAGGAGTTGCTCATGTGCCGGCGCACTACACGAGGCGGAATTTTAATCATCCACAAAGGATTCTTTTTTTAATCCTTCTGGCAAAGTCAGATCACCCTGAAGCAGGTTTTTTTGCAGCTGCAAGATTACCTGTTCGGCATCATGCCCCAGATTCTCCAGTTCCTTTTGAGTTGTTTTGGAGATTTTTGCGCCGACGTTTTGTCCGCCTATCCTACCAAACGCGATTGCCGTAAAACGAAACTCGTTGTCATCTAGCGTAAATGTACCGGTAATCTTGGCTGCCATCTGGCTTCCGTGAACGTTGTTGATGTGAACTTTGAGATCCATTTCAGAATTAAATCTCTACGGCCTTGTTGATATTCTCATCAATTAAAAAACTCCAGTGGTCCTTGTCATCAACCTTGAAATCCTTGACTGCAAGCGCAATTATATGTTCATCCAAACACTCGTGTTTTATTTCACCTGTCTCCTTTACCTTGACTAGTTTCCATTTGTATTTTCCCTGCTGTAATTTGCATACTGTAACTGCCCATTTTGCATCAGGATCAATCCTTGGCATCCCTACCAGATCTGCCACTTCCTCAATTCCGAGTTGTTTTTCCTCGCAGAATCGTTTCTTGCAAACGCCGCATCTCCAGACATCGACTGAACCGATCGTTTTCTCGTCTAGGTTTATGTTTATCACTCCATAGTAAACGGGCTGATGCTTGCATGTTTCAGTGTCAATACTCAATGGTGTTTCCCAATCCACAGCATTATTTAGTTCTTGCATCATCGTAGAATTTTTCCAACGCAGCCCCCATGCTATCGACAGTGTTGTTTCGTTTAAATTCAATATTCTCTCGTTCACACATCTTTCTGTACATGTTGACTGCCGTAAATCTGGGATGCATTGCCTCAAACTCTGTCTTGGAAAAATCTATGAACGCCCCGAGTGTGACTAGCTGTTCGGCTGTCTTTTGTGCATCATCTGGTGTGATCTTTAACTTTTCTGCAATTTCTGATGATGTCATTTTTCCATAACAGGTAATCAACAGGTATATTTTGGCCTGGATAGGTTCCAGCCTGATCTCAGAGACTAGATGATTTTCAATTTTAGAGGAATCCAACATTGGCTAAATCTTGAAAAATGGTAATAAAAACCAAAGAACACAGAAAGCAGTTTGTATTTTTCCTGATTTCCAAAAACTTTCTTTTATTTACTGCCAGCATCCGAACTCCCATCCCGCCAATTATTTGTGCGTATATGGAAAACGGCATAAATGCAGTGCTGTCACGTCGCAAAGAATCGCACAATAGGGAGAATCCGATCAGTCCTCATCCCTTCTTCTTCTTCTTCTTCTTTTTATTATCATCTGTCTTTCATGCAGAACCCATCTTCAAAAGGTTGTTATAGAATTCCTGATCTTCTCAAGATGTGCCACTTACAAATAACGTGATAATCAAGCTAAATGAAATAACCACCATGATCGAAGACAAGTCAAAACTTACAGAGTCAGAGATAGATGAAATAAAATCCATTTTCAAAACCCTTGTTGAAAACGGGGAAAGATACGATGTGGATGAAATTGAATACTGGTTTGAAAATGAGGGAAGCTGGACTAACAAAGAGTCTAGAGTCAGAATTACAAATCTTTCTAGTTATGTCCAGGACAAGTACCAACAAACGGCCCATCTGAGAATCCTTTCTGATGATGATCAAGACTGCTGTAGTTAGCTAGGTTTCCAGCTGCTCTAACAGTCTTCCGACAATTTTTGCGTTTTCCTTTCTTTCATCGCGAATTTCCTTCAGACGGTTTTCATTTTTACCCTTTGAAAGTATTTCAAAGTATTCCTCATCCAAATCATTATTTGCCTGCAGTCTCTTGATCACCTCAAACAGTATTCCAATTACCTGCTTTTGTGCATCAATTAATTCATCCTTGCTACTCTCAGACATTTTCTTTCTCCCCGATAATCTTTTTAAATAATTCTTTTAGCCGAGGATCTGTAATCTCTGCTTCGGCAGACTTTAGAAACGGCTCTAATTTTTCTTTTGCATGTCCTTCATTTTGATATATTCTGGCCTGAAGTGCCATTTCCAATTTGTCAATCTGATGTACGATTTTTGACTCGGGGGAGGTGTTTTCTTGGTATTCCCGCCAAATTTGCAGATATTGTGATTTTATCGGGTCTGGCAAATCCGTGATGATTTTATCAAACGCGTTATCCTCCAACCTGTTTTTTTCATTCCTGTCTGTCTGTTCGGGAGTGTGGTCTCCGATTACTGACTCTGCTAGATCATGTAGCAGCGTCATCTTGAGAATTTTTTCTGTGTTATAGCCAGTCAAATCAGATATGAGCATGCCCATTACTGCCATCGAGTAGGAGTGGTCGGCTACGGATTCGGGGTCATCCAGGAATAGCTTGTCGACCCATCCCTGCCGGGGTATCTTTTTCAAATTGGCCGCAGTTTTTAAAAAATTCAAATCCATCTTATGCTGTTTTACTGGTATTTTCTCCTAATGAATTTTCATATTACGTTACAAACAACATAATAGTTGATTTTACAGGGATACTATGATGAAGATTTACACTAAAACCGGCGATGATGGAAATACGGGCCTGCAGGGGAATCTCAGAATAGCAAAATCACACCCAAGAATCATCTCATATGGCACCGTGGATGAGGCAAACGCCGCACTGGGCGTGGTTCTTGTAAATGTGTTAGATGAGGATTTGACAGCTGTTTTACGGGACATTCAAAACGACCTGTTTCTAGTTGGTGCCGACCTTTCAAACCCGAACCTAAATGACACTAAAAACAGGATTACCCTGGATATGATTACAAAGTTAGAGGGGCATATTGACAGGTTTGAATCCGAACTCCCGCCCCTGAAAAACTTTATCCTGCCGGGGGGGAACACTGCAGCATCACAGCTGCATCATGTCCGAACCGTCATACGCAGGGCTGAAACTAGGATTGTCCAACTGAGTGAAAATGACGAAATCAACTTGAACTGCATCAAATATGTCAACAGGCTATCTGATCTGTTTTTCGTTATGGGCCGCCTGATAAACAAAAGAGACGGCATAGAGGACATATTGTGGACGCCGTAAACTGCGGATATTCTGTGTTGGACGTGGTGTATTCTGGTGAACTGATTACCAAAATGTATCAGAGCCAAAAGCTTGAAGGGCATACATTGATCCTGCAACCGGTAAGGATATGACATCTTCGATGCAGATCACAGAAAAGTGATGCTTAAGAAATATGATAACGGGAAAAATCCATTGTTCGTTATCGGTACGACCAACCATAGGGTGTGCCAGCTAACGAATTCATTCTGCATATGAAGAGGTTCAAGGCGATGACAAACACACATTCTTGGTGCTTGGGAAGATGATGGTTTTACGTATATCGATACGGCATCCTGTCAATCATGGAACCTCAGACAAAGATGCTGAAAAACTTGGGCTGCACTATGCACAGGAATCATACATACGGATTGACCAAAGTGGAAAAACAGATTTCATGCCCGAGTCTGATTAAAATTTTATAAAAGGCATGTGGGCATATCTGACATGGTTGAAGAAATAACAAAGATTGGCAAGGATGGCGCAACGCTATACAAGAATACGTTTAGCACATGCACTAACGAATGGATCGATCTTGGCATATTACTAACAGGGCTGCCACATGGTGCATTCAAGCTAGCACATCTTCCTCTAGGTCTCAAGGCAGAATATGACGTCTGGGATAAAAAACGCCGGGCAGAGATAGCAGCATCCAACGGCGAAGAATGAACTGTTTATACTGCAGTTGCCACCTTTATCCAAATCAGGATCCGATTATTTGCCTGGTCTGATCATGAGCAGGCTGCCAAAAGGCGGCGTGGCGTATTCCTGTGATCTGATCACCAAAATGCATCAGAGCCGTTTTGCCCATGAATTATTTCGTGATGAAATTCAGAATTACTTTGTGTCTTTGCCCGTATGACCGGATCACATGTGAATAAAAGATTGAGGATAATATCAATAAAAAGACAGGTTTTAATGCCTCAACCGGATTTATTTTTCCAAGTGCCGTGGTAGCTCAGCCTGGGAGAGCACTCGGCTGAAGACCGGGCTGTCGCGCGTTCAAATCCCGCCCGCGGCACTGTTATTACCTTATGCGTGCCTGTAGATTGCCTGTTTAAATGAATGGGGGATCTTTAGAGTATATTATTGCCGTTAACACCCATATTTTTTGGCCCATGGCTCGTCTTGAAACTCACTTTGAGTGCAGTAATACGTGTTAATTTCCCCAAATCCCTCTTCCAGGATTTTTTCATTAAGTAACGTATCCTGACAGAACACCTTTCCAATCATCCTTCCATAACTTCCTTCAGTCTGTCCGTCATCCTCATCAACTAAGGCATGGGATCCTACAGGACAGACCTCCTCTACAAACTTTTTTGCTTTAATCCCCTCCAGAAGATCCAGTTCCGGAGTAGAAGTTAACGCCAATCTGACCCTTGTCCCCTCGACATCAATCGTGTCGCCATCAACTATACGGGTAATTCTTCCTTTCAGACATGATGCATTTCCGGAACAGTCCGCGTCATTTACGATGTTGCATCCGCCATTAATGTCACATCCTGATTGCAGTTGTGCCGTATGTACTACATACCTGATATCAAGTGGAATATCCCCTGTGATCTGTCGTATCTCATCATCTATATCCTGTGCAGCGTAGATATCAATATACACAGATAACTTTCCAGTGGATGTAGATATGCCCAACTCAACCCATGGGATGTTACTTTCTAGCAATCTTTGTTGTGCAGCCTCCATCTTTTTTCTTACATCTGGATCTATGTATGTATCGGGACCTTTGGGAACTAACGCATCTAGTTCTTCCACCGCAGCGGTTCTTTGCACGGTCTCCTCTTGGGTGTATCTGTATCCGGCATAACTTTCGTTGTTTAGCTGCTTCCTTTTTGTAGCCTCTCCGTTGATTTTACGTATTATATCGGAAAGTTCGGCGATCCGTTTACGATCATCGTTTGTAATAACTGACATCCAGTCTGGTTCATACTCTTGTGCCATCTCCCGGGCAAGATTGTCTAACCGTACTTTTTCCTCATCAGATATCACCGGACCATCTCTGATATCTGGCCTACCGTATGACCCATACAACATCTTCATTAGTCCGTCAAGTATCTCCGGAGGATCGGATTCAATAGTTTGAATGCTGAGAGCTACGGATGCTGCTCCTATCACCAATGCCGTCACAAGTGCAAATACAAGCCAAATTTTTCGGTCCTTCATGTTGATCATTTTTGTTATAATTATGTTAGTCTTGCCTAATACAGATTACTATCTAAAGTTCCGATTGTGATCTATTCTGAATAAAATCATGCCGTAAATTCAATTTTTTCAACATTATGATTGTGTGCCCAGTCATTTATGAACGACCAAAGACGACTTTGTTGAAAATTGGGAGATGGCAGATAAAACAGATGTCATGCGTGAAACGTTACAGTAAGCGGTATTTCCCACTTTAAGAATCATTTATGCTCCGAAGCATCTGCCTGCAAAATACGATATATGCGATCAAAAAACCGCCCAAAAGGATGAATGCAGAGGCAGGCAGATAATCCCATATATTAAAAGAAAGAATTCTACATAATCTTTAAAAACTACTCTAACTTTTGATTTTCGACATTCATGGAAGTAGCAAAAAAGGTAAAGAAAGACACGAAAAAACAGTCTGCAAAGAAGGCAGTGTCCAAGGCAAAAAAGTCAGCAAAAGCCAAAAGTAAAAAAAGCCTGAATGAACCATTTGATGATGGTATAGTCATAGTTGATGAGGATATCGAGATCGACAGGGAAAAGGTCAACGAAGAACGAAGGGCATACCTAGAAGAGGCCAGATCGCAGGAAGCATCAGACTAAATCTTTATCAGATTCGACTACGTACACTATTCATGCGCGCATTGTGTCTAATCATGGTAAAACCGGGAATGGTTGATTCTGTAGTCCTGGTTTTAAAGAAAAAGCGCAAAGTGGTAAAACAGGTCATGGTAGTCACCGGAAGAGCCGATATCAGCGTGATTTTACAGGGAAATATTGACGAGCTTAACGGAATGGTGATTGATTTTAAAAGAATCAAGGATATTGTCGCCACTGAGACGCTAATTGAGGTGGAGGTAAATTTAGGATGGTAAGGGCCATAATTTTGGTAAAATCCCCAAAAAAACTCATAGCTGCACGACTGCGAAAAATCTCTACGATCTCGGATTCTTTTCCTACAAGCGGACAGTTTGACGCGATTGCGATAATTGATGTCGAAGAATTAACCCAGATAAAGGAAGTCGTCAATCAGATCCAAAAAATCAACGGCGTGGAGAGGACCGAGACCATGGTCGAGGTTCAATGACAATGGATTTTTAAAGAACTTCGAGATAGAACTGGTATGAACATCAAAAAAGTCGGGAATGTGATTCTAGCCGTCAAAGATATAGACAAGTCCATCGAGTTTTATCACGATATTATCGGTCTGCCAATTAAAAATCAAAGACGTTCTTGGGTGGATTTGGGCACATCTGGCGCATTGCTGAGCTTGCATCCGGCATCACTGACTGCACAGCACATCGGCAGTTCGATTGAAAACGGCATTACCATAGGATTTCTTGTAGGCGATGTAAAGTCTGCCGTAGAAGAGTTGCGTGGAAAGGGCGTAAAGATTTATCGGGACATAATCGACAAGGATGCAGGAAAGAACGCAGTCATTTTGGATCCTGACGAATATCTGATCTCCCTATTCGAGCCAATCTTTGATGATCGTGTACAGCAGACGGGCGGATACCAGGGATTTACGCCGGCCTAGATCTTCTTTTTTATAATCGCTATAATTTTTTTAACATTTTTTTCTTTTTGGTCTATGGAGACATAGTATGTCCTGTCGTTTTTTTGCAAGAGAACGATTGTTATTTTCTGATGTTGTAAAATTACGTGCTCCAATCTTCCAACCGTGCTGCTGGTATTTTTTCGCAAGGACATCAAAGTGGAAATTATAAAAAACTCGTTTTTAACTTGATCTGATTTTAACAGCGGTTTTAGGGTTGGCCTGACTATTCCGGTAAGCGTCCTTCCATACTCGTTTATGACTCCGACGTATCGAATACTGTCTGATGTTTTTAGGATGCCCTGACACTGTTTCTTGTATTTTATAATCTCGCTCTTCCATCTGTCTGCGGGGGTTTTTACCATGCTCAAAGTTGTTTTTGGAAATTAATAAGGATTCTTGTAACTTTTAAACGACTCGTGAAGCTACATGCCGGATTTGGCGGGGTTTTCTCTCTCCAGCCTCTTTTTTAACCCCAGATTCTCTTTTAACAGCTTGTCATTCTCAGCTTGAAGCGTTTGAACGGAGTTTTGTTTGTTGTACAGCGGATGTCCGGGTGGAATGACTGTAGAGTTCATAGATAACAGTCCTGATGCATGCTGCCGATACATCCGTTGAAAGCCCTCTAGTTTTTGATTCATAGATGAGGCATCCTGTAAAAACTGCTCCTTTGCAGGATTTTCATGTATTTTGAACATTGGATGTGTCAGTCCTGGTGGCAGTCTTGGAAAGCGTAATGCAAGATGAGGAATGTCGGGGTTTAGCCCATAAAGATCCTGCAGATGCCTTATCAGGGAATTATCCATGAAAAGAGGTGCAAATTTGGTCTATTTCTGCTTTGCTTTAGGCATTTGATATACTGCTTGGTTAAAACCCAGTCGTTTTAACTCAATTTGAGCTGATCGCAGATCCTTATAATTTCCCGATTTTGATCGCAGATACACATGACCGAATTAAAAAAGACATGTCTCAGATGCAAAAAAGACATTCAGGAAGAGGAACTTCATAAGATCGTAATATATGTCGTTCAGGAAAAATTCACCGAACATCATTATGAGCATGTCGAGTGTCCAGACAAATTTACTGTTTGACTGATTTTATCCTGAACTGATGTCATCATAACTGCTGCGAAATTCCCGATGCGCGCAAATGTGGTTTGCAGATGGTTGCATCTGACACCATACATGACAGACAGGATTTCATCATGAATTCAGAAAACCGATCCGATAAACTACAGCAGCGGTTTTGTTACCCGTTGTGTTCAAATACCTTGTAAATCTCACCAGTCAGCCGAGAACGGAATTTCCACTCGTCTTTCTTCCAGAGAATCGGTGTAAATTCCTTCTGTAGATCCTGGTGCAGCCTTTCACGTACGTCACTTCCAATCAGAATCTGGTTTGGCTTTGCCATGTTTTGAATTTTTGCTGCAATGTTTATCGTCGGACCCATCAAATCCACGTGTGAGTGTTCTACATCCGCACCGTATCTTACCACGATGTTCTGTCCAAAATCAGCGCCTATCTTTACCATCAAATCCGGATAATCATACTGGTTTAGAATCGGATTGATTCCCTTTTGAATTACTGAGATCATGGATTTTGCACAGTTTACCGCATTGTCTGCTGTCATCGACCCGTTTTTTTCTGCAATAAAATAACCGATCACGGCATCCCCTACAAATTTTAATACGTACCCACGGTGCTGTCTGATTACCGTGGCCATCTCCTGAGAAAACGAACTGATAATTATCGCAATTTTCTCTGCCGGCATCTCCAATGTCATGGTAGTTGATCCGACCAAATCCACATAAAGTACGGCCATCTCTAATTTTGAAAATACGTTCTTTCTTAGATACTGATCAGACTCGTCAACTATTCCGGAATATTCGTATCCCTTTTTGAGGGCCCCCCAGACTCGTTTTTGCGTTTCTAAAATCATGGATTCAGAATCCAATACCTGCCCATCGTTTTTGCTAAGAAGCATGTCCACCACGTTGTTTCCGTCTGATTTTTCTGACGGTTCAGAGTCATTTTTTGGGATACTGTCGTTTTCGGCCATTATTTCCCCCTCATTCTAGCGGAAAGTCGACCCCGCAGCGCGTGCACCTTCCCCTGGTTCCCCTGTATTTTTCATTGTAATATTCCATGATTTCGACATCGCAGTTGTCGCAAAAAATTTTAGATTTCTCCATGCCTAGAATTGTGTTTTTGTGTATTTAGATATTGATGAAGGTTTAATGCGAGCCGAAATTTGCTATTTCTTGTGCGATTAGGTGCTAGATCCCCCAATGAGTTCATTCAGGAATTGAACAAAAAAAACGGGGATATTCAGGATTCCTTTCTCTCAAAAATGACAGATCTGACAAAAATGACGGAAACCAAGGTGATGATGGGGGATTCAACGGTGACAGAACAGAAAACCTTTGATCCAAAATGTGTATCAGACTATTTTCAAAAAATATGCGGTTATCTCAGTGACTGGTCCGTACAGGACGTTTCAATCTCAAATAATGAAGACATTCGAAGAATTTTCACAAAGTTTGAGATGATGGAGGGAAACTATCTGCTGTCCGGACATATCTCCATACAATTTCACGTACTGCTGTACTACAAGCCCATCCGGCGCGTACTTGACTGCCAGCAGGAATTGGCAGAGATTGTTGATACGACAAAAACCAGCGAGCGGCAGCTTTCTGATAACAGTGATCAGTTCGTCCTTGACAAGCTAAAGGAGATGGGATACAAAGACTTTGATCATCAAAAATTATTTGAGGTCTTTTATGAGAATGACGAATTTAGAGAAAAAATCTACGCCGAAATTCAAAAAGATGCTGGGACAGACCACAAGGAGTTATCTGAAAGAAAGACAAAGTTGTTTGACGAACTCGATTCGCTTTTAGTTGAAACTTATCAAACGACTCCCGTACTAATTGACGATAGCAAGTTGATTACCGGCGAGGAAGGCTGTCTGTGCACGTTTGATTTGGAGTTTCTCAAGAATAAAAATAAAGAGGGGCTCTTTGATCCGCGGAAAATACCGGACTCTGTCAGGGCGGGGATCGTACAAAGACTGGATGAATTTGAAAAGATAGTCAATTCATAAGCCAATCAGAATCAATGGAATTGCTGTTCTCTTCTTCTTCTCCTCCTTTATGGAGTCAAGTTAAAACAAGACGAAAGAATCTGAAGGCAGTGTGAATAAGAGAATGTTTGGGAGATGTAAAACCATTGAAAGATGCAGTAATACCATATCCGTACACAGACGCACCAGAATCACAGAATCGCGCTTTTACGCATAAAATCTGACTGGAAAACGGTTTTTGTATAGAAGAAGTCAAATACTGCATATGACTAGCAACATTTCCGATGAATCTGCCATATGATGAGATAATAAAAGCAAGCAAAATGCGCGGGGGCGGGATAAAAAAAACACCCCTGATACATTCGCCTACGTTTAGTAATCTTACGGGTTCGGATGTATATCTAAAGGCAGAGTTCAGACAAAAAACCGGCTCTTTTAAAATTCGCGGGGCGTATTACAAGATAAAATCATTATCTGATGAAGAAAAAAAACACGGTGTTGTTGCGGCCTCTGCAGGCAATCACGCGCAGGGCGTCGCATTTGCGTCCTCCCTGGAAAAAATTCCCTGCACGATTGTAATGCCAAAAAACGCATCACCTGCAAAGGTGGCGGCAACCAGGGGATACGGTGCAGATGTCGTACTTGCGGGAATAAACTATGACGAATCCTCTGCCAAGGCAAAGGAGATTGCCGATGATACGGGGGCCACGCTGATACATGCCTTTGATGATCCACAAATCATAGCAGCCCAGGGCGTAATCGGACTTGAAATCCTGGAGGACCTGCCGGATGTTGATGAAATCTATCTTCCCATAGGCGGCGGCGGACTGGCTGCTGGAATCCTGACTGCGATAAAGGAGACACACCCGGACATCAAAGTTGTAGGTGTTCAATCACGTTCATTTCCGTCCATGTATGAATCAGTAAAACAAAACTCGCTAACTCCGGCAGGAGGCGAGCGGACGATTGCAGATGGAATTTCCGTGAGGTGCCCAGGAGAGATGACATTTGAGATAATCCGCAAGCTAATAGATGAGATCGTTCTAGTTGATGATACTGAAATTACAAAGGCGATGTTTCTGTTGATGGAGCGAATGAAATTCGTAGTAGAGCCTGCCGGGGCTGCAAGTCTGGCCTATCTGATTTCAAAAAAGCCCGCCGCTGGAAAAAAAATAGTGGCGGTTTTGGCGGGAGGTAACGTGGATATGTACCTGCTGGGGCAGATAGTAGACAAGGGTCTTGCAGCGATGGGCCGTTTGCTGAAACTGTCGATATTACTGCCTGACAGACCAGGTGCATTCAAGGAGATCGTCGATGAGATAACACTGGCCAACGCAAACATCGTTGAGGTGGTCCATGACAGGCTGAGTTCGAATATCAACGCAGGTTCTGCCGGCGTGACTCTGAGCCTGGAAACTCAGGGCAAACAACAAACCGAATTCTTGATTGAAAAATTACGAAAAAAGAACATATCGTTTACCCTGCTGACTTGATTTTACCTGAATTTTCCCTTTACAAATTTTGAGAGCCCCTGTTTTTTTAACTGCTCTGACTCTGCCACAACGGATTTGTGCTGATCGGATTTGTGCCTTCTTAACCTGGTTTTTAATGCCGGAAATTCGTTTGCAAGAATCTTCATGGCATAAATTCCGGCATTGCCTGCCTTGTTGACTCCGACTGCCACAACGGGGGATCCCGACGGCATCTCAGAGATTGACAGCAGCGAATCCAGCCCCCCAAATGCAGAAAATTTTGCAGAATCCTGTTTTTTTGGATGCCTGTCATTATACACCAGTATCGGAACCCCGATTACAGGTATTATCGTATGTGATGCAATCATTCCTGGCAGATGGGCGGCCCCTCCGGCGCCTGCAATTATCACCTTAAAGCCCATCTTTTCTGCATGCTTTGCATATTCATCCAATCTGGCAGGGGTTCTGTGTGCTGAGACAATCTGATCCTCGTGTTTGATCTTGTATTCATCTAGTATCTCTGCTGCACCATTCATAATCCTGCTATCTGAGCTGGAACCCATGATGATTCCGACTAGCGGCTTGCTTGAATATGTCATGATATTAAAAAAGATTAATGGTATTAGAGTTTTTTGACAGAGGAAAACCCACCCGCCGTAAAAAATATAATATTATTATACGGTTTGGATGCCTTTGGATTCAGGCAATACCACTACATCATCATTAGCTATTTTTAGTCCAAGAATCATATTCACGTGATGGCAAAAATTCTCGGCATTATTGGAGGAGGGCAGCTTGGAATGATGATTACAGAGGCTGCAAAGAGGATGCCCGAGCACGTATCAAAAATCATAGTGCTGGATCCTACAGAAAACTGCCCTGCAGTACAGGCCGGTGCAGAACAGATAGTTGCAGATTTTAAAGACAGGGACGCCATAGAGGATTTGGCCTGGAAATCCGACATTGTCACCTATGAGATCGAGTCGGGGAACAGCGAGGTTTTAAAGTCAGTTGAAAAAAATGCAGAGATAGAGCCATCCCCTGAAACCCTGAAGATCATACAGGATAAATTCCTGCAAAAAGCATTCCTGTTAAAAAATAAAATCCAGGTTCCGGAATTTATCATTATTAATACGATAAAGGATGTAAAAAAAGGACTGGAGAATTTCGGCTATCCTGCATTATTAAAAGCAAGAAGGGACGCATATGACGGCAGGGGCAACTTTAAGATAGATTCTGAAGATCAAATCCAAAAAGCGTTTGATTATTTTAAGGGTCAGGATCTGTTACTGGAGAAATTCGTTCCATTTCTCATGGAAGTCTCCGTAATTGCATCGCGGAATACCGGCGGCCAGATCAAGACATATCCGCTTGTTGAAAACATCCACGAGGAAAACATCCTGCGATATACGATAGCTCCTGCCAGGGTTGCAGAAGAAACCAGAAAAAAGGCAGAGGCAATCGCAGAGCAGATAATGACGGTTCTCAAGGGTGCGGGCGTCTTTGGAATCGAGATGTTTGTAACTCGGGATAACACCGTCATGATCAACGAGATTGCCCCGCGCGTGCACAATTCAGGCCATCACACATTACAATCCTGTGAAACATCCCAGTTTGAACAGCATCTTCGGGCAATTTTGGGATTGGAGTTGGGCGGCACCAAGTTAATTCACAATGCCGTAATGTATAATATTTTGGGGAGCCCTGAATTTACAGGGAAATACAAGCCGCTGAAAATTGCAGATTCTGAGGGAGGGGTATTTTTAAAGATGTACGGCAAAAAAATATCAAAACCCCTGAGAAAACTAGGACATATCAACATAGTTGGAATTAACGGCGAATCAACTGATGAATTACTGGGGAAATTATCGAGGATAAAACAGGAAACTGGCATCCTGGCAGCGGCAGTTGATTGATTTATTAATTGTGAGAATCAAAATCAGTCATGGCTCTGACCCCCGCATTAATCATAACTGGAGTAGCAATCGCATTGCTGGCAATCTACGGGGCAGACGTGGTTGTAGGATATACCTCTGATGACGGCAACGGATTCATACCATTTGATCACGCAGTACGCGGCATGGCGTTGGGACTCCCGACCTTGATACTGCCGATTATGGCATACTTTATCTCAAGAAAAGAGCCATCAAAGGGTCTTGGAATTATGATTATAGTTGCAGGCGTCCTGATTTTAGTGGGCGGCGGCGTGGTAATCGGCAATGCAGATACGACAGTTTGTGATGATACGCCAACAGCACAGGCAGCCTGCGCGAAAAGAAATATTGTCTCCGAAACGGCCCCGTTAATTATCGCAGGCCTGATTCAGATCGGACTGGGTATACTTAAAATAAAAAAATCCTAGCAGATGATTACATGCCTACCTGTTCAAAATGTGAAAACGACGTCAGCAAAGTGTACGATTGTGATCACACCAAATTTGAGGATTACTGCGTGGAGTGCTATACCGAACTACACTACTATCTGACAGAGGATGAACAATCCTGCTGACTGACAAAGACATTGCAATTTACGCGCTGGGAAAAACAGAAGGCGTTCATTCCATTGCCGAAACCCTGGGAAAGGGACTAGATGATGAAAAATACATTGAATCCTGGAACAAGACCATGAAGCAGCTGGGAACTGCCATGCCCCTGAAGGATCTTGAGAAGATCTACAACGAGTTTGCAAAAAAGATGGATGACGTGGTAAAAAACGGCTCGGAAAAAAATAGGCCGACAATTTAACAATTTTGATATACTCCAAAAAACAGGCGGTATTATTGAAGGCGATAATTCTTGCAGGTGGTCGTGGAGAAAGATTAAGACCGGTTACAGACTACATCCCCAAACCGCTGGTTTCATTAAAGAACGTCCCGATTATAGAATGGCAGATAAAATATCTCAAAAAATTCAATGTTGATGAAGTGATAATCTGCACGGGATACAAGACAGAGATGATTGAAGACTATCTCAATGTAAAAAAAATGGGAGTTAAAATAAGATTCTCTGCTGAGAAATCCCCGCTTGGAACAGGCGGTGCGATAAAAAAGGCGGGAAAGATGATCACAGGCAAGTCCTTTTTTGTATTAAACGGCGATGTCATTACAAACATCAACATCAAGAGACTGTTGACACGGAAAAACGCGGTTGCAGCAATCCGGCTGCAGACAAATTTCGGGGTTTTAGAAACAAAGGATGGAAAAATCCAAAAATTCAAGGAAAAGGAAGATGTTTCCGACCTGTGGATGAATGCAGGAATTTACCACCTGCAAAAAGAGGTACTAGCAGACCTGCCAAGCAAGGGCGATATTGAAAAAACGCTTTTTCCAAAATATGCCAGAAAAGACATGCTGTATGCAGTCAAATTTAAGGACGCAAGGTGGCATTCCATAGATTCATTCAAAGACATGGAAAAGTGTGCCTCGGAGATTGGGAAGATAATCAGATAGTTTATGCGCCTGTCTGATGCAGGGTCACCATCACATATGCCACTTCCTCGACAAAGGATTCATCACTGATTGCAGACGTGTATCTTGTGGCATTGCTCCAAAAAGTAGTCCTTTCAGACGGTTTTTCCACGATATGCTGTACTTCCATGAGTTTGATCCTCAATGACTCTGATAATATCCCGCCTCAATCAAATTTTACCCATTACTAAAACTGATATACTAAATATCCGATCCTGACTGTATCATGCGCATTTCATTTAGTCTGGGATCACTGTTGTCAGTAAACGAGGTCCTCAAATGTACTGAAATTATTGCCGATACAAACGCAGAGGCAATCTGGATTCCCGAGACATGGGGAATGGAGAATTTTGCCATGCTGGGTTCCATTTCAAACAAGACAAAAACCCAGAAATTAGGATCATCTATAATCAACATTTATTCCCGAAGTCCGGCGGCAATTGCAATGGGTGCGGCAACAGTTGATGCGCTCTCTGATGGCAGGCTGATTCTGGGTCTTGGAACCAGCAGTATGCCGATAATCCAGACGTTTCACGGCTACAAGTTTGAAAGACCGCTGCAAAGAATGAGGGAGTATGTAGAGATAATCCGTCTGGTTCTTTCAGGTGGGAAGGTATGTTATACCGGCAAAATTTTTAACTTAAAGGATTTTTCACTATTAATAAAGCCGCAACGCGCCGGGATTCCGATATATCTGGCTGCAATCAACCAAAAGATGTTGGAACTGACATGGGATGTTGCAGACGGGGCAATATTTTATCTAAGGCCGAAAGATGAGATGAGGCAGACGATCCCCCGGATGCAGCAGAGGCAGAAGATAGATGTTGCATGCCAGTTAATCACGTGTGTTTCTGAGAACTCTGATGCGGCAATACTGCGTGCAAAACGTACATTATCGTTTTACATCGCAGTGGGAGAGATATACCGAGAGTTCTTATCTGATAACGGCTACAAAAACCAGTGCAGTGACATACTTGGCGAATTCGAAAAGTCCGGTCTGGGCTCGTTACACGAGCTGATTCCAGACTCGATGCTAAAGTCATTATGTATTGCAGGCACCCCAGAAGAGTGCAGAACCCAGCTGCGGGAATTCAGGGAGACGGGGATTGACCTGCCGATACTTCAATTCAATCCGGTAGGAGACACGCTGGATTCATTTAATCTGTTAAAAAACACATTTTTGGAGCAATGATATGGTCAAAGTCGGGATTGCAGCATGTGGGATTGCCCCGTTTTCCAAAAAAGATCAAAAGATCGAATCGGTACTTTTGGAATCCGTAAAGAACCTCTTTGGGGGCACCCCGGAACTGGAGAAGAACAGGATTGATGCCGTACTTGTATCAACTAATAATAATTCAAAGTATCTATCCCCCATCGTCTCTGAGATGTGTGGGATTCAACCCAGAATAGCACACTCTGTTGAGAGTCTGTGCAACTCTGGGACAAACTCCATAGTATCAGGTTATTCATATATTGCCTCAGGCCTTGCAGATATGGTTCTGGTGTGTGGCGCAGAAAGATACGACAGTCCGGGGCAGATCCTGGAATGGGATGATTCCCGCGGGGAGTTCAAACATCCGATATTCTGGGCATCGATATTTTCAAAATCATACAAGCGTGAATACTCTATTACAGATGAGCAGCTGGCCCTAGTCCCGGTGAAAAACCACAAACAGGCAGCAAACAATCCTGATGCGTTATCAACGAAGACATTTGATGTGGAGGATGTGATGAATTCAAAAAGGATCACAGATGATCTTCGATTACTGGACTGCTCAAGACCGTGTACCGGGGGCGCGTCGGTTCTTCTGGCATCTGAAAAAATGATGGGCGGGATCTCCGAGAATCCCGATGTCTGGATAGCCGGCATCGGCCAGCAGACCATTTCTGCAGGCTTTGCAAAAAACCCGTCGTTTGTCTCGATGGATTCAAGCAGGACTGCCTGCACTGCGGCATTAAACATGGCAGATCACACGGTCCAGGATGTGGATGTTGCCGAGGTACATGATGCATTTTCAGTCTGTGAGCCGATGGCACTGGAATCCATGGGATTCTCCAAGAAGGGCCGCGGAACAGACATGATCCGGGAACTGCATGAAACAGATAATTTTAAAATTAATCCCAGAGGCGGCCTGATTGGTGCGGGGCATCCGCTTGGCGCAACAGGCATAGCACAGACCATCGAGATCACACAACAACTCTCAGATAAGGCCGGAAAAAGACAGGTCGATAACGCAGGGGTGGGCCTGGTTCACAACATGTCAGCGGCAGCTACATCCTCCACGGTACTGGTGCTCAAACGATGAGTTTTGACTCGGAACTGGCAAGGGGGATTTTTTTGATGCCACAATGTGACAGCTGCAAAAAGACAGTATGGCCCCCCTCGGAGTTCTGCAGTGGGTGTTTTGGTCCCACCACGCTAAAAAAGTGGGATCACGATGGCAGAGTCAAGGAATTTTCAAGGAAGGACGGACAGTATTTCTGCGTTGTCGAACTAGAAAAGACAGTCAGAATCATGGCAAAGATTTCAACGATGCCGGAGATTGATCAATCCGTAAAGATCACAGGATGCGGCATTAAAGACGGCAGTTATTTTTTTCATGTCAGCTGAATTTCGTATAGATGTAAGGCGTTTGTACTTTTTGATCAAACGTCCATGCAGTAGGCAGTGAAACGGTGTCAGTTACCATCAGTTCATATTTTTTGATCAGCGTGCCCCACCCGCCGTTTTCAATGTTTGCAGAAAGATCTCTCTTTGAGTTACTCCCTGCAAAAACAATCCCTGCATTTTCTGCAAGATTTGGAATTGACTGAATTCTTTCAATGATGCTGGCTGCCAGAATATCTCCGCCCATTTGTGGCAGTCCTCCAATAAAAAATACGGGGTGTGTCAGATTCAGTTTTTGATAATCAAACTCCATCGCATCAGCACAGACAGGATTAAAGTTCCGGCCCGTGGACTTGCATATGGTGTTTTGCAGATCCACCAGATGCTCGTCAATCTCGATGCTGTGCGTCTGCAGACCAAACAATCCCCCGCAATATGCGATTCGCCCGTCGCCTGAACCGATATCCACCAGTTCATTATACCCCAATTCACAGGCCAGTCCCGTCATGAGATATGCGGAGATTATCCACGTCGGATAAAACGGCTGGCAGCTTGAACCGTGTTTGATGCTGTCCAGCCAGTAATCGTTAATATCCCCCTCATATATCGTGCATGACACATCAGAGACCGTATCATCAAAATGATTGTGATATATTGGATTTTTCCGTGCAAACTGATGCAGTGGCAGGATATGCTCATCTGAAAGTGGCATCTGTTCTGAGCGGTTTTTGGGGAGAAACTCCTGAATGTGTGCGTTTCCAGAATAGCTTTCCGCAAATTCCTGCCGGAGTAATCCCACCTTTTTTATCAGTGCATGCATCTATCTTGAGGGACTGTGGGGGGTTTGATAACTTTTGCATCACTGATGGTTGCGTGATACCCCGTATTTTTTTGCTTGAATTTATCTGCATGACTATCATGTTATTTTGTTTTTGACATCCGGCAGATTCATACACCACACCCTAGGATCAAACCGTTGTTTCTGAGATGATCATCCCTGATGAATCATCTGAAATTATCGCAAATCCGGAATTACCATATAACATTGTGTAACTGCCGTATTTTGACAGGTTATTGTCAAATTACCTACATTACTATATGTCAGAAGACTAGAACAGTTGTTGAAAAGCAAGTACGCATCCGTCACGGTTCAAAAACAAAGGATTACATCAAAAACCCGCAAAAACAACATCAAAGCCGCACGCATGCGCAGACAGCGTGGGTATCAATGGGAGGATACCATCGTAAAGAGATTCAACGGCGCCCCCCAGTGGAGGGCATTTCGACTGGGTTCTCCAAGTATTGCACTGCCAGACGTACTTGCAGTAAATACCATGGAGAGTTCGATATGTACGATCGAGGCAAAATCCGGTACGAGTACATCCCTGGCCGTACCTTTTGATCAGATTGAGAGGTGTCTTGACTGGATCAAGACATTTGATATTTACAAAAACAGAAAGGTGCTGCTTGCCTTTAAATTTCTTTCAAAGAAAAGAATAGGTTTGGGACAGTATGAACACAGGGAGTTGCGGGAGTTCTTCAAGGTATGGGATATGAATCTGAAAATTACTGATTGTGTCTGTACGTATGATGGTCTGTTTTACGCCAAGATCAACGGGTCTAGAAAGGTGCTGCCATTAAAAGACGCCATTATGCCATTTAAGACAAAGCAGCGTGTGCCTAATTAACGAGATCAAGGCATTCATTTTTTGATGGAACTTTTGATTGGGTGTGTGCCTTCAATGAAACACCAAATGCTCAACTATATCAATAAACAACCTGAAGACAAGATAAAACGACATTAAGTTAGGCAGTAATCTACCAACTTTCAAATCATTTTTTAAGGACAAGGTACAGGTACAAATGTTGTCTGAAGATAAAACAGAGCACAGCGAAATAAACTCCGAATCGCTATTAGAGACAGTATCTGATGCCAAAGTCAATTCAAGGGTCAGTTTTGAGGAATTCACTGATGAAAGAACGCTGATCAGCCATGATGCTTTTGGAAATAAACAGATGAAGATCAAGGTGATAGAAGTTTCTGATGAAATATCCCCCTCCAAATGGAAGTTCGGGGACAGGGTCAAAGTGACCAAGATATTGATAACTGTAAGGCACCTCACAACGCAGGAGGTCGAGGAAGCAGAGTTTGATATCGAGTCCATAGAAAGGGAACTGGCCGAAAAGAGACACTACAGTTCAACGAACAGATGGATTCCTACAAACGATATAAAAAACGGGTATGTCATAGGTTCAAAACACACCAGATTAATCAGTGACGCTTCGGCACTTGACTATATTACATTTTGATTAAACCACAGCTCGGATCATTTTTCTCTGAAAAACATTATAAACAAAAGAATTTGAAAATAATATATGAGTTCAAAGGTGTTCAAAGTCAACGGAACCGATTACAGTGTCTTCCTGACTGAACAGATAATCGGCCATGTAAACAACCTCAAAAGCCTCTATAATGTGGCATATGAGGATCCGGAAAGCTTTGAGGATGTCAGTGCTGAAATTTCAAATACGATTAATGAGATTGCAGGAAACGTAGAGCCTTCTGTGGGTGATAGTGATCTTGACGGACTCATCCAGGAGATCATAAAGGCTGTGGACAAAAAAGCCGAAGAGATTGAAAAAGAGCTGGAAGTGAAAGAAAAACCCAGGAAAAAACCAAAGGCTAAAAAATAATCTCATTTGACCTTAAACTCATAAAAAATTGGGGTATGTGTTATAATCGAAAACAATCCAACCCACATCATGTCTGGAAGTTGTGAGTGTGGGATTTGCGCCCATCATAATGAATCCGAATGTATTGAAAAAGAATGCAAGTGCTGTCTGAATTTTCATGAAAGATCAGGCCCAAAACTAAAATGATTGTTTTTTAATCGTCTTCTCCGGTATGGCATCTGCATTTTTTTAATAAATGTCTGGAACATCCAAACAGCCTGTGCTCTTTGCATCCGCACAAAATGCATTTTTTTCCCGTCATAATTTTTTGATCATCTCCGCCACGTTTTCCATCATCTTCCGATCCTCCAGGGTTTCTAGTATCTTTAGTCTCATGTTTTTGATCCTCCCGACATCGCTGGAATATAACGTGGCCATCGTTTCAATCTCCTGTTCAAAATAATAGTTATCCAGGTAGTGCTGGAACTTTGATTCGAGTGTTCTAAAATCAGAGGACTGGATCTTTTCCGTATTTGTTTTTCTTATTATAACTTTTAAAAACCCGTTGATCTTCAACATCTCTTTTTTGATTTTATCTAGATCCTCGGGCTTGTCCTGTGTTTCTTTAAGAACGGTGTAAGAATCAGATATCTGGCCTAGGATGTTCTTTATGTATTCGTTGTAAGTAACCATGATACTTTTTTTTAAAATTAATCCAATCTAAATATTACCAATGTGGTTTTAGATTATTTTCAGGCAGTAATCTTATAAAACACGTAAAATGGCAACAAATCCCATCATAGTCCGGCAAAACAGGTTTCAGATGGTATCCCGGTGATATCAACAGGTTTGAGAGCATATTATTCAGGAGGCATCATTCTGTTTTCCTGTGGAACCACAAGTCGGCCTGATGATCATAAATTCTAGACGGACCCGCTTTTCGTGCAAAATATTCACTCATTGGAGAATCCTTATTACAGATGGATGATAATCAGTCTTGATGGAAAAAGAGATCAAATGTCCGTACTGTGATTCCATATTTGAAAACAGTCAGGACTATAACAAGCACATTGACAAAATCCACAACAACTCGCTGACCTAGGATTTACATTTGTAACGAACTAGAGATACCAATGAAATTCTGCCTTTCCAAACTGATTCAACTAGTTGGTATCATTCTGCCCTGTTCCATTTCAAGACAGGTTCTTGAGAATCAATCAAGCAGACCGGTTTTGCTCCCGGAACGGCTCTCTTAGAGTGCCATCTGATCAAATCTGATTTGAGATTCCCAGTTGATTTAGAATCATTACTATCCCAAGGTCGGCCAAACCTGACTGCAGACCATTTTTTCCAAACTGCCTCGCAGCAGATACATGCCTCACTGGATTTGGCATCTGCCAAAAGATTGGAAACCATCTGCAAAATTTGCACATTTGCTTTAAATTATCAGCAATATTCCCCAAGAACAATGCAGGGCGACGCATATCTGAAATGCATAGATCCCAACTGTGGTCTGGAATATCCAATAGACAGTACAAACGTCCAGTGTGAAAAAGGGCACATGCTAGATGTCATATACAAGAACAGTCCCTCCAGTGATCTTAAAGAGGTATTTTACAAGAGACGAAATCCACAGGACAACATCTTCAATGAGAGCGGGGTTTGGAGGTTCAGGGAGCTGCTAAACTTCCCCCAGATAGACACGGAAGATATTGCAGAGTGCTCAAAGCATCTGGTATCCCTTGACGGCGCAGAAGGAAGGCAGTCAAAACCGTACCACATGTCAAAAGCCGCAGAATTCATAGGAATTTCAAATGACGCCCTGTGGTTACAGCCAGAAGGATACAATCCAAGCGGCTCCTTCAAAGATAACGGGATGGCAACGGCAGTAACCCATGCCAAGATGGTCGGTGCAAAAAAAATTGTTTGTGCATCCACTGGAAACACGTCGGCTTCTGCAGGAATGTTTGCAGCAAATGAAGGAATAAACTGCGATGTCTACATACCTGCAGGACAAATCGCACCGGGAAAACTCAGTCAGGCATACCAGTTTGGCGCCCAGATAATCGAAGTTGACGGGAATTTTGATGACGCATTAAAGCAGTCACTTCAAGACGCGCAAAATCATGACGGTTACACCGTAAACTCTATCAATCCGTTTAGAATAGAAGGACAGAAAACGATTCCGTTTAGGGCATTGGAATATCTCAACTGGGAGGCACCAGACTGGATTGTTTATCCCGGAGGGGCACTTGGAAACACGTCAAGCTGCGGAAAGGCTCTGATGGAGCTTTATGAATGGGGATGGATAAAAAAAATTCCAAGGATAGCGGTGATCAACTCAAATGGTGCAAGCACGTTGTCTGATTTGTATAACGGTAAATTCGAGGGCGAAGAACTCCGGTGGAACAAGGGCAGCCCAAACACAGAGTTAATCACCAGGTATTACGAGCACATGGAAAAGGAGGGACTACGGCCAAAGACCAAGGCGACTGCAATCCAGATAGGACGACCTGCAAACATCCTAAAGGGGTTGAGGGCGCTAGAGTTCACAGACGGGGTCGTCACCACCGTCTCTGATTCAGAGATGCTCGATGGCATGTCAGTTGTAGGTCTTAACGGGTTTGACTGCGAGATGGCATCAGGGGCATCAGTGGTTGGCATCAAGAAGCTGATCGGCGAAGGAATAATCAAAAAAGACGACGTGGTAGTCGGAATCCTTACAGGCAGGCAGAAAGACGCGATGCTTCCCGTGGAATATCACAGTAAACAGGAAAACAAGTTTGCCAGACCGCCAAAAAACTAGTCATGGTTTTCAGGCTCGGATAATCCGGAATTATCTTTACATCTCAAGGTTTAAATCTGATTTTTATGAATTTATTGTAACCTAGAGATGGTGTCAAAAAACTAAATGTATGACGTTATAGTTGTGCTAAAGATTTTTCAGAGGAGGAGGAGAACATGGTAGATTTATGGGTTGAAATTACAGCGCTAGCTGTTTTAATCGGCCTGTCGGGATTTTTCAGCGGACTGGAAGTCGCGCTGGTAGGGGTAAGAAAATCCAAGGTGGTCCAGCTGCTCAACAAGGGAAAAAAGGGCGCAAAGGCGCTGCACAAGCTAAAAACAAATCCAAGCTGGATGATGTCAAGTGTGAACTTGGGCAACAACCTGGCAAATGTCGGGGGATCCGCACTTGCTACAAGCATAGCCATCAGGCTGTTTGGAGACGACGGGCTGGGAATCGCAGTAGGAATAATGACATTCCTGATTCTGGTATTCGGGGAGATCACCCCAAAAACATACTGCAATGCCAATGCGACAAAGATTGCATTAAGATACGCACCGGTACTGCTGGCGTTTAGCTATGTGTTTTATCCGGTGGTGAAATTCTTTGAGACCATTACAAGGGGCGTGGTCAAACTGACTGGCAGCAGTTATACGCCTCCGCCAATTACCGAGAGAGGATATCAGGGGGGTTGTTGAACAGGGCATGGCAGAAAAAGCAATCGAAAAAGAGGAGATGGAACTAGTCCACGGGGCATTAAAGTTCGATGATACTGTAATCCGTTCCGTGATGACTCCGAGGACAAAGATGTTTACACTCAATGCAAAGATGCTTCTTTTTGAGGCGCTTCCGCAGATTAATCAAAGCGGACATTCGCGCATTCCAATTTACGGGAATACCAGTGATGATATCGTCGGTTTCATCCATGCCAGGGACGTTCTCAAGGAACTCGAAAAAGACAACAGGATGACAACCCTTGAGCAGATTGCAAGAAAGCCCGTATTTGCATCACAGGAGAAGATGGTCAGCTCCCTGCTAAAAGAGATGAAGGGAAGAAAGACGCACATGGCAATCGTAGTTGACGAGCACAGTGGCGTTGAAGGGCTGGTCACCCTGGAGGATCTGCTCGAGGAGATAGTCGGGGAGATAGAAGACGAGACGGATCTTACCCGGCCCACGGGTTATGAGATAGTTGACAAGAATACGATAATTACCAACGGTGAGATCGAAATTGACGTGATTAATGAGATTTTCAAGACGCGGATTCAGACGGGGATGACTATGCCTCGCTAAACGGATTATTACATGAAAGACTGCAGGATATACCCAAGAGGGCGACAAGATCAAAGTAGACGAACTTCAAATAATCGTTGAAAAGGTCTCAAAGAACATACCACAAAGAATCAGAATTGAAAAGATCAAGACCTAGTCTTCTTGGCAAAGCGTTCTTGCAGTTTTGTCTTTTTTTCCTTCATGTGAAAGATTGATTCTGTATGCTCAAATGCCTCCTGATACGGTTTTTCAAAGAGCATCGCCTGCATCAGCATGTGGTTTTCAGGAATTACAATTCCGGTCTGATCATCAGAGTACATCATCTGGACCGTATCTCCTATGGATGTCGTCATGTTGGCGTGAATATGGATCATGTTGGTATCTGTAAAATGAAAACCCATGTCTTGGGCGTATCTCCTGACATCGCCGGTGCCCTTGGCAGTCCATAAGGTTGCCACTCCGAACTCGTTTGTAAAAACGTCGTGGATTTCAGAGGGTTTTGGTGCAGAATCCCTGAATCGGACATCCAGGATGTGCAGGTGCATCTGTCTTGTCGGAACTTTGATTGCCCGGACAAAAAGGGGGGTGTCGCCTCCAAGATACGTCTTTACGTCGTCCCCGTGATGCGGCTTTTCAGTCATTTCGATGGTGTCTGGGACGGATTTGTCTGTCTGTTCAATGTCTGCCCACCGCCTGATCAGGGTTACATCAAACCGGACCAGCCGGTCTCCGAATTTTGATCTGAGTGGTTCTAGAATCTTGCCCATTCCAGTTACGTTGCAGCTGCCCTGTATTACATGCCGTCTTCCCAGTATGTCATCATAGTTTACCCGGGAGTTAAAGAGTATCTCAGAGGCGCCGTCTTTTCCTACAGTCTCCCCGCCCTGGTAAATGGCAGGAATATTTTTTGGTTCATAGATGTTTTTTTTGTTTTTGTAACCATATCCTGCAGGTGCCGCATCTATTACCATATCACAGTCATCAAGGGCAGATTCGATGGTTCCTGACACAGGGAAATCCTTGAATTCACCCAGTCTTTGCTCAGGCACGTAGACATCCACCCCCCTGGAGAGTGCAGCGCGTATACCGTCATCCGGAGAGTATTTGCCAACCCCGATTAGATTGATCTCGGGATCATCTTTGATAAATGCGGTAATTCTGCTCCCGATGGAGCCATACCCGTTTACAAAGACTTTTTTCATACATACACACAGATCATCTTGTTTTTTTAGTTATTGTTGTAGTCGATGCCACGTGACCTTTATGCTGTAAGACTGATGATCTGACATGAACATAATTAAGAGAGAGAACTGTAAAACCCGGTTCATAATCTAATCTGAAACCGGCAGATTCAGACACCCCACAAAAGACTAAATGTGCTGGATTGACTCCTTCATTATTGATACACGGTCCTTCCCTGGGAATAGGCGCCATGATTGCATCTGTAACAATAATCGCAGTATTTTTAGGATTTGACGGAATTTTAAATGAACCAAAACTGATATTGGAACCGGAACCAGGTACTGGAGGGAATGAATCACAAAAGATCACGGCTGCCACCTTCCTTGATAACGGCTCGCCTGTCCTCGGGGATCCAGACGCACCGATAACCATGGTGGAGTTTGGAGACTATCAATGTCATTTCTGCAATGTGTTCTTTCATGATACGGAGAACCAGATTTTGGAAGAATATGTGAATACTGGAAAAGTAAAAATGATATTCAAGGATTATAACATAATAGGTCCGGATTCAATCAACGCGTCTCACGGGGCGCACTGTGCAGATGATCAAGGAGCGTTTTGGCAGTATCACGATATACTATACTCGAATTGGACGGGTGAAAACAACGGATGGGCATCTTCAGAAAACCTGCTAAAATTTGCGCAGCAGGCAGACCTGGACGTTGATCAGTGGTCCGAATGCATGGCAGACGGACTGCACTCAAAAACCGTTGTTGCAAGTAACGAGGATGCAAAGTCGCTGGAACTAGGCGGAACCCCCGCGTTTTTTATAATAGGTCCGGATGGTGAAACCACGCCGATCTTCGGTGCGCAGCCATTTGAATCGTTTGAGGAGATCTTTGAGATCGAGCTGGAGAAACTGCGATCAGTTGATGGGTAATAAGGCAAAAAACCATAAAACATCCCTCTAGCTAGCTAGAATTTACACAATATCCTTATTAGTGAATTATCGGAGCCAAGCTTATGACGGCAGGAATAGATGACATTGCAATATACATCCCACGGTTATACATTGATGCGACTGATTTTGCGGCAGCAAGGGGGTTAGACCCGGTAAAATTACAAAAGGGTCTTGGCATATCGCAGATGGCAATGGTGGATGCCAACCAGGATCCCGCATGCCTTGCATCCAACGCCTGTCTGAAAATCATGCAGAAAAACAGGCTGTCTCCAGAAGACATTGGGAGGCTGTATGTTTCAACAGAATCATCCTTTGATGAATCAAAGGCGATGAACTCCTACGTAATCGGAATGCTAGAGCAGGTGTATGGTCAGGGTGCCTTTGAGCATTGTGGCGGGATTGAGACCAAGTTTGCCTGCGTCAGCGGCTCGTATGCGTTGTATGACAATACAAACTGGATTCGGGCAGGAGAGGCAGAGGGGAAATACGCACTCGTAGTGGTATCAGATATTGCAAAATATGACATGGGTTCCAGCGGTGAATGACTCAGGGTGCGGGCTCTGTAGTGATGCTTCTTAATGATACGCCAAGACTGCTGACATTTGATCCCAAGGTCACATCCACGTCAATCAAGGACGAATACGACTTTTACAGGCCATTTGGAAAAGAGACGCCGATTGTTCACGGCCAGTACTCCACACTGCTTTACATGATTCAGGTAAGAAAGGCGCTAGAGGCGTACAAGAAAAAGGTAATCTCAACAAGGCTGATCAACATAGAGCCAGGTGAGACGATACTGGATTCACATGGATTACATCAACATGCACCTGCCGTACAGCAACATGGGGACAAAGGCTCTGGCATACCTGGTCAGACATGAATGGCGCCAGCTTCCGCGCTGGAAGAAGGTCCTGCAGCAGATAGGTCTCGAGGAACCGGTGCCAAAAGATCGCGCGGAACGATCGAGTCGGTACTAAGTGACGAGGTGTTCATGACAAAAGACCACGAGTTTACCAAATTATTCTCAAAAACACCAGAGTTTCAGGAGATCTTTGAATCAAAACTAGAGAGCTCGCTTGTCGCATCCAGCATGATTGGAAACTTGTATACTGCGTCGCTGTATCTGGGATTTAGAAGCAGTCTGGAATTTGAATTTCAAAAAGGGATTGACCTGGAAGGCAAGCGCGTGGGATTCGGATCATACGGCAGTGGAAGCAGCGCGATGGTCTTTAGCGGGGTAATCCAGCCCGAGTATAAACAAGTGGTAAAGAACATGAATCTAGAGGCGGAAATTCACAACAGAAAAAGGCTTACCTGGGATGAATATGAGAAACTGCATGAAAACAAGCTGTCCCCCGAGGAGTCAATGGTTCATACAAAAAAGGAGTTCGTCCTAATTGATGTAAAGACTGAAACAGAGACCAGGGGCGAGAGACGCTACGTCTTTAATGAGTGATGGACCAACAGCCAAACCCCGTCAAGGACTGCCTGTTTGAGTATGTCAAAAATTCACAGATTATACCAAAGTTGATCTCTGAGAAAAAATTTGATCAGATAGCAGACGAGGTCATCCAAAACTGTATGATGTTGCCATCACCATGGGGGAAAAAGAGGAGGTTGTAGCAGATATTGCTACAGGGCTGTTACATTACCTGCTGACTAGTTCCCTGATTACCAGTCAGAGAAAGACAGAGCTTCGCGGGATCGAACTGGATATTGTAATACCTGATATTAAAACACTGGAAAAAGATCCAAAAAAGGCGCTGGTAATCTGCATTATGAGAACCGCGGAACATGAGGCAGTCAACGCAAAGATATCAGAACTTGAAACGATTCAGCCAGAGAAAAACAACATCTGGCTGGTGCTATCTGAGGATGTCCCGACTGACAAAAGATCGTTTGTACTCTCAAAAGAAGGCGGTTCGTTCTCTAGGATCATATTTGAGATTGCACAGTTTTGCAATATCTCAGGTGCGGGTAAATTCAAGATACTGCGTATATAGGATGACGTGTCTGATAATTGAATTTAATTGTGTTTTTGGCGATTTCTCTAACAAAATAATGGTTTTTCTGTTTTCAAGTGAATGATTATGAGGATCTATTCAAAAAAACCGTGCTTTTGATAAACCATCTGATGTAATATTTAGATCATATCTCTTTACCGGATGTTTTTGAGCATGTCTCCTTGTCAATTTTTTAACATTATCACGAGAGTAGCAAATGATCTTTGATTTGACCTTCCGGCACGACATTAACAGAATAATTACGATTCTGCTAAACGATCAACGTGGGCAAGACTAAATCTTCAGATAAATCAAACAATATCCAATATCAGACACGTTCAGATTATGTTTTTTTATGATAACAAAGTCATGAGTAATAAAGCTAATATTATTAAAATTATGGTCATATTAGACATATTATGGTCACAAAAAGTTTTAGCGTAAAATTAAGTCGCATACGAAACAAAAAAGACAGTGAATATTTTGCATATAGAATTAACATTCCAAAAACAGTTGCAGATGAGCTTGAACTAGAAGATAAGGATCGAGTGTTTTGCAAAATACAGAAAGCAGAATGGTATCACACGCTGGATTGGTCTACAATGGAAAAAACATGGGATGGACTGCCTTCAAATATACAGCAACAGATTCAGGAGGGTGGTTTTGCTTGTAGGAAACGAATTTACATGTTCACAAAAATGCAGGTATTTCTGCAGGAACTAGTTTTATCTCACAGGAAAACAAAACAGATATCCAAAATTTTCAGAATAGGGGAGCTGGATAAAATAACCATTCAAGTTAAACATACGCCAAAAAATACTAAGTTTATGCGTAGCTGCCCCAACTCCAAAGTAACTAACACATGGGCAAGTTTTTCAGATCATACAGATCTAAAAGCAAGGTTAGCATCATAAAAAAATAGACAAGGATGAGATCATACGTGAACTCTCAGGTTTTAACTTTCAGGTTCATATCTCATCCCCAAGACTCGTGTCATAACGACTCATCTCCAAGGCTCATCATAGTTTGTCAGTTTTGTAAACTCTAGAATCCCCAAAACTCTAGATCCCTGTAAACTTTGTTAGTTCTTCAGATCTTTAGCTAGACACGCATAAATTCTAATCACTACGAATATGAAAGTTTGAAAAGGTTAATTATTCTAAAGACATTGTTTTATTTATGGAATATGATTTAGAGACCCCCAAAGTTATAGGAGATCCGGTTCATGGATACATCAAACTTACAGATTTAGAATATGATCTTCTTCAGCTTCCCACCATGAATCGACTACATCACGTAAGACAAACCGCAGTGGCATATTTGGCATTTCCAGGTTCAGTCACCACCAGATTTAGTCATGTAGTGGGGGCATTACATGTGGGGGGAAGGATGATTGAAATAATTTTAGACAAATTAAAAAAGACCGATTTTGATGTGTTATTTCCAAATTTAACATCACCGGAATTTTTAATAAAATCCATAAGATTGGCATGTTTGTTTCACGATATAGGACATGGTCCTTTTTCTCATTCGGGAGAAAAAGCCATGCTAAAAGTTATGGAGAACTATCATTCTGATGAGATTGAGGAAGCCAAACAACTTTTTAATGAAGATGACAAAAACAAAATTCCCGTACACGAATACTATACTTACAAACTAATTAAAAATGGAGAAATCAGTGAAGAGATTTTATCTCATGAAGGTAAAGAATTACGTGATTTTGTTGCAGATTTGGTAGTAAAATCAGAAGCAAGTAAAATTTCAAAAGACAATAAAAAAGGGTACCGTATTGTTCGAAAAATCGTATCCGGTCAACTTGATGCAGACAGAATGGATTATCTACTAAGAGACAGTATGATGTCTGGCGTTCAATTCGGTCAAGTAGACATAGACAGGATTATTCAAAACATGGAGATTGTTAAAAATCGTGGCGGCAGATATCAATTAGCGTTTCACGAACGGGCTTTGGGAAATATTGAGGAAATGCTAGATGCCAGATTTAAAATGTATAGATATTTTTACAGTCATCACACGGTTGTTGCAACAAACGAACTGCTACGATTTGCAATTGATGTTTTAATTAATGAGAGTCAGAAAATTGCAGAACTTTTTCATTGGAAATCATATGGTTTGGGGTACTCAACAGACGTACATATTTTAGATTTGTTACAAGAACGAAAAGACAAGGATGATTTCATCAAGGTAAAAGGACTTTTAGATAGACGATTTTTGCCAATTTCAATTTTCAAATCAAACCTGGATTTGGGACGTTTTATCAATGAAATTAAAGAATTAAGCAGCATATCTATGACAGATGAAACCATGAATGAGAGCATCGTATCTTTTTTCAAAAATGCCAATGGCGAAGACAAAATCAAAACAGAACTTGAGAAAAAACCTAACATAGCAAACTGTGAAATATTTCAATCTACAGTCATCCTGAAACCATATAGTCCTTTTTCATCCCAAGATCGTGTGTATCTATTTCGGGCAAATGAAGAAAAACTTTGTGAGCTTTATGCAGTATCATCATATTTCCAAAAAATAAATGTAGAGTGGACAAAAATTAAAAGGTTGTATCTCTTTTGTTTAATTCCCGGTAAAACAAAAAAAGAATTCAAATCGATTAAAGAAGAAATTAGGGGTATTTTGGCAACTGAAATTGCAAATTATGTGAATTCGGAATAATTAATTTTCTTCCTCTTCTTCATCATCAGCGTTTCTGATTCTTTTGGCATATTCAAATGCCTCCTTTGGGATGGAAATTTCAACATCCGGTCTGAAAGTAACTTTGGCCATGTGATTAAATGATAAAACAGAGTAATAAGAATATTGTTAAGAAAACTAGATTCACCAGAACATAAAATTTTAACCAAGATGAGGTTTTAAACAGGGGTTTATGCGTATCCGTGTGCGATCTTGATAAATATTTCATGCGATATCAGGCATCTGAAATTGCAAATTATGTGAATTTGGAATAATTAATCTTCTTCCTCTTCCTCATCATCAGCGCTTCTGATTCTTTGGGCAGGTTCGAATGCAGCCTTTGGGATGGAAATTTCAACATCCGGTCTGAAAGTAACTTTGGCCATGTGATTAAATGATAAAACAGAGTAATAAGAATATTGTTAAGAAAACTAGATTCACCAGAACATAAAATTTTAACCAAGATGAGGTTTTAAACAGGGGTTTATGCGTATCCATGTGCGATCTTGATAAATATTTCATGCCATATCAGAACATAGAGTATTCCTGCGTTAGAAATGTACTGCAAGCCAAAAGATGAAATCAGATACGTATCCATTCTGGACTCTTCTGGAGTGGACCCCTCTAAATGAGACCGCTTTGCATGTTTTTACGGTTACCATTATTTATTTCTCATCCCCACTGATAAGAATTCCTCAGGAGTCATACCCCAATGCAGAATGAATCTGGAGTGGTTGAATCCCTGCATGTATCTGCAACGACTGCCTCGGCATCCTGATAACTTGCAAATTCGTGCGGTCACAAATACTCTTTTTTGAGCGTCATGTGGAACGGTTCTACATTACGTTCTGCTCTGGTGTGTGATATCTTATGAACTCTGTTTTGCACCAAGAGATATGATTGCGTTCTACGTTCTGATGAGAGCTGGTTGCCGTTGTATTCCCAGATGAACAGTTGGATAACGGTGAGCAAGACGTTGAAAAACAACTGCAGCATCTGTCTGCCATTACACCAAAGAAATAAGAGTCATTTTAGGAGCGGCTTTAAATCAATATTTTTCTTAAAGATTCCAGACAGTGACGAGTCACCCACGTCCTTGATAAACGGGATGGAACCCAGCACCCGGACCCCGGTAAGACGTTGCAGATCCCGCTTGAGTTCTTTTACGGGGTATCCCTTTTCAAAATTATTAATAATTATTCCCTTGATTGGAATCCTGTATCTCTCACACATCCTTACTGTCATTACGGTGTGGTTGATTGTTCCGATCCTGCTTTTACTCACAATTACTGCGGGAATCCTCATGTCCCGGATTAAATCCGCAACAAAGTACTCCCTGAGAATCGGAGTCATGACCCCGCCCATCCCCTCCACAAGCAGCATGTCATGAAGGGCAGATAATTTTTTAAAGGCAGAGAGTACTGCGGGAATGCTCGGTTTGATCCTCAGATTCTTCCATGCAGTATATGGGGATGCCGAAATTGGGAAGAACTGGGGGTTTACCAGGCATTCAGGATCACTAGTTTGCACTGCACGGGACAGTATCTGGACATCCCCTGATTTGTAACCCCGCTTCTTGGGGGTGCCTGCTGCAAACGGCTTCATCACACCGACGTTTATTCCCGTTTCCCGAAGGGTCATGCCCAGTCCTGCAGCGACGTATGTCTTTCCAACATCGGTATCTGTTCCCGTAATAAAGAGCGACTTTGACAACAAGATAGATTCGTGTGATCCCTTGATTAATTCATCGGTTAATTATTAAGAACACAAGACGTACGAAATTAGTTGAAAAGCTCAGTCTGGCACCCAAATACCCAGATGAGGGAGTGGGCATCCTTTGATAAAATTATCCGCGGCAGGGGCATGTGGCTGATTGACTCCAGGGGCAACAGGATGCTTGATGGCGTGGCATCAATGTGGTGCAACGTATGGGGGCACTCAAACCGGCAGCTGGTAAAGGCCATGACAGGGCAGTGCCGCAATCTGCAGCATTCATCCATGTTCAACCTTACACACGAGCCTGCCGAAAGACTTGCAAAAAGCCTTGTAAGGATATCGCCAGGAATGCACAGGGTGTTTTATTCAGATAACGGATCATCTGCAATGGAGATTGCAATCAAGATGTCCCTGCAATACTGGAGGAACATCGGGGAGAAGGACAAGACGAAAATTGCAACAATAAAAAACGGGTATCACGGGGACACGTTTGGGGCAATGTCAGTGGGATATGTCCCTGAATTTTTTGGCAAGTTTAAAAAACAGCTCTTTCCTACGATTCAGTTTCCAACTCCAAACAGGTACCGGACTCCCCGCGGATTTACAGATCGTGACTATGAAAACCACTGTCTGGAGACAATTGAGAAGAGGCTATCAAGAGACGGCAGCATCGCGGCGTTTGTCATGGAAAGCGGGGCACAGGTTGCAGGAGGGGTGATAATCCACCCAAAGGGATTTCAAAAAAAAATACGCCGGCTCTGCAGACAGTACGGCGTGCTGTTTGTCCTAGATGAGATTGCAACGGGTTTTGGACGGCTTGGATCCATGATACAGTACGATGAACAGCAAAGTATTCCAGATATCGTATCATATGGAAAGATGCTGACTGGCGGGTATCTTACGATGGCAGCAACCCTGACAACCAAAAAGATCTATGATTCATTTCTGGGGGAATACAATGATGATAAACACCTCTTTCACGGCCACACATACACTGGGAATCCTCTTGCCTCAGCAGTTGCAAATGAGAATCTTAGTATGTATCAAAAAAACAACTTGATCAAAAAAATTCAGAGGACATCAAAGGTTTTCAAAGAGTCCTACGACAAGTTCTCAGGGATTGACATCGTGGGGGACATCCGGCACAAGGGGATGCTCATGGGGATAGAACTGGTATCAGACAAGCAGAAAAAAACACCCGTTCATCCCAGAAGATCAATCAACAAGATATTCTTTGAGGAGGGCAAAAAGCAGGGAATCTACCTCCGCACCCTTGGCAACATGGTGATGCTTGTTCCGCCCCTGGCAATCTCAGAAAAAGAACTGGGCATGCTTTTAAACAGGACAGTCCGCACCATCAAAGCCGCAAGATCACGGCTGGTTTGACATCCATCAGGGCTGGCAGATTCTAGTAATCTGATCACCAAAATGCAAGTCCGATTCATTATTTGCAATCACTACAGATCAGTTTTTCTGAAATAGCTGTGATGTCATGCAAAAGGCATGTAATGTATAATAAAAAAGAGATTAGCGCGACGGCCAAACCTACCCGAAAACTAACACTATTTACATATATTATTTAATAAACTTTGAGCATGTAGCGTGACGGTCACGCACCTATCTGAAAACTAACAATATTGGCACATATTATTTAATAAACTTAGCCTGTAGGTGACGGTGGGTCTGGTGGCAGATTTAGGGCTCTGACCACCAAAATACACCAGAACCTCCATCATCTCCAGTCAAACATTATCATTATAAATTGGAATCATACAGATACAAGCATGAATACGCTGCAATTTATCCAAGAGTGCCAGGAAAAAGTCTTCTCTGGAAACGGCATATCCTTAAAAGATGCAGAAAAACTATTTGATATTCCAGATGAGAATCTAAAGGATCTGGCAAGATCAGCAGGTGAGATTACACGAGGTTTTAACGGGGAACAGGTGGACGTGGAACAGTTAAACAACATCAAGAAAAACGCCTGCAGCGAGGACTGTACATTCTGCGGACAGTCTGCATTCTTTGATACGGGCATTGAGACATACCAGCTGCCCACCCCCGAGGAGGTGGTATCAATGGCAAGAAAGGCAAGAGACGAGGGGGCAGGGTCCTACTGCCTGGTTGCAGCATGGAGGGAGCCGGCACCGGATGATTTTCTCAAGGTCTGCAAGATTATTACCGAGATTAACGACAAGGTCGGAATAAACGTCGAATGCAGTCTGGGTTTTCTAACAAGGGGGCAGGCAGACAAGCTAAAAGAACTGGGTGTAAAAAGATACAACCACAACCTGGAAACTGCAAAGTCAAAGTTCCCGGAGATCTGCACCACCCACACGTATCAGGACAGGCTGGATACGCTGGCAGTTGCTCGAAGTGCGGGCCTGGAGCTGTGCACCGGCGGAATCATCGGAATTGGGGAGACGCGAGAACAGAGACTGGAGATGGCAGCAGAGCTGGCAGTGTTATTCCCAGAAGAGGTGACAATCAACATACTGGTTCCAATCCCCGGCACGCCACTTGAGCTGCAGACCAGACTTTCAGACTCTGAGATTATCAGAATGTTCTCTGTGATGCGGTTTTTGCTGCCCGAATCAGTCATCAAGATCTCCGGAGGAAGGGAGGTGAACCTGGAGGATTCAGGGGAAGGACTGCTTCAAAGCGGCGCAAACGGAATAATTACTGCGGGTTATCTTACCATGGGCGGAAACGAATCCAAAAAAGACCTCAAAATGATAGAAAGAATTGGCCTCAAAACATAACCTAAGTTTTATAGATTCGGAGCTGCAGCGCATCCGAAAAGAGCACCTCTACAGGAAGCTGCGGTACGGCAGGACGGCAGGATCACACATTACAATAGACGGAAAAAGACTGCTCAACCTGTGCTCAAATGATTATCTCGGGATTAATACAGGTAACATGGGATTCAGACAGATGCAGTCAAGCTCAAGACTGGTATCAGGAAATGATCCGTCGTACAAAAAATTAGAAGAGGCGTTAGCCAGACACAAATCACAGCAAAACTGTCTGGTGTACCCTACGGGATACATGGCAAACCTCGGTGCAATATCATCAGTTGCAGGCAAGGGGGACCTGGTTCTCAGTGATGAGTTAAACCATGCAAGTATTATAGAGTCATGCAGACTGACAGATGCCAGAATCCTAGTATACAAACACAACGACATGCAAGACCTGCAAAAAAAACTAAAAAACACCGGAAAAAACAAGTTCATCATTACAGAGGGAATCTTCAGCATGGACGGGGATTTTTCATCCCTAAAACAGATCACCGAGATTTCAGAAAAGGCAGGTGCGATAACCGTCGTTGATGACGCGCACGGTGACTTTGTTGCAGGTTGTGACGGAAGAGGCACACCGGACTACTTTGGAGTCGCAAAAAAGATTGATGTATACATCAGCAGCTTAAGCAAGGGACTCGGATCATTTGGCGGGTATGTAACGTCCCAAAACAACGTCATTGATTTGTGCATCAACAAATCAAAGTCGTTTATCTACACCTCTGCGCTTCCGTCATTTCTGATTGATTACTCGCTAAAGAGGTTCAACTCCAAAAGGGAGGTACAAAGAAAAAAGCTGGAGAAAAACACCCGGCAGATATCAGACGGATTAAAACAGATCGGCTTTGAGACAGGCTCACAAACACACATCATACCGATAATTGTAGGCAGTGAAAAGACTGCCATAAATTTTGGGAGGTTCCTCTTTGAGAATCAGATATTTGCACAGCCAATAAGATACCCCACGGTCCCAAGAAACCAGGCAAGGCTGAGGATCTCAGTTACTGCATGGCTCTCAGATAAGGAGATTGACAGATCGCTTGGAATCTTTGAAAAGGCATACGCAAAATTTGGATGATTAGCGCGTCATATCAAAGCCGCCAAGTGCGGGGGAGCCTATAACCACTGCAAGTACGACTATAATCCCTAGGGTGACACCAACCATGACAAAACGCATGTTCATGCCAAAAATGACCATATCCCAGTTAAAAATTGATTGTATGTTGTGTAATATCTAGTCCAAGCACGGATTTCCGTAGGCATAGATCCCCCTCATTGGGTAAAGATATGGAAGAATATTTTAAAGGAAAAATTACGGTTTTAATTTGTGGCAGAGATAACACTGGCAATAGCCGTGCTGGCAGGACTGGGCTCATTTGTAGCACCATGCATACTGCCCATGATTCCCGCATTTCTTGCATACATTTCAGGCACGACACTCTCGGAACTCAACCAAAAGCAGGGATCAAATACGGTTACAATCAACAGGTCAAATATTATCTTAAATTCGGTGTTTTTCGTACTTGGATTCTCCATAGTATTTTCAACGCTGGGTGTTATCATCAACAGCGTGCTTGGAACGTCTGCCGGGGAACTGATCGGAGGATTCAACCAGGTCGGCGGGGTGATCATCATGGGATTCGGGGTCTTTTTGCTTCTTTCAACGAAGATCAACAAGCTAAACATGGAAAAGAAATTCTTTCCAAAAAGATCAAAGGCCAGTTATCCAATGTCGTTTGTATTCGGTCTGGCTTTTGCGGCAGGATGGACTCCATGTGTGGGTCCGATATTAGGTACCATACTGACACTGGCTGCAACCACGCCATCAGTCGCATTCAACCTGCTTCTTGCATATTCCCTGGGACTTGGGATTCCGTTTATTCTAATTGGCGTGTTTTATTCCAGGGCAACCAAGATTATCCGCGCAATGAGCAGGCACTTGAAATACTATAACGTGATCCTCGGTGTATTTATTATAGTCCTGGGGGTTCTGGTATTCATGAATCAGCTTGCATACATTGCAAACTTTCCACTTCTCAACGAGCTGTTGTTCCTAGGATGATGATGATAACATGAAATCGGATCTTAGAACGGCATTAATCTTGGGAATCGTCATTGTCACGGGACTGGGGGCGATGAGCATCATATTCTCATCACTTGACGAGCAGGTTCCAACGACAAATGTAACAAGCAGCGAAAACACGTTGGAGATTGACAAGTCCGGATTCAAGGCGGCACCTGATATCGTTGGAATCGCCCATTATCTAAATACCACGCCAGAAGAACTTGAAGAGGCAATTGAAGGTAAAGTCGTACTGTACGACATTTGGACGTACAGCTGCATAAACTGCATCAGGACGCTCCCGTACATCACGGCATGGGATGAGAAATATTCGGATCAAGGACTGCTAGTTTTAGGTATTCACTCACCGGAATTCGAGTTTGAAAAAGATCCAGAGAATGTAAAGATGGCAATAGAGAAATATGACATAGAGTATCCCGTCGTCATGGATAACGACATGGAGACGTGGAAGGCCTTTGAAAACAGGTACTGGCCAAGAAAATACATTGCAGATCACGAAGGGTACCTCAGATATGACCACATAGGGGAGGGCGCATACAAGGAGACAGAAAAAATCATCCAGCAGCTGTTAGATGAAAGGTCCAGAACGCTGGAATGCCGATGGCATCAGCCGCACCACTTGTAGATATTGAAGAGTTTGAGCACAGCATGTTTAGGAGCACCCCCGAGCTGTACTTTGGGTATCACTTTGCACAGGGCAGAAACCAGCTTGGAAACAGCGAGGGATTCCAGCCCAACAAAACAGTGACGTATACAGAGTCCGAAAGCAGTGATCCAGACAGGTTCTATCTTACAGGTGACTGGCAAAACCAAAAAGACGGCATGGAGCTAGTCTCAGAAACAGGAAGCATAAGACTGCTGTACAATGCAAAGGAGGTAAACATTGTGACTGCAAACAGCGGGGAACTAGAGATACTCCTAGATGGACAGCCTCTTGATTCGCCATATTCCGGGAATGACATCCCCTCTGGAAACATACTGCGAGTCTCAGAGCCGGATCTGTACAATATAATCAACAGCGAGGAGACTGAGACCCATCTAATCGAGATGAACATATCAGGCAAGGGCTTTCAGATATTTACATTCACCTTTGGATAGTGTAACCATGTCTTGTTGTAACCCCGGTTACGGCTACCGTGGTGACAGTTCCGTTTAAAACCAAAATATCCGACCCATAATGAGGAAAATATGCGATGTTAAAGAACTCTTGGAGCAAGACGGGAGGAGACGGAGGAGGAGAGAGCATATCGCAAAAGATTATCGGCAAGGTAAGACCGGATGAACCATTAAAAAACAAGATTGACCTGGCACAAAAAAAACTCCAGTTTCAGATATCAAAACTTGACGGAGTCAGTGAAAAACTGCAAAAAAGTCATGACGGGCTCTTTGAAAAGATTGTAAACGCCCAAAAGAACAACAAGAACATGCACGCCCATGCATATGCAAAGGAGCTAAGCCAGGTTCGAAAAGTAAAGAACATGATAGGCGGGGCAAAGTTATCAATGGAGCAGATCAAACTCAGGCTAGATACCGTATCAGAACTGGGCGATGTCGTAGTGACACTCAGTCCGTGCATGTCAATCATCAAGGGACTTGCACCGTCACTTAACGGACTCATGCCGGATGCAAACGCCTCGATGCAGGACCTCTCACAGATACTCGGAGATGTAATATCCGGCTCGTCAGTAGAGGTCGGCAGCAGTAATGGTATCAACGTGGGTGCAGAGGCAAGTGCTGATACTCTTGCAATTTTAGAAGAGGCGCACAGCGTGATTGCAGGGCAGGCAAAATCCGCGATTCCGGAGATTCCAGAGGATCTCAGGCGGCAGAGGTCTCGGGAAAAAATCCGACATTTTGTTGTGATTACTGTTTAGAGAAAGATAGGTTCCCGACGGTATAATGACTTGTCATTCTTTAACGGCATTACACCACATCAAAAGTCGTCTGGATACCAGTCACTTTTTACTTTTTTGAACCAGAATCTTTTTGATTCTAGATATTGTGGGATAGCTATAACCGCGGCGCCGGTAGTTGGCAATCATCATCTTCCAGTTTTTCAGCCTCCACTGTGCCTGCTCGGCAGTGACAGAGTGAACCTCTTTTTGGATGATGCTCTTTCTTCCGACCTTTAGTGTTCCGGCATCCTTTGCAGACCACCTGTTTTTTGCAAACTTTAGTCCCGTGAGAACCTCCTTGACTGGCATTGCCATAAAGTACTCCCTTAATTTTTTTAATTCGGCATCTGTGGGTTTTTTGGAGACGGGCAGTTCCACGGTGGTAGCATGCTTTGCCATGTGAAACCTACAAAGTCATGCCTTAAGAGAATCTTGCTGAATCAGAATTAACCAAAGCGGGAATAATTAGAGATGATCAGCGCTAACAGGGCAGTGGGATGTTGGAGTTTTTACACAGTGTCAAATACATTCCAAATCCGATAATCACCGCTGCAAAGGCAGACAACGGAACCAAAAGGAGCAGATTGGTTTTACGACCCATGACCGGGATTACATTCCTGCCTATAAAATTGTCACAGTTAATCTACCTGTATGGTAAACGTGCCCCTGGTGAGTGGATCTTGTAATAGTGAGACCATCTCCCTTGGAAGCATATCAGATGCTGCATCGCAGTTTATGGCCATGGTTTCTAGGACAGATAAAACCGCTCTTTCGTATGACTATATCCTCCGGATCAGTGAGAGTGAGATCAGGATGTCCATTCCCCCTTACTGTATAGTGGTGTTCACCCACCTGGATTAGGAAGGTGACTTTGGAGTCGGGATTCCTGATCTTTTCTTTTAACTCCTCAGGCAGACTGGCACACCCCGTGGCGGCATTTACGCCGATTATACAGTCGCCCCGGGGTGTCAAAGCAGAGTCAGTAGTGATTTCAATTGTTTTTTGATGGTTTGATCTAATGTTTTTATGACCTGAAAACTGAATCTCGAATCTCACGTCATAAGGAAGACCTGACTTGAATTAAACTTTAGCAAGCCAATACCGCGTTTCAAAATGAATGGCAGGATGACGGTTTTACAAATTATGACAAGGATGATTAAAAGACTGCAGTGTGCTAGTTTCTTGAGTTTGGGTTAGTTACGAACAAACTCATAAAGAATCCCTGTATTTTAGCCACATGGCAAACATGTTGTCTGTAAATTCATACTCTCCGCGTGCAACATTTTTTAATATGGTCTTGGTTTTTAGTTGATTTATGGCGTAATTGGTACTGTTTTCATCAATAAACTCCGCATTTGAAATCTCTTTTGGCGAACTGTTTGGATTTTTGCCAGTCCTTTTAACACCTTGATCTCAATGGGAGATAAAATCTCAGTAAATTCCTTAAAAGCCTGTTCCCCCCTCTTTTTGAAGAACTGATGAAATCACCTTTTTTAGTCTGCCTGCATCAACGTTTGTCACATTCAAATACTGTATTTCTTTTCCAACCAGCTGAAGATTGTATGGTATTCCACTAGTCATTGTGTATAATTTTGATCTTACCTCGTCATCAAATTTCACATTGGAAAGATAGTGTTTCAAAAACCCGTCGTATTCTTTTTCAGTGAATGGTGGAATGTCACGTAAAAGCAGTTGTTTGTAAAAAGGAGCACTGGATTTGGCAACTAGATTATCCAAAGTGTCACGATAAGACCCGGACACGACAAGTTTTGTTTGCTTGTAATCTTCAAACAAAGTACGTAAAAGATGGACGATACTTTGTCCGATCTTTTGATTCTTTGCACCGTATGTCAAATCAATAACTGATGGAAACTCATCTAAAATCAAAACACTTTGTGTTTTTGTCATTTGTGCCAAATCATCAATTAATGAAAATGTCTTATTTATTACATCTTCAACATTGTCTGATTCTTTTCTGACATATGAAACTGAGACCTTTAAATCTGAAACGACAGGTACTGAAAGATCTAAATTTTGCAAAAATGTTGCAAGGGCGCCTGCCCCGGTTTCAAGAAGATGTTCAAATTTAAATTTTTTTGGCAGTTTGTTCTGAAATGCAGAAATGGCAGCACGGTTTAAAATCTTTGAGAACTCTTCTACGGTAGATGGTACAACACGCCAAATTGAAATAGGGATTACGACAATCCCCTTTTTTTCAAGTTGGTTCTGTGTTTCTTTTAGGATGCTGGTTTTGCCAATTCGGCGTATTCCAGACAAGGAGAATCCGATTTTGTTTTTAGATGCCAGTTCTTTTACCAACTCGCCGATTATTTTGTCCCGCCCAATGAGATCTTTGCCAGATACGGGATAAAGTGAAAAGGACATGTGAAACTTGTAACCTTTACAACTTTTAAATGTTACAAGTTTGATGTTTATTTCTGAATTTTTACTTTAAAATCGGGCATGTGTTGGATTTGGTAAAATAGATGATTTTGATGACTAGTTGAAACGGATTCGAGGGTTTTAGGCTCGTACAAATATTCTCAGAATTGGAATTCAGTTGTTATTCCCAGTCTCAGATAGATGGCAGCAGCTCAGTATTTGTTAAATATATAACATCATTTTTGATCGCAGTGATAAAACAAAATAATGTCATATTTTTTGAAGTGTTCTTTGTGCCCGGTGTCATGACAGTACGCAGATCAGCTGAGAATACTCAGGATAAACAGTGCAGGTACATCTAGGGACCTAGTTGAGAGAGCAATGCAGTCTTGTGGTCTGACAGGAAAACAGCAGGCAGATCAGCAATTACACAATTCTCTTGGTTACCACGATCTTGGCATCATCTGCCAAACTGTTGGCAGTACCATTCCAAGATGTGTAAACAGGAATAAAACCAATGCTTAAATTAAACTTTCAGGGCAACAGATCAAATGCTTCCTGCACAACAAGGTTATGACAGAGCAATTACCGTTTTTTCGCCTGACGGCCGGCTATACCAGGTGGAATACGCCATCGAGACGGTGCGTAGAGGCACGATCGCAGTAGGCATAAAATGCAAGGATGGAATAATCATCGCAGTCGAGGAAAAGCCAAGAAAACTGCAGATCTCCACGACTGCACAAAAAATTTTTCAGATTGACGATCACGTGGGCGTTGCAGCGGCAGGATACATTCCGGATGCAAGAAGCCAGGTGGATAATGCCAGGTTCTTTTCTCAGAGTAACAAGATGATTTATGATGAAGCAGTGGAAGTTGAAACGATTGCAAAGCATCTGGCAGATCAATGCCAGCAGTTCACACAGTATGCGGGAGTCAGGCCGTTTGGAGTGGCACTCATTCTAGGCGGTGTTGTAAACAAGATACCACAGCTATACCTGACTGATCCCAGCGGAACATACATCTCTTATGACGCAATCGCAATCGGCGCCGGCTCTGATCAGGTGACTGACTTTTTGGAAAAGACATACAAAAATGATCTTTCACTAGATGACGCATCGGTACTGGCATCTGCGGGAATTTATCTCTCAAGCGAGGAGAAAGAGGCGACAAGCCACATCAGGATGGCACAAATCAAGATAGATAACGGCACGTATGAACTGATTTCAAACGAGCAGATTGCAAAGTATGCCGATACTGCCAGGGAAAAATACCCACACGAGCAGAAATAATTGTTTTTAACTGCCTGCGAGATTGAATTGCGTTGAATCTCTCAGTTGCCATTCCCGAATCATCCCTGATAGACGAGTCCCTCAAGATAGACAAGACCCGAAAGATATCCGTTCTGGCAAGGGCCTGTGCAATATTCAAGACAGACACCATCTACGTGTACCAGGACGGGGAGAACAAACAGGACGGCAGCCTGATCGTTATGATTTTAAGATACCTGGAGACGCCGCAGTTCCTGAGAAGAAGACTGTTTCCCAAAATGAACGACCTGAAATTTGCAGGAGTGCTTCACCCGCTGAAGATTCCAAGCCACGTCACCCCTGCAAACTCGAAGAAGATCAACCGGGGCGATGTCAGGGAAGGAATCGTAGTCAGCATAAAGGGAAAAAGGTTTGTTGATGCGGGAATAAACCAGCTGGTGCCGTTCTTTGGCAAGACTGCAATCGGAAAAAGAGTCACAGTCCAGTTCAAGGAGGGATACCCGAAATTCTCAGTAAAGGAGATAAACAGAAACGAGACGCCGCTATACTGGGGATACACGGTAAAAGAGAGGGCAAGCCTGTTCTCGCTGCTAAGCGAGTGGAAGGGCAACGCCATCATCACATCAAGAAAGGGAAGAACTGCAACAAAGGAACAGATTGCAAAGTACGCAAACTCGGATCAGCCAACGCTGGTAGTCTTTGGCTCCCCCGAGAAGGGAATTCATGAAATTCTCGGAGGAAAGCTAAAAAACATACAAAATGCAAAATCACTGAACTTTTTTCCAAACCAGGCCACACAGACCGTACGTCTGGAGGAGGCGTTACTTGGAACGCTATCCATACTAAACGCCCAGGGCACGTCGTCGTAATGTCCGAAAGAAAGAATTTTTTGCTGCTTGCCATCGGTATGGGAATCGCCGGAATCATAATTGGCGGAGTCACAATCTGGAATATCATATCAGATATCTAATCAGATAATCAGCCATTTTGGTTAACCTGCATTTTTGATCTGGTTAACGATATCACACATGGTTTAATAGAGGGACACCGATGATGCGTCTTAACAATGGGAGCTAGAAAACGACATTCACCACGCAGGGGAAGTCTTGCATATTCGCCACGAATTCGTGCCAAAAGCATGGAGGCGCGCATCAGGGCGTGGCCGACACGCAATTCAGAAGAGCCAAAGATTCTGGCACACTGCGGATTCAAGGCAGGCTGCGTGCAGGTAGTTAGTATTGATGATCGTGACAAGACGCCAAATGCCGGAAAACAGCTAGTCAGCCTTGGAACGGTCCTAGTAACGCCGCCGGTGCTGATTCTGGGAATCAGGGGCTACTCCAAGGATTATGACGGACTGCACGCAGAGTTTGACGTGTATGCCGAGGATATTCCAAAATATATTACAAAAGAGATTACGCTAAAAAACAAAGAGGGCGCACTAGAGGATGCCGAAAAAAGATTAAAAAAGATAAAAGAGATATTTGCAATCGTTGCAGTATCCCCGCGTGCTGCAGGACTAGAGCAGAAAAAGCCGTATGTCTTTGAGGCCATAGTCAGCGGAGGGGACGTACAAAAGCAGTTTGCACACGTGAAAGAACTGCTGGGACAGGAGATAAAGATTGATCAGATATTTGAGACTGGTTCTAGTGTCGATGTTGCTGCAATCACAAAGGGAAAGGGATGGCAGGGAGTGCTAAAGAGATGGCACGTAAAAAAGAAACAGCATAAATCAAGAAAGACCGTAAGAGAGGTCGGCTCATTGGGACCAATCTCCCCGCAAAGCGTCATGTATACGGTTCCCAGGGCAGGCCAGATGGGATTCCATCAAAGGACAGAATACGACAAAAGGATCATGATGATGGGAAACACAAATGATGAAAAAATAAAGATAAATCCCGACGGCGGATACAAGCATTTCGGATTAGTCCGCGGTGATTTTATAATTCTAAAGGGTTCGGTCCCCGGAACATACAAAAGACTCATCAAACTTCGTAGCCAGATTCGAAACGCCCCGGCAAAGGTCACAAAGCCAAACATTCTGGAGGTTGTGATATGATGAAAGTTGCCGCATACACCACCACCGGAGCAAATGACGGAGAGGTGGAACTCCCGCTAGTCTTCTCCACACCGTTTAGAAGGGAGCTGATACACAAGGCATTTACCAACTTATACTCGCACAAATTCCAGCCGCAGGGAAGAAAACCACGTGCCGGCATGGACGTGGTTGCAGACTCTAACGATCCCCCAACAGGCCAGGGCGTCTCCCGTGTTGCCAGAATGAGCGGCGGTGGAGGCGGAAGACAGGGACAGGGTGCAGAAGTCGCATCAACTCGCGGCGGAAGACAGGCACACCCGCCAATAGTAGACAGGGTAATCTACAAGAGAATAAACAAGAGGGAGCGAAAGCTGGCACTGTGTTCTGCAATTGCAGCTACGGCATCCCGGGATATCATAGAATCACGCGGACATAAAATCGCGGGAATCGAGTCGTTTCCAATCATAGTATCTGATGAGATCCAGACAGTCTCCAAGACAAGCGAGATGGTAAAGGTGTTAGATGCCCTGAAACTAACGCAGGATGTCCGGAGGCTTGATTCAAGAAAGCCGCGTTCTGGAAAACCACTACTTCGTGGAAGGGCCAAAAAGATCGGAAAGAGCGTGCTGTTTGTAGTGGCAGACACCACAAACATAACAAAGGCCACAGGCGCCCTGCCCGGTGTGGAGGTAGTCAACGTCAAAAACCTAAGCGTGCTGGATTTAGCACCCGGTTCTGATCCAGTCAGACTGACAGTATACTCAAAGTCGGCAATAAAGGAGATTGAAAAGATAAAGTCGGCACATCTAGAGATAATGGTGAAGATGCAATGAACGTAGAGCGGGCAAGCAGGATCATCATAAAGCCGTACATCACAGAAAAGACGTTTGCCATGGTGGAAAACGAGAACAAGATCTGTTTTATCGTGGAGATCTCGGCTACCAAACCGCAGATAGTCGAGGCCGTAAAGACGTTATACAATGAAAAGGTCATCAACGTAAACACCGCAAGAACGATTTATGGCAAAAAGGCGTTTGTTCAGTTTGAAAACACGGCAAAAGCCAGGGATTTGGCAACAAAGATAGGAATGCTATAATATGGACTGCAAAACCCGAAGGATATTGACAGAGGAGAAAATACATGGTTAAGGAATTTTTATACAGGGGAATTCCAAGAGAAGAGCTCGAGAAAATGTCCCTTGAGAGCTGGTTCAAACTGTTTAATTCCAGGCAGCGAAGATCCCTTACCCGCGGCATAACAGACGGCAAAAGAAAGCTAATCGAGGAGATAAAGTCAGCAAAGGCAGGCACACTAAAGAATACAATCAAGACCCACTTGAGGGATCTTATCATTTTACCATATATGGTAGACGTTACAGTAAATGTTTTTTCAGGAAAAGAGTTCAAACCGGTCGTAATACAGACCGAGATGATCGGTCACTACCTGGGGGAGTATGTCATAACAAACAAAAAAGTCTCACATGGTGCGCCGGGTGTCGGAGCATCAAGATCCAGTCTTTACGTGCCGCTAAAGTGATTATCATGGGTAGATTCGGTTACGCATTCCAAAATTATGATCCTACAAGACACGTGCGTTCCTCGCTGCGCGAGAAGGACATGTCACATAAACATGCCCGAGAGGTGGCAGTTGCAATAAAGGGAATGTCAATTGAAAAGGCAAGGGACTATCTTCATGATGTGATCAACAAAAACCGGGCAGTGGCATTCAGACGCTTTAAAAATCAGGTGGGGCACAGGTCGGATCCCGGAATGATGTCCGGCAGATACCCGCAAAAGACGGCAAAGGAGTTCATCAAGGTACTAGACAACCTGGAATCAAATGCAGAGTACAAGGGAATGGATCTGGACAGGTTGAGAATCATAAATGCCACCGTACACAAGGGCGTAATAGTAAAAAGATTCATCCCAAGGGCGATGGGCAGGGCGACGCCAAACAACAACGTGCTGACACACGTAGAAGTGGTAGGCCAGGAGATTTAGAATGTCTGCAGTCAAGAACGTAATCAAGGACAACTACAAGAACATGCTTCTAAAGGACTATCTCAGGGAGGCAATAAAGGACGCCGGCTTTTCACATGCGGAGATATCAAAGACGCCGATGGGAACCAGGGTCGCACTGCACGTGACGAGACCGGGAATAGTAATAGGAAGAAAGGGTTCGGGAATCAGGGCACTTACAGAAAAGCTAGAAAAGGATTTTGAGCTAAAAAACCCGCAGATATCTGTCGTGGAGATTGACAAGCCGGAATTATCCCCCAATGTGATGTGCAACAGGATGGCATCGCACCTGGAGCGGGGAACGGCATTTAGAAGGGCCACCATGTGGACGCTAAAGCAGGTAATGGAGGGCGGTGCAATGGGAGTCCAGATAACAGTATCTGGAAAACTCAGAGGTGATCGTTCGGCATTTGAGAAACACACGCAGGGAATCCTGCCAAGGGCCGGACATCATGCCAAAATTATCGTAGTCGAGGATATCGCACACGTAAAGACTGCGATGGGGCTGATTGGCATCAGGATTAGAATTGCAAGACATGGAAAGGTGGAACCGGAATTTGAGATGAGAGACAAGAAATCAGCAAAGACAGACGAGGCAAAGGACTCCCAAAAACCAGTAAAGATAGAGGAGGTAAAGGTGGATGATGTCAAAGTTGAGGTCATAAAAGTCGAGGGCAAAAAAGACGAGGCGGCATCAGAATCCGAAGTGATCGAACTAGAGGAGAAAAAGATAGCAAAGATTGAGACACTCGAAGAAGAGGAGGCCAAATTAAAATAATGACAAGAATCAGCATGAAGACTATCCATCAGTTTAATGAAAAGGATCTAAGAGAAAGGATTCAAGAGACGCGCAGTGAGCTTATAAAACTCAGGGTGGATGGGGCCAAAGGCACGCTAAGAAAGGAGAGCGGCAAGTTAAAGCCGCTTCGCCACGATATTGCAAGAATGCTGACCAGACTAAACGAGATGAAGAGAGAAAAATGATCACAGTAGAAAACATCACATCACACGAGTTTATAGGACTAGACACCGAGATTACACAGTCTACAAACCCTCAGATTATAGGATTAAATGGAAGGATAGTTGATGAAACAAGATCCATGTTCAAGATTGATACTAAAAACGGGGAAAAATCGGTGGCAAAGTCACACAACAGCTGGAGGTTTACAGTTAACGGTAAAGACGTCGTAATTGACGGCTCGAGAATTATAAAGAGACCGCATGACAGAATCGGGGGGAAGATGTCATGACAAACATAGGACTGAGTGTAAAAGAGCCAAAGAGGGAGTGTGCCGATAAAAACTGTCCGTTCCACGGTAATCTATCAGTTAGGGGAAAGCTGTTTGATGGCAAGGTGACAGGCAGCAAGGCAAGACAGACCATCACACTACAAAAAGAGGCACCAGTCTACTTTAGCAAGTTTAAGAGGTATGCCCGAGGTAAAAGTACGATTCACGCGCATGTTCCAGGATGCATCGATGTGGAGTCTGGAGATTACGTACTGACTGCCGAGTGCAGGCCGATATCAAAGTCCATATCATATGTAGTAGTAGAGGTCAGATCATAATGGCAAAACAGGCAGGAAAGGGAGTCGGGGAGTTCCGTCCATATGTAACCAAGGTGATTCCGGTGGGCGCACAGATTGTATGTGCCGATAACTCCGGCGCCAAGATACTCGAGGTAATCAACGTTCCAAGACACAAAACCCGCGCATCAAGGCTGCCATCGGCATCAGTGGGGGACTTCTGCAACGTGGTGGTAAAAAAGGGACCTGCAGAACTAAGAAAGCAGGTGCACGGCGCGGTTATAATCAGACAAAAGTATGCAGTTCGCAGGTTAAACGGTGTAAGGGTCTGCTTTGAGGATAACGCGGCGGTTCTGATTACTCCAGAGGGGGAGACGCGCGGGACTGACATTAAAGGACCAGTTGCAGCAGAGGCTTCAGAGAAATGGCCAAGGGTAGCCAACCTGGCATCGATGGTGGTATGAAAAGATGAAACCAAGCAAGATGCGCAACCGGATGATTCACGCTGCAACATACCAGGTAAAAAGCAAGCAGCTGGGAAGCGCGTTATCAAAGGATTTACATAGAAAATACGGAAAGCGGAGTGTCAGGGTGGTGTCAGGGGACGGCATAACCATTCTCAGGGGCGAGTTCAAGGGGGTTGATGGCAAGGTCTCAAAGGTATCCATACAAAAAAGCAGCGTGGCAATAGAGGGTGTAAAGAAGGAAAAGACAAAGGGGGACAAGTTTGATGTGTATATTCATACCTCAAACATACTAGTTACATCGCTGAACTCCGAGGACCGGTGGAGGATTCTAAAGCTGGAGGGCAGTGATCCAAAAAAACAGTCCAAAAAACCAAAGACCGCAGAGAAAAAGGCAGAAGAGACGCCTAAAGATGCAAAGGTAGAGGGAACACCAAAACAGGAGGCTCCAAAGCAGACGCCTAAAGAAACAAAGGTAGAGGGAACACCAAAGCAGGCACCAAAAGAAACAAAGACAGAAGAGGCTCCAAAGCAGGCTCCTAAAGAAACAAAAGAGGAGAAAAAAGCAGAAAAAAGAGAGGTTGAAGACTAGTGGTAAGCATATCTGGAAGTAAAAAACTAAAGCGGCAGATGGCCCCGCAGTTTTGGGGAATCAGCAGAAAGAACAAGAGGTTTGTAATTACAGTAAGACCTGGTCCGCACAAGAAAAACCACGCAATACCCACTGCGGTATTTCTAAGGGACATGCTCAAGATTGTCACAACCCTAAGAGAGGCAAAAACCTCGATATACTCTGGAAAGATAAAAATCGACGGCGTTGTACGAAAATCACTTCATCATGCAATCGGCCTGATGGATGTGGTAGAACTTGAAAACGTTTCAGAGATTTACCGCCTGGTTCCATCAGAGGACAAGCTGCTAAAACCAATCAAGATCAACGAATCAGAAAAGACAAAAAAACTCGTCAGGGTAATCAGCAAGACTACAATCAGCAACGGAAAGATGCAGATTGGATTTCATGACGGACGCTCTACAATTTCAGATGTCAAGGTAAACGTCGGAGATACCTGTCTGATGCAGGTACCGGAACAAAAAATTATTGAAACACTAAAGCTAGAGGCAGGATGCCAGTGTCTGGTGACACGTGGCGTCAATGCAGGACAGACAGGCAAGGTAGAAAGTATCGAGGCTGGAACATTCATTCTTCCAAAAAGGGTGGTTCTGATACTAGGTGAGAAAAAGATCGAGATACCATCAGATATCATAATGCCAATAGGAAAAAAGGAGCCTGTAATTCAATTAAAGTGATAGCATGTCCCAGACAACAGAATCTCCAATGAGGAAAATCATCCTAGAAAAAGTGGTCTTGAACATGGGTGTTGGCAAGTCCGGGGATGCAATAGATATTGCAAAAAAGGCGCTGGATCAAATCTCTGGAAGAAAATCATGTTCGCGTAATGCAAGGGAGACACAAAGGGACTGGGGAATCAGAAAGGGCGAACCAATAGGCGTATCAGTAACAATCCGCGGCGAGGATGGCAAAGCGCTGCTAAAGCGGCTGCTTGAGGCAAAGGGGAACACAGTCAACGAAAAGTCATTTGATAATTTTGGAAACTATTCGTTTGGAATCAAGGAGCACATTGACATTCCGGATGTAAAATATGATCCACACATTGGAATTCTGGGACTGGGAGTTTCAGTCGCACTGGCCAGACCCGGATACGGCATCAGAAAAAGAAGCAAGCACAAGGCAAGCGTTGGCAAGTCGCACGTCATTAAAAACCAGGAAGCAAAGGATTATCTAGCAAAAGAATTCGGAGTGACTGTATCATAATGGTAAAAGATAGATCATACGAATTTACTGGAAGAAAAAAGCACGACTTTGGCAGGGGTTCTAGATGGTGTAAAAGATGCGGGGATTACACGGCAGTAATACAGAAATACGATCTAATGATATGCAGAAGATGCTTCAGGGAAGTAGCCACGTCGCTGGGATTCAGGAAAAACAAGTGATATAATGCCTGCAACTAACATCCTAGCAAACCTGTTTGTAACGCTATACAACAACGAGGCTAGAAGAAAAAACAAGTGTACGATACTGCCAACCTCAAAACTTGGGATCGAGGTGCTAAAGACGCTGCAAAAAGACGGGTACATCGGCGAGTTTGAGCACATCGACGACAAGAGAGGCGGAAAGTTCAAGATAAACCTGCTGGCCAAGATAACAAAATGCGGGACCATATCCCCGAGATTCAAGGTAAAAAACGACGAGTTCAACAGCTGGGAGCAGCAGTATCTGCCCGCATACGACAGGGGGATGCTGCTAGTTACTACAAACCAGGGTGTGATGTCCCATCACGAGGCAGTAAAGAAGGGAATAGGAGGATTTTTGATAGGGTATGTTTACTGATCAGATTGAAAAATTCCAGGAGGAGATAACTGTTCCAGAGGGAGTCAAGGTCACGCAAAAAAAACACATGTTAAAGTTCGAGGGACCGCTAGGCAAGACCTACAAAAGCTTTCGTGATATTCCGTTAAAGGTGGAGATAAAGGATGACAAGATACTGCTAAAGACAATGGGTTTTAGAAAAAGGGATTATTCCATACTGCACACTGCAAGATCAATCGTCAGGAACATCTGTGAGGGGCTGGTGGAGGGATATACCATAAAGATGAAGGTCGTCTTTGCACACTTTCCAATTACAGTCAAGGTGGCAGGGAATATAATTCTCATTGAGAATTTTCAAGGTGAGCGCGCGCCAAGAAAGACGCACGTTGTCGGCAATACAAAGGTGATTCCAAAGGGTGATGACGTGCTGCTTACAGGCCAGGTTTGGACGGACATTACACAGACTGCGGCAAACATTGAATTAAAAACCAAGGTAAAGGGAAAGGATCACAGGGTCTTCCTTGACGGCATCTACGTCTATGAAAAGAAAAAGGGCATAGAAAAACAGGCCTAGTATTACATGACTCTTGATCCCGAGTTTGCAAGACAGACGACAGATTTGATCATAAAGACGCTGGAGTTATACCAGAAATCCGGGGCGTCCCCCAGGGTCGGCAAGATATGGAGCTGCTCGAGTATCGGTGATTTTTTGTGCGGGTTTTTCGTAGGGGAGATGGTGGGATCGGCGTTGAGCGCGTTTCAGATTGTCCACAAGAGGGAGCCTACCTCAGAGGAGCATCTGGAGATTATCGAGTTGGTAGAGGAGCACTCAGCAGAGATCAAGGAATTTTTTTCAAGGTTCAATTAACTGCCGAATTCGATCTTTTTGTTTAGTCGCAAGGATTAAATCACTTTTACCAACGTACAAAGTGTTGCCGCCCTAGCTCAGCGTGGTAGAGCATCCGACTGTTAATCGGACGGTCGTCAGTTCAAGTCTGATGGGCGGCGCCTCCTTATATCACAGTTGATGCCCGGGTGATCCTGCCTGTTTTCACGATTTTTGCCTGTTTTGGCATAATGTCCAATCCTGTATCCTCCGAGAATTCCGCCGGATCTGCCTTTCTATGGATGCCTGTTAATACCGGATTCAGACGCCAACCTAAAACTTATAATGTATTACTTTTCAAGTAAAAAGATGAATGGGTACAAATTCGCACCATTACTTGCAGTTCTTCTTCTTGTTCCTATAATGTCCGCATCAGCCGCATCGTATGATTCCCCCTTAAAACAGTCAGCAAGCATGTCAGCAGAGATGGTTCAGTGTAATTACGGACTAGAGTTGATCATAAAAAGCTCCAACGGATCTCCTGTATGTGTAAAGCCTGACACAAAAGCAGTGTTAATTGAACGTGGATGGGCCACAGCGGGACCAGAACGTGATATGATGATGATGGATGATAAAATGATGATGGATGATGATAAAATGATGATGGATGATGATAAAATGATGATGGATGATGATAAAATGATGATGGATGATGATAAAATGATGATGGATGATGATAAAATGATGATGGATGATGATAAAATGATGATGGATGATGAAATGATGATGAACGACAACGAAGGTGACAGCATGGACGCAGATACCAGCATGATAGACGACTTTGATACAGATGTTGATCCCGGTGAAATAGACGATTCCCAAGACGGGGCAGCAATGAATGGTGAGTCCATGTCAACTTCTATGGGAAGTGGTGATACCGAAATGACAGCAGTAGAGTTTGCCCTGACAGAAGAAGAAATGACATGGCTTGATGAGAACCAGATAAGGGTGGTATATGATAAAACATGGGAGCCAATAGAGTACCAAAACGATGATGGTGAAATTGCAGGTCTTTCAGCTGCATACATTGCAAAGTTTACAGAACTTTTGGGATCATCAGAATTTGAAATTATTCACGTTGAGAACTGGACTGCAGTACTGGCAGACATCCAAGATAATGAAGCAGATATCGTCATGATGGTTGCAAGTACCGCTGACCGTGAAGAATACATGAGTTTTACGACACCACATACGATAATTCCAGTACACATGATTACTGCAACAGATAAGAAAATCAGTCCAGACGAACTTGTAGGACTTGAGGTAATCACAATCGAAGGTTATGCCACAGAGGCATGGCTTGATGAGAACCACTCTAATGTCACATACAGATCAGTGCCCGATATTACCAAGGCAATTGACGAGATCGCATCCGGAGGCAACAAAGTGTTTATCGAAGCATTTCCAATTGCATCATATCACGCAGGAAAGGCAGGCACCACAGTATACAACGCAGGTGAACTAGGATACGAGTACGACCTCTCAGTAGGTTATAGCAATGAAACACCAATTATCGGCGCCATCCTAGAAAAGGCACTAGCATCAATTTCAGAGCAGCAAAAAGAAATGATGCTTTCAGAAATCCTCCAGTAATATAGCCACACCAATAGAATCAGCATCATATAGTTTACTATACAGTTTTACACACATGATTTGGCAGTTTAAAAGAGCAGACCAATATTAGATGGTAAAGTCGCACACACGTATCCATCCGCTTCTCTCAGTTGGAAAGACGGTATTTTTGGACGTCCTGCGTTTCTCCATCTCCATCATTCCGTAATGCCGAATCATCCTCCCGCCAAGATTCCCGACGTGTGATTCGATGCCGCCTGCATCATACCGCGCTATCCCGTCTAGCTCAGAGTCAGCTTCAATCAAGTCAAAGGGGTATTCTGCCACAGATACGCGCTCATCCTGAATATCCTTGTTTGGAACCAGATATTCCAGGATTACCCGGTTTTGCTTGGATGTAGAACCAAACCCGTTGATTACCGACCAGAGGGTGTTCTCTGAAAGATAGTATGATATTCCCTCAAAGATGGCAAGTGACGGGGCATCAACGTCCCATCCATGCTTGACTAGAGCAGCCATCACGTCTGCTGATCCCGATATGTCCTGCTCGATGCACCTGATACGATCTCCCAGCAGCGAGTCGACAGACCCGATGATCCGGTTTTTCTCATCCATGTTTGCCACATCCACCTCAAAGAACCGGCAGTCCCCAAAACGGGATGCCGCCTCCAGTGATAACGCGTCAAATCCGGCGCCAAACACTGCCACCTGTGTTATTCCGTCTCTGATGGCATCATCAGTCATTTCAAGGATGCAGGTCTTTCTGTTTTTAATTACATCCGGATAATGAGGCCAGAACCCCATGCATTTTGCATACATCTCCCGTCCGGATTCCAGATTCAGTGTATCAAGATATCTTTTTGCGGCTTTGCTGGTGTGCACTTTGTCTGTGGCCATCAGCAATACCAGGGCGGAGGTAGATGAGATGTTTTGTATCCTCAATGAAACGGCATTACATCCTTTACACTTAAACCTTGCAAGTGCAAATTTGTCCCGGATTTGATGCCAGCCATATCAAATACGATACGAATACTTGAGTTTCGGGGATTTGACGAGGAAGAAGAGATGTTTTTCCAGATATGTTCAAGAATTAAAATATGCATGATGAGACTGTTGATATCCCAATCAAAAGTCGTTAATTTTAGCGCGTCACAAATGCAGATACTTTTCTTGCAGGTTTTACAGACGGACAAATCAACAGTAACTGCCAAACCACAGGTAAATATTAAATAATAATCAAACCGTTTTTTAATATGAAGGCATTGGGAATAATCGCCATAATTTTAGTTTCCCTTGTCTTGTTAATAGCGGGAGGTTTTTTTTATGTAGCGTATGAAGGATACAGTTATGCCTACTGGGGAGGATACCAGCAGTATGCCGAAGATTTTAAAAAGTTACCCGAGGTTCAACTGTTTTATGAGAAACATCCCACCGCAAAATCCAGGCTAAGTACGTCTGAAACCCTGTCTTATTTTGCCACCAACGACAAGTATTGTGGCAGCCCTCAAGGACTTCACGCTGGAATGTCTAAAATCCGGCCTTGTTTTGGCACCAACGACGAAGATTGGGGCACATACATAGAATTTGAAATATTTCACGACCAACATGAAGTCAAAAGATTCAATATTCGTTGCGATCCCGTTTATAGAACTGGAACTGGTACTTACTTTATAACAGAAAATATCCTGGACTATTTACAAAACTACGACTGCCTTGAAGACAAGTATCCGTAGCGGAATTCTTCCTGACCATCTAAGGAAAAGGCACCAGTCCAGAAAAGTTGTAGTTCGGAGATAAATCGGCAACATGTTATATTGATTAGATAGATTTAGCCATACTCGAATCCTCTGAATCAACGGTATGGTTCAGGGGCTCATTGGTATGGTCCCCCACTAATATGACTATAGGTCTTTAATCAGATCCCAACACAATCAAAGATTAATTTCCATCAAAAATGAATCTGATGGGTTTTCTGCAGGTCCGGCGTGTGTAGGAACCGGCAGTTTTTGAGTAATATCTGCCACATCCTCCTTTCAGATAATCTTCATATATGATGAAGACGCTATACTGACAAGAATGAACACCATGCAAAAAACAACAAAGACGGTATTGTTTGCATCTTTGATGGCGTCTTTATTGTTTACATCTGCAGGAATACACGCCGCAACGGCTGATAATAACGACATAGAGTCTGATGAGCAGCTGTTAAAGAAAAAGATCGATGAGATTGTTGGTAAAATTACCTTATTACACATAGAAAATGACAAGCTTGAAAAGCTAAAGCACATTCCAAACATCAAAAAAATTATTGATTACAATGAAAAGACAATAAACGAGCTGTTTGCACAGTTAGACATCATATCTCCGCCGATTCCAACAGTCGAAATACCAGAAGAAACCAAAACACAGATGAACTCTGCAATAGCCGCCCTAATTCAAAGCGGTTTGCCGGTGTATGCACTTGGAATTAATACTGAAACGGGAAATTTGGATATCAATGTGGAATCTCAAACCAACGTTGATGCGGATATCAGGGCAATTACAGGCAACCTGCCAATCAGTATAAAGTACGGTGTGAACACATTCGAGTTTCAGGGATCCGGTGGTGTGGCAGCACCAGATACGGCGACAAACTTTGAGAATCCCAACTGCAGGGATATCCACGTTTACGTAGAAAGCCCAAGCGGCAAGTTTGCCTGCATAAAAGAGAGCACGGCTGAAAAATTTGGATGGCACATAATTGCAACTAGCAAGTTTACCACAGATGAGATGCCGTTGCATGACTCTGAACACTAAACATGAAAACACGGCATAATACAAGCCACCCAAATCCAGTATAAAGTAATGAACTTTATCTAGAAAAACACGGATTTTTTATAGTATACAATATTACGAAATCGTATATTCAAAGATAGGCACGATATGACCATAAAGCAAGAAAAAGTCTTAAATTCTAGATTTAAGTTCTTTTAGTATGGATGATAGTACACGTGTCGATATTACTCCGGACAAGTCACTAATCCAAAAATTAGGCCTTGTTGGATACAAGACAGAGCAGGCAGTTGCCGAATTATTGGATAATTCTATTGATGCTAGAATCCACAATAAGATGGAGTCAATCATGGTCTATCTGGATTTTCAAAATAAATGGATCGGAGTAAGAGATGATGGTCATGGCATGGACAGGGATGGTCTGGCAAATGCAATGACTATTGCAATGGGAACAAAAGTAGAGGGGGAGTTGGGGCAGTTTGGAATTGGAATGAAGAGTGCGTGTTCTGCCTTGGGGAAAAAATTTACCATCAGTACATCCAAAATTAACTCGGATAAAGGGTACAGTGCAGAATACGATGAAAAAAGCTGGTTATCTGATGAATCACAAAGTTGGAAAAATTTTATTATCAATGAAAGAACTTTGAAAAAAGAGAAAAATTGGCATGGAACGAGAATTGTAATTTCTGAATTAAACGTACCGTTATATCCAAACCAGGTTTCAAAATTCAAGGATAGTTTCGGCACACGTTATTTCCCTTATCTGAAGACGGGACTGGTTTCAATCCAAATCAATACTGTTTTCTGCAAACCAGAAAAACCAGATACCGTAGAAGGAAGTAAAAAGGACATACAGATTGAATTAGGATTGGGGGAGAGAATCATCGGTCATGTTGCACTGTTAAAAAAACGCTCCATAAAGGGACGTTACGGACTAGATCTATTTAAAAACGGCAGACTGATAAAGGCATATGAAAAATTTGGCTTTGCAGCACATCCGGAAAACGCAAAAATAATCGGGGGGTTGGGTCTGGATCACGTTCCTGTAAATTTCAACAAGAGTGCATTCATCGAAGAAAGTCCGGAATATCAAAGAGCGGTAAATATGTTTAGACAGTCTCCAGAGTTACGAGAAACTATACAGTCATCAAAATCCAAAAGCCAGAGTATCGTATCAATTGAATCCGTATTTGACTATTTTAACAAGGAATCCCCTCCACAGTATCTGGAACGCAGTGTACGCTCCAAGGTTTCACAGGAATTACTAGATAATACAAAGCCATTCACGATAAAAACAGGTGGTAATACCGCGGAAATAGAGATAAAATCACTCAAAAACGAGCCGTTATACATCATAGAAAAACACGATTCCAAGATCAGGGTGACAATCAACAAGGATAATGAGGCATTCGTATTTGTAAAAAATCCATTATATCTAATCGGTGTAATCGCCTCGGAGATAAGACTGCTTGGTAAGGATCCAAATTTTGAGATGTTATTAAAAAAAAGAAATCAGGATGTCAGGGAGTTTCTAAACACATGGTCCAAAAAAGAAATCAAAAAGGAGGTTTCCAGGAATAGGGAGGTGGAGATACCACACATCCCAAATTACGGGCTGGCAGATGAGCTAATCGAGGTCCATGATTATCTCAAGGAAAACTTTGGATACAAATTCCAGTTTACAGCATTATCCACTTTGACACCATACCTGCACAACCTACGTGGAAAGTTAATCTATACACTTTACACGGAACCCTCAAGGGGGGAGTATCTCTCAGATGTGCTAGCAGACAGATTTGAGAGTGGGTTTACCATAATACATGCGCCGGACAGAAAGGCACTGGATATGTTTCTAAAGATGTCTGCGACTGAAAGAATCATTGTCATAAGAGAGTATGCAGTTATCCGAGGGGCAACGATAGCTGCCCCCGAAAAGGCGTTTCTTGATTTGATAAATGAGACGCATGGTCATGGCGGCCAGCTGGATCTACAGGAGTTAAAACGGATGTTTGCAGCAATGAAAAGATCCAATCTGATCAATTCTGAAAATTTACAAACTTGTGCAAAATTCCTCAAAAAATCGGAATTGTTGGAACAGATTTTGGGGGATGAATCTTGATGGCAGAATTACATTTTCAGGGAATTTTGAACAGGGAAAGCCTTGATGCAATTAAAACGTCTCATGGATTCCGGGATTCGTTGCCACTAGAAAAATTCATCATGGATTTTGAAGTATTGACCCACATCCAAAGAGTACTGCCTGACTGTGTAGTTAAAGGAGGAATGGCGGTTCCTTTTCATCTGCATGACAAAACCCTGCATCGATTAAGTGTGGATATTGATATTGTGACTGGAAGTTCTAGGAAAGAAGTAATAGATGCAATGAAAAATGTTTCAAAAAAACTCAAAGGTACTGTAGAAATCGGTAATCCGCACGTCCCAAAAAGAGCAGGCATCAAAAAATTGCCACTGTTAACATATTATTGTGAATATCGATCATCTGTAGATAAAAATCCTGAAATGAAAATTGAGATTTTTCACGGAAACAGCATGAAAATACAATCAAAGAAGATAGATACTAAAACTGAAATTATAGAAGTTCTTATAGATTTCCCCCTGTCGGTTTATGATCATGGTTCTTTGATGGGAGACAAATTAACGACTCTTCCATTTAACACCATAGGAATCAGATTTGACAAACCTGATGTTCCAAAACAAATTTACGATATCGCATCCTTGTTAAAATCAATCACAGATAGATTTCCTCTGGAAATGATAGTCGATGCCTTTGAAAAAACATCTAGGGATGAAATGTCTTATTTTAAGGAAAGACCTCCCCCAACATTTGAGGAGATTTTATCTGATCTGGATAATTTTTCAGATAAACTATTAGTTACAAAGAATCAAATCAAATTGAATTCTTCGTATCAAGGTAGGTTTAATAAATTCACAACAGAACTGTTGGGAGAAAGACGTTATCCAGAATACACCCATGTATCTGATATTCTACTGATCAAAGTAATCATAAAATTAATTTTGAAAAAATTTAACAGTGCAGAATCAGAAACAATTGCCAAAAAGGCAAAGCAAATCCTAGATGAATTATCGGACTTGTCTCAATTAGGGGATAAAGCCAAAAATACTGCCCGTGGTAAACTAGTAGCAAAATATGGAAAAACCAGTACTCATGGAAAAATAATGAAAGATCTATTTCCAGAACAGGCTTATCTGTATGATCAATTAATTGAGGAAGAGGCATAATACATGTTGATGATAATGGCATGATTCATCCAAAATTCATCGGGTATATCCCACAAATCATGAAATCTCTCAGGCTCAATCTTTAATTTGATGTCTGTCTTGGCATGTATGTCGTATATGGATCTTCAGGATTGAAAAATTCCAAAGTTCTGTGGAAAAGTGATTTGTCATTAGGATGCACCGAAACCCAAAGTACATACATCTTCACACCCGTCATGGAAAATCATCTCTGGACCATTCTATTTAGCATGATGCTTATGACATTTTCACCAGAATCCCGAAATATTGATCGGATGATAGTATTTGGTTTACACTATTAGACAATATGGATCTAATACCTGATCGCATATCTAGAATAATGCAGGAGGTTTACATTGGTCAGGACTAGAAGAGCCAACAGATACTGTGTTGACTGTGGTGCAAGACTGGTGTATTATCCCAGATTATCAAATCCAAAGGCGCCAAACGAGCACAGGGTACTGGTGTATGCCTGTCCGGACTGCACTGACGACTTTGAAAAGCCCAAAATGTTCTCAATAAAACGTAATCAAGTGGAGGATCCGCTGGAGACAGTGGAGATAGAGATCACACAGATACATAAAAAAGCGGCAGTCCCAAGATAGTGTAAGGGAATGTCATATACAGAAAAAACCAGAAGTAACGCGTGGTTCCTGCTGCCGGTGCTCTTTGGAATAATCGGCGGTGTAGCTGCGTATTTTATCCTACGTCAGGACGATCCGCAAAAGGCAAAAAACTGTCTGTATATGGGAGTCATCTTCATGGTGTTGGGGATAGCCGTCAACGCGATCATACTTGATCAGGTGCCGGAGATCAGTTCTGGTATTGATATAGGTGTATGATTCGAGACAGACAGTTATTAACCGGTGTGAGGATGTTGTTTTATGACAGATAGATTTGCAATTTATATGATATTCTAAAAGCAAAAGAGAGGTACTGCCAAATTATCGTGTGTTAGACACGAGACATGAAATACGAATCTTCTCCGGATTGAAAAATTCTGACGAATTTAGTCAGATGTCTATAACTTTACAGAATCCAAAATGTTTATTTTTTTACTAGTCAAAAAACAAATGATCATATGGTAAGAAGTATCTTTGCTGCAATATTTTTAGTCTTACGATCATAATCACCCAATACAAGATATGCCCCCTTTATCTTTCTGGTAGGATCCGTATACTGTATCATACATCCAAACCAAGACCGCATAGCAGGGTCATTTTTACTCTTTTCAAAATGGTTCAGAATACCTTGTTTTATATTCAGACGGTTTATGATGTTTTTCACTTTTTCATCATCCAATACGATGGAATCCACTTTTTCGATATCGCATATGTCCATGGACAGTCCAAATTCCTCACTTGGTGACAAGGCAAATGCATTATGATCCATGTCCATGTCGAATTTGAGCTGTCTGTCGTGTGTTACCTTGAGGGTAAACATCTCTATACTCATTGCCGGTACCGCACCGTGATTGCGAATCGTTATTTCCAACATTTCAGAGGTTTTTAGATCGTCGTGATTTTGGGGCGTGGTTTTATTGCCGGATCTTCCAATCCACGGTCTAACTCGTATCTGATTGTCGATATGATACTCGTGCATCTGCTTGAGGATCAGTGCCATCATTACTATGTTTACCATGATTGATGTTACGAACAATTCTGCATTCTGCCAGCCTTTTTCATCAGGCGAGGAAAATGCAAAGGATGCAATTGCCATGGTTCCAATGCTGCACAATACTATCACAGCCAAGAAAGCGATTAATTTTAGTTGCATGGCACTATATTCTTACAGTTTGCTGTCTCACAGATTCAGATTCATTGTTAACCTTACTCTTGGCGGGATTATTGCGTTTTAGTCTTAAAAGATAATACATGATCTTTTTGCCAGGATACATCCACGGTTTATCAGTTACCAATTCCAGATTGGTTTTGCTGAGTAACTCGTTGAATCCTTCGAGAGTAAATCTAGACGAATATCCCAGAACGCATGCTGGTTTACCTACAGGTTCGTAGAGCAAAACGATTGTTTTTGAACCTACAGAAGAGTTTACTAGTATTTTTCGTTTTGATTTTTGTGGCAGATCATTCTCTTGTATGAATTGATCTAATTCATCGTTGGTAGTTATTTTTGCATGTACATCATCTAGATCTAATTCAAGTTTTTCATATTTTTTGATATTTTCACAGATGTTGTCACCTAATTTTTCCCTTATTTCTTGAGGATGTTCTGCAGCCTTTAGTATTAAATTCATAGGACTGGATATAAACTGCTTTGATGCCGGATCTTCATATGATGCAATCATGGCTTCATCTTCATCTACTCCGTCAACATCAATCAAAAGAAGTGTATCTTCTTGCATAAGATTCTCCAAGGTTTCAAATATTTTTGGAATCGCCGCGTTGGAGATTATTCCAAGTGCAGTAATGAGCCGATATTTATTGTTTCCAAAGTCATCAAATTCTGCATTTTCAAAATTCATCATACGGGGTTGGATTTTCAGATCATCATTGGATAACTGAGTTTTAAAAAGATCATACATTTCATTAGTCGCATCCATAAGCAGCATACTTGAAAGATCCACAGGAGTAAATTTTATTGGTTCCATTTTGGTTTGGTATTTATTGTCTTTATACACAGTCAAAAATTCCTCTAAAAGTTTCATTTCTTTTTTTGCTGTTCCGGTTCCAAGAGAGATAAAATCTATGTCATAGTTCTTTTTTCCATGCTTTTTAGCAGATTCGTTGAACAACTCCAGTATCTTGACTATGATGTCATTTGCAGATTTGCCTATTACCAGCTTTGCATCATTGAATGATTTGTATGTATCATCTGAAAGATTTAATTTTTTGTATGATTCAGAACCATGTGTTGTAGCGTACCAATATTTTTCATCGATGACTTGATAACTTGATAAATCCTTTAATAGACCCTTTGGAATCAGAATATTTTTTGTAACCAGATAATCTATAATGCTGGTTCTGTCTATATGTATCACCACATGACGCATTTTTTCATCTTGCATGTTGTGGGAATACAGGGCGATATTTATAAAGTGATCCGGCTTTGAGGCGCATTGTTTGACAAGAAATCACAAGACATGGTATGACCCCACTAATTGGAATACAACTGTAAAAAACCTGCCAAAACATCACAGGTCTGCCATACTGTAAAGCCTGTCTGCCATAGATGTAATCATTTCAAGATCAGTAAGTGAGGACAGCCATGAATCCGGAATGCCGTCAACCCCGTAGTACGCCCCTGCCATCTGCCCGAATATGGCAGCAGTGGTATCAGTATCCTCCCCCAGACCCACCACCATCCTGCATCCGTCTTTAAACGAATCAGTATTATGAAACGCCCAGAGGGCTGCCTCCAGCGATTTGGGGGCATGACCGCTGCCGGTTATATCCGCATCATCCCGATACCGGTATGTGCCAAGACGTATCATCTCAATCTCGTCTACAAGCATGTAATCAGTCCAGTATCCCGGCTCCGGCTCAAATGCATCTGCCAGAACCTCGGTCTTCTCCATCCCCCGCAGTATCCCCGCAATAATCGAGCCCAGATACCTGCACGCATCTATCGGGACCATACTCCCGTGGGTTATCATCGAGCTTGCCCCGGACATCTCCGTGGCATACCCCATATCCTTTGCATAAAACATTGGAACTGGCGCCAGGCGCATAATCGAGCCGTTGCCCTCGCCACGCATATCAGAAGGTCTGCCGGAAATCTCGCAGGTCTTGATAAAGTGTTCTAGTGCCAGACTAGTGGTGTTGCCGACGCCAAAGCACCTGCCGGTACTGCTCATATGACCGTGTACGTACCAGTTCATGTATCGCAGCATCTGATCTGTCTGATCAAAGCCGTTCTTTTCTATCAGGCTTTCTGCAAGACATAACGCCATGGACGTATCATCAGTCCACTGTCCTGGCTGCAGGTTATGCGGTCCCCCGCCTGTCATGCCGTCTGCTGGTATAACGCCGCGACTGGATGATTCGTAGGGTGCGCCATACGCGTCTCCTGCGGCAAGTCCCAGCAGGCATCCCCTGTACCTCTTGGCAGTATTCATCAGATTCAAAGTAGTGGCATTGTATTTAATTTGTATCGTCCGTATAGTCAGTTCGGGATTTTTTTCATTGTTATATCAATGTCAGCCAGTGTCATATCCGGTTTTTCTGGCAAAAGATCAAAAAACGATTCCGTCTTTTTTGGCAGGGAATCACCGTCATCCAGGTATACCTTAATGAAGAAAAACCGTACTAGCATGTTCTCCCTTATCAAACACTGAAACAGCGCCTTAAAGTCATCTCTCTTTTCCAGATATGCCGTGTTGGATTTTTTTAATTCTTGTAGTTCGGACCAGTATGTTTTCATCCTCTGGATTTTTCCAACAAGCCAGTCCTCCAGATTAGAGTCCGTTGTCTGGGTGAACCGCTGACGATCATACTGGTCGATTATCTGGACGAACTCTGCTTCACACGCGTCTTTTAGTTTGCCGTCATTTGTAATCAGGATTGCATCCTCGTATTTTGCATAAAGCAGGCACTTTGCATCTGCCTGGGACAGATCGGAGTATCTGTTTTGGATGTCAGTTTTTTGGTCTTCTGTTTTGAGATTGAATTTTATATCCTTGATATTATGTTTGAAAATCCCGTTTAACTCGGAGATGATATTGCCGTATGACAACTCTTTTCTAACACGCTTGTGTTTGATCTCGTCTTTTACGAATTTTGGAACGTAGACTGCCAAGTTTTCGGGGGGACACATGGTCTTGATTCCATTTAACATCTCGTAACTTGACAGTATGTGAAGGACTGCATTGGCATCCAAGAGGATCTTCATGGTTCCTGCCGTCTGGCTTTTTTTCAGATCCTCTGGTTTTTTTAAGAGTTTGTGGGAATGGTTGTAGATATTGGTTCGTAGTATTCTTGTTTCGTCTTCTAGTCTCTCCTTTCTTTTGAGGTGGTCTGCCTCAAAACTTGGTGTCTGGTTTAACGTCACGAGTTTTTGATGCTTTTTTTGGAATTTATCCCACAGATATATCAGATTATCCATCGGACCCGGTTTTTTTGTTTTCTGGCCGGTCTTTGTTTTTTTGCCGCCTTTCTTTATGCTGTGCTGCCAGCCGGTCTTTTTTTTCACGGGGTCAGCCTCGCGTGATTTTCTGATTTGATCTATTGTTAATCATGGAATCATGTTATCTAGGCAATACTAGGATTAATGTCATCCCATCAATTCAGCCGTCTTGGTTTGTGGCAGGCAGTTCTTCAGACTGGCAGGATCGCATGCCATAACTGATCATCAGGGACTGGCATTAGTAAGATACCTTATGAAAAACTCTGCAGCATCATACCTTGAATCCTTGGGGGTCTCTGCCGTATTTAGATGACATGTGATGCCGTGGATAACACACTGTTCGCTGAGGTATATGGCATGTAGCGGACTGTGGTTTAGCTGGGATATCGTGGGATCTGTATTAAACGGGTTGCTTGGTTGTCGTGGTTTATCATAGTTTTGTAATAGAATTGGCGGGTCGCCTGCATCCATAAAACTTGGGAGATCCACGCTCTGTCTTAACATCGTTATTTCAGGATCAGTAATGGCGTTATTCTCATCCCCGTGGTATAACGCTATTACGATGGGGAAAACCCGTGCATTGATTTCGGGGGTCACATCAATGTTCAAAATTTGCGGCCATTGCAACATGTCGTATGTCGACTGGGAACGGATATGTCCGATTACGCGGATATGCTGGGATGTATCAGGATGTAATCCCATGTATAGTGCGATACCGCCACCTGCAGATGTTCCGTATACGCCGATTTTATCAGGATCAATGCCAAGTGACTGGGCGTTATTTTGCAGATACAGCATAATCTGGGACGAGTCAGTCATGATATGATCAATTCTGGCATCCTCTAGAAACCTGTAGTTCATTGATGCAACAGATACGCCTGCGCGTAACAGGCCGTCTCGTGTTGCTACGTGATCATCTTTGTTTATATCGGATTTGTCACCTGATACGAATCCTCCCCCATGTATGAATATCATGAGCGGGGTGGGTTCTGCAGAGTTTGGACTGTACAGATCAAAGGTGTTCTGGGGATGGAGACCGTAACTGATGTCAGTTGTTATGTGTGCATTATCAGGTATCTGTGGTTCTGTGAGATATCCTATTACAAGTTCCCCCGGGAGGGCGTATGTCACCAGTATCAGTGTGGCTCCGCTGCAGATAACGGCCGCAGATATCAGGTATAGTAATAATTTGTTTGTCCTCACAGATACATGAAATGGTTTGAGGTATTTAGCAGATTGGATTTAGCAGATGGTGGAAATTTTGGGATGTGGTGGACTATTGATCAATGAACTGTAGACGACATGAATATGAGATCGTAGATCAGACTGATCCAAAATATTTAATCTTATGACTAGGCTAGTTTTTACATCTTGAACCTATTAAAATTTAAATTCATAGCAGCTAAATCTATAGTATGGATGGAAGAATAATTGCAATAGGTTTAGCAATAACTTTTGGATTAATTTATACCCGGATATTTGAAAATGAATTTTTCGAAAATATAATCATAATTGCCATTCCATCTGTTATTGGTTTATTCACAGCAACGTGGGCTTCAAATTCTTGGCAAAGAAGAAAAGAAACAAATGAAATCAAAAAGAAAATCATAGATGAATTCATGCAAGGTTTTGAAAATGAATATTCTATGTTAGGTGAATTTACAGGAATGCTTTACAATAAATATTTTGATTATTCGGATTATAAGGAAACTACTAAAAATATAATTACATTTGAGCATAATTTTCCAACGGATGAAAATAAAATGCCCAGTATAGTATACAAAAATGAATGGAATGAATTTTACAAGAAATTTTGGAGTGATGTTTATCTCAAAAATAAATTTTGGAGTGATTTTAGATTATATTATGAAGATGAGAAACTACATAAAGATATTTCAAAGATGGATGACATGTTACTTTTATGTTATCAAAGAATCGCTATGTTTGTTCATTCAAAAAATGAAAAAGAATTTAGACAAACTCATGACGAAATAAAATCTGAATTAAATAAAATATTGAGGGATATCATGAGTATTGAACGTAGATTAATTAAAAACGATATTAAAATAAAATAAAAATTCAAAAATCACAAGAATTTATAAAAATGAGATTGTTCTAGAAAGAATTTGACCTATTAATCCAATCTAATTAGAGTTATGTGTGTTTAACCCAACACTGAAGAAACTAACACATGAACAAGTTTTTCAGATCACATTGATTAGTGTGTTTATTTGAATTGATCAGTATAACTATTGATTCACAGTAAAATAAAATCAGAATGATTTCTAAAAAACCAGTTTTCTAACAATCATTTCTTGGATTTTGATTTATTTCCACTTGGAGGGGGATTATAGTTAGGACTGTTTGGATTCCAAGTCGTATCTCTTGTAGGTTGTGATTGACCTTTTTTATTTTCCATACATATCACAGGTCATCATATTATATAAATTTAAAAAATTGATTGTCTACAGTTATGAGATACGGGAATCTTTTGCGTATTTTTGCAGATGATTTTCATGAAACAAGAGAGGAATGTTTGAATAAGAGTGCCACCATTTTGATTCATGAATTTCAAGGAGTTTTGGAGGTTGTTATGTATGGAACTTGCACATAAACAGGAATTCACTACCATAAAACAACACAAGAAATTCTCGGCGGGTCTGGTACATGACAAACGGGGAACACCATATGTCTATGTAATTCCTGGGAGTGGTAGTCAAAGAAGTGTATGGCGCCGGGAGTTTGAGGGAGTATGGAACAATGCCAAGCAATATGATCGTGATACATGGTTTCTAAACAAGGGATCGTTACTAGAATCATATGAGAGAGAAGGTGGTGGACTGGGCAGAACAATCAACTTGTCTTATATCGTTGAACTGATTCGATACATAGTACAGGATCAAGACAGGGAGTAAACGGGTTTAGTTTCAGACATATCGTACTATCATGATTAACAGTTAAACCAGGTCTAATAACGATCAAAAGCTCATGAGGGCAGTCAGACCAGATATTTTTCAACATGATAAATCAAATGATTTTGTTTAATTCCTTTAATGAATGGATAATTGTACAGTCATATCTTTTATCCAATCGCAGTTGTCTGGCCAGACTGGCAAGTGTTTTTTCAGTTACAACAATATCACAGCTCGCAATTCCTCCGGCCAGATAATAAATATCTGTAAAATTCTTTGTACTTGATTCTCCTTGATGTCCCCTGCCTCGTTCATCTCTAAAACGAAAGGAAAATTTGTTACAGGACATGTCTTTTAGAAATTTTTCCATTTCTTCCTTGTCTTGTGGAAGAACCCTTTTTTTTGTTTCTTCATCAGATCCAACCAGTAATGTCGGAAGATAAGGGCAGATTATATCATAAATGTAATGGGCCAGATTCTGATTGTAACACCTGCTTTTGTCTGATTCTGGTTTTTCAAGTCGATTCTGTTCTACATTTTTAACAGCCTTGTAAAATGACTTTCTATCTTCTTGAAACCATTCGGACATTTTATCATCTTTTAAAAATCTGATCATGTTTTCAGGTTTACCTGCTGCATCTTTTATTTTTTGAATTAGTTGATCCGGGACATCGGCCACGTTTTTACTCCAAACCATCTCCGTCTCATCACCCACAATATGCACCAGTCCCTGAGAGAGAATATTGGATTTTATGTCACAGACAGATGCCTTTCTGGGCATGTGCAGGATGGCATTTACAATTTCATATGGAATATCATAATTGTAACGATGTAAAACATACTCTTTTGAAGTCTTCATAATAAAATTAATTAATTTATTTCTGTTTGGCCCGTGTCGGTTCATCATGGTATACTTCAAGTGTGTAATTGAAGTCTGGAAGATCACTTTACGGTATCTGGATAGTTTGATAATTTTTTGATAAATTTTTACTAGTTCAGGATCTGGATTTTTTTCTAGTCCATGGTGTAACCGTGATAGATAAATCCATTCTTTTGTATCAAGATAGATTCGTTTTTGTTCCGGGTACTTTGTTATCTTTGAAGGCTTGCCTTTAGTTTTATTCCAGATCGGTTTTAATTTTTTAATTAATTCATATTCAACTTTAAACCGATTCCTTGTTTCAAAAAAGTATAATTGTATTTTCTTTCCAGACTTTATCATTTGAAGAATATTAGAATTAATCCTGCAGTTAGTGGGTTGCCCTCCTTGAAAACAATTTTTTGGGGAGATGTTTCCATACCCCATACCAAATCTTTTTTGAAAATCGTCACATTCCCCCACATATGGAATATTCCCATTAATGTAAATGACGTATGCCCCTGATCTTTGTGCATAATATTTGTCAACACTGAATTTACAGAAAGGTCCTTTTCCATACCTGTTTAGAGGAAGATTTTTTTTGTTTTCATATCTTTTTTGAGGTAGAAATTCCTTAGGATTTCCATCTGAATTAGATTTGAGGGTAATTTCACAAACATATTCAAAATGCCAATTATTGATAATCATTTAAAATCACTTTTCTTTTGATCAATGCCATGTAATTTTTTTTGATGGAATTCACATAAAATCTCAAGATTATCTTCACCATCAGTTCCACCTGCACCAAGTGGAAGAATATGATGTAAAGTAAGATTCTCAGTAGTTCCGCATGTTGCACATTTGCCTCCTGCAGCCTTGATTATTGCACGCTTGCTGGGTTTTTTCCTATTTGTCATTAGTCCCAGTATGAATTCCAAACTTTTATTCATTTTTTTCTGATTTTAATTGGCCATAGGTAAAGAAATAATGTATTTGGAATACATATCATCTTTTCTTTGTAGTGATACGTAAATATTTGAGAATAATTTTATCAAACCAAAAAATGTAAGATGCCCTTGGGGATTTTTATGAATTTACGAGCAACACACCAGATACAAAACACCAATAAGAAAGAACAGGGTAGAATTTTGCTGGAGATTTACATGTTTTTCATGTTGCAATTAGATAACGGTATGGAGATCCTTGGCTTTTTTGACTGTAATAATCTGAGGAGTTGATTAAATTTGAATCAATTATGCCCAGTCTCAATTATATGTGATTATCAGGAGAATCCACAAACATACTTTTCATATAGTACATACTGGTAAAAAGAATGAACAGAAATGACGGATACCTATGATCTTCACCATTCATTTGATGCCAAATTGGCAAGAAACATCGGAGAACAGTCAGTTTCATCCAATATCCAAGCAGTAATAGAATTGATCAAAAATTCTTTTGATGCTGACGCACTAAACTGCAAAGTCCATTTCTATGCAGATTCACAACGTGGTAATCATATCAAGATGTCCAAGATCGTCATAGAGGATAATGGATTTGGTATGACGTTTGAGGATTTTGAGGAAAAGTGGATGAGGGTTGCCACATCCCACAAGGAGCGTGAGACCTATTCGCCTATTTTGCAAAGAAGGGTATCAGGAGAAAAGGGAATGGGTCGTTTTGCATCACAAAGACTGGGCAACGTGGTAAAAATAATTTCAAATCCCGAAGATTATGGGAATAGAAGAAAAACAGCCTACTCTTACAACACATTGGAACTTACAATAGATTGGAACAAGTATGTTACAGGAAAGGATTTTGAAAAGATTGACAACAGGCTGAGAATTCTGGATCAGAGGGAAGAGAACAGCGGTGTAAAAATTGAAATAATTGATCTGAAGGATCAATGGGATCTGGACGACATAGATGCCATCGTAGTTAATGCAGGCACACTCGTATCCCCAAAAGTTCTGAAGGAGTCAGATGAGAATGCTTTTGATGTGGAAATCATACCCCATGGATTCACACCATGGAGAACCAAGATAGAGAGTGTGATTGAAAAATACGCACCATGGCAGATCAATGCCCAGATTATCGGAAGTAAGGTAAACTATCAGATTTTCCACAGGGAGAAATCAGAGGATGAAAGAAGACCCGTAGTCAACATCAGCAAGAGAGCCAAGGGCAGAAATGATCTTCCTGTGGGAAGCAAGACATGCGGCAATGCAAAAATCGAATTGCTGGTTTATGAAGATCGTCCGGGCGCATGGGCACCAAGGTCGGTTCAAAAGTTCAAGGAATTGCAGGATCAGTTGACAGAAAATTGTGGAATAAAGATCTTCAACGACGGGATCAGAATTATGCCATATGGAAAGAAAGGAAATGACTGGGCGGGTTTGGATAAGAGGTACATAACCAAAGCTTCGGGACCGGAGGGAACCAAGGTGAGGAATCGAAACATCATCGGTTATGTGTTTTTTACCAGAAAAAACAATCCCGAGATCAAGGAGACAACAACGAGGGAGGGATTGGTGGAAAATTTTGAATTCAAGTTTCTTAAGGAACGGCTGCTGATTGACATTCTCAAGGAGTTTGAAATCTACAGAAAAGAGTGGGAAAATGCAGAAAAGGCCAAAAAACCAAAGAGCATACATGCCGCACAGGCAGAGTCCACCATCACGCAGCTGACTGATTTTGTAGAAAATCTAGACATACCAAGATCAGAAAAGAATGAAATTGGAAAACTTGCAAAAGAAACCACAAAACACGTAGAAAGACAGGAAGAGGAGAAAAAGAAGGTGGTTGCAAAGGTCACTTCAAATCTGGAGATGTACAGAAACCTCGCATCTCTGGGAATCTCGGCACTGGCATTCCACCATGAAATCAGGCAGGCCATAGGTAGAATCAGCCAGAGACAAAACAAGCTTATTGAGAAATGGGATGTGTGGGAGGATGAAAAGAAGCGGGACTACATTTCAAAAACAATTTCCGATATTGATACTGTGATTGATTTTAATTCATACATCAGGGAATTTGCAACCTTGTTCAGGGGGTTAAAGGGGACCAAGAAATCGAGGGAGGAAATCCGTTTTACAGACTCCATCGATAGATTTGTGGAAGGATTCCAGGATATATTGGAGGAATACGGGATAGAGATTGAGATTATCACCGGATCGGGAAGATTAACCAATCTTTACATGAACAGGGCATCATGGGAATCAATCATGATTAATCTGATAGGTAATTCCATCAAGGCCCTTGGAAATGTACAGAGGAGGAAAAAATTCATCAGGGTACTTTTTGAAAAGACCGCAGACAGTTTGAAGATAGAGGTCAGGGACAACGGTTCCGGCATACAGGAATCCAACTTTGAAAGGGTGTTTGATCCGTTATGGACCACATACAGAACGGCCGGTGATTCAGGAACGGGAATGGGAACCACGATTGTCAGGGAAATCGTCGAGGATGATTATGGCGGGGCCGTCAGGATAAAATCAAGCAAGTATGAAAAGGAGCATCCCGGAAATGGGGAGACTGCCATACAGATAGTAATTCCATTGGAAAAATTAAGGGGGGAACAGACATGACGGAAAAGCCAAAACTCCTACTGTTTGATGATGATGAAAAGACTGCAGACTTGATTATTGACTCGTTAGAGGATGATTTTGAAGTTACATGGATTCACAAACAGGATGAGCTAGAAGAGACAATCAGCGACAGGTTTGATGTGATTGTCACGGATGTTTCCATCAAGGATTCTGATAAAACAGGGTACGAACTAATCGATGGTTTTAGAAGGAACATCAGAATCATCAGGATACCAATCGTGGTCTATTCTGCCAAAGTAAACATTTTAGATATTGCAAAGGAACAAGGCAAGTCGTTCTTTGCCTATGTTGACAAGGGAGAGAGGGGGATGGGAGACGAGCTTCTTGACAAATGTCGCGAGGCGGTAAAGCAGAAGAGGAACATGGTAAGCTGGAACGGTTTCCGCGGATATTTTGATAAAATCGGAAAGACGGATGCAAATCTGGATCCGGACGATGTTGGAAAGCTCGGATTTCACGGAATTTTTGATGTCAACACGGTCAGAGATCTTCTTGAGCAGCTGAAAAAGGAGGATCTTGATCAGGATTTATGGTCAATTCTTGACGGGTTGATTTGGGATTTGTATGATAAATTTTCCAACAAAGCACAAGATTAGAAGGTGATCACATGTAAATAAAAAATGAAATTCAGAGGGTACAGGAAATACCACATCTGGAAAAAAGACGGGTTCCAAGAAAAAACAAACAAAATCATCAGAGCAAAAAAGGTGAAATCTAGGACATATGTGAGAATCGACAAGACATGTAATTTCTCCAGACATGGTAACGATCAAAAATTCATTGGGTCAGCATCTGAACCCCATTCAGATGTTTTTCAACATTCAGACAGAATTGCACCGTTCGAAAATATTTGTAAATCATATGTCATGTCAGACATGGATGTATGATGTTTATAGACCAGCAACGCCTGCTTTGTCAGATATCTGCATTTCTCCACTTCTTTCAAGTAAGAGGACAGTTCTCATATTGTTTTAGGACAGGGATATATTCGCAGTTTCTGGTTTGATAAAATTGATCTCAAAACATTTACGTGTCACCATATGATTGCAGATTCTGGAATTACATTACGTTCTTGTCTGCAGCTACAAGACGACGTAGGTTCTCCGTATACTCTTGCAGATGATTTTCATGGATCTGAATATTGACAATGCTTATATCATTATTTTGTTAGATGGATGTCATGTGCATGTTAGGTAGTGAAATATTTGAGATTGGCAGGTGTTATTTGTCAAAAGATGTACGAAAAATATCTTTTGTTCATTTGTATCATGGAATAAGCTGGGACAAATATGAAACAGTGGTTTTGATTGCTACATCTAATTCAAAATATCCAAACAGTTATGATCCTAAATCAAACCAATATTGTTACTATGGGGCAATATCAATCAAAAAGAATAAGGATGTACGTATGAATTATGTCATCCGTGATTCCAAGAATGAAGGTTACAAAATGTATCTTTTTTGGCAGTTTGCAAAAGGCAGATATGAGTTTATCGGACAGGTAAAACTGCATAGTTGTTCAAATGATCAAATGGATCACAATGATGATAAATACGATGTCTACAAATTCATATTAGAACCTGTACTAGACTGCAAACCAAAATTTTGTGATTAGCACAAAAATGAACAGTTAGATATTCTCATATCCATATTATCTATCAGGTAATTAAGTGGACCGAAAACCAAAAAAGATCAGGGGTTAATGGTGAATGATGGATAATCAACGAATTTTATTTCAAGAACACAGATCCGGGTCTGCTGACATGACTTGCCAAACGAGATTGAATATCAATCAGAGTTTCATATGTTAGACAGAAAATAGGCTCGGTTAATTCATCATCAATGTTATGCGATGTGACACTTCCCAAATCAAAAACTATGTGTGACATCTCATCATCAAAGTTTACATACGGAATTGCGTACAAATCATCTTTCTTTATGCACATATCGTCAATTGAAATTTTACCTGAAAGTACGACCCCAGGAACAATTCTCAAGGTTCGCCATTTCTTTTGGGCATAATCGCACATTGCGTTAACTATCAAATAAATCATTTTATGATCAGGCAGATTTTTCTTATAGTCGCCCTTCAGGCATTGGTCAACAAATTTTTGATAATTAAAACTGGAATTAGGAATATCTTTGTAAATATTTCCAGGTAAAGGATTCACGGATGTCTTGGTTGTGAACAAAAGTTGAGTGTTTATTTTTGCTTTTGTCTCATTATCTTTAATTTGTCCTCCAGTTCGAATTATCCCTGAAGTTTTTCCTCCAAAATTCATATCTCTTACTCCGTTGTACACTTTTGTTAAAAATGTGGCAGTTACCATAGCTAAGGCGTTATCAATTACAGCTTTCCCATCAATGGAAGAAAGTTGTTTGCCGGTTCTTGCTTCTGCAAGTGCTTTGAAAAGTTCTGCCATGTTTTTATTCCAATCACCATTACAGGGGATTAGATTTGTAAGTTCGAAGCTTGTTTCAATAGAAGCATCATGCAATATATTTTCCCAATCCCCTAACAAGTTAACCATCTCCACATTTTGAAGGGATGATTTAACACGGTTCATAATTGATTGAATATCATACGAACCATTTATTTTGAAATCTGTTTTCTCCAACATGATTACTTGTGCATCAAAGTCGGTTTCAATGAGTCTTTTTGTATCATCAAATAATTTTGATTCTGCAGTCCATACAACTACAACAAAGGGTCTATTTTTAGTATCAACTATTTTCTCCAGAGTTACTTTTGCATTTCCAGGGTGATTTTTCACATCCAGTCCGGGAACTAATTCTAAATCTAAAAACACTAGTCGCACTCCCTTAATTGGAGTATCTGGCAATTCAGCATCATCAAAACTTTGAAAGATGTGAACCGAACTCTCTAAAATTGACAAAGACTGTGCAAGGGGAACAATGTCATCAGATTCATCATCAATAATGACTATTTTACCATTTTTTGGAAGATTCATTTCTTTTTCTTTTTCCTAAAACATAAGGCAACTATCGCACCGTCTTGGAATTCTTTAGGAAGTGAAAAGTCCCCCCAATCTGGGAATCGGATCTCACCTTTTTGCAACTCCATAACCTCTTTGGCCAAATGTAACCCCAAACCAGTTCCAAAAGGTTTTGTACCGATATAAGGAGAAACCATCTGTTGACTGGTTATATTTGAAAAACCGGTCCCGTTATCAGCTATGACAATTGAAAGATATCCCTCCATCTCATCAGATATGGAGACAAAAATTTTCTTGTCTGATCCGCCTTTTTGATCTAGCCAGTATACTGAATTATCCAGAATGTTGATTATTGTAGTAACAGTGTGCCCATCATAGGAATCTACTTTATCTTCAACAGGAAAATCCCGATATTTCTTTACAGGTGTTATTTCATGTTTGTTCAATCTATTTTCCAGGATGTCAAAAGCATTATTGATCAAGTTTTTCAATGAATTGTTTTTGATCGATGATTTTTTCACTAGGAAAATATATCCTCGAATTGTTTTTTCAAGATTATCAACCAGTTTTAATAGTTTTTTGTCAACCGGGTTAATTTCCACTGTTGCTTTCAATTCTTTAACAATTTTTTCTACCTGATGAACGACCGTATTGAATACAAGACCGGTATTGGAGCTTTTGAGAAGAAGGTCATTAACCTGCATGTATTCAGTCTTAATTTTCATCAGTTTTTTCAACAATTTTTTTTGCAATTCTGTTTCGACTACACCGATTGTAATGGTGTCAGATAAATCATCAATAGAATAAATTACAGGCTCAGTTCTTCTGGAAGGTCCATAAACTGATCGTAATCTATCTTTATCAGGCGCTCTAAGTTTTTCAATGATTTCCATCACATATGAGATTACAGCCTTAAATTGCCCATATGCCTCATTTTCTATGAATCCTTCTCTGTTTGTTTTTTCCGCAAGACTTTGACTTTTGTCAGCATCCACAGAAACAGATCCAAGAATTATGTTATTGCTTATTTTTTGCCCTGGAAAATTGATGCGTTTTTCATCCAAACCAAGCCAGTCATTTCCTTTTTCCCCATAATCAAACACTCGCACACCATCACGGTAAACTCTGATTCCGCCATTTTCATTGAGGTATTTTTTAAATCCTGATTTATCTTCCAAACCCAAGGAAAGAATTTTTGAATCTCTATCAAAAATCAATGCACGTATTCTCACCGGACCTATGTCAAAATTAGATAAATCTACAGGATGTAATACTCCCAAGTTGTCTTGCGATTTCAATTTTAGCAGGGTTTTAAGATGTGGATCATCAATGGTAATTGTCCTACATTCAATCCCCTTCATAGATTCCCAAGGAGTAAATCTGTATGTGAATTTTTGAATTTCATTTCCTTCAAACAAACATTCCACATCAAACAGGGCAGCATTCTTCAATTTGTCTAAGGTAAGTAAGCCTTCTAACCAATCATCTCTATCTATATTGTATTCAATGTCAAATTTTTCTGGAGCGTCAAAGGGGGAAAGCAACGAAGTCCAAGATCTGTATGCAACTCGAAATTGGGATTTAATCCAAGGTTTTCGAAAATTTGAAATTATGATTTGGGTTCCAGTTTCATCTCCTACGAATACTTCGGGATCCTTTACATCAACAGATATCGGAAAATCTTCAAGATATCGTGTTTGTTTCAATCGAGTCCAATCAATATTAAGATGAATTTCTTGGCTGTCTTTTTTTCTTGTGATTAATTCAATATTGTTACCCATTTTATGAGCTGCAAATCTACCAATTCCTTTTTGACCTAAAACCCTCCTGCCAAGATGGGGGGAAAACTTGTTTTCTTCAAGAGTTTTATAGTCCGTTCCAGGTTCAAGCCAAACATTTTCAACAATATCAAGATCCATTCCGTTTCCGTAATCTTTTACAATTATTTTGCCTTCTTCTTTACTGTCTAATTTGAATAGTGAGATTTCCACTTTCTTTGCATCTGCATCATAAGAATTCTTAATCAATTCTAAAAGAGCTATCCCTTCATTTTTGATTAGTTGTTCCCCTAGTTGAACAAGCAGTCTAGCTTTGGGTTTGAACGTATGGGTTTTCAATACAGGATATTTCTGTATGTACCAATAAAACTTTCCCTATCAAAACTTATCAACATGATATAATCCGTAAACAATGAACATGAATTGTCAGACAAATTTCCAAAAACAGGCTCAATTAGAAGTGTTCAAAAGATTAAGTTCAAGAAATCCATAAATTTTTCATAATATGAAAATCAATCAGATTCATGAAAAAAGACAGACACAGTGGAATCTGGTATGAAGCTAAAAAAGAAGGAAATAAGACAGATTCATGATTCCCCCAAGTATGGCAAAGTACAAAGATCTGGACTAGTCTTTGTGAGGTTATTGGATGGAACAAGCAAGGAAAAAATTTGAAACTTTTTGAATAGCTAGTTCAATTCATGATACGGCTTTGCATCAAATGCGTTAAGAGCATAAGAATTCTTTGCGTTGTCCGTGATTATAATTCAGCCTCTTCCAAAAAATGATGTGTGTGATAAAGATGTACTGTCATGACATCATCCTGTGGTTTATCTTTAGATCGTACGTATTGTAATGAAATTTTAATTTGAATGCAGTACCAGTGTCTGGAAAAAAGATCGGCCGATCTTTTGCATGTATCAATAATGATGTCAAGATTCAAGTTTTATTAGCAGTCTAGTATATTCATTTAATCATATTATCTTGTTTTTTGAATCATTACAATATTATTTTGTGGTAGCGTCGATTGTCTCACCATGGCTTTTACAACATCCAAATAAGAGGAACAACACCAAGATGAAAAAGATACCTTCAGATACCCATTACAAACAAGAAAGACATCCCAAGAAGTATGACAATCCAGACTTTGTGTATAGGAGTAAAAAATTTTAATCTACAGTGATAGAATTTCTGGCACGTATGCACATACGATGAGAAAAAGATTCATGTGAAAAATTCGAGTGAGGTGATTGAAAATAACATGGGATGAGATAAAAAATACAGGAAAACGGAGATGTGAAATGTGGTCAGTGTTAAGAATTCAAGAGCAGAATATTGAAAAGAATTCAAAAAAACACATAAGAAAAATTAAATACAGAAAAAGATGAGTTGTTATTTGTAATTATCCAAGAGGTCTGGTAATTCTTTTTCTAGGGGCAGATGCTCTCCCAGCTGTCGGTCCGGCAACAGGTCTGGTAATTCTTTTTCTAGGGGCAGATGCTCTCCCAGCTGTCGGTCCGGCAACAGGTCTGGTAATTCTTTTTCTAGGGGCAGATGCTCTCCCAGCTGTCGGTCCGGCAACAGGTCTGGTAATTCTTCTATAGACAGATGCTCTCCCAGCTGTCGGTCCGGCAACAGGTCTGGTAATTCTTCTATAGACAGATGATCTCCCAGCTGTCGGTCCGGCAACAGGTCTGGTAATTCTTCTATAGGCAGGTGTTCTCCCAGCTGTCGGTCCAGTCAAGTGTCTTGACAGTTTCTTTGCCACGACCTTTACCAGCGGCACGACCACGGAGTTTCCAAACTGCCTGTATGCCTGGTTGTCAGATACAGGAATCTTAAAGCCTTCCGGGAACCCCATGAGTCGGGCACATTCCCTCGGGGTAAGTTTTCTGGGATTTTTGTTCTTCTGTCCTATGAGTATCTCCCCGCCGTCCTTGTAGTATCTGGCAGTCATGGTCTTGGCAGGCTCGTTGAGGTCGGCGATGTTGTATCCGAATCCGTTGCCTGCCTTCCTGTGATGCTCTGCATGGCGCCTCATTGCACGCCACGTACCGTCCGGAAGGGTGTATTTTTTATCAACCCTCTTCTCCAGTATGCTTTTCAGTGCGATACCATTTTCAGAAATGCTGGGAAATTCAAAGTATTCCTCCTCCTGCACAGTGTCAGATCTCATGCCCACCAGAAACACCCTTTCCCTTGCCTGTGGAACCAGACCCTTTGCATTCATTACCCTGTAGTTTACCACATATCCAAGGTTTGAAAGACTGTCCGTGATTATTCTAAACGTGTTGCCGCCATCGTGGCTCTTCAGGTTCTTTACATTCTCAAGCAGAAACGCGGATGGTTGTTTGACCTTTAAAATTCGGCAGATATCAAAAAACAGCGTGCCCTGTGTCTTGTCCTCGAATCCGTGCGGCCTGCCAAGAAACTTCTTGCAGCTGACGCCGGCTATGGAGAACGGCTGGCACGGAAAACCCGCAACCAGTATGTCATGATCCGGAATACCTGCAGCATCCACCTTGGTAATGTCCCCGTCCGGCACATCCCCGAAATTCGCCTCGTATGTCTGCTGGGAGAACTTGTTCCATTCGGAGGAATACACGCATCTTCCGCCGGCGGATTCAAATCCAATCCTCATTCCGCCGATTCCCGCAAATAGATCTATGAATCTGAACTTCTCAATACCCCCCAATATGGTACTTTTGTATAATGATCATTTAAAAATTGTTCCCAGATCGCCGAATGCCTCGTATGGCGCGGATATGGTTCCACCACCGCCTCCTCCCTGCCGCTCTGCAAGCCAGGATGCGTGACTGCAAAAGTCATCCAGACTGATCGCCTTCCATCCTACAAAATCCCTGTCTGTAATGTCGGCAACCTCGCGAATCACGTATGCACAGTCCAGACCCGTGGCGTGTCTTAGATACATGTACCAGCTGAATCTTCTGGAATCCCACCCAAACGACATTGGATCCGTCATGGGTGTCTTTTCCTTCGTCTCTACGACCGCGTAGGAGCCGTCGATCTTCAATATATGATCAAAGTCGATCATCCCCTTTTTACGCCCTATCAGCGTCACGTCCAGAAAGAACCGGTTGCAGTAAATCTTGGCAATCTCCCCCATTTCATACTCATTAAGATATCTGAAAAACTCCGAGTCCTTTCTCTGGCATGCCCGTATCTTGCTAAAGTCAAACAGATCCTTTATCAGATCCAGACTGATCCCCCTCCATGCCCCTCCGTCATATTCAAACGGCAGAAAGGACGGCTTTGAGACGGTCGTCATGACCCTTTTGATCCCGTCTTTTATTGGAATCTGCGTCTCAGTCCACCGGTCCATGTCCTCGGTCTGGATGAAGAACATTCTTTCAACTTCTGGCATCCTGCCGATAATATCATAAAACCCGCCGTATTTTTCAGGTCCGTCTGTAGATACTGTGACGTATGCTATTTTGTTCTTTTGTCCCGTGACGCCCTTTTTTGAAAAGAGGAACTGGCCGGCATCAAGTGATTCACGGTCCTTCACCGCCCTTTCAAATTCCAGCTCGTTTCTAAAGCCCAGCGCCCGGGCCTTGTAAAATCTTGGAAGCGCTATCTGGGACGTCAGTACGCTGTGCAGGTCAGTTATCAGCCGTGTTGCATCCAATAACATACGTGATTGAATCCAACTTAATCATCATGTGTGAGAAAAAACTAACTGTTTTGTCGACATGCGTGCCGCACCGCCTACCGCATGAAACGGATTATTCTTGCAAGGCACACATCCGGCCTCTTTTCAATGTCATGCTCCCACAGACGTATGACGGAGTATCCCTCACGTCTGAGCCGTCTTGATACGCCCCGGTCACGCCTGATGTTTCCCTCTATCTTGTCCCTCCAGAACCTCTTTGCCGGCTTTTTTTTCTTGTCATAGTTGTACCCGTGCCAAAAGTCCCCGTCGCAGAAGACGAGTGTTTCCGCACCCACCAGAAAGTCCGGATGTCCGTAGATGTCCGGATGCTGCCGGAACGGTATCCCGTTTGCCCTCAGCATCCCCCGCATTCTTTTCTCGATGCCCGTGTTTTTTCCGCGTATTCTTGACATCACCCAGCTTCTTTTTTCAGGGGTAAATACGTCGGTCATATTCGTGTTCTTTGAGTTTTGATTTCCAGATATTTAGATTTTCCGACCAGGTTCACTGGAATTTCATATTTAAAAAAAAATCCATCTGGTACGGGTTTTCAGAATGTCTTCATCAGAAACCGCGATGTCTTTTCATACATTTCGGATACTCTATCAATTGCATCAAAGACTGTCTGCTGGTTGATGTTTTCTTTGTCATCTAGTACAACATAGACACCCACTTTCTGCTTTCCGTCTTCCGTGATGATCTTGCTTATTGCCTGAATTGAGATACAGTATTCCTTTACTTTACTCTCAAAGCTTTTCTTTTCATCATCGTTGAATCCAAGATACCTTGCAATCTGGTTGTTTTTCATAATCGCCTTGGCACCCAGCACCAGGATTCCAGGCTGTGCCTTTGGCTCGAATATCTCCACTGGAATTCCGTACTGGCCCGCATGTCTTACCAGAATTTGAAAGGAGTTTTCCGGATTTTTCACGTCTTCAAATGACAGACCCTCGTGAGTCATCCACCGTTCGACGTTGTCTCGCATTCCTGATGTACCCATGTAATACTTTGCAAAATGGCTCTATATGATTCTAAATTAAACCTCGGTATGAAGAATTGAATTTATCAGATTATCTAACATAACTTGTTAATAATCATGAAGAATTTCATCATTTATTGTAGGAATTTAATATTGTGTAAACAGTGAACCATGGTTCGGATGAGGTATGCCATATGAGATTTGAAATGAGGATCGTGTTCCGCCTTTCGTCCTAGACTGTCTTGTTTTGGACTGGAGTGTTGTCTGATTTGTGATTTAACGTCTTTTTCTGTCTAGGGGGGATCGAGTTCTGTGATGGAGGGCTGTGTGCGTTCTCATAGTATTTCATACGAATTTGTATCTCCTTGTTTACAAGTTGTAATTCTGTGATTGTGAGTTTTTGTTCCTCAATTATTTGCAGTAAATCTTTTTGTATGGACACTTTTCTTGTTCTCCGCGATTAGTTGGGCAATCTCGTCTCGTAAAATATTGATTTCTGGGTGTGGTAATGGTCAGAATTCGTGCTCGATTATATTTAGATCAGTTCGATCTAAAATATTTGATGTTATGACTAGAGGTAACCCCTTATGAACCACCAATCGGATAGCTTATATAGGATATGTAGGATATCTAGTTCAATAAAGTCCAAATCGGTAAAATCATATCATCGGTATAATCGTCACGTCGATAAAGAATTACACCCTAGGAATATCGTATAGATTCACTTATATGGTGTTAATGTGTAAATCTGGCATGGTGTTAATGTGTAAATCGGGCATGCCCCCCAACAAACAAGCAATTGATTTTGAGACGAAATCGGTAGCAGCCACAACAAACCCTATGCACATACTGGCTGCAGATGCTGACAACCACAGGGTACAGGTATTTGGTACCGATGGCAATTATGCCATCCAGTCGGGTAGTTTAGGTACTGGCAACGGTCAGTTTCAGGCTCCCAATGAAATCACAAGCGATAACACGGTACAATTGTTTGAGAATGATGATCATAATTTAGACACCATGATCTTCATCAACAAATCAATCATGAAAACATATAAAAAAATTAAGGAGGTAGATAAATTTGACGAGAACAAAAATAAAAGATACAATCGAACGATACTTACTAACGACAATGACTATAATTATCGAAATAGTATTGAATTTAAGTTAGTATTGTTAGAAGACAAAGTGGCAGAGGCAAAAATTGCGGAGGAGACATGGAATCTCCATATGCAGCCCCTCTTTAATAAGAGGGGCACGTCTCTTCACCAATAATAATTAACCATAATTCCCGAGTGTAGCCATCCATGTAAATCTCTGGCGGCATTAGACACATCCTGATCCTTTCAGCCTTACATTCTATCAGATTCCTATCTTCTTAAGCTTTTGTACGTATCCAGAAGTTCCGATTGTGTGCCTATTCTGAATAAAATTATACCATAAATTCGAGTTTTCCCAACATTATGATCTAAAAGCAAGGAGTGTCTCAACCATATCTATGAATCATCAAAAACACAACGTAGTATTCCCTTGAATACTACAGCGCTGCAGGATTTAATTCATTAGACTCTTGCGTAATTGTAAATAATATCTCGTCTTTTTGTATATTTGATTTTTGATTTTATGGAATTACAACAACCTCTTGCTTCCATCGCATATTGAGATTTACAATTCCACATACAATGTCACAGATTACATCTTGTCAATTACAACGGTTGAATTTTTTGAAATCATGCCATTGTGCCTTGCTTCATGGACAGTGCCACGGATCATAGTGCTGACCGAGTATTACATCATATTCCACTCTATTAATCTTTGATAAGAACCAGTCCACACCGGATTCATTTACACCGTCGCTGCACCTGTTGATACTGCCTGTTCTGCACAAATGCTGTTTTTACACATGTACAAGAAAAATGTGGTTACATCTTTTGCACCATACATGGCATTATGAGGGTCTGAGAACTTTATTGGCATCTTGGAAATCCACCCATACAATAAATTAAATCCTACTGCTCCATAGTCTTCACGGATTGCTCCGTTGTTTCTTTGATATTGCATGGATATGACTGGACCGCTCCTTGTTTTTAGATCAGTGTTGGGGAAACTCGAATTTATGGCATAGTTTTATTCAGAATAGGAAAACACAATCGGAATTTCTGGACAGGTTATCTTTTCAGGTCTCAACAAATTTACAGAACCTTTCTAACAATGTTTTTTCGAGTCATGTTGGCATGTGCGCTGGCCAAACCATGCAGGGATGATTTTTGATCTTGGGTAATAGGGATTGTGATTGTCTAGTCTGACAAGATAAGAATCTTTTATTCTTGTATATCCTCAGACCCTACTATTTCCAGGTTTTCAGGGGCAATCGCTGAGAGCATTTTAATGTCATAGTCGTTTGTTATAAGGACTGTCTTTCCTTTCTTTGCAGTTGCAACGGCTTCACCATAAATTGTTCTGTCATCTTCAGCGGCATCATAGAGCCACTCTAGGGCTTCCTTATACTTGTCATCCGGCAGTTCTTCGGTGTTTTTTATGCCTTTATCTTCCAATGCCTTGTTTTTTACATGAATCCATTCTGCTGCGGCTTTACCTGTCGGGTTATCCCTTATTGAAGCATGGTACCGTTCTGCTTCCATGACAGCTTTTCGATTTGCAATGACTTCAATCATGGCGCTTTGATATTTGTCTAGTCTGTCCTTGTATTTTTTCTCGCTACTTGAACTCAGTATCTTTTTAATTTCGTTTTGCACTGCGTCTGTTATGATAAGATGATCAATTCTCCTGTCTATGATCTCTTTTAGATGTGATATATTTTCCCTGTTGTATCCCACCAATACCAACAATGCACTGCTGTCCATTAGTATGGCTTTGCCAGTCAAGTCACAAACCGGTTCGCTTGAATCTTCTGGAATTTTAGGTCACCATGGCTTTACGGTGTTTTTGTTGGATTTTAAACCTTGTTTTTTTGTCCTCCATCCCACACGTCTAGTGTGTGGATCCATCTAGAATTATAACTCCTAGATATTACATTTTTTGAGCAAGTTGGGGGATAAAACACCCTGTCTGTTCCACTTGAAATTACAGATGATGTTCGGAGCAGATCATGAAGTATCTCGGATGTTTTTCAATTATTTGTCAAATAGGCGATTGGATTCACCGGTCAAGATGATCTTTGATTCTTGCTTCTACAAAACTCCAAAAGGAATCATTTTCTGCATCCCATGACGTACTGTCAACATTTTGCATTATCTCCATGACATCCTTCTTGGATAGTGCGTTATCCGTATCCATCGCCTTGATGTCCTCCCAGGACAACCTCACAAGTGATACTGGTTCTGGCATATCCTGCCAATCTGGTATTTCAGTCATTATTTTTCCTCCTCAAAGATTTCACCGGTTATTTGCATGGTATGATCTTTTCCTGCCCATAAATAAATTTTATTTTTAATTGGAAGTTGTTTGCCTAATTAAATTTAGTTAAATTAAATTATGAAAACACGTTTGAAGACTTTAAAAAATATTTCCAATTTCTCCAGTTCCAGTAAGATCAGTTTCAGAAGAGGAGTTCAATAACGTCTATTGTAACTAGGTTATCTTTTCAGGCCTCGACAAATTTACAGAACCGAGTTTATGCACATTTAATCCAACTTCGAAGAAATTAACATCCAAATATGTTGAAATTTGTCATAGTAAATTTGTCAATATTTGATCATAAGAACACTTTAGTTTAACCAATCAATAGTTGTTTAATAAAAATTTGTTAAGATTGAGATGTATTTTTAGTAATCTCGTCCATATCTTGTCATTAAAATTACAAATTTCTACACTTTATACACCAAGATGAATTCCTAATAATTTCATCGATGTTTTGAAGACCAAATAATTCCTTTATTTTCATCTCAGATATTGCGATTTCTCCACAATGTGAGCATTTAGTTGCCGATTCTAATCGATTCTTAATTTCGGCAAATATTTCATCAAAAATAGAATCCCCAGCACCTGTATTTTCCATCATTGTACGAGGATTCAATGGATATAATGCAAGTTTAAGATTATTGTGGTATTTTGTTGAATCTGTACTAGATCTAGGAAAAACATATTCGGCTTTATAGTTATTGGACCAAATAATACCTCCAAACCCCGTACTCAAATTTGTCATATATGCCAAAATTTTATTTTTTGGAGATTCCTTATTTTCAGCATTTTTGTAATTTTTTGCATCTAAAACCCCCAATATCTTCTGATTAGATAAGATAGTAAAATCAGGTGTGTGTGAATGAGCCCATGCAAATTCAGTTTTTTCTGAAAAGGGTTTTTCATAAAATAATTCTACTTTTTGATAATTTAGAGTAAATTGGATAGATTGACATTCTGAATCGAGTGCAAGTGTTACATCCACATATTTTTGAAAACAATGCAAAAGCTCAAAAAATATCCATATTTCATACATTTCATCTATATTCTTGACTGCGTCTAGTAAAAATTTTATAGTTCTATCTTTCTTTTTAATATTTGTAAAATTAAATGTCTTCATTTTGCTAAACCAGATTAATAATTTTCCATATGCTGTATTTTCAATGAATCCTTCTTTTAATCTCCTTGTAACTTCTAACTCTAAAATTTGAATTTTTTTGTTCCGAACATTCATGTCAAAATCATATCTAACAACTTCAACCACGTTATAAAATGGAAAGTGTTTGAGAATAGATTTACAACGAGTGGAAATACGTTTTAGGGTTTTGAGTTCTGAAATATCTAATGGATACTCAAAAGTGTTTGCCAATAGACGCTGAATTTGGTGGGACAGCCACATGGTAATCCAAATTAAAAGAATATTTTCGGGCACAGTGAATCTTTTTTCCCATTTATCTACCTCAAATGATAATGGGAAATCAGTAATTGATTTTGTTAAAGTAGCATTCCAATTTATTTTCCCTTCAATTCGAACCGTGGACAAAACATTAGTTTGTTCAAAATTAATGCGAGTCAAAATTTTTTTATAAATCTCAAAATATTCATTACTAAATTTAAAAAGTTGTTCCAATTCTGAAGATCTATCAGGCAATTCAGAAATACCTTTTTGGAATTTTGCTTTAAAATATTCATCAGTATTATGTCTATAGCGTCTTAACAAGTAATTAATTCTACGAAACATATATTCCATTTCTTCAAAATTTATACAAAATCTGACAAACTGATGCCATTGTTCGCCCTTAATATTATTTTCAGCAACTTTCCATTCCTTAAAAAATTTTTTTTTTGATTTAGCACGTTTATTAATTAATTCATATTGGATTTGGGAAATTTCTTTTTTCTCATTTTTTATTAGAGCGTGTATTTCTCGAATTAATTCTAAACGATTCATAAGAATTCAAAAGTTTTTTTGAGATCGTCTAAAGCAATTTGAAATAAAGGTAATTTTCTATTGATGTTATTCTTAGGTTTTTGTATATCCCATGATTTGGAAATTAATGTCCAATCCTCATCAGCAATATTCTTTCTTTGATATTTATCTTGCAATTTTTCTACATTTGGAATTTTAATAAATTTTAAAAAATATCCAAAATCATTACTGTATTCTTGTCTAATTTCATCTTCGTTTTTATCATACATACTACGAAAAAATTTAAGTAAATCATCAAAACAATAATTTTTTAAAACTTCAAGATTTGTCACTGTAACTTTTTCTAATTGAGGAATGATATTGCCAGTTAATGCCATATCTAAAACAGAATCCGAATAACCCTTAATCTGAGTTCCTATTAACATTGTTTGATAAATGGATTTGAGAATGGCAGTTCCCAGGTCTTTTGTCATTCTTACAAATGAAAGAATTTCATATGCACTTCTAACAGCTGAAATTAATTCTAAATTAGATTGGTTTTCAGCCAGTTTTTTTGCATTATTGTCTAATTGAATTAATGAAGATACGGTAAAAGGTAATTCTTTTATTGCATTTAATAATGCATAATAAATTTCTTGTTCAGCATATTCTCTAGAAGGGGATTTTAACTCAACATATGTAAATCGTCTTTTCAAGGCATCAGATAATTTGAATAAGTAATGTTTGTCGGACGTATTTAAAGTTCCAATAATTCTATAATCTTTGGGGATTTCTTGTTTTTTCAATTTTGCCTCTTTTTCATCTGGAATTAAAAGTGTTTTTGGTTCTTTTGATTCTAAAGATGTGAATAACGGACCAAATGCTTTGTCTATTTCTGCACGATTGAACTCATCAATTACCAACCATGTTCCAGAATATTTTGTGTCATCATTATTGCTATTAGTTTTATCATCCCAACTTTTTAGTACAGTTTCTGTAACACAACCATACTGTATTTCATATGATGGGCGATTATCCTTCATCCTAGGCACTATGCCTCCTATGACATCATGAACATTCCATTCAGACGTTGCAGTATAAGTTTTTGTATCATATCCCTTTGTTTTTCGAGTCCAAAATGATTTGGGGATTAGTTCTGCAAGATGTGTTTTTCCAGTCCCAACTGGACCCGCAAGTAAAATATTACGACCACTTGTAAGATGAATCACGATTTCTTCGATAATTTCTTCGTCTAGCAGTAGATGATCTCGAATTTTACGAATGCCCTGTTCCAATTGTTCTTTGGTAGGAATTTCTAATGGTAAATCTTCAACGATTGTGGGATCAGGTGGCTCTGGCTTATCTCCAGTAGTGGATGTTTTATCAGATGTAGGAAAGATTAGTTGTCCTGAATCAAGAGCAGATTTTAGCATATCAAGATAATCATTCTCAGAAATAGGTCTAATTTTTTTACCTAGTGACCAGTCACTTCCACCAAATCGTTTAGGTAACCATTTAGCTTTAATTTTACCATCTATAACGGGATTAATTGGATTAAAATCACTTGTTTGTACATAAGGTGTCTTTTTGTTTTTATTCTTTCCAAACGTAACATCTGCATCACCCCAAATAGAAACAAAATTTTGTTTAATATCAAACAAGATTGCTCTATGAATTTGATTTTCACAACTTTTCCACTTTCGTTGTTGTCTAGAGAATAATAATAAAGAGTGATTTTCAAATTTGTTTAATTGAATTTCATCATTAGGACTCACATTAATTTTTATAAGAAAATATCGTTCAGCCATAATTTTCATAATATTTTACAACGTATAAGGATTTACATGAATTATTTGATACAATCTTTTATCAGGACATATGTAGTTTTTATATCATGTATTTTTTCTCTAGATGTTGTCAAAAAAAAAGTTGGTGCTGATCGGCATCATAATAATTATTTTCATACTGGGTCTTGACGCGTTTGTAATAGAGCCCAACATTATCGAGACAAGCAGACTACAGATTCCAGATACGGGTACCGAGATGAGAATCGGCCTTGTCGCCGATTTTCAAAGACAGAATGCCGATCCCGCCTTTGTATCGCGCGTGGTAGACATGCTAAATAACGAGAAACTAGACACCGTCCTGATTGCAGGTGATTTCATACATCATGACACCGCCGAACTACCATCACTTGAACCGCTAAAGAAACTGCAGACCACTCACGGGGTCTTCGGAGTCCTGGGAAACCACGATTACAGCGTGTATTCGTTTGACCGCCACGGTGCAAACACACAGCGTGCAGAAAAGGTAATAGAGTATATTACCAGTGAGGACACCATCAGGATACTCCAAAACGAGAATTTGTCAGTCAACGGCGTCTCAATTATAGGTCTTGATGAATACTGGGCAGGACAGAGAAACCAGACAAAGGCGTTTGCAGGTGTTGCCGACGGGTTTAAAATCCTACTCTCACATAACCAGGATGGCCTGTTAATTGACAAGGATACTGCAGACCTGTATCTGTTTGGGCATACGCACTGCGGACAGGTCAGACTGCCGGTACTGGGTTCGATCCCAAAGATGCTGGGATTCCAGGGCGAGTATGACTACAAACATTACACCGTTAATGATGCCGAGGTCTACACCACATGCGGTCTGACCCCGGGACCCAGGTTTTTTAATCCGACTGAGGTTGTCGTGATTGAACTGACACCGATAGGACTAGTTTTATCTGTTACATGTTATAATAATAATCAAAGGTTACATGATGAGATATCACATTAATTTCAGAATATTAAAGACGCATACGCATAACCAAAAATTCAGTTCAAAACAGATATTAATTCCTTTTTCCTGAAACATCCGACCACGTGATCATCTACCATTCCAACTGTCTGCATGAACGCATAGATCACAACAGGTCCAACAAAGGTAAATCCGCGTTTTTTCATATCGGCACTCATCAGTTCGGATTCTGGAGATGTTGCAGGAATGTCATCCCACGTTTTGAACCTGCCATGAATCGTGTCATAATTTACAAACGACCACACATACCTGTCAAATGTTCCAAACTCTTTTTTGATCTCCAGAAACCTTTTTGCATTGTTTATTGCAGAGTCTATCTTTCTCCTGTTTCGAATTATTCCAGTATCTGCAAGCAGCCGCACCACGTCTGATTTTGAATACCCTGCAATTTTTTTGGCATCAAAGTTATCAAATGCCTTTCTAAATGACGCCCTTTTACCAAGTATGATCCTCCAGGAAAGTCCTGACTGCATCGCATCAAGTATGAGAAATTCAAAGAGTTTTCGGTCAGTATGTAACGGCGTACCCCACTCGGTATCATGGTATTTCGTGTGCGTACTACCAGAAACCCAGTCGCATCTTTTCACATAGGATGTTTTAATACATCTTAATTCAGTTTTTCGATGGAATACTGCATCCATCAATGAAAAGACCGGAATAAAAGAATCCAAGGCCAGAACAGTATTAAAACCAGCCAGAAAATACCAATATAACTAATTTCAGATCCCCAATTACGATTAAGATACCTCAGCAAAACAACCATCAAGTTTTTCTAATAGTATATCCCAGATACATCATGAAGGTAAGCTGGGATGAGAATACCTGTATTCATTCAGGAAAATGCGTAAAAAATCTTCCATCAGTGTTTTCAGTGCAAAATGGAAAATTCGTCATAGTCGAGGATGGCGCCCCTGAAGAGCAGGTTAGAAGGGTGGTGGGCGAATGTCCGTCAAAGGCATTAAAGATAGAGTGATATCAGATATAACACATCAAGATACCATTCATAAATGCGAATTAAACAATCTGACAGATTCCAATTACTACATACCAAAGATGCAGAATATAACAAATCATAGAATATAATTCAGACATCAGAATTTTTGTTTGTATCAGTATAAAAAAAGGGGGGGTGGAGGATATAATCAGATATCCGGATTATCAATCGAGACTAATCTCATATAGTGTTCCCGCATCTGCTGTTTTATCTGATCCACTTTCTGAGAATCACCGTCATCATGCGCAGCCTTTAGCTGTTTCATCAGACCAATAAATTCCGCCTGCAAGGCGTCATGTTCTGCATTTCCGGTTGGCCGGAGATCGTCTTCGTTGAATTCCTCAAAGAATTTCATCTCCATGTCGTATGACACATCTGGCATGTTCATCAGGTTCCACTCTTTGGTTGTCAGCGCAAAGTTTGTCACGTCTCCTGCATCCACTACAAAGATGTCAGGTGAATGACCCACAGTCTCTGATCTTGCAGAATCATACCCGTGTATCGTCCATACAAGATAGGTATCACCCTGATCATTTCTGATGACCTCAATCTGGGCACCAGTTGCGTGAGTCAGACCGTTCTCCTCTGCAACTGCCGCAGCATCTGCCAGAGTGACGTTGATCTTCTCCTCGATCATCTGATCTGTACCGGAGTCGAACTGGATCTGTACGGCTCCCTCAAATCCGCTTACCAGCTGCATATACTGGAGTGGATCATCCAAAGGATGCTCAGAACCGGTACCCGAGGTACTTGCAAACTGTGCCTGCTCTGCCATTGCCGGCACGATGAATGCCATGATGGCTATCACTCCTGCAATTGCAGGAATGGCGTATTTTGTTCGCGTGTTCATGATGTTGATTGGTGGTTTGAATAAAAGGGGTTGTTAACAAGAGATACGTAACAATGGTACCTCACCTTTATGACCAAGTTATGGCATTATGCGGTGTGGTCTTAGAATTCATGGGTCCGTGCGTCTCTGAGGAATCGCACGGGCACCTAATTGAACCGGTTTATCACGCGGATTACATGACTGATTTCAAATCAAAACACCAAAAAGAGGCACAAAACACACTGGAATGATGTTATATGAATCGGTTTTATGGTAATATGCAATGGGGCGTGAATACCGTGATAGAATATACATTAGGAAGGACGTGCTGTTGAACTTGTTCGAGTACGGCGAGATGAACCAGAGCAGGCTTATGAGCATCTGCGGCATGAACAACGTAAAACACAAGGAGATTCTAGACGAGATGGTCAAAAAGGGGATCATAGAGAAATCAGTAGAGTCACGGGGCAGTAAAAACATCATAAAATACAAGATATCACAGAAAGGACTGGAGGTATTACGTGCGGTTTTAGAGCCGTATGAGGCGATGTTTCCAAGGAGGATCAAAGATGAGTAGTTCCGGTGAGGGTGACAGACACGGGAATTTCTTTGAGATGGTAGACCAGATGATGTCCGAGATGGGCAGGACAAAAAAGATGTTCATGCTGATGATTATAACCATGCTGTTGTTTCCATCTGGAACGTTGCTAGTTGCGGCAATCGCGGTTTTCCCGGTGTTTGATGATAACGTGGATGCAAAGTTGCTGGCCGCATTGGTAAACGGGGATATGACGCAAGAAGAGTATGATGCAGCTAAAAAAGTATTGTCAGGTAACGGGGGGTCCACAGACGAGTTGGTGCTGGGAATAAACAGGATTGTGCTTTTGGTATCAGTTGTATGGCTGGTAATCGGAATAAGGCAGTGGGTCATACTTTCACGATGGGGCAAGAGATACAAGGTGTTCAAAAAGAGCCGGGATGAGGCAGATAAAAAACTGCAAGGTGAGGATGATGAACAGTGATTCTCATGATGGTTTAGTACGCTAGGATAACCTTGTGTTTCGTACTATCTTTTTTGGGAAATTTCTCAGTACGGGATAGCCGTGTGTGCGGGCGTTTTTATAATGCCAGTTTATGTCACGATCATCATAGTTTAGCGCATCAAGTGATTTTTCTATAATCTTGTTTAGCTTGTGACTCTTGTTCTTCTTGTATGTGTCGTTGCGGCTTAACAGTTTTTCTATGTAGTGTTGTGGCGGAAGATTGCCCAGTTTCTCACAGTTGCATACTTGACATGATAAAACCAGGTTCCATATCTCGGTATTGCCGATATAGTCAAATGGTATAACGTGGTCTACGTGCGTGTATCGGTCATAGTTTAGCCTACTATTACAGTAAAAGCAGTTGTCTGTAAACAGCCTTAATTTATTCATGAATTTTCGCTGATCACGTGCGTCAGGTGTAACACCCTCGATTTTTTGTACCATTCTTGGTGTGCCAAAGTTTCGTATCTCAAGAAATCGGATCCACTCCAGAATTACGGATTTGTACAAGGGTACAAAGTTTTCCCTGAAGAAACGCATCGCTTTGGGATTGAGCAGTATGCCTCCCTTCGGATCCGTTCTTTTGTTGCCAGATGAATCCTTGTAGTCTATTGCAAAATAGTCGTAGAATATCTTTTTCTCGATTCTGCCAATTGACTGAAACCTGTGTATGACGTCCTTGCTGCATATACGTGTAATCTCTTTAACACAGTTTGCCACTTTATCAGGCTCTTCCTCTTGAATCTTCTCAAATGATTGTGGATATGTATCCTGGTCAAATTCCTTGCGTATTTCAGTTATGACGCTGGGAGTCTGGTTTTTTGGCCCATGCCGGAGCTTGGACTTGCATTCCTGCAGCCAGTAATATTTGAAAAAGTATTTTGCAATCTCGGAATATTTGACCATCTGCTTGTCACATCTGTGGCTGTGCTCCAAAAGAAACCTTGCAAGTGCAAATTTGTATGTGTTGTTCTTTGGCCCCTTGGATAGAATTCCTATGAAGGTATTGCGGAATTCTTCATCAGATGTATTCTTAAACTTCATGTGATATGTTATTCGTAGGAATTGATTGTTGATAAATTTTATCCTTTTAGATCAAAAAAAGTATTTATGGTTACATGAGTTTGCAAGTTATCAGGAGACAGAGGCAGTCATTGCAGATGCACACAGGGATTACAATCATTCTAGGATACTCTGACTGAAATATGTGACTCCTGAAGAATTTTTATCAGAATGTGAGATCAGAAATAAATGATGGTAACTATATGTAAAAACATGCAAAAAACGGTCTCATTTATAGGGGTCCACTCCATTTTTTGCTCAGATGCCTTTTTGATCTTTAAGATTTTTGGCAGATTTTGGTTGAATTTACGGACAGCACATAAGAGGTCTATTGAAAATTATTTTTAGACTACAAGTGTGATATCAAGTATAGTATAAAGATTGTTATCAATCCACCAATGACTGATATTATTCCCGATCGGATTATTGATAAATATGGTTTCAGTATTTTTTGCCATGTCCATGTATCAACTACTATTGTTTTGTCTAGTGTCTCTTTCCAAGTGTTCATGAGTGCTAACTGATCATCGTCATTTAGTATATCTACAAATTGTGAAGCATTATTATTACATTTTTGTGAATCCCAAGTTAGAATTTCAGATATTACAATGTCCATATTTTTGATGTGTAATTTCAATGTTTTACGAAGAAATTGATCATAAAGTCGCATTCCCAATATGCAATTTCTTTTTTTGTCCAAAGGTTTTAACTCTTTCGAATTTCGAATTAGATCAAATATCGCTTTGGCGATTTCTAATTTTCCAACCCCTCCAGCAAATCTTGAATATAATATAGAAAACACCGATGTGATTAGAAAAATGATTGTAGTAGAAATGGAAATACAAAGAACAGGTTTTAATATATCACATAACTCTGGATCTGTTAATATTGATTTTGCTATTTCCTTATTGATCAATTTTTTAATTTCATCTTGTTCTAAATAAGATATTTCAGCAATTACACTGTTATAATTTTGTAGTTTTAACTCATATAGTGAAATTAATCCGGATGTACGATTGAAATTAAAATTTTCATAATTTTCTTTTAGATTAGGATGTATTTTTGATGAATTCATCTTATTGATTTCGATTTTTTGTTCTTCATAGGAACTAAATATTTTCAGAATATTATTTTGATCATATATAATTAGACCAGCTATTATTATAACCATTACCGTAGTAATAACGAAAGAAATAATAAATGTTTTAGAAAGCCATTTTGTAGCATCAATTAACCATAATTGTTTTAGAACATCTTCTGGATAATTTTTTGATTTTTTTGTTTTATCTGATTTAAAATATCTGTGATAAGTTATCCCTTGTATAATTGCATAACTTATCACTATTATAATAAATATATGTAGAGGTAATTCTTCGAATATTAACAACATTGCAATTAAGAATATGGTTAAAATTGGAATTACTAAAACAATCATGGTTGCTAATGCTTTTTTTAGTTTTGTCAATCAGAACAGCATAATATCTTTTGAACACTTAAACCTTTAGCAATATGGAGTGGATCCCTCTAAAATGAGACCGCTTTTTGCATGTTTCTACATACAGATACGCTTATCTTTTGCATAATTATGCTTGCTACAGTCATCTTATCCTTCCCTCCAACGTTTTTTTAAAAGCGTCTATGACTATGGTCTGCTCACCTATGATTCTCTTGAGGGTTTCATTCTCCTTTTGTAGCACGCGTTCGGGGCTCTGTTTGCTGGTTCCGATTACGAACATCTTGCCACCGTTGATGAATTTCTCCCTCCACTGATAGAATGTCGGGGGATGTATGTTGTACTTGCGGCACAGTTCTGCTGTGCTGATCCTGGTGTTTATGGATTCCAGGATGATTCTTGCCTTTTCCTGTGGGGTGAATTTGCTCTTTACCATGGTGTTTTACCTCCTAACTTGCTCAAAAAGTGTATGTATGCAAGCGGTCTCATTCTAGAGGGGGTCCTCACCAAATCTCGTCAGTTTGATGCCGAATGCTGAATACCAAATGCAATTATTGCACCTTTCCTCAATATTACAGGTAAAGTTGAATACACAGCAATTTCCAACATTCGATCTGATTTTATCTGTCAAGAATTGTAATCCCACGTCTCCGAATTTACAGAATTTTGAGAAAAAATGGATTGCATCTAAAAATTTAGAGTATAACACCACAGCATCCAAATTTAATAAAAATTTGAAACAGATGAAAGCACTCCAAGATTAAACAGTATAAATTTTAGTAAACAATATCAATCAGATAATAAGATAGTTTGAGATGGATGAAAAAATGATCTTAGAATCTGATTGGGATTATCAGCCTAAAATTGGAAAGGATTCTGGTCACCATATAACTAGAGAATCAGAACATCGTATTTTGCTTGATTTTATTTCTAGAAGAAATGAGGGATCTATGTTAGTATGTGGACAAAGAGGGGCAGGTAAAACCAGCGCTGTTTTCAAAGCAACCAATGAAACCATCATAAAAAATGAAAAAATCAAACCTATTTTGATAAAAGCGACGTCTATTCATTTAAAATCAAAGGAAGATTCAAAAAGTGAGGGAGATTCAAAAGATGATATCCTTAGAGGGATTATTCGTTCATTGTACAATCAAATTCAAGAGGATTCAGATATTGTTGGAAAATTAAAAATACAAACTTCCAAATTGTATAATAAAGCAATTGCATCAGAAGTCAAACAGGTAAATCAAATCCGCAGTAAATCAATTCATGAAAAAACATCTCGTATTCGTATTAATTTAATATGTGCATTATCGCTCGTTGCTGTTGGAATTCTTTCTTTATCAGATATTATTTTAGAATATAATTGGATTTTGTTCATCATAATAATTACAAATGGATTATATTGGACATGGAATTATTCCATAATAATAAAAAAATCATCCATTAACACAGCATCAAATTATTATCGTTATGATTATGATTTTTCCATTATGCAATCAGAATTTGAATTGCTCCTAGAAGAATTTGTGAAGGAGAAATTTAAAATATTGTTTATTATGGATGAGTTAGACAAAGTAGAGGAAGAATCACTATCCATAATTTTAAATTTAAAAATGCTGATCAATCAAGGTAATGCGTTATTCATATTCATAGCTTCACCAAAAATATTATCGAATATTGAGGACAAAGCAAACCCAAATAGTACTTTATTTTCACAGACATTATATCTAAAACGTCCATTATTTGATGAAATGCGTTATTTTATTACAGAGATTATCCTAAATGGTAGCGAACTAACTCAAAATACAGATTACAAAAACTTTCAGAATTTTTTATGCTATCAATCCAAAACTAGTTTTTTTGCTTTGTATAATGTAATCAGAGACACCATGATTAAAATTCTTCCAGAAGGACCCGTATTGAATTCCAATTTAAATACAGAACAGATCACCAAAGCCAATCTACAAAAATCAATAGAGTGGGTCTACGAGAGGGAAAAATATGATACACCTTCGCTATGGGCAGAAAATGATGACATACTAGAAACCCTGTATAATGTTTGTAATAATCTTGAAAACACGCCCAAACTCAAAGACATTGTGTTTGATGAACAAGGTTTAAAATTCTCAGAAAACAACAGCACCACACTCACAAAACCTAAATCACGCTCTGCAGTAATTGGCTTGTTCACATTTTTAGTGTCTCAAGGCTATTTACAAAAAACACAAGAAAACACCTATCGTATCATAGGACACTTGGATACAATCATCGAAGAAAAAGGAGGAGTTTTTGCAGTAGACGAACAACGATTCAAAGAAGAGTATGAGAACATGTTGGAATTGGCCATCAACATGGCCAACATCCATAACAAACACATAGAAGATTTGGGCGAGATTTTTTCATCAGATACGATAAATTCAAAATGGTCTACATTTTCCACATGCCTCAATAATTATTTTAACATTACAGCATTCGAAGAACATCATGAAATTTATATAGATTTGCTAGGAATTGATTCAGCTGTTTACCCATCAGAAAAATTACAGCCGATGACATCTGAATTACAAAATGCTCATGTTGAGATCAAACATAAATTTGTAGATCTTCTTGCGGCAGTATTCGTTAAAAAAATTCAGGGTTTAGAAATTCACCAAGCAGCAAAGGATATTAACCAAAGTGTTTTATCCAGTTACAGAGTTCCAAATACTCCTTTTGTCTATAATGAATTGATTTTTGATAAGTATTCTAAAAGTCATAAATTACAATATGTGGTAATCACGGAAAATATTCCCATAGATCATCTTAAAGAATTATTAGATGAAAATGATCGAAATGTCTTGATTATATCTTTGGGAGATTCTGAAGATAATTTAAAATATCAGGACATATCATCGGCACTCTCAATAAGAACACTTCAACAGTGTCTTGATGAATTGTACACGTTAAATAATGATACTAAAAAATATCTATTTATGACAATCACGATCCCATTAAAATCCGATGACCTGAAGCAAATATTGAATGTGTTATAAAAAAAGAAATTGTTGTCTAATTAGTCTTGGCTATTACATTCATCTTTTTTAACTAGAACTATTTTGATCACAAACGTCCTGTCTTCTCAATAGTCACCAAGAGAAAGGACGGATCCTAAAAATAACATCATCTGGCACACACAAGAAAGGGTTCCTGATTAACAATATAGTTTTTTTTGACAAAAGAAATCCACTCATTGTAAAAAACACAGCAGATATTAAGAACATTCGCACGGATCTCAAGATGCATTACATCCAATAATCGATAGGTTCAAACGTATAGTTAAAAGACAAAGTTTGTAAACTAAAAATCATTCAAAAACAAAAGATGGGATGATTTTACTAAGATAAATACAAATAACTAAACATGGATATCTTAAAAATAACTCATAAACTTGTGATTGTCACTATACTTATTTATTAAAATATTATTTTTGTATTATGGCATTTCAAGAACCAATAGATCCCTTCGTTGAGAAATTACAAGTGCTAATTGATGATTTAAAACAAGATATCAATTATAGGGGATTTGAAGAGATTTTAACAAAAATCGATGAAGAATTTCCATTTGTAGATTTATCCGAATTTTTAGAAATGTACGTTGATGGTGAATACTCCAAAGTACTAATAGAAAAATTTCATCTTTGCGGATTTATTGATTATTACAAACTTTTGCAAATTTTAAAATTAAATAAAAAACGAAGATCAGTTAGAAAAGATTCAACATCAAGAAAAACAAATTTTACAGATAGTAAATTGGCAAGACGATATGAAATATTAAATAACATATTGACAAGATTTCAAAAGTCAATTAAAAATAAAATAAATTATAATGTGTTAAGAGCAGTTATAATTTTACAATTGTATTTAAACGAACAAAATTTTACAGATAGTAAAAAAATTCTTGAATCTGTACAAAAAACAATAAAAGATTTTGAACATTTAATTTTAGCCCCACATACACCGCTCTCAACAATAAAAGATGATGAAATTAAAAAAATGTTAGATATGATATTACTAGAATTAAAAAATAACTCATTCATAGAAATAGATAATTCAAATAACTTTAGACTGGAAGTACATCAATTGCTTATTTGTAAATATATTTTTAACAACATACAAAATAGAAAAGATGGGATTACATATCAAGAATTAGTTATTTCTATTAAACACAAACTACCAATATTATTACAAATTCCTCCTGCATTAATTATAATCACATTACAGGATTTCATAAATCAAAATATGGTAATTAGAAAGGAAGGGTATTGGAAATTCAAACCATTTTTTGATCAATATTTTACATTTGAAAACTATGAAAAAATGAATTTTGAAAATACAGATTCATTTAGAAAAAATAGAGAGTTTTTTGGGAGAAAAATTACTCCTAAAGAATTCATTCAAGAATTATTTGAACTTCAAAGGGGGAATTTTGAGGACCAAGATGATCAAGTAACACGAATTGCAGGCATGGTTTTGACAAACTCAAACATGATGAGTCATCCTCCAAATGATCTTAAAGAATTTGATTTTGTAGTAGATTTGTCAAGGTATGAATTTACAAAAAAACAGCAACAGATTATCAGCAATCTCAACCTAGAAATAAAATCCAATATCATTTATGTAAAAGTTATGATAAATGATGAAATTAAAGTTGATGAAATTTCCGATTTAATTCTCAAATTAAAAAAAAGAGAGCGAAACGAACAAGGCTTCATCATTTCATTTACACGTCCAGAAAAAATAATTTTACAGATATTAGAGAAAAACAAAACAATTCAAATAATTTCAGAAAATGAATTAAGAGAGTGGTGTAAAATCACGCCAATCATTCCATCAAGAAGAGGAGCAGTTGCCATAATACGCCAAGGAGATAATCGTGAAAGTATTGTGAAAATAAAGTCAGTCAATTATGAATCTGGAAGAGCAGACGTCATATTATTACCAAAAATGAATGAAAGCACTCAATACATCGGATCTCTTGAGGAACTTACCATACCTATAAATATAAAAAAATTTATTGATTATTCCAATATTTATTTCCAATTTCTTTCAAAATTACGTCAAATTTCAAAAACAGATATCTTTAAAAAAATAATTTCAGAAAGCATATCAAAAACATCTACATTTAACAAAATAGTTGAAAAAAGAATTATTTTTGAGAAAGAAATAGAATATAGATTCGTTGGAAATTCAAAATGTAGGATTGATTTTATAAAATATCTTGACAAGGATTCATTGAAATATAGAACCGATGATTTATTTTCATGTACTTGTTTTCAGTGGGATCAGAAAAGTAAAACAAATGGATTATGTGAACATTTAATTTTTATTTTAAATGAGTCAATTAAAGAAATATTTTCATTAGAGAATAAAGTATCAGAGAGAGAAATTGCACATTATTTACTATTAATAGAACAAAGGATGGATTTGTTTCTAAAAAGATTACGATTTTCAAATAATGACGGATCTATGATTGCAGAATGTCCAAATTGTGGGCAGATTGAACATAATCTTAAAGGAGTAGAAGAAAGATTTGGATATCGCCAAATGAATAAAGATAATAAATTTTCGCTTAGACGACAATCGAGATGTAAAGAGTGCAGATAAATAATTGACAATAAATGGGATCAAAAATGTTTTATGCCTATAATAATGTGTAAATATATGAGTAATGAATATTCAGAAGATGCTCGAAAAATTAATGAATATATAGAAAATAATCCTTCTTGTAAGATTCCAAAAACAATTTCCATAATATTACAGGGTAAGAAAACAGATTTGCAAACATTTCGCCTTCCATTAGATTTGACATATTATAATATCAAAAATGGAAGATTTGCAGCAGAGTATATTGATCTTATAAAAAAGGAAGGTCATGTGTTAAATCCAAAAAATCCAGATGATTCAAAAAAAATTCAAACGTTATTGTTTGAGCTAGATCTTAAACAAAGTGTGATTTTAGAAAAAGATCTACAACAACATGGACAAAAAGATCCAGGAATTATGACTCATGATGGATTTGTAATCAATGGAAACAGAAGACGTTCTGTACTTGAAGAATTAGGATCACAAGGACATTCTAAATTCAAATTTATCGAAGTTGCCAGATTGCCACCAAATGTTTCATCACAAGATCTATGGAAATTAGAAGCAGGGATACAATTATCACGTTATGTTCAATTAGATTATGGTCCCATCAATGAATTATTAAAATTCAAGGAGGGAATAGACTCAGGATTAATGCCTAAAGAAATAGCAAATGCACTCTACGGGGGATTTAAAGAAAAGGATATTTTAGAAAAATTAGAACAACTACAATTAATCATGGAATATCTAAATTTTATTGGAGAACCAGGTGTCTTTAATAAAGTAAAGAGGGTTCATGAGCATTTTATTGATTTACAAAATATTCTAAAAGGATTGAAAAAATATGATGCAGGACTAGATGAAATTATAAGTGTAAAAAGAATAGGATTTCAATTAATCCATGATGGCGTTCCTCAGAGAGAAATTAGAAAAATTAAAGAAATTCTTTCAAATGAAAAATCAAAGAAGGAATTTTTGAGAGCACGGGAATATAGTAGACCAGAAAAACAAAATAAGAAAAGAGAAAAAAGAATATTAGCAGAATCAAAAGATGAATTTACAGAAACACGAGTTATTTTTAACAACTGTTTGGATTCAACAAAAGCATTATCAGAATCCCAACAACCAGAAAAATTACTCAGACGAGCATTGACGAATTTAGAAAGTGTAGATTTTGATTCTAATCTATTACAAAAACCAGTGATCATATCATTAATTTCAGATATCGAATCAATAATCAAAAAAATAAAAAAATAATCTAATTTGCATGAAATATTAACTATTTAAATACAGTAAAATTAATTCTTGGGATTAACTTGAGGTTAAAGAAAATTTCAAGCCAGTTTTAAATTTTTGTGTTTTCTTCATTTCTTTTTTGAACGCACTAATTCGTTTGTTAGCATATGCTTGATACATAGGATTTTTTTCCATTCCAATGTATTTTCGATTTAATTTTATCGTCGCGATGGCAGTAGTGCCACTTCCCATAAACGGATCTAAAACAACATCTTCATCTTTGGTAAACAATTTGATAAACCATTCAGGCAAGGCTATTGGAAAAGCAGCACTGTGATTGACATTTTGACATTGAGTGGCCATGTGAAGTACATTTGTAGGATAAACCACATCCTTACCCTTCCAATTAGAGACATTTTTACTAAGTCCACTCATCACTTTTGATTCACATCTATATTTGTCAGTATCAGACAGATTTTTGAGCCTAGAGTCAGCCCATTTACCCATTGGGATCATTACAGATTTTTGATACATTTTGAATTTTTTCTGTCTAGTAAAATGAAGACATCTTTCCCATGAATCTCTAAATCGATTTGGCCATTTTCCAGGAAATGAGTTTTTTTTATGCCAGATATATTCTTCAGTCCATAACCAACCCTGTTTTTTCATCTCTAATATTAATTCGATTACATAAGTTTCACGTTCACAATTTATAGATCTTTCTTTAATGTTCAAGATAAAAGAACCACGAGGCTTTAAAACACGTTTTAGTTGTTTTGAAATTGGTAAAAACCATTCAATATAATTTTTTGCTGAAATACTTTCGTATGAATTTCTTCGCTTACCGGCATAAGGTGGGGAAGTAATAATAAGATCAACTGAACTAGAATCTAATTTAAATAATTTGGTTAAACAATCACAACGATAGATTACATTATGACGTTGTCTTGACTCTGGCAATGTACTCATTTTTTTCCAAGATCGTCTCTTATAGGTTTTTTCAATCAAACATCACCGAGTTTTTGGACATGATAATTTTCAGCAGTAACAGAAAATAATTTTTTTATAAAAATTTTTCTAAAAGGATTTTGAATTTTCTGAATTTCCAAATTATTGTTTTTTGTTTCAATATCAACGTTAGGTACAAAATAAATCCAATATTTATCTTTTAATTCCGAAGCAATTTTTTTTTCATTTTCAGACCAATGAAAATCTAAATCTTTACCAGAGGAACCTTTTACTTCAATGAATCTATCATAATCCCTATTGGCAGATTCACGATCAAATGATATAATATCAAACCCAGCATTGGCATGTTGTATACTAATGCGCTGAACTTTCTTGGATTCAAAAAAACATTCAAGATTTTTGAGTCTATTTTTCTCATATTTTATAACAATATCTTCTGCGATATCACCAATTTTTTTCATCAGTCTTAATTGTTCATCAATTTGTTTTTGACTAATTCGTACTTTCAAAGTAATTTTTTTAGATGAGATTTTATCGTTATATTGTGGATTAAGAATTACTTTATCACCAAATAATAGAAGTAATTCACATTCATACAAAAGAGGCAATAATTCTTTTTTATGAAATAAATCATAAACCTGATCAGAAGGAGCCCATACTTTATCTGGAGTTGTTGCAAATCTAGACAAACTATCATTGATGGATTGGGATAAAGAACCATGAAGAAAACATTGTTCTCGAAAAAGTTTTTTTAATTCATAGTTTAAACCAAAACTTTTTTCATATTCATCGAAAATATGATTACCCAATATGGTGATTTCAATTACATTATTTTCTAATTTTAGTATATTGACATCTTCACAGAATTTTCTAAGTTCATCAAAATCAGGATACAGTGCCTGCTCAACAGGAGAATTGTTGAATGTTTTGGCAACATATGCGGTTACGGCTTTACTATTCTTATCATTTTCAAATTTTTTTATAATTCCTAAAAGTTTTGGAATTTGTTTTAATTTGATTGTCATATTACAGTCTTTTTAAATCACGCAAATGTTTAACTAATGAATCATAATCTCGGTTAAATTCATCTTTGGTTTCATTAATTACATCAAAATTAACATTTTGAAGAAATGGATCATCAAGAGCAGTAGTCATGTCTTCCCATTTCTCCCAAAGTCTTTGATGAATTTGCTCATCAATCGTATCCCTGCCAATTACAAGATGATAATTAACAGTGACATCTTGAGGCATCCCTACCCTATGAATTCTATCAACTGATTGCATAAACTGAGCACCGTTAAAATTTCGGTCCAAGTATATTGCATTTCTACAAACAGATTCTTCTTTTGCATTTTTGTGCAATGAAACAGACTCACCAAGAGATGCTGGTGTGGCAATTAGTACTTTGTAATCAGGATTATTTTTAAATTTGTATACCAAATCATCTCTATTTGGTTGATCATCAGGATCTCTGGATACGTCACCATAAATCAAAATAGGATCAAATTCTTTTAAAACATCTTCAGCGTATATGTGCATATTAAGTAAAAAGGAACTCCAGATGAGTACTTTTTCTCCTTTGTTGACAAGATCACTGGTTAGTGATGCAACCTTTCGTATTTTGCTAGGAATTTCAAGATCAGAGTATTTTGTAATCTTTTCTGAAATTGATAGATTTTTCAAATCATTATTATCAATAGAATCAACGTCAAACCCAAGCTGGGCACTTACCATTTCTCTTGAAGAATTAAATAATGGGCTGTTAACATTGAATTCGTGTGACATTTCAAACAACAGAGAAGGATTGGAAGCAGATTGAAGTAATCGAATCATTTTTGCAATTCTGAATCTTTGTAATTTTGCTTGTTCTTCCAAAGAATCAATTTCTTCAAGAGTTTTGCTAGCAATTACATCATAGATTTGTCTTTGATGATCTCCAAGATCCACCGTGATTGGAATAAATTTTGGTTCTGGAAGATGAAGATCATCTTTCATAACTCGTGTAAATAAAGAACGTAAACGTTCGCGATGAGTATTACTTAATCCACGTTTTTTTACATAATCATTATATTTACTTTGATTTCCCAAAGGAAGATCATGCGGCCACAGATAAGTTATCTGATTCCACAAATCCTGAGAATTGTTAGGCATTGGAGTTCCTGAAAGAATGATTCTACGAGTTGCAAATTGTGCAAGAAATAAAGCAGCGTTTGCCCATGCACCTAGATGAGGATTTTTAATTCTGTGAGATTCATCAACGATGAGAACGGTTTTATATTTTTTAAGAAAATTCATCAATTCCATTCGTTTTGAATTAGATGTTTGATAATGGAGTAAAAATAAATCATAATTATCACCAATATCTTCTAAAATTTCTGCAATATCTCCTTTAATTCTTAATGTCCTGGCAGATTTCTCAAAACACCCAACATATTCGTCCTCCCAAGGAACAAATGATGCAATAGGACCAATAACCATAATTTTTTCAATAATCCCGTCTTCCAACCATTTTGAGATAGCAGCATAAGTCATAGTTGTTTTACCGCTGCCAGGTACAGAAAAATTTGCACCGTTGTTTACTGCCAACAAATGTTCGACAGATTGTTTTTGAAAATCCAATAACTCTCTTTTAAAAGTTGCACCCAAAATTGGATTGTGCTTACCTTTATCTTTGACTGCAGATCCTTGATCTAAGGCTTTTTGATATAATTTATTTTCTAGTTGTTGTTCTGAAAGATTTTTTTTAATATCATCACTAATTGTAAGGGACCCTAGTTTAGGGTTATCATTAAAAAAATCTTTCATGTATTGTGCAGTTTTAAAAAATTTTACGGTGTTATTTGTTTTAGGATAAACAAAGGTAATTCTATTTTCATCTTGTTGAATTTGTTGAAAATCACCACTGATCGCAGTATCCATTAAATCATAATCGGTTTCATAGTCACCTGTATTGTCATACTCTAGAACAAGATTTCCAGTATTATGATCAATAGTAAGAGATGTCATTATGAATCCAATTTTATTTTGAGTTTTTCAAAATGACGAAGAATTTGCCGGATTATCCCAGTACATTGTTTACCGGTCAGTTGGTCACTATCATAATCAATTCCGTCTAGATATTCCAAGGCATTGCCCAATAATCTTGGAAGATCATGTTCATTTTTCTTGACATTTAATGCTTCAACCGCATTAGTCCACATAGTATTAATCTCACTAGTTTTTGATTCATCCTCATCTTTGTCAGGATTAGGATCTTTAAATTCATTATCTATCATATCAGACACATCATCGCCAAGAGATTTTTTGGGTTTAGGAACTACAAGATCTGGAGATATCGGTTTTGATTTTTCTGCAATTTGTTCAATCCATTCTAATGCCTTATCAGATTCAAATTTCACCATTTCTCTAATTTTTCGTATTTCTAAATGAGAACGACCATCACGAATAAGTGCCCAAATAGCACGTTTGAGAGATTTCCTACGAACCGGATCATCTACTCTATCATAGTAAAAATCAAGAATATTTTGTGCGTTAATAAAATGTTCAACTTTGCCTTTAGCTTCACTGTATTTTTGAGGCATTCCATTAAATTTCAGATATTCTTCAATGAGGTCCAATCTTTTGAGTTTTTTTGAAATTTCACTATCATCGCGAAAACCGTATAAAGTTGTAGCAATTTCGTTTGGAGTTAACCCAGATTCAATTCCTTCCTTTAATTTTAATAATTCGTTGATAGGTCCATACCTTACAATTTCATCTTTTCCTAATTGGATACCAGCCTCCAATTTCCAAAGATCATTTTTGTCTATAGATGAAGGCAGTCTAGCTACCTTCATTACATTAAATTTAGAATTTTCCTTGGATAAATTTTGTAAAAGTGATAATCGTCTATTCCCATCAATGACAAATCCATCATGAGTCATAATTCCCGGATTCCACTGACCACGTTGTTTAATGTCAATAGAGGTTCGATCTGTTTCAATAGGGTCTAAATTAAGAAGAAGATTTTGAATTTTTCTAGAATCATCTTTGTTTGTGGGATCAAATGATCGTCCACCATTCTTTCGAACTAATTCCAAATATTCTGCTTTGAATCTACCATTTTTGATATTAAAGTAAAGATAGCCCAAAGGGATATTGTAGACATACAAAAGTTCTTTTGTTCCTTTTAGTAAAACCGGAACCCGTTCATCAGTCAAACATTCGTCTTTATTTTTATCAATATACTCTTGTAATGCAAGTTTATTCTCAGGATTATCCAACATCATATTCAAGAATTAATGATAATTAAAGATATCATGAATTTCGAGCAAAGAGTTTAGAACTTGATCGAATCAAGTAACTATCGAAATCACCACCAATCATGGAAGATTTTCTAAAGGGATGGATCTGGAAGTTCAAAGAAATATCAGATTAGAGTAAATATGATAAAATTGATAGAAAACTGAGACTGCAAATGAGGTGGAATTTAAGAAGTATTGGATTTTACAAAGAAATGGAAAAAGAGAAAATCATCTACGGCTTATTTCAAATAAAACCAAGATGTACTATGGAGATAAAGGATTTTATGTAAATAATACTAATTTGTTTATCACAATATTAGATAAAAAATTAATAGTAATTCTTAATTCAGAATTATAATGTATTTGATAGAATATTTGTATATTAGAATTAAAGAGGAAAACAAATATGGGAAAATTTTAAAAAATTCCCAATTTTTATTCATAAATCACCATTAATTGAAAAAGATGTTGACAAATATTATTTTTAAATAAAAAATTAAAAAATAAAAATTCAAACAAAATAAAAACTAATGATGAGACCATCAATTACAAAAAAATAATGATTAAATTCATAAATTTTATGATCTGATATATGAAAAAATCAAAATCACTGAATCAACTGTAAGAATATCATGATTGTGTAATTTTATCATTCAATGAGGAATTCCCGTCCAATCTTCATAACCTTCCCATCCTTTTTCTCGATAAACATAACTTGGATTATGTGGGATGTTTTTTGGTTTGGCAGAATCATTCCATTCCCCATATTCTTTATAATTTTTGAAATTTAGATTTCTAACATATGCTTTTGCTTCGTCAAAAGGCAAGTATTCTCGCTCATTAATTCCATACCAATCATAAATATCAAAAAAGAATCTACCAGCAGTTGGAAAATATTTGAATGGTTTTGCAGGAATGTTTTTTGGTTTTTTACCAGATTTAGCATATTTAGTCCAATCAGATGAAGATTCAAAATTTAAAGTTGATACGAATTTTTTTTGATCTTCATAAGAAAGATACTCACGATCAAATGCGCCAAACCAGTTATCCCAATCTATCCATTGTTTTTTATAAATCAGATTAGGTTTTGCAGGAATATTTTTTGGTTTTTTACCAGATTTACAGTATTCTTTCCATTCTGATTGATAATCAAAAATCAAAATAGAGACAAATTTTTTGGCATCTGTAAATGACAGATATGCTCTATGCTGAACACCTAGCCAGTCATCATAATCTTTCCAATCACCGGTGTACACATTTTTTGGATTAGATGGTACGTTTATGGGTAATTTACCAGATTTACAAAATAATTTCCATTCTTTTTCACTATCTAAGGCCAGATTTAAGACAAATTTTTTGGCATCTGTAAATGACAGGTATTTTCGTTTAGTGATACCTAACCAATCATTCCAACCTTTCCATTCAAAGGAATAATCTTTTTTTGGATTTAGTGGAATATTTTCAGGCTTTTTGCCTGAAATACAAAATTTTTTCCAATCTTTTTCATTTATCAAATTTAAATTCTGAACAAACATCCTAGATTCTTCAAAAGACAAATATCGAGAAGGTTCAGTAGAAGTATTTTTGAAGGTTTGATAAATTTTTTCCAATTCATCAACATCAAATTGTAAAGTTAATTTTTTACTTTCATTAGAAACTAACCTTGTAAAATCATCATTTAGATTAGAATTAGATTTTTTTGCAACAACGTTTCCAATGATTTCTTTTTCATCATTAGTTAATGGACGTTTTAAAGAAGATGTAAGGGCCATTTCAACAAATAATTGATGAACCTCAGAAAATTCAATTTTTCCTATGTATAGACCCTCTTTTCCTCTAGATTTGGTTAATTTTTTTATTAGTTTAATTGCCAAATCTAATCTATCAATTTTCATATATGCAAAAATTTTAACATGACTAGCATAGATCCCAGTTTGTTTTTCAAGTAAAGGAATCACGTCTGCATACTGTCCCAACATACACATTGCTTTTGCTTTTTCCAAAGAAAAGAGAGAATCATCCATTCCATCATCTAATTTTTTTTGGTTTATTCTGTCACATAATGAAATAACTTTTTGATAATTACCAGTCTGGAAATATGTAATCATTCTATTCAAACAGGTTGTACCATGTAACAACAATTTGTCAGAAATATCATCTGTAGATTCTTCTGATCTAAATTTATTTTCTATATTTTTTTTAAAAAAAGTATCTGGATAATCAGACATGGAAAATGAGGAATATACGGAGTCTGGCACATCATAATACCAAAATAATTTTCCGTTATCAAATCCAATTTCTACAACATTTTGTTTCCAACTATATCTATAACAACGAATTAATCCTGAATTTTTTCTATAGTGATACCCAACAAATCCAGATTCAATTTTATCTTTAGAAATCATAATTATACATCATAAATTGGAGTGGACCCTCTAAATTAGAACGCTTTTTGCATGTTTTTACATACAGTTACCATTATTTATTTCTCATCCCCCCATTCAGATAAGAATTCCTCAGGAGTCACATACCCCAGTCTAAGTGGAGCCTAGAGAGGTCCACACCAACAAAGTGTTACTGGTAATCATGACAAGGTAGGTAAATTGCAGAGACAGGCAGGTATAATCACAATACACTGTAAATCAGAACAATCAAAAATCATACAACAGGAGTTTTCATATCCAAGTGTGACCTGATTACTTTACATCGTTAGAATCATCGAGTGAATTACCCATCACCTTTAACACACCCTTTATTCCCGCCTGTATCTCCTCTGCAGAATCCCTGATGTTCTTGGATGCTTTATCTATATTGGTACACTGGGTCTTTACACCCCGCAGTTTACTTGCCAGAGTATCAACATCATGCATTGCATCAGTTATACCAACAATGTCAATACCTGCATTGACTGCAGATGCAGCATTTCGAAGTTTCTCTCGGGCAACCTTGTATGCAAAGTGGAGTAACTCACCTTCTGCCAGTATCTCATTTGATGTACCAACAGCACATAACAGATACTTGTCATATGCCCGGAACCATCTCACATTGGGTGGCATTGATTCAACGTTCTTCATGACAAATATCCCATAATCTGCATTACGGTTCTTTATTGATTTTTCAAGTATGTCCTCGATCATTTTTTGGGACATACCGCCACGATCCTTTACCTCAAAGACTATACGTTTTTTCAGATCGCCTAACACAATTACAAAGTCCCCGGTCTTGCTTTTTGATATGCTGCCAGGGACGCGGCTGGTATCCTCAAGATCATCTGAGTGTATGTTTGAGATCCATGCAAGTTTTTCTTCACACCAACCTTCAAAATCATATCCCTTTGCAGGACCCTTTTGATGTTCTGCAGTTATGGTCTCTGTCTGTATTTTTTCGATTAGAACAGATTTTCCGAGATCTCCGATATGTCGTATGATCTCTTGCTGTACGATGTTTAGTGGACTGCCCTCCTTGTGAGGATCAAAGAGATCCTTAATCATAGTGCCATCCTCGCCAAAGTGTTGTTTTATTGTGTTTGAGAATTTTCCGTTCTCATCAAATGCAGAATCAAGATCCTGGTTAATTGTAGATTGAAAGTTTTCCAGTGATTTTTTAAATACGGTATCCAGAGATTCAAACGCCTTGTGGACATAATCCACATCGTTCTTGTTTTTTATGGTTCCAGCAGTCATTATCCCGAGTTGGAGTATGTTCTCGAGGACCTCCTCGAGTTTGGAGGGTTGTGTAATCTGGGCAAAGTACGATACGATATCAGGGTGCATCGTCTTGAAATTGTTGATGGTCAGTGAATCAGGAGTTGCAGTTACTGTCGGAGATGGTTCTGTCTGAAGGGTCAATGATGATAATTCAGGGAAATTTTTCATAAATACGTGTTGTGGTTACTAGTTCAAAAGTGGGAGATCTTACGTTTTACATAATCTATTTTAGGTACATTTTGAGCAGCGCAAATAATGAGGAAAAAACTCTAAACATGAAGGGATTGGTACAATGTTACATCCAAGAATGGCTATATTCTCACACATGCCCCAGGCAAAATCATGCAAAAGAGGCATAGAATACGTCTGACCACATGCCACACTCTTGAGAGCATTTACAGATGGGGCTTGCCTAATTTAGATAATATTCTGAAATACTATCTTCGTTGATTATCCATTTTATTTTACCTAGTTCCACCAATCTTCCCATTATTGCAAGTCTTTTTTGTTTAATATTATTTTTGATTTTTGGATTATCTACTTTTAGTTTAGAAATGTTGAATTTTGCACATTCATCGGGATTATTATTGATATATTTTTTAATCTCAGAATGAATAATCGTCTCTATTTCTTTTAAATTCTTCTTTGATTCAGTTAAGGATAATTTTGGACCTTGTTTTTTTACAATGGATAAAATCTTTTTCATAATCTGATTTTCAAGATTTCTATTGGGAATAATTTCCTTTAGTATGAATTCTGATTCTTGTTCTGAGAGTGCACCTTTTGAAAAGTCATTTTTAGGAAATATGGGATTTTCTATTAAAACAAACTTTTTTCCCAATTCTGAAAGAGAGATAAACACTTTATCATCTTCTTCAAATGCATATATCAGTCCTAATGCTGATAATGCACCATCTAAATGATTTCCTCCCAATCTTCTACTGATTCTTGTTTTACCCATTTGAATATCTTTTATTCTTATTTTCATTTCTATATCTTTGTCTTTATCATCTGAGTTTGTTTTCTTTGGTAATCCGGTAGATAACTTGTGTTGTCTTTTAACATCACCTGCTTTTTCATATTTTCTAATCATTTCACCATACTCTTGAAGTAAATCATATGCATTAACCCTGAGAACTTTGAGTTCAATTTTTGAATTATTTTTACTCTCAAGTAAATGTGCGAGCATCAACATAGACAATTTTATTGGTAAAAATCTATTATAATTATTGGAGAGCATGGGATATCCATCATATGGAATGATTTTTTCTGGTTTTGATATTTTTAATGATTTGATGTATTTCATTATATTTGGATAATTTCCTTGTACTTTCATGTGATCATAATCTGTATGTCCTAGAGCTCTTTGTTCTGTTTCTTCATCTTTCTCGGATTCGATATCCAATGTTCCAAAATGTTTTTTTATTTCTTCATCTTTCATTGATTGGGATATTTGAGATTCTTGTTCGGGCGTCAAAGGTCTAAGCGAGTTAATTATTTGCAAACAATCTTCTGGATGTTTACTTTCCCATGCGATTAAAATTTCAATTGCCGATCTTAAAAAATCCGATGTGCTTGAAAATTTTTTTGACGATTCAACTACTTCACTAATCTGTCTTTTTTGCATTGGAAGAATGGCAAATTTGTCAATCTCATTCATGAAAACTATTTTACATTTACGGGTTAAAAATGTTCTAAAAAAAGGTCTATTTTTTAAATTAAGGCATTAAATGTAAGATTGACATTCTGATCGCACTTTTGACCATTAAATCACTCTAATTAATCACTTTATATTTAAAAAAAGACTTTTTCTAGAAATAAACAATACTTTTAATAACAAATTATGCGTAGGGTATATATGCAAGTTGAAAAAACTGATCGCCCAGACTGGAGATTTTCATAAAATGTCTAGTCAGTCTTTTAGAAAAAAAACCAGAGTTGTTCTTACAAATATGGATCTAAAACTTTTTCAATATTATAATAATACACACGGACATAATTCTAATAAGTATCTCAATTCTTCAGATTGTTGCATAGTGTGTGGTGGTGGATGTTCTTTTGATATTCAAGAAAAAATGATTGAACCTCTTGTTGGCCACCATGTAAAATATTTTCCACCTATAATTGCTTTTGTTCATTATTCTTGTCATAAAAAAATTCACGATATGGATAATCCCATGAGTGTATTTATTCAATATGAAAAAGGTGATTCTAAAAAATATTATGATTCAATGAAAAAGAACATAGAGTCCAATAAATCTAAATTAAAAAATTTGGAAGAAATATCTGGAAAAAATATCATCAGGAGATTATATAACTAATGATACGTTATAATCAGGGATTTGATATGAATTGGGTTCCCTTCAAATCAAAATGGCCAGGAAAATGCGAAGCCTGTGAATGCTCTATTTTCGAAGGGGATGATATTTTTTGGAACAAAATTTCAAAAAAGATCAGACATGAAAAATGCCTTGATGTTGAATTTTACCAAACAATGAATCAAACACAGTATTGGAAAGGAGGCAGACATAGATGACTGCTTTCGTTTTAGAATCTTGTCCAAAATGTAAGAATGCATTATATGAACAATATATCAATGGTAATGAGATTCTTATTTGTACGAAATGTAAATTCGAAAAGATATGTAACACCGAACCTCAGATAAAAGAAGTGGTTGCACCAAATAATTATAGGAAATTAAAAATTAAAACAAATATAGATAAAACATTACTAAAACCTGTTTCCGAATTTGAAGATATTGATTTCTCAGAATATGTCAAGCAGGAAAAAAACTGCAAATTAATTCATGAGATGATCTTACCCAAATCTGAGCCCAAATACTCTCAAAAATCCCTAGACAAATTAATCACCAGTACAAAAATTAGGAATTTTCTAAAGAAAGATATTCCAAATTTATATTCTTATCAGGCCAAAGTAATTACAAAAATTACTGAAGATAAAAATGTCATAATCACTGCACCTACCGCTTCAGGAAAAACAAAAGCATTCTTGATTCCAATTTTAGATAAAATCATTCAAAATCCAAATGAAAACAAGGTTTCTGCACTTTTTGTTTATCCAACTAAAGCATTAACTGCGGATCAAGTTGAAAACATGTATGATCTTATTGCGGAATCAGGCATTACAATCAAACAGTTAGACGGAAGTAAAAAAGAGCAGGAATATAGGCGTCAGATAATCTCCAATCCCCCGGATATTCTTGCAACTAATTTTGATTTTATTTCTTACCACTTGGCTCATTCCAGCAGCACTCCTTTTTCACATGCATTTAGGGAAATGATTAGTAATCTAAAATTCATCGTAGTGGATGAAACTCATCAATGCAAAGGATTCTTTGGAACTAATATCAAATGGATTTTAAAAAGACTGCAAAGATTAAATCCAGATTTACAATTTATTGCCGCATCGGCAACTTTAAACGATGCAGTTAATTTTTGCAACAAGTTATTCCCTGTTAAAATGACTCAGATAGAAGGATCTGGTAAAAGAGGAAGTCTGACGGTACAATTTGTTCAAACCAGCACAGAACGCTCTTTGTTAATCACATTGACCCGGTTGTTTGCAAAGTACGGGAGACAGGTTTTGACTTTTGCAAAATCAAGAAAAGATGCCGAACTTGTTGCAATTGACGGTTCTGACAAATCCTGTGAAATATTTGTTCATCGTTCCGGAATCTCTGATCAGAAAAGAGCAATCGTGGAATCTGCATTAAGAAAAAATGAAATTAAAGCGGTTTCCTGTACGCCCACCCTGGAGTTAGGCATAAACATTGGCAATCTTGATGCGGTAGTTTCTTCTTTTACCCCTTATTCTAGATTGACTCAAAGAATTGGAAGATCTGGCAGACATGGTCAGGACTCTAATGCAATAATGGTTTTAGACGAATCAAACCCAATTGCCAACTATTACATCAAAAATATTCAAAAATATTTTGATGATGATAAATTACATACGATTAACTTTGAAAATCCCACAGTAGTAGAAAACCAAATCCTCTTAATGGCAAAAGAAAACCCTCTTTCAGAATATGAAACCACTGAATTTTCTAAAACAGTTCAAATTCTATGTGGTGACGGACGATTAATTTTCAATAATGGGAAATACCATTGTTCTGATTCTGGCTGGAAATCTCTTGCCGAATATAATATCAGAGACATGGGTTCCTCTGTTAAATTATTTAAAAAGTTGTACTATTCAGAAAAGCAGTATCATATTGGCGAAATTGAAGCTCCAATTGCCTATGATTGGCTATATCCAGGGGCATTGTACTTTCATGATAAGATAGCTTATCGTTGCCAGTCTTTTGAGAAACGAGCAAAATATTCTAAAGCATACTTGATTCCTGAAACCACTGCCAACATGACACTTCCAATAAAATTTAAAGATGCAGACATCAAAGAAATTTATGAATCTGCAGAGGGTTCAAACTTTACAATGGCATATGGTTTAGTCCACGTTCACCAACAAATTTCAAAATATTATGAAAAAAATAGATCTGCATCTTTAGATAATGCGGAGATTCATGATGTAGATAAGCCACTTCATTTTGATTTTGACACATTAGGTGTTGCATTTAGATTAAATTCTCAAAATATCCCTTCAAAATTACACCTATCTGATTCACTTACTAGTGCGGATGGTGCATTGCATGCCGTCAAACATCTCTTAATTCATGCTGCAAAGATGATTGTTGGTGCTGAAAGTAGTGAAATTGATGGAATGGTTGATCCTACTAAAAACATCATTTTGCTATTTGATAATTCTATGAATGGTGGAAATGGGGTTTGCAAAGCAATATTTGAAAAACAAGATTTAGTTATTGAGCGAGCCTTGGAATTAATTTCAACTTGTGATTGTAATGAAGCGGCTGGCTGTCCAAAATGTACCCATTGGGATGGCTGTTCTCACTTTAATGAGAATTTAGAAAAAGAAGATGCAAGAAAAATTCTAGAATCTATGAGCTCTTTACAATAGATATGCGTATTTAACTCAATTCCGGAGAACTAACACCGGGGCAAGTTTTTCAGAACATACTGATCTAAAAGCAAGGTTAGCATCATAAAAAAATTGACAAGGATTAGATCATATGTAAACTCAATTCCACCATATCAAACAAAATTCTACTATAAACGAGCTGAACAATGAAAACATCATCTTCGAGAGATGCATACACAGTAGAGTAAATTGGAAATCAAAGGAAAGTCATGACAAAAAGAGTTCTGATGCAGCACACACGCACACAATAAAGGCACTAGACAGCATGGTGGTGATGAACAAAAATTCATGAGACCAATATGGGAATCTATTCAGATATTGACCTTATGAACTTTTGATCGTCACTACGAACACTTGATTCACCAGATATCATTGTGACAAAAATTGACATACTCAATAAAAGATACATGGAAGCCGTTGCAACACACATCAAAAAATTCAAGGTAATAAAATCCCAGATAATGAAAAGAGCAAAACAAGTAATCTGTGTCAGATTGGAAAAAATTAATGAGAACAATCTGAATCATGTAATGAAAATTTTTTCCGATTAGAATCCAGTATTACGCTAGGCGTATTGATAGTAGCCAAATCTTTCCAATTGTCGTCTAATTGATTCTGCAAGACGAGCAAATCCGTTACGTATTGCATGATATAGCGCAGCTAGTAAAGAGACAATCTCATCCCATACACTACGGTTTTCTTGTTGTTGTGCCAATAACATAACTATTTCATTCAAGTATAAAAATAATTTTAAAATTTTAGTCCAATTTGACATCTTTTTGTACGATGTTTTTCTCTTTTAGGAATAAAACAAATTTTTCCACTAGAGAATTTTCTGTTCTAATTTTGTACAAAAAAGTCATGATATAAAATGGAGCAGGAAGATAGATTATGCTTACAATCAATTCACTTGTATCAAGTCCACGTAACAGGGTTTGTAATACATTCATTGTAACAAAGCCTCCAATGATATATCTGAATGGGGTTGTGGGAGAAATAATTTTCTTTTTAATTTTTAAAAACAATCTCAGATTAGATGATTCAATGATACTAATTGGAACAACAATAAGTGAAACAATTGGCGTCATTATCCATGCAAGAATTAACACATCAAAATTACTTGATATTTTTATCTCATCTGAAGGCAATGATATACCTAGTGTAAACACCATATTGTAAGCAATGAATACAACAAATGCCCAGCTGCCTATCCACAACAAAAACAATGAACTAGTAGAACTTTTTGGAGTTGATGCAAGAAAAAAATTTTTCTCATCTAATAATTCTGGTTTGATAAGAAAGTGAAACCAGGAAAATCTCTGCAAATAAAAGAATCCTTGTGCTATCCTTTCAGATACTATTTTTGTTACTATCCAGGCAGTTACACCAAGCAGTACACTAATGATGAGGATGATCAATACATCTAAGTTTTGAGAATCTGTTATTCCATAAACTCCAGATCCCAAAGTAAGCCCGATTAACAGACTATGTATCCATCCTTCTTTTTTATTCAATTCTAACTTACTACCTACATTACATGCTACTAAATTTTTGAATCAATGTTAAAGAAATTACACATCACAGGTTCTTATGTGAAGGTGAGCACCGTTTCGTCTTGCCCAAGTTCTTAGAACACGATGTTGTTCACGATCTTTATCACGGGATTCCGGAGTTTCCCATTCAATAATTTGTATATCTTTCCCTTTTTTTGCAATGATGTCGGGTCTCTTTGTAACACCGTCCACTGTCAAGTTTTTCGGGGTGGAATAACCTGAAATGTCTGCCCGAACTTTGTAACCGTTTGAGACATACCGTGCAGCATCTCTAGAAATTGCAGCATCATGACATGTTTGTTTGTATCCTGATCTTTTGACCATACAATCTGATCGCGTACTTTGTAATAAACTGTTACTCCACTGGTGTGGACCCCGCTAGAATGAGAACACTTTTTGCACGTTTTTACATACAGTTATCATTATTTATTTCTCATCCCTCATTTTGATAAAAATTCTTGAGTCAATACCCCATGCAAAGTAGATCATAGAGTGGTTCTCACCAGTATCTGAAGAATTCCGATTGACCTCATGAAAATTTGATTGTTACCACATGTATGAATTCCGGCTAGTGTAATTATGAGATTAAAAAGGAATTCTAAGATGATTTTGCAGAAATCTTGCCAATAATATCTGTTAATTCCAATTCAAATTCTCGTGATATATCCCCTGCCCCACTTAATGCATGACCTGTTTCATGAAGTAGTGTTCCTGCATACGACACAATATCCTTTAACTGGTCTCGTTTGATGATGATTCTTTCTTTGTATGTTTCCCAAAGACCTACTGCCTCCATACCTGATTCTTCATTACGCATGGTCTCAGATATTAAAATCTCATTGATCATATCAGGTCTGCCTCCAATCAAATTGAAAATATCGGGGGTCTTGTTCCAAATCTTACGCTCCCTTGGATTCAATTCATCTGGTTTGATAAATTTGAATTTAAAACTCTCATTCCATTCACGATTATACTGTCCCAGATCTCTCATGGCGTTTCCCAAAACATCTGTCCCACCCTGAATCTTTTGACTGGTTGTCTCAGGGACAACCATGATTGATAATCCGTCACTTCGGGCGTTATCTACTGCCACTGGAGATGATTGTAATTGCTCGGGTGTAACAAAAACCACGGTTGATTCAGTATTTAGAATTTTACATGCATGCTCTGAGATATTGGAATATTTCAGTTCATCATGCTGTGTGCCTCTTTGAAATCCATCTAAATCATCCATTAAAAGCTTGGCAACTCTTTGATCTTTACTTGATAACAAAATCGTTTTTACTCTTTCTGCATATGCCGTTCTTCCTATGTTTGTTCTTTCACGATTAAGTGCTTTTCTCATTGTGCTTGTCAATGAAGTTATGTTGTATGAGAAAAGAAAATTATCTTCTTCTGCTACTTTGACTCCGTTAATGTAGATTTTAGAAATACACTCATTGTCTGCTCGCCAAAGCGGGTTATGGGAAATTGGATCTTTTGTTAGAATCTCCCCATACTGTGTTTTTTCTAATATTTCTTCACCAGAAAATTTCAAAAACAAATTCTTTGCTTTTTCCATGTCTTCGTCTGTACAACCATCTATGATGACCTTAGTTCCAACAATACCTTCATCTGTTGGTGATAAAATCACGGCATGGAGTGTGACTATGTCCTCGAATCCATGTTTAATTGATTTGTCAATTGTGATATCCCCATATTTTGATTTTATTGTTATGTTAATCTTGTGTCTATCAAATGTGGCCAAGGCATCTTTTAATCCAACTCCAAATTTACCAATAACTAATTCGGGATGAGAAATTTTCTCCTCATTTTCATTCTGGGTTAAATGTTCGTATTTTATACCGCGTCCATAATCTCGGATTACAAAACAGTTATCCTCTTTTTTAATTTCAATGTCTTTTGTATCTGTAAGTAGTTGCTCATCTATGGCATTTGCAATAATTTCTCGTATTGCATGATGTACTTCCCAATCCTCTAAAACTTCCTCGATGTTTAGATCAAATTTTCTCATGATTGAAACTAGCATCTAAAGTTCTCATGTATCTTAAAAATTTTGCGTAGTTCCAACAGATGTCATTCCCTCGATTTCAATTTTCACGGTATTCTCAGAATTATCTTTGATTGTTAGTACATATGGCAATACCTCTTTCACATCTTCCACATGAGTAATTATTATAATCTGTTTGAATTGATTTGAAAGTTTTGATAGTGCCTCTAGAATGCTGTGTTTCCTTCCTTCATCTTGGCTGCCAAATATCTCGTCTAGTACGATAAAATTAACCTGCATTCCCCCTACCCGTTCTGCCAATTCCTGTGAAATTGCAATCCGTAAACAAAGATTTGCTAGATCGGCCTCTCCTCCTGAGAATCTTTTTGTTGTAAATTGATTTCCTTCATCTTCAATCTGTATGTTGTAATCCTCATCAAGATCCATTGAAGAATATCTTCCTTTTGTGATTTTTCTAAATAATTCAGATGATCTTTGTGAAAGTATTGGTCTTATTCTGGAAATAAGATCTAATTTAAATTCATTCATTATTCCTTCTAATTTACTTCTTGAACCAATCTCTTTGTTTATTTTATCAATTGTAATTTGTTTTTCTTTTTCTTCCTCAATATTGTCTACAATTTGTTTTATTTGCAATATCAAATGTTCAAGTTTACCCTTTAATTTAATCCGATGCACTCTAGTTTCACTATATTTTTCTTTTGTTTGTTCCAAATTTTTTTCAGACTGTTCATATTCTATTTCATTATATCCAATAGAATCCAATTTCTTTGTTTCAGATATTTCTTTTTTCTCAAATATTGAAATATCAATCAAAGATTGTTTTTGTCTATCAGATAAAACAAGTATTCTTTTTACATCAGCAGATAATTTCATAGATTCATCTTTGATTTTAGAAAGTTCATCAAGATGTTTATTTATTTTTAAATGGTGATCACGATTATATTTCAAATCAGAAAACTTCTTCAATTTTCTTACTAAACTTGTTTTATCCTGATTTAGCGTAACAATTGTTTTCTTACATTCTTTTAATCGGATTTGCAGTGATGTTCTATCAATTTTCTTCTTGTTAAGTTCCACAATATCTTCTTCAAATTCTTCAATCTTCTTTTTAATGGATTTGAGTTCTGAATCCTGTTTTTTCTTTTTTTCAGAGTCGTTACTAATTTTATCAGATAGTTTGGACATTTCTTGATCAAAATGCTTTGAAACGTGAGGAAAATGTTCTTTTAGAGGCCGTTTACAGGTAGGGCATTCGCCATCTTTTCCGAGTTTCATTATCTTGGAAAATTCTTCTTCTAGTTCTGATCTTCGTATATTATCGTCCTTTATCTTGGTAGAAATTACATTTATCAATTTGGTGATGTTTTCTTTCATTGTTTCGTATTTTTCTAACTCTTTATCTTGTTTTTTGAATTCTTGATCAAGCCCATTTAATTTAACAAGTCTTTTTCCAATTTTTCTATTATCGTCTTCTTGTTTTTTAATCTTAAGAGAAATTGCGGTATGTTGATCTTCCAGTCCTTCCTTCTCGGTAAATTTTCCATATAATGAATCAAGTTCATTCTTTTCTTTTTTCATTGTTTCATATTTCTTTATTTTTGGAGCAATCTGATTCATTCTTTTTTTAGAAAGATATGCATGCTCTAGATCGGATTCTATTATTTTTTTCTCATCCATCTTGGATTTTTTTTGTGTCATAATTTTTTCATATTCTTTGCTTACTTTGTTATAGTTTAGATATTTTTTTTATGTACTGTAAATTCAGTTCGTTTTTTACTCACTTCTAACATCAATAATTTAATTTGATGGTCATGTTCTTTGACCTGTTTTGATACATCTTTTTTATCATCAGATATTTTATCTGATTCTTTTTCAAGAGAATCTATATCTTTTAAGCTATTTTCTAAAAATAAAATTTTATTTTTATTTTCTTTTATATCACTTCGTATTATGCTTATTGCATCATCTATTTTGTTAATTCGTAGTAATCTCATTATAGTTTTTTTTCTTTCACCAGGTTGTAAATTGGATAGAGAATTAAGTTCTTTTTGTTTTGCAAAAATAGAAGCGAAAAATGTAACATGATCCATGCCGGTTCTTTTTGCTATGAATTCAGAAACCTCTGTCATTCCTTGAACTTCGGCGATATTGCTTCCATTGATAAAGACACTGGCATGTCCAGAAGCATTTCTTCCTCTTAATTCCCGAATAATTTTGACGGTGTCAGAACCAAACATCATCTCAAGTGTGACACTACAATCTTCAGTATCTGAAATTCCAGTTGTTTTTATTTGATCTTTTTTTGTTCGAGATGCATCATTTCCATATAAGCACCATCCCACGGCCTCTATCAAAGAGGATTTTCCCGAACCATTTCTTCCCACAATTCCTACTAGTCCAGATGGAAATTCAATGTCTTCATCTTGATATCGCCTATAATTTTTCAGATGAACTCGTTTCAAGAACATTATGCTTCTTCCTCTATCACCATGCTGAGGTATTTGTTTCCTAGTGTTTTGATTTCTTTTAATTCTTTGGGTTCTAGTTTAAGTTTCTGCAAGTAGTTTTCAAATTCTTCATTGATTGAACCAATTTGAGAAGACGATACATTGTTGCCTTCATCAAATTTCCAATTATACACAGGTTCATAATGCAATGTATCTGACATGATTTGTCGAATTTTTTGCAAATCTAAGGAAGCATGGACATGACGTGGTATATTGTCAAATGTTACTTTGATAATTTTATCATCTATTTTTCCAGAAACCATTTCTTCTAGTTTATCCATAACCTCTGATGCGCTAAGTTTTTCACAATCAATTGGATCAAAGACTAGCATGTCACGCGCATTTGTTGGAATGTGTTTTATTGAAAAGTCATTAAGAGTAACTTCTACAAAACCTTTCTTGTCTTTGACTTCACTGAAGCTAAGCCTTTCAGGAGAACTACAATAGTAAGCATTTTCCTTGATTTTCAAAAATTTGTGATAGTGTCCTAATGCGATATAATCAAAATCACTTTTGAGAGCAGATTTAGGAATTGTCTGTTCTTTGAATTCTCCCCAAGATGCTTCAGCAACATCACGTATGGCTGTGTGTGCAACCATTACGTTATATTTGAAAGATTTGTCTACTTTTAGTTTTTTTATATTCTCTTGCAAGTCCTCATCAGAATACGAATGAGGAATTGCATGTATTGCACATTCTCCAATTTTTAGTTTTTCATATTTACCGCCAAAAACAGGATAAATGTCTTGAAAGTATTGTAATATGTTAAATATTGTATCTGTAGATTTTTGTCTTGGTGTGGAATGATTTCCTGCTATTATGACAGTGGGAATATGTTCCTGGGATAACCGAGATATTTGTTTTAGTGCCACAGAAATCGCTCGATTTGATGGACGTATGCTGTCAAACAAATCTCCTGCATGAATTACAAGATCCGGTTCTGTTGTGATGATGTGGTCTACTATCTCTTTGAAGACATTATAGATGTCGTTTTCTCGTTTGTTGATTCCAGATTCAGAGTCAAATCTGCCATAGTCGGAATATCCTAGATGTGTGTCTGAAAAATGTACTATCTTCATACTCTATCTAGTTGGGATTAGTAGATAAGTGATGAGTTTAAACTTGAAGGAATTTCTTGACAGGTTGATTCCCACATAGGTCATAGATTTTATCTTTTTTTCCCTAATGACTTTGTTTGTTTTTTCTTGGAATCAATCTCTTTACCAGATATTACATTTTCAGTACCACCAGAATTTCGTTTTTTATTCACATATTGATGGTCACATTATTTATGCCAATAAACCTGTGTAGGGTTTTACAAGATTCCAAAATTCAAAAGGTCTTATCAAGGTTAATCCAGTAAAATTTTTAATTTGAATTTTATTCTTCAAAAGTTTTTCATCCATAGTCATAAAATAATTACATTGAAGTCTTATTGCATCACATATCAATTCTTTATCACATTTACTTAGAAATCCAATTTTTGGGAAGAATTTTTCTAATATCTGTTGGTTCTGATCATGAAAGACTGGAATATCACCATCATGTTCATTTATTACATCACAGTAATCCTTCAAATCAAAAATATATTGTGCATAATGCATATTTCCTTTTCGGATGATCTCACTGATTACGTTTGGAGAGATGACCAATCGAAAATTACTTCTAGAAAATCCAAATAAATTCCTTAATGATTCAATGTTTCTTGTCCCATTTTTATTCTTAGATAATGTATCATTAATCAGAACATCTTGATTATCAAATATTTCTTCATCATATTTTATCAAACAATGAACTGTATTTGTATCTAAGAAAATTCTCGAAAATATTCGCTCAAAGTCTTGTAATGATGAATTTGGCAATGTTATTCTTTCAAACAATAATATAAAAATCTTAAGCATGATGATTCTGTGTAATCTTCGGGTGGTTTTTCCCATAATAAAATACAAATGAGAATGATGAAATGGCGGTTAATAGATGTGGCATATTGAGGATCGTGGAGGATGTTAGAAATGACATTAATCCTGGATGAGATAAATGACGGATTATGGATAACCCGTATGTTTAGTTTGTTAAGTTAATTTCAGGTCTCAGAACAGAAAATACAGGCAGATAAATGATACAAAAAACTACCAACAGGACTTTTCATCAACCACCTCTTTTTCAAAACTGCTCGGATGATACAGGTATCCAGGTCCCAGACTCTGTTCAAAGTCTTGAACAATCACCAGTTCATTTGAATCAAATGTAATTCCAATGGAAACAGATTCATGATCAGGATTAATGATGTTGTCCCGATGACCCCAGTTGGCATGAGCGTCATCGAACATCATGTCATAGTTTGCATCCAATATCGCCTGTTCCATATTCCAGATACTCCCATAACCTCCAGCAAGATTTTCAGAAACCAAATACATTTTATCATTATTGTTTTTGTATCTAAGCATTGGACCATCACCCGAATTTGAAACATGATGAATGCATCTTTCTTGTGCCAATTGCTCAGCATAAACCTGTGGAGCCTTGGCATTACCCAGAGTGATTAGACCTACTTTGTTGTTTTTTCTATACTTGTTGATATCATCCAATGTGATCTGTCGAAGTTCATGTAACGAGGGCGGTTCAGGAGGTTCAAATGAAGGTATTTCAATTTCAGGTATCTGTATTTCAGGTATTTTGATATATGAAATCGGTAGAAATGTCGGATTATCACGGATGATGTTCTCAACTGCCAGTCGTGCTTTGACTAAAGAATCCACAGAGTATTCAATGAATTCAGAAATAATCGGAGGCAAGTTTATTTCATCAGAGATTTTTTTTAAATCATCTATCTCAAATATCCCCAATACAAAAAGAAACACAAGACCCACAATTATAACTCCAATCCATATGCCCACATTTTTTAATCGTTTTTTATTTTGATTGTTTTTGTAGGAACCCTGAATTATATTTCCATCATATCTATTGTCATATTTTCCGTCTTTCCAACCTCTCCAATCATCAGGGGTATTTTCTGCCGTATCATCCCATCTTCCCATATCTGATCATTTTTTGTGTAGATTTTATATTAATATCTGTTAAAAATTCCGTATAAACTTTCTGCAATGATTTTAAAATTAATCATGTCTATCATGGACGAAAACGATCCTCATCAAGGATCCTACCAAGATAATTGAGCGGAGTTACAGGGGATCTGCCAGTAAAGTTTTTGACGTATTAAATAAAACAGCTCGAAAAGAACAGATAGTGATATGGGATAAATCAGAGTGGTTGTAATCCCAGTATGATGTTTTACCTCCCAACTTGCTCAAAAAGTGTATGTATGCAAGCGGTCTCATTTTAGCGGGGTCCACCAGTTTCTCTCAATTTGATTTTAAATCCTTAAATTAATGCAAGTGACAAATCAATCTATGATGAAGAAAACATATGATCACATAACGGACAATAGGATTTTCTGGCTTGTGCATTATAAAGAACTTGATATTTATCAACCAGTTTACGAATATGCAAATCGAAAGTATATTCAATAGTGTGTTTTTTGATGCACTTGTAAATTCGGGCGGTAGGCACAAGACAGCGATCTGACAAACCCACAATTTATTCCAAAAATCAAGTCCAAATGAACAATAATTTTGAGTTTATCAACCAATTCAGCATCTAAAAAACAGATGGTTCATGACAGACTGGATTTCAAATCCACTCTGTATTGACATTTTGAATTGATGACAGTTTGGAACATGACTTGAATTCAGGATTGATTACAATCCATTTCTTGAAAACATATTACTGGAATTGTTTTTATCAAAGCTTGATTCCATTGCTCACAGAGTCATTTTACTTTTATTTTACCGATGAAATTTTTATCGTGATTAAACATTCCATGAATTTCATATATCCCATTAATTTTACTTCCACCAGAATACTTAATCTTCCATCCAAAATATATTATCCGATCATCCGGCACACTAAACTGTTCGGCAGTAAAATCAATATTCAAATTTATACTCTCATTTGGACCCATGTCAAACACATCATCTAATTTATTAAATTGATATTCAGATTTTTTTTCTGATGATATATAATGGCTTGAAATGATATTTTGGGCAGGCATTGAACCATGATTATAAATTTGCATGTTAATTGAATTGTTATTTAATTCAAGAGGTTTCCCCCCTTCCCTTCCAATCCAGGGTCTTAATCTGTTTTTTATCTCCTTTCTATATGTAAATATTTGAAATATCGTTGTAAAACCAAGTATGCCATTTACCATAATAGAGGACGCTGTGATCAATCCAATATTATCCAATTCGGCTGATTTTTCAAAGTCATGCATCAGTCCAAAGCTGTCCTCCACAAAATATGTTATAATCCCAATTGACACCATGCATATAATTATTAATTTTAGCTTAATTGACAATGCTTTTCCCAGATTGTGAAGTTTCAGTATTTTTGTTATTGGGCGAAGAGCCAGGTCGCTTTAATTCAAGCAGGAAGTAGACGGTATTTGAATTGGTTTTGGTGTATTGCTTGATTATAGAAAATCCACGATCAACAAGCATATCCGAAAATGATGACGCGTTAAATCTCGTGGAATAACCTAGAACAAATGCCGGCTTTTCTTTTGGAGTATAAACAATTGCAACAGTCTTTGATTTGGGATCAGGACTGATACGAATCTTCTTTTGTGAATCTGAGGAAAGTTTGTATTTTTTTATAAAATTATCCATGTTACCGACAGAAATTATTTCTGCGTTAATTTTATTAGAATCAAAATCCAACCCCTCAAAATCTTTGCAATTTCCTATGCGTCTGCCATTTTTATAGATCGGTCTATTATCTTTTGATAATTTATTCAAAAGTTCTATCGGACTAAAGCAAAATTTCTTTACAAATTCATCATTATATGATTCACAGAGTTCATCATCGGTTCTGCCTCCAATCATTTCAACATCCATCAATAACAATGATCTTTCAGTCATAATATCCTTAAAAGAATCAAAAATATTGGGAATTGATGCGTTATACACTATTCCCAATGCAGTTATCAATACACATTCTGAATCTCCAAAGTCTTCTGATGTTGTCTTTGTAAAATCAGTCAGACATGGTTTTATAATCAGGGTTTTGCTAAATATTTCTTGTTCATAAAGTTTGTAGGTCTCCCTCATTCCGCGCATTAAAAGTGGGTAAGATAAATCCACAGGAATAAATGTTAGAAGGTTATTGTCATATGTGTATTCATCTAAAAATACAGATAAAAGCTCTATTTCTTTTTCTGCACCACCAAAACCTAATGATATGATATCCATTTTGGGGGGTTTGTTTTTTGAGCCACCCCCCCCCCCCCCCCCCGATTGAAACTTATCTAATGTGATTTCCAATATGTCACTGACATATGTTTTAATAAGATTTTTGCTTTCCTTAAATGTCTTGTATTTATCTCCTGATGAATTTAATCTTACATAAGAGTCCGCACCTGCTTCATTAAAATACCAATATTTTTCTTCTATCACTCTTGAGGTCATGGCATCTATTACAAGATCTTCTGGAACCGGCACAGGTGTGTTATCCAAAGTCTTGGGTATACTATCCAGATCAATATATGTCTCAATGAATGTTTTCCGTTCCAATATTTTTCAATATTTGGCAAGTTATTATAAAATGTTATGTAATGGCTACACGTAAAGGGTCAAGTCGACCCTAGTATCTCAAGCAGTTTTTCTGTCGTATTTAACCCTCTTCTGCACCATGTTAGAATACACGTCATTAGTATCCCAAACATCTTCATTCCACCCACCATTATCTTTAATTTAAGATGAGGAAATTTTATTTTAAACTATCCATCTTTTTTTATTAAAAATCGTAATATCGACATAAATTTTTGTTCAAAGTCATATTTAGATAGTCGGCTATTCTTCCGAAATAATGTAATCTCTATTAACTTACCTACATCTTTTTTACTGTCATCGTGTATTGGATATGATTTAGATTCCAAAGTTCCATTCTTCTGTGGTTCTTGATCTTTATTTAGCACTTTTATAACAACAAATCTGTCTGATAGTTTTTTATCATCTGGTACAAATCCATCTGTGGATATTAGAATGTCTGTTTTAGGATTAAAACTTAAATCATCATTCAATTTAAAATATGCATTTTTTTCCACCACACATGTATATTTTTTATCCTCTAATGTAAAACAAAATCCATTTTCTAGTGCTTTTGTTGATATGTTATAGAATTCAACAGTTTGCTTGAAATATTGAAGTATTTGATCTCTAGAATTTATTTTATCTTTATCAATATATGATACATTCACAGATTCATTAAGAAATTCTATAATTCTATCAATATGTAAGAGAAATGCAGAAACGGTTCTTGTACATGTAATTTCTAAACCAGTTACATATACTTCATTGTCATTTTTACCTCGTATTCCTCTATGATCAACACAGGAAATAGAAGAGCCGGATCCAGGCATATCGGTGTCGGTTATTCTTATTAGAACATATTTTTCCATAGGATCATTGTTACTTGCTAAAAACGTATCTTGGCATATCAAAATATCTGTTCTTGGATCAAATGTGATTTCAGGCGATATTAATTTAACCGTAGATTTTATTTCTTTATTAAAACATCTATATTTTTTGTTTTGGAGTATGAAATAAAATCCATCATCATCACTACCGCATTTTATATGATAATTTTGGGTGTGAAAATATGGTTCAGATTGATTCGGGTCTTCAATATGCTTTTGAAAAACTGCAACAAGATCCTTTATTGTGATATCTCTTTTAGACATAAAATGATATCGGACTAGTATAATTTATGCGTGATTAATCCAGGTTCTGTAGGGTTATAGAGACCTGAAATATGGATCTTCTCTGGGATTGAAAATTATGATTGATTATTTTTTAGCTTTTTGATCAAAAAAGTCCTTGCTGTGAAATAACTTTTTCTTTATCTCCCCCATTGAATGATGGTTCATTGGATAATCGGGTACGTATGTCATCAATTGAATGATCTATTTTAAGAATTTTAAGAATTCCATCATCTATTTTCTTCCTTGTTTCATCCTCACAAATTTTCTTCATTTCTAATAATGGGCATTCTTTGTATTCGTCAAATATTTTGTTAAATTCATTTATCTGTTGTTTAGTTAATTTGGAAAAATCCAAAACCGCCATTTTTTTCATAGATGTTGTAGATGACAGTCCACGTCCAAAAATCTGCTTGCCACTATTGAGCCAAAAACACAGAATCCCCAAAGTAGAATTTCCCCATACAGCAAATGCCTTTGCATATTCATCTTCAATATTGTAACTCGGAACTGACGCTCCAACTCCGAGAGTTTTTTCATTTGTATACATTACAATTAATTTTTGACTGGTATATCTTGCCAAAATATTCAGATGTATTTTAGTTGCCGTTTTTGCAATGTTTTGAGTTTTTTCATTATCAACAACGCTTTTGGGAATCGCAGCTTTATCTGGTCGGATAACAAGACATATTTGATTTTTTGCATCATTATTATGAAGCCCGTAATATAATGTGGTGCTATCGATGGGGGAGAGTGTGAATGGGGCCCTCTTATCATTTGGTTTATTGTCTGCGATATCTCTTGATATGGGACCGAATTTATCACCCAAAACAGTCATGGGAACATCATATGATTTCCCCACCCCCCCCCCCCCCCCCGAATATTTTTAATTTACCATTCATTAAATTCCTCCCAAATTGTAAAATATAACCATCTAGAACTCCAACAAACCACCAATCGAATCTTAATGGGCAATCCATCATACTGCCTACTTTTCTTTCTCCAACAATAATCGGAGTTGCCCCATTTTGTTCATCTTCAAGTTTATGGATGTTATTATTTTTCGTAATCTTTTCAACAGTTTCTAACGCACTTAGAATTGATTTTGGTCTGTGTGTGAGAACTATGAATTTTCCACGTTTGATTTTATATTCAGATAGTTGTTCTTCCAATCGCATTATTTTTTGATTGAGTTCTTTGTTTTTATTAATCAGATTATCTTTGTTGATTGATTTTTTCTTGTTTTTATGATTCAGCAACCCATTATTTTTTTTAATTGTTTTTTTCAAAGATGTGACGTTTTTTTGAAGGGAATCAATTTCTTCTATTCTTTCGGTGGATTCTTTTTTTGCTATTATGAGCATTTCATTTAGATTCGTATCAAATGAGAATGAACCATCATTATCAGAACCAAAATTCTTTATGTGTTCTGATTCTTTTGAACTTCCAGCTATGCTCACAATATTAACATCAATATATTTTAATTTGAACAATTCTCTACACTTTGACCATGAGGAACCATCTGATAACGTAGAAGGTAGTACCATCCCCATAGTACCTCCAGGTACTAATTTTTTATCCGCCAATGCAATGAAATGTGTGGCATAACCTGCATTACCATCAGCACATGTATCTGCAAATATTTTTTTTTCAAGTTTAGCCATTTTCCTCTGATCATCTGGCTTAATATCGAATGATGTAAACATGGCAAGCCCTTCCTTCCCACCTTCTCGGGTATTACTGGTAAATGGAGGATTCATTATGATATAATCTATTGAAGTATCCGCAATCTCATGAGACATGTATTTTTTTTCTTTGTTTTTCCCAATATACGTCCCTTGTTCATCAAGTGTAGTATATGGCAAAATATGATCCAATGAGCCAAGATTATATGTTCCATTATTTTTACCCAATCCAATAGTGCTAATTTTTGTATCGTCTATGGTTATTTTTGGAAATATCCCTGCCAGAGAGGATACTGTCAAATGTACAGCACTTGGTAATACATCAAATCCAATTATACAATTTTCTATTACTTTACTATGAATTTCTCTCATATTACCACCATTAATTTCATAATTCATTATCAACTGTTGGTATGCAGTAGTCAACAATGTTCCAGTTCCACAAGCAAAATCTGCAATTTTGATTTTCGTTATACTATCTTCATTTTCGTATATCATATGTTTTGAATTTGGAATGACCAATCCTGCAAGTAATGTTGCAGAAGTGGGTAATGTATAAAATGAAGCAAGTGTTTTTCTATCCGAGATCGTTTTTTGAATTAAAGAACCATACATATCAGTTGAACGACTCAATTTAGATACGGATACTCGATTAGAAATACGTTGAAGATTCTCAAGAATATTCTGTGCAGTGTCATTATTGATGTAATTTAAAATCTTTTTTGCTACATCAAATATTGCAAAATAATTTATCTCCAAAATTTTATCCCAGGTATCATTTAATTCATTCAAATTAACGATTCCCAGATATGTGATATCCCTTATTGTTTTTATTTGATGCTCACCTGCAATATTGCTATGAAAAATAAATGCATTTGATAAAATCAATCCAGCCATTTTCCATGTTTGTTCATTTGGTTTTTGAAAAAGTAATTTGGAAATTCTTTCTTTTGTAAATTCACCTGAACCTTGTATTAATTCTGAAATTGAATCAATAACATCATTCAAGAAATCAACATCCTTAACTATCTCCTTTGAAGATAGAAATGCTATTTGAGATACTTTTGCAATGTTGTGAAGCGTTCCAGTTAACCAGCCATTTGTTGGAAATCGATCTGGGCTATAAACTGCATAATTAAGTTTTTTTGTTTTTTTTAATTCTTCTGAAATGTCCAAATCAATATTTCTAAAATTTTCTGGGATTTGAACTGCAATCACAATTTCAACTTTCTTACCATTTTTAAACTCTTGATCGAGTTTGTCTTTTGCATCTTTTTCTGGATTATTTGGGTGGATTTCATTTTCTATGATCACGTTCACTAACCCATCTTCCTTAATTAAAATATCTGGTCGCTTGTGCTTATTTTTAAACACATGCAATGGTTGACTGCTAACTGTCCAATTATACCTCATGTCATTTAGAATTTTGGCCATTTCATAACTTATGTTATCTTCGAAATTTTTCATCTTTACACCTTTTTCTTTATAATTGCTAATAGTTTTAACTATTCCTTGAAAACTTCTTTTTATATGTCAGAAATAACTATATCCTTAACTAATTCTGAGATTGTTTTCTTATTGAATAATTGATTCATTCATCATCATTGTTTATCCCACTCTAGCTTGTTGATGTGAATTCTGGTGGGGACCCCGCTAGAATGAGACCGCTTGCATACGTACACTTTTTGAGCAAGTTGGGGGATAAAACATGGATCTTTAAGGGATTTTTTGAGTTTAATTATTTTTTCAAATTCACTGGGCTGAAATATTATGGTATTGAGTTTGCATTTGATGAAACAACCCCATAATTATTAGTAAAATTCCATATTTAAAAAGTCTCGGGTGCTCAATGTTTGCATCGGGTTTTTGAATAAATCCTAAGAGATAAGATTTGTATAAACTAAACAGCATAAAAATGAATCCTAATAATTGATATCCACTAGCAAAAAAATATTGAAGATTATTTTTATCATATTCAAAAATACCAGTAGAAACAATTGATATTAATAGTGGAAATAGTAATCCAACTACAATTATTAATTGTGCTTGTCCAAAATCCATCAATTATTAAATAATTATAACAAGATATATTTCTTATAATTGATATTATTTCCCGAAGTCTGGAATAATTCTTTGAATGCATTAGTATTGGTAGAAACCTTAGTGGAGATTCCGCTAGAATGAGACCGCTTGCATACATACACTTTTTGAGCAAGTTGGGGGATAAAACATCATCCAAGTAGAATCATCTACCGCAAAGTTACTATAACATACGGCAAGATTGATCATCTAGAGGTTCTATTTTATCTGAAATCTCTGCCAATTCTTTCTTTAACTTTTCTTTATTGGGACTAGTTTTAGAATTATTTAATTTTCTTACCACTTTCCTAAGATCATTGATGATATCTAATTGTTTGTTAGCATTTCATTTAGGATGATAATTCGTTTAATCTCTTTATCATAATTCGTTCGTTTCATTTTCATGCGTTGTTCATAATATGGTATTTTATGTTTATCTAATCCTATTCTACTTTGCATTTTGTATATAAAATCAATCCAATCCTTACAAGGTGGACATAACCGATCTTTCTTTGTCAATTCCGCAGGAATTACGATATCCGGAGAGAATTTCATTTTGTATAGAATGTCCGGCTGGATAAAAAAGAAATCATCATCTCTACAGTAACCATCATACCCATGCCGAATAGAACCCTTTGAACGATCTCTGAGCCCACAAATACCACAAGTATATTCTGGTATTGACTCTTCTTCTTCATATTCTGGTATTTCATGGATTTTCACGGATTGGTATAGGTCTGCAAGAAATACATCTTCAGTTTCAGGATATTGCTCATCATCCCAATATCTCATAATTTTCAGAGATTTACAAAGATGAAAAACATTCCGTCAATATGATCTGCTCAATGATGAATAATTTGTACGGGGACAGGAAAAATTAAGATGACTGAAATTTTTTAATTCCAAGATTTGTAACAATTCATTTTAAACTTAGATGTGAACGACAGATTTCTCCTGTTTTGCTTTAATTTTTTTACTGCAAAATTTTGCAAATTCCTTTTCATTGTAATTCACCTCGTTTAGTACATCATTCTCAACTGATCCAATCTGCGGGTATTCATCATATGTTTTCCCATTCAAGACACGCCCACCAGATTTTGGTCTGAATCCGCCCCACTGCTTGAAGAAGACAGCAACCTTTTGCCTTTTGCACTGTTTGATGATATCCACCACCCATTCTTTCTTGACTGGTCTGAATTTTGCACCGCTTTCACCGCCTATTATCACCCAGTCAATTCCAGATAAATCCAGCCTTCCCATGGAATCCAAAAGTGGTTCGATGCTTAGGAACCTGGTATGACACTTTACGTTCCTTAATGCATCAATTCTCCATCTAAAATCCTCATTCTCAACACTGGTGCCCATCCAAATGTGGTGAGGTATAACATCTGCAAAATAGTTTTTAAAAAATATGGAAAAATCAGACATGATATCCGGACGTTTGGTTAGAACCTGGTAAACATGATGATTACCTTTCAACATTGTGTAAAAACAACTTCCAATAAACTCCATCCTGGATTGTTCATGAAAAAGATCCGACATGCTATTAACAAAAATTTTTTTTGGTTTTTTCCAAGTTAACGGAAGCTCCAAATCTTGGGGTTGCTCTGTGAATTCAAAGACATTCTTGTATTTTTTAACACCCATTGCGTTTAATCGCTTTGAGAGTTTTTCAGCATAACAGTTCTTACATCCGGGGGAGATTTTAGTGCATCCCGTGGTTGGGTTCCATGTAGCCTCGGTCCATTCAATGGATGAATTGGTTGCCATGAATTGTCTTTACCTGATATGATACGCTATAAACTGCTATCGGTTTAGCAGCACTCAAGAGATGTGGGATGCAGTGTCTCATTTAGATAGGGTCCACCACATCTGATCTGATGTTTATCCATATGAACAGGATGATTTATCTATTCAAATTGCTAGTGACCAAGTATGCAGTCTGAAATTTCACCATCAAAACTGGTCACACTTTTCAAAGGCATTGAAAAGCCGATTTCAATAAATGGATTCTGTGACAAATTGAAAATCCAAAAAATCGCTTATCTGGCACATACATATGGTGTTGATTTGGATTATCCTTTTGAATGGTACATCCGCGGCCCTTATTGCAGGCAGGTTTCTGAACACGTCCATGAAATTATCAATGCCAAAACAGGGCATACAGACTTTGCCGGATTAGACGAGTCTAAAATAACCAAGTTTGGAGAGTTATTAAGACCATACATCAATGATACGGACTGGCTGGAAATTGCAGGATCCTTGGTGTATTTGCGCAATGAAAATTATGCAGAAAGACCATTAGAAGACATTATCGGGTATCTAATTGAAGATTTGATCTGGGGTTACAAAAATTTTGATGAAAGTTTGGTTCGTTCTGTAATTACTGAAATGTCCCGCATGGAATTAATCAAATAATAACACCATTGTAGGGTTTTTCTTGCAGTTATCTAGGATGGTGGTCTTGCCGCCGTTGATTAATTTCTCCCTCTATTGATAGAATGTCGGAGGATGTATGTTATGTTTGCGGCAGTTCTGCCATGCTGATCCGGGTGTTTATGGGTTCTAGGGTGATTCTTGCCTTTTCCTGTGGCGTGAATTTGCTCTTTACCAGTGTGTTTTACCGCCTAACTTGTTCAAAAAGTGTGTATACACGGGTCTCATTCTAGTGAGGTCTCCACCATTACGATCCAAGCTTTACATGGAGAGTGTCATGGATAACATGCTGGACAAATACAGGAATGTGTAAGACGAGCACATCGTAAAGTTGGTAAAAAGACTCGACAGGGTTATACTCAACATGTTTGTGTTTTTGCAGTATCCTGTGGATCCAACAAACAATGCAGCAGAGCGTGCACTGCGTTATGCTGTTGTATTCAGGAAGATAAGCGGACAGATTCGGGGGGATCAGTCAATGAGGAGGATGTCCAACATCATGACGTGTGTCCTGACATGGAGGACACATGAAAAAACATCGTAGAGGAGGTCATGACTAGGATTTAGGGCAGGTGGCCTCATACACTAAATTATCAGAATTATATATATAATATTAAAACTATCAATCAATATTGGAGCTTGATATCCTTGGTATATCTGGTATAATTGCAATTTTCCTGACAGTTTTTGTTTTAACACGGACATATCGTAAACAATCAAGGGTTGATTCAGCTAATTTTGGTTTGAACTTGGCCAACGCTCTAACGAAAACTTATAATGAAAGACCAGAAAAAAGTGATAATACAAAAAAATATAATCATGACTTGAGAATATGGAAAGATAGATTATTTTATGAGATGGAAACAGCATCCATGTTGACTAAAAAAAAATCATAGAAGAGGACTTCGCATTTCAGTTTTTTGGACATATTTTAAAAGCAATTAATAAAAATGAAGAGTATAAAAATGAGATTACAAAAAAAAATAGGCATGATCCAGCAGTGTATGATAATTTCGTTTGGTTATTAAATAAATTAAATCCAAATTAAAAGAAAAATAGATTCATGCAACTCAAGGATACCAAATTAGATCCCTAATCATTTACCAATCATTATCAGAAATTCCGATTGTGCCTTGACTCGACCCTCATCTCACGAGGGATCCGGCAGCCTGCGGTAAAACACGTCACTACTACATATAGTGACACACAAATGTTTTTGAGATCAATTTTATCAAACCAAAAACTACAAGGATCATGGTTGCAGGGTTTAGAAGAGATACAATACCACCCTACTGTTATTTCACTCTGGAACACTGCTAGTTGCGGCAATCGTGGTTTTCCCGGTATTTGAGGATAACGTGGATGCAAAGTTGCTGGCCGCATTGGTAAGCGGGGAGATGACGTAAGAAGAGTATGATACGGCTAAAAAATATTGTCAAGTAACGGGGGGTCCACAGACAAGTTGGTGCTGGGAATAAACAGGATCGTGCTTTTGGTATCAGTTGTATGGCTGATAGTCGGAATAAGACAGTGGGTTATACTTTCACGATGGGGCAAGAGATACAAGGTATTCAAAAAGGGCAGGGATGAGGCAGATAAAAAACTGCAAGAGGAGGAGGATGATAAACAGTGATTCTAGATGATGGTTTAGTACGCTAGGATAACCGTGTGTGCGATAGTTTCTTTTTTGGGAAATTCCTCAGTACGGGATAGCCGTGTGTGCGGGCGTTTTTGTAATGTCAGTTAATATCATGATCATCATAGTTTAGTGCATCAAGTGATTTTTCTATCATCTTGTTTAGCTTGTGACTCTTGTTCTTCTTGTATGTGTCGTTACGATCTATAGTAGTTTTCCCATGTAGTTATGTGGCGGAAGATTCCACAGTTTCTCACAGTTGCATACTTGGCATAATAAAACCAGGTTCCATATCTCGGTGTTGCAGATATGGTCAAATGGTATAACGTGGTCTACGTGCGTGTATCGGTCATAGTTTAGCCTGCTGTCACAGTAAAAGCAGTTATCCGTAAACAGTTTTAATTTATTCATGAATTTTCGCTGATCACGTGCGTCAGGTGTCATGCCCTCGATTTTTTGTATCATTCTCGGTGTGCCAAAGTTTCGCATCTCAAGAAATCGGATCCATTCAAGAATTACAGATTTGTGCAAAGGCATAAAATTTTCTTTGAAAAAACGTATCGCGTCTGGATTGAGCAGTATGCCTCCTTTCGGATCCGTCCTTTTGTTGCCAAATGAATCCTTGTAATCTATTGCAAAATAATCGTAGAATATCTTTCTCCCGATTCTGCCAATTGACTGAAATCTGTGTATGACATCCTTGCTGCATATGCGTATAATCTCTTTAACACAGTTTGCCACTTTGTCAGGCTCTTCGTCTTGAATCTTTTCAAATGATTGTGGATATGTGTTAATCAAATTCCTTGTGTATTTCAGTTATGACGCTGAGAATCTGGTTTTTTGGTCCATGTCGGAGCTTGGATTTGCATTCCTGCAGCCAGCAATATTTAAAAAAGTATTTTGCAATCTCTGAATATTTGACCCTCTGCTTGTCACATCTATGACTGTGCTCCAAAAGAAACCTTGCAAGTACAAATTTGTACGTGTTGTTTTTTGATCTCTTGGATAAAATTCCTATGAAGGTGTAGCGGAACTCCTCATCGTCGATATTCTTAAACTTCATACAATGCGTTGTCTATAGAATTCTGTTGTTGATAAATTTTATCCTTTTAGATCAAAGAAGGATTTGTAGTCGCACGAATTTGTAAGATATCAGGAAGTAGAGGCAGTCATTGCAGAAGATTAAAGAGATTACAACCACTCCAGAATTCACGCGATGTTAGGATATGTGACGGCTGGGGAATTCTTATCACGATGGGAGATGAGAAATAAGTGAAGGCGACTGTAAAAATATGAAAAAAGAAGTCTCATTTAAAGGGGTTCACTCCAAAGACAAGAAAGAAAGAGAGGCTATACATGATCGGAGGGTGAATTATTTTTCGGATTCACCACCAAAATCAATCAGAAAAAGAGACATCATACCAATAAAATCTGCCATATTACTCAGATTACAACGTTAAGTTTATTCATTCCTAAAATATCAAACATGTATTCAAATGTCAGAGGAAATAATAGTGGGGGAATCAGTAGATTTAAAACATATCTTAGAAAAAGAACCCACGATAGAAGATCGTATTGCAGAAATGAGACCAGATGCTAAAGATGGTAAAGTAGTTGCATTTATCGGAGATTCAGGATGTGGAAAAACAGTTGTTTCAGCATTATTAAAACATGCATTATCTAAACATTTTATTCCAAATAGTAAAGGAGAGTGGGAAGCAGTACCAAGTAGTGGTTATGAATTTATCAATTCAGTAATTTCTGAAATGAAAAAAGGGAAGTTCCCAGATCAAACATTAGAGGAAGATTATCCAAAATTGATCATAGATGTGTATCATACAAAAGGAAATACTACAAAAATTAAACTAGTATTGCGAGACATGTCCGGTGAAAATTATACTAAATTATTAAGTACAGAAAATCCTAATTTTGAAGAACAAATGAATGCACTACTAGATGATCCAGAAAAAAATGTATATATAATATTTGCAAAAATATATGTGATATTAATTGATTGTTCGCAAAAAGATAATTGGGATGCAGACCCATCATACATTACATCAACAATAAGTAAACTAAAAGAATTCAAAGAAAAAATACACTGTTATGAAGAAGATAAAAAAATCAATAATCCAATTGCAATAATTTTTACTAAAGCAGATAGATTGAAAGAAGCAGATCAAATAAAAACCGCTAAAGAATTAATGAAAGAATATCCAGGTTTAGAATCAAGTCTAAATATCAATCAAGATGGCTCTAGAGGTTTCTTCAAAGTTAGTGTAGATTCCAAATTAGAAACATCTCATGAAGCAGAAAAAAGAATTAGAGACATAAAAGAACGATTAGAAAAGAAATTTTTGTTGAAAAAAAATGCACTTAAAACTACGATGAACATCGCAATAGACAAAGCAATTATAGATGTAGAAAGAAATTCTCTGGAGGAGGATCAAACTGAAGAGATGATAAACGTAGCCAAAGAAAAAGCAAAGAATGCAGTTCTTGAAAAATACAAAAAAGAATTATCAGAAGAGATGCCCAAATTAAAAAATAAAGAAAGGCATTTGATACAAAAATGGAATGTTAAAACCCCCTTAAATTATTCAGAAACAGAATACAATAGATTCATTTCATGGATTTTTGAAAATTTGTCGTAATAAATTATGTTAATCATAGAACAATTCATCTATACTAGTGCCAATATAGGAGGAAAAAAAGGTTATCAAATTGTTGCAAAAAGTGATGAAGTATCAGATAAAATAATTTCTGAAATAAATCCATATTTGTATCCATTAGGTGTAACTTCCAGTAAATTCATTGAATCCTGTTCTTTGCTTCTACTTGGAAATAAAATAACATATTCAAAAATAAAAAATATCGGGATAGGTCATGATGGAAGAAATAATACAATTTACAATCACACATTAATAATGAATGTTGAAGATTTTAAAAAAATCTTAAACGATACTAGAATTTTAGACCAATATTATATAGAAGACTCTACACTTGAAGGGGAATTACCACAATTAAAAATTGAGGAAGGATCTAGAGTTAAAGACATCATCGTACCAAATGAAATTAATGAACATATACGTGAAATAATGCATGCACTTTTTAATCAAAAATCAATAGCATTTTGTTCATTAGATAATATAGAATTAATTCAAAAAATTCTTAGTCTATTACCGCCATCAATGAGATTAATTTCATTTTCAACATTAGTTGTTCAACCATCTCAACAACCAAAATATCGGTTGATTGGGATTGAAAAATCTTCAAAAATAATATTAAATAACAAATTCACTAGAATAGATTTAGAACAAAACAACACCAAAAATAAACGAATATTAGATGATTCAATAGATTATTTTGTAGATTTATTAAATTCTCATGATATAAAAAAAATTGAAAAGTTTAACAAACAATTTGAGATGTTATCTGGAAATGATTTCAAAACCAAACTAACTGTATTGTTCAATATTAAAGAATTTGAGAAATGTCTCGAAAGACCAAACAGGCAAAATAAATCTAACAAAATAATGGATTTGTTAATTAATTTTGAACCGGCATCAGCTTCTTCAATATATGATAAAATTAGAAATGATTTATCTTCAAACACAATTCAAAAATACATTGTAGAATTTGAGATTCCACAAATTTTAAAGGATTTTAAAATGATTCCAATCAAAAAAAACAATATTGAAAATATGTTCAACAGATTAAGTGATGGAGTCTTAGAATCTAGACTAAAACTACTATCAAAATTAATGGATAAACGCAAAGAAGATTTTTTGGAATACGGCGCATCTTTAATTATAGATACAAGAAATGCATATTACAATATTATAATATACAGAGCATTTGTTGAAAAGGATTATTTACATAAATGTATTTTTGAATCGCTGAATGAAAAAAATCATATTCAAGATTATGTGAGAAGAGGAATTTTTGAAAAAATGTTTATGCTTTCAGTTAAACACAATCCTAAATTGACATTATCGATTTTAGATCATGATAATTTCATACTAGATGATATGCATGATTCGTTATTTTTTAAAAAATTAGTAAAAAATTCATTAAATTTTACTATTGTTAAAATCATCAAAGCAGATATGCTTTTGAGCATATCAAGAAGAATATTTCAAAAAATACTCAAACCCACTCAAATAACTAAATCTTCAGGAACTATGGAATTGCAAAATTCGGTTTTAGAGTCCCTTTTAGAAATTGCAGAATTCCTTATAGAAATATTAGAATTGACTTTACAAAATCCAGAAACAAACAACAGTATGCATAATGACATACTTCTGCTAAATGACGAAATCCAACAATTCATTAAAAAAAGAAAGATTAATCAACCATTCAGATACTCTTGGTTTTAGAAAGAAATATGGCCAGTACTCTTGCTAGAGTTTTAGAACAAAAAGGTAGTGATTTATTGTTAGATAATCAAAGATTGTGCAAACATCAAAAAACACTACAAAAAACATTGATCATAACTATCGCTTTGATAATAACAGCAGTATTTTATCCATTAATGAAACTTGAATTAATTGAATTTCTAAATGAAATTATTCATCATTGGATAATTGTGTTTGCAATAATTTTTTTGGTAAGTAGTGTAATTATATGGATTAAAACTAAACATATTAAGAATAAAGTTTCATCCGTAGATTTAGCTTTTTTATTTTCATATAAAGCATATATGGCATTAGAAGCATATTCAGATCGTTCACAATTTAAATCAAGATTAAAAAATTTAGAATATGCAATAGAAAATATCAACAGACTAAGTTACAAAATATCTCTCGGATGGAAAACATTTATCAAATATAATGATATTTTACCTAATTTTGATAAAAACATGAATACTTTTGTAAATAGTTTAACTGGATTAAAAATAGCATTAAAAAAAGAAACACATAAACCAATTAAAATCCAAGTAGCATTAATAGAAGTAATGGAATTTTTAAATAATAATAAAAATAATTTTAAAAAAATTAACAAAGAACTGGAAGAATATAATTTTTTAAATCAAACAACAAGCATTAAACAAAAAATTAAAGAATCTATGATGAACGGAAAAAATCTAAAACATACAGTTAGGATATCATTTCTTTTATTAATAAGTATATTTCCAACAATTATAATAATATTAATAGATCCAAGTTTCATAGCTAATGCCATAACTATTGGTGGAATTTTTACAGTGATATTATTGGGATCATACGTTGCACCACTATTAAAAAAACTAGCAATGAGCGAATAATTAAAAAATATCTAATTAATCTAATCTCAAAGAGGGTTTTTGTTTTCAAAATCTTCAATTTTTTGTTTTAATTCACTAGCAGAAAATTTGTGAATGTAATCAACAGTTTCAAATAGATAATGCTTAGGGAATTTTTCTAAAAGGAATAGATGTTACTCTTTTGTTTTTGTACTCTCAAGATAATTTTCAAAGATCAGAATGGAACTAGATTTTATATTTCTCCATACTTAATAATTAAAATGATGGTTTTGTAAACGTGGACATGTGATTATATTTTTCCATTCGTTAAAAAATGGAATATTGAAAAAATTCTAATTTCCGGTGCTAATACTAGGGCATGCTCAATCATCATTCATACACAACTAATATTTTTTACACTGTTAAATCTACAAGGTTTTTCAACTGTAGGCTACATTAAATTCTTAGAGACATTTCATATTCTCTCAAAATTCTGCAAATTTAGAGACATTGGATTACAGGTCTCGACAAGCATAAATTAGATCGAGTGTTAAAAATTATCGTGTAATCCCCTTTGCCTGCAATATTGTGAAAAACAATGACGACTGTATTTGGCATCAGGTATCAAACAGACATGATTTCATCATAAATTAAGAAAACAGACCCTGATGATAATTAGGCAACAACGCGATCAAGATCATAAATAAATATAATAAAAAACCACGGATGACATGACAAATAAATGGTATCATGTAAGTTATGATTTAACAGAATCGGATAATGAGGATTATAATAATTTAATAGAAAAAATTAAAAAATTTCCAGGATATACACATATACTAAAATCAAGTTGGATTATTAATTCAAATAAGACATCACTTGAAATAAGAGAATCATTGGTGAATGCTATGAGGAAAAACATTAAAATTTTTATCTCTGAAATAGACAAAAACTACGCATATCAGCTAAATAAATCAGATGTTGATTTTCTTCGTGATCAATTGTCTTGACATAATTATATGAGACTAACACAATTAATTCAGATTTTTAATCAATTTCTCAAATTATTCTAATAAAAAAAGCTAAGGATTTTTGAATGTAGTTACGGTCAGAAAGAATTGTGGAGGATATACTAATACGATTACTCATACGATTCTTTAGACCTGTTATCTTGGTTACATTGTACTGATCAAGACATGAGATAAAATCTGAGATGTTTTAATCGGAGCAGACGGTCGGCACGCATAATTTCAGACACTAAATAATTAATATTTCTAAACTCAAATTTAGAAATGTTTTATATTTACTGCCTACAATCAGTCTTGCAGATAAACCACAGTAAATTCATGGATTTTCAAGAATTTTGGAAAATCCTATCAATCGAGCTAAAACATACTAAAAGATTTAAGACTCTGAGACAAAATAAGTCACTTGAGACCAGTTGTAGAGATGCCAGTTCCATAGAGGTCACACCTGATTCAACCAGAGAATCAAGGAGAATCCAAATCGAACAATTTCAAGGAATGTGGTACATTATGAAAAATGAGCCCAGAAGCAAAAGATACGTCAATACCAACCAAAGATACTATTCGTTTTGGAATTCTTCATATATCCGTGCATTGATTGATCATATCGTAGCTGATCAAGGCATGAAGTAAAATCAGAGATGTGTTAATCGGAGCAGACATCACGCATAACGACACGTACTAAACAACCAATATTTCCAAATTCGAGTTTAGAAACATTATATATTTACTGCCTTTAATCATCACATATTCTAAGTTTGAATCGGATTACTTTTCTACCTTCTCCGTTTGAATTTCTTTCCATATCCGAATAATGTGATTCGTAACACACACGGAATTGATACTCCAAATGATTTTGTTGACGTTTTATAAAATAAAGCATCATCCGACCAACATTATGTGATTCCAATATTGCATTATTACGATTCGTTATTTTTTGGTCGCCTAGTCCAGACCCCGTATATGTCAGATATTCGTGATTCTCATCCACCGTATCGGAATACTGCTCTAGTGTAGGGATTTTAGGAATGGTGGTGATCAAAACAATACATTCGTTGGGAGTTGACGGACGTATCCCCCCAGTATTTTGCACGTCAAATTTTTCACGTAGATCGTCTTCAGTAAAAACATCGCCACGTTTTGGGATTAGATTTTTCTGTTCTTCACTCAAGTACGTTGACAAACATGGATTTTTTTTATCTGTCAACTCAATATCGTCTCCCCCCCCTATTGTATATAATTAAATCGCTCTACGTCCGAGATTGATTGTATTGTAGATGAACAAGTCATGAGATAAAATCGGAGACATATTAATCCCAGAGTAGAAAATTAACACACATAATCACAGGTACTAAATAACCAATATTTCTAAATTCGAGTTTAGAAACATAATATATTTACTACCCATAATCACACATTTTGAGATAAAATACTATATCGTCAAGTTTTTCATGTACGTGGAGATTTCATGCCCCTTGTTGAAGTACAGTCGTACGCATGCTTCAAGCATTGCAGTATCAGATCAAAATTTGCTTCAATGATATCAATACTTCTTTCTTGACCCTCTTGGAAAAACCACCTAACACTACGAATTCTGTCATCCTTAATGTCAAAAGAATCAGGACAAATTCTGAAACGAATCTCAGAACTTTTTTTATGGCATATTATACCTGAAAATTGTTGATTATTATGCATGCAAAAATGATAATACCATGATTTGACAGCTAGAGGATAGGAATCAGAGCCAAATTTTGAATCTATTGCAGATATTAATTTTTCAATATTTTTCCTGTTCTGTATAGTCGTCCAGCCTAACTTGTACTTCCAATCGCTAGACACATTTCCACGTTCTTGTTTATTAGAATTTTTACTGCCAGTAGAAATAGATGATTTTGAGGGTTTTTTGGAATCAAATGTGTATTGTTTTCCAAAGTCATCATACTCCTTATGACAATCCCGGCACAAAAACATGAAAACGTCTTTGATGGGCATATGCAATTCCTTTATCTCGTTGAATAGTTTGTCAACATCTTCAACGACATATACGTCACCGTTCTTTGAGTATTTTTCAAGTGCCTTCCACATCAGAGTCTTTCGATCCATACCATGCTTGTGTGCTGCATCAAGAGAAGAGAAGGTTTTACCACATCTTTGACATCTATTACCTAGGGTATTCTTCTCAGATTTGGTCATAATTGCAACAATATTTCTGACTTTTGGACCAAAAAGGGCATTGAATTCATCACATGTCCCTTCAAAACGAACCATAACTAACGTTAAAGGCGCAGTATAAAAAGATCAACCATAGAACTTGCCAAAAACTTTTTTCCTGAAAACTCTTTTCTTCTGGAAAACTTTTTCAAAACTTTACAAAAACTTTTTTCTTCTGGAAAACCTTTCTCCAAAAGATCTCCAAACAAAATACTCATCCACGCCTGAAAGCTAAACCCCCTACACAAAACCACACTCACAGTCACAACACCATATTTTCAAAAACCACCAATTACCGGGGGGGTTTAACACCCGTGCCTGCCCACAAAAGCCAACCCCCAAAACACCCCGCTAGCTCAGATAAACATGTATGATCTTTTATTGTTGTGCGTAAAAGCTAAACCCCATAATTTTTGTAAAAAAATAAAGAATTGATAGTCAAGCTACGGATTGTAATGCATGAAACTCCTGCAAGACAGGATTGACAGATGACATACACCAACAATTGTTACAGTATACATGCCGGCATCAATGTAAGTAATCACAACTGATTTTTTTTGGTTGTAATTAATAGTCAGCAGGTATCAACTACACAAATCACCACCATTACCTGGCATAGATTGCCCGTACTACGGCATCCTGGCCATCATTAAATGACAGACAGCAGTTGCAACATAGTAATGCCTACTCGAATAGACCAGCCAATGCAAACCCGCATCATAACTTAATCCAACGTCTGGCAACAAGTAAAGCCGCCTGAACCCATAAAACACCTTGGAAACTATAAAACCGGATTTATCATCAATTCAACTCAATATCCAATAGGCACCCAAGAAAATTTTGCCATAATCACCGAAAAGCACCACAACGGCCAGAAGATCATAAAATCATGAAAATACAGTTATGGATCACTACCATGGGTCATAATCCAACATGCCGTGTAAATATGCATAAAATCTGCGAAAATTTTACTAAAAACTGCATATCACCACATCCCCCCCACACACCCACCTCTGCCATTTTTGCACTGATCTGACTGCCCGTACCGTTTCAACTATATACTAAAAAATCAGGGAAAAAGCATGGTACGACTCGTGATGGTGATCCTTTTTGGCGCAGTAATAGGATCCATGGCAATAGCGTTATTTGCATACACGCAATACCAAACAAACTACATTACATCAGTTGCAGGCCAGACTGTAACAGTCGGACCAGTAGAATACGTGATCACCTTTGATGGAACCCATGCCGGAAGCGAGTCAGTTACCCCGGAAAACGTCTTTGTAAAGATCGGAATTACCGCAAAAAACGTATCCAGCGAAGAAACCCTGATGACTGGAGGGCAGTTTTACTTTGTCGATGAAAACGATAAAAAACACAGGGCCGTTTACGGTGAATTTTCTGCAAAAGACCTGTATGAGGAATCCTTACAGCCAGATGAACCAATTGAGAGGACGACACAGTTTGATGTTCCATTTGATAAAGAACAACAGTACGAAATAATCATAAGACCGCAAAAAATGCAATCAACACTCGATACTGCGGTTATTTGTATAACAAATTGCTGATCGCAAATTTACAAAATAAAAAAAAGTGTCAAATTTTACTATAAGTTGGGCAATTAAGTATGACCTTTGCTATATAACATCTATAACTTTTGGAAAAAGTCATGGCAATATCTAAAGCCAAAAGAGCAGAAGCTGCAAAGAAAGGCGCAAGAACTCGCAAGAGGAATGCTGCCCGAAAAGCAGCTGATGCGGCAAAAGCATCGGGAACTCGTAAGAGACGTGCAGCGGCAAAAAGAGCAGCCCCATCTCGAAAGAGAGCAGGCAGCACACGCCGTGCAGCTCCCAAGAGAAAGTCTGCAGCAAAGCGCAAGGCGGCACCAAGAAGAAAGTCCGCAGCAAAGCGTAAAGCAGCACCAAGACGCAAGGCGGCACCAAGACGCCGTGCAGCTCCCAAGAGAAAGTCTGCAGCAAAGCGCAAGGCGGCACCAAAAAGAAAGGCGGCGCCAAGACGCAAAGCAGCACCAAAAAGAAAGGCAGCTAAACGAAGAAAACGTTAAGCTGTCTTTATTTTTTTATTTATTAATCATTTCTAAACTCGAGTTTAGAAACATTGAAACCTACTCGCTGGTTTTTAATTCAGGCATGACAAAAACCCTGTCTGGTTTGATTTTTAGAATCACCCGCCTCTCATCATCGCGTCTAAACGGATAATGCAGGCGATTCAGGTATTTTTGTGTGAGTTTGTCTGCATGTTTGTAATCGTAATCAGGGATCAGCTCCTCAACTGTTCCGCGAATTGTCGCCATATCAAGCGGATCGTCTTTTGATACTACAGATACTGCAACGCGCGGATCGCGTAGGACGTTTTTGTGTTTTATCCGTCCCTCGGCCGTGTTTACCATCACGTACCCGTCATCGTAGTTTGCCCAGACTGGGGAGACCTGTGGGGAGCCATCCCTCATCACCGTGGCAATAAAAACAAGGTTTCGATCAGAAAACAGCCGTATTGCCTTTTCATCCATCATCGTTATCATCAGCTGCTGCCAGACTTTTCAAGAACATTAGTCATTGCCCGGTTCATAATCTCCATTACGAGATACTGGGAATAATCCTCAGATCTTTTGTTGTTCTTGGATTTGCCAGTCTTGGGTGTCAGATTTTTGAGGATCTTTTCAATCTTGACTGACGTATTGTCGATCACCTTTGAGTATTTTGAATCAAAATCCTCCGGAGTCTGAAAACCCAGCAGTTTGGTGGACGTGCCATAAAATTTTGTTATCGCGCCACGGGATTCCTCGATTTTGACGATTTCAATCAGTCCGGAGACCTTTAGAATTTCCAGGTGGTGGCGGATTGTTGTGAGGGCCTTTGTGTGCCCTGCCTTTTTTAGAGCCTCGGAGATCTGCTCGGCAGAAAGCGCCTGGTGGTATAAAATTTCCACGGTCTTGGCCCTTATGGGATCTTCAATTGCACGCGCATGATCCAGACTGGTAGTAACGATGCGGTTTACCTTGATTGGTTTTTCTAGTAATGTTGACATGTAAGATTAGGTTAATCTTTGATCTAAAAGATCCTTGTATCATATTTTTTTGTCTAATAGCATTAATTTTTTTTTGCTACTAGAGAACTCATAGTGCTATAAAATGATTAGAACCAATACGGGAAAAGTCATAGTACTAAAATAATTAAACCAATATAGGAAATATCATAGCAGATCAATTAAAGTCATAGCACTATGATAATATTGGGAATGGTATGATTAAATTAACTGGCTTGTAGTAATTGTTGTAGCGGTCTTGAAAATATCAAAAAACGGCAAACGACAGATGATATCTCCCAAAATGCCGTACTGATGCGCACTTGGGGGATGATTCGGGGATGCGATTCGAGTTAAAACTCGGTTAGGGCAGACGTCAGGTACGGATTGTTATAATTTATGCCCGGTCAGTCTTTCATATGCTGCAATGTAGCGTTGTGTCATCTTTTCAACGATGTGACCGGGGATCATCGGAGGTACGGGCCGGTTTCCCGCACTGCGCGCATCATCGAACTGTTTTTGATAGCCGTTTGCAGCAAGCCAGTCACGCAAAATCTGTTTGTCGTAGGCATCCTGGATGCATCCAACCTCAAAAGAGTCCTTTGGCCATAAACGGTATTCGTCAGGACCAATCGAATCCCCCAAGGTGATTTGATCATTTAAAATTCCAAACTCTAGTTTCAAGTCTGCCAAGATAAAGCCGGCAGAGTCGGCAGTCTTTGTCATCCTGTTGTAGATTCCAATGGATGTCTTCTCCAGCCAGGAATACTGATCCGCAGTAACCAGATTCATCCCAAGTGCCCGTGTCTTGTTGATTGGGATGTCGTGCTCTGATTTTGTCGTGGGATCAAAAATCGGTTCGGGGAGTTTTGCGGCCAGTTTTGTTATGGTTTCATCGGGTAGTTGAATCCCGCCGTTTTTCCACCTCTCTGCCAGACTCCCATAAAAGTAGCCCCGGACCACACATTCGATTGGAAGCATCCGCATCTTTTTTACGATGATTTCAGTATCTGACTTGCGTTTAAGAAAGTGGTTTGGAGTAGGCGATAGTTCGTTGAACCAAAACTCTGCAAACTTGCACAAGACCCTGCCTTTATCTGGAATCTCCTGTTTGAACTTTACATCATATGCAGATACCCGGTTTGAGAATTTGAAGAGAAGCGTATTCTCATCTATATCGTAAATGTCCTTTACCTTTCCACTTGTAAGAAACTTCAAACAGTCAGGGCTTGTTTTTGTTATAATTTAACTGCTAAGAATCGATGATTTCAGGCATACAGCAGTAAAACAGACTAGACTTTGATGCCATTATTCAAGAAGAACAGCTGTTTTTGCAGTCTTTTGGAGTAATGTGATCCATCAGACAGATCGGGCTCGTACTCCGGTAAAAATGGCAGTCAGGTGCAGCCTAGGGCAACGCAGAATATCAAAACGGCTCAGAATTGCCGGTCATGACAAATCAGGAAAAGTCACACATGTATTATTCCAGTAATCAGCACCAGATGGATTTGACTGCCAACTAGAGATACCACAAGTTGTGTGAAACCAAAAAGACGACACAAATAATTAATGTGACTGGCAAAAAATACGACCGGCAGGAAAATGACCTGAATAGTCGGTTGTATTACCTGCAGTGGTCTTAAACAAACAGATCAAGTCACAAAGGCATCCATTCAAGATACCCGTAATAAAATCATCACGCGTCATCCTGCCTTACCACGACACCGTTCCAAAATGCCACCATCCCCTTGATCTTCATGGCAGCATCATTTGGCTGGGCGTAATACCACGCACAGTCCCTGTTGGTTTTTCCATTGACTGTAACTGAATAATAATTTGCCATGCCCTTCCAGCCGCAAAGCGATGTCATCTCAGTCTTTAGAAAATATTCTGCTTTTATAGAATCAGCTGGAAAATAATGATTTCCCTCAACTAGTACGGTCTTGTCACTCTGAGCTATTACCACGTCATTCCAGACTGCCTGCATGCTATTCACCCTTCATCTCCTTTCTGCTTTTAAATTCCGGGGAGATTCCAAGGGATTCATAATTGCCTGACGAGCATGTAAAACACATCGAATCAAAGGGAATCCCGACTGCCGCTGCAAGATTTTCAGCGTCGTTATACCCCAAAAAGTCCGCGCCGATGTCATGCCGTACCATCTCTGTAATCTCCTTCTCTGTCATCTCTTTTCCGTTTGAAAAAGTCGCAAGCTCCTCCTGTGATGGAAAATCAATGCCGGCATAACAAGGAAACCGGATTGGCGGGTATGTAATTAGCATGCTGATCTTCTTGGCACCGGCCCGGCGCAGCGCCTTGTTTATCGCCTTTGAACTGGTACCACGAACCAGGCTGTCATCAATTACAACTATGTGTTTTCCCTCAATTATCTCCCGAATTGGCATTATCCACCGATTGATCTCTATTCTGTCAGTCTGGTGTGGTTCGATAAAACTTCGCAGCGGTCCTTTTTTGCTGTATCTGTCCTTGAGTAATCCCTCATCAAATGATACGCCAAGTTCCTGTGCATATCCAAGTGCGGCAGGTCTTGCAGAATCAGGTACGGGTATCACCAAATCCGCATCAGAGATAGGGAATTTCCTTGCCAGAAACCTGCCAATATTTTTTCTTGCGACGTATATGTTGGTGCCCTCCATGTTGCTTGACGGATGTGCAAAATAGGTAAACTCGAAAGAACAGTGCGCTCGCGTGACATCATCAGAAAATCGCTCAGTCTCCAGTCCGTCCTGGCTCAACCGGATCAGCTCGCCTGGATTCACGTTTCGCTCCAGTGTTGCACCCACCGCAGAGAGTGCCGAGGATTCAGATGCAACGATGAATGTGTCATCTGCCTTTTTGTGTCCCAGGACCATCGGACGAAACCCCTTGGGATCACGCGCGGCGTAAACTGAACTGTCATCAGAGAGGAATGTAAAGCAGTAGGACCCGACCATCTCGTTTTTCAGAACAGAGAGCGCCTTTCCCATCTGCCCCTGTTCTGAGATCAGTGATACGAGCCTCTGTGCTGCAACAAGCGTGTCACTTGCGTTTTGAGGCGTAAATGTACAGCCACCAACAAGATTTGATAGCTCCTCGACGTTTGTAATCGTCCCGTTGTGTGCGATACACAGGTCCTTTACCCTGAGCGGCTGCGCGTTCTCTAGGGAGCTTTTTCCCATTGTTGAATAACGCACGTGTCCGATTACGGCAGGAGACGCATAGTCAGATGCAATCGTTTTAAATTCGGATGATGCCGCAGATACCAGCCCCAATTTTTTAAACGGGGTTTTGTTTGGGACTGCCAGCCCCCAGGCCTCCTGTCCCCTGTGCTGCAGTGCACGCAGCGCGTCAATTGCCATTGGGATCACGTTGATGCCGCTCTTGCTGTATATGCCAACCACGCCGCAGTTTTCCTTAACCATAATGTACCAGTCTCCTCAACGAGTTTAACCAGGTTTTCTGCGTCTTATCAACGCTTAGATTAATCAGCTGTTTTTCTCCCCTGCTAAACCGGATCCGCTCTCCGGTAAACACGCCGATTTGACTAAATGACACGCCCCTTTCTTTAAGCAGCGTCTCCAATTTTTTGAGATTCTCAGGGGATGCCACCAGCAGGTAACGGGAATGACTCTCAGAGAAGAGAAGCCTGTCATCTGCGAGTTCTTCTCCGGGGACTGTATCCAGGGATATCATACAGCCGATTTTATTAGTCATGCAAAGTTCTGATACTGCCACTGCCAGTCCGCCTTTTGAGCAGTCGTGTGCGGATTTTAGCAGCAGTTTTTTTACAGAGTCTAGCACCGCGTTTATGTTCTTTTTGGATTTGGCAAAATCCACGACGGGGCACGTCCCCCCCACGAATTTATGAATATATTCAAAGTACTCTGATCCGCCCATCTCGTTTCTAGTCTCACCGACAATCACCAGACAGTCGTCTGCAATAATTTTTTGAGGTACAAGCGGTTTTTCATCTATTAGTCCCAGAACGCCAATTAACGGGGTGGGTTTTATCGGGCCAGCCGCTGTCTCGTTATACATGCTGACCTTTCCACCAATACAGGGTATCTCCATATATGTTGCAAAGTCTGCCAGACCTTTCAGTGATTCTAGAAACGTCCAAAAGATTTCAGGATCCCTTGGATTCCCAAACTGGAGGTGATCAAGCATGCCGACGGGCCTTGCCCCGGTGCACACCACGTTTCTGCATGCCTCCTCAAAGCACCCGATTGCGCCCTCCCGCGGGTTGAGATAGCACTGTTTTGGATTGCCATCAACTGTTACAGAAAGAAATTTCCCGTTATCTAGCCTCAGCACGGATGCATCATGCCCCGGTTTTACGACTGTTCTGATTCCCACCTCGTGGTCATACTGGCCGTACACCCATATCCTGCTTGCAATATTCGGGGAGGCAAGCAGCATCGTCATGGTTTTAGAGTAATCATCGGGGTTCTCACATTTGAGTTTCTCTTCGAGTTGTATCTCATCCAGATAACCGGGTCTTTTGGATGGCAGGTCAAGGAGTGTGGCATTTGCCACAACATCTGCAGGAAGGCGCGCAAATGTCTGCTCGCCCTTTTTTATATGCACGTTATTATCAGATGTCACCACACCGATAACGGGACACGCAATGCGGAATTTCTCGCAGATCTCTTGTAGTTGTTTTAGCTTTGTGTCATCTGTGATTATCAGCATTCTTTCCTGTGATTCAGACACCATGATCTCATCTGGACGCATGTCGGACTCGCGCGTATGCACCAGGTCAACGTCTATCTGCATTCCGATTTTTAATGCATCTGCAGTCTCTGAAACCGCGCATGAGAGACCTCCGCCGCCAAGATCCTTTATGGCATGGACAAGCCCGCAGCGTCTGGCCTCGATTACTGCCTCGATGATCAGCTTTTCAATAAACGGGTCTGGTATCTGCACTGCCGAGCGGTTCTCAGATTCCAGGGAATCAGATGCAAACTGGGATCCGCCTATGCCGTCCCTGCCGGTGGGGCCCCCCAGCAGGACCACCAGATCCCCCTCTGCTGCATGGTTTTTTATCAGGTTTGCCTTTTTTCCAAACCCGACTGCCGCAACGTCAACTAGCGCGTAGTTCGTATAACAGTCGTCGAATTCAACCTCGCCGCCAACTGTTGGAATGCCCAGGCAGTTTCCATAGTCGGCAATGCCGGTGACGGCGTTTTTGAAGAGCCATCTTGCATGCGGATCCTTTTTGATGTCACCAAAGCGCAGCCCGTTGAGAATCGCAATCGGCCGTGTCCCGGCAGACAGTATATCCCGGATGACTCCGCCAACACCGGTGGCGGCACCGCCGTACGGTTCGACTGCCGACGGATGGTTGTGGCTTTCAATGTGTGCCGTAACAACATAGCCGTCACCGACATCCAGAACTCCCGAATCGTACCCCTTTTCATAAATGACAAGCGGTCCGGTCATTGGAAGTATCTTGAGGTGTTTTTTTGATGACTTGTACGAACAGTGCTCAGACCACTCTGCTGCCACTATCTGCAGTTCAGTTGCAGTCGGCATCCTGCCGATCTTTGATTTTAACTCGGAGAGCTCTCCGGATTCCAGACTCAGTTATCAACACCTGCCTTTCTTAACATGGACTCGAAGATCAGCGCGGATGGCCTGCTGTCAGCGGGGTTTATCTCCGATTCCACCGCCCTCTCCGGGTGGGGCATCATGCCGACAACGTTGCCATCCTCGTTACAGACGCCTGCAATCTGATTCGAGGAGCCGTTTACAGCACGATCATATCTGAATACGATCTGGTTTTTTTTACATAGTTGTTTTAGGGTGTCATCATCGGTGTAGTACCTGCCTTCCCCGTTTGCGATGGGGATTGGAATTCGGTCATGCAGTCCGAATTTATTTGTAAATGCAGTCGTGTTGTTCTCAACTATCAGGCTGGTCCATTCACACATAAAGTTAAGCGAGTTATTTTTGAGCAGGGCTCCCGGAAGCAGTCCGGATTCAACTAGGATTTGAAATCCGTTGCATACGCCAAGGACGGGCATTCCTTTTTCTGCCATTTTTTGTATGTCTTTTATGACCGTACTGTGGGCTGCAATTGCCCCGGCCCGGAGCCTATCCCCATAAGAGAAGCCGCCTGGAAGAATTACGGCATCAATGTCTTTTGGGAGTGGCTTCTCATGCCAGCAGTACCGGGCATCAAGATTAAAGACGTCGCTCAAAACATGATACATGTCACGATCGCAGTTACTGCCTGGAAAAACTACAACTCCGACCTTCACAGAACTAGTTACATCTGGCAATATTTAATCTGAATCGTGGCAAAGACAAGCGATCTGGCAGTAAGGATATGTCACGTGTTATCGATTTCCAGCCAGAATAATGGTAACAGGCCGTAATCGTGTGTTCCACATGTGTGAAACATGATAGGATCATATGAATCCGGTAAGATTATGACTCCTCGTGGCATGAAATGGACACCCTGCTTACCATGGGGTTGTACACTCGCAGCTCATCGCAGACATTCTGCACTGCCAGCTGGGCGGTCCTGCCGTCTTTTTCCTGGATTGTGAATTTTAGCATTTTGGCAGTTCCTATCTTGGAGATTGTTTTATGCGCGCCCTTGAGAACAAGATCATTTAGGATAGTCTCGCCCTCCGGATCACTGATGCCTGGCTTGTTTTCGATAGTTACGTGCACGTTAAATGTTGGCATTGGTAATTTGTTGGTTCGACCCGAGGTTAATTTATCTTCCGAAAATGATATGCAGGTTATAGGTTGGTTAGATCATATTGCAGGTATCAGACTACCCTGTGAAATAATAATCTAGCAGGGTTTCTTTCACAGATAAAGATGTCTTTGGTAATTTGCGATATGATGTTGGCAGTTAGTGTCATCCAAATAAAACGGTTTTTGCATGTTTTACACCGGCACTCCCGCTATGATATCAGAGATTAGTTATGCTTGTAAGTTCTGCGGTGCAGGTTTTGGTGTTTATTGACTGGTATTTCTGCCATTTTCCGTGGTGTGAATTTACTCCTTACTACGATGTAATACCGGATTGCACAAAAAGTGTATGTGTAGTGGCCTCATTTAGATTGGTCATCCTCCACCACCAAATAATTTGGTTTTTGGCTTGGTTCATATCAAGATGTTTTTTCTCGTTCATATTCAAAACGAGCTTTATCTAGCAAGATTTCTTCAGTCTTCATTTTGAGTATTTCTTTACTGTCTTAGATTGGTCATGTTCCTACTTTGATTCCTTTGCAGGGCTTTCTTCATCGTCTTTGTTTTGAGTATGTTTCTTTACTGTTTCATAGATTGGTCTTGTTCCTATTTTGATTCCCTTTGCAGGACTTTCTTCATCTTCACTCAATAATTATTATTAGTAAATATGTTATTTAACCATTCTTTAGAGCGCTGTAAAGTTATCGTATGTCTAATTATCTTTAATATGACTTGATGCGAATTTTAGAATTAAAGAGTAGATACAAAATATTGGTTGAAAAAGAGAATGTTAAATGTTAAAAACGAACTTAAAGCAGATGAACCACTTGAATCCACTATGCCAGAATCTGCCAGAGAACAGCAAAAACCAGTCATTACGTGGAGTCGATTAAAATCACAGATAAATAACAGATTTACTCACAGTTATTATTGAGCGAAGATGATGAGCAACCTGCAAAAGGCATAACCATCGGCACAAAACCAGTGTTTAAAGAAGTACGACCTGCATCTAAAGACAAAAAAGATGATAATGAAGATCAGTGAAGAGATAATTTTAGAAAAAGTAAAGGCAGGTAAAACACCTGCTGAGATGGCAGGAATAACTGCAGATGATAAAAAAGTGGAAAACGATTATTCAAAATGCCAGTCTAAACAGGGTTTCATAACTAGACTGTTATTTAGTTGATTTTGAAATTAATAGATCGATCTTTTTTTCCAATTTGTCAAATTTTGTATCCAATTTGTCAAATTTTGTATCCAATTTGTCAAATTTGCCTTCCAATTTGTCAAATTTGCCTTCCAAAGAGACAATATCAGTTTCAATGTTGTTTATTTTCTCTAAAATTTTAGCATCAGTTACCTTCAAATCACCTATATTTTCCGCATTAATTTGTATATCATCTGTTACATATGTAGATATTACAAACAAGCCTAATGCAAGTATAGCTCCACCACTTATTCCACCCCATTTTAAACTAGTCAGACATAATTGTTTATTCATATCAAATTCTCTCTCCTAACATATTCATTATATACCATTTAGTATATATCAATTCTATTTAATAAAATGATTTAGTTATAACAATATAATCAAATCCCGAAGATTATACAGCACCTTAAAAAAATGCAGGATGTTCTGGTGGGACCTTGGTGGGGACCTCGCTAGAATGAGACCGCTTGCATACATACACTTTTTGAGCAAGTTGGGAGGTAAAACACCATGGTGTTAGAGAATAAAACACCTGCTGAGATGGCAGGAATAACTGCAGATGATAAAAAAGTGGAAAACGATTATTCAAAATGCCAGTCTAAACAGGGTTTCATAACTAGACTGTTATTTAGTTGATTTTGAAATTAATAGATCAATCTTTTTTTCCAAATCGTCCAATTTAGAACAATTTTGTAAAACATTACCCTTGATCTCTATAACATCACTTTTCAAAGTACCAACATCACTTTTCAAAGTACCAACATCACTTTTCAAAGTACCAATATCATCACACATCTTTTTTATGGCTTTGTGATTATTTTGCATTTCAATATCTAATGAATCAAACTTTGTGTTCAATGTATCAAAATTTCTCTGGATAATTTCATCATTCATATCAAATTTTCACTCCTAAATACATATTATAAATCAGGATATGTATATTATTTAAATATTAATCATATCAGAATAACCACGATGCCTAAGTAGTTATGGTATTTTCTGTTCTAATACAATCACAGGTGATATTAAATAGGATTTTCAAACCATCCATACTGCCGTCCATACAGTTATCCCAGATTCCATATTATCTAATCTGGAATCCATACGATCTAATCTGGAATTTACACTTGAATTTTTCATTCATTAAATCTGCTAATTCTTGAATTTCCCCAATATTAGCCACTTTAGGATTGGATATATACGCTAGATGTTATTAGTCCAGATATTTAATCAGATCCCAGTAACTTTGGTACCACGATGAAGATTAGTAAAGAAACAACTTTAAAAAAAAAGTAAATACCGGATATTCTCACCGGCAACTAGACTGAATTAAACCACAAATTCCTAATTTGTTCCAGACCGGCAGACATTGGAATTTATATCAGAATATTCCACCACTACACATGGTAAAAGGCAGATCAAGGTACTGGAAGATCAACTCAGACGAGATGGACGATTTTGCATACGATCAAAGCAAGTTGTTAAACTGGGAGATCAAATGTATCAGGGAACCAGAAGAGGAGGCGCACTTTATCGGGGTATTCATGTATAGAAACGGGACCGCATATGACTATGAATCAGTAAAGGGGATATGTTACTTTCACAACAACATTGAAAGAGGCGAACTCTCATCAGTTACCAGTTTTCTAAAGGAGAGATTCGGCGGCAAGGAGATGGAAAAAGGTGAGAGGATATTCCTCAAGGATTCAAAAGAGATCTATGCCAGCAGGGACATCCAGGATCTGGCAAAAGAGATGGAGAAAAAATTCAACACAAAGGCAGTCATCTCCCTGGAATTTGAGGACCTTACTGCAGAGCAGCTCAAGGAGGCAGGACTGCCAGAGTCAAAACTACTACCAATTCCCACATAATTGATATAGCTAAAACACAAAGAGACGTCATGTCAGAACTCGATGGAATCAACAGGCATCTTGAGGAACTAAGAAAGAGCCTGCTTCGAATCGTGCTAGTCATCGGCATTATCACCGTAGTGATTCTGACGTTTCACATCGAACCAATCGAGGTGGGAGAGACCACGTTATACTACATAACACCAGAACCGCTAGACAACATCGCAGCGCAGATTACCAGCTACATGAAGGATATCCTCGTCCCCCCCGGCGTCCAGCTGATTCAGACGGCACCAGGACAGGCATTCTTTTCACAGGTATACATTGCAGCACTAGTCGGAATCGTAGCCGGGATGCCAGTCATCATCAGGGAGCTAGTCGGGTTTATCAGGCCGGCGCTAAAGGAAAACGAGATCAACATCAGCAGGAGCATCACACTGCCCGCACTGGGGCTGTTTGCTGCAGGCTGCATCTTTTCATATAACTTTGTGATTCCATACATCCTGGAATTCCTATACAAGTACGGCGAGTCTGCCGGACTGGTAACATTTCTTAATATAATGGATTTTGTCACGTTTGTCCTGCAGTTTCTGCTGGCATTCGGGCTTTCATTCCAGCTTCCGCTGATTATGTATGCGGTATCAGAATCCGGCATGACATCTCCGGACTTTTGGCGGAAAAACATACGGTACGCAGTCGTGATTATTGTGATCTTCGGGGCAGTCATCACCCCGGATGGAAGCGGCGTTACAATGTGGTTTATTGCAGGCCCGATGATCGTACTATACGCGGCAGGCATGGCAGTAATCGAGCGCAGGGAACGTAAAAAGTCGAACACTTAAATCCAAATTTGATCAAACAGATGCATGTTTGGAGCGGGCCTGGCCAATTTTATCGCGGGGCAGGAATGGATCTTTGTCATAGTTATCGCAGTAGTCCTGATCTTCGGCGCAAAAAAGATCCCAGAGCTTGCAAAGACGTTTGGCAAGGCAAAAGGCGAGTTTGAGAAGGGAAAGATCGAGGGCGAAAAAGAGCTAAAGGACCTCAAGGATAAAGAGACGAAAACTGACTAGTCACGTCTGGTGGCAGCAGCGGCATCTAGCAGATCATCAAGGATGGCCTCATATCCCAGTTTAAAGTTATTTCTGCCAAACAGGAAATTCGACATCATCATCATCATCATACCCCCGAGTTTCAAATCCACATCTACTACCACCCTGGTGGTGCCGTCTTTTGGAACATCAAAAAACCGCTGCCGGATATAGCTTCCCCTTGCATCCCCGCCGATGACAAAAACCTCGTGCATGACGGGCCTGTCAAGAACGTGCTTGGCCATGATCACCAGTTCCCGCCCCCCAAGATTCATGTGCTCCTCCACTACTGCAACGTTTCCGCGCACCGAGCGCACACGGACTGACGGGAAGTGTCTTGGAACCAGTCTCTGATAGTTTTCATAGCCGGATAATGTTTCATATACGGTCTCCCTGTCTGTCTCTATAATTTTTTCAATGGAGAATCCTGATGCGGCCATTAAATGGCGCTGCCCCATCGCGGGTATAAATCGTGATCTATATCAAACTGGTCCAGGCATTTTCCCACGCCGTGATTAATGATGTCGTTAATTGATTTGGGTTTTGTATAAAATTCCGTAACAGGGGGGAGTATCACTATTCCAAGCCGGGATAGCTTTAGCATGTTTTCTAGATGGATTGCAGAAAGCGGCGTCTCCCGGGTCATCAGGACCAGTCTTCGTGATTCCTTGATTGTAACTCCTGCGGCACGTGCAATCAAGGTCTCGTCATACCCGTTTGCAATTGCAGATAGCGTCTTCATGCTGCAGGGGGCAACTATCATCCCGTCGATGCGGTGCGTGCCACTGGATATGGCAGATGCCATATTTTTTTCATCAGATATTCCAGTTGCAAGCGAGCGTACATAGTCTGACGAGTATTCAGTCTCCATGGAGATGCACTTTTCGGCCCATTCTGAGATTATCAGATGTGTTTGAATGTCAATTTTTTTGAGGAACTCCAGCATCCGGATGCCATAGATTACCCCGGTGCTGCCAGTAATGCCAATGATTAGCTTCAACAGTTAGTCTTGGAACATACGGTATTTTATCTGTTAGATTGGGTAGTCACAGGGCAGTCTCTGTCTTGCCGTTTAGGTCTCGTCATATTGGGTCTCATCGTTCCGGGTCTCATCATTTTGGGTAGTAACAGCAGCAACAGCAGCAACAGCAGCAGCCGCATCTATCTCCCTCTGCCTCTTCCTCATCCTCCTCCTTTTAAGCCACATCGAGATCCCGCCTGCTGCCATCGCAGTCAGTAGAATCACCCCTGCCATCTGCAGTTCAAAATTATAAAGCACACCACACATCATCAACAGTCAAAAAAAAATCTTGCGGTTTTTACCGATCTCCGGATTAAATTAGCTATATTAGATCCCACCACACAGGCATACCATGATCAAGGGCTCTGAGATCAGAAAGATGGTAAACAGCTACACAGACGTAAGAATCGGGGTCCTTGGCAGCCACTCGGCGCTGGAGATAATGGATGGTGCAAAAGACGAGGGCTTTCAAACCACGGTATTTTGTCAAAAGGGAAGAGAAACCCCGTATCAGCGATTCAAAAGGATCGCAGATGAGATCATAGTACTAGACAAATTCAAGGACATGGCCCTGGCCAGAACTCAAAAACAGATGCGAGAATCAAACACAATCATAGTTCCGCACAGATCACTTACAGTATATCTCGGATACGACACCATAGAGAACTCGTTTAACGTGCCCATCTTTGGAAACAGAAAGTTGTTTCAGGCAGAGGAGAGGACTGCAAAAAAAGGACAGTACCACCTCCTGCAAAAGGCCAGGATAAAATATCCCAGGTTATTTACGGATCCGAAAAGAATCGACAGGCCGTGCATCGTAAAGGTTCAGGAAAAAAACCGGCCTTTGGAGAGGGCGTTTTTTACGGTTTCATCCTACAGGGACTATAAGGAAAAATCAGATGCGAGAATCAAACAGGGCCTCATCGCAAGAAAGGATCTGCAACAGGCAAGCATAGAGGAGCTGGCAGTTGGAACGTACATGAATTTTAACTTTTTTCACACCCCGATTTCAGAGCAGGTGGATTTTATCGGAATCGAGAGGAGGCTGCAGACAAACATCCACGATTACAACGCGCTGCCTGCAAGGGAACAGATGGAGATGGATATTGATCTGCAAAACATCGAGGTCGGCCACACCCCTGCAAGCATCAGGGAGTCGCTGCTTGAGAAGGTAATCAGGATGGGTGACAAGTTTGTAGCGGCAGTCAAAAAAGAGTACGCCCCTGGAATCATCGGCCCGTTCTCACTGCAAAGCGTGATTACCAAGGATCTGGAACTCGTAGTATATGACGTGTCCCTGCGCGTTCCAGGAAACCCGATAGTGGCAACTACCAGCCCATACACAAAATACCAGTATGGCAAGACATTTGGCGTGGGAAGAAGAATAGCAATGGAGATAAAGCGGGCCCAGGAGGAGGACAGGCTAGACGAGATAGTGACGTAATGATATAAAAAAAATACAAAGACATATTTCCGGCAGGAGTCAAGCGTATCTGTTAATTGGCTAGATTGGGAAATATTCAATACCCAACGTCTGGTCTCAAATAATTAATCGGTTTGATCTTTGGGGCAAGACTGCTGGATGCCAATTAACAATACAAACTCTTTTTTGTCCGGTTAAAACACGGTACACATGGGCAGAACAGTCTTTCTCAAAGAGATAATCACCATATCAAAAGAGCCAAAACTCTGTCCCACGTGCAAAAAAGACGACAGGCTTGAAAAGGACGTCATACAGGAGGGCAGGTCCAACGGGAGGACGGTTCTCTGCTCCAGGTGCGAGGCGCTAACTGTAGTTACAAGCCAGAATCTAAAAACCGTGGAGCTATCCTCAAAAAATGATGGCGTGCACATCATGCTAAAGGAGCCCTACCTGATCAGAAAAGTGACGTACTAGTAGTCCTCACCGGTCTTTTCCAGTAATTTTTTGATGATATAGCCGCGGACACTTGCAATCTCCCAGTCCCTCAGATTTGCATTTTTACACTCCTCCCTGATTATCAGACCTGCCAGGCCGTCACTCCAGATGTGGCGTCTGGGATCATATACTGCGATTATTTTTCCGTGCTTTTTGATCCTGATTCCCCCGTGGCACCGCTCAATCACCCGAAGTGCTGTTTTCTGATAGATTTTTTCAAAGTCGGCCATACTACTGTGAGTTGTCTGTTCATCTCAAAAAGGTTATGATTTGAACTAGTTCCCATCAGTAAGTTATCGGGATCTGAAATGGGGCATTCTGATGGATGGTTCGATAACCAGATAAAACAAAAACGATTTTCTAGCCATCTCATGTTGGTGATGCCTTTTTACAGATGAAAGAAAATACGTCTGGAATATTTTTAATAATATCAGGACCAGATCGTCATATTATGATTTAATAGAATAGAACTCTGTAATTGCAAGACAGACAAGATCACATATAACCCATCTAGATAAATTGTGGGAAAAGGTTAGCAGTGTTCTAATTTGGTGGCTCCCGCCATTAATTGAGATAATTTTAGGGATTGATGAAAAATTTGAATTAATTATCTTGTCTCACTTATATACTGATTTAGTATATATTATCATTATGGGAACAGATTCTATGTCTCAAGATAAAAAACGAAATCCATTGGTTAATACCTCATATTTGAGTCAATTTATTAACGACGAAGTCAATTCCAGCACTAAAACAAAAAATGAACTTCCTCTTTCGAATAAAATAATAAACAGATAATACACAAGATCGCATGTATGAAATTTTAGGTGCGATTGCAAGTCATAATGGAGTTGTAATTGTTTCTAATGATAAAGATGACGATGTGCAGGATACTGTTGTTTTTAAAATAAATCAAAATTCTGTTGCTGCTGTTGTTAGAGGTAAAGTGAAAGTGAAGGAATTTTTAGATAAATACATTATTCCTAAAACTCCCAAAACTACTCAAGATACTATTACTTTAATCCAAAAGGAAATTCAAATACATTCTGCAGAATATGCTAAATCTAACATTTCATTTTTTATAGCAGGTTATGAAAATAATAAAGGAGGGTATTTTGCAATTTGGTTTGAGAATGAAAAATTATACTCGCGTGTGATTCCAAAATTTTCTCATTTTATATATTTTATGGAGGATTTAACAACATACATCATCTCAAAAGTTTTCTCCGAACAAATGAGTATAGATGAATTGAAAAATCTGATGGGGTTTGTAACCTTACAATGTATCAAAGTTTTTGGTTTGAATTCTTCTGTTAATATCACTACAATAAGTAAGGATGGGATAAAGGAAATGTCTAAAGGTGAAGTCAAAGATCTGCTATCTACTCAAGATAAAATAGATCATAAATTAAAGAAAATTTTTAGTGATTTCTTTGTTAATGGAGCTTCTGATAAATGACTCTTGCATTTGCATTACGTGGAAGTAATGGACTGGTTCTGGGTGCTGACAGTAGGGTTTCAAGTGCATTAGGAAGTGCGGATACATCCACAAAATTCTTACAGGTAAATCGAGAAATAGGAATTTTAACTTATGGTCTAGCTGAAGTGGGATACAAGAGTATCCATTCTATAGTTGATCAGGTTAATGGTTATTCTGATTTTTCAGCCACGGCTACTCCTAGAATAGTGCATTTTTCTGAAATAACTAGGAAAACTCAAGAAATTTGTAAAAAAACTTATGATGATATTGTAACAGAAATCAAGAAAAAAGACCCTAAAATAACTGATAGAGATCTAACTGTGGGATTCATACTTGCAGGATATGACGCTAATGAAACAAATCAATTTAAGATATATCATTTTGAAAGTCCAGACTTCAAAATAGAGGAAAGGCCGGGGGATATTATTGCTGCAAAATGGCATATTTCCCAATTTCTATCTAACCATTTCTATTATCAAGAAATGGATGTAGAACAACTAAAACGATTGGCAAGTTTTATGTTAATTGAAACTGGAGTGATATCTACTTCTGTAGGAGGTAAATTAAAGATTGCAACTGTAACATTAGAAAATGGTTTTCAATTACTTAACGAAAAAGAAATACAGGGGATTATTTCTGAAAATCAACCTCGTTTTGCAAAATATAGGAGAATTTTATTAGATAATTTACGATCTTAATTTCTTTAAAAATCAAATTTATGTAATTAAATTAAACGTATTTTTCATTTTCAAGTATGATACGTTGATCTTGCTGTGAATAAAATACTGCAATATCCACTGTATACACGCTTATGATGCCTGCCCCACACTCTCCTTTTTGGACGGCATCATCTGTTTCCACAAGAAACACAAGTGGACAGATAAGACGCAGATTTCTAGCACGAGAGATGATTTGATGGAAGAGTCATAATAATAATATACCACAAAAACAAGGTTGTACTAGCTGATGATTAATCAATAAACTAAGCTATTCCTGATAGATGATGAGTTTGCCGAATTATGAAGCAGAACCGTTTTTATGGCATATGATGCCAGACCCAAAAACAAACAGTTGCAGACATCCTCAAGTTAAAAAAGACACCTTCAAAACCGCATTAAACATTTGGTACCACCAGATATGCCGTCATACAGAAAATGGCATGCAGACTACAAACAGGGTGGTTGCCTATCTTAGTTTCAGTCGTATTTGATCCTTCTCTCTCCCTTCTTTTTTACGCCGCATCAAAACGGCCATCAGATTCCAAACATCCTCGCTAGATACGCAGATCATAAAAACTCCCGGGGCATAAATCAGACACCCATCGCCTCCTTGAGAAGGTTCCTTCTAATTAAAATGGGAATGTTATACAGCGATGCCAGCGCCATGGCATCAGATGCCCGATAGTTTCTCAATATCAGATCCTTCTTGCCTGTAAAGTACAGATTTGCCCGCAGCACCTTGCCGCTTTCATAGATTTTTACCTTGACTAGAACCAGTTCATTTTCTTCACAAATTTCCTCGATCATCCGATAAACTGACGGGATCTTCTCTGCCTGTTCCTTTCCATCAAAACTTGAGATGTGCCTTACAACCTCGCCGGAAAACGCGCGCATGGGAAACTCTTTTCCATCATCGGCCTTTAACACGGCGATCCCCTCAAGTGCATACGGATCAACAAACCCCACGTAATCAATCTTGACTGATTCATAATCAGGCTCCTGTGCTTGATTGATGTCCATGATATGCATAACTGTGCTTTATACTTATAAAGATAGCAAAATCTAGGGATCAGACGGGTAAAACAGCGCAAACTATTTTGTAACAATCAGGATTATGCGCAATACCAAATTATTTAAAATCCCCAATTATGGATAGCTTGTTGTCGACAAATCCGGGGCGATCCGTATCATACGTGCTAAGCAAGTATGTTACAAAATACATGGATACAGACGTGCTGATACTTGATCAGGGTACATCCACAAGGGATGCCACCAGAATGCTGCAACACTACGAGACAGACGATATAGTAGTCACAGATAACAACAATCTTCCAGTCGGAATTGTAACAGACCAGGATATCCTAAGCAAGGTCAGTGATGTTACCGTTTACGCAGAGGCCACCACGCTCAAGGACATCATGAGTACGCCGCTTATCACGATCAATGAAAAAGCAACGCTGCAGGAGGCCTTGAATAAAATGAGATCCAACGACATCAGAAAACTTCCCGTAATAACAAAAAAGAACCAGGTAGTCGGGATGATCCTGCAGACGGCCATCGCAAACGTGATTAGAGAAGCTACTGGCACCCCGCCGCGTCTTTTGAGCCCTCCTGTAAAGGCGGTTCTGGGAAACCTCGGGTTTGTCCTGCAGTTTGCAGGAGTCCTGCTGATAGTGCCTGCCATCGTTGCAACGCTGCTAGAGGAGACCACTACTGCCACCGGAATTTATCTCACCACGGTCCTTTTGCTAGTTACGGGATTCTTTTTGAACTCTTATGGCGAGAAATCAAGCCTTAATTTACAGCAGGCCTCGATTCTGGTCTTTTCAAGCCTGTTTCTGCTGTCGTTATTTGGCACCATACCGTATCTGTACGTGTTTCCCAGCGATGATACGGCAGTAGAGGTGTTTGGAAACGCGTTTTTCTCAAGCGCGGCAGGATTCACAACCGGCGGAATCTCGTTGTTTGACGAGCCAGAAAACCTCTCGCAGAGCTTTACATTCTACCGTAGTTACACCCAGCTAGTCGGGGGCATGAGTTTCATCTATCTGGTGATTACGGCGTTTTATCCCGAATCAAAGTTACAGTCCATGCGCGGTTTCATATCAGGAAGAACGCTTCACATGAAGGAGCTCTTTTCGACCATCACCGTCATCTTTGCCGTATACATCATAATTGTTGCAACCCTGCTGTATATCCTGGGGGAGCAGGAGAGCCTGCTAGATGACTTTTCACTGGCAATGAGCACGCTGGCAACAGGCGGATTCATCCCGACATCAACGATTCTTGATGGGTTGCTGTGGCAGGAACAAGTCGTCTTGATGGGGGCGATGATACTAGGTGCGCTGCCATTTACGTTCCACTATGCGTTTGTCAGAAAAAAGTTCCTCTCACCAAAGCTTGGAAAGGAGGTCCTGACATATTTTTCAATACTGGCAGTGGCAATAGTCCTGTTTACTGCCATCAGCGGCCTGGATCCCATACAGGGCGCGTTTTATTCCATATCAGCTAGCACCACAGCGGGATTACAACAGGAGAGTCTTGCAGGACTTGGAGGCGGGGCGCACACCATCCTGATAATTCTGATGCTTATCGGGGGGTGTGGATTCTCAACTGCAGGCGGCCTGAAGATATTCAGGCTGTTTCATCTGTGGGATGTCCGGGCATTATTTAGCAAGATAAAAAGGGACCAGTTATCAAGGCAGGCAAAAAAAGAGGTCATTGCAACTCTGATCATAATAGCGTTATTCCCCATAATCTCCGCGGTGACCGGGGCGCATCTTGCTGCCATCGAGGATGTGCCGTATCAGGAGGCGTTCTTTGAGGCAGTAGGAGTCATCACCACCGGGGGGCTGTCTGCGGGGGTGATTGATTCAGATACGGATCCTGCAACAAAGATAGTTCTGGGGTTTCTGATGATATTTGGCAGGCTGGAGATTATTGCAATCATCTACATTTTCATCCCCAGGCTTAGCTAGCATGATGGTAATCTTTTATCTGACGATATTCTAATCCATACAGGAATGATGCAGATGATTCTAAAAATATAAGTTGTGCAAATCCCGGGAGAATACAGATGTTCGGAGCTGCATGGTCACGATGAAATTGAATAAAATATACGTTGGAATCATTGTATTATCTGTAATTGTGGTATCTTTTGGAATCCTGTCATACCATGAAGAATCAGATTACGATGTACAGTATTTTACTCCTACAGTCAAATTGGCAGATGCACGAGCTGTGGATATTATAACACCTCCAGAATTGTGTACTGACCTGTTAAATGATCTAAAAAAACAACATCCTGGCAAAATCAAGACACTACGTATGCTGCCTGATGGGTATAAACTGACATCTTTTAGTGGTGATTTTAGTTTTGATTCTGATGGCATTTCGGCATTTACGTTTTATGAATCCGGAGATACTGAGTGTGGTTCCAGTATACCCGGTAGTCCGTCTACCCATGGCATGATTAGCATAATGATACAAACATATGATGACTCTGAATTTGATACAATGGCACAACTAATTGCATGGGTTGCTGAAAAAATCCGTATAGAAAATCGCACCAATGTCATTGAAATCAATGGATATATGACTTGGGCCAAACCACCAAAACTTGCAACTGAAGAAGTTTTGTTTAAAAATGGAACCGTACTTCACACCCAAAAAGTTACACGTCCTGGTTATGTAACCGTGCTTGATGAAGAGAGCGACTTGGTATACCGGATTGAAGGCTATTTTTCATTGGATGATCTCAAAATAATGGCAGAATCCCTAAGATGAAAAGATTATTTTTATCTCTTGGTTCCATCCTTCTTGTGGGGTATCCCTGATGTCATGCAGACGACTGCATTACATTTTTTAATTAGTTCAGCACCAAAAGGATGTAAATTTCAAATTTTCTGTCCATTTAAATGAGGAATTATGGATTCGTTGAGAAAGTCCTCCAATTTGTTTTTAAATTCAATGAATTTGCCCTCATCTACATCCCGCAAAAGGAGATTCTTTTCATCGCCCCATCTAAATAATTCTCCGGACTTTAACAATTCTAGTTTTGCCTGTAAATTAACACGATATTTTCTATTCCAATTTGTGGAATGGTTTATTTTTTTAATTGAATTTTCTTGTATTTCAGATAGCAATATGTCGAATTTCCCACATACCAAAAAAATATCCAAAAAATCTCGGGCCTTTATTCCCCGCCTAGTCATTATTGCACGAATTTTTTCACACAATATCTCTTCAGGTCTGTATACATGGAATTTCAGCTTCTCAAAATAGGGGTGTGATTATCAAAAACATAACTCAAACTTTCATCTTCTGAAACAAGGCTTGATAGGTCTCTTAATTCTGAATCATAACAGATACGTTCTACGAAATTGAATTGAATTTTTATCTCAGATAACTTTTTCTCAATTTCTGACTCGTATCTTACAAACAGGGTAAGCATTTTGCCTCCTCCACCAAATGCAAAATAACTGGGATTGTTTTTTTCAGCTTTAAAGTCAAGAGAAAATTTTACTGCGATTTTTTCAAAAAGCTTGCCTATCTGTTCTGCTTGAACAGATGTATACCTCTCAATTCCTTCATGGGATTTTCCAACAAATATGAACTGATCATTCCATGTAAAATCTAGATCTTCTGAGAATCTATAGTATCCCAAATATGCTTTTATTAGACAAGTTCCTCCTTTGAAAGTAAAATTATTTGAAAAATAGCCATCTTGGCACAAACAGGAAAGAATTTCATGCAATATTATGTCCTTTTCAAGTAGCGCCCTCTTCCGGATAGAAAACTTTTCAGATATCTTATTAATTAATTTCTCTCTCATGTAATATCTCCTGAATTACTTTTCTCGTAGTTTTTGGATAATGTTTTGAATATTTTTTCATTATATCCACGGATACGTTCAGACTCCAATCATATACATCTGAAATTATTCTTTTATTTGATTTTCCATTGTATTTTCCCAAATAAATAAAATCAAGGATTGTTTTTTCTGGATCAGAGAACTTTGTCATTCCATGTTTTTTTATTCCAAAACACATTAATTTTTTTGAAATTTTTATAAATCTGAATTTATGATCGTCTATTGTCATTGGATTTTGTCGGAATATCGAATCGCTGATAATATAGTCGACTGTAAAAGTCTCATGTGTCATGTTATTAAATTTGAGTGCGGTGTAAAGACCACAATACCAATTTTCTACGCCCTTTATCTCAAGTCCTTTTGCAACTAGTTCAAGATGATTGTGTCTAGTATTACGAACAGGGGGAACTACGTGAAATATTCCTCGAAATATTCTTTGCAGGTATTTTTGTGCTTCAAGATATTTTATTGCATTATCATATTGAAATCCTGCAATCTTGCAGAATTCTTTTATCTCATATGCGGTGACAAATTCCTGTCCTCGGACATCCAATCTTTGCATGAGATCTGTGATCATCATTTATATCACAATCTCTTATATCATATGCTATTTTAATATATATCATAATCGGTACTGTGTAATCGTCGGGATCTGATTATATCAGGTTCACTGTAGAGTAATTGTAGCCATATCTTGTTTTTTCAATCTGCATGTCACAGATACCAATGGTATTGTTGATATGGTACCATTTTGTCAACTTTGGGTTCAAGAAATTACGTAGCGGTTTCTTTTCTCTTGGCAAGGTACGGCTGCAGGTCTGATTTTATCTCTTCTGGAATGTCCTCGTATTTGAACAGTCCCATAGTAAGACCCTGCAAAATGTTGGGCAACGTAAGCCATTCGGTTTTTAGATGGGGCGGACCGAATGTGTTTTTGTACCTCTTCATGATATAAAGTCTACACTCCCATTACTTAATCATTATCACGGATTTTCGTGCATAATTTTTCCCTATCTCAAGTATTTTGTCTTCATTTACTCCATGATTGATCGGATAGGATACATCCCGTACTCGTATCCCTCTTGACTAGTCCATCCTCCAAACAATGGAAGCATGTCAATGCAGACAACCTGCTCATATGCAGGTTCCAAATCTTCAATGCCGTCCTTGTTGTTGGTAATAGCTATGATGTATAACGGATCCCTGCTGTTTGAGAACATCCTGTGCAATCTTTTGGCATGTATCGGATTTCCCACTGCGTCAAAACCTTCGCCCGTAGTTGGGTCAAATGAATAGTTTGCAAGGTCAGTGTCGTCTAGAAAATATTCAAGTCTCTTTATAGCATCCAAATATGGAGAACCTGCGTATTATTCTGCATTTCTTTCATTAAGAAAAGAATTTAAAACAATTCCAGAACTTGTTCATTTATTATCATTAAATGGTGAGGACCCCCTCTAGAATGAGACCGCTTGCATACATACACTTTTTGAGCAAGTTGGGGGGTAAAACACCATTTCCAAATACCATACTCAAAGCAGAACTGACATGTCGAATCATTCCACCGGACACTCAAAAAAGGGTATTTGTGGCCACACGAGTTTGCAAGTTATCAGGATGTCGAGGCAGTCATTGCAGATGCATGCAGGATTACAACCACTCTAGGATCCATTCGGCACCGGGATATGTGACTCCTGAGGAATTCTTATCAGAAGGGGGGATGAGAAATAAATAATGGTAACTGTATGTAAAAACATGCAAAAAGCGTTCTCATTAGAGGGGTCCACTCCAATATTTTAACTGGTCATGATGGTTTGAAACATGAAACCAACCTTAGATGATATAATTTCTAATTTGAACAATAAATTTAATGTCACAGATATCAAAACATTAAAAGAATTTCTTTATAATCTGATTCAGACAATAGATAATTTTGGCGAACGGTTCATCCAGGTTACAGATATGATAAACGAGTTCGTGAATACAAAAGCTAGTGGGTCTGAAAACAAAATAGATGTTTTCAGAGATGAGGAGATTGATGATTTTGAGTCAATAGCAATAGAGTGTTACATAAAAGGGGCAACTAGTATTCAGTGTATTCAATGGACAGATGAGGTTATTTCAAAAATAATTGGTATTGATGAAAAAATGTTAAATCTTCTTCAAATAGAGGTTATTCCTCATGAGTAATTTGGATAATTTTACACCCTAGGATTATTCGGATATTAGTTCAAGTATTGATAAAATGAAAAATGGTGTTTGAACATAATACCCAAAAATTACCACAGATGATCAGGGCCTAGTCAAGGCACAGTCGAAACTTTTGGTTTCATGAAATATCATTACGCGGTACGGCATCAGTTGACTTTGCAGTAAATCCTTTTCAAAACGTTCTACCCATGAATAATTCAGTTGGGGCATTGCAGCAGATACTGCTATTTCCTGCACGTCCTTGTCGTGCATATAAAACATGTGTACTGCAAGTATTCATGGTTTTATTTTTGGATCTATTTCTTTTTTCTATAATTTTTTGAAATCTTCCTGTATGATTGATCTCATTGTTTTAAGACGTGGATCGTGCAACCCGTCACGGAGATCCCCCCCCCCATACTGGATTCTAGTAATCTGATCACCAAAATGCATCAGAACCTGCGTATTATTCTGCATTTCTTTCATTAAGAAAAGAATTTAAAATAATTCCAGAACTTGTTCATTTAGTATCATTAAACCAGATAATTATATAAAGAATCAGGGTTTTATGATACTAAAGTAATTGTAACACCCTAACCTTAATTCATATCTTTTTTAAGGAAAGTTAGCATAAACGATACATGTCAGATATAAATTAAATTGATTCTCCCCCACTTTCAGACGAAGAAATTGCAGACATTAAGGAATTTTACAGCAATCCAAAAGTTCGCAAAATTGGGACAAAGAATTGCCTGACGAACTACACAGTGATTAAAAGTTGTGGGATCTAAAATGGGTAAATCAATTCACTAGGCAATATAAGAAACCGGATTCCAACACGCAACATATTGTAGATAATGCGCTTGCAGGTATTTATCCTCTACAAATCCCTCCAGTCTTTGAGTGTACAAGCAAAACATGAGAACTTTTTCTTGTGATCTTTGCAAAAAATATCGTATAGGTATTCAATCCGATCCAATGGGGGAATCATAGACTGCTTCGGGTATGTGACCACAAGTCCGTCTATGGCAAAGACTAGCATCAGAATAATTTTTTTTCTTGCACCCAGCCCCACCGGATGTGATGCTCCCAGTATCCCCTCCTCTCCCTCGGTAAACACGAATAACCAAGATGGAATGTCTTGAAAATAACTCAAGAACTTGTGATTGTCACTATAGATACATTGGAGTGAGGGGTCAATTACGTACAACCTAATGTGAATAATTTGATTAAACGGATTTAGTGGGACGCTCAAGTATTAATAAAATTTGGAAATGAATTAAGCATGACACCTAACGCATTACTATAATCCAAAAACCTACTCATTGTCACGGTTAGAATACCACTCAAAGTATTCAAGCTCTTCTTTTGGCATTTTTGCCACTGCCTCGGAAACTTCCTTGAACACTTTTGCTACCCATCCTTTTTCAAATTCTTTCATGTGTAATCACTGAATCCGTTTTATATAAGAATATCCTGTCATAATTTTTCAACTTTGAGATTCTGATCGGCTAATATTTTTTCTAGTAGTTTGATCTCCTGTATCTCCTGGACATGAGGTGTGATGGATTCAACATGTCTCAGATCGGCATTATCTGGCATCCATTTAATACTCCCTCCCCCCCCCCTGCAATCCCAGCACGAAAAATGACCAGGGGTAGTAGATCCGGTGCTGATGCTCCCAAGAAGATATGAGACGCATAGACACAAGTTATAAAATATGAATTTACACAGCTACGTCAGGAATTTGAGTGGGTTGCTTTAAAAATAGAGTGTTATCAAAAATCTAGTCTTGGTTCCAGTTAGAAAACCGCTTAAAGTATTCACGCTCTTCTTTTGATAATTTTGCCACTGCCTCGGAAGCTTCCTTGAACACTTTTTCTACCCATCCTTTTTCAAATTCTCTCAATAACCTCCGAATCCGTTTTATATAAGAATATCCCGTCATGGTTCTGTGTAGTTGTGGGGATATGGGCTTGAATTGCGATCTAATTTGAGTTGCCAAAATTTAATGTAAAAAACGATTCTGTCCCATAATCGAGGGCTAGGCACAGACACCAAATCACGATCTTCTCCAGATTGAAAATTTTTTGCCTGTTTGAAATTCAGACTTTGTGCTATTTTGAATATCTCTCCAAGTTCTGAAAAACAGTCTATGGAGATCACCCAAACCCATCACGTTTTTATTATATCTGCCCTCAAAATCATCGAGTGACAATCCAGCGTGTGTCCTGCTTTTCATATCCTGAAAAGCAGTTACATTATATTTTTTGTCTGATTTGACTTCCATCATAGAAAATTTAAAGATGGGATTTATTTCAACAACAGGACACAACATGAAGAAACCATCTCGATCTACTACAAAAAAACGTACAAAAGAACAAATTCAAAAGGCAAAATACAACGAAAAATGGGATCAAAACAATCCTGAAAAGAGAAGAGAATATTCTATAAATTATCTACAAAACAACTCTGAAAAAATAAGGGAACGTCACAGAGGATATTATCGAAACAATCCTGAAAAATACAAAGTCGCTGCTAAAAAATGGCAGAAAGAACACCCAGAAAGAGTCAAAGCCAACCATGCCAAATGGAAGGAAAAAAATCCTGAAAAAGCCAATGAATATCAGATAAAATGGAGGAAAAACAATCCTGAAACGTCAAGAGAACGTGTCAGGGAATCCAAAAAAAAGGCTCGGGAGTTAGAGACTAAAAATAGGTTGCAGGCAAAAAAAATGAAGGGAAGGGGATAATATCTATCCGTTAAGGATACATGCTGCCAGCATGAGACTCAGTGATAGTTGCTGTTCAGCAGTGGCATTTTCCACATCTGCATCAGTTAATTGCAGTGCTGCCTCACAATCCTGCTCCTGGATGATTTTATCTAGATCAGGACCAGATGAAATACTCAGTGTTCCTACCCCTATCCCTATCGCAACTATGATAATAATCGGGATAATTATGGCGATTTTGTTCATTGTATGCAGGAAAGCACTTCCATTATTAAATTCGAGAGATTATCTCCAAGTCATATTTAGCTCAAATTATTTTACTATGGCAAATAGTTATAATCTGTAGTTTGTAGATGTTGTCATGTTTGGTAAAAAATTGGGAGATCCACTACTTGATGAAAAAGAGAATGAAAAGATATCTCCCCGGTTAGACGAGGGGGAGAAGATTATAATGTCAATCAGGCAGTCCAGGATAAAGCCAGGAGGTGCTGCCATTGTAACACCCAATTCCATATTTGTTACTCCAAATAGAATTATAATCCGAAATCCAATCAGACTTGGATTTGGAGAGCATATTGAAGAGTATTTTTATCATCAAATTACCAATGTCCGTCTTGAAAAGGGATTGATGTCATCATCACTGGTATTTGCAATTCCCGGGTTGACTGAAATATCAAAGACCGACAGGAAGCTCATGTTGTGGGGTCGTGATTCTGAGGGGATCATTGATGCAATTCCAAAGGCAGGTGCAGAGGCCATGTATAACTACGTCAGGGAACGAATTGAGGAGGCGAAACTCAAAAAAGAAGAGGGCAAGACACCTCAAAACACTGCAACAGATCCGATTAATGAGCTCAAGGTGAGATATGCCAGGGGCGAGATTACCAAGGAAGAGTTTGAAGAGATGAAGAGTGTTCTGGAATAAAAAGAAGGGTATGGACCAATTCTGGTGATCTTGTAGTTCTAATCAGATGTAGATTTTAACCGCTGATATGTGCTAGGACTTGTTCGTATAATTAATCCCTTAGAACACAAGTCATTAATTCTACTCCTAATCCTATGTCTGACATCTATATGATTTATTACTTGATTCTCCTGTGCATAAGTTTCTTCAATTATTTTGTATACATCTTGTAGGGTGTGTTTTTTTTCATCTTCAAATATGCTTAAAACAAGATTAGACATTATTATTTTCATCGATTCTCGTCCTCAATTATTTCATTCCATTTTTCTTTATGTATGTACAATAAAGCTGGATCAGTTTCAAGTAATCCTACATAATTTCTTATAAAATCATTAGTAGATCTTAAAAGACGTAAATAGTATTTTAGAGTCTGCATGACTCCGTTTACAATAACTTGACATTCATGTTTATTTTCAGTTTTACGTATTTCATCAATTACATCATTAGTTGCATTATAATCATTAAACGTAGTTAAGAGATAATATCGGTCAATCTCTTCACGTTTAAATTTTTCGTAAGACAAAAACACCATCTCCCTTGTTATGACTTGATCATGTTTTACCTCAATCGCTTCAAATATGCCCCCCTTAGCATTTTCTATTTCTATATCTCCGATAGATCCTGTCCTGGAATCCGCGGCTGTGTGCGACTCTAGTGGTTTAAGTTTATAATCTTTGTATCGTTCTATTTCGACAATCATTTGTTGATATGCAGAATATATTGCAAGTACAGGAAGTCTGGCTGCACCACGTCCAGCATATTCTCCTGTAAAATGTCTATATAAAATACGTATTATTTCTTCAATATGTAAATCACAGGGGACAGTGAGTTCTATTTGTTGTCTATTTCTATCTTCTAATAATTTTTGTAAAAAATAAATCATTAAAGTATCTGCCGAATGTTCATTCACTTGTACTTCATTTATGAGATTTAAAAAAGCATCTTTAACTTTCGGAGAACTCATCTCAGCATTATAATTCATGGTGTAAGGATTGTTACTTTCAAATGACCTGGTGAGCCATCCAGAACCGGATTTCATATATGGAAAATTATTGGTACGTAGAAAATCCGTTGTGACCTTTTGATCTAAACCCCGACCAGAATATCCACCATTCATCTGTTTTTGATGATAACGTATATCCTGTTGTGGAACTATTGATTTTTTGAGAAATGATGTAAGTAATACCGCTAAAGGTGAACGAGTTGTACTTTTTAATATTATATCCGACCATTGTTCTATATTTTCAGCAAGAATGATTCGAGGTTGTTGTTGGGCGTCCTCAAAACGTTGTAAAAGTCTATTTTCATATATTGAATAATCAATGCGTCTTTCAGTCAAAGAACATCACCTATTCTCTCTGTCGCGGTTTTACAGTAGTTTGGATTTACATCAATCCCGATATAATCTCTTTTGAGTTTTTTGGCCACAACACCTGTCGTTCCACTACCCATATAGGGATCCAATACTATCGCCTTATCTGGAGTGAGGAGACTCACGATATTATGTAGTATTCGCTCAGGATATATTGCAGGATGATCATTCCATTTTATACTTTCCACATTACTGATTATTACATCTCGTTTTATTGATTTACCAGTCAACCGAATTATCGTGAATCCATTATTTTTTATCTGCGTGTTTCGTCCACCGTCCTGACCGCCAAATGCTGGAGCATGTATTCCACGTATTTTCATTCTAAACCCAGAAATTTTACTACATTTTACATCTTTTATCGTTTTATTTAATTCCTGCAACGCATGTTTTTTTTCAGATTTGGATAGCTTAGAATGGCGTATAAGTTCTTTATACTGGGTTCCGATCGTGGTATTTTTTATTGGTTTTGTAATCTTGATCTCTGTTTTTTGATCAAAGGCATCAATATTATAAAAATAATCATCAGATTTCACAAAATGAAAGAATGGTTCAGTACTACTTACAAGACGTCTCCGGAATTGTCTGGGGGTAGGATTAGTCTTAACCCATGTAATATTATTCACTAGTTTTACTTTACCTGTACTAGTAGCTTGAATTGCAAAACGATATGGCACAAGCATCAAATTTCCTTTCAAATATTTATCACCCATATTAAATACAATACTACCAGTATTCTTCGTAATTCTCACACATTCATCAAATACATCCATAACTGCATCTATGTAATTTTTAATTGAATTTTCTTGCCCCGTCTCCCCCCAACCATATGTTCTTTGTTTAAAATATGGAGGAGATGTAACTGTAAGATCAACGGTGTTGTCTGGAATCTTTTTTAATATACGTACACTATCTCCACATTGTATTGAATTTAAAAATCGAATTTGATTTTTCTTTTTAGTTATGAGGGATATGTTTATCGCTTCCTCTCTTTATTCCAATACGGAGATTTACACGAACGCCCGGCACAGCATTTTGGACTAGGCGTTGTCGAATACCAAATATGATCACATCTGTTGCATTCATGTCGAAAATAATCCCCATCAACTTTCTGACTCATACAAATCTAAAACTCAAATCACATATATGGCTTTCTGTGATATATGGCACTAAGTATATATGGTATAGAGCCATATATACAACATGCAGAGATATGATGATGAAGAACAAAAAATGAGGGATGGGGAAATCCTCATGAGTGATTTAATAGGCTCTGAATATCTTTGCATTTCCCACTTTATAATTTTTGAGGTGTTTTCATGAATCGAAGAGTAAAAAAAGCAAAACAGATCATGCTGATAGATGGTTATTGCTCCCAGATCAACAGGGATAATTTCTTAGTCAAATCCCAGGCTGTACCACAGAAGGAATATCTGATTTCTAATATAGGGGAAAGATTTGTCTGTGAATGTGCAGACTTTATCACTACTGAAAAAGACTGCAAGCACATCAAGGTGGTACTAGAGGTAACAACAGAACCCAAACCAACACCCATGATGGCAAACAGACCAAGGCCGGTTCATACAACAAACGCAAGACAACAGAGAGCAAGGCAGATTATGACAAAGAAAGGTCATGCCTCCCAAATTACACTAGATCAATTCAAAGTCAGGTCCCAGACTGATCCTTCAAAATTTTATATCATTAAAAGAACTGATAACGGTCTTGTCTGTGAGTGTCCCGACCACCAGGAAAGAAAGGCGGACTGCAAGCATATCAAGGTAATATTGGAACATATCCAAAAGAATGTCTTTAGTCATGACGGATTTAGAATCATTGAAAGATCAATAATCAAGGTATGCAAATTCTGCGATTCTGGAAATATTGTAAAGGCAGGATTGAAGAAAAACAAGACTGGTAATTTGCAGAGGTTCAAATGTCAGGACTGCAAGAAGCGTTTTACTACGAACTTTGGATTTGAGAATATGCGACATGACAAGAGAACCATAACCCAAGCTATTCAGATGTATTATCAGGGAATGAGTGTAAGATCCATTTCAAACAACTTTGCGATGATGGGTACTGACATATCATTCAAGGCAATCTATAACTGGATAACAAAGTATTCTGTCATGGTTTCAGAATATCTAAACGAGATTGTCCCCAGAACCAATGCCAGGACCATGGTTAGGGCAGACGAGGTATGGGTAAAAGTTGCAGGAGATCAAAAATACCTGTTTGCCTCTATGGATGATGATACCAGATATTGGATAGCATCAGACATGGCAGAAACAAAGTTCCAACATGATGCCGATTCTCTCCTGGAACTGACCAAAGTGCAGATTGGAAAATCACCATCTCATTTTGTCACTGATGGGCTTCCTGCATATATGAAATCCTCAAAGAAAATATTTGGCAAAAACACCCACCATACAAGACACATTCACATTTCAGGAAAAAGGGACAGAGATAACAATAATAAAATGGAGAGATTGAACGGTGGAATCCGAGACCGGGAAAAAGTCTTTAGAGGACTCAAGAAATTCGACACACCTCTCATTGACGGCATGAGAGTCTATTACAACTATACAAAAAATCATGGGGCTTTGAAAGGCAAGACACCTGCAGAACAGGCCATGATAAGCGTGGATGGTAAGAACAAGTGGATCACCTTGATTCAAAACAGCTCCCTTTATCGTGGAAATCTGAAATGAGCATACGGGACTGATACCTACCGTTCCATCTGTCAAATTCGCATATTTTGAAGATAGATGCATATTTGATCACCTAACACCGTATCTGACATTCTAACATTCCATACATGATGAAAACAACTGGATGGGATTGTTTATACAAAGTATTTGTTCTCATTTGCGATCAGAAAATGATGAATCTAATTTGTGCCTATATCCCCACAACTACACAGAACCCCCGTCATAATTTTTCAATTTTAAGATTCTGATCGGATAATATTTTTTCTAGTAGTTTGATCTCCCGCATCTCCTGAGCATAAGGTGTGATGGATTCAACATGTCTCAGATCGGCATTATCTGGTATCCATTTAATACTCCTCCCATGCTCGTCTTTTCTCCTTAGCATCTTGAATAACTCCATATATTGTCTAGGAGAGACGCCTATGAATGGCTCAAACTGAACCTTGTCCCTCACCATCTCCTCATCCACTGTAATCGAGTCATCATACAATTCCTTTGCCAGGCTTTTTGGATATGGTTCAATGTAGACCAGTCTTGAAATTCCGCTTGCAATGATGTGCTTGGCACAGATATGGCATGGAAAAGTCGTACAGTACATCGTGCAACCCGTCACGGAGATCCCCATACGCAATGCACTCATCAGGGCGGACATCTCGGCATGCACCTCCCTGCCATATTCTATAAGATTGAGAAATGCCGATCTTTTGATTCGCTCTGATTTCAGGGCCTCGACTGCCATGTCTGCTTTTTTAACATCATCGGACAGCCATCCCTCTTTGTTCAGATTAGACAGGAATTCGTCAAGTGCCTCTGTCTTTTTACGCGTGTTGGAATCATATCCAATCTTCCACTCCCTTGCATCATTTGGATCCCCTGCCAGATAATGGCCGCCATTAGCCTTTGGAACCTCGTTTATTCCAGTAGATATCAAATCTCCTGATTTGGTAAGGATCGATGCACCTACCTGCCTTGATAACGAGGAAGATGCCATTGAGACAGTAAGGGCGTGCATCATTCCAGATTCCTCGATGGAGGGCGTATTGTGTGTGTTTTTAAACAAGAGTTCTACAAACTTGTCAACGGACTTGTCAAGATCCTTTCCCATGTTGAGAAAGACATCAGCCTCTGAGAACGTGTCTCTGACATTTTGTCCCAGTGGATTGTCATCATCATGTTTATCGCGCCTTATCAGATTCTCCACATAATCATCAGTATTGTTTTTGCTACTGTCTGAGATCTTTTCTGTCAGATATTGGACCCGATTGTTGTACGTTGAATAGACTGAGACAAGCCAAAAGTTCCTGCCGTATACACTTCGTAGCTTTTTTACTTCGTCTACATGTTTTAGGGATTTGAATATGTAAGCCTGTCTGTCGTTGGTTTCATGGGATTTTTCTTGTGGGTTATTCCTGTTTTTGAATATATAGATCATGGCAAGACTGATCAAGGCGCCGCCCATTCCGGTTTTTTCTCGGAATCTGTCCCCTGCATCCATCAGTGCTTTGATCCTGGCATACTCATCCTGCCCGTCATGCTCATCTACAAGTCCTGTAACCAGTCCCAAAAGATTACTCAGTACGATGGTTTCTGTTTTGTATTTCAGAGTCTGCAGCTTGGCTTTAAATATTTCAGAGACTGCATCTAAATCAGTACCGACTGCCCCCGTCAATCCAATGAACAGCTCTGGCGGTTTTGTGTTATTATGTGTACTAGTCATCTCGCATCATGATTTGTTATGTGGTATATAATATTAAAGATATCTTGATCGATGCATACAACAGACGTCACAGGTTATCATACAATAACCAGCTACAACACATATCAAAGCATATCATGTTGGTGAAAGACCCATCTAAATGAAAAGACTTGCATACATACATTTTTTGAGTGGGCTGGGATGTAAAACATCAGATAAAGAGCAAATTCACACCGCGGGAAAGACAAAAAGTCCGGGAATCAATAAACGCCAGAATCAGCAACGGGATTCCAACACGCAACATATTGTAGATAATGCGCTTGCAGACATTTATCCTCTGCAAATCCCTCCAGTCTTGGAGTGTACAGGCAAAACATGAGAACTTTTTCTTGTGATCTTTGCAAAAAATATCGTATAGGTATTCAATCCGATCCAACGGGGGAATCATAGACTGCCTCGGGTATGCGACCACAAGTCCGTCTATGGCAAAGACAGCACCAGCATAATTTTTTTCTTGTACAACCCGCCGCCGGATGTGACTCAGTACCATCATTTTCTTCATTTTAAAGTGCGTCTAAGGTGTATCATAACATATCAACTCGAACGTAACAACATTTTCGCCATCGAGTCCTTCTTAATCTTGCAAGTAATGTTGTGATATCTGAATGCCACTATTTCTTCTTACTCAGTTTTTCATTGTTTTAATCCGATGTGCGGGAATGAACTTGACTTTTGCCATATCATTATATTTTTCAAACTCGCGTACAAAATACCCTGATGGGCGTTTTCCTCCAAGCTCCGGATAATGCAGCCCTATACAAAATCTCACAGCGTCCACCACATCAAAATTACGTCCTGAGAACAGTTCATCTTCATACTGCTTTAATATTTCAGTAGAATTTCTGATTATCTCATCTATCTCCCCAACTGTCTGAAAACCAAATTCTGTTATTTCCTCCACTAGTTCCAGGATACTTTGATCTGACTGTTTTGCCCTAAGATGGAACCGCCAGTCAAGACATGTCTTAAAACGATGCGTGTTTATTTTTGATTCTTTTCTTGGATATTCGTTATTTTTTAACAGTTTGACATCGGTTGTTCTTCCTTTAGGGTATTTCCCGATTACTTTGGATTTTTCTAGCGAGTCCACTCTATTTCGAATCATGGATTCGGTGACGTCCCCCCCAATCAACAAATTTACCATCTCTTTTATTGACATACTGCCCCCGCGTAGCAGTTTTTTGATCATCATATCAATGACATGCCTTCTTAATCTATCCAGAAATGGGGCTACAATGCCGGTCTGTTCTGCAAGATAGGATATCTGATCAAAAATGATTGTTGTGAAATCCTTTGTGCAGTTGATCTGCTCCTGTCTTTGTATCTCACCCCATACTAATCCCCAATCAAAGGAACCATGTTGCAGTTCATGGGGCGTGTCAGGACTGCCAGTAACCAGTGCGGCCATGTCCTGTATGTCCCCCTCCCTGTTTGCTACTGCTTTGAGTAAAAACACATCCTCGTTTCTTAGCAGCCCCATCTTTAGTCGTCCATAATCTCTAATGTCCGCCCTCTCTTTCATGGCAGATGATAACGACAGATCCTGCATTATCATACATGTGAACAGATCGATTCTGCTCTTCTGATCATGTACAAAAATATCATCGGGTTTCATCCTTTTATCCTCGTCAGAATAATCCGTTTCAATTATTCTTTTATATCCCATACCGGCAAGAATCCCGGCCAAATCATCAAAATCACTTTTATTTTCCACCACCACATCACAGTCTTTTGTGCTGTTCTTTAGTGATTTTATTCTCATATTTTCTCCGCCAAACAGGTATATCGTTTTGGACTCTTGGAGACTGTCACTGATTTCCTGAAATAATAAATTATTGGGTTTTGGTATTGCATATATTTCAGTTGGTATGTCATATAATTCCGCCTTGGATAGAAACTCGTCCCATGGCAAAAAAAAGTCCGTGTTTTTCAGCGGCATCCTACGCATGTAAGCTTCAATATCCAGCCAGGTCTCGGATATTCCCAGTTCTGATGCCTTTTTTCGTAGTTGAAGGATATCCATCCGGTCTTTGTGTTTTGCATAAAAAATGATTGCCATCAGCAGCTCTATCTTATTTTTTGAATGATTTGCAGAAAAAACCGCATGTAATAACACGTCCTGTATATCCAAACCCTCTTTTTGTTCACAAAAATAGTCATGTGTGGTATGATATTCAATGCCGTAATCTGAAAATAATGTAAATCCGGTTGTTGCACCTTTGGCAGCTTTGCCATCGGGTGTTTTCCGCAGTATTACCGAATTCTCATCATAAATGATTTCAGTATTTCCCTCCTCATATTTTTTCATTCTTTCGGTTTTTAATAATTTTGCAAACAGGATCAGTCCTTCCTTTGATTCATCCATGTTTATCACGTCCTCTTTTTTTATGATGGCCCCTATTGACTGTAAATCCGATATTGACTTGTAGGTCGTCGCCTTTGATAATCCTGATTTTTTTATTAATTCGTCTACGGTGATATCCAAATCCATGCTGGAGAGGATTGTTTCATTTGATTCATAAAGTAATTTTTTGACATCCACACTCTGTGCAATATCCCGGAACAACACCGCTTTTGGCGTTTCTTTTAATCTGATTACCGCGCCTTTCTTCTCGATGTAATCCTCTTTTGTAAGATTTTTTATTATTTTTGCTAGCCATCTGCCCTTTATTTGCAATAGTTTTGATAATTCATCTGGTTTTTTTTCTCCATCAACTAGCGATTCAAGTAGTTTTATTGAAATTATATTCATTTAGTATTATCATACTACTTTTATATATATACTTTAGTCTTAATTTAAGACTAAATTGATTATACAAGAAGTATTAAGAGAAAATTCCACAAGCTCTTCAAATCAGTAGAGATGACAGAAGAGGATGTCTGTTAGTGGATGGTTTAGAAATCATGGAAGTTGAGGTCTGCAAGTTATAGGTGGCAAGTTAGATTGAATTCTATTGATGGGTGTTTAAATGAGTATGATATGTTTCCTGCCATCAATTAATCATCTGGTTAAATAGGCGTCTTGCCTCAAGCCCCATTCAAAAAAAAAGTCTGTAAACTGGATCATTGAAAAACAGATCAGGCGATATTACAATATGCAACAACCAAGCCATAAGAGTTCTCCTGGCAGGACTTTGACCCCCCAGACTCTCAAAAACGCCATATATCAGAAAAACCCGCAACGATATCTTGGCGGCATCACAGATAGGGTTTAATTTCACAGGAGGGATTCAAAATCATGGAAGAAGGTGCAGAGAGGACCAATAATGCAAACAACGGCAAGAGGATGATTATTCTGGGATTTGCAGTGATAATACTGCTGTTTCTGATTTATGACAGGTACCAGGATCCGGAACTGCTCACTCCCAGCGCGATAGATTCCATCCAAAGAATCGCGTACGGGTTTTACATAACACTGCTTGCGGCATTTGGATCAATTGCCTTTGGAATGTACAGGTATCACAGGGCAAAGGTACTGGGCAAAGGAACAGATCTATCAACTATAATCGCACTTGCGACGTGGAACCGGAGATCACGGAAGATCTTTATTGCGACGTTTGCAGGATACGGGATATTTTTTTCACTGATCTCAGGGACGCTGGTGTACCAGCCCGAGGTCAATTTTGCAGTCCATTACGGCGCGGAGATTCCGTCTGGTTTTATCGCGCCCTGCTGTGACGAACCGGGATACATGCCGAAGATAATCGTGTATGTGACAGAGCACGTGGGGCTGCAGGTGATTCCAATCAACCTGACATTGCAGATAATCGTCTCATACCTGGTCGGATTAAACGCGTCAGTTGCTGCCAGTGCGTATGCGGTCTCAAAGAAGGGCCGCGGATTAAGCACGGTCGGAGCTGCTGCAGGGCTGTTCATTGCCTGTCCGACCTGTGCGGGGACGTTCCTCTCAGTGTTTATCGGGACTGCAAGCGGGATTGCCCTGTCAATTGCGCTCTCACAGATGCAGACGCTCTTCATTGCAGTGTCAATTCCCGTGTTGCTGCTTACGCCGTATCTGATGGCGCGGAGGCTGAGAAACGCAGACGGCAGCTGCAAGATAGGCCATGCCGCAGGTGTTGACTAGGTTACACGGTTTGCAACGTAGAGCATTCTGTCTTAACTTCAGATATCTGTAAACTGATTGTGGGATCTTTATTTCAGATCAATGTGGGTTTCCTCTGGGTGAGAAAAAAGCCAAAAGTCCACTTTGAACCATATTTTGGAACATCCCCAATGACAACATGATTTATAATCACATGTTTGGAATACCACATATTGAAAGAATTAAAAAAAGGCTGGTTAAAAATTCAAGTCGAAAAAGCACAAAAATACTATGATGAACTTCCACAGTGGAAGAAAGACATGGTTAAAAGAGACTAATGTCTTTTTTTTATTTTTTGATAAAAATCCAGACATCTCGTGCTAGTAAAATTTGTAGTGATATTGTAAGCGTCCCGATCGCTTTCTGCCGTCATGTACGACAGGTATTGCCCCACTGCGGGTGCTGACACCCAGAGATTCAAACAAATACAGGACCAGGCAGATACAAACATGGGCATACAGACACCCTCAGAATATATTGATTTTTTCCTGAATCTCAACATGGGTGAGGACGCAAGTCTGCTGAGCTTTCTTAACAATGAGAAACTGACATTAAAGCAGAAGCTCAGATATAAAAACCAGGAAAAAGAGCCAATCAAAAAGGGAATTGAGATCCTAGAGGGGCTAGCAGAAGAGGTCGGCAGGATTGGCAGAAAGGCAGTACTGGAAAAATACCGGAGATAAACAGGAGAAAAGATGGAGAAAGATACGGATATCATCAGGACTGAGATCCTCAGGGTTCTCAACGAGAGTGGGAGGATTCGCGGAACCGAACTAGCCAAGAGGGTGATAAAAAAGATGGGCAGTGAAAAGATCGTATACAGGGAGATCAGCACGCTAGTCCAGGCAGGGGAGATAGAGAAGATGGTCCGTGACAGAACCCACATAGAATACGAGCTAGTCGACCTCTCAGAATCGGCAAGCATCCAGCTCAAAAACATCCACGTGGAGATCAGCCGGGTTTTCGGGGAGATCAACGATTTTGGCGATGCATGCACAAAAGAGGAGGAAAAACTCTCATTTCATGAGAGGCAAAGGATTGTCATCTGCCTCATTCACGCCGTACAGTCAACTAACGGGGTGATGAAGTTGTTATCATACTATCCGACATTCAAAAAAGACAGAATGTTCCCGCAGATCAACAGGATGACAGATGACTGCTGGCAGAATATCATCAGTATTATCATGCACCAGCAGGAGACGGAATTTCTAAACGAGGTTCTTGCAAACCTGTTAATGGTGCAGTCTGACTCTAAGAATGTAAACTAGATCTTTTCCTGGCTCTCTTTTGTATTGCGATTACCGTTTTCCCATCATTGCCGGTTTATCAAAGTTGGTTTTTCTGTCGGATTTAATCCCGGATTTGACGTGTCTTTTTTTTTGTGTCTCCATGAGGGCGTGCCGCATTAATCTATTTTCCCTTTTTTTGTCTTCCAAGATGACAGTTGTATAGTCAGACCGCAGTCAGTATACACCACCTACACGTTCTTCTTGATTGTCTGGCCGCATCTGAAAATGATTAAAGCCAGGATGCGCAAACGTGCGTGCAGGGTAAATACATCTGAAATATTTGCTCCTTGGAAAAGATCCATCACCTTGAGAATAACCGCACAAAAAATGATTTTTTTCTCGGGGATGCGTTTTTTGCACCCTTTCTGGAAATCATCCCATCGATGAACTCGTCTGTCACAAGGCTCTTGGGCTTTGCCTTCTCCCCCTGCAGCATCCTTATCTTCTGATCGAGCTTCTCGGTCATGGATTCCAGGAATTTCATGTCTGTTCTGTATAGCGGCTTTTCTTTTTTGATGCATTCCAGAATAAATTTCAGCCTGCCCTCATCTCCCATTCCGGAGTTTAGCAGGTCAGTTGCCATGGTGTGATAGTCAGGTGCCACTTTATTATGGTGGTAAAATCTGCTAATAATTCTTTGTGGATCTGCTGTTTTTAGGCAGAATTGTGTGATGAGCCGGCAGTCAGGATGATATCACCATAAACAGGCATGTGATGGGCCAGACGATGATGATGATACAAGCAGATCAGGTCATCTACGGATGATTTACGGTGGTGGCATATGCTCTTTTACCTCCTATCTTTTTGCCGCCGCAGCTCTACTCGTAACAGTTAAACCAGTCCGGAATTTTCCTGGTTCTAGCTATTTTACTGATACGAATCCCGATGATCAGGTACTTATTTTCAATGAACCAAGTGTTTTTAATGGATATCAAAGAGGAGGACCGTTCTGAGGAATCGCAGAGAAACCACGTCACATACTACAAGTCGCTGGCCAGGACGATCTCAGATGTCGAGGAGGAGAAAAAGCGGGAGGGGGATCAGGTGGTAAGGGATCATCTTGATAAAAGAATAGAGGCCATGCAAAGGGACAAAAAAAGGATAAGGGGGATGTTTCCAGATGTCTCAGAAGAGCAGTGGGATGCCGATCCTGTCTGAAGAAGAAGGAAAAAAACATGCCAGGATCAAATAATTTGTGCCTTGTAGTTTCATCATATTTTGAAATATCATTTTAAATGGCCTCAAGCATTGGAGGGAGTTGATCTAATAATCCGGGTTTAGCTAACAGTGCCAGATCAGAAACAATCAATGTTTTTTGTTGAGATTATAAAAAATTAAAACTAAAGATACGGTAATCTTTGGGATCCAACTCTAATTTAGCCGGGTCAAATCAAGGTATGACTAGGAAGGTTCAGGAACAGTTCTCAGGGATTTGAATGCTGCAAGAATAGTAAGATTACTTTGAATTCTCGTCCTGATTGTGTTGAAAAGGATCGACGCCCATTTTCAGTTGAATCTTGGAAATCTCTCTTCCAAAAGACCTATAGAAATTATTTATTTGATTTTCCACATTATCAAGCTTTGTACAATTTTTACCAACTTGATTTTTTAACTCTGCTGTTTGATTTTTTAACTCTTTTACTTGATTTATTAATTCATCAACCCACTCTGGTTTATCTTCATTCATATCAGGTTTTCTCGCCTTATTCTTTAATATATGTTATTTAATGTATCTCAAGATTTCTGAATGGAAGTGCCCGGATCCGCATCAATGGCATTTAGATCGGATTGAACATAAAAAATTCTCCTTGTGCCAAACATAACCATTACTATCTCAATTGGTGTTTATTCAGATCCCTATAACTTTAGTACCTTACAAGTATAGTAATCACGATATAATCAGATCCCAAAGATACAGTACCGAAATATCACATCAGGTAAAACGGATCCGGGAGCAAACTAATAGAAAACCATCCATACACCACATGGCATATTTGCCATCAGATTAAACAAGTCATGGATTATCCAATCAAAGCCCATGTGTTTAGCCAAATAGTGATTGGAACCATCTGATGATCTGCTCAAATATGTTATAACTGCGTTTGGGTTCTGGTGTATCAGGTCCTGGGTAAGGATCCACTGGCAATGGTACTGGTATTTCTGGTACTGGTATTTCTGGTACTGGTATTTCTGGTACTGGTATTTCTGGTACTGGTATTTCTGGTACTGGTATTTCTGGTACTGGTATTTCTGGCGTTGGTTCTGTCCTGTCTGTAGACTGTGATTCACCATCTTCAGATGTTACAGCAATGTTGTACGCCGTATTACTGTGTGCAGAGAGGGTTATTCCACGGTTGTCCTGCAAGAACATGCTGAGACGGCCTGAGAACTCGTCATCAAATGGTATCATGATACTGTTAAAACGCTTTCCAGTTGAAAGAAGGGATTCAAGGTATGATACCTGTGTCTCAGATATGATCGAGGCGTTATCACAGACATAAAGATTATCTGTTGCGTATTCCTTGCCGGTACATTCCTCATGTGCAAGAACATTTGCAATCAACATGTACTGTATCAGGGCAGCAGGTAATTGCGGTACTGCAGGATCCGAGAGGATGATCTCCATCTTTAGGATGTTCTGGCGTGCGTCAATGGGCAGTATACGTGGTGTTATTGTAAGTGATGCGTCAGGTTCAAGCGTTATCTGGGATGGGACTGTCAATACGTTTTCTCCGTTGGATGTAAAGATGAAGGACAGGTCATAGGGCGAACCTCTGCCGTCGCCGCCACCGCTGCCTCCGCCGCCGCCGCCGCCGCCGCCTCCGCCGCCTCCGCCTCCGCTACCTCCGCCGCCTCTTCTAGGAGTGGGGTCTGGTTCTACTGGGTCTGTTCCCTCATCAACAGGTGTTGTTGTTGGTGGTGTTGGTGGTGTTACCAGGTTTGAGCCAAATACTGTAAAGTGTGCAGTCCAGATTATCAGGTCACTGCCAGTGTTTATGAAGCACTCTCCTGCGCTGTTAAGCTGCTCTGATACAGGGGTAAGATCATCGCCATCACACGCTGCAGTTATCTGGGTAGCTGCTGCGCCGCCCTCAGAGTACCATGGAACGTTGCCTGCCTGTCCTCCAAGCTGTATCCGTATCGGTTTATCCGTATTTATCACAGAGCCTGCCTGTCCTATCTCGATGCAGGATGCCTGTGCACCAGAAGTTATTGCAGTGGAATCACAGCCGGATCCAGAGTCAGTTGGCAGAATCAGTATTCCATCAAAGGTAGAAGAGCTAAAGCTGGTGAAGGCAGGGATTGTCACCCGGATGTCCCCTCCACGTATACCTGTCGCAGTTACTACAATCTCGTTGTTTGTCGTAGCAGTTGGAGTCACTGATTCGCCGTCTATCAGTGATGAATAATCCAGCGTGGCATCTACTGTACTTGGATATTTGACTGTGGCAAGGGTGGAATCAAAATCAGTGACTGCGATGCGGTTATCAGTAGCGTCAAGTACGACGTTGACTTCTGCTGTTACCGGATAGTCTTCTAGTGGTGAGAGCGCCGATGTAGAGTCTGATGTCTTTGTTGGACCAGATACGTCGATTGTGGCAGTGGTTCCGGCTGGGGTAGTTGAGAGGGTGAGTGATATGACAGTGTAATTGGCATCATCGGGAGTGGCATCAATAAACGAATCTATTGTATGGGGCGTGCCAGCAGGTGACATTACGTCATCATAATGGGTGGCATCCGTAGTTACTAGTTTGCTGTAGATTATGGTGATTATATTATTGGAGAGCCTTGCAGATACTATCTCAGGTACTTCCGCATCAACTGTGATGGTATATGTGTTAGATGCCGTGTTTTGGTTACCTGCAGGATCTGCTGCCACATTTTCAGGTACGGATACTATTACCGTACCATCAGATGTAGTCACCACATCAAAGGTGTATGAGATGTCTGCCGTAGCAGTTTCAAAGTTTGATGGTACCGGTGCACCACCTGATGCCGTTCCGGATATTATGATATCTGCCACATCAAAGCCTGGCACAGGCTCGTTGAAGGTGACAGTGTAGGATGCGGTGGTGTCAGTAAGTGTGGTGTCGCCATCAGCGATATCAGCGTTAGTTATGGTTACAGTTGGGCGGGTGGCATCATCTACGTTGTTTGTCACAGGCAGGGCAGCAAATGCCGCAAGTGCGTTTCCTGCAGCATCAGTTATGGCATCACCAACTGCGTAATTTATCGTGGGTGTGTCCCCGAGCGATATCTGGGTATCCACAGTTATGGTTACGGTAGTTCCAAGTATTACAGTACCAGTAACTGTATTGCCAGGTACGGTAAAGACCGGGGTAGCCGCAGTTCTTGCAAGGAATTCGGATGCAGTAAGTACGATCGTATTCGCATCACTAGTTACAGCAGCTACGATGGTTGGTACAGTCGTATCAGGACCTAAAACCGCAAGTGTCTTGATGGTGTTTGGAGTGTCAGTGTTTGCTATTACAGATGGAAGATCTCCTCCGTATACGAGTGCCAGCGTATCATCATCATCATCATTTACACTGACAAGCGAGTTGAATGCGCCATTTGCCGTGTCATGCTCGAATGGGTCACCACGGGCAGTCAGACCGGTGGATGATATGTCATATAATCGGATAAAGCCGTCTGCATCATCTCCCCTGTACGCAAGTGCCAGCGTATCAGAATCCAGCAGTGCCAGCGAGTTGATATGTACCTGCTCTTCAAATTCGGCAGCTGCAGATGTGGTCTGATATGTAGCAGCGTTAGTTCTTCCGGTAAAGCCACCAGATGAGGTAACATCAAATACCTTGATGGTACCATGCCCGTCATCTGCTAATGCGGCATCACCAATCGCAGAGTATGCGACTGCCACAGTGTCACTATCCACCCGGACAAGGGAGTGGTATGCCGTCCTTCTGGAATCATGTTCAACGGCATCTATGACAGTAATGGTATCGTCTGCTAAAATATCAACTGCCTGCAGGTATGCCTTTTGAGTATCACCCCTGTATGCAACTATCACCGTGTCATCATCGAGTTTTACAAGAGATGAGTACTGTCCATTATTATTTGCGCCAAGTGCCGTAACAGTTCCAAAAGACAAAGCACCGTTGTCAGGATCAATACTTATAATCTGGATATAGTTGTCGGGGGAGGCATCAGGATACGAATATGCAACTACCAGCCTGGTTGCATCAAGTGTTACCAGGGAGTGGTTGTGCGTCTGCTGGCCATCAAGGACAATTCCTATGGAGGTAAGCACGGAAACACCAAACGGTGCAGTAGTAGATGCGGTATCAACATCATATGTTCTGAGACGACTGGTACTGCCGGCCACATATGTAACTGCGATGGTATCATCATCCACAGCTGTAACAGCGGTGGATCTTGGGTGGGTTGTAAATTCGTTAATCGTCGTGGTTTTATCCTGAGTTCGGGTTTCAACCGTCCGACTGCCAATCAACGTAATGTCCCCGCCAATGATACTGTACAGGTTAAGAACAGTGTCAAAATTCCAGAGAGCCGCATCATCGCTATTGGCTCTAGTTACAGTGTGGGATGAGACATAGTAATCACCGGTGAAATGTACCAGGTTGTGCCTGTAGCCGCCTGGTGTAAGGTCAAGTGAGTTTATTTGGGATATGGGATTTACTGTAACGGTGTATGTGGCAGATGCCGTGTTGCCGTTGCCTACCTCACCTACTGCCGCATCTGTTGCCACATCTGCAGGAATCAACACTGTGATTATTCCACCATTGAGGGTAGTTGCAGCAAAGGTGTACGTGCTACCAGAACCGGTTGGTGTAGTGAGGGTTGCAGCTGCAGTACCAGATACTGTAATATCATCTACGGCATCAAAGCCGGTTACATCCTCGCTGAAGGTGGCAGTATAAAATACAGAGCCGTCGTTTGTGCTGGCGCCATCAGCGACATTGGCAGTTATGGTTACAGTTGGTACAGCAGTATTGACTGTGACTGTGTAATCCCCAGATGCCGTGTTGCCGTTGCCTACCTCACCTACTGCCGCATCTTCTGCCGCATCTGTTGCCGCATCTGCCGGGATGGATACGGTGACCGTGCCATCAGTGGTGGTAGTCACAGTAAAGGTGTATGTGTCACCGGATCCGGCTGGCGCGGCAACAGTTGGACCGGCAGTACCAGATACGGTGATATCAGATACGGCATCAAAGCCTGTCACGTCCTCGCTGAAGGTGGCAGTGTAGGTTATGGTGTTGGCGTTGTGTATACTACCATCAGGGGTGGTACTAGATAGGATTACGGTGGGTGCAATAGTATCAACTGTAACGATGTATACACGAGATGCATCATTGCCGTTGCCTGCCGGATCAGTTGCCACGTTTGCGGGAATCGTTACTATGACCGTACCATCACCGGTAGTCACCACGTCAAACGTATACGCAGTTGGGCTGGTTGCCACAAAGTTTGATGCTGTAGGCGAGCCACCAGATGCCGTTCCAGTTACGACAATATCCTCCAGAACAAAGTTTGTAGTAGGATCGTTGAAGACGGCAATGTAGGATATTGTGTTGGTGTTTTGTTTGCCGTCATCAGAAGTAGCGGTGGATAGGAGCACGCTGGATCCACCGGTATCAACTGTGACGGTGTACATACCAGATGCCGTGTTGGCGTTGCCTGCAGTATCAGTTGCCGCACCAGTAGGAATTGATACAACGACTGTGCCATCGGTGGTGGCAGTCACAGTAAAGGTGTACGTGTCACCGGATCCGGCTGGTGCAGCGGCAGTTGCAGTTGCAGTACCACCCAGTGTAATATCAGATGCGGCAAAGCCTGTCACGGTCTCGCTGAAGGTTGCAGTATATGTTATGGCACCGGCGTTTGTAATGGCACCATCAGCGGTATCAGCGTTAGTTATGGTTACAGTTGGTGCAACAGTATCCACAATTACTGCAGAGGTGCCGCCAAGTGAATCAGCAGAAGTGGTCGAAGGAAGCACCAGGTTTGCAAGAGCGGTGCCACCAGTGGCAGTTATGCTTCCGCCGCTTGGTGTAAGGGAGCCGGTACCGACATAGTTGAGATCACCTGTATTGTGTCCTGAAATAACGGTATACTGGAATATTATCGCGGCTGTACCTGTGCCTGAGAAATAGCCAGCTGATGCATCGGCAGTACCAGTCTCCAGTAACAGTTGCGGGGTTTCATTTACGTCTACTGGCGCGTCAAATGTTACGGTGATATCAACTGTGTCACCTGCGTTGTATGGACCGCCTGTCGCAGATACGGAATCCACATTTGGTGCATCAGGGTTTGGCACGTTGTTTGTCACGGTTTGGGCGGTAAATGTGGCAAGTGTGTTTCCTGCGATATCAGTTATGCCAGAACCCATGTATGCTACTGTGGGTGCATCTACAAACACTATTGACGTATCTACTGTTATGGTTATGGTACTGCCAGATACTACAACATTACCAGATACGGTGTTACTTGGGAGGACTGTAAAGTCTGTTGCAATCGCAGATCCCATAATGGGTTCTGATGCGGTAACTTCAATCGTTCTCGCAGTAAGGGTGGTGGCAGAAGAGAAGACAGGTGCGGTGATATCAACTGTAACTGTGTGTGTGGCAGATGCCGTGTTGCCGTTGCCTGCCTCATCTGCTGCCGCATCTACGGGAATTGATACAACGACTGTACCATCATTGCTGGCAGTCACAGTAAAGGTGAACTCGGAGCCAGATACAATGGGTGCAGATGCCGTTCCAGCAGCAGTACCAGATACCATAATATCAGATGCGGTATTAAAGCCTGTCACAACCTCATCAAAGGCGACAGTGTAGGATATGATGCCAGTGTTTATGGTGGTACCATCAGGGGTAGCAGAAGTCAGCGTTGCAGTCGGACTTGTAGTATCAGACACGTTGTTTGTTACGGATGGTGTGGTAAATTGCGTCAGTGCATTTCCTGCAACATCAGTTATGCCGCTGCTCACATACGATACGGTGAATGTGGCTCCGGGTATTATTTCAGTATCTACAGTTATGATTATGGTACTGCCAGACAGTACGGCATTGTCAGATACGTTGCCATCTGAGAATGTAAAGTCTGTCGCAGTTGTGGTTCCGTCAAGGGTTTCAGACGCGGTAATTACAACCGTGGTCGCATCACGGGTTGCAACAGAGACAAATTCAGGTGCCTCGGTATCCACAATTACTGCAGAACGGCCAGCAAGTGAATCAGCAGAAGTGAGTACAGGTAGTGTCAGATCAGCAGGAATGTCGTTATCGAAGGCAAGTATGGTTCCGCCGTTTAGGTCAAGTGAGCCAGTACCGACATAGTTGAGATCATCAGAAGTGTGTGTTGCCGCAACGGTATATCTGAATGTCAAGGCAGTTCCACCCGTGCCTGTGGTATAGTCTACTACAGCGTCATTAGTACCAGTCTCCAGTGTGAGTTGTGGGACACCAGATACGATTACTTTCTCGTTAAATGTTACGATAATGTCAACTGTTTCACCCGTACTGTATGAATCGTTTGTTGTCGCAGATACGCCAGTTATGCTTGGTCCGGTGGTATCGACTGTAACGGTATACACGCTAGATGCCGTGTTGCTGTTGCCTGCCACATCCGTTACCCTATTTGGGTGGATGGCTATTTGGACGGTGCCATCACCGGTGGTTGCCACATCAAACGTATACACAGATGTGCTGGTTGGCAGCAAGCCTGATGCTGCAGGCGAGTTGTCAGACGCCGTTCCAGTTACGCCAATATCGCCTATAACAAAGCCCATAACAGGCTCGCTGAAGGTGGCAGTGTAGGATACTGTGGCAGTGTTTTGCGTGCCGCCACTAGAGGTGTCAGAAGATAGGATTACAGTTGGTCCAGTCGTATCAACTGTGACGGTGTATGTAGCAGATACCGTGTTGTCGTTGCCTGCCGCATCTGTTGCCACATTTGCGGGAATCGTCACTATGACCGTACCATCATCGGTAGTCACCACGTCAAACGTATACACAGTTGGGCTGGTTGCCACAAAGTTTGATGCTGTAGGCGAGCCACCGGATGCCGTTCCAGTTACCGTAATATCAGATACTGCAAATTCAGTTACTGCCATGTCAAAGGTGGCAGTGTAGGATACTGTGGCAGTGTTTTGCGTGCCGCCATTAGTTATAGTGGTAGTGCTAGACAGGGTTACGCCAGGTGCGGTTGTATCGACTGTGACTGTGTAATCCTCAGATACCGTGTTGCCATTTTCTGCCGGATCAGTTGCCGCACCAGTAGGAATTGATACAACGACTGTGCCATCGGTGGTGGCAGTCACAGTAAAGGTGTACGTGTCACCGGATCCGGTTGGTGCAGCGGCAGTTGGACCGGCATCACCAGATACGGTAATATCAGATGCGTCATCAAAGCCTGTCACGTCCTCGCTGAAGGTGGCAGTGTATGTGATGGTGTTGGAGGCTGTGGTGCCGTTATCATCGGTATCAGCGTTAGTTATGGTTACAGTTGGTACGACAGTATCCACAATTACCGCAGAGCCGCCTCCAAGTGAATCAGAAGAAGTGATCGGAGGAAGCACCAGGTTTGCAATAGCGCCGTCATCCACGGCTACAATGGTTCCGCTGTTTAGTGTAAGAGAGATGGTACCGACATAGCTGAGATCATCTGTATTGTGTCCTGAAATAACGTCATACTGGAATATTATTGCAGCTGTACCCGTGCCTGATGAATAGCCAGCTGTTGTACCAGTATTCAGTGATAGTTGCGGGGTTCCAGTTACGTTTACTGTCTCGTCAAATGTTACGGTGATGTCAACTGTGTCGCCTGCGTTGTATGGACCGCCTGTCGCAGATACGGAATTCACATTTGGTGCAATAGTGCTTGGCACGTTGTTTGTCACGGTTTGGGCGGTAAATCCGGCAAGTTGGTTTCCTACAGCATCAGTTATGCCAGAACCCGTGTATTCTACTGTGGGTGCATCTCCAAACACTATTGACGTATCTACTGTTATGGTTATGGTACTGCCAGATAATACAACATCACCAGATACGTTGTTACCTGGGAGGACTGTAAATTCTGTTATAGCCGCAGATCCCATAATGGGTTCTGATGCGATAATTTCAATCGTGGTGGCAGTAACGGTGCTAGCAGAAGAGAAGACAGGTGCGGTGATATCAACTGTAACTGTGTGTGTGTCTGATGCCGTGTTGCCGTTGTTTGCCGCATCTGCTGCCGCATCTGCAGGAATGGTTACCATGACTGTACCATCAGTGCTGGCAGTCACATCAAAGATGTAATCGGTGCCAGATACAGTGGGTGCAGATGCCTCTGCAGTAGCAGTGCCAGATACCATAATATCAGATGCAGTATCAAAGCCTATCACGGTCTCATTAAAGGTGACAGTGTAGGATATGGTGGCAGAGTTTGTGGTGGTACCATCAGTGGTACCAGAAGTCAGCGTTGCAGTCGGGCCCGTAGTATCAGAGACGTTGTTTGTTACGGATTCTGCGGTAAATTGCGTCAGTGCATTTCCTGCAACATCAGTTATGCCGGTACCACCATACGATACGGTGAATGTGGCTCCGGGTATTATTTCAGTAACTACAGTTATGATTATGGTACTGCCAGATATTTCCGGAGTACCAGATACGTCGTTACCTGGGACTGTAAGGCCTGTCACATCTGAGGTTACATCAAGGGATTCAGACGCGGTAATTACAACCGTGGTCGTACTACTAGTTGCAGCAGAACGAAATTCAGGTGCCTCGGTATCCACAATTACTGCATAGCTGCCGGCAAGTGAATCATCAGAGTCGAGTGCAGGAAGTGCCAGGCTGGCAGGAACGTCGTTATCAAAGGCAAGTATGGTTCCGCCGTTTAGGTCAAGTGAGTCAGTACCGACATAGTTGAGATCATCAGAAGTGTGTGTTGCCTCAACGGTATAACTGAATGTCAAGGCAGTTCCACCCGTGCCTGTGGTATAGTCTACTACAGCGTCATCAGTGCCAGTCTCCAGTGTGAGTTGTGGGACACCAGATACGATTACTTTCTCGTTAAATGTTACGATAATGTCAACTGTTTCACCCGTACTGTATGAACCGTTTGTCGCAGATACGCCAGTTATGCTTGGTCCGGTGGTATCGACTGTAACGGTATACACACCGGGTGCCGTGTTGCCGTTGCCTGCCATATCCATGGCACTATTTGAAGGGATGGTTATTCGGACGGTACCATCACCGGTGGTTGCCACATCAAACGTATACACGGTTGCGCTGGTTATCGCAAAGTTTGATGCCGAAGGCGAGTTGCCAGATGCCGTTCCAGCCACGCCAACATCAGTCAGCATAAAGCCCATCACATCCTCGCTGAAGGTGGCAGTGTAGGATATCGTGTCGGTGTTTTGTGTGCCGCCATTAGAGGTGGCAGTACTCAGGGTTACAGTTGGTGCGATCGTATCAACTGTGACGGTGTATGGGGCAGAGGCCATATTGCCGTTGGTGGTAGTATCTGCTGCCACATCATCAGGAATCGTTACTGTGACCGTACCATCACCGGTAGTCACCACGTCAAACGTATACACGGTTGTGCTGGTTTTCACAAAGGCTGATGCTACAGGTGCACCGTTGGATGCCGATCCAATTACCATGATATCACCTATGGCAAAGCCGCTGACTGTCTCGTTGAAGGTGGCAGTGTAGGATATCGTGTCGGTGTTTTGTGTACCGCCATTAGAGGTGGCAGTACTCAGGGTTACAGTTGGGCGGGTAAGATCTTGCAGGATGACGGGTACATTCTGGTTTGTAAATGATACAAGTCGGTTTCCAGCAGCATCAGTTAGGGCATCACCACCGTAGGATACTGTGAGTCTATCTGAAGGTGTTAATGGTGTGACGACAGTTATGGTTATGGTGCTGCCATCGACTACAGGATCAGCATTAATCATATTGCCATCAAGGGTAAAGTCACCGGTATCCACGCTTCCCACAAGTGGTTCTGACACAGTAATTACAATCGTGTTTACATCAGGGGTTGCAACAGAAATGAATCTAGGCGCATCAGCATCAACTGTGACGGTGTATGTGTCAGATGCCAGGTTTGCGTTGCCTGCAGTATCTGTTGCCACGGATTCTGGGATGGACACTGTAACTGTACCAGCATTGGTAGTCACCACGTCAAAGGTGTAGGTGTCCCTGATTCCTGCAAGGTTTGATGCTGTAGGCGCGCCGTCAGATGCGGTTCCAGATACTGTAATGTCTCCCACAACAAAGCCAGTCACTGCATCGCTAAAGACAACATCATATGATACGGTGGCAGTGTTTTGCGTGCCGCCGTTTGCAGTATCAGCAGTTATGGTTACAGTTGGCGCAAGATCAAATAACTGCACCCTGTTGTTACTACTGTCTGCAACCAGCAGGTGCGTGGAGGTTGCAGTGATTCCTCGGGGACGGTCAAACTGGTTATCACCCGTACCAGGACTGGCGTCAGAACGGCCAATCGTGTCGAGATAGTTGCCATCCAAATCAAATACCTGTATCCTGTTATTTTCAGTGTCTGCAACCAGTATGTTCGTGGGGGTTATGGCAAGTCCTTCTGGGAAGTTAAACTGGCCGTTGCCTGCGCCGAAATTGCCAAACTGGCGGAGATAGTTGCCATCTAGATCAAATACCTGTATCCTGTGGTTGCCGGTGTCTGCAACCAGGATGTGCGTGGAGTTTGCTGTGATTTCTCTTGGTGCGTTAAACTGGCCGCCGGGTGGGTCCTCAAGTGGACCGTAAGCTAGGCATGTGACAATCGTGCAATCAGAGCCATCCCTGGAGTCAGGACCCACCTGACGTGTGTGCTCAGGCGTGCCCGTAAATGTGTTCTCAGGTATGACCTCAGTTGTGTGCTCAGGTGGGCCGTAAGTTATGCCGTAAGTTGCGCTGTAACTGCCAAACTGGTCGACATAGCTGCCGTCTAGATCAAACATCTGTATCCTGTGGTTGAGGCTGTCTGCAACCAGGATGTTCTCGGAGGTTGTTGCGACTCCTCTTGGTGTGTTAAACTGGCCGTCACCCGTACCTAGGCTGCCAAACTGGTCTTGATAGGCGCCGTCCAGATCAAATACCTGTATCCTGTTGTTGTTGCTGTCTGCAACCAGGATGTGCGTGGAGTTTGTTGTGATTCCTCTTGGTGTGTTAAGCACACCATCAGTTGGGTTGGGGGTACCAAACTGGCTGAGATAGGTGCCATCCAGATCAAATACCTGTATCCTGTTGTTGTTGCTGTCTGCGACCAGTATGCTCGTGGAGGTTGTTGTGATGTCTCGCGGTGTGTTAAACTGGTTGTTGCCCGTACCAGGACTGCCAAACTTGTCTTGATAGACGCCGTCCAAATCAAATACCTGCATCCTGTTGTTGCCGGTGTCTGCAACAATTATGCTCGTGGAGTTTACTGTGATTCCTCTGGGACGGTCAAACTCGCCGTCACCCGTACCATGACTGCCAATTGTGCGGACATGTGTGCCACCTAAATCAAATACCTGTATCCTGTGGTTGTTGGTGTCTGAAACCAGTATGTGCGTGGAGTTTGTGGTGATTCCTTGTGGATGACTAAACTGGCCGTTGCCCGTACCAGAACTACCAATTGTGCTGACATGTGTGCCACTTAAATCAAATACCTGTATCCTGTGGTTGCCGGTGTCTGCAACCAGTATGTTCGTGGAGGTTGTGGTGATTCCTTGTGGAAGGGAAAGCATACCTCGATCAAAATCCGCCATGACCCCATCACGATTTTGTCGTTGGATGACATCCACGCCGGAATTGTCAAACGAGCTGCGATGGTTGCCAACTAAATCAAATATCTGTATCCTGTCGTTGCCGGTGTCTGCAACCAGTATGTGCGTGGAGTTTGTTGTGATTCCATAGGGTGCGCTAAACTTGCCGTTTTCTGCGCGGATAATGCTGTCGTCAGGTTGGATGACATCTACGCCGAAGCTGCCAAACTGGCTGATATAGTTGTACTCCAAATCAAATACCTGTATCCTGTGGTTGTTGGTGTCTGCAACCAGGATGTGCGTGGAGTTTGTCGCGACTCCTCTTGGTGCGTTAAACACGCCGTTAGTTGGGCTGGAAGTGCCAAACTGGCTTTGATAGGTGCCATCTGAATCAAATATCTGTACCCTGTGGTTGAGGCTGTCTGAAACCAGTATGTTCTCAGAGGTCGTTGTGATTCCTCGGGGACGGTCAAACTGGCCGTCACCTGGGCCGGGATTGAGACTGCGATAGCCAATCGTGTGATCATAGGTGGCAATAAATGAACCTTCAGGGGCAGCAGTCACGGTGTTTGTCACGGACTGGGAGGTAAATGTCTCAAGTGCGTTGTTAGAGCCGTCAGTTATGGTATCACCGGTATATCCGACTGTAACCGTACTGCCGCTGAGAATTGTCCCATTCACGGTTATGGTAATGGTGCGGCCGGCCACTATAGGATCAGCGGGAATGCCATTATTTGAAACGCTAAAGACTTCCGCAGATGCGGTTCCCACCAAGCGTTCTGATGCGACAAGTACGATTGTAACATCATCAGTGGTGATACCGGATTCTATGGTTGGCACCTTTATATCAGTGCCCGGAACTATGGCGGCAATTGTCTTGATCGTGTTGGTAGATGCAACATTACTTGGCAGGGTTTCTGGAAGATCCCCTCCGTATACGAGTGCCAGTATGTCATCATCCACCCTGACAAGCGAGTTGAATGCGCCGTCTTCCGTATCGTGTTCAAACGGTCCGCCTGCAGTAGCCAGGCCGGTGGTGGTTACATCATATACCCGGATAAAGCCGCCGGCGTCTGCACCCCTGTATGCGACTGCCAGGGTGTCATCATCCAGTTTTGCCAGCGAGTTGAGGTGTATACGTTCCTCAAATGCCGCGTCTGCCGCATTGTCATAATACGTGACAGTCGCGCCCCTTTGCGTGAATGCGCCGTTTGTCGCAACATCAAATATCTTGAGACGTCCCACCCCGTCATCAGTAGGAGTACCAAACTGGCTGCGATAGGTGCCATCCAAAGCAAATACCTGTACCCTGTTGTTGCCGGTGTCTGCAACTAGTATGCTCGTGGGGGTTGTGGTGATTTTAAGCGGCGTGTTAAACTCGCCGTTGCCAGTACCAGAACTGCCAAACTGGCTGCGATAGGTGCCATCCAGATTAAGTATCTGTACCCTGTGGTTGCCAGAGTCTGTAACCAGTATGCTCGTGGAGGTTGTGGTGATACCTCTTGGGAAGATAAACGCGCCGTTGCCCGTACCAGAACCGCCAAACTCGCGGAGATAGGTGCCATCCAGATCAAATACCTGTACCCTGTTGTTGCCGGTGTCTGTAACCAGTATGCTCGTGGAGGTTGTTATGATTCCACTTGGTCCGTTAAACAGGCCGTTGCCCCTACCAGAACCGTCAAACTGGTTTACATAGGTGCCATCCAGATCAAATACCTGTACCCTGTGGTTGCCGGTGTCTGCAACCAGTATGTGCGTGGAGTTTGTTGTGATTCCTCTTGGGAAGATAAACTCGCCGTTGCCCGTACCAGAACCGTCAAACTGGTTTACATAGGTGCCATCCAGATCAAATATCTGTATCCGGTGGTTGCCGGTGTCTGCAACCAGTATGTGCGTGGAGTTTGTTGTGATTCCACGTGGGGAGTAAAACTGGTTGTTGCCTGTGCCGTTACTGCCAAACTGGCTGACATGGGTGCCGTCCAGATCAAATATCTGTATCCTGCTGTTGCCGGTGTCTGCAACCAGTATGTTCGTGGAGGTTGTGGTGATTCCTCCTGTTGCGTCAAGCATGCCGTCAGTTGTGCTGGGAGTACCAATCTCAGAGTATGCAAGTGCGACGGTACTATCATCGATTTGGAGAAGAGAGTTGTATGCTGTTCTGCCGGCATCATGTGGAATAGCTGTTCGGGGAGTAAGTACGGATGCACCGCCGGATGAAACATCAAATGCTTGTATGTGTCCTGCCGCATCAGCGCCACGGTATGCAAGTACCACCGTATCAGCGTCGAGTTTGACTGCGGATTGGTACCGTCCCTGATCGGCAGTAATGCTTACTGCTTCACCTGCAGTCAGCATGCCATCAGGAGCAACACGAATAGCCTGGATAAAGCCGTCAGGCGAGGAATTTGAATGTGAATATGTAATTATCAGCGTGTCTGCATCAAATGCAATCAAGGACTGGCTGGAGATCTGCCCGCCGGTGTCACCTGTTCTATAGTCGACGCTGTTGCGGTTTCCAAACGGCGTCATAGAGGTAGTATCAACATCAAATGTTGTAATGGCCGCTACTTCTGGCATTAATGTGACAGTACTGATGAAGGGGCATCCACGGACAGGGTGACAAATGGTTGTAACTGTACCTTCCGTACTGTCTGTATCAGTACGCACGTGTGAAATGGCAATGGTATCATCATCGATACGTACGATGGAGGTAGACCTTGGATCTTCTCTTGCATCATCGGTATTCTCACCTGAATCCTCAGGAGTGATGGCCACAATCTGAGGATCAGTCGGAGGATCAGTCGGAGGATCAACTTCCTGTGTTGTGAATATGATGGGCCGGTCTGTAACGGTGGCCACAGTCTGGCTGCCAATCAGCGAGATCTGCCCGTCAGTGATGCTGTATAGTCTGATATCGGTGTTGTGATTCCAGGTGGCAATGCCGGTATATACAGATACGGTGTGTGATGAGACGTAATAATTGCCAGTTAGGTGTATCAGGTCGTGTCGGTATCCGTTGTCTGGGAGTTCAACAGAGTGTACCGGTGATATGATATGATCAGTCGGGTCAGCGGCACCTGGCACGTTGTTTATCACGGCCTGTGGGGTAAATACCGCAAGTGGGTTTCCTGCGGCGTCAGTTATGTCACTACTACTGACAGGGTATGATACTGTGATATCGTCTGCAGAGGTTATTTCCGTATCTACGGTTATGGTTATGATGTTACCGAATATTACAGGAACGGCAGTAAAGGCGTTGCCGGTCATGACAAAGTCAGATGCAGTAACGGTTCCCACAAGGGGTTCTGATGTAGTAATTGCAATCATGGTTGGAGTGACAGTTGCAGCAGAGACGAATACCGGTGCGGCTGCATCAACTGTGACGGTGTGTGTGCCAGATGCCTCATTGAGGTTGCCTCCCGCATCTATTGCCACAGCTGCTGGAATCTGTACTGTGACTGTACCATCAGTGCTGGCAACCACGGTAAAGGTGTATGTGATGCCATCCACAGTAGAGGCGTACGTGACTTTGTCGTCTTCAATAGGAATAGAGACAGTTGCAGTCCTCGCCGTACCAGACAGTGCAATATCAGTTTCCTGATCACCGAAACCGGTTACGGGCTCGCTAAATTGTACAGTATATGATAAAGTGCGAGAGTCTGCGGTGCTGCCATTAATCGTATCGTCATTGGTCAGTGTTACAGTTGGCACGTTGTCGTTTGTCACAGACCGTAGGCTAAATGTGACAAGTGCGTTTCCTGCGAGATCAGTTATGGTAGTACCGTGGTAACTTACCGTGACTGTGCTGTCGATGGGGATTGCATTGTCCACGTTTATGGTTATAGTGCTGCCGGATATCTCCAGGTTGCCCACCAGGGTGTTATCAGATATGGTATTAGATATGGTATTAACAGATACACCAAAGTGTTCCCTGTTAACAGTTCCCGCAAGGGGCTCTAATGCGGTAATTACGATCGTATACGCATCATGGACCACAGCAGAAGAGAAGACGGGTGCTATAGTATCAACTGTGACGGTGTACGGGTCAGATGCCGTGAGGGTCTTGCCTGCAGGAACCATTGCCGCATCTGCGGGAATCATTACTGTGACCGTACCATCACCGGTGGTCGCCACGTCAAAGGTATATGCGGTTGCGTTGATTGCCACAAAGTTTGATATGGCAGGTGCACCGCCTGATGCCGATCCGGTTACCGTAATACCAGTTTCATCAAAGTTTGTCACATCCTCGCTGAATATGGAGGTGTACGATACCGTGTCGCCGGTTTGTAAGTTATCATCAGGGGTAGGACTGTCCAGGGTTACGGTGACCATGGTAGTATTAACTGTGACGGTGTATGGGTCAGATGCCACGTTGCCGTTGCCTGCAGCATCCGTGGCCACGCCTTCAGGAATCGTTACTATGACCGTACCATCACCGGTGGTTGTCACGTCAAACGTATACACGGTTGTGTGGTTTACCACAAAGTTTGATACGACAGGCGAGTTGTCGGATGCCGTTCCAGTTACCATAATATCAAATATATCAAAGTCCCTCATGCTCTCGCTGAAGGTGGCAGTGTAGGATATGGTCTCAGAACTCTGCGTGCCACCATCAGGGGTGGCAGTGTAGGATATGGTCTCATGTAGGTACCTGCTGTCCTCAGGGACCACACATACATTCGCCCCCACCGGTGGCACCTCACATATCACTGTCCCAGGTTGGGACATGCGGTCCTCAGGGACCACACATGCCGTCTCCCCCTCCGGTATCTCCCTACATAGCACTGTCACATGTTGGAACGTGCCATCATCACGGATCATACCAGCAATTATGTATTCTTCGCCTAGTTGCACCACAGTCCCAGGTTGGGACGTGCCGTCATCACGGATCACACCAGCAATCATGTATTCGTCGCCTGATTGCACCACAGTCTCAGGTTGGGACGGGTCGTCAGCAGGGATCACACATACCGTCTCCCCCTCCGGTGGCACACACACCACTGTCACAGGTTGGGCCGTGCCGCCATCACGGATCACACGGGTGCCAGCAGTCAGGGTTACGGTGGGTGATACGGTATCAACTGTGACGGTGTATGTGTTGGATGCCGCGTTGCCGTTTGCGGCAATATCTTCTGCCACACCTGCCAGAATCGTTACTTTGACTGTACCGTCACTGGTAGTCACCACGTCAAACGTATACACGGTTCCGCCGCTGATTTCCACAAAGTTTGATGCGGCAGGCGTGCCAACTGATGCCGATCCGGTTACCGTAATATCAGATGTACCAAAGCCCGTCACGGGTTTGCTAAATACGGCAGTATATGATAAAGTGTTAGAGTTTGTGTCGCGGTTATTAATCGTATCGTCGTTGGTCAGGGTTACAGTTGGCCCGGTATCCGTCACAGACCTCGCATCAAATCTGGCAAGTGCGTTTCCTGCGAGATCAGTTATGGTATTACTGGTGTAATTTATCGTAACTGTGCCGCCGTCGGGAATTGCCGTTCCCACGGTGATAGTTACAGTACTGTCAGATATTACAGGAACACCAAAGATCGTATTGTCGGATACCTCAAAGTCGTCTGCAGCAACAGATCCTCCAAGGGGTTCTGATGCAGTAAATACGATCGTAATGGCATTAGAAATTACAACATGGGAGAAGACAGGTGCAGTTGTGTCGGCAGTAACGGTGTATGTGGCAGATACCACGTTGCCGTTGCCTGCCGCATCCGTGGCCACGCCTGCGAGAATCGTTACTAATACTGTACCGTCACTGGTAGTTACCACGTCAAAGGTATACACAGTTGCGCTGATTTCCTCAAAGTTTGATGTGGCAGGTGTGCCGCCTGATGCCGTTCCAGTTACTCTAATATCAGATTCAGCAAAGTCCGTTACATCCTCGCTAAAGGTGGCAGTGTACGATACCGTGTCGCCGGTTTGTAAGTTATCATCAGGGGTGGTACTAGATATGGTTACGGTGAGCGTCTCAACATCAACTATGACGGTGTGTGTGTCAGATGCCGTGTTGCCGTTGCCTGCCGCATCCGTGGTCATACCTGCGGGAATCGTTGCCAGTACGGTGCCATCACCGGTAGTCACCACGTCAAATGTGTATGATGTGCCGCCGGTTCCTGCAAGGTTTGATGCTTCAAGCGTGCCGCCTGATGCAGCTGCTGCTGCCGTTCCAGATACGACAATGTCTGATTCTATAAAGTCTGCAACGGATGCGCTAAACGTGACAGCATAGGATACGGTATTGGAGGATGTGATGATGCCGGTTCCGCCGGTAACAGTATCAGACAGGGATACTACGGACAACGGACTAGTCACTATTACATCGGAGCTGCCGGCAAGTGAGTTGAGAGAATCAGTTGCAGGAAGTACCAGGCTGGCAGGAACGGTGGTATCACTGGTGGTAAATATGGTTCCGCCGTTTAATCTGAGCGAGCCAGTATCAACATAATTGAGATCATCTGAGAGATGGCCCACGGCAACGGTATATCGGAATATCAGGTCGGTTCCAGGCGAGCCGGAGAGATAGTCTGCCATTGCATCAGTATCGCCAGTCTCCAGCGTCAGTTGCGGGGTGTCAGTCACATCCACTGACTCGTCAAATGTAATGGTGATATCAACTGTCTCACCCGGGACGTGGGTGCCGGGTGCCGCCGCAGATACGCCGGTGACTGTGGGTATGTCCATCACGTTAACGGTATACTGGTTTGATGCCATGCTGTCCTGTCCACCCCCGGTCCGTGCTGCAAATTTGGGGATAAATACTGTAACCATGCCATCAGAGGCAGTCACAACATCAAAGGTGTAGGTGTTCCCGGTTCCCGCAAAGTTGGATGGTACAAGCGAGCCGCCGGATGCCGTTCCGGATACTAGGATATCCGTCACATCAAAGTCTATCACGTCCACGTTGAAGGTGGCAGTATATGATACGGTGTCAAGGTTGTGTATGCCGCCATCAGGCGTATCCGCAGTTATGGTTACGGTTGGTGCAAGACCGAATGTCTGTACCCTGTTGTTGCCGGTGTCTGCAACCACCATGTGCGTGGAGGTCAGCGCGATTGCAGTTGGCCCGCTAAACTGGGCACGGCCCGTGCCGGTACCGCCGATTGTATAGAAATAGTTCCCGTCCAGATCAAAGACCTGGATCCTGTTGTTGCCGGTGTCTGCAACAATTATGTGCGTGGAGGTTGCCGCAACCCCGGTTGGGGAGCTAAACTGGGTGTCACCAGAGCCTCCACGGCCAAACTTGCTGAGATAGTTGCCGTCCAGATCATAGACTGTTACCCTGTTGTTGCCGGTGTCTGCAACAATTATGTTGGTGGGGGTTACTGCAACTCCGCCTGGAAGGTTGAACCGATTGTTGACAGTGCCGATACCGCCGAATTTGCTGACAAACTCGCCGTCCATATCAAAGACCTGTATCCTGTGGGTGTGGGTGTCTGCAACGATTATGTGCGTAGAGTTTGCCGTGATTCCCGAGGGGAAGTTAAACCTGCCGTTGGCCTCGCCAAGACTGCCAAACTGGCTGAGATAGGTGCCCTGTAAGTCAAATATCTGTATCCTGTCGTTGTTGCTGTCTGCAACCAGTATGTTGTCAGGGGTCACCGTAATTCCACGGAGATTACTAAAAGTACCGCCGGGAGGGGGATTGACAAAGCCGATAGAAGGTACAAACGGATTAGAAGTTCCAAACTGGTCCTCATAACTGCCTGCAATATTGAATACCTGCACCCTGTCGTTGTTGGTGTCTGCAACCAGTATGTGTGAATCGTTTACCGTGACACCCCGTGGGCTGTCAAACTCACCGTCAGCGCTGCCAGAACGGCCAATCGAATTAAAGTGGGCTGCAATTGGTATAAAGATATCAAATGTAATGGTGTGCATATTTGATGCGGGGTTTAGGTTATTGTCTTCATCTGTTGCCACGCCTGCGGGGATTGATACGACAAGTGTTCCATCACTGGTTGCCGTCACATCAAACATGTATACGTTGCCGGATCCTGCAAAGTTGGTTATGGGGGAGGCGCCACGGGGTGCCGTTCCAGTTAATGATATATCAGATGCGACAAAGTCTGCCACCACCTTGTTGAAGGTAACGGTGTATGATGCGGTATTGGAGGTGTGGATGCCGCCATCAGGGGTGTCAGTGGCAGTTATACTCACGGTAAGAGGAAGAGTTGAGAGGTCATTAGATACGGTCCGGTCATCAAATGCGGCAAGTGTGTTTCCAGCAACATCAGTTATCATGGCATTGCCATTATAATCCACCATAATCGTATCAGCGTTGACAATTGCCGTGTTTACAGTTAGGGTTATGGTACGGCCATCCACTACGGGAACATCAGTAGAGGTATTGGTATCAAGTGTAAAGTCTCCTACAGCGGCAGTTCCCATAATGGGTTCTGATGCGGTAAGTACGATCGTGGACGCATCAGTGGTTTGAGCAGAAGATATGGTTGGCGCGGTGGCATCAACTGTGACGGTGTATACGTTTGATGCCGTGTTGTCGTTGCCTGCCGCATCTGTTGTCGCACCTGCGGCAATTGATACATCAAGTGTTCCATCACCGGTGACCATCACATCAAACGTGTATCTGGCTGTGTCCAAATTAACAAAGTTTGATACCGGGGACGTGCCCACATCTGCCGTTCCGCCTACGGTAATATCAGATATGACAAAGTCCGGCACTGCCTCTGTAAAGATGACAGTGTAGGATATGATGGTGGAACGCGTTGTGGTGCCGTCATCAGTAGTAGATGATATGGTCGCATCAGGTCCGAGGTCATCTGATATGATGGGGTCTATCATTTCATTGCGGAATGATGCCAACGGATTTCCTACATCATCTGTGATGGTGTTGCCTGTATAGGATACCGTTTGGGAGTCGTCACTGATTGGGGCAAATACTTCCAGTCTTATGTTTGAGTTTTGCAGGGATGCCGTAAGGACCTGGTTGCCAGGTACGGAGAACTGGTTTATACGGAGGCTGCCAATGAGCGGCTCAGTTGATATGATTTCTATGGTTCTAAGACTGGCGGCTTTATCAAGATATGTCATACGTTCCACGGGGGTTGTCTTATGAACTTCGATCGTACCAGCAGAGGTGAATGTAGGTGCGGTGGTATCTACGGTAACGGTATGTATGGCAGATGCCACGTTGCCGCGGGCTGCAGTATCTGCTGCCGCACCTGCGGGAATTGATACCTCGATGGTACCCTCATTGGCGGGAGTCACAGTAAAGGTGTATGTGGTGCCGGTTCCATCTGGAGTGGTGACAGTTGTACCAGTTGGTCCAGATACTGTAACATCAGTTACAGCATCGCCAAAGTCCGTTACATCCTCGCTGAATGTCGCAGTGTATAATATGGTGTCAGAGTTTGTGGCGCCGCCATCAGGGATGCCAGTTGCGGTTATGAGCACTGTTGGGGTGAGAACAAATGTCTGTATGCGAGAATCAAAGAGATCTGTAACCAGCATGTGCGTGGAGTTTGTTGTGATTCCCTCCGGAGTGGTAAACTCACCTTCACCGGTGCCTTGACTGCCAAACGAGCTGACAAAGGTGCCGTCATGGTTAAATGCCTGTACCCTGTCGTTCTCACTATCTACAACCAGTATGTGCGCGGGGGTTGTTGTAATTCCTGAGGGATCATCAAACAGGCCGTCGGTGGCGCCGAAACTGCCAAATGTACTGACAGGGGTGCCGTCATGCTCAAACATCTGTACCCTGTCGTTCCCACTATCTACAACCAGTATGTGCGTGGAGGTTGTTGCAATTCCTTCCGGACTGGTAAACTCACCGATGGTAGTGGTGCCTTGACTGCCAAACGAGCTGACAAAGGTGCCGTCATGCTCAAATATCTGCACCCTGGGGTTGCCAGAGTCGGTAACCAGTATGTGCGTGGGGGTTGTTGCGATTCCGTATGGGGTGGTAAACTCACCGTCGCCTGTACCTTCACTGCCAAATCTGCCGGCAGGGGTGCCGTCATGCTCAAATATCTGTATTCGGTGGTTGCCAGAATCTACAACCAGTATGTGCGTGGAGTTTGTCGTGATTCCTATTGGAGCAGTAACCTGGTCGTTGGCATCGCCGTTACTGCCAAACGTGCCTGCAAAGATGCCGTCCAGATCAAATATCTGTATCCTGCTGCTGCCAAAGTCTGTAACCAGTATGTGCGTGGAGTTTGTCGTGATTCCATAGGGTGCCATAAACTCACCGTCGAGTGTGCCGATACCGCCAAACACATTAGCAAAAGCTGCAATTGCAATCACGTTGTTTGTCACAGTCTCGGGTCCAAACGTTGCAAGTGCGTTTCCTGCAAGATCAGTTACACCACCGGCAGCAGCATTGTATGATACCATGAGTGTATCTGTAGATACTATTGCCGGATCTACGGTTATGGTTATGGTGTTATCAGATATTTCAGTGGTTCCAGTAACGGTTTTGGTGGCAACGCTAAAGGTTCCTGCAGTCATAGTTTCATCAAGTGGTTCTGATGCGGTAATTACGATCGTGGTCTCATCAGTGGTCATAGCAAAATCAAATGTAGGTTCCGCAGTATCCACAATTACATCAGAGCTGCCGGCAAGTGAATTGGCAGAGGTAACTGCAGGAAGTCTCAGAATAAGGGTATCATCGTGAGTAGTGGCAGTGATGGTTCCTCCGTTTAGTGCCAGCGAATCAGTACCGACATAGTTGAGATCAGCAGAATTCTCTCCTGCGGCAACGGTATATTGGAATAGCAGGTCAGTTTCACCCGTGCCCGAGGTATATTCAACTATAGCACCAGTATCCAGCGTCAGAGTTGGTGGGGTGCCATCTGCAACTCCTACATCCACAGCCTCGTCAAATCTTACGGTGATGTCAATGATACCACCTTCCTTGTATGCACCGTCATCGGCAGATACGCTAGTTATGTCAGAATCCAGAAGGAATGTCTGTATCCTGCTGTTGCCATGATCTGCAACCAGGATGTGCGTGGAGTTTGTTGCAAGTCCCGAGGGGCGGTCAAACCGGCCGTCGCCCGTGCCGAAACTGCCAAACTTGCCGACAAAGTTGGCATCACTATCAAATATTTGGATTCTGTCGTTGTTAAAGTCTGCGATGTATATCAGGTTGTTCTCCATGATGATTCCAGTAGGGCTGTCAAACTGGCCGTTGGCTGTGCCATTACTGCCAAACGTGTTGAGATAGTTGCCGGCACTATCAAATACATCCACCCAGTCGTTGCTAGTCTCTGTAACCAGGATATGCGTAGAGTTCATTGCAATGCTGTGGTAACGCTCACCAGTCTCAAATGCGTCACGGCCAAACGCGCTATCAAAGACGCCGTCAGTGTCAAATACCTGCACCCTGTGATGGAAAGAGTCTACAACCAGGATATGCGTGCCGTTTGCTGTGATTCCCACCGGGCTATCAAAGAGACCAGGACCAATGGTGAAGCTAGTGCGCGGACTGCCAAACTCGTTGGCATAGGTGCCGTTCAGATAAAATACCTGCACCCTGTGGTGGTTCAAGTCTGTAACCATTATGTGCGTAGAGTTTACTGCGATTCCAGAAGGATTGGAAAACTCGGAGTTACCGGGGTTGCTGGGGACTAAGGCTCTACTGCCAAACTTGCCGGCAAAGCTGCCATCCAGATCAAATATCTGCACCCTGTTGTTGTTGGTGTCTGCAACCAGTATGTGCGTGGAGTTTGTCGTAAGGGATACAGGAATTTGAAACTGGCCGTCGGCTTCGCCGCGACTGCCAAACTTGCCGGCAAACTGTACGGGGCTGTCCACCGTAACGGTGTATGGGTCAGATGCCGCGTTGCCGTTGTTTGATGCATCTTCTGCCGCATCTACGGGAATCGTTACTATGACTGTACCATCAGTGGTGGCAGTTACAACAAAGTTGTACGTGGTGGTGTCGTCTGCAGGTGATTCAGCGGGGGTTGGTTCAGAGACTGTTGCAGTTGCCGTACCACCTAGTGTAATATCATCTGCGTCAACAAAGTCTGTCACCGTCTCGCTGAAGGTGACAGTGTAGAATATAACATCAGAGATTGCAGTACCGCCGTTAACGGCATCATCAGTAGATATGGTTGCAGTTGGCCCGGCAACACCTACCAAGTTTGAGCCAAATACTGTAAAGTGTTCAGTCCAGATTATCAGGTCAGTGTCTACGTCTATAAAGCACTCTTGGTCGCCGGTAAGCTGTGTTGATACAGAGGTAACATCATCGGCATCACACGCCGTAGTTATCTGGATAGCTGGTGCACCGCCCTGAGAATACCATGGAGTGTTGCCTGCCTGGCCTCCAAGCTGTATCCGTATGGGATTATCAGTGTTTACCACAGAGCCTGCTTGTCCTATCTCGATGCAGGATGCCTGCACACCGGAATCTATTGCAGCAGAGTTACAAGCAGTGTCAGAGTCAGAGTCAGCTGGCAGTACCAGTATTCCATCAAAGGTGGGCGAGCTAAAACTGGTGTCAGCAGGAATGGTCACCTGGATGTTCCCTCCACGCAGACCTGTCGCAGTTACCATAATCTCGGTGTTTGTCGTGACAGTTGGAATTCCTCCTGGGGATGCTACCAGTGATGAATAATCCAGCGTGGCATCGACTGTACTTGGATATTTGATTGTGGCAAGGGTGGAATCAGGATCAGTGACTGCGATGCGGTCGTCAGTATCGTCAAGTATGATGGCGTTTTCTGCTGTTACCGGATAGTCTTCTAGTGGTGAGAGCGCCGATGTAGAGTCTGATGTCTTTGTTGGACCAGCTATGTCGATTGTGGCAGTGGTTCCGGCTGGGGTAGTTGAGAGGATGAGTGATATGACAGTGTAATTGGCATCATCGGGAGTGGCATCAATAAACGAATCTATTGTATGGGGCATGCCAGCAGGTGACATTACGTCATCATAATGGGAGGCATCCGTAGTTACTAGTTTGCTGTAGATTATGGTGATTATATTATTGGAGAGCCTTGCAGATACTATCTCAGGTACTGCCGCATCAACTGTGACAGTATATGTGTTAGATGCCTCGTTTTGGTTGCCGGCAGGATCTTCTGCCACATTTTCAGGTACGGATACTATTACGGTACCATCAGATGAGGTTGTACCATCAGATGAGGTTGCCACAGCAAAGGTGTATGTGGTGTCTGCGGGGTCTGTGATAACTGTTGCAAAGGATGATGCCACAGGTGCGCCACCTGATGCCGTTCCAGATACTGCGATATTATCCACACCAAAGCCTGGCACAGGCTCGTTGAAGGTGACAGTGTAGGATACGGTGTCAGTAAGTGAGATGCCGTTATCAGCGATTCCATCGTCGTTAGTTATGGTTACAGTTGGTGCTGCAGTATCCACAATTACATCAGAGCCGCCAAGTGATGCAGTATCAGTAGTTGCAGGAAGGCTCAGAACTGCATCAATGTTGCTATCAGCAGTGGCAGTAATGCTTCCGCCGTTTAATGCAAGCGAGGTTGTAGAGTCATAGTTGAGATTACCAGAATTCTGTCCTGCGGCAACAGTATATGAGAATTCCTGTGTTGTTCCAGGCGCGCCTGGGACATGTCTGGCTACTCCACCGGTATCCAGTGTCAGCTGCGGGATGCCGCCTACCGTTACTGACTCGCTAAATGTTATGGTAATGTTAATTGAGTCGCCTTCGCTGTATGAACCGTCTGATGCAGATACGCTGACTACGGTTGGTGCAACAGTTGTGACGGCAGTTGTCACTGTAACGGAATATGCAGCGGATGCCAGGTTTGCGTTGCCTGCAGTATCTGTTGCCACGGATTCTGGGATGGATACTGTAACTGTACCAACAGAGGTGGTCATTACATCAAAGGTGTAGGTGCTCTCGGTTCCCATTAAGTTTGATGCTGTAGGCGAACCACCAGATGCGCTTCCAGATACTGTAATGTCTGCCACAGCAAAGTCAGTCACATCCTCGCTAAAGACAACATCATATGATACGGTACCAGTGCTGTGCGTGCCGCCGTTTGCAGTATCAGTAGTTATGGTTACAGTTGGTGCAAGATCAAATATCTGCACCCTGTTGTTACCGCTGTCTGCAACCAGTAGGTGCGTGGAGTTTATGGTGATTCCCCGGGGACTGTCAAACTGGTTGTTGCCAGTACCAGAACTGGTGCCAGAACTGCCAATTGTGCTGACAAAGTTGCCGTTAATATCAAATACCTGTATCCTGTGGTTTAAGGTGTCTGCAACCAGTATGTGCGTGGATGTTGTTGCAATTCCTACGGGATCATCAAACTGACCGTTGGCGGTGCCGCGACTGCCAATTGTGCTGACAAAGTCGCTGTCCATATTAAATACCTGTATCCTGTCGTTGCGGGTGTCTGCAACCAGTATGTGCGTGGAGTTTGTCGTGATTGCTTCTGGTCGGGAAAACTGGCCGTCGTTTGCACCGGGACTGCCAATCTTGCTGACAAAACGGCCATCCGAATCAAATACCTGTATCCTGTCGTTGAGGTTGTCTGCAACCAGTATGTTCGTAGAGGTTGTCGTGATTCCACTAGGACGGATAAACTCGCCGTTGTTAGAACCAAGGATGCCAAACTGGCGTACAAAAGTACCCTGCAAATCAAATATCTGCACCCTCGCATTACCGGTATCAGCAACTAGTATGTTCGTGGAGGTTGCAGTGATTCCTCGGGGGTTAAAAAAGTGGCCGGCGTCTGAGCCGCTATTACCATACTGGCGGAGAAGGACGTCATTTTCATCAAATTGCTGTATGATATTGCCAAACTGGTTGGAATAGGTGCCGTCCAGATCAAATACCTGTATCCTGTGGTTTAAGGTGTCTGCAACCAGTATGTTTGTAGGTGTCGTTGCAACCCCGTACGGGTTGTTAAACTCTCCGTCACCTGGGCCGGAACTGCCAATCGATTGAACAAAAGTGCCGATTGGTGGGACGGTATTAACTGTGACTGTGTATGTGTCAGATTCAATGTTGCCGTTGCCTGCCGCATCTTCTGTCGCATCTGCGGGAATTGATACTGTGACCGTACCATCAGAGGTGGCAGTCACATCAAAGGTGTAGGTGGTGCCGTCTCCAGACGGTGTAGCGGCAGTTGCAGTTGCCGTACCACCTAGTGTAATATAAGCTGCGGCATCAAAGCCTGATACGGCCTCATTAAAGGTGGCAGTATAGGTAATGGTACGGAAGTTTGTGGAACCTTCATTAGCTGCAGCACCCGTGGTTATGGTTACGGCAGGTGCGGCGGTATCCACTGTGATGGAATAGGGGGCAGATGCCACATTGTCGCGGCCTGCGGCATCTGTTGCCACATCTTCAGAAACAGATACTGTGATCGTACCATCGGAGGTGGCTGCCACCTCAAAGGTGTAGGTGTCCTCGGATCCTGCAAAGTTTGTCGCTGCAGGCGCGCTGCCAGATGCGGTTCCAGATACTGTGATGTCTCCCACAACAAAGTCATCCACATCCTCGCTGAATGTGACAGTGTAGGACACAGTGCCGGTGTTGTACGTGCCGCCGTGTACGGTGCCAGCCGCAGTTATGAGCACAGATAGTGCAAGATCAAATATCTGTATCCTGTCGTTGCCGCTGTCTGCAACCAGCAGGTGCGTGGAGTTTGTGGCGATTCCTTGTGGACGGTCAAACTGGTTGTTGCCCGTACCGGAACTGGCGTCAGAATTGCCAATTGTGCTGACATGGATGCCGTTAATATCAAATATCTGTATCCTGTTGTTGCCGGTGTCTGCAACCAGTATGTGCTCGTGGGTTACGGTGATTCCTTCTGGGAAGTTAAACTGGCCGTTGTCTGTGCCGAAGCTGCCAAACGAGCTGAGATAGGTGCCGTCCAGATCAAATATCTGTATCCTGTTGTTGTAGGTGTCTGCAACCATGATGTTCGTGGGGGTTGTGCTAATGTCTATTGGCGTGTTAAACGCGCCGTCAGTTATGCCGGAATTGTCAAAGTGGCGGAGATAGGTGCCATCCAGATCAAATACCTGTATCCTGTTGTTGCCGGTGTCTGCAACCAGTATGTGCGTCGAGTTTGCCGTGATTCCTCTTGGTATGTTAAACTGGCCGTTGCCATTACCAATACTGCCAAACTGGTCTTGATAGGTGCCGTCCAGATCAAAGACCTGTATCCTGTTGTTGTTGCGGTCTGCAACCAGGATGTTCTCAGAGGTCGTTGTGACTGCCCCGGGTGTGTTAAACACGCCGTTAGTTGTGCTGGAACGGCCAAACTGGTGGAGATATCCGCCGTTCAGATCAAATACCTGTACCCTGTTGTTGAAGGTGTCTGCAACCAGTATGTTCGTGGAGGTTGCCGTGATTTTTCGCGGTGTGTTAAACTGGTCGTTGCCCGTACCAGAACTGCCAAACGATCTGATATGGGTGCCGTCCAGATCAAATACCTGCATCATGTGGTTGCCGGTGTCTGCAACCAAGATGTGCGTGGAGTTTGTGGTGACTCCTCCTGGCGCGTTAAACAGGCCGTTGCCCGTACCAGAACTGCCAATCGTGCTGACATAGGTGCCGTCCAGATCAAATACCTGAATCCTGTTGTTGAAGGTGTCTGCAACCAGTATATGCGTGGAGTTTGTGGTGATTCCCCGCGGCGTGTCAAACCGGTCGTTGCCCGTACCGGAACTGGCGTCAGAACTGCCAATTATGTTAACACGGGTGCCGGCAGTGTCAAATATCTGTATCCTGTGGTTGCTGGTGTCTGCAACTAGGATGTGCGTGGAGTTTGCCGTGATGTCATTTGGTCTGACAAGCACGCCTCGATCAAAATCCACCGTGTTCCCTTCACCATCATCTCGTTGGATGATATCCACGCCGGAATTGTCAAACTGGCTTTGATAATTACCTTCTAGATCAAATACCTGTATCCGGTTGTTAAAGGTGTCTGCAACCAGGATGTGCGTGGAGTTTGTGGTGATTCCCAAGGGAATGTTAAACTTGCCGTTGCCCGTACCAGAACTGCCAAACGAGCTGCGATAGTCGCCATCCAGATCAAATACCTGTATCCTGTGGTTAAAAGAGTCTGCAACCAGTATGTTCTCAGAGGTCGTTGTGACTGCCCCGGGTGCGTTAAACACGCCGTTAGTTGTGCTGAAACTGCCAAACTGGCTGAGATAGTTGCCGCTCAGATCAAATATCTGTACCCTATGGTTGAGGCTGTCTGAAACCAGGATATTCGTGGGAGTCGTTGTGATTCCCCTTGGTGTGTTAAACACGCCGTCACCTGTGCCTAACCTGCCAATCGTGTGGACGTGGGTTCCAATTGTTGAACCGGTAGTATCCACTACAGTATCCACTATTACGGCAGAACCGCCGGCAAGTGATTCACCAGAATCAGTTGCAGGAAGTGCCAGATTTGCAGGGGTAGTAGTGGTACCATCAGATGATGATATGCTTCCCCCGTTTAGTAACAGCGAGTCCGTATCCACATAGTTGAGATCATCAGAATCATGTCCTGCAAGAACGGTATATCGGAATACAAGGTCGGTTCCAGAATCGCTGTGGGTGTAATCTGCCAGAGCGTCATCGGTGCCAGTCTCCAGTAATAACTGAGGGGTTCCAATTACGGTTACCGGGCCGCTAAATGTTACGGTGATATCCAAGGTGTCACCTGCGTTGACGGTGCGGTCTTCCGCAGATACGGCAGTCACGCCATACACGGTGTTTGTCACGGGCTGGGAGTCAAATGTCGCAAGTGCGTTGGCAGAGCCGTCAAATATGGTATCACCGGTATATCTGACTGTAACCGTACTGCCAACGACAATTGGCATATCCAACGTTATGGTAATGGTGCGGCCAGCCACCACAGGATCACCAGCCACCACAGGATCATCAGCCACCACAGGATCATCAGAAACTATATTCTCTGAAACCTCAAAGACTTCCGCAGTCGTAGTTCCCACCAGGCGTTCTGATGCCGTAAGTAGGATCGTGTTCTCATCAGGGGTCGTAGCAGATGTGATGGTTGGCAGAACGGTATCAGAGCCAGTAAGTATGGCGGCGATTGTCTTGATCGTGTTGGAAGCTGCAGCATCAAGTGGCAGGGTTTCTGGAAGATCCCCTCCATACACAAGTGCAAGTGTCTCGTCATCGACTTGGGCAAGCGAGTTGAATGCGCCGTCTGCAGTATCGTGCTCAAAGGGTCCGCCTGCCTCAGTCAGACCGCTGGATAATATGTTATACATCTGAATAAAGCCATAGCCGTCTGCACCCCTGTATGCCAGAGCTAGCGTGTCATCATCTAGCAATACCAGCGAGTTGAGGTGTATGCGTTCAAATGCCGCGTCTGCCGCGTCATTATAATACGTGACAGTCGCGCCCCTCTGTGTAATTGTACCGTCTGTTGCAACATCAAATATCTTGAGACGTCCCTCCCCGTCACCTGTAATGTTAGTACCAATATCAGAGTATGCAAGTGCGACTGTGGTCGCATCGATTCGGACAAGGGAGGCATACGCCGTTCTGCCGGCATCATGTATAAGTGGAACTACAGTTCCAGCATCAAAGACATCCGCGCTGCCAGGTGAAACATCAAATGCCTGTATGGTTCCAGCTGCACCGCCAACACGGTATGCAACTACGACCGTATTGGCATCCAGGGTCACCACGGATGGGTACCGTCCCTGAGCGGTGGTAACTGTTACTGGTGCACCTGCAGTCAGCGCGCCACCAGAGCCGATGTTGATATCCTGGATAAAGCCGTCAGGAGAGCCGTTTGGATGAGAATACACAATTACCAGCGTGTTGGCATCAAATAATGTCAAAGACTGGCTGGATATCTGCCCGCCGTTCTCACCTGTTCTATAGTCGACACTGTTGGGATTTCCAAATGGCGTGGTAGTAGAAGTGGTATCAACATCAAATGTTGTAACCGTGCCTACCTGACTGACAGTAGTAGTACCTCCCTGAGTGACAGTATTAGTACGCACGTGTGAAATTGCAACGGTATCATCATCGATACGTACAAGGGAGGTAGACCTTGGATCCTCCCTTACGTCATTAGTGTTATCGCCTGAATTTTCAGTAACTGTAGCCACAGTCTGGCTGCCAATCAGCGAGATCTGCCCGTCAGTTATACTGTATAGTCTGATATCGGTATTATGATTCCAGGTACCGCTGCCGGCAGATACGGATACGGTGTGCGAGGAGACGTAATGATTATCGGTGAGTTGTACCAGATTATGTCGGTATCCGTTGTCTGGAAGGTCGACTGAGTGTATATTCGATATGGTATGATCAGTCAAGTCAGTGGTGCTTGGCACGTTGTTTGTCACGGGCTCCATGTCAAACGCTGCAAGTGCGTTTTCTGCAACATCAGTAATGTCAGTACCGGCGTATGATACTGTGAGTACGTCTGAGGATACAATTGGCGTACCTACAGTCAGGGTTATGGTATTACCGGATATTGTAGTAGTACCGGCAACTGTATTGCTGGTAACAGTATTGCTGGTAACAGTATTACTGCTGGTAACAGTAAAGATTCCGGCAGTCGTAATTTCTGCAAGGGGTTCTGAGGTATTGATTACAATCGTGATCTCATTGGTGGTTGCAGCAGAAATGACGGCAGGTGCCATGGAATCAAATGTAACGGTGTGTGTGGCAGATGCCGTATTGAGGTTGCCTGCAGTATCTATTGCCACGTTTGCGGGAATCTGTACTGTGACTGTACCATCAGTGCTGGCAACCACAGTAAAGGTGTATGTGATGTCATCCACAGGAGAGGTGTACGTGATGCCGCCGTCTCCAGTAGGAATAGAGACAGTTGCAGTCCTCGCCGAACCAGACAGGGCAATATCAGTTGAGGCATCACCAAAGCCAAGTATATTCTTGCTGAATACTGCAGTATATGACAGGGTGCCAGAGGTGGTATGCCCGCCGTTAGCCGTATCATCATTGGTCAGGATTACAGTTGGCACGGTGTTTGTCACAGACTGCGGGCCAAATGGGGCAAGTGCGTGTCCTGCAAGATCAGTTATGGTATTACCGCTGTAACCTATCGTAACCGTACCACCTGCAGGAATTACCGGGCCCACAGTCAGGGTTATGGTACTGCCAGATATCACAATATTAGATATGGTACTACTGCCGGTAAGGACAAAGTCTCTGGCAGTAACAGTATTTCCTGTAAGGGGTTCTGATGCGGTAATTACTATCGTAAAGCCGTCAGGAACTGCAATAGAAGAGAAGACGGGTGCGGTGATATCAACTGTAATACGGTACGTGTTTGATGCCGTGTTGTCGTTGCCTGCCGCATCTGCTGCCGCACCTGCTGGAATTGACACCGTAAGAGCGCCATCACCGGTGGCAGTCACGACAAAGTCGTACGTGGTGCCAGACCCAGTTATGGAGGTGACAGTTGCCGCCGCCCCACCCAATGTGATATCAGTTGCAGCATCATTAAAGCCGGTTACTAATTCACTAAAGACTGCGGTGTATGACAGGACAGCAGAGGTTGTATCGCCGCCATTAGCCAGAGCAGTGTTGGTTATGGTTACAGTTGGAACGGTATTTGTGGCAGACTGTGCGTCAAATGTGGCAAGTGTGTTTCCTGCAGCATCAGTTATTGTATCACCGTCGTAATCCACCGCAACTGTGCCACCTGGGGGAATTGCCGTGCCCACAGTTATGGTTATGGTATTATCAGATATTACAGGGTTGGTAACGGTGTTGCCATCAATGGTATAGTCATCGACAGCAGTAGATCCTTCAAGGGGTTCTGATGCAGTAAATACGATCGTATTGGCATTACTTGCCACAGCAGACACAATGACCGGAGAAGATGTACCGGGGTCTATTGCGACAAGTGTCTTGATTATGTTGGGAGTTGCAGTGAAATCAGGTATGGCGGATAAAAGATCCCCGCCGTATGCCAGTGCAAGTGTGTTGTCATTTACTCGAACAAGCGAGTTGAATGCGCCGTCTGCAGTATCGTGCTCAAATGGCGCATCATTGGTGGAGGTAAGAACGCCTGTGACACGGTCTATCTCGTATGTCTGGATAAAGCCGTCACCGTCTTCACCCCTATATGCGACTGCCAGCGTGTCAGGATTGAGCATTGCCAGCGAGTTGAGGTGTACGCGTTGCTCTGATGCCGCAGATGCCGCGGCGTTGTAATACGTCAAACTGTCAAGTTCAGTAATGACGCCATTCTCAGTCATATCAAATATCTTGAGTTTTCCATTTCCGTCAGATCTGTTTCCGGCAGTGCCAATCTCAGAGTATGCAAGTGCCAGAGTGTCGTCATTGACTTTAATAAGAGAGTTGTATGCCGTTCTTGCACCATCTGAATAGTCAAGGGCGGGTCTGGCAGTAAATTTAATCTCGTTAGATACATAATCAAACGCCTGTACGAGTCCCGGGGTATCAGAATCGCCTCGGGATGCAACTACAAACGTATTGGCATCCATTCTCACCATAGATGTGTACTGTCCCTGAGTGTCGGCATACGTTGATGTTGTCCCGTTGTCACCGATCAGAGCACCGGTGCGGGGATTAATACTGACAGCCTGTATAATTGCGGATGGGTCAGAATCAAGATACGAATATGCAATCATCAGCAGGTTGGGATCTAGTGCTATCAGGGAGTGGTTGTGTGTCTGTGTACCGTACAAACCAGTTTCAAGGCCGATGCTGCGAGGATTTGTAAATGGGGTAGTATCCGAGCTGGTATCAACATCATACGTGGCAACACGACTTGTCGAGGCATCCACATATGAGACTGCGATTGTATCAGCATCTATCAGCGTGAGTGCCGTGGATCTCGGGCTGCTGAGTTCGGTAATTGGGGCAGTCTTGCTTTGAATGGTGGCAGTACCAATCACCTGGCGGGCAATCTGCGTGATCTGCCCGTCAGTTATGGTGTATAATCCCAAGACTGTCGAGTAGTCCCATAGTGCTGAATCGGCATTAGGTCCTGTTACCGTGTGTGAGGAGACGTAATACTCGCCTGTCAGGCGTACCAGGTTGTGCCGGTATCCGTTATCTGGAAGGGCAACAGAGTCCCTCTCAAATATGCTATGGGATGTTGGGGGAGGAATAGCCACTGTGACGGAGTGTGAGGCAAATGTGCCAAGTGTGTTACCTACGACATCAGTTATGTCACCACCAGAGTATTCCACGGTAACAGTATTGCCATCTGTAAGCGGCGTGTCCACAGTTATAATTATTTCAAGACCCGATATCACAGGATCGGCAGATACCATATTACCTGAAACGGTAACGTCGTTTGCAATGACAGTTCCGACAAGATATTCATCTGCCACAAGTACGATCGTGGTATCATCAGGGGTTGTAGAGCCCACTATGGTTGGTGCGGTGGTGTCATCCTCCGTATCTACAACGGCAAATGTCTTGATACTGTTGGGAGTTGCCGTATTTCCTATCTGGGTTGAAAGATCCCCTCCGTATGCCAGTGCAAGTGTGTTGTCATCAATTCTGAGAAGCGAGTTGAATGCGCCGTCTGCAGTATCGTGCTCAAACGGTCCGCCTGTTGCCACCGGACCGGTGGATCTCACAGCATACGTCTGGATAAAGCCGTCCCCGCCTGCACCCCTGTATGCGAGGGCCAGCGTGTCAGAGTCCAGCATGGCCAGTGAGTTGAGGTGTACGCGTTCATCGTATGGTGCGGCTGCCGCGTCGTTGTAATATATGACAGTATCGCCCCTTTGTGTAACTGTGCCGTCCGCTGCTGCAACATCAAATATCTTGATGTGTCCCTGCCCGTCATCTTTAATGTTATTAAAACCAATCTCAGAGTATGCAAGGGCGACGGTACTATCATCGATCCTAACAAGAGAGTTGTACGCTATTCTGATAATGATCTTCGGATCCATTACATCGCGTTCGGTTACATCGAGTTCGTGTGCAAGGGCGTCGGCTCTTGGGGTAAATACGGGAGTACCACTAGATGAAACATCAAATGTCCGGATAAATCCCTCGGCACCTACAAAACGGGATGATGTGAGTTCAATTGGGACCACCTCTTTTGGACCAGTGCTTGTGTCCTCACCACGGTCTCTGTTGCTATCAGTGTATGCAACTATGACAGTGTCATTATCTAGTTTGACCAGCGATGGGTACCGTCCATCATTGTCGGTAATGCTTACTGGTACACCTACACTCAGCGCGCCATTAGTGCCTATATTGATATCCTGGATAAAGCCACCAGAGGAGTTGACGGGATGCGAGTATGCAATTATCAACCTGCCTGCATCAAATAATATCATAGAGTGATCATCTGTTTGCCCGCCTGTAGCACCGGTCTGAAAGTTGATACTTTGAGAGGGGGTAAAGTGTGTAACAGAGTAGGCAACATCAAATGTTGTGACAGTGCTTGCAAGGCCATCTCCAAATGTGCGCACGTAGGAGACTGCGATGGTATCATCATCGATACGTACAAGGGCGGCAGGTCTTGGGGGACCTCCTAGTTCAGTAGTGGGCTGGTTTATATCCTCAGTGACGGTGTTTATTACCTGGCTGCCAATCAGCGAGATCTGCCCGTCAGTTATGGTGTATAGTCTGAGGGTGGTATGGTAATTCAAGAGGGCTGGATTACTGTTAGGTCCAGTTACAGTGTGCAGTGAGATGTAATAGTTGCCGACAAGTTGTGTCATACTGTGCCGGTATCCGTTGTCTGGAAGGTCAGCAGAATCTATTTGCGATATGACGTGAATTGTTGGGGGAACCACTATTGGGGTATCCACTGTAACGATGAACAAGTTGGATAGCGTGTTTTGGTTGTCAGATACGTCTGCTGCCACGTTTGCAGGAACTGATACCGTGAGGGTGCCATCACCGGTGGTTACCACGTCAAATGTGTATGTGAGGAGACTGGGTTGCTCAAAGTTTGATGCCGTAGGCAAGTTTTGGGATGCCGTTCCAGATACTATAATATCAGACAGGATAAAGTCAGTTACAACCTCGCTGAAGGCTACCTCGTAGGATACGGTGTCAGTGAGTATGGTGTCGCCATTACTGTTGCCAGGTGACGATATGGTTATAGCTGGGCGTACCATGTCATCCACGGTGTTGGCTACCGATACACCGGTGAATTGGACAAGCCGGTTTCCTGCAGCATCAGTGAGGGTCTCACCGGTGTAGGATACCATTTGGGAGTCGCCGGTAACTGCCAAAATCAACACAAGCGTTATGCCTGGATTTGTTGTGTCATGCTGTTGTAGACGAAATCCAAGGACGTCATTATCAGATACGCTAAATTCGGCAGTAGTGGGACTGGTGAAGATGGGCTCAGTTGTCTTGACGTATATGTTGTTATTACTATTCACGGCAGTGGCAGAAACAATGGCTGGCGCTACAGTATCAAGTGTGATACTGTGTATGGCAGATGCCGCGTTGTCGACGGTCCCAGCAGCTGCCGCACCTGCAGGAATTGACACATTGATGGTGCCATCAGCGGTACCATCAGTGAGGGCAGTTACGGTAAAGGCGTACGTGGTGCCGGATCCAGTTGGGAGGGAGACAGTTGTATCAGCAGTTCCAGTTACTGTGACATCAGTTGCGGCATCGCCAAAGCCCGTTACGGGCACATCGAATGTGGCAGTGTATAATATGGTACCAGAGTTTGTAGCACCGCCATCAGAGACATCAGTTGCGATTATGTCCACGGTTGGTATAGCAGGGTCTGGCACGTTGTTTGTCACGGACACTGGTGTAAATGATGCAAGTGCGTGTCCAGCAACATCAGTTACGTCAGTACCAGTGTATGATACTGTGGGCGTGTCTCCAAACTGTATTGGCGTATCTACTGTAAGTGTTATGGTACTGCCAGTTATTGCAACGTTTGATACGCGGTTACTAGAAACGGCAAAGATTCCCTCAGTATCAGTTTCTGCAAGGGGTTCTGATGCGGTAATTGCAATCGTGGTTGCCGAAGTGGTTGCAGCAGAGATAAATTCAGGTGCAATCATATCTGTTGTAACGGTGTATGTGTTAGACGCTGCGTTTCTGTTTCCTGCCGTATCTGTTGCCACACCTGCGGGAATCGTTACTTTGACTATACCATCAGAGGTGGCAGTTACAACAATGGTGTACGTGGTGCCGGATCCACTAAATGAAGTGATAGATGCGGTGGCCGTATTATCGAATAGGACATCCTTCACGTCATCAAGAAAGCCAGTTACAGGCTTTGTAAAGGTGGCAGTGTAGGTTATGGTGTAAGAGTCAGTGGTACCGCCATTAGCGGTTTCAGTGTTAGATATGATTACAGCCGGTGATATAGTATCAATTATTACAGCAGAGCTGCCGGCAAGTGAATCACCAGAACCAGTTGCAGGAAGTGTGAGTGTTACGGCAGAACCGCCATCACGGGTAGTAATTACTCCGGTGCCCGCAGATAGCGAGTTTATATCGGCATAGTTGAGATCAGCAGAATTGTGTCCTGCGGCAACGGTATACACGAATATCAGTTGGGTTCCAGTATCCGCAACACGGTCAAAGTCGACTACAGCATCAATCCTGCCAGTCTCCAGTGTCAAAGTGGGGGGGGTGCCAGATACAGATACAGGCGTGTTAAATGTTACAGTGATGGTGATCTTGTTACCTACAGTGTATGAACCGGATGGTGCCGATACCCCGGTTACAATTGGTGATACCGAGTTTGAGCCAAATACTGTAAAGTGTGTAGTCCAGATTATCAGGTCAGGGCTTACGTCTATAAAGCACTCTTCGCCGCTGTCAAGCTGCGCTGATACAGAGGCAAAATTATCGGCAGCACACGCTGTAGTTATCTGGGTAGCTGCTGCACCGTCCTCAGAATACCATGGAACGTTGCCTGCCTGGTCTCCAAGCTGTATCCGTATTGGCTTATCAGTGTTTATCACAGAATTAGATTGTCCTATCTCGATGCAGGATGCCCGCGCACCGGAAGTTATTGCAGCAGAGTTACAACCAGTGTCAAAGTCAGAGTCAGTTGGCAATACCAGTATTCCATCAAAGGTGGGCGAGCTAAAAACGGTGGCGGCAGGAACAGTCACCTTGACATCCCCTCCACGCAGACCTTTCGCAGTTACTACGATCTCTTCGTTTGTCGTGACAGTTGAAACTTCTGCTGTGGTTGCTATCCTTGATGAATAATCCAGCGTGGCATCAACTGTACTTGGATATGTGATTGTGGCAAGGGTGGAATCAGGATCAGTGACTATGACGCGGTTGTCAATACCGGCAAGTTCGACGGTTTCTTCTGCTGTTACCAGATAGTCAACTAGTGCTTCAAGCACAAGTTCTGAGGCACTTGTCTTTACTGGACCATCTATGTCGATTGTGGCAGTGGTTCCTGCTGGGACTGCAGATGAGAGGGTGAGTAATATGGTATCAGTGGTGGTACCAGTAACTGACGTTACTGTAGGTGTTGAAGAGTCAGTTGTTATCAGGTCATCATAATCGGATAGAATCGTGGTTACTGGTGTGTTGTAGATTATGGTGATTGTATTAGTGGAGAGTCTTGCGGAGATTATCGCAGGTACTGCCGCATCGACTGCGACGGTATATGTGTTGGATGCCGCGTTTTGATTGCCTGCGGGATCTGCTGCCACATTTTCAGGTACAGATACAATGACGGTACCATCCGAGAGGGTTACAACATCAAAGGTGTATGTGGTGCCTGCCATAACTGTTGCAAAGTTTGATGCACCAAGCATGCTAAATGCCGTTCCAGATACTGCGATATCGTCCATATCAAAGCCTGTTACAGGCTCGTTGAAGGTGACAGTGTAGGATACGGTGTCAGTAGGTGAGGTGCCGTTATCAGCGACAACGTCGTTAGATATGATTACAGTTGGCGCTTCAGTATCCACAATTACTGCAGATCTGCCGCCAAGTGATGCAGTATCAGTAGCTGCAGGAAGGCTCAGATCTGCTGCAACACCGCCAGTACTGGCAACAATGGTTCCGCTGCTTAATACAAGCGGGGTTGTATCGACATAGTTAAGATCAGCCGAGTTGTGTCCTGCGGCAACAGTATATTGGAATGCCAGTTCGGTTCCAGGTGTGTTGGAGGTATAGACAACCACGGCATCATCATCACCAGTCTCCAGTGTCAGATGCAGGACTCCAGATAAGGTTACTGACTGGTCAAACGTTACTGTGATCTCAATGATATCACCTTCTTTGTATGGACCTCCGGTTGCCAATATGTCAGTTACAGCCGGTGCATTGATGGTCAAAATGTCTGATTCATCAGATATGGCAGGTGTGTCAGTGTGGGTAATGAAGATGTTCAGTGATGTGGCATCAGATATGGCAGGTGTGTCAGATTCGGCAAGGGTGTTATCGCCTGGTGCATTGGTGATCTGTATATCTGATTCATCAGATATGACAGGTGTGTCAGTGTGTGTAATGGAGATGTTCAGTGATGTGGCATCAGATATGGCAGGTGTGTCAGTGTGTGTAATGGAGATGTTCAGTGATGTGGCATCAGATATCACAGGAGAGTCAGATTCGGTGATGATGCTCGCACCTGGCACGGTGTTTGCCACGATATCTGGTCGGTGTCTGCAAGTTGGTTTCCGGCAAGATCAGTGATGGTACCACCAGAGTATGATACACGTGATATCGGGTCCAGACATTATTGCGTGTGCCCACAGTCAGGGTTATGGTACGGCCACTGTATCGTACAGTACCGATTGGTCACCGTTATGGTTATGGTACGGCCAGCCACAAGGGTAAAGTTACTTCCTGAAACAGTAAAGACTCCTGCAGTAGCAGTTCCTCACAAGGTTTCTGATGCAGTAAATACGATCGTGGTATCATCAGTGGTGGTAGCAGATCGATGGTTGGCGGCTTCTGTATCAGAGCCTGCAGCTATAACGGCAAGTGTCTTGATTGTGTTGGGAGTATTAGCAGTATTACGTGGTATAACCAGTGGAAGATCCCCTCCATACACTAGTGCCAGTGTGGTATCATCTACCTTAACAAGCGCGTTGAATGCACCGTTTGCCATATCATGCTCAAATGGTCCGCCTGTCTCAGTCAGACCGGTGTCGGTTATATCATATATCCGAATAAAGCCGTCGCCGTCTTCACCCCTGTATGCGACTGCCAGCGTGTTAGAGTCCAGCAGGGCCAGTGAGTTGAGGTGTACACGTTCCTCAGATGTCGCGTCTGCCGCGCCATTATAATACGTTACAGTCTCACCCCTTTGTTCAACTATGCCATTTGCATCAACATCAAATACCTTGATGCGTCCAGACCCGTCATCTGTAACTTTATTGTTGCCAATCTCAGAGTATGCAAGTGCGACAGTGGTACCATCTACTCGGACAAGGGATGCATACGCCGTTCTGTCATCATCGTGTTCAAGGTCTTCGACGGAATTGGCAGTCAGCACGGGCGTGCCAGTAGATGAGACATCGTATGTCCGTATGTGTCCATCGGCACCGCCATCACGGTATGCGACTACAACCGTGTTATCATCCAGGGTTACCACGGATGGGTACCGTCCCTGGTTCGAGGCAAGTGATACAGGAGTACTGGCACTCAGCGCGCCACCATCGGCAATGCTGATAGTCCGGATAAAGCCATTAGCAGGGATTCCTTGCGAGTATGCAAGTATCAGCGTGTCTGCATCAAGTGTTGTCAAGGACTGACTAAATATGTCTCCGCCACCGGGATCCTCAGCATATTCTAGAGTCATTTCATTGTCAAATGGCGTCGTCATAGAACTGGGATCAACATCATATGTTGTAATATAGCCTGAATGAATAGCGGTAACACCGACCACATATGAAACGGCAATTGTATTATTATCTACGGCTGTAATAGAGGTAGCTCTTGGATTCGAATTTGCATCAGTAGTAGGGATATTTTCATTTTCACCAGTAGTACCCACTAGCTGGCTGCCAATCACTGAGATCTGCCCGTCAGTTATGGAGTATAGTCTGATAACGGTATCATGATTCCGAGTGGTAGTACCCGAAGTTACAGTGTGTGAGGAGACATAGTAGTTCCCATCAAGATGTACCAGGTTGTGTCGGTATCCGTCATTTGGAAGGGCAAGTGAGTCTATTTTAGACAGGACATTAGTTGTGGTCTGGGCATGCGCATCTGATAGTGCCATTCCGGCAGAGAAGGTAAAAAGTATCGCAAGCAGGCCAGCAAGAGATAAAAGCATCATGGGACATCAAAAGGGTCGTTGCCACGGTACGGCAATATGTAAGATAACCCTCTCCCATAATCACTACAATTTAAAACCAAACTGTATTTTTGAGGTAAATACCGCTTAAAAAGATATTCTTAGATCAGGCGTAAATGTTAGGTTCAGATAAATGTAATTGCTATGATCAGTCCGATCTAAACGATCTGGTGTGGATTCAGGGTCACACTCAAATCAAGAGTTTATGAGATGAGACTGACAGAGAAAAGATAGCAGATTGGCAGACATGTTGCAGATAATAGAGGAGTGAAAACTTGTAATCATAAAACTAGTTTGTACCCAAGATGATGTGATGGTCTTGCAAAGCTCAAAAACACGGATGAAGAAGGAGGGCGTGGTAGGGGGAGGCAGTAACATTTTCTTGAGAATTTTTTTGATACCGAATCCAATTCCATCTTATAACTAAATTCGTAATAATTATATTCTATTATGTAATTTATTACATGATATTAGGGAACTATATAAATAATAAATATATGGTATGTTACCAATAACATGATGTCTGAAACAGTATCCAAAACAATTCCCGAGTCTGATCGAAAAGTTCTGGAACTGGGACCATTAGAAGATACGTTTCCATGTTACAGATCAAAGATTCTGGATTTTCTAATTGTATTTGATGATTATGACTATTCAGTTTCAGATATTGCAAGATATTCTGGAATATCATTCAAAACTGCTCTAAATGAAATAAGAACTCTTGAATCAGAATCCCTCATAACGGGAGCCAGACGATCAGGCAGGGCAATAATGTATAGGCTTAATCTGGATTCAAAACAGGTTCAACTAATCGGTCAGCTCGCAAAAGAGATTGCAGTTAGACGAATAAAAGAATCTCAGAAAAAATAATCTGTGATTTTTTTTGATCAATGTCTTGATTTGAAAAGACGGGAATTGACAGGTTATCTAGTATTTTTTCTTCTTTCTTTTTCCTAAAAAACATCGGCCAAAGATTCACCGTATGCGTCTTCAACAAGGCAAGAAAATGTCATAAATTCCCATCAAAATAAGTATCACTAAACGTCATTTCAGTATCAAGTAGCTGCTTTGTTAATTCCTCGATATTGTTGATATGACTAAAACTGCTAGATGAACTAACACGTTCAGTTAGTATGATGTCATTTAGATCACAAAGATCCATTATATGTGGAGAATGCGTAGTCATAAAAACAATTGTATCCTCACAACGACTACATTCTTGTAAAATATATCGAATTATACCTGAATGCAGTGAATTCTCAATCTCATCAATTAATAGTATTGTGAGTTTCAAATGTAATGCCGTTAAAATAAATAACGTTCTCAACAGACCGTCAGGAAGACTTTTTGAGGTGTATGTTATAGTATCATATGTTGCATTTAATGTGATCGTACCTTCTTGATTTAGATTAAAACCTAGCTCCCACCCCGGAAATAATGTTTGCATTGCATTTTCTATAATGCCTGGAAATCGTTTATTGTTTTGTAAAAACCGATTGTATAACAAAATAATTAAACCATTACCATGTTCATCTAACTGATATTGTTGGTCATAATTTTCAGAAATGCGCACATTACAAATTGATTTTACAGATAATACGCTGTAAAAATTTAAAGAATGCATAACACTAGTGAATAATGGCTCTCCGTTTCCATCGGGATGGACAAAAACATTAGAAATACATGCCATATTACCATTTAATGAACCATATGCAAAATCTTTGTTGTAACTAAATCGTGAACGATGTATGAAATCCATTATTGATCTTGAATCCTCAATCATTGTTTTTTGGGTTCCTGTATCTAGCAAAAATTGAAATAATTGATTTTCATGTTTATCTGACGCTGTTCTAATTTGTTCTAATTTATCTAGTAATTTTCGAGGGTATGATACAACAAATTCCTTATATTGTCTTTTAATAGTGCATACATCTGTTACCTGTAAAAATTCATAAAGAAAGGTTACAGATTCATTCATTCCATTTATTTTTGCCTGATAATGAAATGCATGTTCATTCACCTTGCCTTTAATTTCAAATTCTATAATTTGATCAGTGTTGAGTTTATGACAGACATTTTGATATCCGCCCCATCTGCTAAATGGGTATGATGGTGACTTGGTCGGTCTGATAATTTTTTGTAATAATAGAAAAAATTCCAGAAAATTTGTTTTACCTGAACCATTGGGACCAATTAGTACATTTAATTTGTTTATTGATACATCTATATCCGCTAGACTCTTAAATCCGTTAACTTTAATTTCTTCTATTTTTAGCATGTTGGAATTAGAAAAATTTATCATCTATTTATCTGTAAAACAGAAAGGGTCTGTAATCTGCAAGACCCAGAATAGAACCCCTAGGTGCAGGATGTACTGATGGCAGAATCGGTTTCTAGTTGTGGTAAATCTTTTTTATCACACATTACCAACAAACATCTGATGTAATTTGGCAAAGGGCAAGACGTTGATCATACCTGACATTCATATGAACTATCTGGATGCAGAGCTGATAATATCCTCAGAGCATCCTGACAAAGTGGTGTTTCTCGGCGATTACTTTGACTCTTTTGGGGATACCCTGGAACTAGCAGAGCAGACTGCACACTGGCTGTCGCACTCTATCCGTGATAAAAACAGGGTTCACCTTGTTGGAAACCACGATCTTGGGTACATGACTGATCTATTACATCTGAAATCCGCGGGTTTTACTGAATACAAAAAACATGCAATAGACATGCATCAAATCGCCTGGGACAAGATGCGGTTGTACTACTTTCTTGATGACTGGCTTTGCACACATGCTGGAGTAAGCAGACAGTTCTTTGAGAAATACGGCAAAAAGAATCTAGTTGAGTTTATGAGGCAATCCGGCGAGGACATCAAACATATCAACAGTGCAGGATACCAGCACAGATTCCTGCAGTGCGGCAGGTCTAGAGGCGGGCAACATGAACACGGTGGAATTCTTTGGTGCGACTATGACGAGTTTGAGGATATTGCAGGACAAAAACAGATATTCGGTCACACCCGTGATGCAAATGTAAGGCAGGCATCAAACCACATCTGCATTGATACCGGACTGTCCCATTATGCAGTGTACCAGGATAGCAAGATGAACATCAAAAAATTCACAAAATAGGGACATGCTAATTTACCACTTTATAACGACCAGACAGAGCATCTTGAATAAATGGATTGCAGAAGAAATACAAAGTTTCAATCAGGGGAAGATGTGTTCGAGTCTTGATTATTGGGCAGGCCCATCATCCATCTTTACTGTCAATCCAGTCTTTGTGTGTGACTTGTGGAATCCTACGCAGTGATTAGCTTCTTTCTGCAATGTGGAAGACTGTTTTTTGATTAACCACGACGGCATCATCTACAGGAGTCGTTGCAATAACCTGAAAAGCCAGGCGTCCGCCATAGTATGGAATCATTATGCAGTCACTCTTTATCAAAGGAATACTATCCAAGGTATCTGCAAGATATTTCTCGTCAACTAGAGGAATTGTCTCCAATGGCGCCACCGTTATCTTTTCTGCGGCTACTGCATCTATTTTTCTGGGTGAAACTGTATCTTTGAGTTCAATTCCCGAATTATGTCTGGTCAACCCGTCAATTCTGATAATTTTCCTTCCTTCATCAGATGGGTACAACGGAAGGCATTTTGTCACCGTTCTTCTTTTACCATTTATCTCTAGTACGTCGCCAGTTGAGACATCAAGCGCAGTCATGGAATCATGATCAATTCTTGCCACCGTCCTGCCAACGTCCCTTGTATATGCATCAAGAACCTCAAGTGACAGGGGATTTTGACTCATACAGCAAATACTCTACATGATTTTTATATCTTTGTGGTGGTGGGGACCTCTCTAGAATGAGAACACTCAGATACATACACTTTTTGAGCAAGTTGGGAGGTAAAACACCGTGGTAAAGAGCAAATTCACCCCACAGGAAAAGGCAAGAATAGTCCTGGAATCCATAAACACCTGGCTATTCTATTTTATCATACATGACAAATATTTTTGCGTGACATACCGAGCTGTTTCAGAAAAACTGATCAGCAAGGGCTACAAATAATATCAGATGCAGTGATGCGCCAGATAACAAAAGCTCAAAAAAATGCTGATCACGGAAATCACATGCCGGTTTTTATGCCGGCATTTCCAACACCGCAACGGCAGTTGCAGCAGGCTCCACATACTCCAGATAGTCCCGATAAATGCCTCTGTACGTTAATCTGATTCAGGTAAAACAAGTCAGCGGTATTTACCAGAACCAAGCCAACTGTTCATGTTTACCGCATCAGGTAAACCTGCCGATAATTGGCAGGACACATGCTAAACCGCGGCAACAGCAATAAGGGTGTGCGACACTCATGACTGCCAACAAATGAGAGTTTGGATCTGATGACATTCATTTGGGATGACACAAAAAAAGAAAACAAATACGACACACTGCTTGAGGCACAGATCAGTTGCAGTTTACAGATTTCCATGCCGGATCTTCAGACACCGCATTTGCACGTTACAACCCACGAGATGTGACAGAGATAACATGACCCGGTTTATTTTTAAAAAATATTTTTGAGGGTCATTCATTATTATCCATTATTGCATCCGTTGATCTGCAGATGACAATGTTCAAACATTACAGATACATACTCTGAAATACATACATCTAAAACAGTAGACGGGAATCAGATATCATCTAAATCTCGACTGTGATTTTCTTGATTTTGGTAATTAGGCGGATTTTTGTGTCGATTGGCATCTCAGGCTCCATTGCAAAATAAACAATGTTTCTTTTGGTGTAAATTACCATTTGAGAGACCTTTTCCCTTTCAACATGCACGTATCGTACCTTTCCAAGGGTCTTGTCAAACTCTTTTCTCATCGCCCTTCTTTGTGCGACCTGTTTGCAAAAGTGCTCCTCCTCTTTTTGCGACTCGAGACTGGTTTTGCCCGTCTTCATGATCGCCTCACGGATCTTTCCCTTTGAATCAATTATCGCCGCAAATCTCATTTGTGGATCCAGATTGAGGATTTTTTGAACAATGCGTAGCAGGTCGGTTTTTTTCTCAGCCATCTAATTGAAAAATTTCCTTACTAAATATAATCTAATGAATGTTTTTCGGGAACGATTAAATCATTTTAAAAATATGCCAGTATATGACGAGATCAATTTTCAGGATCCTGGAGGAACTAGACATACAGTCAAATCTGGAAAAAACACGAAAAGTCAAGACCGCACCGGAGGATAGAATGCTGGCAATAACAAGGGATACAGGAAAGTTGCTAAACGTGATTTTACACATGAAAAACGCAAAAAATATGCTCGAGATAGGAACATCAACCGGGTATTCCACGATATGGTGTGCAGAAGCCATTTCCAAGCAATCAGGGATGATCATCACAATCGAGCAGAATCCAAACAAGATTAAAAGGGCAAAAGAGAATTTTCAAAAGGCGGGGGTCTCAGATACGATCACGGTAAGGGAGGGGCAGGCAGCGGGGATACTTGCCGAGTTAAATTCGGGACTGGGATACAGGGAGTTTTTCGACCTTGTTTTAATTGACGCAGACAAGGAGAACGTCATAAGATATTTTGATCTGGTTCTGCCAATGGTAAAAACGCGTGGAATAATAGTAACAGACAACATGCTGTATCCTGAAAAATACAGGGAGCACATGAAAAAATTTTCAAATCATCTCAAAAAAAATCCAAATCTTCGTACAGAGACGCTGGAGATTGGCAACGGGGAGGAAATTACGATAAAGTTATCCTAGCAGTATGGCCTGAGCATGCATCGTATGGCATGTTGTTCTTGCCGTTTATTAATCAGAAAAAACGAGCCCACGTATGAGGACAGGAATACCGCTAATCATTATAGGGACAGTCATGTTTGGAGTAGGACTGGTCTTATTTTACTCAATTGAGCTGGGACAGACAGACGCCACGTTGAGGTTTATTAAAAACGGCGGCACCTTTATCGGCATCAGCGGGATGGGGGTGGGTTTGGCAGGCATCCTGCTATATCTCATCAGTAAAAACGAACCTCGCCGATGATGATTGGGGATTCAAAAGAGTCATGTTTCTGCGTTTGTTTGTAGATGCAAATCAGTTACAGAAAGACGGCTGCTGGCGGAGTTCTTCGATGACATGATGTCGAGTATAAATGCCAAAGTGGCTTTGCCGGAATGATTTTCAGGATATGTTAATTGGCTTTTAGAGGCAGCAGATAGGGCATCGGCTGGCATGACTAAATTATTATAATAAAATAAACCAGCATCAGATATGCCTGAAAAGATCTGGATTGGGGCGATATATCTTAAGGAGGAGGGAGGATACGAGATAGTTCTAAAATCACTAAAACATTACAAAAACAGATTAATGAGCATGGGTAACAGCCCGGAATTAAAAGATGCGGCTGCAATGTTTGCATCTGTTTTAAACCAGCAGGCAAGAAAAACAATTCCAAAAATTGACGAGGTGACTCGAAGGATTCATGACTGTCTGGTGGACAGTCAGTCAATTGGCAGGCTCTGTGAGGATGTTCCGTTTTTGGTGAAGGCGTTATCGTGTTATGAGGCAGACATTCACAAGGCATGGGATACGGGGCACGAGTACTTTGTGGGGATTGTGGGGGACATGGCAGAATCAAAAAACGATCTTAAAGCCATCAAGACGGCACTAGACAGGATAAAACAGTATTCAGGCTGATTTTGGTCCTTGCAGATACCAGTCAAGATACGGCATCAGTGCAGCGCACATTTTCTTTTTTTCAGGTTCGCTTTTGGTGTTTTGAATCTTTTGAATTTTTCCTTGGAGGTATTTGGAGACATGCGGACTGGTGAAAAAAGGCGTTATCTGATTCAGGGTATCGAGGATTCTTTCTGAAGAAATGTTTTCAAAATTGATCAGGATTTGGTTAATTTGATCCTCCAGTGACATGTGATTTCTCGTCATGGAATCCCGTTATTATCGTTGTTGTTGTTGTTATTGTTTGGGGGTCAGGTGAGATCATCGTCATCCCAAGTAAGCCGGAACTTTCCAGAAACCCTAAACATCTTAAATTTTCCACCCTTCTTGAAATTGAGCTTGTAGGATTTATGAGAGGTATCCTCAATCTCCAAAGTGACGCCATCTTTAATGGTTTGAAAGACCAGCGGGTCATTTGAAATTTGCTTCCATTCATCTTCTGCAAAATCCATATAGAATTTGGTGTACAGCAGCCCCATGAATTTCTTAGAAATCACACATGAATAAATGATTAGATGTGGCCTTGATCTTTTGAGATATGGTCATTCTCTGATTCTGGTGCAAATAGGGCTCTGATCACCAAATACGGCAGAACCAACCAGGTTAAAGGAGGATTTTGATCGACTTGTTGCAGACATGAGATTTGGTCTGGCATAAAATCAAACATTTGGATATTCTTTTGGAATCTGGAGGAGGTGATATTGATGCAGCATATAAAATTCTTAACTTATTCAAAAGTTATGCAAATAAAATATCTGTAATAGTTCCTTTTTATGCTAAAAGTGCTGTAACGTTAATTGCCCAAGACGATAGAAGATGAGATATTCCACTATTGTACTCAGGGAATATGCGGACTATTACAACGAGTCAAGACTGCACTTTTCACGTGACATTGACAACTATGAGACCCCGCTTATGGCTTTTAGAAACAAAAAGACCACAGATGCGATCAGAAAAAACAACTAGGAATGGATGGAGAATGATGCAGATGATTAGCGGACGTACTTTTCATATAATGCAGAAATTAGTCCAGTCAAATAAACTTAAAAATAAGTCTCTTGTACATAACGTAATCTCTCATTAGGGGATGGAACCCTAGCAGATGTAACTTGTAAGGGAAGATCTGGGCACCGCCTGAGAGTGCTATTCTATTTTTAAATCACAATATAACTATTCAAATAATCTTACGATCCCTTACAATTTTTACACAGTAATTTATCCCATGACTCTTGTTTGCAAATCTATCAGATTTTATTTCAGATTCAATCCATCTTAACGATTGTTTTTCTGTATCAACATAAACGATTGTGATTTTTCTCAATTTCACTTTGAAATTACTTTGAGGGAAATTATTTCAGGATATTGTTTCAAAATTAATTCGGATTCGGTAATTGCAGCATCCCAGCTTTCAAATTTTTTAATCGCAGTGTGATCATAATCAGTATTTTTGTTCCTCGCATCCTTATTTTGATAATCTGACATTTGATTTTGAAGATATTTACAAAAATCTTCATTCGGACATGTTATATGAAATTCGTATTTCTTCAATATTCTACAACTCCAAATATTTTATATTTATTTGTTAAGGGGTTGATTTTTAGCTTGTTTGTGGGATTGTTATTTTTATGACTAGTCATGATTTGTCTGGTTTAATAGATATTTTAAAAATAGCGATCAGAAAAAAATAGATTTATGAGTAAAACTAGTATAAAAAAAAGGAAACAGTTCACTACTATTCTAGACAGAAAAGACGATTTTATTTCCGGGCTCATGTAACGTACACTTTGCTCTCATGAACATTACGATCAAGAAAAGACACGGAATCAGTGGTCTGATTCAGGTCGCAGCGATTGTAGGAACTGATCATCTTTACGGGTGTTTTATTCACCTTTGCAGCCGACATATTTGACATGCAGACAGTTGCGGGATCCGTATACCTCCAAAAATCCTCTGGTTCAGGTGGATTCTAGTGATCTGATCATCAAAATGCACCAGAACCTAAGATTTTAGTTCCACCTACCTCGTAAAACCTGCCTTTTTTTGAGATTGTTATATGTGAGGCATAAGGACATTCAAAAATTTCATAAAATTCAAAACAACTCTTTTTGCATCTTTATAAATAATCAATATGTCATTAGTATGAAATGAGAGAAAGTTTGATTCCTAGAAAAAAAGGAATTCGTATTGATACCAAGAAAGATTATTCCATTCCTACTGATAGTGAGAAAGGATTTCCGTTATTAGATTTAACAGAAGAATATTTTGGATTTAATGATCTAATTATTGATGATGAAACAAAAGAGAGATTGGAGTACATTATTGCAGAAAATCAAAATTTGAAGAAATTGCGTTCTTTTGGACTAAAACCCAAACAGAAGGTTTTATTTTGTGGACCGCCTGGGACTGGAAAAACTTTGAGTGCTAAAATTATGAGCAGTGTAGTTGGATATCCTTTTGTCTATGTACTATTTGATTCCATTCTGTCTTCATTCTTGGGACAAACCGCTACGAATCTTAGAAAAATTTTTGATTTTATTGAACAAGACAAATTTGTTGTACTTTTTGATGAATTTGATATTGTTGGTAAGAAACGAGATGATCCTCAAGAACATGGCGAAGTAAAACGCGTTGTTAACAATTTTATGCAAATGATTGACAATTATGATGGCAACAGTATTCTGATTGCTGCTACTAATCATCCTCAATTGCTTGATACCGCAGTATGGAGAAGATTTGATGAAGTAATAGAATTCAAAAATCCCACAAAACAACAACGAAAGGAATTATTTAAAAAATATCTTGGCGTGTTAAAGAAAAATGAAGAACTGGACATTGAAAAGCTTTCATCATTGACTGCAAAATACTCCTCATCAGATATCTCTACTATTTGTGAAGATGCTTTAAGAAGAAATGTCATTCATGACAGATCTACAATAAAAAATGAGGATGTTCTTTGGGCTATTAAAGAACAGAAACGTAGAAAAAGCATTATGTTACTATAGTATCATATTCCTGATGATCTGGTGTATTTTGGTGATCAGATCACTATTTTGCATCAGAACCTAGCGAGTCCAATCTGGAGAAGAACATATTTCACGTTTCATTCCTAGCATCCGATAATTTTAGAGCCCTTTGATGTAAAGCGGCATATAGTAAAACCCACTTTACAAAGACTTTGTAAAGCAAAAAGCACTTTACAAAGTTTGTAAAGCGGCATATAGTAAAACCCACTTTACAAAGACTTTGTAAAGCAAAAAGCACTTTACAAAGTTTGTAAAGCGGCATATAGTAAAACCCACTTTACAAAGACTTTGTAAAGCAAAAAGCACTTTACAAAGTTTGTAAGGCAAAAAGCATTTTTTAATCACCACAGTCATAATACATCATGAGCACATTCTGGGAGGATTTTGAGCTGATGGCAAATCCATACGATTCTAAACCATTGTTATCTGACAAGAAAAGCAGAGAATTATTCATAGGTAGAGAAAAAGAACTGGAAAAATTAGGCATAATGTTCCGCGGTGGTAAAGAAGGGATAATTTTGATTGAAGGGGAAGTCGGGATAGGCAAAACCAGCTTTGTGAATATTTTTCAATATGACATGTATAAAAAATTGAAAATATTGCCATCATTTGAAAAAATTGAATTGACAAAAAACGTTGATCCTGTAAATTTCATGCTATCTGTTTTTTCCAACATGATTTTTAATCTTGAAAAATCTGTCGGAAGTTCATCATTAAACAAATATCCAACACATAGAGAGGCAAAGGCATTGATAGTACAATCCATTGATAGGGGATGGGGAGGTAGTGTTACAATTGCAGGATTTGGAGGTGGACTGTCTTCACAACAATCCAAATCCACACCACCAACCATGTTGCTGCCTACAATCCTTAATTTGATGGATAAATGGATAGAATTGGTAATAGAAAAAACGAAATTTACTTCCATAATAATGGCAATTGATAATCTGGATATTATTTCTGATCAAGATGTGATGGATTTTCTTAACTCCATGAGAGATAATTTAATTGGACGAAGACATGTCTGGTGGATGATAATAGGTGAAAAGGGTCTCTTGTCAATAATACAAAAGAGAGCTCACAGAGTAAGTGAAGTTATTACCGGACGCCCGATAGTTATAGAGCCACTAACTGAAAGTGAGATTAACAATATGATACAAATTCGTTACCGGAATTTATCAAAGAAAAACAACACCCCATTGATAGTTCCAAAGGAAATAATCAAAATGCTTTATGAAGTATCAAATGGGGAAACGAGGTATATTTTAAAACAGTCAACAGATTTGATTTATGCGTTTATCACGGATTTTCCAACGATACGGAAAATTCCCTTGCAAGTCGCACGAAAAATGTTGTTTGTAGACGCTCAAAAGCATGTTTTGGGAGCAAATATGACAAGGCGACAGTATGATCTGCTGGCACTTGCCGCAGAAATCTGCGTGTTTAGACTCAAAGATTTTAAAAAATTTCATCTAAAGTCCAGACAGTCATTAAATGGTTATCTGGATAAGTTTCTTGGTCATAATTTCACAAGCAAGAAGGAGACAGTTGGAAAAGAGGTATACTATAAGACATCAGAGGACGTGAATATTTTTTATAATAAAAAAATTCAAAAGCAGTGTACAAATTTTAAATCAGGTTGATAATGCGTGATCTTTTTTTGATTGTTTTTATCTCAAGGATGAAACTGGAAATAGTACTACAAGTATATCATCACAGGTATTATTCCGGTAAACATCGCTGTACTAAAATAATGATCCGAGTACGCCCATGCCAGATGCATTGGTCAGAACCCCAAAGGTAAAACAAGGATGTGCAACTGAAGATGACTCGTCTGAAAGCAGATAAACGGCAACAAAACGTCAGCACAAAAATATAATGAGTGATGACGAATCATCTGTATTACGGCAGGAGACACCATCAAACTGTCTGTCGCATTTACCTATATGACGCCGTGCTCTGATCACCAAATACGGCAGAACTATTCTTTATCTATAAAGTCATTTAGGACAGGTGGGTCTGGGGCCAGTCCTTTTCTCTTTCTAATATCAGATACTGCTGCTGCCAGCATTGATTTTGGAACCTCGGTCCATTCCTTAAACGACGTATTCCATGTCGCACGTCCGGCAGTCTGCCCCCTCATCTCCTCAGACAGTGTAAATGTCTCAGAGGCGGGAATTTCGCCGGTAATAATACTTGATGCGCCCTTTTGTACCATATCCATCACCTTGCCGCGCTTGCCAGAAAGAACGGTTGCAACACTTCCAACCAGGTCTGTTGGAACACGAACCTCGATGGCCAGCGTGGGCTCCAAGACCGCAGTACCGGCAGTCAGTAGCGCGCCCATGCACGCCCTGCGGGAGGCAGGACCTAGCTGGGAGAGGCCCCTGTGTGCCGTGTCCTCGTGTGGTACAAAGTGTGTAAATGTAAACTTGCAGTTTCTCATCTGTTCTCTGCACAGCGGACCCTCCTTCATGACATCATCAAATCCGGAGTTGATTGAATCCGTGGATTCCTGGACAAACTGAACGCCTTTTGTTCCATTAATCAGGACATTGCCGCGTGAATCAAGCCTCATAATTCGCTTGATCGTATCAGTATCCCATCCGGCGCCTTTTAGCAGATCTGAGACCATTTTTTTGTCCTTCATGTCGCTGATCTCGCCGGTCCTGAGCATCTGAGCGATTTGGGGTTCTAGCGGCTCTACCTTCATGAAGATCTTGTTGTGTCTGTTCGGTGATTTTGACATGACTGGGTCACATCCGGATTTTACAGTTTCCCTGTAGTTAATCAAAGGCTCAGATGTGATAATCTCGACTTTGGTATCCTGGATACGGTGTGTTGCAACATCAAGGTGCAGCACGCCCATTCCTGCAACTATGGTCTCGCCGCTCTCCTGATCAATTTTTACTATAAGATTTGGATCCTCGATGGTCAGCTGTTTGAGTACGTCTACTAGCTTTGGCAGATCCTTTGGATGCTTGGGTTCGATTGCAACCTGGACTACGGGTTCTGAAACATATTTGACGCCTTCGAACATTTGGATGCCCTTGATGCTCGAAAGGGTGTTTCCTGCCCGGGCTTCGGTTAGTCCAAGCAGTGCCGGGATGTTGCCTGCACCGAGTTCCCCGACCTGTTCTCTTTGATTTCCCATGAAAAAGTTTACAGACTGGATTCTTCCCTCCCTTTTTTCATCAATGATGTTGATGGTCTGTCCGTCCTTGATGGTACCAGAGAAGAGACGGCCTATGGCAACAGGTCCGGCAGCCGCATCTAGCACCATGTTGACAATCATCATGATTGTCGGACCGGTATCATCACATGCAAGTAGCGCCTTTCCGACATCGGATTCCAAATCGCCCTTCCAGATCTTTGGAATCCTGTATTTTACTGCCTCGTCTGGGGGCGGATGATGCTTGACGACCATTCCAAGTACCGCATCTGCAAGGGGCGCCTTTTCTACAAGGTCTGAGACTTTGTCATTTTCATAGGCATCAATGACGTCCTTGAAGGTGATTCCCCTCTCCTTCATCAGATCAATGTTGATTGCCCATCTGTCCTTGGCAGAGCCAAAAGTAACGCTGGCATCCTGAATTGAGATCTTCCATTTCTCCTTGTATTCTGGTTCTGCATATGTGTCAATTAACTGGTTAAAGTTTGAAACGACCTCGGCTAGCTGCTGCTGCATCTTTTCAGGTGTCAGTCTGAGTTCCTTGATGAGTCTGTCTACCTTGTTGATAAACAGGACCGGTTTTACCAGCTCTTCAAGTGCCATTCTAGTTACAGTCTCAGTCTGGGTCATGATGCCCTCTACTGCATCACACACAACGACTGCCCCGTCAATGGCCCTAAGACTGCGGATCACCCTTCCGCTAAAGTCCACGTGTCCGGGAGTGTCGATCATGTTGATGACGTATTCCTTGTCTTTTTGAGTAAAATGTAAAGTGACGTTTGCCTGGTATATGGTAATTCCCCTTTGCTGTTCCTCCTTGTCAAAGTCCATTGCCAGTGCCTTGCCTGCAGCAGATGGGGCGATGATGCCAGAGTATGCCAAAAGGCTGTCGCTCATGGTAGTCTTTCCATGGTCGACGTGTGCGATGACTCCAAAGTTGCGGATTTGGGCCTTGTTCTTGATGATCTTGAGAACATCGCCTGTGGATTTGTATTTGACCATGTTCGCAAACCCTAGTAATCAGGTATTAAACCTTAGGACGGGAATTTTGATCAGATGGGGATCATCCCGAAAATGATTCGACAGGCATTGCAAATGCCAGAACCGGCGTTCCAAAAAAGACTCTTCTGCCAGACCCGGACACGGTTTTTTTTTTGAAACGATTCCGGGAAATTCAAAGAGTGATGATGACATATGACGTGGTGTCTCACACGCCCTGATGGTTTTCACATCAGATGACTATTGTAAATGATTCCGCCCGTGTTTTGATTTTTATTACGATAATTTTGCAGTCAATCATGGAAATTTCCGTGGGACACACTCCGGATTCGGATGACGCATTCATGTTTTATGGAATGTTTACAGACAGGGTATCGTCCCCGGATTTTAAGGTAAACCATGTAATTGAGGACATTGAAAAGTTAAACCGCAAGGCAACAAACCCGGAGCTTGACGTTACTGCCGTTTCGGTTCATGCATGCGCATACATTCCAGGATACACGATACTTCGAAGTGGCGGAAGTTTTGGAATCGGATACGGGCCCATAGTTACTGCCAGAGAGCAGATGAGCATTGATGAGATGAAAAAATGCACGATTGCCATACCAGGCAAGATGACATCGGCGTTCTTGCTGCTGCAGCTTATGATTGGAGAGTTTGATCATATCGAGATGAATTTTAGCGATATTCCAGATGCGGTAGAATCAGGCAAGGTGGATGCGGGGCTGGTAATTCATGAAACCCAGTTATCATACAAGCAGGAGGGAAAAGTCAAGATCCTAGACGTCGGGGAGTGGTGGGATAAAACAACAAACGGACTGCCAGTTCCGCTAGGAATCAACGTCATGAGGACGGACTTGGGCATGGATACAATTGTCAAATTTGACAGGTATCTTCAAGAGTCAATCGAGTTTGGAATGGCCCATTTCAAAGATGCAATCGAGTACGCAATGCAGTACTCCAGGGGAAACCCGCGCGGGTTAATTGAGAGATTCGTAAAGATGTATGTAAATGAGATAACTGTCAACATGGGGGATTCCGGGGAGCAGTCAATTAGAAGGCTCTTTGAGATGGCAAAAGAAAGGAACCTGGTTCCGGACTTTGAGATATCCATTGCCGCCAAGTAGTTATAGAACAAGGGGTTTTCAGATTCGATGGGAGACGGAATCGGCGGCCCGGTTGTTGGGATTCTAACTAACAACGCCTTTGAGATGGCAGTCAGCCACGTAAGAAAAGACAACAAGGACGAGTATGGCAAAACAGAAAAAATCATCATTGCAAAGATCGACAATCCAGATGATCCCCAGTATGCAGAGACTACGCCAGAGCAGCTAGAGCGGGCACTCAAGGGAAAGTTTGTCTCATGCAACGTCCAGTACAGGGACACAAAGACAGATGCGCTTGTTTGCAATGTTTTTGTTCAAAAACCGCCTGAGGGGTTTTAGAGGGAACGTAATGCCTAATATATGATAAATTCCAAACAAGATGGGATGCTTGTCGACAAACGAATTCTGGCAGGAGGTATTGCAATAATCATTGCAGGGATGATCGTGGCAGTCAGCAGTGCAGTACCACCTGCGGGTCAACCCGGAATGACTGATGATGAGATTATAGAGTTGCTGATAGCCGAGGATGAGAACAAGGCGTATCAGATGCTATCTGGAATACTAGTGGGGATAGGATTCCTGCTTGCGCTGATCAGTTTTGGTGCCAGGAGAAGAAAAAGCAAGGGAGGAGACAGCATAAAAAAAGAGGTGCAAGAACCCCCGGAATGATTCAAATTAATCGGCATTCAGCAGAGGCATGATTCAGGCAGAAATTAGTATTTATCCCATGGCAACGAGGACCAGCAGTGCCAGTTTCTACATTGCAAAGGCAGTAGAATCAATTCAGGACATGGAAAACATCAGATATGAAATCAACTCGATGGGGACGGTTTTGGAATCAGAGAGCATCGATGTAATTTATGACGCATCAAAGAAGATGATGGAGACAGTTCACAATCTTGGAATTGCCAGAGTCGAAGTCGTGATCAAGGTGGATTCAAGAAGGGACAAACATCTCAAAATGGAGGAAAAGATAGATGCCATAAAAAACCAGCTTCAAAAAAAGGGTTGAGATGTTTTTCCAGTAGTAGCTGCAGTGTGTCGTGTGCAGTCAGATCAACCACCACACCAGGATCATAAGTAATGCCGCCGCATTTTTCTTTCTTCCAGTTACCGCAAAAGTCTAAATTAATCTCAAAAGAATCAAAAGTTTTTTAGAATGTCAAAGTGGGTGTTTCTCTGTGCCGGCATCCGTCCGATCTCTTTTACCATTGTTGCAAGTTCATCAACAGATGATGCAGTAGTCTTTCCTGCGGCGCGGTAAATCTCTTCGGAAAACGCGGTTCCCACCAAGTCGCTGCCGCCGTTGGATAACGCGACCTGTGCTAGTTTCTTACCATAGGCAACCCAGTAAACTGAGATGTTGTTCAGTGTCCCTGCAAGCATGAGTCTTGATAACGCAATTATCCGCAGATCATACACCGATGAACATTCGTTACTTACCAGATGCTCCTGTTCCAGCTCGGTGTTATCCAGACTGAATTTGAGCGGAATCAGCGTGATAAATCCGCCGGTCTTTTTTTGCAGCTGCCGAATCTTTATGAGATGATCAACTATGTGCTCTGGTTTTTCAATATGTCCGTAAAGCATGGTGACGTTACTTTTGATTCCCATGTTGTGCGCCTCTTCGATCACATCTAGCCACTGCTGTCCCGAACATTTTCCTCGGACTATCTCGTCCCGGATTTCAGGATGGAACAGTTCTGCCCCGCCTCCGGGCATCGAATCAAGACCGGCGTTTTTTAACCGGGACAGGATTTCCTTGGTGGAGTTTTTTGTCAGTTTTGATAAATAAAAAATCTCTGCTGCAGTCAGCGCCTTTATGTTGAGCTGGGGATGGTTTTTCTTGATGGTCCTCATCATGTCTTCATAGTACTCCAACGGAAGTTTTGGATGAAACCCTCCGACGATGTGAACCTCAGTTGCACCCATCTGCTTTGCAATTCCGACTCTTTGTTCGATCTCCTGCGGGGTCAGGGTATATGCGTCATCTGCCCCGTCCTTTCGATAAAACGCGCACATTTGGCAGCTGGCAGCGCAGACGTTTGTATAGTTCATGTAGTAAGATGCAGCAAAGGTGACAGTCTCACCGACTAGTTTTTTTCGCGCATCATCGGCTACTGCCCCAAGCAAGTGCAAGTTATCATAATCCATTAATTCAAGACCGTCTTTATGGGAGAGCTCCTCTCCGGCAATGGCCCGATCTAGCGCCTGTGAGTCTCCGACTAGCTGTTCTAGCATATTTGTCAGTCCGTATGTCATGATATATTCCTTATAGTCTCAAGAAATAAGTAGGCACTCAAAGCGGCAATGTCATGGTACTTCCCCTAGTTGACGAACACAAGCCCAAATGCTACCTGTGTCATCTGGGATTTGAGAATCTCGATGAGTTAAGAGAACACCAGAAATCAGAACACGAAGACTCTGTTGAACCACGCAGAAAAGAGATGGACAGCGGACCGGCACCAGGCGATGTCACGGTATTTTAGATCTGTATTTCCGGGCTTGGCTGGCTTGTAGATGCGTTTCCTTGTCTGGCGGTAAAAATGAATATGGGCAGTCTAGTGATTACGGCGGGTTTTTAGATAATTATGGCAGGATATCAGTGATGATCTGTTTTGTAATTATTCACAAATCCATCTGATGGTATAAACTGTCAATCCATATTTTATGGGATGTCTGGGATCCATTACGTTGATTCTAGCGTATTAATTTTATTTCTTTAACAGATCATACAAAAACGCACAGATTCTGTCATTTATTGCATCTTCATAATATGCAAAACCGCGAGCTTTGTAAAATTTATGGGTTGTGGATCATATGGGATTTAACAGACGTATCTACAACCAAATCACTTTTTATTTCAGGGGGAATTTTCACAAAGAGGCATTCAAGTTCTCTTTTTATTTCCCTTTTTGATTTTTTTTCACTGCTAAGTAATTAACAAAATGGAACTCTGGATTTTTTTTGCCTCAGTAGAAGAGCTGCATATCTAATGAAATGCCGCAACTGTAACACACCATACCTGCCTTTAATTTAGCTGACGCGGTTGGATTACCCGTTCTCTAATGTCACCTAAAAAATGTCATGATGTAATCTGCAAGTTCTGGTACGTCGGATTCAAGTCATCTAACAAATCCATCAGGTTATGGTATTCGTGTTTTGTTGAATTGAAACCCATCTTTGATAAAGACGGTTTTTAAAAATTAGAAATTTGATTTGGGACTGGCTTTTGCTGCATGTTAGCTCTTTGAATTTGCCATTTGTTTGGGACTCATTGTTTTCAAGTTCTTGTAATTTTTCAATTTATATTTTATTAAATGGTTTGATATATTGTAGCGGGAATGATAGAAGATAAGAAAATCTAAAAATTATTTTTTCAAAGAGCTTGCCTGGTCTTCGGGATTATTCATTTTGACTAGAACCGTTCTGATCACATGTGTTCTTCTCAATGCCGCCAAGAAGGAAACGGATACAGAAGATGATATTTCATGATTAAAACAGCAGCCTGTCAATACAAAATCAGGAGGCATTCTTGTCCCTAGGATCAATTTCCAGTGATTTGTTAAAACACTCCATTGCCTCCTGGTATCTTCCCAAACACCTCAAAACCACGCCCTTTTCATTCCAAAGGTCAGGATCACTCTGGTTCAGAAAAAGTGCCTGTTCAAAAAAACCAAGCGCGTCATCGAACTTTTCATCCTTTAAGGACTGTCTCCCCCGCGAAACAAGACTTTCTATCTCATCCATAAACACACATCATATCAGATTTTTATAAAGTTTGAACGCAATATACAGAAAAACACCGGTAAAATGGACGGATTTACAATCAAATACCGAAAATTTAAATAAATTTTTTACCAAGTACATGGAATGGATGAAACAGACAAAAAAATTCTCAAAAATTTGATGGTCGATGCAAGGCTTTCGGCAAGACAGATGGCACTAAAACTTGGAATATCGACAGTAACGGTGCTATCTAGAATCAAAAAACTGGAGAAGGAGAAGATAATTTGCGGGTATGCTGCAATTATCGACCACGAAAAATTAGGATATGTACTTACCGCGGTTATTGAAATCATAGCAAAAAACGACAAAATTCTCGAGATCGAGGAGAGGCTGTCAAAATTTGAAAATGTATGCGGGGTTTACGATATAACGGGCTCGACAGACACGCTGATCATTGCAAAGTTCAAGGAACGAAGTGATCTGAGTGATTTTGTAAAGGAGTTGGCCATGATACCAAACGTAGAAAATACAATCACACACGTGGTTCTAAATACAACAAAGGAAGACTTTAGGTTGACGTAGGTGGCAGATTGAAACACTTCAACATATTTTTAATTTTCATGGTTGTTGCAGGGGGCTTACAAACGGCGGGCTTTGCACAGACAGACAGTCCAAACATGGAACTAGTCGTATCAGACGAGGAAAAAACAGTACTCTTTACAGGTTTTGCCGTCGCAGTCATTGCAATCTTTCTGTTTTTAGCAAGGGATGTCATTCTCAGGAGAAAGACATCCTATGATAAAAACGATCTTGAATCAAAAAAGGACAAGACGTATGAAAAATATCATTCGGGATGGGGGGACGATTATGAGGAGATTGGAGGGAGAAGGAACACAAAAGACGATGAAGAGTTTCGCAATGCCGCAGACAGGGATGATCTGCCAAACTACTACAATGTTCTCAGGGTTCCCATGGATGCCACACAAGACGAGATTAAAAACAAATTCAGGGAGCTTGCAAAAAAGACGCACCCGGACAAGACAACGGAGGTGGATTCTGAGAAGGAGATGGCAGAACTAAACAAGGCATATGAAGTACTCTCAGACAGGGGACGCAGGGAAAGATATGACAGGTATCTAAAAACAGACTAGACAGACTCTAGCTTGACAATTATCATGCTAAGCTCGATTGCAGCAGGGGTCTGGACGCTGTTTGTAAGATTGGTAAATATTTCAACATCAAGCGGGGTTTTATTGCGTCTTAGTTTGGTAGATATTCGAAGTTCGGCAAACTCGGTATTTGGTCCGAGCATTTTTTTTGTCAAAAGCGGCACCACGGCAAGATCGTTTATGGTGCCCTTCATCTTGTAGGCAAATTTGTCTGAAAAATAAACACCGCCGCGCGTAGTGGGTTTATTGACAGGAATCACCGAATGTTCAACAGATACGTCAGTTATCGGATAGGTCTCGTTGTTTAGGTAAAGAATGTACTCTAGGGTGTTTTTCTGGTTATCCTCCATCAGAATTTCAAGTAAATCGGAATTTACGGACATTCAAGATCAGCCCGGTTGCAATTCTATTGAATCTTTCTGAGAGAAATCTCAAGGCAGGCAGCTTGTATCATCAAAATCAATTTGTTCGGACAATTTATAAAAACCTAAAATTCTACTTTGATGTTTTTAACACGTTCTTTAGATTCTGCAAGTAGCTTCAACTGTTTCTCGGTAGGCCCTCTTGCCATAAGGTACTGTAGTCTATCCCATTGTTTTTGATCAAGGGGTGCAACTTCTCTTACTGCCATGAGACATGTTTATCATAATAAATATTTAAAATTTTGGCATTTTATGCACAAAAATCAGACATGGATTGAAGGCATGATCTTAGATTCAGATAGATTGTTGTATGTGGATGGTAAAAAAACACACCAGTGATACCGTGGTAAGAAGGGACTGGATAGTACAAAAGAAAACATCAAAAAGGCAGAGCAAGAGTGGTATGAAAGCAAGATGGCTCGCCTGCAAGAACAGGTGAACTGTAACAAAACCAGATAAAATATGTAATGTACCATCTTTTCAGAATATGAAAAGCTGGGCAGACTGCCAGTCTGCCATACAGTGGTTTTAAGGGAGAATAATAAAAATATGACAGAATGACATTTCACTTTTTTCATGATTTTGAGGACTCGAAAGCGCCAGATGAAATTTTCAATTCAGAGAAGATCCGTGTATGGTCTCGCAAGCTACACAATGCTTGGACTGGGATTCGTTATTTTTTCGAGATGGGAGATTCAAAATAAAAGTCGGAATTTTCAATAGGTATGATTTTTGAATTGGGAAAAGATCTATGTGGGAGATCTCGCAGATTAGTGCCAAGAACAGTAGTCAGGATAAAATAATGTGGAAGACTCCAAAAAGCGGAATCTCCAACCAACCCGTCAAGTATCTGATCTGCGAGAAAAGTAAATAAAAACATTGTGGACTTGCCGGGAGTCGAACCCAGACCTTCCAACTTGACGGGTTGGTTGTGCACCGTACACCACAAGCCCACGATACTATTACGGCTGTCGAGCATATACACTTTACATTATAAATATAATGTATAAATAACAGGACGTTGTATATAGAACATGGCGATATCAGAAAAAATACAGGGTGGTAAAACATACATCACGTTTGGCTACTGGGATGGTTCCAAGCAGATCAGGATATACTGTGGTAAGAAAGGACTGGATAGTACAAAAGAAAACATCAAAAAGGCAAAGCAAGAGTGGTATGAAAGCAAGATGGCTCGCCTGCAAGAACAGGTGAATTGTAACAAAACCAGATAAAATATGATGTACCTGCTTTTCAGAATATGAAAAGCAGCGCAGACAGCCAGTCTGCCATACGGTGGTTTTGAGGGAGAATAATAAAAATATGGCATACTGACATTTCACTTTTTTCATGATTTTGAGGACTCGAAAGCGCCAGATGAAATTTCCAGTTCAGGAAGGAATCCGTATTGAGGTATCACAGACTAGCCCAAAAAGGACATCTTTAAAAATAAGAATCCTGATCCGAGTTATATTGCAGCAATTTGCCAGCGTCCATTCAATGAGAAATGAGATTCTCAATCTCATGGTTCAGAACGGACTGGAGGATGACTGTTATATCGAAATGCTGGATTATACGATTGACCTGTTTGAAAGCCAGGGTCTGGGGGTAGACTATTATGGATATCACAATATCAATCACGAACTAGAAGTCACATACGTGTCGCTTTTGGCCACAAAGCAGGACATCGTACAGCTAACAGACGAGGACGTAAGATACCTGTATGTTGCCGCACTGTTTCATGATTTTGATCCCCAAAAAAATGTGGACAAGCCGCACGAGGAAAGCGTGATCAGGTTTATTACGACAGACAAAAAACTCCGCCAGTTAATTGATTCGACGGGTTTGGATTTGGAAATCCTAAAGGTGTTAATTTTAAGAACGACCTATCCCTGGAGCGGCGAGCTCAAAAAGAACGCAGAAGAACAGATAAAACAATGCTTCCAGAACTCGGATTTGACAAGAAACGACCAGCAATACCAGCAGCACGTCATGAAGATCGGGGAATATCTTTCAGTCACGGACAGAATAAGCGGTTATGCACTGGGGGATTTTGCAAGGGCAATGGAGATGGCAAAGATGAACGCACACGCGCTTGCATGGAGGCCGTCATTGATAGTCAGAAGTGCCGTGGCATACTTTGAAGAACTGTTAAACAAGGAGACGGAGATGGCAAAGGGAATTCTAAAGATACTTCCAAAAGAGATGAGGAAGAACTTTTTTAACACTGTCCTGTCATTTATGAAGATCAGACAGCAGGAGATCACGGTTCAGGCCGATTATGCATATGAAAATCTCAAGTTGGTTCCCACAATAGAGTGCATGAAGACAAGGAGGGATCCGGAGTTTATCAGGATGTTATATGAGATCTTTCTGGAATTACCAAGGCCGCTCCAGTTTGAAAAAGAAAATTTTGAAAAATCAATCAAGAATCCACAGATAATCATCAACACACTTAGATTAAACGACAAAAACGGGGAGATCGTCGGGTTTGTCAAGGGCGGGCCGCTTGAGAAATACAAGCTTCGTGAAGAGATCAGGGATGAAAATTACGGTTTGGGAAATACGATATTTCTAGAACCGCTGGCATTGAAGATGGGGTACTGGGGACTAAAGGGGGGAAGTGAGATGCGTCACATGTTTGTCATGCAGGCCTACTCTATGAAATACAAGTATCTGACAAGTTTTGCGCTAAGGGACGTCATTCAGGCCAGAATAGACAAGGAGCATGCAGAATTTGTAACACAGTTTGATCCTGAAAGATGGGACTATTACAGAATCAGAATCTAATCCACCATATGAAAAAATCAGTTAGAAATACTGCATTTGAATTCAGGGGCAATTATTAAAAAAACACGGATAATTTTTCCCAAATCATCCAAAAAAGTTTCCGTTACGAAAAAAATCGTTCTGCGACATGATTGTTTAGATCGCAGATTTGCTTATTAGTGAAAAAAATTCGACAACTTCTCGCTAATAGAACCTAGTGCCTAGTGCCATTATGACAATAGGATATTGTGTAAAGTGTCGTGATAAGCGAGACATCAAAGGCGCAAAGCCACACACCATGAAAAATGGCAAACCTGCAGTCAAGGGCACTTGCCCAACATGCAGTACTGCCATTTTCAGAATTGGTCGGGGATAAAATTCCCAATAAAGGATTTTAGAACCGCCATTCATCAGTAAGACCATTCCACAACGAGCGCATCGGGGATGGATCTTTCCCTATTTCTTCATAGATTCTGTTTTTTAGCACAAAAGAAAAGTTCTCCAGGGCATCAACTCCGCCATCAGCATACAGTTCCTTGCCGATTTCGGTGATTCGCCCGTGTTTGTCAGATATTTCAGCAGAGTCGGGATTTTGCAGACAAAACGTCATCAAATCGATTAGTTCTTCCTCTAGCATAAAGTCCATGATATTTGATATGACTAGTCAGATTTAGGTATTAGGATTTGCGGTTCTATGAAGTTATAGAGACCTGAAATCACGATCTTCTCCAGATTGAAAATTTTTGCCTATGAACCGAAGATTACACAGAACCTTCAATGTGGGATTAGTTTATTATACAATTCAAATATTGCTCGGGGTGCGGTTTTTTGAAGATTATGTTTTGCTGCTTTTCGTACTTTAATGTCAGTACCAACCGAATAACTATCTTGACATTTATCAAACATTGGTATGTCAAGTTCACTATCACCAATACCTATCGTATAATTAGATTCAGGATTTAAATCCAGTTCGTCAGCTCCTATAAGATGATTAATAGCTGTGCCTTTGTTTACGTGTAAAGATGTGATGTGATATGTGTTTTTTGTCATATGGCAATCTACTTTACTTTTAGATTTTTTAATTGCTTTCGTTAAAATATTTTTTTGTATGGATTCTTTTAACAATACAAATTCCGTTAATCTATTAGACTGATTTGGATCTATTGTATATTTTATTGCATTATCATTTAAATATTTAATTAATTTATCGGGCTCATTGTTTTTACCAAATCTGTATTTTCCATCTCGGCCAATCCCTACAATAATTCCACCAGCTTCTGCAATTCCATAAGGTCCAAGATCATATTTTTGATTCAACTCCATAACCTCTTGATAACTTCTACCTGTACAAAAATATAAAATACAATTCAACTCTTTAAATTTATTAAAATATGATTTTACATCAGAATCGATTGTTTTAACTTTTGTATGTGTCAAGGTACTATCAATATCAAAAAAGAGATGAAGTATTTTTTGTATTTTTTTTGCGTTCCTCGTCTTTGTTACATCTGCATATAATTTAATATATTTAACATATTTAATATCAGAAAAATATTCTTTCATTCTTTTAATGATAATTTTGTTTTTCTCAGAAATTTTTTTCGATGTCACAATGATTAATGTGTAATCATCGTATTTTTCAACACTCAAAAACTGTTTGTTGCGGTTTAGTTTCTTAATTAGACGTTGTTGATTTCCTTTGACATATGTTGCATAAATCTTCAATTTTAAATCGTTTCTTATTTTGCAAGTTGGATCTTGACATTACGTACCTTGGAAATTGTTTTACTGGTTTTACCCAAGTTTTCTAATGATTTTTTAAATTGTGATTTTTTAGTTGGATGAATCATCGCACTAGCAATAACACAAAAGTCAGGTGAACCGCTAACAGTTTTTGTTATTTGAGCCTCTAAAACTTGATTAAAATTATCTAGCAATAAATCCCTTAACTCTAAACATTTTCCTTTATGGTTTGGATCTGCACATTGTAAACGGATATCTGCTTTGATTAATTTCTCTTTTCCACTCATTTTATTCACCTAGATAGGATTGTACGATAGATCAAAAGAAGTTAAATTTGTTTTGTTATCCAAATTTATAGTTATTTTTGTAAAAACAAACGATAAAAATTGTTTATTAAAATTCTCTACACAAAATATGTCTTGTTTTGTTGTTTCAGAGACTGTTTTACAAAAAAACAATCCAAATTTCATTATTTTATTCAAAAAATTATCCTATTTAAAGTAATCTGCAAAGTGTCCTGTAACATCTTAGTGAATCTGAAATCATGATCTTATCCAGATTGAAATTTTGTGTCTATTGAGAACTTTAATGGTATTATCTTCAAATCAGATTAGTGTTTTTTGTTTTAGGAATTGTCCAAGATTTCTCCTTGCCTGTTCTGCACAAATGCTGTTTTTGCACATGTGCAAAAGAAGTGCTGCCACATCCTTTGCACCATACATGGCATTATAACGGTCTGAGAACTCTATTGACATCTTGGAAATTGTCAAGGCGCAATCGAAACTTGGGTGCTTTCTGATCTGTTCTCTAAATCATGTTTCGGTAAGTTACATCCAAATTTTTCATGTCATTTTTTATAAAATTTGTAAACTCTAAAACATTGAAAATCTCAGAATCACTAAACTTTGTAAATTTGATTCTGCGATCAGGTATTTTTGAGGTAAAATTTTGCAAAACACCCTAACTTTACAGCGCAGTCAAAACACCCGCTAACTTACCAGCGCAAAAGGGAAAGACCCCTGCCGAAGCAATGGGGTTGATACCTAACTTGGTGATGACAAGTTGGCGGATTGTTGAGGAAATACCATGACAATACAAAACATGATTTTGTAAAAGAACTTGACGGTCTGATAAAGTACGTCAACATCATAAATGATTGGGATTCGATAGGGTTATTCCAGACTCGGACTAAAGGACAGATGTAGCCACATAGACGTGATTTTACACAAATGTGGATTCTCATGGACATCATTTAGTAAGAATGACGGCTGCGTGGTTCTGGTGTAGGTGGACTACCACCTCATCTCTTTTTCTTCTTTCTGGATGGATTTTGTAAACTCTAGAACTCTGAAAATCCAAGAATCCTCTTAAACTTTGTAAACTTTGTAAATTGTGATTTTGCGATCAGATGTTTTCGGGGTAAAATTTCGCAAAACACACCAACTTTACAATGTAATCAAAACACCTACTAACTTACCAGAGCACTAAAATTATTAAAAATATACGGTAACATAACAAATCAGATAATTATAAGATAACTGAAAATACCTGATGTCTGTCTTACGGGAAATAATTCAAGAAACAACAATAACCAGCCTGAACAGCTACAAATAACTTTTATTTTTAGATTAGATTTGTCAATGTAAGGCCCAATAAAAAAATATTATTTGAGACGTCTGTAAATCTCTTTGAATTCGACTGAGAGGTTATATGACATGTTAAGCAGGTGTGCAAGCTGGTTCATGGATGTTTTTTCGTGTCCCAACTGTCGCAGTATTGTCAGGGCCTTTTGCGGGGAGCTGACTAGCAGCGGTTTCTGTCCTGACCAGGCCTCAAAGGCCATCTCAACATCCAAGGAAAAATTCAGAACGAATTCCTTCCAGTTGGGCATGGATTTTAGCGCCTTTTCATTTAAAAGCACCTGTGATAGTTCACGAAACTGATTCTTTCTGTCCAAATACAGCATGTCAAGGGCCTGCTGGATTTTTTCTCCCTCTTTGTATTGTAGTGTATTTAGCATGTACATTCCTGTGATGCTCATATAATGAATTATTACCATCAGCGATATAAGTACAGCAACAAATTCTCTGAAAATCTGTCATGATTTTCCAATAAAAATCAACAGATGTAAAGTCAAAAAAAAATAAGAAAAGATCTTTGGATCTTATTGGAATGGATCGATGAACGGACAGTTGACAATGTGGTCGCTATCCATCGGACGTGCAAGACTGATGTCGATCAAGCCGGCATCTTGGTATGCGTATAGATCATCAATTGTCTCCAACAGCTGGGCGTTTTCAGGACTAGTCCAGCCCGTGACGAAGATTCTCCACATTGGGGAATAATTTGCATCCCCCGGAGCTCCCGTAGCTATTCCAGGTTGGAATCCCAATGGACCAGAACCGGCCAGGCCGTTTTTGAACTGAAACAGATCAACTGCCGCTGAAGTTGCAAGCAGGTTTGCAGATGTTGGCGCGCTTACAACACCCATCAGATCTGCAGGACCGCTAGGAGTGGCATCTGTTACAATGTAATAGATTGTTCTACCATCCGGACCCCAGCCACGATGAGCAATGAAGGTTACCGTCATCTCTTCTGTATCAATATCAAGAACTTGACCGCCACTATATGGTGTTTCATCAGTTAGAGTTTTGTCTTCCTTGACCATCATCTGACCCTCAGGCCAGATAATTTGCGGCATATTCAAAACTACATTGAGATCAATCAATATGATTTCGCCGTTATCAGCTGCATCTGCAATCACTGCATCAGAATCAAGTATTCTTGGTGTTGAATCCTCAAGCCATGTAACATGGACATGGGAAGTCAGTGCGCTATACACATCTGCCTGTGCAGGAGTGCTTGTAAAGACCTCGCCCTGATATCCGTGTACGCCGTCACCTTCAATACCGTTTGTAAACATGTATGTTCTTGAAAGTGCTTCATCCGGGGCATTTGCCAACAAAGGGGCAAGTTCTACCTGCCAGCCTTGATTTGCAGTAATGATTTCCGCATGTGTGGGATCACTAGAATCTGTGATGATGAAATAAACATCCTCACCGTTGTAGTATCCCTGATGCAGCGGAATCGTCGCCGGAACATTCGCTCTTGATAATCTGAGTACAGAACCCAAGTCAGCTTCAGTTGTTTCTTCCATCATCATGTTTTCTTCCATCATCATGTTTTCTTCCATCATCATGTTTTCTTCCATCATCATGTTTTCTTCCATCATGGCTTTCTCTTCCATGTGTTTTTCTTCAACTGGAGCTACAGGAGTTGGCTGCTTTTGTTGTTCCATCCATGCGGCTTTGCCGCCGGGAATTTCAGAACACAACTGTACTCCGCAAATGCCGGTATCAGAACCATATTTCGAGTTACTGGTACCTTTGCTCTTGAGAGCCTCGACATCTGTGAAATAGTCAGTAGCCAATCCTGCTGTAAACAAGGGGAGTATTGCAAAAATTGCAACGTATTTTATACTCTTGTTCATAGGATCAAAATATAATTTTTCCTTAAAAGAATTTATCCAAATCAGGCGTGGTTACTCGAAAAGTTCCATGAATCTGTTTTCAACATAATCCCAGTTTACGACATTCCACCATGCATCAACATAGTCAGATCTCCTGTTTTGATATCTCAGATAGTAGGCATGCTCCCAGACATCCAGCCCAAGCAGCGGGGTTTTTCGAAGAGCCCAGGGACTGTCCTGGTTCAGCGTAGTGATGATTTCAATTTTGTTAAAAGTTGGATTAAAGACCATCCAGCACCAGCCGCTGCCCTGGATTGCTACTGCACATTCTGAAAAAACTTTTTTGAAATTTTCAAAGCTGTCAAAATAGACATCCATGGAATCCCCCAGTTTTCCCCCAGGATGCCTGCCGCTGCCACCAGGAGTCATTGTCTCCCAAAACAATCTGTGATTCTCAAAACCGCCGCCAAAAAAATTGACGGCTCCACGTCCGGATTCGGGAATGGCATGTGGATCAGAGAGGACCGATGAGATGTACCGCGGATGGGATCCGCTGCCAATCTCCTCAAGGGATTTGTTCAGACCGTCAACGTATGATTGATGGTGTTTTTGATGATGAATTCTCATTGTTTCTGCATCGATGAATGGTTCTAACTCATCATATCCGTATGGCAGTTTGGGAAGTTCGTATCTGACCATGAGTCAAATCATACTAATCCACATATATTCCTCAAGAACAAAAACCAATCATGTTTTTATTAAAAAGCGCCTTTGGTTACACTGTGAAAAAGAGAATGATTTTGGGAGGGTGCAAGGCATGAGAATGCTGGGAACAGTTGATCTGAAGGTTTTGTATTTGGCCGTCCGAAAAAATGGAACGTTTAATGCAAGTGATCTGGAGCATTCGGAATTAAAAGAGCTGGGGGTGGGAAGAATTCTCGATGCGCTGGCATCATTAAAAGACAGAAAAATGATATCGGTAAACAGTGAGGGTACTTTTTCCATCACGAAACTTGGAAGGGGGATTCTTTGGAGCAGTGCGATTCCAGCATGGGCAAGAATCCTGCGCCTTTTACAGATAAAATCCTGCAACATAAAAGAGATGGTCGAAATTCTCGGCATCGCAGAAGAGAGTCTCATAAAAGATATAGAAAAACTGAGAAAAAATCAGATGGTTCTAATGTCACCGCAAAGACAAAACGACAGACTCGTCAGGATATATGAGATACTCCCCGAGGGGATAGTTCAAATCGACAAGACAGAAACAGACGGATTTGGCAGCATCGAATTTGAGAAGATCAAGCCGGAGGCAGAAATCACAAGCATCATAGATGAGATCACAAACGAGATTCGGGATTCAGACATTGAGCAAGCAAAAAAGAAATCCGTCTTGGAAAAACTATCCAGGTTAAAAGACAGGCTGAGGATTTGATTATTTTGAACGGATTTTATCCTGAATCTGGGCCAGAATTAATTCAGCCTTGTTCTTATTCTCATAGTTTTCAACAGATTCATCCATGATTTCATCAATCTCATAGCTTTTATCAACTAGGATATTTGCAACATGATCATCCAGGGTGCCATTGCCGATCAGATAGTATGCAAAGACGGTATTTTTTTGTCCGATCCTATGAAGTCTGTCTTCGGCCTGCCTGTGAATTGCAGGACTCCAGTCAAGTTCGGCAAAAATAACGTATTTTGCGCGGGTCAGGTTTATGCCGACGTTTCCCGCACGAAGACCTGCAATCATTAATTTTGATTCTCCGTTTTGGAACTTGTCAATCTGATCCTGCCGGTACGAATCTGTCTGTCCTCCAATTATTGAGACGGGGGAGAATTCCTGCAGGCTTTCATGAAGCAGTTTATGAATTACTTTGTGATGGCAAAAAACAACGACACTTTCCTCAATCTCCATGATGTTTTTAACAAAATTAATCACGTGTGGCAGTTTTGCAACGCCTGCAATCTGCCGCTCACTTTGGATGGCCCTTTGATATGAGGCAGACTTTGAAAATCCCGTCTCTGCACCCTTTTGTTCCTCCTCGAGTCTCTTCCAGATTTTATCTAGTTCGTCAAGATAGTAATCAGTATCAGACGCTATGACCTCCTTGTAACGGACTTTGTCCTTGAGCTCCTTTAGGACGTCGGATTTCTTTCTTCGGAGCATGACGTGTTCCTGTAGTTGGTTTCGAAGCGAGGCCCGTCTGTTTTCTAGGACTATTGCCTTTCCCTTTTCATTTACATAACAGAAATATTCGCAAAATTCCTTAAAGCTTCCAAGAAGACCGGGTCTTATGATGTCAATTATCGGCCAAATTTCAGAGCCGCGGTTATAAATCGGAGTGCCAGAAAGTCCGATCCTATACCGCACGGAGGGGAGTGCGGCAAGCTTTTTGACTGCCTTGTATTTCTGCGTGGTTTTTGATCTCAGGTTGTGAACTTCGTCGCAGACTATAGTCCTTATTCCAAGCTTTTTCAAATCGGCGTTTCTTTTGAAAAGCAGCTCGTAATTTATCACGTAGATATCGCTTTCTGGAAGTTCCCGGGATTTTCCGGTTCGAATAAGGGTGACGCGGGGTGTTTTTGATTCGATTATTCTGCCATTCTTGCTTTTTTTCTTTAGAAATTTTTCAATCTCTCTTTCCCAGTTGTTTAGCGTAACTAGGGGGGCAACAACTAGAACCGGAAACGTCTGCTTTTCAGTGGCCACGTAGGATAGTGTCTCAACTGTCTTTCCCAGACCCATCTCATCGGCCAATAACGCATTGCCGGAGGATTTTAGCAGAAAATCAAGCCCTTCTTTTTGAAAATTCAGGAGCTTTCCCCTGAACTGTTCGCCGGCTTTTGCACGCTTTAGCTTGTGTTTTATCGGAGGTGGCGCAGGCTTTGGGACGACTGCCTTTACGATTTTTCTCTGCCATACATGTTTTGATAAAATTTCAAGTGGGTATCTGTCCATGATGAGTTTGATCTGTTTTACGTTTTCGATGTTATCAGAAACGATTACTTCGTTTATATTTTCACCATACCAGGCTTCCGGAACGAGTCTGGAGATCATGCTGACGGCGCGATCGCCGGAAATTTTCCAACTCCATGTTTTGGAGTATTTGTCAAGCACATATTCCAGTTTACCTATGGTTTCCATTGATGTTTCCATAATTTGTCGACAGAAAGTTTTTTTGCCTTATGAATCTTTCATATCCAGTCGATCAACGAGGGGCAGATCAAAAAGAAAATAATATTAAAATACGATAAATGTGGTGTATAATGGGCAAAATATTACAAAAATCAGGCGAGATATACAGATGAGAACCAAAATAACAAATATGCAATCACAGGGGCGATAATATGGCAGAGGATGGATTCGCACTGATTTATCTGATATTTTTCCTGATCCCGCTTGCACGAATACTTCCACGCATAATAAGAAAACTGAGAAACAAGACGCAGGATGCAAAACCTAAAACATACACGGACGGGCCGATGATGAGGCAGATGCAGGAATCCTTTGCAAAGCCGCCAGATGCCGAGATGATGGTATTAGGGACGATCAACAGTGGGAACAAGAATTTCAACGGCATTCAAAAAAATACCAGCCTGAACAAACAGGAACTTGAGGATGTTTTAAAAAAATTAGAAGAGCATGGCCTGATAAAGGTGGTACAAAAAGGGGGTCTTTTTGGAATGAAAGTGGAGATTCATCCAACAGAAAAGGGCCAGAAAAAATATTACACATAAGAACCCCATTGTTTTTGGTGCGGGGAACGGTGATGGTATATGATTTGTGCCAGCAGCCAACCATCATAATATTTTTTGTATCTGTGGGTCTGGTCATCTTTTTTCAGGGTTTGGAACAGTTGTAGTCTGACTTGGATGTTTTTTCCTTCCAGCGTTCTTGTTTTAGGTAGTAGCAGTATTTTTCACATCCATGCCAGGGATATCTGTCTGCAAAAACTGCAGCATTTTGCATGTGCATAGATACGCTGATCAGGCGGTTCTGGTAACCGTCAACTAATACCAGGCAACCCTCATCGAGACGAGTTTGTAGCAGATATCTGTTTGTATCTGTCGAATCAAATGCCACAATAAAATACGCCAAGCCCCGCCCAACATGTGTCAGTACGGCATTTAGAATACATTACCGTGATAAATGATTCTAAAGGACGTCTTGACGGAAAATAGCCGTCTCTATTTTTTGTGCATGTGTTTTTATTTAAAACCTGCAACAGGGTAGATCACATCGTATTGGATGTCATAATCAGATGAAGCAGTTGACAGCATAACTTTTCTTGATAATTGTTTGCCACACAGCAGAGGAATTAAACGATGACCTGCAAATCCAAATAACTTGAAAATGCATTGTAACGAGGTATGTCTCTGTTTTTTTCATGTTAGTATGTATTTGTATGATGCGATATTTGACATCCCATCAGATAATAGATGGGACGTAATATTACAAAAACAACTTTGTGTTCTCCAACAACAACAACAACAACAACAAAATATCTCTTGGCAATCCCCGGTTCCTACCCCAAACCAAATGGCAAACTGCAGGTTGTCACATACACACATGCAAATCAGCACCTGTTCATCCTCATGATCTCCCAGGCCATCTAATGCCAAATGTCCGTGTTTTGGGATTGGTTTAACCAGGTCTTTCCACGGGTACCACAGCGTTTTGGGAGCTAAACTACAGTCGGATTCTTGCCGGTGGCACATCCGGATATATTCTGACAGACAAGTTTCAGATTAATTTAATGATCAGATCATCAGACAGATGATAAAAAACACAATCATAGACTGCAGGTTTGGTGTCAAATTACGATCAGAGAAAGGAACTACTAATAAGGCTAAAATTAAAAAATAACCATGTCCTTTGAAGCGATTTTATTTATCGCAGTGCTGGTAATTGCCTCAAAACTTGGAGGCGAACTGCTTCATAGAATTGGGCAGCCCACCATTCTCGGGAACGTCATTGCAGGGATAATCGTAGGTCCCGCGCTTTTGGCGATTGTTCAGCCAATTGAGGCAATAGAACTCTTTGTTTCAATAGGCGTCTTCTTTTTGTTCTTCCTAATCGGTCTTGAAGAGATTGATCTTGCCGGATTATTCAAGGTGATAAAGGGGAGGATATTTGCAGGATCCGCCGTTGCATTTTTAATACCATTTTTGGTTGCAGGGCTTTTTGGACTGGCAATTGACATGGATTTCATACAGTCTTTTGCCATTGCAAGTGTGATTGCGGCATCTAGTCTGGGTGTAACGGCCAAGGTGTTAAGTGATCTTGGAAAACTTAGATCGACTATCGGTCTTGAAATTTTCACAGTAACTGCAATCGTGGAATTTATCGCGATTATTTTTGTAAGTGTGTTTATTCAGATAGATACAAGCGATGACTTTCCAGAAATCACCGAGATGATCTGGCTGTTTGCCAAGATGGTGATCTTTTTTGCCATCGCCGGACTTGCATCCGTGTTTGTTCTGCCTCGTTTTTTCAGATTAATCAAGAGATATCTTCGAGTCCAACAGGCCTATTTTGCCGTGGTAATCGGAATGATCTTACTTGTGGCATATTTTGCAGAAGTCAGCGGGGTTCACGGGGCAATCGGTGCCCTGCTTTTGGGGATTGCCGTTTCAAGGATGAACAGGGATGAGTATCATGAAATCTCAAAAAGCGTCAACGTGATAGGGTACGGGATTTTTATTCCGATATTTTTTGCAGGAATCGGACTGCATTTCAGCCTGGCATTCTTGGAATTAGACTGGTGGATAATCGCCGTTTTTATTGGCATCATGACTGGTGTGAAGTTTTTGAGCTCGTATATCGCAGTACGTATAGCCAAAATGAGGCCTGCAACTACCGTGGCATACGGTGTAATGTCAAAAGGCGCAGTTGATTTGGCACTGATGCTGTCCTTGCTGCAAGCAGACATTATGGATGACAAGTTATTCTCACTCTTGGTTTTGGGCACGCTTATCACCATGATCATATCTAGTGTTGAACTTCAGCGCAATCTAAAAAAGATAATTCATGTCAGAGTCGGAGCCTCCGAATTTGGATTGGTTCCAATATTTTTTAGAAGGGTGGTATCTGACACTTGTGCCAGTGCGGTAACTGACACGGCGTTTTCTAGGACCACGCAGGATATCACAGTCAAGGAGTTTTCTAAGACCAATGATGCCAAAAACCCCTTTCTTGTTTTTGATGATGGGGATAATTTGGTAGGAATCGTATCTAAAAAAGAGATAGACAAAGCCCGTAAAAAAACACAAGAGTCAACTACCATCGGCGATATAATGTATAGAAAAATTCACACGACCCTTCCAGATGATTATCTGTTTACGGTAATTCAAAAAATGAATTCGCATCCGTTTGATATGATTCCAGTAGTGGATCCAAACAACCCTAGAAAGGTAGTCGGAATTGTAACAGGCGAGGCAATGATGAATTTGTTGACAGAGACAAAAAAACCGTAATTTTATGCATGATGGGCATGATCAGATATACGCATGGCTAATCTGAAATTCCTCGTGCGGCAGCAGGCATGTCAATCCATGAAATCAACAATTGCAGAGAATGTTTTCTTGTCATGCCATTTTGGCACATCGGGTGCTAGGCACGAAATAATCCAGATGAAATTTTGTGTCTATTGAGAACTTTTGGTTAGTGAGGCATTTTGAATGATGGTCTTCCATTTGTTGGAACCATCCACCAATATCCCTGCCATCTCTGCAGGTGTCTTGCCGCCCAACGCACTGTGTTTTTTGGTAAAATTATAGAATGTCTGAAATCCGTCAAACAACGGACTGTCCATCGTCTTGATTCCCTTAAATGGGATCTCTCTGTCTCTAATTGTACCGTTTAATCTCTCCATTCGATTATTGTTTATGTCCCCTCTCATGTGGATGTGTCTGATGTGTTCTGTCTCCTTGTGCAGGAAATTCTTTGCCCTGTATTCGGACTTCCAAGCATGATAATCGTAGAAAATCAGGAAGATAGCCCTTCGACAATTAACACAAAGGAGATTCACCCGTCAAGTTAACAGTACCGTACAGTCGTCAGACGTAATGTTATATCTTGACGATCATGCTGATGATGTCTGAATAACGGGATCACTAATCTCATAATATGGGAATTGAATTACTGATAGGTACAATTTCAATCTGAAGAAGATTCTATATTTCAGCATCCGAAGATTACGCAGAACCAATAAAATAATACATTTAAAAGTAATATTCTATAAATGATAGAGATATGGATAAAGAATTAAAACAGTATTTAGATAAAAGATTTGCAGTGGTGGAAACCCTAGTTAAGAAAGTAGATAACTTGAAGAAACAAACAGGTCTTAACTGTAAAAAACTGACTAAAATTGGAAAAGAGATTCCCATCATAAGGGTAAGGTTGGATACATTATGTAGTGCCAGTAAGAACACAGAAACACATCTTAATAGAATTGAAAAAAAGTTTGACAGACAACTCATGAAAAAATAGATGTTGATCCTTTTCAACCTAATCAGAACAAAATTCCAAATAATCTTATGATCTCTTACTATTCTTGCACAGTATTCAAATCCATGACATGTTTCTGAATTTTCCTAGTTTCACCTGTGATTTGATCCGCCTAAATTAGAGTCAGATTCAGATAACTTTACAGTACCTGAATTTTTTCTCATTTAAAAGGGGAATTAGTACCTGACCCCGCTTCTTCAAGCAGATCGTCTGTCAGATCGACATCATTACGAAATTTTTCCAGATCCATGATTTCAGAGTTAATCCTAGTTTTAGGGGTTTTAAGAATTAGTTGTGATTTTACATTTCAGGTCAGGCACGGATGACCCAATTACTCAAATAAAATTGAAAAATAGATAAATTTTATTCATACTTTGGCTTAACAACAGAATTTAGAAGGGTTGCATGTGTACAAAGACAGGGTCATATTAACAGGATTATTCTCATTTTTGATGTTATTTTCGCTTATTCCATCCATAGATGCGGAACTGTGGGAGTTGATAGTGGTTGCAAACGTGGAAAAAGCGGCGATTTATTCTAGTGATGCAGTAGTAGTTACAGGCAAAGTCGTAGACCATGCATACAAACCAGTAGTAGGTGCTGAAATCTCCGTTAGGGCTGGCTCAGATACGACAAAGACAACCACAGACTCGGCAGGGCTGTTCAAAGTGGAATTAAATAGTCTGGAGAGGATTCCTGCAACGTATACTGTTAACGTGGCTGCAACATGGAATGAGATGACAGGTATTACAAGCATCCAATTTCAGGTGAAAGGTGACGCATCGCCAGTTACGGTACTGCAGAAAAAACTCTCCACCGGGGAAGCAATAAGATATCTTACCGCAGACGAGAAGGATTTTGAGAAAGATCCAATCGGGCAGACTCTGTTCAAGTATTATCAGGGATTGTTACAAGAGTTAATCGATGAAAACAAGGAGAGTATGAAGCCCACAAAGAAACAGATTCAACTAGAGCAGCAAAGACAGATTGCCGGTGAGTTAAAAAAGAAGGCCATCGAATTTTACAATCCAGGATATGGTGTTTACGGCGGGTACAAGTACGATGACTATATCAGAGCGCTGAATCCGGAGATAAAGGATCTAGTCACAGCCCAGATGAACTTTACCAAAAACACGTTTGAAGAGGCACAGAAGATAAGAGATAAAATTCTTGCAGATGGGGGCACAATAGAAAAGGCCAGACAGGCATATCTGGATATTATTTCAATTCCAAAAGAGGTTTTGGAGCAGTTCAATCAAGAGAGATTAGATGAGAAAGCAGAAGAGGGTGCCGGAGAGGAAGCAGAAGAGGGTGCCGGAGAGGAAGTAGAAGATGGTGCCGGAGAGGAAGCTGGAGAAGATCCGATGGTGCTGATTCAGAGAACCAATGAATGATTGATGTTCTGTAAAGTTATGGAGACCTGAAATCTAGTCCATAATTTTTTATTATATAATATCTCATCAGTAATGGACGACAACCCGGGCGTATGTTCTGCTTTCATGTTTTGAAAGCAGTTACACCATTTAATAAAATAATTTCATTCCATTATTATGACTAGTCCGGTCTCTATAACTTCACATGAACCTTTCTTCCAAACAATTTTTAATCCGAATCGGATATAAAATCTGATGAAGATATACCACAAATCGACATGCATTACATGCAGAAAAACCATCACGGAGATGGAGAGGATGCACACCGACATTGAAAAAAGGGATTTCTTCAAAGAACCGTTTTCAGAAACAGAGCTGAAAAAAATTATTAAAATGACAGGAAAAAAACCCAAAGATCTTCTTAGAAAAAGAGACAAGATGTACAAAGAACTGGATTTGGATAACAACAAGAGGACTGACATTCAGATAATCAAGTTAATGACAAAGTATCCCGGATTAATCATGCGCCCGATCATAGTTAAAAAAGACAAGGCGTCTGCCGGAAAGACCTACTAAATCAAGTCAGCCTGGATTTTCCTGTTTGAATATTCTTACTGCCTCCAAATGAGAACAGTTTGCCTTCAATCCCTTGCCATGATGGAATTTGTAAAAGTTTTTGAATCCCGGACATTCGCACGTATCAAAAGTTACAAAATAGGATTTGTCGGGATCCGATGAGGATTTTATCTGAAACAAATCATCCTCAAGTCTTACCACGCCGCCACTCTGGACCAGCTTTTTTGCCTTTCTGATCGTGTTTGCGCTCATAGTAGGACAGAAAAGTCCTCATTTTTTATTCTTTAATTTTTTGGCAGGAGTGCTTCCATATGATGCCCCGGCAACGATTTGAGAGGAAGGGGGCAAAACACCTTCAGGATCCAAGATCATCTTGCATGGATTAAACCGGTTTGGCAGTCAGCATATTTTGCAAATGCAAGAGCAACACCAGAAAATGCCGGACTGATTCGGAATCACGCCTAGATACGCAGAGATCAGGGCGTGGAAATAAAATAATATTATAAACTAATTTCCTGATTTCAAACTATTGAGCATGAAGAGATTTGTCGTCACAAGAATGGCAACGATGTTTGGGGTTTTAATGATTACACTGCTAATCACGATTGCGCTTGTCGGCTCAAACATGGATATCATACTAAAACAGGGAATCGTCTTTCAGGTAAGATCCGAGATTACGGAGAATCCTGCCATTGCTGAGAGTTTTTCATCAGTTGCCGAATTTGAGGGATTTGTTCAGGATCAGATAGGGCAGAGAATCAAGAATCTAGGTTTAGATGAGCCGTGGTACTCGCCTCAAAGGGTCGGTCTTACCATGTACAAGATACTGCTGCTTGATTTTGGACATGCGACGTTTCTCATCAGTGATTCGGGATCTTCGGATGTAAAAGATATAATCTTTGAAAAACTCCCAAGGACGATTTTGTTATTTACAACTGCCACGATAATCATTTCAATCATAGGAATATTTCTCGGGGCACTATCAAGCAGCAAGATCGGCTCAGTTATCGACAGAGTCGTCTCAAGTTTTGCAGTAATCAGCTCAAGCTTTCCGGTTTGGTGGATAGGGCTGTTGATGATATTTCTATTTGCGTTTACATGGCAGATTTTTCCTGCAAGAGCAACCCCGGACATTCCGTCATCGGACCCCGGATATATCGCGGCGTTACTATACCACATGACGCTGCCATTAATTACAATTGTAATGATCGGTTTTGGTTCGTGGGCATATCTGGTAAGAAACTTCATGGTAGGAATCATGCAGGAAGACTTTATCATGGCAAAAAAGACAATCGGAGTGGGGGAGAAAAAGATTGTCTATATCCACGCGCTAAAAAACGCCGCGCCCCCAATCGTAACAATTCTGGCACTTAGCCTGTCAGGATCACTGGGAGGGGCAATAATCACAGAGGCGGTTTTTGATTGGCCGGGAATGGGCAGACTCTACTTTGAGGCAATCACGGTAATGGATTTGCCGGTAATTATCGGTGCCACATATGTTCTTACGGTGTTTTTCCTGGTAAGCATATTCATCGCGGACCTGCTTTATGGCTACTTTGATCCAAGGGTGAGGACGGGTCAATGAGCAGCATCTCATCCCAGGAGATAAGACAGGAGTTTCTTAAAAGCAAGATGGGTATTGCCGGAATTGTGATTCTGACGGCCCTGGTGGCAACATCAGTTGCCGCCGTCGTTTTGATTCCGGTTGAAACGTTTCAGGAATGGAACAATCCTGGAAACTGGATATCATATCCAAAGACTGCAATTCCGGCATGGGTGAATCTCTTTATGATAGAAAAGATTCCAGAACATAAAATTTTAGCAGTACCGGAGATACGGACAGATACGCAGGACGGAGTCATGCTGAAATCACATCATTTTGGATTGAACTACAATTACGATGACTTTCCAAACGATTTCATCTACGAGTTTTCAGCAAAATACTCCAATTCCCCGCTGCTGCAAATGACTGTAATCAGGCCCGATGGGGTCAAGCTAGAGTTGCTATCAACCTCGCTTCCATTCTCAAACTCGCAGACCATCCATACTGAGAGGATCTTCTCCACGGATGCGGCAATAAAGAAAAACCTGGCAATGCAGGCAGGGGAATTCGGATTTGATTTTAACAGGCTGCCAGTAGAGGATGTCATTTTTTCAAAGATGCAGGTAAACGAGCCGTTGAGGGGGGATTACATTTTTTCAGTAGACGTGTATTCGGTAAACTCCGAGGTACAGATACCCGAATCAAGGATGGTCATCGGAGGCAAGGCCTTTGGCGTGATGGGAACAGATGAACTGCGACGGGATCTGGCAGTCGGGCTGTTATGGGGAACACCGCTTGCCCTGTTCATCGGCCTAGTCGTTGCAATTGCCTCGGTAATCATGGGACTGCTTTACGGGGTATATGCAGGATTCAAAGGCAAAAGGACAGACGAGACCATGATGCGCTTTAATGACGTGATCTATGCGCTGCCGGCACTTCCATTTCTAATCATACTCTCAGTGACAATTAGCAGCAGCATATTTCTGATGGCGGGTTTTTTGATGATCTTCGGCTGGGTGGGAATTGCAAAAGTATCAAGGAGCATGTCCCTTCAAATCAAGACCAGGGGCTATGTTGATGCTGCAAGAATGATGGGACAAAAGGACTCTAAAATAATCTTCAAGCACATACTGCCGCAGTTGCTGCCATACGCATTTGCCAGCATCGCAATATCGGTTCCGGCAGCCATCACCACGGAGGCAGGTCTCAGTTTTCTGGGGCTCGGGGATCCGTCATTTCCCACATGGGGTCAGATCCTGCACGATGCAAACACGTTTGGTGCGGCCGCAAGGGGGCTCTGGTGGTGGATAATGCCGCCAGGAGTGATGATTGCCATAACAGGTCTTGCGTTTGTTTTCATCGGAAACGCCTTGGATGCAATAGTAAATCCAAAACTCAAGAGATAGCAGAGACTAGATCAAACTTTCGAATCAGTTCGATGGTCTTGTCATTTAGTTTTATGGAGTAGCATGACGAGTTTTTATCATTGAATGCCGCCAGCTTGTTGGCAAACACCTTTTTGCTGTGGCCGTCTTCAGTTACCATGTCTGATTCGTCAAAACAGATGGGCATCTGTTTCATGTTCAGGTTGTTTTCCAAAAGAAAGGCAATGAATTTTTGATAGTTTTCAGTTTCAAACCAGTCAACACTTTTTTCCTTGCTTACTCCAATCCACACCTCAATGGAGTTCTGGTATAGGACCTTTTTTCTTAATTCTTCTAATGCCATCTTTCCTTCACTTAAAAATCAGCCCGCTGCACTTTTGAACCACATCGCGGACAGGTTCCTCCCTTGTGTTTGTTGTTACATACAAGGCAGACATAACGAACTGTAGAACCACCCTGTGATCTGATTCCAAAGAAGCCTCCGCCGCCACCGCCGTTGCCGCTGCTGCCACCGCTTCCAGAATCACCATAACCGCGCATGCGATTCATGTACTGTTTTCGCAGAATCAGCGGGAATGCAATGAAAATTGCCAGTGCGACTCCCAGACCAAATGGGAATGGAAGTATCATCTGCAGACCAATACTGATTGCAAGGGATGCAAACAGGAAGATGATATATCTCTTATAATTTAGCAATTCACTGCAAGTTATCAAAAAAAGGTTATAAAGTTTTATCATATTTGTTTGAAAATATCACGGATTTTGCACGATTAAAAGAGGAACTTGGTTCCCAGCACTATCCCACGCAAAGATAGAGTCATCATGGTAGGGGGACTTTACAATCAGCGAGATTAGGCCAAAAAAGTTATGCAGGTCAGTAACGGATGGTTCTGCCGAGCCGCTAGGATGGGAATGGACGATTCCCACATAGCTCATATCAAAGGGCAGAAATGAATGTGGAAAGCCGGCAAACGTCGGTCCGGTTTCACTAAACGGTGGAATAACCAGGCCGTCAATCTTGATTTGTCCTTCTTTGGATTTTCCCTTTAGAATTAGAATTCCCTCATTTGGATGCTTCATCTGACAGAAAGACAGGATGCTGTCAAGCACGTCCTTTTTTAATAGTACCTTGCGCTCGAATTTTTTCTTTTTGAAGATCATATAAATTCACCAATCACGAACCAATTTAATTTAAGACATCAGTATGCTGTACCTTGTGTTTGAAAAACGCCTTAATTTCTTTTCAATCTCAGAGACGAGTTGCGGGATTTTCAAGTCAATTTCATCGATCTCGTCTTGAAAAGTTTTGGATTTGAGTTCCGAGTCGTCCCAAAGCAGGATGTTCTTTTGCAGTTCATTCTCCAGTGATTCAAGCTGGCCAGACGCAAGTGAGCTTAGTTCATCCTTCATTTTTTCATGTCTTTCTAGATATTCTGAGATCTGTTTTATAAAACCGTCAAGTGTCTCCTCGGTTTCTGTGAGATATGACATGGATTTGTCAACGTCCTTGACGGATATGGAGCCAGACAGGATTCCCTTCCGTACATTTTCCAGAATTATGATAATTGAATCCTTGTGTTGTGGGGCAATCACGTTGAAGGGATTTTTAACCAGCCGGCTCAGGAGGTTCTTCTGTTCTTTATCCAATGAGGAACCGTATTCATATCTGCTAAGGGGGCGGGAGATTTTTGTGAATTGCATGTCAATCTCGTTTTTTATCTTTGATTTTTGAGTGTCAAATTCGACGAGTCTGTCTTTTAGTTCGAGATATTTCTTGTAATCCTCTGAGGACTTTATTTCTGCAATCGAGTTTTTTATTGACGAGTTTTTTTCATCGAGTGATTTTTTGTTTCCTGTCAGGACTACGACCCTGCGGCTTTTTTCCATGTGTGCCTTCTGCAGGGTTGTAATCTGTCCGAGTCCTTCTAAAATCTCATCAGAGATCATTTTTTCAGAATCATAATTTTTTAGCAATTTATGAATCTCAGAGCGGTTTGAATTCATCACCTCGAGATTGTTCTTTAGCTGGTTTGCGTATTTTTTTGCAAAAATATGAATGACCCGGGTCTGTCTTCCCAAAACATCGCCGAGTTTTTTAAGAATTTGGTTTAATGAGGAATCCAGTTTTTTTGCATCATTAATGGATGAGACTTTGGATAGATGTACGACTCCTTTTTGAATAACGTCAATTACCTGTTTTTTTCCTCGAACCACGATTATGGCAAGATGTTTGTCAATATCATCGACTTTAAGATCGTCTTTTTCAAGTACGTTTCCTATTTTTATTAAATCCTCAATCAGGGGCTCGGTGCTGTCCCTAAGATGCCTTATCTCGGCAATAGTCCGGGATGCCCGTAGCTGGTCAAGGCTCTCAAGAATTTGCCGGATCTCACCTAGTCGGACCTCCTTGTTTTGCTGGATCTCCCCTGCCGGCTTTTCCTCCTGTTTTCTGCCCCAACCAAACACCATTTGATACTATTACTTTTTGGGGATTAAAAATTGTTGTACGGCTAAAATTTAAAATCCGATGAATTTCATGATATGGCATGATAAAAGCTGGAAAAAAGTCATTTCATACGGGTTTGGTCAAAAAAACAATCAAAATCAAGGCATCAAGGGACATGGTTTGGAGGAGGATCAGCGATATTGCAGGGTTGCCGGCATGGGTGACTGGTGTAAAAAAGACGGTTTATCTTTCTAAAAAGAAGAGGAATGTGGGAGCAGTCAGACTAATCACGTTTGATGACGGGAATAAAATTGAGGAGCACGTCGTTGCATGGAAGGACAGGGAATACTTTACGTATATTGCAACTGAAGGCCTGCCGCTAAGGGCGTATGTGGCGACGATCTCAATCAAGGTAAAATCGAGAAATACCGTAGAGTTGACATGGCAGTCCTATCTTAACAGCAAAAAGATGTCTGAAAAACAGTTCCTGTTGTTTCTTGCATTCATGGGTTCGTTTTATGAGGCATCGCTTGAAAATCTCAGGGCGCTGCTAGAAAAACATGGCTAGTTCCAAGTTCCGATTGTGATCTATTCTGAATAAAATTATGCCGTAAAATTGAGTTTCCCGGTATTATGATCTAAAGCAGTGGGCCCCAGTCACCCAATGTACCACCAAAAACACAGTAGAACACCAACCCCGAATACTATGAAATGCCGGATTTAATTCATTGTGTGGGAGGATTTAAGATGTCAAGTTCTCGGACTGTTAATGCCACATACGAAGCAAATGTGGCAAACTTTTCTTATACATATGTAAAAACAGCATTTGTACAGAACAGGCAGTATCAGCAGATGCGGCAACAGTAGACCCGGTGTGGACTGATTCATCGAAGATCAGGGAAGTGGAATATGACATATGCTCAGAGTCAGATCGTATGAGCCGCAACATCGTCCATGAGGCAGAGCGCAGTGGCATGATTTCAAAAAATCCGACCGTTGTAATTGGCAAGGCAGTATTTCCAAGGTACGGCAAAAAAATCAAGGAGATGATGGTCTGATAAAATACAAGTGCCAGGTACCGCTACAGGAGAGGCATACCTCACGGCAAAGATTGTAGATGATGATGTCACATTAAACATCGCTACATCCCATAGACAGGGGGGTTTAACCCAATTCATGCGTGAAATTCTCAAAGAATTCAAGAGGCAGGATCAAACTCAGGCAGGTCTGCTTGACTGAGTTTCAGTCACGTCATGCAGATCCTGAAGCGGTAGATGGCGTTTCTGATGTATGTAGTAAAGAGCTCGAATAAAAATGGCGATATCTGAACACTGCAGGGTTTGGCAATTTCATATCCAAATGTCATGAAAAATGTTGCAGGAGAATATTGATTCGAGCTGATCATCGTCGTGTCAAAACACGGTATAAGGGAGAGGATGTCACAAAAGAATACGACAATAGGTCTGTATTTGCGACAAATCATCCATGTTGATTTTCGTGTTGGTGTATCAACATAGTCTACTATAATCTGATGACTTGGATGGATGGTCAGGAATTGTAAAGAATGCATGTTGTTAGGTAATAACTGCAAGTTATTTTTCTAAATCATCATCATGCTCCTGTCTTAATTAACTAAAATGAGGATCAGACCCCGCACTCTAATTTCACATTGATTCGGTAATTACTTTCAATACACGCTGTGAAATTTCATCAAATGGTGGCGGTTCAATGGATAAAAAGGGTTGTAAATCATTTTTCCAATCTTGTTCTTTTTCAGACAGTCTATCTTTTAGTAAACTAATATCAAAATCAACATTATACACAGATTTGATTTTTTCATGAACCATACCTTGATTTATTTTTACACCTTGCTCATTTAGATACCAAATATCATATACATGTCGTGGATGTTTTGTATAGGTTAACGCCCTGATTTTTTCAGCCATAATTTCTTCCAACATCATTGTTGGGATTTCAAATTTATTTTGAAAATGATCATAAAAATGTAAAACAGGTTTAACAGGATGTTCCATCATAACATCATCACGCAAACTCAAATCTACTTTGATACTAGCATGTTGTCCATTAAACATGTCATATTTGACCTTGAATTTGATACTTTTTGGTCTTTTCTCTAAATCATATATTTCAGTAAAAGTCATATCTAAATTTTTTATTTCATTTTTTATAAAATTTATAAATTCATCAGAAACATCATTAGAACATGTAAAATCAAGATCTTCAGAAAATCTAAATTCTTTATAATAGATTTTCTTTAATGCAGTCCCACCTTTGAAAACCATGGAATCAAGGCTAGGAAAACGTGAAATGACTGAAAGTAGACTAGTTAACGCATAATCTTTTTCTAGTATTCCCAAAGCTACACGGTATTTGCCTGCAAGTTTTTTTAATGTACTTTCATTCATTAGTAATCTCTCCAGTTCAATAATTCAGATTTAGTTCTATTGATTATCAAACCATATTCTTTAGAATATTCAATCTTGTTTTTGGTGGCATCTGGATCTAAATAATGATATGGATACCGCTGTAAATTATCTGCAATTAATTTTGAAATATCACCTTCTATTTCAAGAATGCTTAGAAAATACCCTAGTCTTCGTAAAACTACGTTGACCTTTACCTTTTCTGCCAATTCTAAAACATCTGTCCAATTGAGATTTTTTCTGACATTCCACATGGCCTTGATTACTTCAGTTATTCCGCCACAATACTTTGGATACATTAATCCATCAACGATTGTTTTTTCTTTTGTAGAAATGTTGAATTTTGTTTTATTTGTCTTTTCTTCAACAAATCCAAAAAACTTTTTTTCTGCAAGGGTGATAAATTGGAATTTCTGATCTCCAAACTCCAAGCTACTTTTCTTTTTTTGTTTTCTAGTTGCTACAAAAACAGTGTATGGGATTTGCTCGGTCATATCCCAATAATTCATCGCGGTCCAAAAACCAACATAATATTCATCAACTAGATGAGGAACTACAGCCCAGGGTTCTTCAGCCCAATGTCTATTGACACCTGCCTTATCTGGGATCAGCAGATATTTTCCTTTCTCGATTCTTTGGAGTCGTCTTTTTCGTACTAAATTCATGAGAATGTTCATTGCTGAAGAATTTGTTGTTTGAAGTATTTCTTTGGCATCTTTAGCAGTAAATACAGAAGTGCTCTTCTCAGCCAAAGTGAGTAAAAGTTTAGCCTCGTTTGGGCCTGAGCTTATATTTTGTATAACCATAATCACACTCTAGCTGATTATGGGCGTATTAAATATATATATTTCATATGATTATAAGTATGATGTCGCCTGATCTAAATTCCGGCCATGCCCTCCCCCCCCCCCCTCTGCGATGTTTTTTCCATGTGCCCTCCATCTGTACCATATCATGATTTGGATATCCTCCCCATTGACTGATCCCAGCGAATTTGTCCGCTTATCTTCCTGAATACGGCAGCATAACGGTGCGCGCTCATGCATTGTTTGTCGGATCCACCAGATACTGTAAAAACACAAACATGTTGGGGGTGAACCTGTCGAGTCTTTTTACCAATTTTACAATGTGCTCATCAGATACATTCTGGTATTTGTCCTGCATGCATAAATGTGGCCAGAGCACACTCTTGCTTAGATCATAATACTGGGAAACTCAAATTTACGGCATAATTTTATTTAGAATAGATCACAATCGGAGCATTTGAGTTTGGATCAAAGTGTAAATACCATAAATCATGGAATAAGACATGAGTGATACGAGATTCATCATAATCGGTGCCGCGTTAATCTTTGCAGGCATTATTACTCTTGGAGCGTTTGGACACGAGTACCATGCAGCAACCATAGAGTCAGATGAATTTGGAACGTGCTTAAAGTATTCAGATGGGAAAGAGCCTGTTGCAGTTGACTGTTCATTTAAGATATTTAATCAGGTTGCCTTCTTTGCACTAGTTATAGGACTGGTCGCCGCAGGGGCAATCGCACTAGTAAAGGGTTCCAGGGGGGACTGGGACAGCAAGGTGGGACCGGAGGATATGGCAGGGCCTGGCAGAAGGGAAGAAGAGAGCTCAGAGAAGGACTGACATGTGTGTGTATGATGATCATCCATTTGCTTGCCTGAATGTTGGATTTGGCAGATTATTCAGAATTAGTAGTCCTAATCCGTCAATGTTGATTTCATCATCATTATTGGTTCTTCATAAATGAATCCTTTATGTTCTTCTTGGGTCTCTAATTCCAATTTTCTAAAAATCCTTTCTGTTTTCATCTTATTGCATGGCTAATTTAATATAACAATCTTTTTGCATGTTTGGATTCACCCTGGCACGTCTTTTAGACTCGATTCAAGTTATCTAATGAGATTGCAAGACAATGTACATTTAGAACAACGCCCATCCAAATACAAGTGTCTTCAAAATCAGGTTCATGACACCAACAAAAGATCTTTTTCAGGATTCAATGTCGTTTTAATGTTTATCAGAATACACACTTAAAATCAGAGTCATATTAAAAGTCTGAAGATGGTGATTGTACATCATACAGACAGGAATCCCATCACAGATCCTAGTCTCCAGGATAGATCCCAGACTGGTACCTGACGGCATACTGGTACGTTGATTATCTGATCAGTTGAACCAGACAGCCTGTTATCTGTTGAGAAATTCCTTAACTTTCCTGAGATTGGAAACATTTGACTCATGAAACAGGACCATGGATTCTGCCAAGGAGTTTGGCAGGATTGTTTTCATATTGGCCACCAGTTCATCGCCGCTAGTTATCATATCATCAATGAGTTTTTCGATCTCGTTTTTCTCCCCGTCCATCATGATCTGATAAGAGACGATCTTAATTATCCTTTTTTATGAGCGTGGCAGTGGAGCGGACCTTGTCGAGTTTCTGGATATTCCAAGAGATAATCTCCCGTATTTTTTCAAAGTTATCTGCCTGCAGTTTTACCAGCATATCATGGGTTCCAATCGTCTCAAAAACATCAGTCACCTGTTCGAGTTCCCTGAGTTTTGCAATGATGCCTTCTTCTGCACCCAGCTCACAGTTTAGCATGACATAAGCATCAGTCATGAATTTACACGTAATCATGATTATTTAAATCTGGAGAATTTTATGCGTGCCAGCTACCAGGTCACATGAACCAGATCTTTCAGGTTTCTTCTGGGTTTTGGAAATTTTGTTTGTTCCGGATAACCTATGCAGAGTACGGAGGATGGAACCAGATCCGTTCCAATGACATCCATTACCTTTTGTTCATCAAACATGCCGATCCAAATCGAGCTTAATCCCAGCGCCTGGGCTGCAAGCTGGGAATAGCCGGCAGCCAGGGTAGCATCCTGAATGGCAAATTTTGTGAGGACGTATTCTGGAAAATCAAACTTGACCCTAGACGGGTTTTTACAAAAGACCAGTACGACCGGGGAATCAACATAAGGCTGGTTGTTGCATGCCTTGACCAAAAGCTTTTTCTTTTCTGGATTTTTGATATAAAAAATTTCAAACCCCTGATAGTTTCCCGCAGTAGGGGCAGTGTCTGCCGCTGCAATAATCTTGTCAATCTTTGTAGTTTCAACAGGTCTGTCTGAAAATTTTCTTGTAGAGCGTCTTTTTGCCATTACGGCAAACAAGTCAGTGTCAACAATTTCCGTGGGTCCGGATTTTAAGATAAAATCAAGCAGCTGGTTTCGCAGGTTGGGATCCGTTGAGTCGGGGGTCTCCTGCGGCTCATAGCCGCGCGGGTATATCTTCTCTCCGGCATTATTTGAATCCATAAAGTAACTACAACAATATCCTATTAAAGAATTGTAAGCCGATGCCCGGGGTTAGTTGACGTTGTTTTCACTACTGTAACAAACGGTGTTTTGCGAAATTCTATCCCAAAAACATCTGATCGCAAAATCACGGCTGTAGAGCTCATTAGATATCTATGAATTATAAAATGCGTGATGAAAATATGCCCAGTCATAAAAGTTCGTCAGTAATACCCCATGCCTTTGATCTTTTATTTAGTGAGTTGCCATTCAATTGCTACTAGTTGTTGATGGCAGTTGGGGTTGTTTGTAAATGATCATCTGTCTTGGATAATAGTCATATCCTACAAAAATGCGTGTTTATCCAAATAATGATTGGAGCCACATGACGAACTGTTCAAATATGCCAACATCGCGCGTGGGTTCTGGTTTTATTGCCGTTGGTTCTGGTTCTATTGGCGTTGATTCTGGTTCTATTGGCGTTGATTCTGGATTCATCGGAGTTGGTTCTATTGACGTTGGTTCTGGTTCTATTGGCGTTGATTCTGGATTCATCGGAGTTGGTTCTGGATTCATCTCGTCTACAGGCGCGTGTTTGTCATCTTCTCCGGATGTTACAGCAATGTCATACATCGTGTTAGTGTGCGAAGATAGGGTTATTCCACGGTTGTCCTGTAAGAATATACTGAGATTGCCTGAGTGATCTTCTTCAAAGGGTATCACCATACTATCAAAACGCTTTGTAGTTGGAAGATTGGATTCAAGATAGGATACCTCTGTCTCAGATATGATCGAGGAGGCATCACAGACATAAAGATGGTCTGACTCGTATTCACTGCCAGTACATTTGTCATGTGTAAGAATATTTGGAATTAACATGTATTGTATCAGGGCAGCCGGAAGTTCCGGTGTTGCAGGATCCGAGATGATGATCTCCATCTTTAGGATGTTCTGGCGTGCGTCAATTGGCAGTATACGTGGTGCTATTGTAAGTGATGTGTCAGATTCAAGTGTTATCTGTGATGGGTCTGTCAATACGTTTGATCCGTCAGATGTGAAGATAAAGGACAGGTTGTAGGGTGAATCTCTGCCGGTGCCGCCGCCTCCGCCGCCGCCTCCGCCGCCGCCTCCGCCACCTCCGCCGGATCTTCTAGGAGTGGGTTCTGATACTGTTTCTGGTTCGGGTTCTGGCGCCGGTGGTGGTGTTACCAGGTTTGAGCCAAATACTGTAAAGTGTGCAGTCCAGATTATCAGGTCAAGATTGGTATTTATGAAGCACTCCCCGGTGCCGTCAAGCTGCGCTGATACAGTGACAAGATCATCGCCATCACACGCTGCAGTTATCTGGGTAGCTGCAGCACCGCCCTGAGAGTACCATGGAACGTTGCCTGCCTGTCCTCCAAGCTGTATCCGTATCGGTTTATCCGTATTTATCACAGAGCCTGCCTGTCCTATCTCGATGCAGGATGCCTGTGCACCAGAAGTTATTGCAGTGGAATCACAGCCGGATCCAGAGTCAGTTGGCAGAATCAGTATTCCATCAAAGGTAGAAGAGCTAAAGGTGGTGGTGGCAGGGATTGTCACCTGTATGTTCCCTCCACGTATACCTGTCGCAGTTACTACAATCTCGGTGTTTGTCGTAGCAGTTGGAGTCACTGATTCGCCGTCTATCAGTGATGAATAATCCAGCGTGGCATCGACTGTACTTGGATATCTGACTGTGGCAAGGGTGGAATCAGAATCAGTGACTGCGATGCGGTTATCAGTAGCGTCAAGTACGACGTTGACTTCTGCTGTTACCGGATAGAGACTACCTGATGGGATCACAAGTGATGGGTCTGATGTCCTTGTTGGACCAGTTACGCTGATTGTGACAGTGATTCCGGCTGGGATCTCAGATGCAAGGGTGAGTGATATGGTGTTAGGTGGAGTACTACGAGCAATGGAGTTTATGTCAGGTGATGTGGATTCGTCAGATAAAGTCAACGTATAATCGGCGCTAACAGTAGTTACAGGTACGTTGTAGATTATGGTGATTGTATCAGTGGAGAGTCTTGCAGATATTATCTCAGGTATTGCAGTATAGACGATGTTCAGTGATGCTGTGTCAGATAGTGCGGGGGAGTCAGATACGGTGATGGTGCCCATGCCAGTTATGGTGTCAGAGATTGCCGGAGAATCAGAGAGGGCAAGGGAGATCTGGATTGATGCTGTGTCAGATAGTGCGGGGGAGTCGGATTCGGTGATGGTGTCCATGGTCTGGATTTCTGATTCATCAGAGATGGCAGGCGTGTCAGTGGCGGTAATGGAGATGTTCATGGATGCCGTATCAGCTAGTGCGGGGGAGTCGGATTCGGTGATGGTGTCCATGGTCTGGATTTCTGATTCATCAGAGATGGCAGGCGTGTCAGTGGCGGTAATGGAGATGTTCATGGATGCCGTATCAGCTAGTACGGGGGAGTCAGATCCTGTGATGGTGCCCATGCCAGTTATGGTGTCAGAGATTGCTGGAGAATCAGAGATGGTGATAGAGATCCGGCTTGATGCAGAGTCAGATAGTACGGGGGAGTCGGATTCGGTTAGAGTTGATTCGGTGATGGCAGTCAGGGTCTGCATGTCGGATTCATCAGATATGGCGGGTGTGTCAGTGGCGGTGATGTGCAGTTCCAGTGATGCTGTATCAGCTAGTACGGGGGAGTCGGATTCGGTTAGAGTTGATTCGGTGATGGCAGTCAGGGTCTGCATGTCGGATTCATCAGATATGGCAGGTGTGTCAGTGGCGGTGATGTGCAGTTCCAGTGATGCGGTGTCAGATAGTACGGGGGAGTCGGATTCGGTTAGAGTTGATTCGGTGATGGCAGTCAGAGTCTGCATGTCGGATTCATCGGATATGGCAGGTGTGTCAGTGGCGGTGATGTGCAGTTGCAGTGATGCCGTATCAGCTAGTGCGGGGGAGTCGGATTCGGTGATGGTTGATTCGATGATGGCAGTCAGGGTCTGCATGTCGGATTCATCGGATATGGCAGGTGTGTCAGTGGCGGTGATGTGCAGTTCCAGTGATGCGGTGTCAGATAGTACGGGGGAGTCGGATTCGGTTAGAGTTGATTCGGTGATGGCAGTCAGGGTCTGCATGTCGGATTCATCGGATATGGCGGGTGTGTCAGTGGTGGTGATGTGCAGTTGCAGTGATGCCGTATCAGCTAGTGCGGGGGAGTCAGATTCGGTTAGAGTTGATTCGGTGATGGCAGTCAGGGTCTGCATGTCGGATTCATCAGATATGGCAGGTGTGTCAGTGGCGGTGATGTGCAGTTCCAGTGATGCGGTGTCAGATAGTACGGGGGAGTCGGATTCGGTTAGAGTTGATTCGGTGATGGCAGTCAGGGTCTGCATGTCGGATTCATCAGATATGGCAGGTGTGTCAGTGGTGGTGATGTGCAGTTCCAGTGATGTATAGTCAGATAGTACCGGAGAGTCAGATTTGGTAATGAACATAGATGGGCTTACTGTAACGGTATATGTGTCAGATGCAGTGTTGCCGCTGCCTGCATTATCTGCTGCCACGTTTTTAGGAATAGATACTGTAATCGTACCATCAGAGGCACCCATCACATCAAAGGTGTATCGGTCACCGGATCCGTTAAAGTTTGATGGTGCAGACGGGTCGACAGATGCGGTTCCAGATAGGATAATGTCCGATACCGTAAAGCCTGTCACGGATTCGCTGAACAGGACAACATAAGATACGGTATCGGAGGTTACAAGTTCACCATCAGGAGTGGTAGAGGATATCATTACGGCAGGTGGAAGATCAAAGATCTGGATCCTGTGGTTGTTAGAGTCTGCAACCAGTATGTGCGTGGGAGTTGTCGCGATTCCTCTGGGACGGTCAAACTGGCCGTCGCCTGTACCGGGACTGCCAAACGCGCTGACATAGTTGCCGTCCAGATCAAATACCTGTATCCGGTTGTTGTTGCTGTCTGCAACCAGTATGTGCGTGGGAGTTGACGTGATTCCCCGTGGGAATCTAAACTGGCCGTCGCCTGTACCGCTACTGCCAAACACGCTGACAAAGTTGCCGTCCAGATCAAATACATGTATCCTGTTGTTGCGGGTGTCTGCAACCAGTATGTGCGTGGGAGTTGCCGTGATTCCTAGTGGTGAGATAAACTGGCCGTCGCCTGTACCGGGACTGCCAAGCGTGTAGACGTAGTTGCCGTCCAGATCAAATACCTGTACCCTGCTGTTGAAGGTGTCTGCAACCAGTATGTGCGTGGGAGTTGCTGCAACTGCTTCTGGAGTGTCAAGCTGGCCGTCATCTGTGCCGAAACTGCCAAACTTGCCGACATAGTTGCCGTCCAGATCAAATACCTGTATCCAGTTGTTGTTGGTATCTGCAACCAGTATGTGCGTGGAGTTTGTCGTGATTCCTCGTGGGAATTCAAATTCACTGTCGCCTGAACCTTTACTGCCAAACGCGCTGACAAAGTTGCCGTCCAGATCAAATACCTGTATCTGGTGGTTGCTGGTGTCTGCAACCAGTATGTGCGTGGAATTTGTCGTGATTCCTGTAGGTATGTTAAACTGTACAGCATCTGCACCAGAACTGCCAAATGTGCCGACAAAAGTCCCAAATGGTGTGGGGGCATCTACTGTAACGGTGTATGGGGCAGACGCTGTATTCCCGTTGTCTACCCTGTCTAGTCCCGCAAGTCTATCAATGAATACCCTGACTGTTCCATCACCGGTGGTTACCACATCAAAGGTGTATGTGGTGCCAGAAACGGTTTCTACAAAGTTTGATATTTCATCAGGTGTATCTCGGAATGTTGCCGTTCCAGATACATCAATGACATCCGTACCAAAGCCTTCCACAACCTCGCTGAAGGTGGCAGTGTAGGATATCGTGTTGGATGTTGTGGTGTCGCCATCAGGGGTACTACCAGTTATGATTACGGTGGGTGGCATATTATCCACTATTACATCAGAGCTGCCTGCAAGTGAATCATCAGAATCAGTTGCAGGAAGGGAAAGGAGGGCAGTGGCACCATCATCAACGGCAAGTATGGTTCCGCTGGTTAATACAAGCGAGTCTGTATCGGCATAGTTGAGATCCTCAGAATTGTGTTCTGCGGCAATATCATATATGAATATCAGGCCGGTTCCAGCCGCATCAGTATGGTCATAGTTAACCATCGCATCAACTTCACCGGTCTCCAGGGTCAGATGTAGTGCCCCATTTACCGCTACTTGTTTGTTAAATGTTACAGTAATCTCAAGGTCGGTGGAGTCATCATGGTAATTTCCGCTTGGTGCCGATACGCCAGTTACACCTGGTGCGGGGATATCCACTGTAACGATGTATGGGTCAGACGCTGTATTCTCGTTGTCTACCCTGTCTAGTCCCGCAAGTGCATCAATGAATACCCTGACTGTTCCATCACCGGTGGTTACCACATCAAAGGTGTATGTGGTGCCAGAGACGGTTTCTACAAAGTTTGATATTTCATCAGGTGCGTCTCTGAATGTTGCCGTTCCAGATACTTCAATGACATCCGTACCAAAGCCTTCCACAACCTCGCTGAAGGTGGCAGTGTAGGATATTGTGTTGGATGTTGTGGTGCCGCCATCAGGGGTACTACCAGTTATGATTACGGTGGGTGGTATATTATCCACTACTACATCAGAGCTGCCTGCAAGTGAATCATCAGAATCAGTTGCAGGAAGGGAAAGGAGGGCAGGGGCACCATCATCAACGGCAAGTATGGTTCCGCTGGTTAATACAAGCGAGTCTGTATCGGCATAGTTGAGATCCTCAGAATTGTGTTCTGCGGCAATATCATATATGAATATCAGGCCGGTTCCAGCCGCATCAGTATGGTCATAGTTAACCACCGCATCAACTTCACCGGTCTCCAGGGTCAGATGTAGTGCCCCATTTACCGTTACTTGTTTGTTAAATGTTACAGTAATCTCAAGGTCGGTGGAGTCATCATGGTAATTTCCGCTTGGTGCCGATACGCCAGTTACACGTAGTACGGAGGTATCCACTGTAACGGTGTATGTGTTAGATGCCACGTTGATGTTGCCTGCAGCATCCGCTGCCGCGTTTTTAGGAATCAATACTGTGACCGTACCATCAGAGGCACTCTCCACATCAAAGGTGTATCTGTCACTGGATCCATCAAAGTTTGATGGTACAGGCATGCCGCCAGATGCGGTTCCAGATAGGATAATGTCTGATACTGTAAAGCCCGTCACGGGTTTACTGAACAGGACAACATAAGATACGGTATCAGAGATGTTGCCTCCACCATCAGGAGTGGTAGAAGATATCGTTACGGCAGGTGGAAGATCAAATACCTGTATCCTGCTGTTGCCGGTGTCTGCAACCAGTATGTGCGTGGAGTTTGTCGTGATTCCCCGTGGGAAGACAAACTTGCCGTCGCCTGAGCCGCGACTGCCAATCTCGCTGTCAAAGTTGCCGTCCAGATCAAATACCTGTACCCTGTGGTTGGTGGTGTCTGTAACCAGTATGTGCGCGGAGGTTGTTGTGATTGCTAGTGGTAAGTTAAACCTGCCGTCGTATGAGCCTTTACCGCCAAACTTGCTGACAAAGTTGCCGTCCAGATCAAATACCTGTATCCTGCTGTTGCTGGTGTCTGCAACCAGTATGTGCGTGGAGTTTGTCGTGATTCCTCTGGGACGGTCAAACTGGCCGTCGCCTGTGCCTTTACTGCCAAACGCGCTGACAAAGTTGCCTGCAGTGTCAAATACCTGTATCCTGTCGTTGCGGGTGTCTGCAACCAGTATGTGCGTGGAGTTTGTCGTGATTGCTTCTGGTCGGGAAAACTGGCCGTCGCCTGAGCCGCGACTGCCAATCTTGCTGAGATAGTTGCCTGCAGTATCAAATACCTGTATCCTGTGGTTGTCAGAGTCTGCAACCAGTATGTGCGTGGAGTTTGTCGTGACTCCCAGTGGTATGTTAAACTGGCCGTCGCCTGTGCCGCGACTGCCAAACGCGCTGACAAAGTTGCCTGTAGTATCAAATACCTGTATCCTCTGGTTGCGGATGTCTGCAACCAGTATGTGCGTGGAGTTTGCCGTGATTCCTTCTGGATCATTAAACCGGCCGTCGCCTGTGCCTTTACTGCCAAACGTGCCGACAAAGGCCCCAATTGATGCGGGGATATCCACTGTAACGGTATATGTGGCAGATGCCACGTTGATGTTGCCCGTAGTATCTTCTGCCACATTTTCAGGAATTAATACAACTACTGTACCATCAGAGGTGGCAGTCACAGTAAAGGAGTATGTGGTGCCGGTTCCAGTTGGTGCGGATGCCGTTGCAGCGGCCGTTCCAGACACTGTGATATCATCTGCGGCATTAAAGCCCGTTACGATCTCATCGAAGGTGGCAGTATAGGATATTATCTCATTGCCTGTAGTGCGGTTATTGTAGGCATCGGCATTTATGATCACGGTAGGTGCGGTATCCACTGTAACGGCGTATGTGGCAGATGCAGTGTTGCCGTTGCCTGCATTATCTGCTGCCGCGTTTTCAGGAATTAATACAACGACTGTACCATCAGAGGTGGCAGTCACAGTAAAGGAGTATGTGGTGCCGGTTCCAGTTGGTGTAGATGCCGTTGCAGCGGCCGTTCCAGACACTGTGATATCATCTGCGGCATTAAAGCCCGTTACGATCTCATCGAAGGTGGCAGTATAGGATATTCTGTCAGTGTCTGTGGTGTCGCCATCTGCGATATCAGTAGTTATGACTACGGTAGGTGTGTAGGCATCTACTGTAATGGTATACATGTTAGATGCCACGTTGCCGCTGCCTGCAGCATCTGCTGCCACGCTTTCAGGAATAGATACAACGACTGTACCATCAGAGGTGCTCTCCACATCAAAGGTGTATCTGTCACTGGATCCATCAAAGTTTGATGCGGTATGCGAGCCGTCTGATGCGGTTCCAGATAGGATAATGTCTGATACAGTAAAGCTTGTCACGGATTCGCTGAACTCGACAACATAAGATACAGTATCAGAGATGTCACGTCCACCATCAGGAGTGGCAGAAGATATCGTTACGGTAGGTGGAAGATCAAACACCTGTATCCTGCGGTTGTCGGTATCTGTAACCAGTATGTGCGTGGAGTTTGTCGTGATTCCTCTGGGACGGTCAAACTGGCCGTCGCCTGTGCCGGCGCTGCCAAACGTGTTGAGATAGTTGCCATCCAGATCAAATATCTGGATCCGGTCGTTCTCGGTGTCTGCAACCAGTATGTGTGTGGGAGTTGTCGTGATTGCTTCTGGTCGGTCAAACTGGCCGTCGCCTCTGCCGGTACTACCAAACTTGCTGACAAAGTTGCCTGCAGTATCAAATACCTGGATCCTGTTGTTGCGGGTGTCTGCAACCAGTATGTGCGTGGGAGTTGTCGTGATTCCTTGTGGTCGGTCAAACTGGCCGTCGTCTCTGCCTTTACTGCCAAACTTGCCGTCAAAGTTGCCTGCAGTATCAAATATCTGTATCCTGTGGTTGCGGGTGTCTGCAACCAGTATGTGCGTGGGAGTTGTCGTGATTCCTTGTGGTGAGCTAAACTGGCCGTCGCCTGAGTCGCGACTGCCAAACTTGCCGTCAAAGTTGCCTGCAGTATCAAATATCTGTATCCTGTGGTTGCGGGTGTCTGCAACCAGTATGTGCGTGGGAGTTGTTGTGATTCCCGAGGGATTGTTAAACTGGCCGTCGTCTTCACCGGCACTGCCAAACTGTCTGAGATAGTCACCATCCAGATCAAATACCTGTATCCTTCGGTTGCCGGCATCTGCAACCAGTATGTGCGTGGAGTTTGTCGTGATTCCTCGGGGAGTGTCAAACTGGCCATCGCCTTCACCAGAACTGCCAAACGTGCTGACAAAAGTCCCAAATGGTGCGGAGACATCTACTGTACCGGAGATATCTACTGTAACGGTGTATGTGTCAGATGGCACATTAAGGTTTTGTGCTGCGTCTTTTGCCGCACCTGCGGGAATTGATACGATGACTGTACCATCAGAGGTGGCAGTTACAACAAAGTTGTATGTGGTGGTGACGTCTGCAGGTGATGCAGCGGGAGTTGGTGCAACAAAAGTGGTAGCAGCCATTCCGCCTACTGTGACATCACTCATGTCATTAAAGCCTATCACAGGCTTTGAAAAGGTGGCAGTGTAGGTGAGGGTATTGGAGTTGGTGGTGTCGCCATTATTAGCGGTTTCAGCGTTAGTTATGGTTACAGTTAGTGGTATGGTATCCAATACTACATCAGAGCTGCCGCCAAGTGATTCATCAGTAGTAGTTGCAGGAAGTGTGAGTACTACGGTACTGCCATCATCTCTGGCAGTAATTGTTCCTGTTCCTGCAGATAGCGAGTTTATATCGACATAGTTGAGATCAGTTGAACTGTGTCCTGCGGCAACAGTATACCCGAATATCAGATCGACTCCATTCGAATCAGCACGGGTAAGGGTGACTATGGTATTAGTAGCACCACCAGTCTCCAGTGTCAGAGTGGGGATTCCAGATACAACTACGTCCTCGTCAAATGTTACAGTGATGCTGACTATGCGATCCACACCGTATAAACCGGATTTTGCAGATACGCTAGATACGGCTGGTGCAGAAGTATTCACCGTAACTAAGTATGGGGGGTCAGATTCCCTGTTGTATGTACCTCCTGAATCAGATACGCCCTCTTCCACAATGAATAGATTGACGGTTCCATCACTGGTGGTTTCCACGTCAAATGTGTATGTTGTGTCACCACGGCTCCCACCCAAGTTTGTTGCTATAGGTAAGGCGTTTTTCAAGTCGGCTGATCCAAATGCACCAACAGAAAATAAAGTAAAGCCATTCACAGGCTCACTGAAGGTGGCAGTGTAGGATATAGTAGAAGAGGTTATGAACCCGCCAGTAATGTTATTAGCAATTATGGTTACGATTGGGGCAGTATCCACTACTACGGCAGAGGTGACGGCAAGTGAATTAGCAGAACCAGGTGCAGGAAGGGCCAGATCAGCGGCAGTAGTGCCACCAGCAGTGGCAGTAATGGTTGTTCCTTCGTTTAATGATAACGAGTCTATACCAACATAGTCAAGATCAGCCGAGTTGTGTCCTGCGGCAACTGTATATGTGAATACCAGTGCAGTTGTACCCGAGCCGGAGGTATAGTCGGCTATGGCAACGTAAGGATCAACACCGGTATTCAGGGTTAGTTGCGGGGTACCACCAGATACGGTTACTAAATTATCAAATGTTACGGTAATGGCAACTGTGTCACCTATATCAAGTGAACCTGTCGGTGCCGATACGCGGACTATATTTGGCGAATTAATGACCCGCTTGTCGAATTGATCAGATATGGCAGGTGTGTCAGTGTGGACAATAAAGAATTTCAGCGACATATCATCAGTTATGACCGGGGAATCAGATACATTGAGAATGAAATCAGGCATGCTTACTTCAACGGTATGTGTGTCAGATGCAAAGTTGCGGTTACCTGCAGTATCTGTTGCCACAAGTTTGGGGATAGATACCACGACTGTTCCCTCAGAGGTGCTAGTCACATCAAAGTTGTACGTGGTGCCAGAACCGGTGAGTGCAGAGGCAGTTGGAATGGCAGTACCAGATACTGAAATATCAGATATGGCATCAAAGCCTGTCACGGACTCGCTGAAGGTGGCAGTATAGGATATGGTACCAGTGCTTTGCGGAACGTCATTAGGGGTATCAGCAGATATCGTTACGGTGGGTGCGCGATCAAATATCTGTACCCTGTGGTTGAGACCGTCTGTAACTAGTATGTGTGTGGAGTTTGTTGTGATTCCCAGGGGGCTCTCAAACTGTCCGTCGCCTGAGCCAAAACTGCCAAACTTGCTGACAAAGTTGCCATCTAAATCAAATACCTGTATCCTGTCGTTCTCAGTATCTACAACTAGTATGTGTGTGGAAGTGATCGCAATTCCTCGTGGAGTGTCAAACTGTCCGTCGCCTGTACCTGCACTGCCAAACTTGCTGACAAAGTTGCCACCCATATCAAATACCTGTATTCGGTTGTTGCCGGTTTCTGTAACTAGGATGTGTGTGGAGTTTGTTGTGATTGCCGAAGGGGCGTCAAATTGGCCGTCAGCTGAGATGTCATCAGAGGAGCCGTCAATAGAACCGACGTAATTGTAGTCATTATCAAATATCAGTATATTGTTGTTGGTGCTATCTGTAACCAGTATATGCGTAGAGTTTGTGATGATTCCTTGCGGAAAACTAAACTCGCCGTCATCTGAGCCAGAACTGCCAAACTTGCTGACATAAGTACCCTGCAAATCAAATATCTGGACCCTGTGGTTGTTGGCATCTGCGACCAGTATGTTCGTGGAAGTTGTTGTGATTCCCCGTGGAAGGTTAAAAACACCGTTTGCCGATCCGGAAAAGGCGGGCATACGACTACCAATCGTGCCGATATGCTCGCCGTCCAAACCAAATATCTGCACCCTGTGGTTGCGAGAGTCTGTAACCAGTATCTGTGTGGGGGTTGCTGTGATTCCATATGGAGCCTCAAACTCACCGTCTTCTATGCCCACCATGCCGTCAGTACGGCCAATCGAATTGACAAAAGTTCCAACAGGTACGAGGATATCCAATGTAATGGTGTATGTGTTAGATGCCGCATTGCCGTTGTCTGTCATATCTATTACCGCATTTTCAGGGATTACTACTGTGACTGTACCATCAAGGATGGTAGTCACATCAAAGGTGTATATGATGCCGGATCCTGCAAAGTTTGAGATTGTGGGAGAACCGCCAGCTGCTGTTCCAGATATGGTGATATCATTCACATCAAAGTTAGTCACGACCTTGTTAAAGGCGGCAGTGTATGATATGATGTCAGTGTTTTGCGTGCCTCCGTTGGGGGTGTTGGTAATTATGGTTACAGTAAGGGGAATTTTGGACAAGTTGTTTGATACAGACATGTTGGTAAATGTTCCAAGTGCGTTGTTTATGACATCAGTCAGGGAGCTGCCCTGATACGTTACGGTGGGCGCATCTGTAGAGACCATTACAGTCTCCACAGTCAGTGTTATGGTACGCTCAGATACTTCGGTTTTTAATACCGTATTATCTGATACTGTAAAGTCTTCTACGCTCGTAGATCCATCAAGTACTTCTGATGCGGTGATTGTAATTGTAGTGGCAGATGTAATTTCAATAGACTGGACATCTGGCGGGGTGGTATCAACTATAACGGTGTTTATAGCCGATTCCGTGTTGCCGTTGCCTCCCCTATCTTCTGCCACATTTGCAGGAATTGATACTATGACTGTTCCATCTGATGTGGTTTCCACCTCAAAGGGGAAAGTTTGTTCGAGGATGGGCGTTCCAAAGGTTGAGACTTCAGGGAAACCTCCGGATGCTGTTCCAGTCAAGACGATATCTGACGCAACAAAGTTTAACACAGGCTCAGTAAAGACGACACGGTATGATATGGTCGCAGAGTTTGTGATGCGGGTGTTGGGGCTGCCTGGGACAGGGGTGAGTTCATGTGCATCTACAGTTGCAGCCGGTGCCACAGTGTCCAGTATGGCAGGAGTTATGGGTTGATTCTGGAATGCGGCAAACCTGTTTCCTGCAGCATCAGTGAGGGAGCTGCCAGTGTAGGTTATCGTGTGGGAATCATCACTGATTGAAACAAGTACGGATATTCTTATGTTTCCATTTTCCAGAAAGGCTTGAGAGACTCTGGGGGCAGTTGATGTACTAAATTCAGATCGATCTGTAGTGCCTATGAGCGGTTCAGTTGCCACGATTTCTAGATTGAAAAGATTGTTGACGGTGCGGATAGAGTCAATAGTTGGCGGAGTGGTATCGACTGTAACTGTGCGTATGTTTGATGGCGCGTTGCCGTTGTTTGCCGGATCTTTTACCACACCTTCAGGAATTGATACTATGACTGTACCATCAGAGATGGCTCTCACATTAAAGGTGTATATGCTGCCTCCGGGTGAACCAACAAGGTCTGATGCTGCAGGCGAGTTGAAAGTTGCGTTTCCAGTTACTGAAATATCAGATAAAGTAAAGTCTGTCACATCCTCGCCGAAGATGGCAATGTACGATACGATGTCAGTGTTTTGTATGCCATCATCAGGGGTGCCGCCGGCACCGGGAATTAGGGTTACAGTTGGCCGCTTAGTATCACGCACGTTGTTTGTTACTGGATATAATTCAAATTCCGCAAGTCTGTTTTCAGCAGCGTCTGTGATGGCGTTACCAGAATAATTCACTCTAACTACAGTATTGGGGAGAATTGGCATTTCTACCGTTATAGTTATGGTACGGTCAGATACTACAGGAATGCCAGATACGGTATGGAATGGAACAGCAAAGTCTCCCATACGCACGGGTCCATCAAGGAGTTCTGATGCAGTAAGCACGATCGTGGTGTTACTGGTGGTTTTAGCAGATATAATGACTGGCGGGGCAGTATCAGGGTTCAGAGATGTGACAGAGAATGTCCTGATTTTGTTGGGTGATACAGTACCAGGCAGTATTGGGGATGGCAGATCCCCTCCGTACACGAGTGCCAGTGTGGTGTCATCAACTTTGACAAGCGAGTTGAAGGCACCGTCTTCCTCGTCATGCCTAACTAGCTCGCTGCTTGCAGTCAGGGCACCCGTATCAAGGGTTACATCGTATAACTGAATAAAACCATTACCGCCTCCCCCCCTGTATGCAACTGCCAGGGTATCAGAATCCAGCAGTACCAGCGAGTTGAGGTGTGCACGCTCCTTAACGTCCACACTTGCCACGGTATCAGTATACATCACGCTGGATCTTTCCATGATACTGCCGTCTGCTGCTGCAATGTCAAATATCTTGAGATGCCCCGACCCGTCGACATTGTTGCCACTCACACCGATATTAGAGTATGCAAGTGCCACGGTATCATCGTCTATCTTGACAATAGAGGGGTATGATGTTCTGCTGGTGTCATGTACGAGGGCAGTACCGGGTGTAAATACGGTGCCGCCAGTTGTAATATCAAATGCCTGTATATTTCCAACGGCCAAGGCGGTCCGGTATGCGACCACGATCGTATTATCATCGAGTTTTACCATGGATGGGTACCGTCCCTGAGCAGCTGCAAATTCGAATGCAGAGCCGGTACTCAGTGTATCACCAGTTCCAATATTGATATCCCGCATAAAGCCCGAGAGAGTAGCACCAGTGAGGTAAGGGTATGCAACTATCAGCCTAGTCGAGTCAAATGTAATCAAAGAGTGGGGATGTATCTGTGAAGTGACGGTACTTGATTCGTAATTTTCACTACGAATTGATGTAAAGGGTGAGGTGGGTGAGGTGGGTGAATTGACATCAACTCCAAATAATGAAACAGTATGTTGAAAACCGGTTTCTGTACCACCCGCATATGTAATTGCTATGGCATCATCACGCACGCGTACGATAGAGGTGGAGGTGGGATGATTTCCCAGGTCTCCAGTCGGTTCACCTCGCCCTACAGTAATAATGGTATTTATGGTATCACTGCCATCTAGCGTGATTATCCCATCAGTTATGGTGTATAGTCTGAGCGTGGTAGTATGACTCACGTTATCGTTATCAGGTACAGATACGGTGTGCGAGGAGACGTAGTGTTCGCCGGCAAGATGTATCAGGTTGTGGCGGTATCCGTTATCTGGAAGTTCTACAACGGGTCCTTTGGATATGGTATTCCTTATTTGAATGGAGGCAGTATCCACTGTAACTGTATACGGAGCTGATTCTGGGTTGGTGGTGGTAGCCATATTTATTACCGCATGCTCGCGGATGGATACTATGACAACACCATTTGATGTAGTCGTCACATCAAAGCTGTATGAGGCACCGGATCCTGCAAAGTTTGATACGGGAGACGATTCCAAGGATGCCGTTCCAGATATCATGATACCTGCAGCTACAAAGCCGGTTACGTTCTCTGTAAAGTCGACATTGTATGATATGACATTACTGCGGTGCGTGCTGCCATTGGGGGTGTCAGCAGATATGGTTGCGATGGGCCTGCCGGCATTGGGATTTACGACATTAATTACTTTTATTGTGTTGGCAGTATTAGTAGAGGCGACTATGGTGTCAGGATAATCCTCGCTGTACACGAGTGCCAGTGCGTCGTCGCCTACTACTTTGAGAAGCGCGTTAAAGGCGCCATTTGCTGTATCGTGTTCAAATGAACCGCCATTTGACACCAGACCGGTTGCCGTTATGTCATACGTCCGAATAAAGCCGTCACCTGATTCCCCCCTGTATGCCAGGGCCAGGGTGTCAGCATCAAGCAGTGCAAGCGAGTTGTGGTGTATGTCAGCATCCAGTGGTGCGGCAGCTGCTGTATTATAGTATGTCAGGGTGCTACCCCTTTGCATGATGCTGCCGTCTGTTGCTGAAATATCAAACAGTTTGAGACGCCCCGACCCGTCATCTGCCCTGTTACTAGCACCAATCTCAGAGTATGCAAGTGCCACGGTATCAGCATCCACACGGACAAGTGAGTTAAATGATATTCTGCCAGACTCGTGTCTTAGTTCGGCATTCTGTGTAACAGGGGAGCCGGTACCGGCTCCAATGTCAAATGTTCTTATGACTCCATCGGCACCACTACTCCTGTATGCAACTACCACGGTGTCATCATCGAGCTTTATCATGGAAGAGTATCGTCCCTGATTTGCAGGTGCAAACGAAGTAGTGCCGTCTCTAGTCAGGTCACCTGTCGTCGGATGAATTCTGAAAACATTCAGAGAACCCATAGGGGAATTGTGCGGATGTGCGTGTGCCAGTACCAGTCTGTTTGCATCAAGTGCCACCAGGGAGGGATTAAGTGTGTAACTGGGAGATGTTCCATAATTAATAAATTTGTTATCCTCCGGTATTCGGGGATTTTCGACGGTGGTATCTATATCAACTGTGAAAATATATGATCCGGCATCGGTTCTAACACCAGTACCTTCAAGAAAGAATCCAGTGGCTGGAAGTGCGACTGCAACTGTATCATCATCTATGCGCGTAAGGGAGATGGAGATCGGATGAAGATTTTCAGCGACACCCGAAGTTGACGGACCAAACGTGGACAAAATACGGCTGTCAATCAGGGTGATCTCACCGCCAATTATGCTGTACAGTCTGATTACGTAATCATAATCTAGATTCACATCACTATAATTTCCGACGGTGTGTGAGGAGACATAATAGTTGCCAGTAAGATGTATCAGGTTGTTCTTGTAGCTGGTATCTGTAAGGGCAACGGATTCCCCATTGGATATCTCATGGGTCGTCTGGGCATGTGCATCAGATAATACCACCAGCCCGGCAGCCATGAAAACGACTGCCACGCAGATGGCAGTGAATACAGGACCCAAAGTATGCGGTAGTAAAGAGCGCGACATGCGGGATTTGGAGGTAATCAATTACAGATCATCCCACCCTAACATTCTCTAGTATCAATGGATCTGATATAAATCGACAAATGCACATGTTATAAAATATAGAATGTTGCCACATATATCAAAATTATGGTTGACTGCTTTCTAGAAACCACCAAAATTATCCATCTGTCGATCAGTGAACAGTTGGATCAATCAAAATTAGCATTATTATTTAGCATCCATGATAATAGTAAACATAGACATGATTTGATTCGTGCATCCATGCTAAAAATGTGGGTTCCGCTGTTTTTACACCCAGACTCAAAACACATGTTTTCTGTACGCCATCATACGAGTTGTTTATTTATTGTTCTCGATGAATTCCTTTAATTCTGCATATGGCATGTTTTTTGTATTGTCATAATTTACCGCGATATCCCCTTCTACCTTGTACATGCCATGTAAACTGTTAATCGGGTAATAGTTATCCCCCCAGATCAAATCAAGATCCCTAGTCAGGTACATTACAGCAGAGTCACCCACATCGTATTGGAGGGCGTCCCATTTCATGGTGATGCCCTTGTCCGTACCCCCCAACATGATAACAGATATCACTTTATCTGAGCTTCCCTTTAGAACATCGGTAACCAGTATTTTGTATGTGGTAAGTACGGGAGGTACGGATGATTCGGGCCACACGTCATGTCTGGCTTCGGATTTTTTCTCAGTTATGGTTCCCTGAATAATCAACCCAGCACGTTGTATTCGGTCTTCATGGGTGGATGCAGCATACGATGCGTTTCCATGTGTGGTAACCTCGTTAGCTGCATAATATCCTGACAGGCTCGCCACAGCAAATAAAAGAAATGCCAATGCCGCAAATATGCCGTACGTCCTTTTCCGCATCAATAAAACCCCGTGTATCTGGTATATGTCATGTTCGGATGAAATTTTGTTTTCCCCTTTTGATGGATCAAAAGATGACCTTACAGAAAAATATTAGTTGCCGCAGTAGAGCCATTTGATATATAGATGTCTTGGATAATAATTCACAGATACAAATTCTAACAGATGGTTTTTTAAAATATCAAAAAGAGAAAAATTTTCAGGCATAAATTTAACCAAAGTCCAGAAATGTATAAAAAACAATGCTAATTGCGCAAGAGGTTACTAAACAAAGATGTTTCACTGTGTGACTTGCACCAGTATCTATTTTCCATTTTTCTGGGAAAGAGCCTCCAAATCCATTCCACACCGTCAGATCCAGGATCAAAGAACTGGGATTATCTACCGTGCTATGTTGAAATGTTAATGTCAATTAAATTCAGGAGTATCTATTACAATAACTTTTTTTTGGTCTGTGACCTTATCTACATACATATCCACATTACCAAATTTATCATACATTTTTTCAATTAATGCATTTCTTTTATCTCCAATATCCTGAAATTCTCCATTAACAAATGCCACAAATTTATTTTTAAATTTGGGATTCTCCAAGTTGGTTTTTATAAAATCATCAAAGGCACTTTTATTTTTTACGTTTTCATTAAATGTTAGATCATCCTTTTCATTGGAAATTGGTCTAAATTCTGTAGCTGCTGTAAAACCATGAGTATGTGGATATCCAAATCTCGTAAGAAAGTTAGTCGTTAGAACGGCAGATACACTATCCAAATCCGTTTTATCATGAATTTTCTGAACAGTTTCTTTTAACACTTTCTTTTTATCTTCATCTAATTTTGAAGTGTTAATAAGTCCAAAAATTTTATCTGGATTACGTTTACCTACAATAAAATTGTAAAATATTGATACTAGTTCTGCAACCTCATCTATTTCAAAATCGTCGTCTAAAATTCTCTCTAATTTATTTAAACTAGGATCTTTGTATAAAATACCATCATCAAAAAAATTACCAAATTCAATAATTTTTTCTTTTGGTATTTTGGTAAAAATATCTAATTTAGACTGTGGATCAGACATATGTTTAGAGAATCAATAATTACTTTAATAGATTACTCTTTTTTTCATGGTTTCTATGGTATGAAAAGTGGGTCCGCCCCGGATCCGAAGGACCGTAGAGGATTATTTTAGACTGCACAGATCACAAAAAAGCATGAAAAAAAGACAGACAGAAAAGTCCATAGTATCTATCAGAAGACGTAAAAACGGAATAACATCCGCACAGATAGCAAAGAATCTTAGCATCACTGCCATACACATGCAAGGGCTGTGGGCACGGTTCAAGACGACAGGGACGGTCCATGTCAGAATACACTTTCAGTATTCCCAAACATCTTCATCTCCTGCAGTTCAGACCGTTGCACGCCTTTCTTGCAGTACCACCTGTCATAGTGGTGAGGGCTCTTCTAAATGAGAACACTTTGCATGTTTTTACACCGTCGTCCTCACTGATAAAATGTCTGGGGATACTGGTTGTATTTGCGGCAGTTCTGCCGTGTTGATTCTGGTGTTTATTGATTTCAGTGCTATTCTTGCCTTTTCCTGTGGGGATGAATTTGCTCTTTACCGTGTGTTTTACCCCCAACTTGCTCAAAAAGTGTTGTATCAGTGTTCTCATTCTAAAGGGGTTCCCGCCACTCTATCATCAAAAATTATTTTTATTATAGAATGTTCTAATAGCAGAATCTCTTTACCAATTATCTTTGGTTCTTTATCTTTTATTAATAATTGTGGATCACCTAAAGCCAAAGAACGGTTCTCATCATCCTTAACAGACATGCGTTTAATCCACCCATAGTATTTCTTTGTGTCAGAAGTATGTATGATAACAAAATGCCTAAATATTCATTAGCAAAAGTATCCCAAGGACTACTACGTACATAATTTTTACGTTTGGTATATTTAATAATGATTCCAATTATGGCAGAAAAAAGCATTGCACCGACATAAAGTAAAAATATAGAAACAAACGTAGAAGATTGATCAGATTTAAAATCAAAAAGTAAAGATTCATAATCAAATAATTTATCACCAAATAATGGAATTACAAATACAAGACTGATGATTAAGCTTGATGCAAGTATAGTATAATTATCAAGCTTAAATTGCTGTATCGTTATATAAGCAAATAAACGGATTGCGAGAAATCCCGGTAGTACAAGTATAATTAATAACCAAATTTCCTCAAAAGTCAATCAATCATCATCGTCAATACTGGGAGGATTTGGTTTTCCTTTAGGAGCGTTTATTTGTACACTTTTTTCATGAAAGAGAGTTTTAAGTTGCTTTACTTCCTTATCTTTTTTATCTTCCATAATGAGATGTTATAATATAGTTATTTATAGAATTTATGGCAACCAGTCAAGTCGACCCCTGTTCTCAAGCAGTTTTTCTGCCGTATTTAGCCCCCTGTCCATTCAGAATACACTTTATCAGTAATCCCAAACATCTTCATCTCCTGCAGTTCAGAGCGTTGCACGCCTTCTTGCAGTACCGCCCGTCATATAGATAAATAATTGAGCAGCAGGCAGTATTCTTTCATACAAAAGCATAAAATCAACACATTTCATTTTTTTTATAACAGATGATCCAGTACCTTGAGAGAAAGTATGTCCGAAAAAATTCCATAGAAAAACGCGATTATCAGGTAAGCCTTGCAAATCAGGCCATGGATGAAAACTGCATTGTAGTTCTGCCTACCGGTCTTGGAAAGACCGCAGTCGGACTGCAGGTGATTGCAGAATATCTCTCAAAGGGGACGGGGGGCATATTGTTTCTGGCTCCGACCAGGGTTCTGGTGCATCAGCACTATGAATTCTTGAAATCAAATCTTACTTTGGATGATATTTCACTGATAACAGGGGAGGATACCGTCCAAAAACGCTCCAAGCTGTGGAACAACAGCGTAATCTGTGCGACTCCTGAAATCACTAAAAATGATTTGGACAGACAGCTGGTATCTGCTGACCAGTTCAGTCTTGTAATATTTGATGAGGTACATCGAACAGTCGGTGATTACGCATATTCGGGAATCGCCCAGAGATTGGAAGACTCGACTGCCAGGATTCTTGGAATGACTGCCACGCTTCCAAGTGAAAAAGAAAAGGCGACTGAGATTCTAACGAGGCTTCGAATCTCAAACGTTGCCGAAAAGACAGAGGACAGCCCCGATGTAAAACCATACATCCAAGAAACTGTCACTCAGTGGATTAGCGTGGAACTTCCTCCGGAACTAAAGGCAATTCAAACATTGTTGAAATTGGCGTTGGATGAAAGATACGATATGTTGAAAAAAAACGGCATCCGCCTGCTAGAACAGCAGCAATCCCTTTCTGCACTGCTTAGAATCCGGCAATTTGTATTAAACCAGAACAGGCGTTCGGCAAAACCGCTGTTCACTGCAATCCGAATCCATTATGCGCTGAACATACTTGAGGCGCACGGTATCACCCCGTTTCTGAAATTCTGTGAGCGTGCCCGGGAAAAAAAGGGCGCAGGAGTAAGGGAACTTTTTGAGGTTGATCCCAATTTTACAAGGGCGATACACCTTGCAAAGGAGGCACAGTCACGAGGAATTGAGCATTCAAAAATTCCAAAACTAAAGGAGGTAATTGAATCCGTACCCGGCAAGGCCCTCATCTTTACCAGTTACAGGGATTCTGTTGATTTGATTTACAATAAACTAACCGAGCTTGGAATTTCTGCTGGAATTCTAATCGGCAAGGCAGGTCAGACCGGTCTGAAACAGAAAAAGCAGATTGAAACGGTTCAAAAATTTCGGGACGGTCTTTTTCAGGTACTAGTTGCAACGCGGGTAGGCGAGGAGGGGCTGGATATCGCAGAGGTCAACCAGGTTATTTTTTATGATAACGTTCCAAGCTCCATCAGGTTTATTCAGAGACGGGGGAGGACCGGACGAAAGGATGCTGGAAAGTTGGTGGTGTTGATTGCCAAAAACACGATTGATGAGACATACTACTGGATTGGAAGAAGAAAAATGACTAGTGCCAAATCCATGGGCGAGAAGATGACTAGGATGCTTGAAAACAACCGGGAGACAGGATCTAAGGATGCCGCGGGATTGGATGCCTTTGTCTAATTTTAAGACAGGTTATTTTTTCAACTGATAACTTGAACCGATATAGGATTAATCCAACCAAAGCGCAAATTTTTTTATTTAAAAGAAATTCAGACATTATACTCTCAATCATTACATAGCGTTGTTTTCGTGTAGAACAGTTAGAAATCATATCAGTTTGACACCAAACATTCTTCTGCCGCTGATGAATATGGGTAATTTCACGGTGTGTAGAATCAAAATCAGCTGTGATTTTAACACCATCTAACAAAGGATCAGCCAGATACCGTGAATCAATAGTTAATGTAATTCCATGGTTTTCATCTGTAGAATATCATTAGCTAATAACTCGTGCCATCAAATACATGATAAATCCAAGACTGCAAGTCCCAAAGCAATGTCTCAAATCCAGGAGAAAGGGAAGCCAGCGCCGAATCTGCAAACTATGCGAATCTCTTGATGATGTGGTATCCGAATTCCGTTTTAACCGGCTCTGAAATCTGGCCTACCTGTAATTTGAATGCGGTTTCCTCAAAAGGCTTTACCATCATGCCCCTTGTAAAATATCCCAGATTTCCGTCCTTTTTGCCGCTTCCTGTATCTGTTGATAATTCCTTTGCAAGCCTTCCAAATTTTTCACCGTTTTTGATCCTCTCTAGTATGGATAACGCCTCACTGTGTTTTGCAACTAGTATGTGTGAGCATTTTATCTTGTTTGACATACGGTTTTAGAGATGTTACATGTCTTTATTTTTTTCCATGGTCCGGCTTTTGTACGAAAAGCTGGCAGTCCAGGCTCCAAAGAACGCGCAGTTATTGACTGCCCATCACGTAATAGCATGAGAAACGACGGGTCATAATGTGCGGTGATGGATCACCAAAAATATGAAAATATCCATTGCAGTTCCCAAGATCTTCTTTTAAATAAAAGAAAGGTTTACCATCCATCTGACTCGATTCACGCTGGTAAAACCAGCAGTGGATCTGAGGATTTCATACGGACAAACCAGTGCGAGTATTACACATCATGCTTTAATGGTCTTGTCAGCTTGTATGTGCCGTTACTCATTCTCACAAAATAGGCAGGCTTTTTCTGCGGATTGCCCCTCCTGTATCTGGATGGGTAGCTTGATGCGGCCCTTGGTGATATCCTGCATGCCTTGACTAGGTCATTTGGATAAAACGGTTCCTTTAGCCTCCTTGACTTTACTGCCCTGACTATCTTGGAATATGTTGGGTATGGGTTTTTTCTCATGGATTGATGTGATTTTTGCTTACTTTTTAGTTTTTAGGTTTGAGCAATACTTTTATCATTCGTGGATTTTATTATTTTTTTAAAAAAAAGTACCCCGCCGGCACAATGGCAAAAAACGTCTTGCAACAATATCAACGCATTTAAAAAACCGTTTTGAGATATCAACCCAATCCGCGGGCTGCAGATTGACCAACAACGCTGATCAAAGGCTGTTTGAGACAGTGGCGATGCCGTAACCCGATGCTCAGTGCGTGCACGGCATATCGAACCGGTTTTGCATCCATCATAATTAAAGCATGAAAATCCCTTTACTGATATTTTTTCGTGAGAATTCCGATCTGCTTGTGCTAAAGGGGATCCCCTTTACAAAGAACCTGACCTGTAACCCTGCTTTGGAAGTTCGGGCACACAAAACACTGGACAAAACCAGCTTCTGTCTTCAAAACAGGACAATCTACGTACTCTGCCTTCATTCTTTTGAGCATTTTTGGACTGACTCCTTTTAACTTGATCTTGCCTTTCTCATCCATCATTCCTGATGCCTTTAGTTCCGCCTTTACGCCATCGGAGAGTTTCTGTTTTTCTTCTCTTTTTTTGATGTCTACTTCATATTTGTGTTCTAATTCAGCCATGACAAAAGTCTGATGTCCTGTGATTTATTGCTAACGTTTTGGATCTAGAAAAAAGTTTAAACTTTAATATAATTAGTAATTTTTTGCAGATCAGAAAACAATTGTTGGTGATTTTTGACGTTGAGGGTGTCTTGTATGACGAGGAATATCTTCCGATTCTTGCCGAAAAACTCAACAAAGACGATGAAATCTGGGAAATTACAAGACAGGGAATTGAAGGCAAAATCAACTGGGAGGACGGATTAAAGACCCGTATCGCTGCCCTGAGGGGGCTGGATGAAAAAACCTGCCAGGATGTTGCAGACAAGCTGCCAATTATGACCGGTGCAAAAGAGGCCTGCAAGGCACTCAAGGCAGCCGGATGGAAGCTCCTGGCAGTATCTGGCGGATTTACACTGATGATGGAGAGATTGCAAAAAGAGCTGGATTTGGATTACGTGTATTCCAACGAGCTGATATTCAAGGATGGAAAGCTTGAAGATGTCCTGATTAACGTCGATTCTGATAAATCAAAATCCGCAAAGATAAAGATTGCAGAATGGGGGGAGAAAAAGGAGGATATCGTCTGTGTTGTCGATGGTGCAAATGACGTGAAATTATTTGACATCTGTGGTCTGGGCATCGCATACAGGGCGCAGGATATAGTCAAGGATATGGCCACCTCGACCCTGGAGGAAAAGGATCTCTCAAAGATTCTGGACATTATCAACAAGCACTACAAGCTCGAACTGGAAACCACCCCCGCCGCATAAACAATTTTTTACTACATCAGTTTAGATAACATGCTTGCAAATAATTCCAATCCGTATTGAAAAGGAGGTTGAACCCGCAGATGACCTCGCCGAACTGATATTATCATCCACTCAGATCAATGATGGTGATATTCTTGTTATCGCACAAAAAATTATTTCAAAGCAGGAGGGACGAACAGTAGATCTGTCAACTATCAGACCGTCATTACTATCTGAAGGAATCGCATCACAGTATCAGAAAGATCCCAGAATCGTAGAGCTGATAATGTCTGAAACAAAAAGGATTGTACGGATGAAAAACGGAATAATCATAGTCGAGACCAACAGCGGGTTTGTCTGTGCAAATGCCGGAGTCGATGAGAGCAATGTCCAAGACGGACATGCCACCCTGCTTCCTGTTGACTCTGATGCGGCTGCCCGGGCAATACGCGGCAAAATAAAGGATAAAACCGGCAGGGATGTGGGGATAATCATATCTGATACATTTGGCCGTCCCTTTAGAATGGGGCAGGCCAACTGTGCCATAGGAATCTCAGGACTTGATCCAATTCTGGATTATGCCGGAACGCTTGATATTTTTAAAAAACCTCTGCGCATAACTGAAATTGCCGTTGCAGATGAGCTCTCCGGTGCGGCTGAGCTTGTAATGGGAAAGGCCCTGATGTGTCCTGTGGCGCTAATCCGCGGCTATTCATTTGAGGGGGGATGCCACACCACCGTATCTGAGTTGATCCGCCCCGAAGGCGAGGATCTATTCAAGTGATAACGAATCCCCAGAAAAACCAATCCTCAAGCGGAGATTCGTCTCGAGTCGTTCTTTGCCTTGAGGTATGATATCTAATTGAAATAGACTTTAATATGACAAGACGCTCCCGATGAGATAGATCATGTCTGAAGAAAAAAAATTAGATGCGACCGGACTGTATTGCCCAGAGCCCGTATTTAGAACAAAGGTTGAAATTGAACGCATGCAAGTCGGTGAAATTATTTCCGTATCTGCCGATGATCCTGCAGCCGAGGATGACATCTCCAGATGGGTTGTAAAAAGCGGCCATGAACTGTTAAAGGTCTCCAAGGATGCAGGCATAATTACATTACAGATTAAAAAGGTGAAATAGCCAAAAATGACCAGTTACGATATGATGCTCAATTATGTAGGGCATGTGACTGTTGCCGGTTCCTTTCACTTTGCATTAAAACATAACAATTCGACCTACAGAGATTTGCTTGAATCAAATTTTATTGGAGACGGTTCATTTCAATTGTATAAATAAATAGCAAAACCTCCTGCCTTCGGATAAATCCTACGCCCTAGTGGCACGACAAGATGGACTTACTTGCTATGTGTATTAGTGTACAATAGCATAAAACCCTATCGTAATAGGTTCTGTAAAGTTATAGACCCAAATCACGATCTTCTCCAGATTCAAAAATGATGCCTATTGAGAATTGTTACTTGGTGAGGCATTTTGAATAATAGTTTTCCACTTGTTCTTACCATCTGCCTCGATCATTGAAGCCTGTGCTGGAGTTTGACCTTTCAATGCACCATGTTTTTTAGTGAAATTGTAATAAACTCTCATACCATCAAGTATGCTGGAATTGTGAACAATATCCAGGGGTCGCCATGATTTGTCTGGCTTTTTGCATACGGGCGTTCATGCGTAGAACCTCCTGAAGATTAAAATAGAATTAAGAGAATAAAATGATGGCTCAGAGGAAAGCGCATTTCATCATGCTTTCAGTTTGGTTCACACTCTGACAGCCTTTTATTTTCATCATCGCCTTTTGATTCATACCTCACTATACCTATCACCCATATATATACTATGGTTAATGGGTATATATGGGAATCACTTATATCATAAAAAATTTATGGGTATTGTATGAGTTTGAAGGTGGAAACGGATTATTGGAGACATGAATGTAATAGGTGTAATTATGTCTGGTATAGTAGAAATGCGTCTCCAAAGAACTGCAACAACAAGAAATGCAAATCACCATACTGGAACAAGGAACGTGTAAGATGAGTAAAAAATCGGCACAGCAGAAAGCCACCCCCAGCACAGCCGGAACTTGTACTCAAAATAATGCCTAAATGTCATTTTTGGAAATCAGGCTATTCTTTAATAGAAGTTTTGCATATAACACACATGGTGAGAGTCAATTATGTCTAGTAAGGAAGACGAGTTTCTAATATCAATGGAAGACTTGGAACAATACAAAGGAAAGTGGATTGCTATTCTAGATGACAAGGTAATTGCCGCAGATAAAATTCTTTCCAAGGCATATTCTGAGGCAATACGAAATTCAAAAGGCAGGTCACCCTTGTTTGAATACATACCAGAAAAACTAGATAACCAGACATTAATCCTTTAGACATACACCAGAGTCAACAAGAAACGCATTTGTATAACCGGCATCGTTAATCGAACACGGCAGAATTGGATATGAACGTGTTATGTTTTCCCCCATCTATAATAGAATGATACTTGAGTTTTTTTCAAAGTATGAGCGTTTCACATAAAGGAGAAGCAAGAATGGTGGGCATCTTTGTAGGATATTTTTTCCCCAATTTCATTACAAGCGTATCATAATCCTTGTTTTTTAAGACAACCTTATTGTCAACAATCCCCAGCCACAACGCAGAATCCTTTTTCATAACTTTGATTTTAATTTCTGTCATATATACACCAGCATTATTACTTTGTATTTTTTTAATAAACCTTGGGGGCTCGTAATGGCAGCATCAAGAGTTGAAACCTTAGACATGGGTTTGATTCCCAGTCCATTATTTCCAACTGGCTCCTCTTACGCCTCTAAAACCCGTATTTGTTGTAGAGTCTGACGAAGGGTGATCAAATCAGTCCACCAGACCCATCAGAATGTCACGACTGAGTTGGACACCCCCAAGACACGGCACATCCGAACTGCCGCTAGTCCCCCCCATCTAAAACCTTCTTCAGATGTCTTTCATAAAACTCCCTAAATGACGTGTTCATGTCCTTTTCATGGTCAAGACACCTGTTGCTGTGTTTGGTAATCTGCTCCTTTATCTCCCTGCTCCACTGGCTTTGCTGCATGTCCTTTGGATTAATGATTGACGGGTTTTCCTTTATCTTCTCCATTATCTCAATTAATGTCAATCCAAGCTGGTGGAATTTGCTTGCATGCAGCAGAAACATCTGCGATTCCTCATTGTTAACTAATCTCATCAGCAGATACGCCTGATGATAATACTCTGCGCCCTTTTCATTATACCTCTTAAAATCCTTGATTCTTTTCTCCCAGTATTTTTTGGACGGCTTTTTTTCCACTTTGTAACTAAACCGGATCTGACCGAGCTGCATTCCCAGCGCCGCCAGCTTGTCGCTGTGTTCCATGACTGCCTTTTTTAGGTCTTTTTTGTCCTGATCCACGGATTTTGATGCCTGACTTGCAATAAAGGTTAGAGTGTCTTCTTCTTCTTCCAGGCCTTATCTGACTCTGCCAGATAAAACATCATACAGTCCGCACAAAACGAATCCCACACGCCGATTCCCAGTCTTTTAAAGAATTCCAGCGACCAGTGATACGTCGGTATTTTTCGGTATTCGAACTGCTGGATGGTATAGATATCCTTCCTCTCAAACCGCTTCAGACATCTTTTGCACTGCGCGTCCTTCATCGCTTGATGTCTGCGAGTTCCGTGAGATATTTGTCCACGTCAATTGCCGCCATGCAGCCATACCCCGCGGCAGTCACTGCCTGCCTGTAACTTTTGTCATGCACGTCTCCGGCGGCAAAGACACCTTTGACACTGGTATGTGTCTTTTCCTTTAGAACTACATATCCTTGGTCGTCTAGCTCAACTTGTCCTCCAAATAACTTTGTGTTGGGCTCGTGTCCGATGGCAACAAAAAGCCCTCCCACGTCAAGTGTTGATTCCCCGTCTGTCTTTAAATTTTTTAGAACCGCCTGCCGCATCTTTTGGTCCCCCTTGATATCCACTATGGCAGAATTCCAGTGAAACTTTATCTTTTCATTGTTAAATGCCCTCTCCTGCATCACCTTGCTTGCACGTAGCTGGTCTCTTCTATGAACCACATGGACTGTAGTTGCAAATTTTGTCAGAAACGTAGCCTCTTCTATGGCCGAATCCCCGCCTCCTGCGACTGCCAATTCCTGGTTTCTAAAGAACGGACCGTCACATGTGGCACAGTATGAAACGCCCTTTCCTGCAAACGTTTGTTCTCCTTCCAGCCCCAGTTTTCTGGGATTTGCCCCCGTTGCAATGATCACCGCGCGCCCTTCATATTCCTCAGATGCAGTCAGAACCTTGAGCGGCTCGTGTCTGAAATCAACATCGACTGCCTCGTCATCGACAATCGTGGTTCCCATCTTCTGACACTGCTTTCTCATATCAATCATCAGATCAGGACCCATTATCCCATTTTCAAATCCGGGATAATTCTCAACCTCGGTGGTGTTGACTAGCTGCCCTCCGGGCAGTATGCCTGAGAGAATCAACGTGTCATATCCCGCCCTTGAACAGTAGATTCCCGCCGTATATCCGGAGGGTCCCGCCCCGATAATTATTATATCAAACTTTGTCCTTGCCTTCTCTGGTGTCTTTGGTTCGTCATCCCTGGTCTCAAGGACCGTTGCACCATCGTCTGCGGCCATCATGTTCATCTGGGCATACTTCAATAATTTAAGTGAATATCCCCTTTAATCATTTAGGGTTTACAGACGGACCATCTTTTAATTCATGTAACATCCCCTGGTGCCTTTTGCAGAGTCCCCGGTTTACCGTCTGTGAGCAAAAAAGTTCCTTCTGCCAGTGGGCATTAAACAGCCCGCAGTCTTTATCAGCACAGAATGCCTCTCCTGTCTCAAAGTACATGACTGCCTGCAGCAGGTATCGCTCTGCCATGTGTGATGTTCGTGAATCGTGGTACTCTAGAAACTCCCCCCGGTATCTTTTTTTAATTTCAGCTGCATCCTCCCCTGAAAAACACGTCATCAGATCCAGATAGTACTGCCTGGATTTTGCAGGCGCCTCGATCATTCCTGTTGTTGAGATTATTGCGGGGTTGGATCCGATCAGCGCCCTTGCGTGATACCTAGAGTCGTTCTCATCAAAGGTACACATGAGCCTGTCTGTAAAAATTACGTGCAGGGTGTCTGTCCTGTTTTGATCTGCCGGGATGGATTCTGCTGCCGTCTTGTAGAGTTCAAATCCGTCGTATGGTACTGCCTTGCCTTGCTCGTCGATGTCTATATCTTGCATCTCCGCTGAAACATCCGCAGATGCTGGCTCGTATCCCTCAAGCGGTTTTTTCAAATCAAAAATACGGGCACCAGCAATCCTTTCAGAGATCTTCTCATCTGAGATCCGAAAGAGACTGTCTCTGATCTCCGTCTGTACCGGAAACGTTTTTGCAAGAAATCCGGCCAGTTTCTTTATTTGTATCTCCGCAACCCTGGGCTCGTTATACAGGATGATTTTACGGATTTTCAATGACATGCTGTTTTTGTGACGGCATATCTTTCTAACTGATTTGAGACAACAAGGTTGCTTTTGTAGGCTGTTTAGCAGGCATCTGTATAATCAAAAAACGCACTTGGTTGTTCTCAGACAGGATTCCCAGTTGTCATTTCCGTTTTTTCTGGCATAACAATACTGTATTGTATGCCTGTACCACGAGGAAAAGCTCCAGATATTCATGCTGTTTTGATTTATCGATATATGACTGACAGGCATTAAAACGACGTGAAATTCAAAACCGTCTGTTGCACGATACCGCGGCAGTATCGTTGTTTTAAATCCCCACGTATTGCATGGATAAACGCAGGAGATGTATAATTTGAGATTATATTCCGCAGCGCATCTGATGAATCAACAGTCACCTGCACGACATCCACCAGTCTTACCTGCAGTGATGTGAAAACAATGTGCAAGATGGTAAAACCGGCTAAAACAATGGATTATCTTTCCAGCTCTTTGATCTTTGCCGCCGTAATTTCGGCTGCCTTTTTCCCGGAATACAGCATTGAACCAAACGTCGGGCCCATCCGTGCAAGCCCGTGTGTCTCTGTAACTGACATGCCTGCTGCAATCAGCCCCGGATACACCTCGCCTGTCTTTTCAACGACGTGCTCCTCCCCGTCATTTACAAACATTGGCTCCATTCCCTTCCACTGCACCAGTCCGCGGTCCACGAGTCTTTTTACTGCCACAGAATCATGGCCTGACGCATCAATGATCACCTTTGCCTCAAAGGCGATCGGATCAACACAGGTGATGTTGCGTGGCAGTGCTGAAACCGGCATCCAGTTGACGACGATTCCCGTAACCCTGTTGTTTTTTAGTACCAGATCATCGAACTTTGTGAGCTGCAGGAACTTTACCCCCGCATCACAGGCGCCTGCAATCAGCTTTGATACCGCATGCGGTCCTGGCGTCAGGTATAGCCCGTCTGAAACCTTTTTGTACGGGATTCCAAGTTCGTCCCAGATTTTCTGTGCAGGCTCCCTGACGGTGACGGGATTCATCATGTATCCCCCCAGCCAGTAGCCGCCACCCAGATAGTTGTTCTGCTCGATAACTAGAACCTTGTAACCCATGTTTGAGAGCTCCCTGCTGGCAGTCAGTCCTGCAGGGCCAGCACCAATTATGATGACGTCTGATTCTGCCCTGTCAATTAGAACGCTGTGAAACTCGTTTGCAATAGCGCGTGTTATCTCCACCTCGCGCACGTTTGTAAATATTTTAGTAGACTGCTGTGCAACTGTTGCCTCTTGCATGCCTTGATTCTCCCTCTGAATAATTAATACGTTCCCACAAATTTTTTTGAAAATTAGGTGATACTAACTAATCAGGTTGAAATGGGCAGAAAAGCAGGAAGATTATGCAGATAGTTGAAAACATGCCTCCTAAAACTGCACATATCAAAAATTTATATCCAAACTAGGAGAACCTGTGGTATGACAGTATATGATCCGGATTCATCAAACAGTAATGCCTCCAAGATAAACTGGGCCAGAACCGAAGAGGCAGACAATTTTGCCAAAACAGTAAAGTTGTTCCGCCAGGGCAGGTATGATGCGGACAGTTTTAGAAGATTCAGACTGCAGCACGGGGCATATGGCACGCGAATGACTAGCGACTATGCGATGGTCCGGATAAAGGTTCCCGCCGGTGAGATCCGGCCAGAACAGCTTGAAAGGATATCCCAGCTAAGCGAGCAGTTCTCGATTGGCAGTGCCCATTTTTCCACAAGAGAAAACATCCAGCTTCACTGGGTGGTACTAGAAGACGTCTCAGAGATACTACATGGTCTTGCCGATGTCGGACTGACATCAAGGGAGGCGTGTGGAAACACGGTACGAAACGTAATGTGCAGTCCCATGTCAGGTGTGTGCCCCGATGAGGAATTTGATGCCACCCCGTATGCCCTGGCAACTGCCAGGTTCTTTTTGCGGAACCCGATGGCCCAGAATCTTCCACGCAAATTCAAGTTCAATTTTACGTGCTGTGAAAAACACGGCATGGCAAGAATGGTCGATGTCGGACTGATTCCTGCAACCAAGAGATCCGGAGGTGGGGATGCATCTGCAGACGATGTTCAAAAAGGTTTTAAGATATTCCTGGGCGGGGGACTTGGAAACAAGTCGTATGTGGGCCATCAGCTAGAAGAGTTCACCGCAGAAGAGGACCTGCTGTATACCTCGATTGCAGTAATGAGGATATTTGACAGGATGGGGGACAGGAAAAACCTTGCAAGAAACAGAATGCGTTATCTTGTAAACGACATGGGATGGGAGAACTTTCAGAACCTCGTGCTAAAGGAGAGGGCCACAGTGCGCGCCACCCAGTCCGTAGTTACGCAGCTTGACGTTGATGTGACGCCAAACAAGATCAGACGTCCGGTCAGGATTACGGGGGAGGATGGTAATAATAATAATAATAATTCCACACAGGATGGTTTTGCAAGATGGCTCAAAACCAACACCGTCAAACAAAAACAGTCCGGCTACCATTCCGTATTTGTCACCCTTGAGGCAGGCGACATCACGGCAAGCCAGCTTGTATCACTGGCAGACCTTGTCCGTAACTTCTCATCAGAGAACTGCGCCCGGGCAGGTTTCATGCAGAATATCGCGCTGCGGTATGTTCATGAGGAGGACCTGCCACCGCTGTATTCCAGTCTGTTAAAGGCAGGACTGGCAAAATCCGGTGCGCTGACCATGGCAGCCCCCATCGGGTGTTCTGGAACGACATCGTGCAATCTTGCACTGACTAACTCACACAGGCTCGCAAAGGAGATTCAAAGGAGGTTCCTCGAGCTCAAATTCGACGAGGATGACGATCTTGCAGAATCTTCCATAAAGATAAGCGGCTGTCCGAACTCCTGCGGACAGCACGGTATTGCGACCATCGGATTCTTTGGCGGCGGGGGGCGTGTCGGAAAGGACATGTATGCAAATTATCAAATGTCACTGGGAGGACGCTCTGATGGGGATACCATGCTGGGGCAGACGTGTCTCAGGGTTCCTGCCAAAAGGGTAATCCCGGTAATCCTGAAGATAATCGAGGTCTTCAGAGAAAATAAAAAACCAGAAGACACCCTCAAATCCTGGATTCACAGGATCATAGTTGGCAGCGAGGGCTCTAAGATAAGCACGGTTAGTGACGTGAAGAAGATTTTAGAGCCGCTGACTGTTCCGCCCTCCAAGGAAGACGATCCGGACTTTTACCTGGATTATGGAAATGATACCAGCTACCACACAAAGACTGGAAAGGGCGAGTGTGCTGCTTGAGTGGATCTGATGCGGTGATGACCGGCGTTGATGCGCTGCGCTCGAAACTGGGGGATAAAAGCGTCCGAGTAATAGACGTTCGACGTCTGGAGGACTACAAAAAGGATCACATTCCAACTGCGGTAAACCTGCCACTGGCAACTCTTTTGTCTGATGACAGCCCCAAGCGCGTTGCCAGTCTTGCAGCCGGTATGGGTATCGATGAGCAGACCCCGGTCGTGATATATGATGATACCTTTGGCGCCCTGGCATCAAGGGTGGCATGGACGCTTGAATACCTGGGTCACCGGGATGTGACGCTACTTGAGACGACATTTGGCGGCTGGAAGTCACAGGGACTAGAGTGCGACTCGGATATTCCGGATGTGCAGACCAAAAAAGAGCACGCAGTTGACTTGCAGCCGGACATCATGGCCACGTCTGATTACCTGGAGGATGCAAGAGGAAGGGACGGTGTAATCCTAATTGACAACAGGGAGCGATTAAACTATCTAGAACAGCACATTCCAGGCGCAGTCAGCCTCCCGTACAGGACGCTTGCCAGCAATGAAAAGATTCTGCGTCCAAAAGAGGAGATGAGGCGGCTGCTAGAAAACCGCGGCATTACCGGGGGCTCTGAGATTATAACGTATTGTGGCAGCGTGGGCACACTATCTGGTCTGGCATACTATGCCCTAAAATCCGCAGGTCTGCCCAATGCAAAACTATACGTCCGCTCCTTTAAGGAATGGAAGAACCTTCAAAAGCCCACTGAACGGCAGGAGGATGCCAGCTACTGGGATCTCTCTGCCGAATGACTGGTTGTTATCTCGCTTCTCAGCTTTTTGGTAATCGTGGCCTCGATGTTGTCAAATAACACCATCATCTTGTCCTGGTTGTCAATCAGATAGTCCTCCCCCCTGTCCTTTAATCTGATCTTCCACAGTCTTATCTCCCGGTGCTCGTCAAAAAAGATCTCAATCATCTGCTGTCCTGACTTTTTAGGATCAATGAACTGATCAAAGATCTCGATGGTCTTCTCGACGTCCTTCTCCTCGATTGCCTCCCTTGCCGTCTGGATTGACTGGCTTAGCTCCCTTAAATTCTTGACCGGTCTTGGCAGCGTCTTTCTTGTAATTCCAAACAGGCCTTTCTTTTCCTTGCCGAGCTTCTCTGCAACGTTTGCCGCAAGATCATATATTGGAATCTTGCTGAGACCCTCGCGCTTTTCATTTTGTACGATGAGTCCCTTTTCCAGTAGTTTTCTTAGCGCGTTCTCCGCATCTACCTTGTCCAGAAATGTAGTCCAGACAATCGCGCCGATTGTGTGGTATCCCTGTCGGACGGATTCTAACACCACGACCTCCTGAATTCTTTTAAAGCCCTCTTCGATTCTGACATTTCTGAAATCCTCGTCGCGGATTGATTTTCTGGCGTTTTTGACATCGATCTCAATGGAGCGTTTTAGCGCCTCTAGTGATTCTGGCACCTGGTTTAGCAGTGAGAGAAAGCATGCCTTGTTGTACCATGCCATGTCGTATGTTGGGTCGGACTCTATTGCCTTTTCTGCGGCATCTAGTGCCTTTGCATACTTTTTCTGCTGATAATGTACCAGTCCTTTCAGATTCCAGGCCTCCGGATTTGTAACATCGATATCGAGGATCCTGTCATATATCCTCAGGGCCATGTTGTGATCATCTAGATGAAATCTTGCATAACCCATCTTTAGCAGGGTCTCTACGTTGCCGGGATCAATTCTTAGCGCCTGCTCAAAGACTTCCACTGCCTCTTCTAGCTTTTCATCTGCCATGAGGTTGATCCCTTTTTTGAATAATTTCTTGCGATTATAATCCGAATCCACCAGACCGGTGGTATCCTCACTTTTTACAGTCTTTTCATCATCTGACTCTTCCACTGATTTTCTCCCAAACGGTTTTTTCACTAGCTCAAAATGTAGTTTATCTAGATAAATACCATCCTTTGCTTGGCATATCTGCGGTATATTGAACCTGCTGTGCGATCTAAATACAGAAATACTTGAAATGTGCACAAACAACGTGTCATCTCAATCAAGGGTGGAAATTCAAGGACAGTCACCGTTTAAGCAGTCAGGTGTGTATGAGGCACAGATTGCAATAACGGATAGCAGGCCCTCGGAGAGTTCCATTAAAAACAGGGAATTTTCGGCCATGTGGAAGGGTTCGTTTCATCTCAGGGTAAAAGATGGCATCTTTTCCCAAACACTGGGTTCTCCGGAGAATCCGCTGCCTCCATCTGTGGGCAGTCGGGATACTGTCTGGATTGTCGTAACTGATCTATTCTCGCCGCTTTATTCTGCCTTTGAGGTTCCCCTGACAAAATCTGCACATTTATCAAAACCTGAAAATATTACTAGAAAAATTCCAGATACTCCAAAGCCAAAACGTGTGGCGAACCCCGGTGGTATTCAGGGCGGCACGCCAGGACGGCCAGGTGAGAAGGGTCCGACAGGCGAGCACGGTCCGACAGGCAACATGGGTCCTGATGGCATACCAGGCCCGCCAGGGGACAAGGGTCATCCAGGCGAGAAGGGCCAGATAGGTGAGAAGGGGATTACCGGAGACAAGGGAATAACTGGAGACAAGGGCGACAAGGGAGACAAGGGAATAACCGGTCCGCACGGTGACAAGGGTGAGAAGGGTCCGACAGGACCGTCAGGTGAGAAAGGTCAGACAGGATTGAAGGGTCCGTTGGGTCCGTCCGGTGAGAAGGGTCCGACAGGACCGCCTGGTGACAAGGGCGCATCTGGATTGCGTGGCTCGCCAGGGGACAAGGGGGAGAAGGGTCCGTCAGGTCCGCATGGTGATAAGGGAATAACAGGACCGCAGGGCATGCCCGGTGAGAAGGGTCCGACAGGACAGGCCGGCGTGCAGGGGGAGAAGGGACTTCAGGGAGCCAACGGCCCGATTGGGGAAAAGGGGGAAAAGGGAATAACAGGACCTCTTGGAGAAAAGGGAACGGCAGGTCCACTCGGTCCGATTGGGGAAAAGGGAAGCAAGGGGCCTGAAGGATCATTCGGGGAAAAGGGACCGCAGGGTCCGCAGGGTCCGGCAGGAGCAAAGGGATTAACAGGAGTTCCAGGTCCGCAGGGTGAGAAAGGAGAAAAGGGTCCGTTGGGCCAGATTGGAGAAAAGGGAATAACAGGACCCATCGGTCCGTCCGGTGAAAAGGGGCCGCAGGGGCCGCAGGGCTCCCAGGGGGAGCGCGGCGTAACTGGTCCGTCCGGTGAAAAGGGTCCGCAGGGTCCGCAGGGAATTCAGGGTCCGCAGGGTGAGCGCGGTCCAAACGGCCCGATGGGTACGGCAGGCGAGCAGGGCACGCCAGGCAAGCAGGGTCCGCTGGGTCCGGCAGGTCCGCGAGGTCCGCCAGGTCCGCCAGGAGAAAAGGGTCCCGCGGGAGGAATGACCACCGAACAGAAAACAATATTCAAGGAACTGCTAGAGGTCCTTACAAACAAAAACATCATCACGACTGAGGAACAGATTAAACTGATGAGCTATCTTTACTAACTAGGTCAGAAAAGTGATACAATGAGCGAAAAACCAAACAAGATTGAATTTGAGATGTTAGACTATAAACGGCTCGAAAACGACTTTGTATCCTTTGAACTAGATGACGGGGCCACAGTAAAAGTCAAAGTTGATCTGGACAAGGTTGGAAAGGCAGTAAATTATAAAAATCCTGACGGGACCCCGCACTATGCAATCAGCACGACAGTCAAACTAGCAGTCATTCCACGCAACAGAAAATTTTCAGTGGAAAGAAAATCCGTTACGGGAACAGACACAAAACCCCCGGGACAGATGTTTAGTTGACACTCTAGGATTTAGAAAAAGGAAAACAATTCGCCGTCTATATGACGATTGTTAGTTTGTAGACGAGCTTATCGTCTTTTTCTTTTAGCTGCGGTTCTACGTTTTGGAGCTGCCTTGCGTTTTGGAGCTGCTTTACGTTTAGCTGCTGTTCTACGTTTTGGAGCTGCCTTGCGTTTTGGAGCTGCTTTACGTTTAGCTGCTGTTCTACGTTTTGGAGCTGCCTTGCGTTTTGGAGCTGCTTTACGTTTAGCTGCTGTTCTACGTTTTGGAGCTGCCTTGCGTTTAGCTGCTGTTCTACGTTTTGGAGCTGCCTTGCGTTTAGCTGCTGTTCTACGTTTTGGAGCTGCCTTGCGTTTAGCTGCTGTTCTACGTTTTGGAGCTGCTTTTCTGGTTGAACCACGTTTAGCTGCAGCTTTTCTTTTTGTAGCCATTGTTGAATCGACCTTTTCATAGTTTTTCAGTGGTTAGACTAAAGAAAGTTATACAAACTGATAACAATTAATCAAGTAACTTTCTGTTCTAAAACATTTTTTTGATCGTAAAATTTTCAATAAACACTTTCTGCTGACGGTCTTCTGCCTTGTAACCAACTAGTTTTGCCACAAATACTGCATTTGTACTTCCTTCTACGCTTGTATGTGGCCATTTCCGGAAGAAAAACCAGCTCTTGTTTTGTTTTTGCCATACAAAACCTGCACCATCTCTGCTCATTTTCCTGATCCATTTTACGCTACACTCCCCTTTTTTTGATGATCGTCAGCACGTCTTCATCTTGCAGGATATGCGCCAGTCCCACTCGTTGTCCCCCAAATTTTACGCTTTTACCCCACACCAAACCATATCTGAACTCCCGCTTCATCCTCCGGTGTAACTTGTTGCAGATATCCTCAACTGTATCGCCCTCCCTTGCAATCAGTGGTTCCTTGAAATCCGTCTCGCCGCCTTTGGGTCTCATGTAGATTCTGATGAATTTCAACATCGCATAGATCTTCTCTTTTAGCAGTTCGACGTTGATATCCGAATTTGCAGATACCTCGATCACGTCTGTTTTTATCTTTGTCTTCAAATCCTTTAGAAACTCCTTGTCAACTAGATCAATTTTATTTAGGATTGTAAGTGATTTTGAATGGCTGATGTTTCCTGCAATGTGATCTGAGAGCTGTTCTGATGTGATATTCTCCCTTATGACGACACGCGCACTGACAATTCCATAAAGATGCAGGATATCCTTGAGATGTTTTTCTGTAATCTTTGTCATCTTAACCTGCTGCGCAATTGCGATTCCCCCCATTCCGGCTTTTTCAATTGTAATGTTTGGCGGCAGCTGGTTTAGCCGGATTCCGATGTTTCCCAGTTCGTTTACCAGTACGTCCTCGTGGTACGGCTGGAACACATCTAGCATCAGCAATACAAGATCCGCGGTTCTTGCAACGGAGAGTATCCTTTTTCCCAGCCCTTTTCCGGTGGATGCCCCCTTTATGATTCCAGGAAGATCCAGCATCTGGATTTTTGCACCCCGGTACTCCATCATCCCGGGAACAACAGTTAACGTTGTAAATTGAAACGCCCCGACGGTGGATTTTGCCTCTGTCATTTTGTTTAGCAGCGTGGATTTTCCGACACTTGGAAGCCCGATAAACACGACGGTGGCATCCCCTGTCCTTCGGACATCAAACCCGTCTGATTTCATGCCGGATTTTTTGGTAATGTTGTCTTCCTGCTCCCTTTTTAGCTTTGCAATCTTTGCCTTTAGCAGTCCGATGTGGTGCTCTGTTGCCTTGTTGATCTGAGTCTTTGCCATCTCATCCTGGATGGCTTTGATTTTTTCAGGAATTCCCACTTTGATTCATCTACAAGAAAATTCTTTTCAAATAAAACCGTATTACTTTGCCTGCGGAGCAAATATTATTCGGTCTGTAAATCAGTCTGTATGAAAAAGCGAACATTTGCCGTGGATATTGACGGTACGATTACGGAAAATGGCGGCGGTCAGATACACTTGGACGCACTTGATGCGTTAAGGCGGCTAGTCAACATGGGACACAACGTCATCTTCGTTACAGGCCGTTCGTCAGTCGAGGGATATCTGCTGGCAGTATTTGCCGGAACCACAAAGATCTCAGTGGGTGAAAACGGCGGGTGTATAACCATGGATTCCAACAAGCACATCCTGATTGGCGATATCCAGGTGTGCAAAGACGCATTTGAGATAATCCGTGGCAGTATCGATGACGTACGAGAAAAGCCAGTTTTTCCCAGGATGACTGAGGTAGTCCTGGATCGAACATTTGATTTAAGCGCTGCCAGGGAACTGATTGCCAGAAACAACATGGGGGTGACCCTGTCTGACAGCCAGTACGCATACCATCTCAATTCCCGCGGAGTCGACAAGGGATCCGGGTTTGGTGAAATCATGAAAAAGTATTCCATCTCCAAAGACGACGTGATTGCCATAGGTGATAGCGCGACTGATATCCCGTTGTTCCGGGTGGCAAAGACAAGCGTTGCATTAGGAAACGCATCTGATCAGGTGAGATCCGCTGCAACCATGACAGTCTCTGCTAGTGCCGGTGATGGCGTTTTAGAGGCATTAGATAAATTAGCGCCCAAGTTATCGGAGATGTAATGGCATTCAAGTCGATCATCGAGGAAATTGAGAATAACCTCGCGTTGATTCTCGAGGAGTTATCCATATCGGGTATCAGGTTCCTAGTCGAACCAGCAAAACCTGGATTCGGCGATGTCAGCTCAAACATTGCGTTTCTGCTTGCAAGGGAACTCGGGAAGAGCCCCCCGGAGATTGCGCAGATGCTCTCTGAGAGGTATCAGAGTTATTCCGGTACGCTTGTTATGACATCAGAGGCTCATCCCTCTGGAAACCTTAATTTTTTTGCCAACTGGGAAAAACTAAGCCAGTTGATCCTCTCTGAATCACACCTTCCTGAATTCGGGGATGTGGATGTTGGAAACAACACTGAAATCGTAGTAGAGCATACCAGTGTTAATCCGAACAAGGCCCTGCACATAGGCCACATTAGAAACATCGTCGTAGGGGATACCGTTTCGAGAATTCTCAAAAAGGCAAACTATAACGTCAGTGTTTTAAACTATGTCGATGATTCCGGTCTTCAGGTGGCAGATATCATAGTCGGCTTTAAACATCTGGGATTTGATCTGACGCCACCTGACGGGAAAAAGTTTGATCATTACTGCGGTGATGACGTGTATGTAAAGACCACCCAGAAATACGAGTCAGATCCCAGTCTGGAAAAAATAAGGAAAAACGTTCTCAAGGAACTTGAAGACGGTAATTCTGAAACTGCAAAATTTGCAGATATTGTGACTAAAAAAGTGCTGATGAACCAGTTAGAGACGTGCTGGAACCTGTCCGTATATTATGACTGTCTAAATTTTGAATCACACATAATCCGTTCTGGGTTGTGGAGTAAGATATTTGAAAAGATCAAGGAGATGAACCTGATCGAGTTTGAGGATGAGGGGAAGAATGCAGGATGCTGGGTGATTCGCGGCGATGGTAAGGGTGAGGAAGACAAGGTAATAGTTCGAAGTAACGGGACTGCCACGTATATTGCAAAGGATATTCCGTATGCCGCATGGAAACTTGGGCTGATTGAGGAGGATCCGTTCCATTATAAGAAATATGAAAAAAAGCAGCCAGGCTCAAGGGTTTTGTGGCAGACCACTCTGGAAGATTCCCCAGATAAACCCGCACAGAGTTTTTTCGGTGATAAGGTAATCACCGTAATTGATTCCAGGCAGGCCCGCCTGCAGAAAATCATCACGTCCTTGATGGCAAAATTCAAGTCTGATCCTGACGCATACGTCCATCTCAGTTATGAATCAGTCACCCTCAGTCCGGAAACTGCCAAAATACTGGGATTTGAGACGGGTGCAAAACAGGCCCAGATGTCTGGAAGAAAGGGATTCTATGTCAGTGCTGATTCCGTTTATGATTTGTTGTACAAGCGGACCACAGATGAGACCAAAAAGAGGCATCCCCAAATGGATTCATCAGAGATCGCAGGAATCGCCCATGACGTATCAGTTGGAACCCTGCGATATGAGATGATAAAACAGGATCTAGACAAGATCATCGCATTTGACCTGGCAAGGTCGCTGAGTCTGGATGGAGATACTGCCCCCTACATACAGTATGCTTATGCGCGAGCCGCACGAATCTTGGAAAAATCCGGACGTTCTACTGCTAGCACGTCCTCTTTTATCGACGTTGATTTTTCCCTGCTTGTAGAAAAATCAGAGCTGGATTTGATCAGGACGATAGGCCTGTTTGAGATTCATGTATGGGATGCTGCCAGGAACATCTCCCCCAAAGTGATTGCCAGATACTGTCACGAGCTGGCAGTTGCCTTTAACTCGTTTTATGAAAATGTTCACGTTTTGGATCTTGGGGATACGGCATTGGAGGGCGCTCGTTTGTGCGTTGTAAATTCATTTAAAATCACACTTGAAAAGTCGCTGGACCTGCTGGGGATTGTCGCACCAGATAAAATGTAGATATTGGTTTTGTAAAATCTGTTTGATGAACATTTGGTTTTTACTGAAATTGGAGTGTAAGTCAGGCACCTAAGTTGATGCGTCCTGGGGAAAATGTGCGTTATATCAGTTGCATGCGTGCATGCCAAGGTTTTTTCCTTAGTGAATTTGGGTATTTTTTTTCCATATCTGAAATTATTTTCATATTATTTTCTTCGTAATACCAGTTCCCACTGCGACCACGTACCAGTCTTTGGTGGAATTCTTTTCATGGTATTCTCATACGGAGGGGTGACGCACTCAAAGTTTTCACATATCTCATCTAGTTCTTGACGTGAGTAAAAATGGATGTAAAGATCCTTTTTTGGACCCTCCAGATATTGGATGGTCAGTCCACCGTTAGAATTTCTTTGATGTACATTGTGCTTGAAATGGATCTCAGTAGATACGGAATTTACACGTAAAAACAGCAATCCTTCAGGCTTTAGCATCTTCAATACCTTCTCAAAGTATTTTTTTACGCGTTCTTGTGTACCGTGCTGAAAAACCTGTATTGATATGATGTAGTCAAATGACTTGCGCGAATTAAAGTCTATAAAATCCACACATCGCAGTTTGTCTGCAAGTCCCGGTCTTTTCTCTGATAACTGCGTTATTGCGACTTTTGATATGTCTATTCCAAAAACATTCAGTCCCGAATCTGCCATAGGGATGTAGTTTCTGCCGTTGCCGCATCCAATGTACAGACCAGCCCCTTTTGATATGTCGGGGGTTTTTTCAAGTGTTTCTTTGATTCTGCGGACAAATTCTATCTGAGAATCATCACGATATCTGCCATCTTTGTATTCTTTGTTCCATCTTTGAGATGTCACACTGTTTTTTTTCATAGTGTTTGGTTCCATCAGATTTCACCTATCTATATTCATAGAATTCTGTACCTAGGAATATTACGGAAAATATCTTGTGAATAAACAGCAAAACCATCTCGTCCTCTGATAAATCGTCTGCCTTGCGGCGCAACAAGATGGAATTACTTGCTATGTGTATTAGTACACAATACCATAAAAACTCTACTGTAGTATGATTGTATGAGATTACCTACTTCAAAAAAAATTAGGCGTAAAAATGGTTCTGGTGGATTCTAGTAATCTGATCACCAAAATGCACCAGAACCGCGGGGAATGAAAGATTCGTTACTAAGATGAAGGCCGAGAACAATTTATCCCTAGCGCCATCGTATGAAACGCTAACCTAGAGGGTAAGTATCTCGGTGACCATAGTACCACCTGCTAATATAAAAAATCTTATTTGGAATCCGTCTGATCTGGGGGAAGATCTGCTCCGATCCCTGATCTTCCTGCCTGCCAGTCTCTCCGGCATTGAGTCCAGAGGATATCAGATTGCGGGGTACTACAATTTGGGTAACCCACTTGCGGATACCCACTTGCGGGGTACTACAATTGGGTGGTCTGGATAAAAAATCTTGGATTGTAAAGAGGGCGTTCTGCTGTTATAGTGCAGTTGAAAGCTATTTTTCTAAATCATTATGATCAAATCTATGTATTTGACAGGTTATTTTGCTCTAAAATACCATTTTTTACTAAAATTTACGCCTAAATTAGAACTTGCGTACACTTATTTATAACATGAGTTCAATATCATTATTAATGAAAACAAAAGGACAGCAGTCCATGGATGAAGTCATGACTTTTGACGTAATCCGTGGCATTCAGGCAAAAAGGGAATATTATATCACCATGTGTTCATTTTCCACCATTAGTAAACACTTTGGGTATAACAATGATCCACGAATAACACCAGAACAAAAAGCACAGCGTAAGTTAAGAGAAGCAAGAATTCCCAAGATTGCCGGTTACATTTTGTCTAATCCAGATAATTATGTCATTTCCCCCATTACAGTTTCAATTGGAACCCGGTTACAATTTGATCCTTATCCAGGATTGGGTTCAGACAGCAAGGCGGGAAAACTGTTGGTTCCACTTGATGCAGTAATTTTAGTTAATGATGGACAGCATCGTTGTGCTGCGATAAAATCAGCGTACGAAGATAATCCAAACATTGGAAGTGAGAGAGTGCCAGTGGTAATGTTTGAAGACCGAGGACTCAAACGCAGTCAGCAGTTATTTGCGGATCTTAACCAGCATGCAGTAAAGCCTACAAAATCACTTAGTCTGTTGTATGATCATAGGGATACGTTTGCACGGTTTATAGTAACTTTAGTCAATGATTTAGACATATTTTATGGCAGGACTGAATTGGAACGTACCAACATAGGAAGACGCTCCAGTAAATTTTTCACATTGAATGGTGTAGCAGAAGCCACACGACATCTTTTAAAACTTAAAACAAAATCACTGGATGATGCAAAACAGAAACTTTCCGCAGAATATTGGGATCATGTTTCAAAAAATATTCCTGAATGGAATCTTTTAATGCAAAATAAGATAAAACCAGAAAATTTAAGAAGTGAATATATTCATGCACATACAAACGTGCTAAGTGCGTTGGGAATGGTAGGTTATGTACTTACAAAAAATTCTGATTGGAAGGAGATACTGAAAGGGTTGCAGAAAATTAACTGGAGAAAAGACAATCCAATTTGGGAAGATAAAGTTGTAATGGACGGTAAGATGTTAAAAAACAGACTGGGGATAAAGAGGGCTGCAAATGAGATATTATCATTACTGGGAGTAGATGCTACCGTAGATGGAGATGCCAGAACATGACAGTGGAATCAATCTTCCAATCCCGAACCCTTGATAGCGTTTATGATGAGATAAGGCAGGTATATCTTGGAGACAACAGACCGTGGATTCTAGGATTCAGCGGGGGTAAGGATTCTACATGCATGGTTCAGCTTATCTGGAATGCACTATCCAAACTACCTGCTGAAAAACTGCACAAAAACATATTCGTAATATCCTCAGACACGCTTGTGGAATCCCCAAAGGTCGTAGAGCAGATAACCAACACGCTGGATATGATGGAAAAAGCCGCACAAGAATCACATCTTCCAATATCCACCAATCTGATAAGGCCTGTAACAGAGGATACATTCTGGGTCTGTCTTTTAGGCAAGGGCTTTCCTGCCCCCAGCAACCTGTTTAGATGGTGTACTGAACGCCTGAAGATAAGAAATGCAGATCGGTTCATCCAGGACAAAGTCTCTGAATATGGCGAGGCAATAGTGGTACTTGGAACAAGAAAAGACGAGAGCGGCTCCAGACACCAACTGATGAACCTGTATGCGATAAAAAACAGCCTGCTTTCACGACACTCAAAATTTGCACAGACATACGTCTATACTCCACTACGTGACTTTACGGCAGAAGATGTATGGAATTATCTATTACAGCAGAAAAATCCGTGGGGTGCAAACAATCGGGATCTTTTGGCATTATACCAGAACGCAAACGCATCAGAATGTCCATTGGTGGTAGACAGCAGTACACCATCATGTGGAAATAGCAGGTTTGGATGTTGGACATGTACCGTAGTCAGCGAGGATACATCTTTGCGAAACACCATTGAAAACGGGGAGGAATGGATGGAACCGTTGCTTGAACTGCGCGAGGAGCTAAAAGAGACCCAGGATCCTGCAAAAAGAAAAGTTGTCAGATCCCTCAAGCGCAGAACGGGGCAGATGAAACTTATCGATGATGCACGCAAGAAGAAATTTGATGAAAGAATCAGCGAATCCAAAATGGAGCTGAGGAAAAAGGGTGATGACGGCAGTGATGATCCATACTCCAAACTGGTTCCTGGGCCGTACACGTTGGAGTTCTGTCAGGAATTTCTTGAAAAACTGCTCAAGGCACAGAAAAAAGTCAGGCAAACCGGGCCGGATCCCAACATGATGCTAATTTTGGATGAGGAAATTCACGAGATCCAGAGAATATGGCGCATGGAGCGGGGTGACTGGAGAAATACAGCATACCAGATATATGAAAAGATACTCGGTGAGAAACTGGTTCTGCCTCAGGAGGATTTGGGAGGATTTGGCGTTATTGAGCAGGATGTGTTGGAGCAAATTTGTCATGAAAACAACGTTCCCACACTACTGGTTTCAAAACTGCTAAACGCAGAACATGAATTGCAGGGAATGACGCAGCATTCCAAAATCTATCCCAAAATAAACAAGATATTGTCCGAGGAATGGAGAGAAGACCTAGATGATATAGTGCGCGACCTTGAAGGTCAGAAACACGTGAAGAAGGAGTTTGGTGGCTGATGATCATAACAAAGGTGATACTGCAGGATTACGGTGTGTACAGGGGCATAAACGAGTTTGATTTTACCTGTTCTGAAAAAAGACCCATAGTACTAGTTGGAGGCACAAACGGTGCTGGCAAGACAACGCTTTTTGAATCTATAATGCTGGGTCTTTATGGAATTGCCACCATGGGAAAGCGCAGCACGAAAAAATCGTATGAGCAGTTTATCGGGCAAAAGATTCATCGATATCTCAAAAGCTCGACATCTGCAGACCATGCATCAGTTATAGTACAGTTTAAATTTTTTCACAGTGGACGTGTTACCGAATACCGTGTAGAGCGGTCATGGATGAGGCAGGATGGCGGCATAGACGAACAACTAAACATAAAAAAACGCAGTTCGGATCAGGAAAAATTTGATCCGTTAGGTGCCATAGAAAAATCCCACTGGCAGTCCTTTATCGAAGATTTAATTCCAAGAGGAATAGTAAAACTGTTCTTTTTTGACGGAGAAAAGGTGGTAAAGATTGCAAAAGAAGGTACCGAAGATATCACAATCCGGGAATCATTCAAGTCGCTTCTTGGAATCGAGGTGGTATCACAACTTTATACGGATCTACAGGTAAATCTGACAAGGAATCTTACCGGTAATGCAAAAACATTACAACAGGATTTTGAAAGATATAATGCAGAAAAAAACGAGATCATGGAAAGTGTAAAAAGACTCAAGTGGAGACTGGCACAAAAACAGACAGAGATGGATTCGTTGCATATGGAGATAGACAACATGGAAATCAAGATCTCAAAAATTGGGGGCATGTTTGCCAGCAAACGAGACGAGTCCAAGGGCAAACTTGCCACACAAAAACTAGCATATGAAAACATACAACAGAGACTCATCGAGTCATGCTCAGGCGTACTCCCATTTGCAATCATACCTGCAGAGCTTGAAATACTGCACAAACAAATTCAGACAGACGAGTCAATTCAGCAGCAGACTGCAGGCAAAGAATTTTTTAATTCCAGACTCAAAAAGATGAAATCCAAGGTAGAGACACAGGAATTCTGGATTGATTCAGGGCTTGATGCAGATGAAATAGACAAGGCAATCTCAGTAGCATCTGCAGTGATAAAAAAAGAGATGGTAAATAATGACTCATCTGACAAACCTGTATTTGACCTTTCATCTGAGCAGGCAGGCAGAATCACCGAAATAATACGACAGGCAAATACTGTTGCCTTGCAGAAAATCAGCGCGGATACAAAGAAGATAATAGAGGTCGGCGAAGAGGTTACTCTTCTTGAAACATCAATTGCAAACGCCCCTGATGATGATGAGATAGGATCACTGATGTCCAGCATGGGGAATCTGCACACGCAGGAAGGAGCACTACAAGCAGAGATGGATCACATAGAGGAAAAGATAGCAAGCAATATGTCCCTTAGGGGTCATCTTGACTCCAAATTACGTGGCATAGTGTCACAGATTTACAAAACTGAAAAATCAGCGCAGCATGTGGAAATGACGCAAAAAATCCAGAAGGTTTTAGAGATATTCATAGACAAACTAAAGATAAAAAAGATTCACTTGCTAGAGACGTATCTGCTAGATGCCATCAAGACACTAATGCACAAAAAAGAATTCATCGAGGCGGTTCAAGTCGACCCGGACACGTTTGAGGTTACACTATTTAGAAAAAACGGCGACCAATTCCCAAAGAATCTTTTATCTGAAGGAGAAAAACAGATGTTTTCAATGGCAGTTCTGTGGGCACTGGCAAAGACATCCGGAAGACCACTGCCATTTATGATAGACACGCCGCTTGCAAGACTTGATGAGGCACACCGAACAAATATTGTTGAAAAATTCTTTCCTACAGCATCACATCAAACTTTGATATTCTCGACTGATACTGAGATAAAAAATTCTGACTATAAGAAACTGGAATCATGTCTTATGCGATCATATGCTATGGAGTACCTTGACGAGGAGGGTGCCACGCACAAGCATGATGGATATTTTTGGAACAAGGAGGGTAAGCGAATTGTTGCGATTTAACAGGCTCAGGATGAGCTACCGCTCACAGAATCTGCTGGCACACCTAAAATCCAGAACGGGTATTACGCCAAACGTCATGGGTAGATTTGCAATATGTTTATCCCTCAACGACCCATCACCTCCAAATCCTGATGAATTTGATGAAAAGGGTTCTGAGATACATGCGTCCGTATTGTTTGGCGAGTATGAGGATATCTTTATGACACTAATGGTTCAGAGGTTACGACGGGAGGGGTATGATCCGGAGAAATATCTCAACAAGATGGTACGTGCCCACTTTAACCGTGGAACCATAGCGCTGTTTGCAAGAGTCCATGATATCTCTGACTTTGAGAGGGTCATACAACAGGAGAGACAGAATTGATGAACAAGATGGTCCAAGACAAGGATCTGTCCAATTCCAGATTACCGATATACCTTGATCACAACGCAACCACACCACTTGATTCCAATGTGCTAGCTGAGATGATGCCGTACTTTACAGAAAAATTTGGAAATGCATCAAGTACGGACCACAGACACGGACATGATGCTTCTGAGGCAGTTGAATCTGCAAGAGAGGATATAGCAAATACAATAAACGCAAAGCCCGGAGAGATAGTATTTACTGCGGGTGCCACAGAGTCTGACAATATGGCACTTGTCGGCGTCATGAACAGGTATGCAGACAAGGGAGATCATCTGATTACCTGTGTTACAGAACACAAGGCGGTACTAGATGTCGCAAGATATCTTGAGAGTGTGGGGAAAAAAGTCACGTATCTTCCAGTAGATGAGCTTGGACACGTCAATCTAGATGAGCTTCATGATGCAGTTACAGACAAGACCGTAATGATATCAATCATGACTGCAAACAATGAGATTGGAACCATTGCAGACGTTGAATCCATTGGAAAGATAGCACATGAAAACGACATATTGTTTCACACCGATGCGGCGCAGGCAGTAGGGCATATTCCAATGGATGTACAAAAGATGAATATTGATCTGATGTCGTTTTCAGCACACAAGATGTACGGTCCCAAAGGAATCGGTGCGTTGTATGTAAGTGGGATAAAGCCGCGGGTACAGCTGGATCCGATCGTAAGAGGGGGTGGACAGGAGCACAATATGCGCTCTGGGACACTCAACGTTCCCGGAATAGTGGGATTTGGAAAGGCAGCCTCCATTGCAGCGACTATGATGTATCAAAATAATCAAGATCAAAAACAATTGGCAGTAACCATGCTTAAATTACTAGAAGAGAACGGCTGGCTACTCAATGGAGACCGGAACAACAGACTTTCAGGAAACCTCAATGTATGCCATCCTGGAATAGATGGCAAGGCCATAATTAATTCAGTCTCAAAACAGATTGCAATATCTGCAGGATCTGCTTGTACGACCCAGAATGTGGAGCCATCCCACGTGATAACTGCCCTTGGATACGGTGAGGAGAGAGCATATTCCTCAATCAGGATAGGGATAGGCAGGTACAACGTAAATGATGAGACAGAATTTGCTGCAGGGGGGATAATTGAGGCAGTCAGGACTATTAAGAGATTCAATGGGTGACGGATATGACAAATGACTATGTTCAAACTCAAGGTTGGGTAGAAATAATGCTGATGAAGTTGTCTTTCTTGTAAATACTCTAAAATCCCGAATCAAGATGATTTCAGGCATAGACGTAACGTAGAACTTTTAAAGGTATTAACACCAATTGTAAACATGTCTAAAATTCAAGACAGCATAAATATTCCATTAGAACAGATAACTCTTAGCAAAAATCAAGCTAGACAGAGGGATACAAAAGTAGATGAAGACGATGATCTGGTTCATAGTATTAGAAAAAACGGATTACTTTACCCTATCCTTGTTAAGAAAATATCTGACAATGAATATGAGGTTATAAGCGGACAGAGGCGATTTCGAGCACATGAAATCCTGAAGAAACCCACGATTAAAGCATCTATCCATGCAGATGAACTTGACGATTTTGAATCAAAAAAACTCTCCCTAGCCGAAAATATTGCACGTAAAGATATGAAACATGCAGATTATGTAGATGTCATAACAGTTTTTCTGAATAGATATGGCAAGACTAAAATCGTTGCAGAAGAGCTTGGATTGTCTGTTTCAACGGTGAGAAAATATCTGAATATATCTAGATTACCAGAAAAAATTCAAGAAGCAGTAAATAAAAAAGAAATCGGACTTAATAATGCAATGAAAGCACTAGATATATTGGGAGGTGACGAAACAACTGTGGATGAAAACAAGCTTTATGATGTAGCTGTAGCAATGAAAGGATTGACTCCACCTGTAAAAAATAAACTTAAAGGAATTATAGAGAATGAGCCAGATACCACACCAAAAGATGCTGTAGAAAAAGCTAAAAAACGAGTTACAAAAAATCTCATTGAAACAGAAGTAACAGATGATATGATAACCCGAATAGACAAATTCAAAGATATTGAAGGCATAGAAAAAACTGATGATGCAGCTGCAGAACTAATAGATTTGGGACTTATATCTAAAGATCTATAATGCAATTACTTGACGATCCGTATAGATTGGCCAAACTGCTTGCTAGTATTAATGTGCCTGGAGCTGACCGACCTCTCAGTCCCTTAGAAGTTTCAAATGAAATTTACACACTACGTTCTGAGTTAGATGATGATGCAGAGCTTGTAAAAAGATTACCGATATCCAGGGACATAATACAGCAGTTTTTGGCTCTGCAAAACTTGCCTGAAGAGATACAAGACATCATAGTCTGGGGAGAGTCAAAAAACGATACGGGATCCATTGGTTTTAGCGTAGCTAGCCGGCTTGCACAATTTGAGAACAAAGAAGACATTAACAAATTAGCCAGTGCGATTATTGATATTCCAAGACCCGTTATAAAGGAAGAAATCAAGGCAATACTGAGCCTAAAAAAACAGAACAAAAACAAACCCATCGAAGAATGCATCTCTGAAGTTCTCAAAGTTATGCGTCCTTTGATAATACGACATTTCTTGTTCATAAGTGGGTTGCAATCAGGCATAATAAACAAGTTAAAATTATCTGTAAAATCAAATCAAAATATACATGGACTTGCAATAGAAATATTACAAACGGTGTTCCCAACAGACTCTGTAAAAAGTGCAAAAGTTTTTGATGATTGTATCAGATTATCTATTAGTAAAAATGGAAGAGATTTCATTGATAAATACTCCGAATCTCACAACTTGTTAAGAAAAGATATAATAAATCATATGTTTGAATCAAAAGGATTCTAAAATTGAACACAGTGGATCTTTTTTCAGAAGTAGATATTACAACGAAAGGTGCTATCTGTTTGGGAAATTCACTTGTATGTGATGGATTTGCGTCTGGATATAAGGCAGCCGCATTTACACACATACACCATGATCACATAGCAAACAGTTTTGAAACATGCATGCATAATTATCCCACATATACATCAAAGATTACGCGTGAACTGTTAGAAAAAGTGACAGACGACATATACGACAAAAAAACTCAATTTCATACTTTGGATTATGGTGTCAGAACACTCATCCCAGATACGAGTGACTATCTTCAATTACTGGAATCAAGTCACATGCTTGGGTCTAGTCAAATTCTTCTTCATACACATAACAAATTAAAAATTCTGTATTCTGGTGACATATCCCCCACAGATACAGCACCAGAATGTGACATTCTTGTGGTCGATTCCACGCATGGCGTACCGCAATTGGACAAGAAGATAGACAGTGCTAGCCTTAATCGCCGACTGATAGACAAGGTGGTGGAAAGTATTTCTGAACAAAAGCCAGTCTGCATCCATGCCCACAGGGGAAAGCTTCAGTCTCTCATGCACCTTCTATCGGAGTGTTCTGACATTCCAGATGACGTGAAATTTCTCTCCCAACTCATCGACAAGCGTGTGTCTGAGACATACAACAGGCATGGTTACACGACAAAGGAAATAATCGACATCGATACATACGAAGGGGAGGAAATAACAGACAATGGCTACCCCTGGATAGAATTTCGGACATCACTTGTACCAACTAAAAATGAAAAAGAACACAAACTCTCAAGCATATATGTAGTAGGTAATTTTGGCAAAACCACGATAAGACATGACAAAAACGATGGAGGGTTTCATATGGCATCCGACGAGCATGCCGAATTTACCGATTTGTTAAAATATGTAAAGAATGCTAAACCAAAGGTAGTGGTGACTGATAATTATCGTTCTAGTTTTGGAAAACAACTTGCCAATGAAATTCAATCCAAATTGGGCATTCCTGCAAAATCTTTACCTGAATAGACATGTTTCATAAATCTAATGTTTTTGAGAAGATATTGGAAAAATTAGCAGGTATTTCCATAGTAATAAACAATGATCTATTGGAAAATAAGAACGGGAAATATGTGAAAACCGTCCGCACTCCTATTTTCAGGAGAGGTAATCTTGCACAAATTGGGAAAGAAGATCGTATCGACCATATGAGGTTGCAATACGATATGAAAGAAATACTTCAAAAACATGCAAGTGGAAAGCCACAACTAAAAGCCGCCAAATCTCTCTTCATCCACACGCTAGAGAAGGAAATGAAATCATTCAATTTACAACGTCAAGATGAATTAGATGAATTGGCAACCAATCATTTGTTGGGTTTTATTATGCATGTTTTTAAAAAATATAATAACAAACCGGTATTGAATTTTAAAAAACTATTGCGTGATTTTGAAGATCATGCTCATGACAAGATATTTCCATATTTTCACGTTACTCCAGTGTTCAACGTAAAGGGTGATTTTAAGACAACTTTTATTTCAGACGAGATGCACATTAGAAAAATAACAAATGATGAATATTCAAAAATAGTTAATCTTCAAAACATTCCGATCAAAGATATTCCATACCATCACAAACGCCTGGAATACGTACTAGTGCATAAAGTCATTCCAAAAAAACCACGAAGTGTTCTGCCTGATGTGATAAAAGACTATGAGAGTGTTCTGAATCAATTGAAATTATTCACAGAAGGCAATCCCCAGTTTGGCAACATCTACAAGCTAGAGTTTGACAAGCAATATACCGGCAAATTGAATTTTTTTGAATCCGGCTATGAAAAACCATCATCTCCAAAAACCATTATGTTAACTCCTAGGAAAATCAAAGATTTTGTAAAGTTTTATGCCGATTTGTCTGAAAAATGCAATGAAATGACATTTTTGTACACATCCATAAAGCGTTTTGGAATGGCATATCACCATCGGAGTGAGTCTGATAAAATTGTGGATTATGTGATTTCTTTGGAGGCACTGTTGGTTTTAGGACCTGGGGAATCCACACAAAAACTGTCTCATAGAGTGTCTGCGTTATATGGAAAGACTGATCATGAAAAATTATGGATCTGGGAGTTTATGAAAGAAGCATACAAATTCCGAAGTGGTATTTTACATGTTGGGCAGGAACGATCCTTCAAAGTGGATTCACAAAAAATAGAACTGGAGGCAGTCTCAGAAAAACTTCATACCATAACTAAAACGTCAATTCATCGGTTTAGCAAACTTCTCGATGTGTATAAAAAACAAGACAGAATTATCAATGAATTGGACAAATCTATGTATGATCGTGGAATCTTGTCACACATGAAAAAATTATGGAATTGACTATATGTTCAATTTATTGTGAACAGTATTGCCAAGATGGATTAAAATCCCATGTTTTGTGGCCATTCTGCTGTACAAAAAATAGGTCGTACTAATTTCAGGCATACTACAAAGGAATACTGTCTGAATCGATCAAGAAAACGAATGATAAAAAGATTCTAGACATCACAGATATAGCGACGATCAAAAGTTTCTGAACATTTTTGCAGGGTTTCTAAAAATATAATTGGCAATATCAAGCTTGAACCTTGTTATCCTAGAGTATTGAGATATGGTCTTGTTCATTATTGTAAACATTGTATAATATTCCAAGACCAACAATGAATGTTACTTATTTTCCAGTATTGTTCCATCATGTTAAGCCACGGAGATCCTTTTGGCAGCTGGATCAACCAGACATTGTGATTTTCCAGTAAATTCCTTGACTTTTTTTTTGATTTGTGGACTGATACCCTGTCAAGAATTAATCTAATCTTACCATCCAGCATAGTCCAGAATCCAAAATCATGAGATGGATATTTTTACTTTTTCAAATATTTCCGAAATTCATTTTCCAATGATTCTAACGGTTCATCACTTTCATCATATAACATTTGGAGATATTTGATTCCACCATTTGAATATTCTTCAGCGTTTGTGAGAATCTGATCAGGTTCCCATAATATAGATACGCCTGCATCGGGATGTGTTTTAAAATAAAGTGAAATCATTAACCATCTTTCTTCTTTTGTAAATACTGCTGTAGGAATTGTATTACTTGGTTTTGTAATTTTAGTGGGAGGAATATCCTTCTTATATCCCAGAGCCATTGCAGTTATGAATATATTTGTCATGTTTTTGTTATAAAAAAACGATTTTGTTACTTTGATCATCTTTTTATAAAAATCAGAATATTCCTCATCATAACTAGTGTATTTTTTGAATTTAAATTCATACCGTTCATCTTGTTCCATTCTATTATGCCTCCTTTACTATTGTTCTTGATGATGTATCAGAAATTTTTTCCATTTCCAATCTCATGGCTTTTCCTATTCTTCCATTCTTCTGTAATATTTTTTGAATTGACTCTATAGGTTTACCTGTTTTGGTATCTTTTATTATTTCGGCATTGTACTCGGTGTTTGTTACAAGTAATGTGATCTGCGTGTCTGGAAGATATATGGGGAGATCCTTTGCAGCAGATACTCTTTCTTGTCCAGATACTTTGCCAAATGGAGAATCAATTATCATTGGATAATTCGTATCAGTTACTTCTCTTACGGCTGCAATATAGCTTAAAGCAAGATATAGAGTCTGACCTGCTGATAATGTCTTTAAATTATTAACCTGTTCGGTATCAATAACTCTAATTTTATAATTCTCATCAATTTCAATTCTGTCAATTTGCCAGTTTCTTGTAATTAGTTTTTTAAATATCTCTTCTGTTCTGTTTTGAACTTTTTCTCGAATATCTGTTAGTAATTCTTCTCTAATCTGATTCAAAATACAATGTGCTTTATCCGCCAAGTCCTTTTTTTGAATCCATTTTTTTGCAGCATCAGTTGTACCAGTGACACGGGATATCTTTGCATCCAAATCTTGTATTTCTGATTGTAATGCTTGTTTTTGAGCTTCTTTTAGAGTCAATTCTTGATTAAGTGTTTCTTTTGCATGTCTCATACTGTCTAGATTAGTTGCAGTTTTTCTAATATCTTTCTCATCATATTCTTTTAGTTTTTCAATTGTGCCATTAACTTTTTCTTTAGCCTCTCGGTACGCCAGCCCATATTCTTCCTCTTTTTGACGTAATTCATCTAATTTTTCAAGTATCTCTTTTGAATTCATCGTTTCGATCATGTTGGTTAAGGTCTCTTTTCCTTCATAGGAGATATTTATCAATGGTGAATTCTTTACTTTATCTCTTAATTCTTCTAAATAATTCATTTCATTACTGGTTTCATTGAATTTTGTTCCACAGATACATTCTTTGTGTTTTATCAATTCATCTACAAAGAATTTTTTAATTGGGGGTGGAGTTTCTCCCTTAATCTCTGATTCTTTTAATAGGTTGAATGTATGTTCTGTCGCATCCTTCAAGAGTGTTTGTGCAAAATTATCTGTAATGTATGTCATTCGATGATCTTTTTGTCCTACTACGAACTTGTCAAATTGTTCACGATTAATTTTTTCAGAATGTAGCTGTCCTTGTAAAATTTCATATGCTTTCAATGGATGTGCTGCCATGGTCATTTCAAGCTGTTTTATATTCTGTTCATATTCTGTCATATTACTATGTCCTATACCTAGACCTTTCTCAATTTTTTCCAGTGTGGTTGTTTTTGATTCTAATTTATCTTGATCAATTCTAGTAGTTGTACCAGATGATTTTGCAGCTCTGCTAGAATATAGTTTCAATATTGTTTTCCAGTGATCAATTGATCTTTCTGTAACTGGCAATCCAGAAACTTTTTCAATCCCATCCTTGATTTTTCCTGAATTTTCATCTTTAAAGAATGAATCTAACATTTCTCCATTAAAAATTACAAAACTCGCTAATTTTTCTGGTAAAAATGTAGTGACTTTGTCTAGAAATCTAGATGAATCATCTGTAGAATCCCAACTTCCATCACTACTTCTTTGTTTAAACGACTGTGTGATGAATGTGGAAAAACCTGAATCGATTTGTCCGGCGGCATCTGAATCAAAGTCTTTCTCTCGTTCATCAGTTGTTCTCTTACAATCCAAATTTCTTGTTATTTGATATTTTGGTCCTTGATCATCGTTAATTGTTATTGTAACTGAGCTCTCACAAGCATCACCTACCTTAGTAGCATTTAGAATATTCTGGTTTGGAATGGGTTTACCTTCTCCTTCATTTAGAAATTCTTCTTTCTCATAAAGACACCAATACATGGCGTTAATCAAGGATGTCTTTCCTGTGGAATTATTTCCTTCAATAATCGTAAACGATTTTTTTTGATCCTGGGAAAAATCTATTAAAACATCTTCATATTGTCTAAAGTTTTTTAATTCAACATTCTTTATTGTTAGATTTTTTCCAGCCATTTACTCACCGTATTTATCAACAAAATCCGAGACTCTTCGGTCATATTCTTTTGTATATTCTTTTTCACCTAAAGAACTCTGCATTTTTTCATAATCAAGTAAATTAAGTAATAAATTCTTAAACTCTTCTGATTCATCCAATTCTTCAATTTTTGAAATAATTAATGGATTAATGGTAAAAATACCCAATTTCTTTTCTTGGTTCTATCCATATTTTAGGATTTACCAGTGACTGGCAGTAATTCCATACACGATGTGGTATGGTCTGATGATTATTTGATGGTATGATCATCAAAAATAATTATTCCTAGATGTGTTCATAAAGATTTCAAAATTCTCATTTTTATCAATCCATCCCACACAATTTTTTAATCTCATCAATTTTTGCAGAACCGTAATCTGGGTTTAATGATATTTTGGACATCTCCTCATGCCTCTGAAGTTCTTTTTTTATAATATTTTTTTCAGATTCTGCATAAATAGGATCGGGTTTTACATTCAAGTGAGGAATTACAAAAATATCATGTATGGTCGCATATTTTTTTCTTGTTCCATCAGGATATGTTCCAGCCCAGGTTCTAAGTATTCTTCCCCGTCTTTGTATGAATTGTTTCGGATTGCCGGTACTTGCCAACATTATGGCAGTATGTAATGGGGGAATATCTACACCCTCATCAAGTATGTTTATTGCTATGGCACAATTCAAACTGCCTGTTTGTATCTGTTCTAGTATCTTTTCTATTTCTTTCAAGTCCGTTAGTTCTGATTTTATTATACTATTTGGGATTGGAATTTGATTTAAAATTTCTTGAGCTTGATTTGCCTGTGATTTTATATTTCCTGTTTTAGATGGAGCACAATATATTATTCCATATTTTAATTTTTTATTTTTAGAAATTATTTCTTTAAACGCATCGAGTTTTTTCTCTGCATTTTTTATTATATTTGCTCTTTTGTTTAAAAGAATTGCAAGTAATTCCTTATTTTGCTCATGAGGTTTTTTATGCAATTCTGGCTGTAATTTTTTTGTAATTATGTGGTATTCCTCTAGTTCATCTGCGGTTAGATCAACATAATAGGGATAATAATAGTATGGAACAAGTATTTTGTTTTCTATTGCATCTTTTATGTCCATTTTAAATACAGTGGATTCTTTATGACAATTATTGCAATTAACTATGGGTTTAAAATAATCCGCTAGGAATTGGGAGCCCTCTTCATCAAAATATCTCTGAGGGGTTGCACTTAATCCCAATCTAAATTGATATTCTTCTAATAATGAATTTTGAGTATTGGCAGCACCGGCAGTATGTACCTCGTCTGCAATCAATACGGATTGTCTTGAATTTTTTTTAACTATATCAGTAAATTCTTTTTTTGAAAATGTGGCATATGTTGTAATGATTATAGTCACATCATTGTTTGTTTTTATTTTAAAATTATGATTGTTGATAATTTTAGTTAAATTTGCCCTCCAATCTTTTTTTCCTTTTAGCGTAGTAATGACCTCAAAATCCCATTTTTTAAATTCTTTATACCATTGTGAAACCAGATTTTTGGTGGGGCAGGCAACAACTACAAACATCTCTGGATAATTTTTTTGAATCTCTTTGAGGCTTCCTATTGCAGTAAATGTTTTGCCTGTACCTGTGGCCATCTCCAATATGCCTCTGCATCCATGATCAATCCAACTATCTTTTGCGTCTTTTTGATATTTTCGCAATCTTGGCATGTGTTTTAGATTTAATTCATCAATTGATTTTGGGGCAAATTCTAGTATGTGATCTTTGAGGGCTTGGGGCAAATCTATTATTTCAAATTCATTCTCTTTCTCATCTGATTCTAAATAATCTGGGTCATCCCAATAATTTGTAAATTTTTTAAAATCTCTATCTACATATTCCTCATGTATCCAACGCTTGTGTATGGTAATGTCCGTATATTCATCTTCATTATCATGACTAGGTTTGATCACCCCATTAAATGAAATTGAATTTCCTTCTTCGTCATGAAAAATACCTACGCTCAAATCTGCCTTGCCTGAATTTCGTAGTAATTCCCCGTCTAGGATATCTCCATTTGAGTTCTTGTGGATGATCAACTTTAATTCTAATTTTGGTGGATCTTGTGCCAACATCCATGCAAGTGCCCTTATGTGATCTTTTTCAAATTTTTCTTTAATCTCCTCAAAACTTTTTATCCAGTTGTCCTTAATTTTTTCTTCTCTGTTTGTAACACCTTTTTTAATTGCTGCAATATCTTCACTCGTAAATAATGATGATAGAACCAGTTTTAATTCACCGTTGTTCTTTAGAAATTCACTTAATCCCTCAGCACATAAAGCCAGATTTTTTGATGTAAAAAATCCCCCATATCTATAATATGTATTGGAATTTAAAAAACATGGAACAAAAAAATCATTATACGGATCACTTGATACAGATGAATAACCAGATAATATTGGGAATGATTTTAAATTCAAATAAAATCTTCCTTTATTTTTGAATTATGAAATTTGATATTCTTTGTGTCAAGATTATGTTTATCTTTAAAAAAAATCGTACCCAAATGATTACCTTTCAAATCTTCTATTTTATCAGGATTTTTTGGATTAAATCTAATTATTCGGAAATCAAATTCAGTGTGATGGTTTGGACATAGTACCAGCATGTTATCAAAATCATCATCTCCATTGTCTGCCATTGGCCAGACATGATGGATTTCGGAGTATCCTGGTTCTGCATATTCTGGAAATGAATAGCTACAAATCTGACATTTGTTGCCATATATTTTTTTTAATAATTTAGATTTTCCCGTATCTCGTATTCTTCTTAGTATGGTGGATTGTATTCTTTTTGGTTCTTTTTTCATACTTGATGGAATTATTTTTGTAATATCTATATTTTTGAATTTAGGCACTGATATCCCAAGATACGATTCTATGGTATTGTATTTTTTACAAATTTTTTGAATAGATTTCTCCCTGAATTGGATCAGGCTAATTTTGTGCATTTTTGGAATATCTGTATCAAATCCCATATCTGAATTTGTTTTTTTATATCCCAAATTTATTTTAAATATTTGGCTAAAATATACTGCTAGAAATTTATCCTGATAAATTTTTTTATTCATATTTTTTGTTTGTATTTTCAGTTTCTTTGTCTTGTAGATTTTTCCTGCAACTGAATATTTGCCGTTAAAATAAAATAATAACCATTCATCATTATTCATACAATTCCAAATTTTTAAATTTTTTTCTGATGATGAAAAGCTCCACATGAATGTAATATCAGAATCTGTTTTACTTTCCACATCTGAGGTTTTGATTTTTTTGACAAATTCATTCATAAAGATTTCTTTTTGATCTCGTTCTATAGATGTTAGAAAAACTTGCATTTTTTTGTCCTCATTTATTTTCCACGTTTTATCGTCAATATCTTATCTACAATATATCTTTTTGAGACCACACATTAAAAATATTCATGCATGGATTCATCATGTGTTATCCAACGTTTGTTTTTATTAGTCATCCCATGTTATTCAATAACTCTATAAACTCCCGGTTCCAACCATATTCATGCGAGATACGATAGGTGGAAGACCATACGAGGTCAGAAAGACAGGCTCCAAGTATGTCGTCAGTTTTTATCCCCAGGTCAAAAACGCAAAGAATCCAGATGCTGTATTATTCAGACTGACTGTAACCAAAGAAGAGCTAAAGAAACTGGCAAAGATTGCAGGATAAACTCACTCTGATAGAGTATCAAACACCATGTTTTCATAGGTGTTGCCCGTAAATTCAAACAAAAAACTTGAAGAACAAAAGGACATCGGAGTAAAAAAGCTAAAGATCAATATGTTCTACCCAATACAATAACAGAAAAAGATCAATGGAGGAACAGATAATGGAGGAATCCACAGTCAGAAAAAATGGACATAAAAACCCCGATATGATAAAATTGATTTAATTGTGCAATAGATCTGTTGTGTTTAGTTTGTTAAATCTATTTCAGCACAAATTTCAGATCAGAAAGCAATTACAAGACAGACAATAGATAAAAAATAACTACCAACAAAACTTTTCATCAACTGGTTGTTTTTTGAAACTGCTTGGATGATACAGGTATCCAGACTCTAGGCTCTGTTCAAAGTCTTGAACAATTACTAATTCTTTCGAATCAAATGAAATTCCAATAGAAACTGATTCATGATTAGGATTAATGATATTATCTCTATGACCCCAGTTTGCATGAGCGTCATCAAACATCATGTCATAGTTTGCATCTAAGATTCCCTTTTTCATATTCCAAGTACTACCATAGCCTCCTGCAATATTTTCAAAAATCAAATACATTTCATCGTTATTATTTTTGTATCTAAGCATTGGACCATCACCTGAATTTGAAACATGATGAATACACTGTTCTTGTGCTAATTGCTCAGCATAAACCTGAGGAGCTTTGGCATCACCTAGACTAATTGATCTCACTCCTTTGTCTTTTCTATACTTGTTGATATCATCTAATGCAATTTGTCGCAGTTCTTGTAATGTTGGTTGTTCCGGAGGTTCAAATGATGGTATTTCAATTTTAGGAATCTGTATTTCAGAGATTTTAATATCTGGAATTACTACAGATTCTTGAGTTTCATGGATAATATTTTCAATCATTAGCGGTACTTCAGTTAAAGAATCTTCAAAAGATTCGATTGATTCAGAAACATTGGAGGGTAATTTAATTTCATCAAGAATCTTTTCCAAATCATTGTACAGATTTTCTTCATAGTCAATGTCAATTAAATCATATTTGATTTCAATTCCTAAATGACTGTTAAATTGAGTTGTGTATACATTGTTTTTTAAAGTCAAGGTGACATCTTGAACAACATTTGCATTTAGAGGCATATCCCTTACTAGGTAAAATATTTCATTGCCACATTGAATTTCTACATTTCTAGTTCCAAATGTGTTCATAATACAATCATTCCAAATTTGATCAGTTTTTTGTGAAGTAATTTGTTTTAAATTAAATTCAGATACATCTACTATTCCTAGTACAAAAAGAAATACAAACCCTACAATTACAACTCCAATTCCCATTCCTAAATTTTTTGATTGTTTTTTATTGCGATTGTTTTTGTAAGAGCCTCGTTTTATATTTCCATCATATCTGTTATCATATTTCCCTCCTTTCCAGCCCCTCCAATCATCAAAGGTATTTTCTGCTGTGTCATCCCATCTTCCCATATCTAATCATCATTTTGTGTATATTTTTCTTTTAAAAAAAGATATTGTTAATCTGTTCCAAAATAGTATTCAATCATTTTTAGATTCTCATCAATCAAACAGACAAAGAATTACTACTTTGTTAAGTACTGTAAGAGGAATTACACTTCCTTCTGGAGCAGGAATACAATTTGATTTCTCATCAAACAATATCTTGGACTTGCCAGGATTATTTAGAAGATTAGATCAATGGGCTGGAGAGAATAATACAAAAATCGTTATTGCAGTAGATGAAGCTCAAGAATTTAGAAAAAGCAAACACATGGATATGACAAACATATTTGCATCAGTATATGATAACTGTAGAAATATTATTTTAATTTTGACAGGTTCAGAAATTGGAGTTTTTTATGATTTCTTGGCTCTTGAAGATGCTAATTCAACATTATTTGGAAGAGCAAAAAAAGAAATCAAAATTAATCCATTATCCCATCAGCAAGGTATTGAATTTCTTAAAGTAGGATTAGAACAACAGAAATTAAAAAAATTTGATGAATCTGTATTATCTCATGCTGTTGATGAACTCGGCGGTATTGTTGGATGGTTAAATGAATTTGGACTACGATGTCTGGAACATAAAAAAAATGGAAAAGAATTCATTAAGGATATTAAAAAAATAGGGTTCTGGTGCAAAACAGTGATCTGATCATCAAAATACACCAGAACCGTGCTACTACCAGTAACTGACATGCGGTACATTGGTTTTCAAACATGACAAATTATCAACAATCATCTATTTTTTACCACAAGTTGTTTTTTCCGTTTTAGATATCTAGAGTCGGGCGGATATTCTATGTTATCTTTTATCTTCATTTCAGGTAAAATCGATGTGACCCATTTTTTTACAATCGTCGTTCTGTTATCCTTCAAGTAGGAGGACACGGTTGTTCCATGATCTTCTTCTATGATAATGTCGCCACGTTCAAATGCCGTATCACACAATCTACAAAATAACAACCCGTTAGATGGATTCATAGAGTTTTTAGGATCCTCTACTTTCATAGTGCTATATGGTACAATATGAGCTCCTATCATATATTTTGGAATTTTAAATTCACAAAGAACACATTTGTGGTATTGTTTTTCTAGAATCCGCTTAAATGCCGTCTGTTTTGTTCGAACAGAGATGGTTCGCATAGAGCCATCAGAGTAAAAATTCTTTGTTTAATTTCTTCTTTGCCCTGATTGATAGCGTGTTCTTCTAACAAAGAATATTCATCGGTTTTAGAACCTGCCAATCTCCATGTTCCCATACCTCTGCCTTTTTTTGTTTTCCTCCAATCTACAAGAATGTTCTTTAGACGTAATCTGCGAATTTCTCCAGCTATCTCCTTGTACAATTTGTTCCCGTGTTCATTAGTATAATCATCAAAGTTGACCCCCAAGCGTGCTGTTACAAATTTGTCCAGATCAGTTTTATTGTGCCATATAGGCTTGAGTTCATCTGGTTTAGAGTAGGATTTGCCATCATTGCGTATCATGTAGATCGGTCTGCCGGGTTGAGTAAGATATTCCCAGACATACTGTTGAAGACCAGTAAATTCTGAATATTTCTTGTATTGTCTCAATATTGTTTAGCCAGGACTATCACAATTAAGTGCAGATGTTAAGATTAAAGCATACTCCCAGATGGGAAATAATCAACGACCCATCTGAAGAAAATATCAGTCATAAACAATCCTGATTGGATACTGTGGACTTCTGTCAATCCTGTTTCTTGCCGCACAACACAAAAAAGCATTGGGTATCCAAATTAAGGAAATTTTTAACATTTATTAAATAAAAGATACCCACCTGATTCATGGTCATAGTAGTAAAAGAAAGGAAGAGGAACAGGGAATTTTACTACCTAGCACACCATTCAGGCACAAAAACCATCAAAAAATATCTGGGCAAATTCATTCCAGATGACGTTGAGGAGCAAAAGGCGGGGCTTTTACAAAAGTTCTACTGCCGGGAATGGGATGGGGAGATAAGGAAGATTGTGGAGAATTACCAAATCGAGATGAGGCGCATCCCGATATCAGTCCAGATACAAAACTTTGAGAGTTTTGGAATATCATTTACCTACAACACGCAAAGAATTGAAGGCTCGACACTGACACAGGAAGACACCCGGGATCTGCTGATTCACGGAATCACCCCAAACAAGAAATCAAAAATTGACAGCATTGAAACGCAGAGGCATTATGATTTATTTGTAAGACTGGTTTGCTCCAAAAAAGCAAAGAGGATCACAATGAACGAGATTCTGGCATGGCACAGCGAGATATTCGGACAGACAAAAATCGGCCAGGCAGGAGGTCTTAGGACCGGCAGGGTGGGAATATCTGGAAACGACAAAATTGAATTCACCCCGGTTGCACAGATAAAGTCGAATCTAGAAAAAATATTCAAAGAGATTGACGGGTATGACGGCAAGATAACACCCGCGGAACTGGCTTGTAAGGTACACTATGATTTCGTATCAGTACACCCGTTCTGGGATGGAAACGGCAGGATCTCCAGGCTGATAATGAACTACATACTATTCAAGTATGACTATCCGCTGATGTTAATTGAAAATAAAAACAGAAAAGCATATTTCAAATCACTTGAAAGATCACAGCTTGAGAAGAATCCAATTCATTTTCAAAAATGGTTCATGAAGTATTACATCAAATCCAACAAAAAATATAATCACCAGACAACTTGAGCAAAACATACAGGGTTGCATGTCACCACACAGACTTGATCCCTTTGTGTATAGCCAGACCAGGCTTTTTTGATGGTAATACGAAAATTGATTAAAAATTTGAATTAATTACATCAGTTAGATAAAATCAAATATTAAAAAATCAGGTTATTATCAGTCAATTCTCATCATGGACATCAGTAACCACACATTAGAAAAAAAATGATGTCTAGTGGCTGTGTCCACAGCCACAGGAATCATGACCTTCCTGTCCGGGGGATTCCTTCCCTGCACATCTGGAGCATTTCTCGGATCCTATTGGAGAGAAGAAGCTGATTCCACATGATACGCATTTTTGATTTGCCATGTAATTCGTGAAAAACTGCCATATTTATTCAGATGGTTTTGTTGCATGACCTGCATCATCATCACCTGATCCGTCCTTTTTTTGAAAGACCCTGTACTCACCAATGACCCCGCCGCATTTCTCACAGGTGTACTGTCCCCTCTCTATTAGCACCAAATTCTCTGCGACCTGCTCGTTTGCACTCTCCTCTAGCCGAATCTTTGGAGGACTGGCAAATTCGGTCTCACAGATGTTGCAGTAGTGTTTGAACATCTTTTCTGGTTCCAGCTTTCCAATTGGAGCCAAAAACAGCTTTCCTACACCCAAATCCGCTTTTTTTGCCTGCTCCTCAGTCAGGTCTGCCGTGACATGACCGCCTGAACCATGAACCTGAAATTCTGCCATATACACCGTACCATCCCGTGTTATTTTAGTATGCCCCCTGTATTACCATAGATTCTTATCTAAAATTTTTAGGAAAAATCCATGGATAAAATCAAGCAAAATTCCTACGTATTATTCTACTTTAACCATTCAAAAAAATGGCTGATCAAGGTCTCAAGGAAGGAATCACTCCACACACACATCGGAGTAATCAAACATTCAGATGCAATTGGAAGAGAGTACGGCTCCAGACTGGTTACAAACAAGGACAAGTACGTCTATCTTCTCAGGCCTACAATGTATGACTATATAATGAAGATCCGGCACGGCACCCAGATTGTTTATCCAAAGGATCTAGGCTACATCGTTGCAAGGGCGGGAATTGGAAGCGGACAGAAGATTCTGGAGATTGGAACCGGCAGCGGCTCTCTTACCTCTTTTGTCGCAAGTATTGTAAAACCGCGCGGCCATGTGTACACTTTTGATGTTGATGAGGGTTTTATGAAGATAGCAGAAAAGAACATCAGCAAGGCAGGCGTTTCAAAATATGTGACGCAGCATAACCTGGATCTTAAAACCGCAAAAAAGATGCCGCTAAAGGAGATCGACGTTGCATTGATTGACCTGGGCGATCCCTGGACCGTACTGCCACAGGTGCGCCAGATGCTCAAAAGCAGCGGTTCGGTCTTTGCCATCTGTCCCACCATGAACCAGCTAGAAAAGCTGAGCATGGCACTTGTGGAAAACGAATTTACAGACATTGAATCAACTGAACACATCCTGCGTACAATCGAGGCCAGGGAGGGAAAAACCAGACACTCATTCCAGGGAATCGGCCATACCACCTACCTGTGTTATGCCAGAAAGGCGTACTTTGAAATGCCATCAGCACCACCCCTCAAAAAAAAGAGAGTCATCAAAAAGACCGCTAAAACCAAAAAGACCGCTAAAACCAAAAAAAGCAGTGCGTGAGTATCTACACCCAGAAACAAGACTTATTCCCATGTCTACTGTAACATGTTCAGATGGTTCGAAGGAATCTTTCACCCGCAATTGTCAGGAAATTCATTCCTGCACGAAGGGCAAACTCCAGAAAAGGCGATAACGGCATAGTGCTGGTTCTTGGCGGAAGTTACATGTATCACGGCGCCCCAATCCTTGCCTCTATTGCCGCACTCCGATGCGGCACCGATCTGGTGTATACCTGTGTTCCAAAGATCAACGTGACCCCGACGCGTGCAGTCTCCCCGAATCTTATTGTTATTCCACTAGCTGATCAAAAATTAACCCGCGGTGCTGCAAACAAGCTTGTAGGGGCATTGCCGCGTAATCTTCATTCTGCCACGGTTGGTATGGGTCTTGCAGTACAGGAAAAAAACGCATTGTTACATCTTGTAAAATGCCTTTTGGACAGGGATGTCAGGCTGTCACTAGATGCGTCTGCGCTGATTCCAGAGGTGCTGCCGCTTTTGGCTGAGAAAAACGTCATAGTGACGCCGCATGCCGGGGAGTTCAAGCGGTTATTTGGTCTGGTACCATCTGACTCTGCAGACCAGCGAATCAAACAAGTCGAGGAACACGCCAAAAAAGCGGGAATTACAATCCTGCTAAAGGGGGCAACGGATATCATCTCAGATGGTTCTACCACGTATCTTTATGAGAAAAAAATCCCCGCCATGACAGTCGGCGGAACAGGCGACGTACTATCAGGACTGGTCGCAGGACTGTTATCTAAAAACCGGAACGCCTTGGAGGCAGCAGCGGCTGCTGCATTTATCAACGGACTTGCAGGAAAGGCAGTCCAGAACAGGATGGGACTCCACATGACATCCATGGATCTTCTCGAGCAGATTCCCGCAGTGATGAAGCCCTTTGATAAGGTGGTGTAACTGATGGACCCGCTAAAACACATAGACTCTGAGATGGGCTCTCTGATCTCGGATCTTCAGACGTTAATCAGACAGCCAAGCGTCTCTGCAAAAAACGAGGGCATTGAGGAGTGTGCCAGACTGGTAAAATCACTACTAAGAAGAGCCGGATTAAAATCCGAGATTCTGCGGCTCGAAAGTGGCGTCGCACCAATAGTTTACGGGGAGATAAAATCAAGACAAAACCCGGCAAAGACCCTGATGTTTTACAATCATTATGACGTCCAGCCTGCCGAACCATTTGATCTGTGGGATGACCCGCCATTTAGCGGAACCAGACGAGGCAACAAAATCTTTGGCAGGGGCTCAACTGATGACAAGGGGGAACTAATCACCAGAATCAAGGCAGTCGAGGCGTCCCTGAGAACCACGGGTGATGTTCCCTGCAACATTAAATTTGTAATAGAGGGGGAGGAGGAGACTGGCAGCGAGCACATTGAAAAGTATCTGAAAAAATACAAAAAAAAGTTTGCAGCAGACGGGGTCATCTGGGAGTTTGGATACGTCGATGCACAAGACCGGCCAGTCATCGGACTTGGAATGAAGGGACTGCTGTTCGTTGAGCTCTCAGTCAAGGAGGCCGTTCGGGATGCGCATTCAAGCCTGGCAGTCCTGATAAAAAATCCTGCATGGAGGCTCGTTGAGGCCCTGCAGACACTTCGGAGTCCTGCCGGACGAATCCTCATAAAGGACTGGTACAGCGAGGTGACACCGTTTTCAAAGCAGGACTTGAAACTGATTCAGCAAGAACCCTTTGATGAGAACAGCTTCAAAAAAGAGTTTGGAATCAAATCTTTTGTGGCAGACAAAAAGGGAATGGATGCAAAAAAAGCACTAGTTGGCGGCGCTACCTGTAACATTGCGGGATTTTTATCCGGGTATACGGGCGATGGCGCAAAGACAGTTATTCCCGGAGAGGCCCTAGTTAAGATTGATTTCAGACTGGTACCGGGGATGATCCCAAAAAGACAGGTCAGAAGATTAAAGAAACATCTAAGATCAAGAGGATTCGGAGACGTCAGAGTCAGGGTGTTTCACGGCGAGGTGGCAGCTGCTAGGACCGACTCATCAGAGCCGTTTGTATCGCATGTCCGGCAGGCAGCTGACGAATCATTTGGAGAATCCATCCTGAATGTCTCAAATGCAGGAACTGGTCCGATGCACTCCTTTATTGATATTCTAAAGGCGCCGTGCATCTCCATAGGAAGCACGTACATGTTTGCCAGGATTCATTCGCCAAACGAGTTTGCCAGAATTGATCTGCTAAAAAAGACGACAAGATGCATGTATCTGATTATGCGGAATTTTGGAGAGAGCCTAATGGATGCATCTGGGCAGTTTTTTGATGTACTGCGCAAGTGATATTCTTCCCGGTCCGGCAATCATGATTACCAGGGACGCTGCAAGCAGGATCACATCAAACTCTACGCCGTTATCCCCAGTCAGGCTGCTTGCCCCCTTTACATGGAATATGGCACCTACCATGATTATCGAAATCAGTGCCGCTGAAAACCTGCTGAGCACTCCTATGATTAGCAGGATTCCTGGAACCATCTCTGCTAGTGCGATTGGTATCTGCAACTCTGCTGGGAGTCCCAATTGTGGCAAAAAGTTTCCAAATCCCGGATCAAATTTTGAGATACCGTGAACGATGAATATTACACCAATGGCGGATCTCAGACCCATAAAGACTGCGTCATCTAGAATTTTTACCCTAATCTCACTTGTAGTCAATATGTGTCTCTGAAATTATCAGTATAATTATCTTGCCACCAGACCGCACATAAAATGTAGAAAACCCTTTATTATGCCCCAAAATTATTTGAATCATGTCAATGTATATGCCGGGGGCGACTGCTGTTGGAATTACATTTGTCGGAGGCGTGGTTCTTGCCAGTGAAAAGAGAATCGCGTTTGGAAACTTTCTTGTAAGCAAATCCACAAAAAAGACGTTTCCGATCACCTCCAAAGTGGGTGCAACATGTGCCGGACTTGTTGCCGACATGCAGATTCTGTCATTGCAGATTGCAGCACTTGCAAAAATCAGAAAGATGGAGATAAAAAGGGATGTCCCCCCCAATACCGTTGCCAAAATGATGTCAAATATGATGTACGAGCGGAGGTACTTCCCGTTACTAACCCAGGTGATTGTAGGCGGGGTAGTTGACAAGCCCGTTATGTATACCCTTGATCCGCTTGGTTCTGTTCTTCCAGATGAATATGCCGCAGTCGGAACCGGTGCTGAAATGGCGTTGGGCGTCCTAGATCCCCAGTTCAAAAAGGACATGACCCGAGATGAGGCAGTTGATCTGGCAAAACGCGCGGTGCGTTCTGCCGCCCTGAGGGATTCGGCAAGCGGTGACGGTCTTGATATCCTGGTAATCACCAACGACGGCACCGAAGAGTTTACAGAAGAGATAAAGTAGCTAGTCGTAAATCGTTTTTCCAGTCTCCCAAAACCTGTCAGAGATGTAGTGTATGTTTCTTATGACCTCGCCTTTTTCCATGCCGTCTATCTCCGAGCTGTCCACCATTGCCTTTCCAACTGCCAGAAACTTGTGCTGTGATTCCTCGATGATGCAGACCATGCCGTCTTTTTCAAATTCCGTGAATCCCTTGATTCCGGGCCTCATGACGTTTGCACCCTTGCACATGAACTTCACGGCCCCCATGTCCACGGTAACGTTTGGGAACTTTGATAGCGTCTCAGTCTCTGATAGAAACGGCAGGTAATCGTCATTGATCTTCAGTATCTTCATTCCCCCGCCCGTGATAATCTGGGCATCCTCTAGTATCTGATGAACCTTCAGATTCTTGACTCTGGGAAGCTGCATCCCCCATATTTCTGAGACTGTTTTTAAGAGTGCCGATGTCTCACTCTTTGAGATTAGATTTGATTTCAAGTTCCTGCAATCTCTTCTCTGATGTCCAGCAGGTCTCGCAGTATGGAACTGGCAGTCTCCATGCCCCCCGCACCCTTTCCAATAATTGTCTGGGTTCCTGAATGCTCGGATGTAAAGGCAATCGCATTTAGCGTCCCATTCACGCAAAGCGGATCATCTAGGGATATCTCCCTGGGCCCCACAACAAGCTCCTTGTCACATGATGCAATCAGTTTTACCGCACAGTTGTTTTTGGCAGCATCCCTGATGTTATCTGCCGTGAGATTTCGTATTCCGGTACAGTCTATATCCGGCATGGTTACCTTCATTCCCATTACCCAGTTTGCAAGGATTACCAGTTTGGCAGCAGCATCTAGTCCGTCCAGATCCAGGGACTCGTCTGCCTCTACGTATCCCCGGTCTTGGGCGTCCTTGAGCGCGTCTTCAAAGGACAGTCCTGCCGTCATGTTTGAGAGGATGTAATTCGTGGTTCCGTTTAGTATTCCTGCAAACGACGTTATTCTTTCTCCGCTGAGACTGTTTTTGGCATAATCTAGAATCGGGGTGCCGCCTCCCACTGTACCGCTGAATTTTAGCATCACCTGGTTGTATGTTGCAAGTTCCATAAGGGATGGAAATGCCAGTGCAAGCGGTCCCTTGTTTACAGAGATCACATGCATGCCCTTTTTCATGGCAGTCGTGATGTGGGTCATTCCAGGTTCGGCATCCCGGTAGTTGCTTGCCGTAGTCTCAATTAGCACGTCTGCATCAATACTCCTTATCATCTCGACTCCGGAGATGGCGTTTTTCGTATCGGCATAATTTTTTACTGTCGCAGACTCTTTCTTTACTTTTATCAATCTGCTAAAATCCAATCCGGATGAATCAACGGCACTCCCGCCGCTGTCAAACACGCCCACTATTCTCGGCTTTAGCCCGTATTTTGCATACAGATCCTCCGATCTTGAATCAAACAGTTTTACCAGGCTCTGACCTACGACGCCAAATCCGCATAATATTATTCTCAAGTCATCTCACACATCCCTCTGATCTTCTTATCATAATTGTGTTTTCTAAAAACATTTTGTTGCAACCAGTCATGGTTTTTCTTTGTCTTTTTCATGCTGTAATGAGATGGAATTGATGCAGTATCTCTGGTTTGTCGGCTTTGGACCGTCATCAAAGACATGTCCCAGGTGTGCCCCGCACCTGTTGCAATTGACCTCCGTGCGCGTCATCCCGTATGACGTATCAGAGATGTACTCTATCTTCTCCTCGTTAATCGGCTCCCAGAAACTCGGCCATCCGGAGCCTGAATCAAACTTTGCATGTGACGAAAAAAGCTCCTCATCACAGCACGTACACCTAAAGACCCCCTCGATCTTGCTGTCGTTGTATTTGCCTGAAAATGGCGGCTCTGTCCCGTGATTAATACAGATCTTGTACTGTTCTGGCGTCAGTTCTTTTTTCCATTCTTCGGGGGTTTTTCTGGCAGTCTTTTCTGTCATGGTTTGGATTATTCCATTTGGTATTAGAATATTTTTCTATTTTGAGTGCCTGCTTTTCTTCTTCTTCTCTGCTGTCCGTTTCTCTGACTCGAATCTCTCCAGGTCGTATTGCTTCAAATCGACGAATTTCATGATTCTGCTCAGGGCAGGGTGAACCTTGCTGATCTGCCTGAACATCTGCTGTGCGACCAGCCGATAGTCTGCGTGTCCCTGCGGTATGCTCCTCAGTTCGATGAGATGACACGCCTCCCTTAGATTAAACCTCATCAGATACGGATAGTTGTATGCAAAGTTTACGACATACTGTGCCTGCTCCGGATGTTTCTTTCGAATCATGTTAAATGTCTCCCGGGTCCCCTCCATGCAGTCCTTAAAGTCATCCCCGATTCCCAGAATTTTGAGCTCCTCTGGAATGTCGTATCCGTGGTCTGTCGTCAGTAGCTGCCTCTGAAGTGTCAGGGCCCTGTGCCTGTGAAGATCCCTGAACATTCCAAAGTTATTACACAAATCAAACGTATAGTAGACTGCCTCAAAGGCCCGTGACGGTCTGTGGCGCCTGTTGGTTCTCAGTTTTACAAATTCATCGATAATTTTGATCTGCTTCTGCATTGGCATTTTTTTGACATGTCTTAAGATATCCTGATATGATATACCTGGTGACTGCTCATACATGATGCCTGAGATGATCTTCGCTAGTGCGTTTTTTTCTGGTTCGTAATCGACTAGTCTGACACTTTTTCCTGCAGCCGGTCTTGTCTTGATTTCTCTGGCGGCAATCATCTCTGAGCTGCTTTTGAGATTCCTCAGGTATTTCTTAAATGCCATGCCGTATTTGTCATCTGCCCTTTTGACAAATGATTTTATCGTAGTCTCCAGCTCTTTTTTGATCTTCGATGCCAGATCCTGCTCCTCTCTTAGCTCAGACGAGCCTAGAATCGTCAGCAGGTATTCAAACGCGCGGCCGTTGCCTGTAATTCCAACGTTTGTCAGAGTCGATGCGGGTAGCAGTCCCCGAAGAACATCCAGCGCCTTGGCCTTCGTTGATCCACGGTAAATCATGCCGGCAGACTTTATATCGCCGTCTCTCTTTAATTTGGAAAAGGGTTTTTCCCCCCCGTCAGCTGAATCCCTAAAGCTGTATTTTTCTATCGGGTACCTTTCTCTTATGTAGCTTATCATGGGTTCCATGTTTTTTGAATACACATCAAATGAAAAGTTGCACGTCTCCTCGTACATGTCTGCAAACCTTGATTTCATAATTTCAGGATCCCTGTAAAACCTGTACCTGCCGTTCTCTTTTTTGTTCCACGCAACATACCTTGATGATTTTTCCAAGTATGACAGGCCGATCCGCCTGTCTTCGATCTTTTTTACCGCGATGTTTGAGAGTCCCTCGATTGCAATCTGCGCCTCGCCTAGTTCTGCGACAGAATCATCGCCATACTCCAAAAGCACCCTGTCGTAAAATTCCTCCCCCCTGTTTTTGTTTTTTAAAAACTCGTCAAGAAAGACCCGCCTCATGCTCTTGTCAGTCCTGCTGTATCTTGACATCAGGGCGCCGCGATCAACCTGCCTTGGCGTGATTATGGCAAACACGTCATCATCAGTATTTGAAAAATGTCCGGATAGGATCTTTTTGTCCCTGCTTGAAAATTCAGACAATGCATGTGTCTTGTTTATCAATTATTAATAGTCTATTTCTTTTTTCCAATCTGAATCAGATCAGGACCACGGTCTCGGTCTTTATCCTGTCCCTTGGTCTGCCACCTTAACAGGACCTCCCTGAAATTGACCGCATCTGCCTCGTTTTCGGTATACATCAGCGATGTGACCCAGAAACCGTTTTTTGCAGTCCTCCCGCCTACGGAGTTCATCCAGAAATCACTGGGCAGGGTTTCCATGGGCTTGCCATCCGGATCCTGCGTGAGTTCGATCCACCTGTTTGCCACAAAATTCAGAATTTGCTCTAATTCTTCTCTTTGAATCATGAGCCTGCTAATACACCACATGATTTTAAAATTGCTAAACCAGACAGTCTCAAGTTGGTAAAAATAATCTTACCAAAATCAAAAACATTTCTTACACTTTGTCGGTTATACGAATCCCATAATTACCACACATGACCCACGACGATATCGAAATTATCGGTAAGAACGTCAAAGACATGTACGGAACATTCATGGGTAAGGTCGTAGGAACGATAACTGACATCGACGGTAGTATTCAATCCGTTGGCATTGACTCCGGTTCTCAGGGATTACAGCAGATCCAGTATGAGCAACTAGTAGTTCAAGGCGATGTTGTCATTTTCATTCCAAAATGGAGACTCGACTCCCAAAGACTCATTCGTGAAAAACAACTGACTCTGCGCCGCCTAAAGGCCCTGATGGACATTGTTTCTGAAAATGATGAAATGAAGGATGATGCACAAATCATTCATGAAAAATACAAGTCAAAACTTGTAACATTATCTGAAACACAAAGTGAAATCAAAGCCAAACTCGAGGCGAGGTTAACAGAGTTGGATGACGAAATAAAGTCTGCAAAGATGTTATTATTTGATGCAAAAGTACAAACCAAGAGCAATGAGATCTCCAGTACCACATTTGATACTGTGAAATCATGCACAACCACGGTGATTGAGCGAATCACTCATGAAACCGCAGAGATTGCAAATGTGAAGAGCAGAATTGCAGACCTTGATTTGGAAATGCAGGATATAACAGCTCTGCCACAACCCCATAACATCCAAGAATCAGCCGTTTCATATCTGGAGACACCCGAATCGCAGCAGCAACAACAACAACAACAGCAGCAGCAGGCGGTTCAGTCAATACTTCCAGAAGCCCCTACAGCACCAATAGACACACCTTTGGCACAGGTCCAAGTCCAGACTACACCCACGTCTGAACTTCCAACCGAATCCAAAGTATCAGCCGCGTTCCCAGAACCACCACAACAACAGGTGAAATCAGAGACTTTAGATGAAGACAGTGATGACGACTGGCTTGCTAGAATGGAAGCACAATAATTTTTTTATTTTATTTTTTTGAGATTTGAATCTGCGTTCATGCATTTTTTGATATGATCCTAAATTGAAATTAAATCCGGAGAAGATCACTATTTTACCAACTGTTATTTGGCAGAAGCAGACTCCCAACATTACATCATAATCTAATTGCCCAACACTAATGTAGTTCACACCAGTACATTTTTTGATGTCTGAGACTTTTAACATCGGCCTTGGAAACAATGATACTGCCCTAAGAAAGAGCGCCGATTCTGATTTCGTGTCTTTTTGGGGGAGACAGGCAGAAAACCTTGTCTGGTTTTCCACTTGGAAAAAAACCTTGGACTGGCAGCCCCCGTTTGCCAAATGGTTTGTCGGAGGCACGATTAACGCCTCATATAACGCCCTAGACGTACATCAGAGTACAAAATCAGACAAACCGGCCATACTGTGGGAGGGCGAAGACGGCCAGTCCCGAATTCTGACATATCATGACATGTTCATCCAAGTCAAAAAATTTGCCAACGTCTTAAAATCCCTCGGCGTTCAAAAAGGGGATCGTGTTACGATATATCTGCCGATGGTCCCCGAATTGCCTATTGCAATGCTGGCATGTGCCAGAATTGGGGCAACACACACCGTGGTATTTTCAGGATTTAGTGCCAGATCAATTCATGACCGTATTGATGATTCAAAATCCAGAGTCGTGATAACTGCCGATGGCGGATACCGAAGGGGAAAGATCATCAAATTAAAGCAGGTAGTCGATGATGCAATAGCCGGTCTTGATTTTGTAGAGCACGTGGTAGTTCTCAACCGGGCAAACAATGAAATCCAGATGACTTCAAAGGACAAGCTTTGGAGTGATCTGATAAATGATGCCTCTGATTCATGTGATGCAGAAAAACTGGACAGCAATCATCCTCTCTACATATTATACACCTCTGGAACAACCGGAAAGCCAAAGGGTGTCTTGCATGGTACGGGCGGATATCTTACACACCTGTATTCCACATTCAAGTGGGCATTTGACATCAAGGATTCTGATGTCTTTTTCTGTACTGCAGATATCGGCTGGGTTACCGGTCACAGTTACGTCGTTTATGCCCCGCTGCTTCACGGTGCAACTGAAATAATGTATGAAGGCGCCCCTGATCATCCCGACACATCAAGAATGTGGGAGATCCTGCAGAAATACCGGGCTACAATTTTTTACACCACGCCGACTGCCATTCGAATGTTTATGAAATTCGGTGACGAGGCACCCAACTCGTTTGATCTTTCGTCATTGCGGCTGCTTGGAACAGTAGGCGAGCCAATCAACCCCGAGGTTTGGAGGTGGTATTTCAAAACTGTCGGAAAGGAAAAATGTCCGATTATTGATACGTGGTGGCAGACAGAGACTGGAGGCATGCTGATCTCAGCACTGCCGGGTCTAGAGACCATCCCACTCAAGCCAGGTTCTGGAACACTGCCAATTCCGGGGGTGGATATTTCAGTAGTTGATGAATCCGGGGCCGACGTATCCCCAAATACAAAGGGATACCTCGTAATTAGGAATCCGTGGCCTGGAATGCTGTTGGGCCTGTGGGGCGATGATGAGAAATACAGGGCAGTCTACTGGTCAAAATATGAGAATTGCTACTATCCAGGCGACTATGCGCTAAGGGATGATGACGGGTATCTTTGGCTGCTTGGACGTGCAGACGACGTGCTCAAGGTGGCAGGACATAGAATAGGTACTGCCGAACTTGAGAGCTGCATGGTATCACACAACGACGTGGCAGAATCCGCAGTGTGCGGGATTCCTGATGAAGTAAAGGGCGAGGCAATCATTGCATTTGTTGTTTTAAAACAGGGCACAGTACTGGCAGATCCTGCAGCCCTGGAGCAGGAACTTGCCGCCAAGATACGTGCCGACATCGGTGCAATCGCATCTCCGCGACGAATCTATTTTGTCTCAAAACTTCCAAAGACCCGCAGTGGAAAGATAATGCGCAGACTGCTCAAGGCAGTTGCCAACAATGAAAAGATCGGCGATCTCAGCACGCTAGAAGACGGGGAGGCAGTAACTGAAATTCAGAACGCCTTTAACAAACTTTAAAAATCAGTCAGGTACAAACTGCGATGATTACTGGCCTTTTAGTTCCCTCAAATCAACGTTGGATATCATCTCAAACATTTTCTTGAGCCCGTCATGCTCTGATCTTGAACTCCTGTCTAGCTGTTCATACCTCTCTTCCCTGATTTGATCCAGTTTGTGGTTTGCCTCTCTGAAAAATTCCTCATACTCTTTTATTTTTTCACCAGTCATCTGCGTTAGATCAAAAATTATCGTGTTGCTGCCAAGCAGGTTTTTATTTTCATCATAAATGCTCGTTGCCTGAAGCAGTCCCCGAAAAGTACTCCCGTCCTGCCTCTTGAATGTGATGTCCCTATCAGTCACCTTTCCAGTCTCAAACCACGTCTTTAGGGAGTTGTTCATATCCTCCCATGACTCTTTGGGCACGTGCTCGAAGATTGGCCTTCCTAGAATCTCTGATTTCGCATATCCAAGATTTGCAGCATACGTGGAGTTGCAGTCAAGAATCACCCCGATTGAGTTTATCCTCCTCCACATTACAGGTGCGTCTTTTAGCGTTTTTCTTGCTTCAGTTTGTGGCATTTTTTAAAATTACAATGACTGGTTATTAAACTAAAATTCCTAAAACCATTTATCCAGATTCTGACTCTTTTTTTCCAGCGCCTTTTTCAGCCTGTTCAAGGTTGATTGAATCCTGTCCTCTGAGAAGCTTCGCTCTTTTACCAGATAGTTTGTAACTGCCTCATAATCCACCTTCTCAAAAACAATCTCGGCAGCATCGCTCACATTTGGTTCCAGAAAGATCTTTCGTATCTGCTGAAAATCAATCTCCTTTAACTGGTCTTGAATCTGTGGAATATCCTCTAGTCTTGAATGCTGTTTTATCATCTTCAGCGCTGTTTTTGGACCTATTCTGTCAAATCCGTTTGGATTAAAATCGGTTCCAATTAGAATTCCCACATCAACTAGCCCTTCTCTTGTTATTCCTAACGCATCCAGTGTTTTTTGCGTCTCGATTATCTCCGGCATGATATCGACGTAGGTGTTTTTATTTGGTATCTTCCGCCTTCCGCTGTTTGTAAAATTTCTTACCAGTCTTTTTGCACCACATAAAATCGAGTCAAAGTCCTGACTTGCAGATGCATACGCCTGTCCCACTGCCGTGAGATGTGCTGCAGTTGCCTCTCCCTCTGATGGCGCCTCTATATACGGAATGCCAAAATGTCTCAAAAGCTGCTTTGACTCTTTTACCATGCCGTCCTTCATGCTAGTTGTCTGCTGCGCGTATTTTCTGGCATCTTCCATGTTTCCTTCGGCTACTGCCTTTTCGTATTTGACAGTCGCATCCTTTTTGATCTGCTTTCTGCGTTCAATCTCCGCTGTCTTCAACGACGGTGGTTTTCCATCAAAGACATAGACAGGCTTTATTCCCAGGGACAGAAAATTGACATTTCTATAAAGCAGCCCGCTTAGATGACTGGTGACTCTTCCTTCAGAATCTGATAGTTGTAGGCCGTCTGGCCCCCTGATGCTTGCCAGAAACTGGTATATTGCATTGTATGCATCAATTGCGATTATCCTATTTGAGAATGACTCCAAGGTCGTCTTTTCCCTGACTACCAGGTCCTTTAGATTTAATCCCATGAAGATTCTTGCAACCTTGTGCTTTTTTGTGTTTATCCTTTATACGTAATCGGTGTATTCTGTCAATATGACCGAGTCATCGCTGCCTTTTCATCTAAAGGAGAAGCTTTTTGAAATACGATTCGAGTCTGACGAACTAATCTCCAGGATCGTGTCTTATTTCCCCCTGTCCGAATCAGAGAGAGCAGAGATCCGCTCTGCCTTGAGCATTCCATCTTTTGATGGATTTCATTCTATCTTTACAGATACGATAAATCAGGAGGAATGGGATAAAACCAAGGAACAGATCAAAAAGAGATTCGGTGATGAACTCTTTGACGTTGATGGCATGTCCTAGGCTCTAATTTGCTTTATTATGGAGATAATTCAAGAATATCTGCCGGGGTAGCCAAGTGGTAAGGCGGCCGTCTCGAAAACGGCTACGCGCAAGCGTGCAGGGGCTCGAATCCCCTTCCCGGCGCTTCATTAATTTATGACGAGTTCCAAAAACTATCATGACACAGGAAACTGAATCAAAAATCCAGGAATCTGGAATACCTGTCGCCCAGCTAATCGCGTATTTTCGGGAAAAATGCAAGGCCTGCGGGCATCACAGGATCATGCACGATGAGTTGGGAAAGTGCGAAGGCGTCATGAACAAGCCGTGCACCGGTGGATGTGATCGTTTTGAACCCGAATAACTGGTTAGATAGGAATTATAAATTAAATTACAAAAAGACGACTTTACTATGAGTGGCAACTGGAGAAATCATTTATTCGACATTCATTTGATTGTCTTGGAATGTTATTGATGATATTTCATGTCAAACGCTTATACTTGAAAAAAACCAGTGTTATTCTATTACATGAGAAAATATAACACGTTGATATCCCATTTTATCATCCACTCCAAGATTTTGATTTCGTGATACATCCAATCACTCACACGCATTTTGTAAATATCTATTTTAAAATTTGTCAGTATGCCCCGGTTTGAAAAATTGCAGGACAGACATTCAGACGTTGTGGAAAATGCTGCAAAATGAGGCATCAAATTGGATGGTTGCAGGTTGGGCAAGTGCGACAGAGAACTAAGGAAGGGCAAAAAATCAGATCAAACAAATAAAATAAAAGATGTGAAATAGGACTAGCCTAGTTTTTTCTTTGCTTTATTAATCATGCTGGTTTCTTCACGTAGGTGTTTTTTCAACAGGCGTTCATGATCCTTTTTATGAACGCTGTATGCCTTGCTAAGGGATTGTTTTGATTTTGCCCTTTTCACGGCATTTTGAAATTTTTTGTGAATGACGTTTACCTGAGCAGTATAACTTGCCATCAATCCCATACCCCAGAAGACATTAAAGAATCTTGCGCATGCGCCGTTATACAGATGTGATCGCAGATCATATCAGAATCAGCGCGATCCATATATTGAACAGACACTTAAAATTTGTGTGAGCAGTTCTTTTGATAGACCGGATTGGGATGAATATTTTATGCTGCAAGCAGAGCTGGCAAAACTCCGCTCAAACTGCATAGCAAGGCAGGTCGGGGCAGTCATAGTGCGAGAACACAGACAGATTGCAACAGGATATAACGGAACCCCGCCGGGAATCAAAAATTGTTTTGAAGGAGGATGTAAGAGATGCCAGCTTAGAATGGAAGGCAAGATAAAATCAGGGGAGTCACTTGAGAGATGTCTTTGTAATCATGCAGAGGCCAACGCCATAATGCACTGTGCAATCCTGGGAATAGAGGCAGGGGCAAAGGGTGCAATATTATATACAACGCTTGTTCCATGCTTGGAATGTACAAAAATGGCAATAACAATTGGGATTAAAAAATTCGTGTGCCTTGACTCATATCCTGAGACAGACTATGAACTGCTAAAGGAGGCAGGCGTTAAAGTAGTCAGTTTGGAGAAGGAAAAGATTGCAAGGTGGGCAAAAGAACTAGTCAGCAGCTACAAAAATTCCGTGTGAGAAGATGCAAGTAAATATTACAAAAACAGGAAAACTAGAATCAATGCCCCCGGCAATGCTGGTCTCGGCGGCATATGACGGCAGTTCAAAATCAGCTGTTTTAAAGTTTTATGAACCAGAATCACAGAAACTATTCTTATGCAATGATGAGACAGGCCACAAGCCGTATTGTTACTCTAGGCTGTCTCCAGACGAACTAGATTTTCTGCAAGAAAGAGACGACGTTCTTGAGATAAAGACGGTTCAAAGATATGATTTGATGGCAGACAAGGAAATCAGCATGTCAAAAATCACCGTGGCAGACCCGCTTGCAATTGGCGGCACCATGGGGAATAAGAGCATCAGAAATGTGATTGAAGCATGGGAATCGGACATCAAGTATTATGAGAACTATCTTTATGACAGGGGGCTAATTGTCGGAAGATACTACAAAGTCACAGACGGGAAGATAATACCTCATGATTTGGAAATTTCAGATCAAGTCAAGCTGGCACTAAAGAGTCTGCTGTGGGACAAAGTCGACAGCAAGTCAATGGTAGATGCAGAACAGTTCAAGAGCTTCATTTCAGAATGGGCAGATCTGTTAAACCAGCCCATTCCAAAGATAAAAAGACTGAGTGTTGATATTGAAATCGAGGCGGAGATTGGAAGAATTCCGGATCCCAAGATTGCAGAAAAAAAAGTAACTGCAATCGGCCTAAAGGGAAGCGACGGGTTTGATCGGATTCTTGTTCTTAGAACAGACGGGACAGAGCAGGGGGTAAACGAACTTGACCAGAACATCAAAGTCACGTTTTATGATTTGAACAAGGAAAAAGAGATGATAAGCGACGCATTTGAAATAATCAAATCATTCCCGTTTGTGCTGACATACAACGGGGATGATTTTGATCTGCCATACCTGTACAACAGGGCAGTAAGACTTGGAATCAAGAATTCAGAAAACCCACTTTATATGATGAGGGAATCGGCGACACTAAAGAAGGGGGTTCATCTTGATTTGTATAGGACGTTTTCTAATCGTTCATTTCAAATTTATGCATTCAGCCAGAAATATACGGATTTTTCACTAAACAGCGTATCAAAGGCCCTGCTGGGAAAAGAAAAGATCGACTATGGACTGGCATTTGACAAGCTGAGTCTCTACCAAACTGCAAACTACTGCTACAATGACGCCCTGCTGACATACGAGCTGACTAGTTTTAACAGTGATTTGCTGATGAATCTTCTGGTGATTATTGCAAGGATTGGAAGGATGCCAATTGATGATATTGCAAGAATGGGAGTCTCGCAGTGGATTAGAAGTCTGCTGTATTATGAACACAGAAAAAGAAACTACCTGATTCCAAAAAGAGAGGAGCTTCAAAAAAGATCAGAGGGGGTAATGTCAGATGCGATAATCAAGGACAAAAAATACAGGGGGGGACTAGTAGTTGATCCCAAGGAAGGAATCCATTTTGACGTGGTAGTCATGGACTTTGCAAGCCTGTATCCGAGCATCATCAAAGTCAGAAACCTGTCATATGAAACTGTAAGATGCATCCATGAAGAATGCAAAAAGAACAAGATTCCGCAGACAAACCACTGGGCATGTTCAAAAAGAAACGGCCTTACATCGATGATTATCGGCTCGTTGCGGGATCTGAGGGTGAATTACTACAAAAGCCTGTCAAAAAAAGAGACACTAACAGACGCACAAAGACAGCAATATACTGTAATCAGCCAAGCACTCAAGGTAATTCTAAATGCCAGCTACGGCGTGATGGGTGCGGAGATATTTCCATTATACTTTCTTCCTGCAGCAGAGGCAACGACTGCAATCGGCAGACATACGATTTTAGAGACGATTAAAAAATGCGAGCAGACGGGAGTCGAAGTCCTGTACGGGGATACAGACTCGCTGTTCATCAAAAAACCCACCGAGGAGCAGATTCAAAAGGTGATAGACCAGGCAAAAAAAGATCACGGGGTGGATTTGGAGGTTGACAAGGTATACAGATACTGCGTGTTAAGTAATAGAAAGAAAAACTATCTCGGTGTTACAAAAACAGGCAAGGTGGATGTCAAGGGATTGACTGGCAAGAAATCACATACGCCTCCGTTTATCAGAAAACTGTTTTTTGAACTGCTTGACGTGTTATCCAATGTCCAGACAGTGGATGATTTTGAAAAAGCAAAGAGGGAGATTTCAGAAAAAATCGCAATATGTGGAAGACGAGTAGTCTCAAAAGAGATACCGGTGGAGGAACTGACATTTAACGTAATGCTTAGCAAGGCCCCATCAGAATATACAAAGACAATTCCGCAGCACATCAGGGCTGCAAAACAGCTAGAATCGATAAGGGAGATAAAAAAGGGAGACAGAATCTCGTACGTAAAGATTCTAAACAAACCGGGGGTAAAGCCTGCAGAGCTGGCAAAAAAAGAGGAGATTGATTCTAAAAAATACATGGAATTTATGGAGTCGACCCTGGAACAGATAACATCATCAATGGACTTGGATTTTGATACGATGCTAGGCAGACCAAAACAGACGGGTCTAGAGGAATTCTTTTGGAGCTAGCAAAATGGAAGCCGACGGAATTTTATTGACCCTGCTTGGGAGTGCTGCAGGAATTTTGATTCTCACAGGATGGGTCGAGCAGATCTACAAGGGATACAAGACAAAGAGCCTAAGGGATGTCTCAAAATTTTTGATGATCTTTATCTCGGCAGGGGCGGTTTTGTGGTTAATCTACGGTTTCATAGTCTCAGACGTCTTTATCATAGGCACGAATCTTGCAGCAATAGTGTTAATGACGATAGTACTACTGATGAAAAAAAGATATGACATGCAGTTACAAAAAAATTAATCCGGTCAAGAATTAAATAGAATACGGCAGGATTAAGAAAGATGTTTGTGATAAATTGTAAAAACTATGAAGAGATTGCGGGAGATAAGATCATTGAATTTGTAAAGACAGCAGAGAGGGTTTCTAAAAAATACAGGATAAAAATTGCAATTGCCCCGCCGCAGCATCTTATTGGACTGCTCAGAAACAGTACGATACCAATTTTAGCCCAGCATGTTGATGACTCGGAGATTGGAAGCACCACGGGATTTGTGATTCCGGAATTATTGAAAAAATCAGGGGTAAAAGGCTCGCTTGTCAACCACAGCGAACATAGAATTTCAAACAGTGAGATTAAAAATCTGGTCTTAAAACTAAGAAAGCTGAGGATGATATCAATTGTATGTGTAAAGGATGTTGCAGAGGCTAAAAAATACGCAAGATTAAATCCGGATTACATTGCAATAGAGCCGCCAGAACTGATCGGATCAGGCAGGGCAGTATCAAAAGAAAGACCGGAGCTGATTGCAAAAGCTGCAATAGCAGTAAAAAGTGCAAAAAATAAGACAAAGCTGCTCTGCGGTGCAGGGATCGTTTCAGGTGAGGATGTGGCAAGGGCCTCAGAGTTGGGCTCCAAGGGGATTCTCGTGGCAAGCGGGATTGTCAAATCCAGGGACTGGAACAAGGTCATGACAGAATTTGCCAAATCAATGATTTAGCCAGATGTCTGTTGACATCAAACAGGCAAATTCCCAAAAAGAACACGTAGACAAGTGACGATCAAAAGATGTTGTATATTGGAATTACCATCCAAAAAGTGGTTCATTCGTTCCCCATATGAAAAAAAATAGAGAGATATTGGAAAAAGATGCATACACAGGTAAAATTAGAAGAAATTCAATCATCGACCAACAGACTTATAAGTAATGATTTAGAAAATTTTAAATATTATAATAAAGGTTTGATGAAAAAATGGTTAAAACAGTAAATCCGAAAGACAGATGTCCAAGATGCGGAAAGGGTACGCTAGTTACAGATGCCAATACCGGAGAGAATTTTTGTGGAAAATGTGGATTTGTGATTACAGACAAGGTAGAAGAGTCAGGACCAGAATGGAGATCATTTTCAAACGAGGGTGAAAACAAAAGCAGGGCCGGTGTTCCAACATCGCTTGCCATGCACGACATGGGATTAGCTACAGTCATCAATCCTCAAAACAGGGATGCCACCGGAAAGCCCCTAACAGCATCCATGAAGAGCACGATTGAAAGGCTGAGGACGTGGGACAGCAGAAGCCAGGTTCACGAACCAGTTGACAGAAACTTTAGACAGGCATTTAGTGAGTTAGACAGATTAAAAGACAAGCTTGCAGTAGGCGATGCGGTTATTGAAAAGGCGGCATATATCTACAGAAAGGCGCTAGAAAAGGGTCTGGTCAGAGGACGGTCCATCTCGGCATTAATCGCATCCGCACTTTACGCAGCATGCAGGGATACGGAAACTCCCAGAACGCTAAAAGACATCGGACAGTCAAGCAACATCAAACGGAAGGATATTGCCAGATGTTACCGCCTGTTACTAAGGGAGTTAAATCTGAAAATGCCGGTAGTTGATCCAGTAAAATGTATTTCAAGAATTGCAAGCAAGGCAGGCTTGTCTGAAAAAACAAAAAGAAAAGCTACAAAGATTTTACAGACAGCAGAAGAGCTGAAAATTTCTGCGGGAAAAGATCCGATGGGACTGGCAGCTGCGGCACTATACGTTGCATGTGTGACTAACGGGGAGAACAAAACACAAAGAGACGTGGCCGAAGCTGCAGGAGTGACCGAGGTTACCATCAGAAACAGGTACAAGGGCTTGAAACAGGCATTAAATCTCTAGGTCGGATGTTTTTTTAGCATAGTATCTCTGTACAAACAGTATGAAGATCGAAAAGGCACCTGCGGCCAACAGCAGTAATTCCAGCGATGAGATAAGCGAGTGTGAGAATGCCTGCTCAACTGTGATAAAATTCAACTGTGAAATGAAATTCGCATATGAGAATACAAAGTAGTTGGTGGCCCAATGAATCAGCAATGAAGTTACAAAACCATATCTGAGATAGACCCATCCCAGAATGATTCCACCGGCAGATGCCTGTGCAAATTTGCCCTCACTCCAGAATTCACCCAAAGCAACATGGGCAAATCCAAACGCAATCCCTACAAGGACGACGAGGAAGACTGCTTTTTTATAATCGTGAATATCCAGATTGTCAGGCCGCCACAGGCATTTGATGAAATATCTCGCAGAAGACCTGTGGGAATACATCAAAAACAAAGGAATTCCGATTAGGATTAAACGGAATCCAAACTCTTCAGTAAGTGGTGCAAGACTGACATAAAAAAAATGAATAAGATCATTTTCAACAGGCGGAAAGTCGATTACAATTCCAAATCCCTCCTGAACAAAGTTGATCAGCACTGAAATAAAGATCAAGATAGAAAACCATTTTGTCACACCGACCATGTAGTTTGTTGGAGCGTCATATTTTCCAAAGGAGATTATTGGCAGAAGTGACTTTTGAAATCCATGTTTCGGGCCCAGTACCGCAATTACAAAAATTATCGCATAAAAAGTCCACAATACGGCAAACACATCCCCGATACTAACATCAGCTGTGGCCTGATAGAGTACGGTTCCATCAAAGAGGGACAGGTAGGTAAACGGATATTCATGATTGATATCCCCCCCTATCTCGCTTTCAAAGACGATAAAGATTCCTATTGGAAAAGAGGCAAGAAGCAGTCCAAATATCACGGAGAGTAACGCAGTAAAAGGAATTCCAAGAACATGAAGCACTCTGTTTGAATTTTGCAATTTGTTCTAATGTAGTTCTATACTCTCTTCAGGAAAACCCAAACCAATCAGGGTGTTTTTGATAGTGTCCCGGTGATCACCTTGCAGGAAGATATAACCCTCTTTTGCAGTGCCGCCGCAGGCATACTTGTTTTTGAGTTCCTTGGCGACGGTTTCTAAATTGTTCAATTTGGGATCTAGTCCTTCTATCATTGTTCCCTTTTTCTTAAATCGTCTTGTCTCTAATCGAATTATGATCTTAGTACTGTCTTTGGCCAGTTCACCACATGCACACAGGTCTTCTGGAAGACCACAAGTATTACAAATTACCGCCATTCGTTCGAAATAAATTTAATCATACACGTTATTAAGCCTTGTTTGAGGGCAGGAATTAAAATAATCGGATATTTTAGGCAGAAGTCCCAAAGAGGGACAATGTCAAAAGATCTTACAAAAAAAGCCGTTGAAATGCTGCTAAATGGGGGAACGCTGCTTGGTGAAAAATGCCCGTATTGTTCAGGAGTGAGAGTAATTAAAGACGGGCGTGCCCTGTGCGCAAGCTGTGGACGCGGGCCCCTAAAAAAGGAGATTCCAAAAGCAGTACGACCGGGGACCATTCTAGAAAAAACCCTGGAAGGAAAGATCGAGTGTCTGGCAAAAGAACTCGAGGATGAAAAGGACCATATAAAACAGCAGGAGATTCTAAAATCGATCAACTCGTTATTAGAAACGCTGGAAAAAACGAAGAACAAACAATAAGGTTTTTATGTTAAAATCTGAGGACGGATTGTAATGGCAGATAAAAAATCAGCACCGCTTCCGGCCTCAAGCGGGGGTCTTATGAGATTCTTTGAAGATGAGACCAAGGGATTCAAGGTGGATCCAAAAATTGTAATATCAGTTCCTATAAGCTTAATTGCAGTATCATGGGCAATCGACATATTTCTAGCTCCGTGAAAAAACCATGGAAAAGTATTCAGACGATGTTTCAAATATACACGACAGATTCTCCCTTACTCTAATCAATCCGTCCTCACACTATTTTTCACTAGTAGGTTCGCTGATTACAGTGGCAGTAATTTCATTTACGATATATTTCGGGTATTTGAAGGATTTTGGGATTGACGAGGCATGGTATAGGGTTCTGGCAGTAATCGGAGTATTACTGCTAACACAGTTATTGGACACGAGGTTTACAAAGAAAAAGGAATACACCAAATCATTACACTCGTCTCTTTTTGCAAACATGTTGTGGGCAGTCACGCTGTTAATGGGACTGCTGGCAAGCTTTGTTTTGTCAAAAGAAACGTCACTGTTCTTTGTAACTTTTGGCATGTTTTTGTTTGCGAGTTTTAGAATAGGAATCTACACGACGACTCTTGGAATTAGCATCAGAAAAGCATGGGCAATATGTTTTGTCCAGCCATTAGCAATGTTTTTCACACTAGTTCCACAAGACATGTGGCTTTCCATGTTAAGTGAACCCGTAACACTGGCGTATGGGGCATCATTTTTGATAATTGCAAGCATGTGGTCAATACTGACTGACAGGGCAGGAAGACCTGGTATGGAGAGCACCCATAAAACCATTCAGGCATATCTTGCATCACAGGGAAATGATCATACGGAGGCCGAAGAAATTATGGAACAGCGTTCAAGTGAGACCAGGGTGTCTACAGCCCAGATAAGACTATCATCATCAACAGGCAAATCAGAATTTAGAATGGTCCTGCCGGAAATACATCCGGGTCCGTATCATCCCGTAGGTGGAAGCAACATACCGTACCTGATCTACAAAAACCTGGACTCGACTGCAATGATAATGCACAGCATATCAGATCACTCCCTGAATCTGCCTTCAAAAAACGAGGTGGAAAATTATCTGAAAAATTTGGAAAACAGCACAGTCAAAGAGGAGGGATTGCAGTGTACAGAGCCTGTAACGGTTCAAATAAACAAGGCAAGGGTTATCGGACTGTTATTTGGAAACAATCCGGTATTATTTTTGTCACTATCCCCGCACGGAATGGAGGACATTCCAAGCTACATGAAGACAGACATTGAAACATATGCAAAAAACCGGAACTATGCCAGAACGCTGATAATAGACTCTCACAACGCGATGGGGGAGGAAATTTCAAAAGAAGACGGCGAAGACATGCTAAAGGCCGCAAAATCCTGCCTGGATACCCTAATTACAAAAGAGAGTTTTCCAATTGAATTCGGTTATGCAAATTCAGATGACATGGATGTGTGGACCGAGGATTTGGGAATGGGCGGATTGGGGGTCGTGTGCCTCAAGATTAACGACAATGAATATTTTCTCGGATGGGCAGATGCAAACAACATGGAAAACGGCGTCAGAGAGAAGATCATCGAGAATTTTGCAAGGGATGGTCACCGGCTGCTTGAAATCTGCACATCAGATACGCATTATGCCCCAGTCAAGGCCAGAAATAGAAACGGCTACTACCAGCTCGGATTGATCACAGCCGCAGACAAGCTCTCAAAATGGCTTTTAGATATTGCAAAAAACGCAGAAACAAAGACCGCGTCTGCAAAATTTGAAATTTTAGAAAATGAAACCAGGGTGAAGGTCATGGGACAGGAGATCTACGAGGATTACTCCAAGGCACTAGATAATTCCCTAAAAATTACCAAGGGATTTATGATAGGCGGGGTCTTGCTGTTTATCACTAGTCTGTTCCTATAACTTTCATCTGATCAATATTTCCATAAAACTCGTCAATAAACGAGGAGAATTGAAAGATCGGCACGATGGGGACATTCTCTATAAAGTCGACTCTGTCCTGATATAATGTCACAATTACCGGTACGGCAGAGGCTCCGGGAGTTTTAGCGACATAATGTTTTGTGCGTTCGATCTGTTTTTTGACGGCAGTTCTCAGCGACGATGTACTGTACCTCTTCCAATGCTTGCAGTCAATTAGAATTGCTATACCCAACCGGATCCCTATAACGTCAATCTCCATTCTAGGCTTGGTCAGAATCAGGTTTTTGATCACTGCAAAGTGCTTTGAGATCAAAATCGCGGCAGTCAGCCCTTCAAAATCCTTCCAGTCCAGCACGATGGATATTTCGTCGATTGGAAATCCGTTCTCAAGTAATGTAATGGCCGCTTGTAATTTGTCGCCGTCTTCAAAGTAATACGAATCGCCCTGCTTTTTACCAATATCATTTTTTATCAGTTCGTCTAGAATTGTTTTCGAGTCAGCGGCATTCAGATCTGTAACGGCAACAAAATCCTTGACTGAGACACCGCCGGGAATAATTCCCCTCAATCCAACAATGGTTTTGGGATGAATTTTCAACTGAATAATCTGATTCATGCAAGGGAATATAGGTTTTAGGGGACGATGCTGCCGGATCATGACATAGACTTTATTACAAGCATTTCAAATTACAGTTATGAAAAAATTGCTAGTTATCATGCTAGCTCTTTCAGTTGCAGTCTTGGCATGTCATCCTCATCATTATCATGAGGCATTTGCGGAAAAAAACACGTTTTTTGATTCAGTCAAATTCATCCAGTATCTGGATGAAAATACGGCATTAGAGGAGGTGCGTAATGGAAATCTTGACGTGTATTATTACAGGATTTCATCAGACAGGCTAGAGGGCAGCCAGGATTCGGATGATTTGCAGGTGTTTGACTCTACGGGTGGGTCATACAGCATCCTGGTCAATCCGGCAGAGTCTGAAAAATTCAATCCGTTCTCAATTAAGGATGTCAGATTTGCGCTGAATTATCTGGTGGATAGAAAATTAATTGTAAATGAACTGATGGGCGGGTATGGCTCTAAGATCATCTCCTATTATGGTCCGTCAGATCCGGAATACCTCACAGTCATCGAGCAGTTAGAGACGTTTAATTTCAGATACAATCCGACCCTTGCAGAAGAAATTATTGGCAAGGCACTCAAAGAGAGGGGTGCGGTAAAAATCAACGACAGGTGGCACATCGATCAGAGTCCGATCGAAGTTACCATCTTCATCAGAAGTGACGACCCTGTTAGAAAATCAATAGGGGAGATTTTGACAGTAGAGCTAGAAAAGATCGGATTTACTGTCACAAAGGATTTTGGAGATCTGAACAAGGCATTTGTGGTGGTGTACGGTTCGAATCCGGCTGACTTGAAATGGAGCCTATACACAGAGGGGTGGGGACGTTCTGCATTTGTAAGATATGACGCCGTAGGACTAGGACAGATGTATTCCCCCTGGTTTTCAAATATGCCGGGATTCAATGATCCCACATACTGGAATTATGAAAACGAAAAGCTCGACGAGATTACCCAGAAGATATACAGCGGGGGCTTTGAATCCCCGGAGAAGAGAACAGAACTAGTCCGGGAGGCAGTCATCGAGGGGGTAAACGAGTCTGTCAGGATTTTTTTGGCAAGCAAGATTGATCAGTATGTTGCAAACAAGAGAGTCAGCGGAATAATCAACGACTTTGGCGCCGGAGTTCCAAGCAGGTTCACCCCGATTAATGCAAAAGGCAGCAGTGACGAGTTTGTAGTAGGGGTAAAACAGATCTATCAGGGGGCGTGGAATCCGGTAATGGGATTAACTGACAGCTACAGCAGACACATCTGGGGAATAGTATCAGATCCGGGCACGTTTAAACATCCGTTTACCGGAGAGACATTTCCAGTCAGGGCCAACTGGCAGGTTCAAACCGCAGGACCAGACGGAAAACTAGGCGTTCCAGAAGATGCCATGATATGGAATCCGTCAGTACAGGGATGGGAGGGTGTCGGTCCGGATTCATTTGCAACAAGCAAGGTGACATTTGACTTTGAATTTAGCAACTGGCATAACGGAGAAAAGATGGACATCAATGACATTTTACATTCATTATACTTTACAATAGAATGGGGGACACAGGCAGATGAGAACGACAAGACTTTTGATGCGGAATTCACGCCAAGAGCGGCCCAGAGTGTCCAGACAATTATCGGCGTAAAACAGATAGACGTGGATACGATTGAAGTTTATGTCAATTATTGGCATTTTGATGAGGGGGAGATTGCAGACTGGGCAGTAATATGGAATACAATGCCGTGGGAGATCTCATCTGCGATGGAAAAGGCAGTCACGGATGGAAAGGTCTCATTTTCAAGATCCGGTGCCACAAGCAAGAATGTAGGCTGGTTATCACTAATTATTCCAAATGACGCGGATCTTATCAGGGATTACCTGCAGGAATTCAGGGATTCTGGCTATATTCCTGCACCGTTAAAGGAGGGCAACAACTATGAATACTTTCAAGCAAGGTACGACTCTTCAATAAAATGGATCAACGAGAACAATCATGCAGTGATTAGTAACGGTCCGTTTTATCTAGAGTCATATGCGCCAGAGTCGCGGACCATAACTGTCAGCGCCTTTGATGATGATTCATATCCATTTAAAATTGGGAGATGGTCGGAATTTGAAAAAGAGTCATCACCGGTCATCAGAGATGTCAGCATCAAAAAAAACGTTCAGAGGGGGGAGGTCTTTGAGATTAAACTCAGAACGGATCACACAGATACCATACTTTATTTTCTGACAGGCAGCGAGGGTAACATGATATCATCAGAGAGCGTCCAGATAAGGGATGGTGAGGCCACACTCAGCATACCATCAAAAGACACAGAAAGGCTGGGAGTCGGGGCAAGCAACATCAAGATATTTGCAATTTCAGATTCAGTACTAAAGCCGGATTTTTATGAATCAAGTTTTATTGTGACAGACGGCAAGACAGAGCTGCCAGTCAGTACACATCAGGGCGTCGAGTTTGCCAGGGACATGCCAGAATACTGGATTTGGATGACAATACCAATTCTGATAGTTGCAGTGGCAATAATTTATCTGAGGAAAAGATATCTACGACAATCCAAAGTCCCTTGAGACTGATTTTACCTGATCCTCATCCTGGACTTTGGCATACTCATCTAGGAGGTTCTGGTTTAGTTCATAAAATGTATGCCCCCACTTGAATTTGTCAAGCAGTTCCAAAGCCTGTTCCGGGAAACCCAAGACAAACAATGATGCAGACAATGCCTCGACGGTGGTCAGTTTGTTGAGTTTTGAATAATTTACGGGGTTTCCTGCAAGCAATGGCGGGAGTCTTCGTTTTATCCCGTTGAATTTTTTTGAGAATGCCTGGTCGGCAAGATTCCAGGAGCAGTCAATTCCGACAATGCCGTTAATCTGGGATCTGTCCTTTGGCAGCAGTGTTTTTTCAGAAAAGGGATCTAAAACCAGACATCTGTTGCCGATTTTTTTGATGTTCCTGGCAAGACCGAATTTTACCATCTTGGCAGCCGTGCACTTTTTTGGATCATCCTGATAAAACATCAGTACCTGCAATCTCATTGATTCAGTCACACCTAACGGTATTTTGAATTTACTGTACGGTCTTGTATATGACTTTGTAGTAAAATCGCGAGGCCTGATCATCTTTTATGACTTTGACGTTCCATTCTGCATCAGGCAGAAATTCCTCAGAGGACTCGGGCAGAATGCTGAATTTTTCCAGTCGTACGTCCGGACCGCTGTATCTTACGTTAAGGGCGACACCGTCGGCTAGAACAGATTCATAAATCTGTCCGGGTTTTCTAGTGGATTCGCTGACAAGACAGCCCTCATCAGGGCCGATTATACACAGTCCGGTATCAGTGGAGACCCGAAGATTCACGTGTGGCTCATCGGCTCTAAGGGGGGTAATCAGGGAGCCGGAGATAGCTCTGGGAGCAACAACTGCCGCTAGATCATCTACGGTCTTTTCTGCAACGGGGATTGATATCGTTGTTTCTGGAATTCTGTTTTCTTTTTCAATTATCGTTTTTAATTTTGATTCGGTTGGTTTTTCAACCACGGTAAACAAGAGTGATTTTTCTTCAAAGTCGGCATTGACTGTCACCTCGTACTCTCCAACAGCGGATGTCTCATCAGGAATTACAAATTCATGGGTAAAAGAACCCGAAGAGCTCGGCCTGATGTTGACTGTGGAATCGGCATACATCCCACAGACAAACGTGCCGCAGTTAATTTCAGTATCCGTCTTTTGGATGATGTTTACATCGTATCCCTCAAGATAGATCAGCTTGTTTGGTTTTCCGCTGATAGTTACGGTCTCACCAGGATAGTATTCGGGTTTGTCAGTGGATGCCAAGAGTGCCACCGGTCCGTCAAGATCAAAGGCAAAATCATTTGCAACACCAAAGGTGGACTGTGATCTCGCGTTGATATAATTTGCCTTTATGATGTAGGATCCATCAGTGAAGATTGTAACTGGCAGTTCAAAGAGGCTTGAGAATTCACCGCCCTGGTCTGGGTATACGGAGGCCTCATGAATCTGTTTGTTCGGGAAGACTCCGTCATGTATCCGGATAGAGACCCTGTCTGGGATGACTAGTCCCTCGTCATTTTGACTGCGTAAAATGACATTTCCGATGACCTTTAGTTTTTCACCTGCCTTGTATAACGGCTTTTCAGCAGATACGAAGATTGGAGAATCAGATAAAGAGTCGTTTTCAGGATCAGCTGATACCTTGAAGAAGAGATCGACATACTCAGAGTCAGTAGATACCTTGATTTTGTATACGCCGAAATTTGACTTTAATGAATCCTGGATATTGGCAACGTTGATATTTTGATATTTTTCAGAAATCGGGGTTGCCCACGACCATGAAAAACGTTGGTTGTCAACATATGCCCCATAATCAGTTCCGGTGCCATCAGGTCTCGTCAGCGAGATTTTGACCGTGTTGCTGCTAGTTGGTTTGACTATTCCCGAAAGGTTGACAGTCTCCCCAAGACCGTAGATTTCCTTGTCAAGGGTAATGGTTGCATTATCGATCAAATCATCAAACGGATCGGTTATTGAAAAAGTGGTGATTGCAGAATGGGTAAAGTATACTGCTTTTGCGACATAGTTTCCCAGGGTAAAGACAGTATGCGTGGCATCAATCTGGGTGGAATATCTTCCCGAAATCTCAGGAATGGCCGTAAATTCATATCCTACTTTTTGATCATTTTTTGATCTGTTTTGTGCCCCGTTTGACAATGCAAAAATCTCCAGCGGGGTGCCGTCTTCATGGGAGATGGTAATGCGTACCACCGAGCCGGTCTTGTAAGTGGAATTCTCATGTGGATCCAGAACAAACCCGCTTAGGCTCATCGTCTCGCCAAAATCATAGGATTCTTTGTCAGATTCGATAGTTAGCGGCTCGGTTATCGCGACAAAGTTTTCAGGATCGGCAACTGCATGAATTACAATGCTTACAGAACCAATGTCCTTTGATACATTGATTCTATAGTCGCCCAGTCTAAGATCGTTGTCTGGAATTGTAAAAGTATGGGCAAAAGAACCGTCGCCATCTATTGTCAATCCGTCTAGAATTTTAAATCCCGTATCACTGCGGGAGTTTGCAATGGATGCCTGCTTTGTTTGAATGATCTCCAGATCCAGCGTGCTGACCCAGACCTGGTTTAATCTGCCAGTAATTTTAACCTCATCACCCAAACCATAAGCGGTTTTATCAGTCCAGAGGGAGATTGGTACGTCTTCTTTAATATCCTCGAGTAGATCAAAGGTGGTAGAGGCGGATTTGTCAGAATATTCTGCGTCAATCAGATATGTTCCATACACAGGATCCACTGTTGTCATGTATACGCGGGTTGTAAATTCGTCGTTGACTGGGAAAAGAGTTCCACTGGCAATTACCTTGTCATCAGGGTCTTTGAGGGTAAATGCCATTCCCTCAAATGGTATTATATCTGTGGCAGTTCCAGTTATCCCAACGTACTCTCCTGGGAGGTACTGTGGTTTGTCAGTAAGCAGGTCAGTTAAACCGTCTACTTTTTCTACTTCCTCGATTAGTTCATATCCCACAGAAAAACTGGTGTCTGCTGTCGCATCTGCATAGATTACAGATACGTCATAAGTGCCTTCACCGACTCCGAGAACCTGCTGCAGTCTAATCGTGGTTTCAAAATTCAGATTCATATCAGGATACAGTCTCACGGTTTTGACAAAGTTGGGACCGGAGATATCAATCACGACAGAATCGGACTGGAAGAATGGCTTGTAAATGAAAACCTCTTTAGAGACGGTTCCGCTAATTACGGCGGTTTGGCCAAAGATGTACGAGGGGTCTGATGAAACAGTTACAGTAACGCCCCGTGATTTCTGTGACTCGATCTGCTTTCCGTTTGATGAGCCCGCATTGGATGTATCAAATTTCCAATCATATTGACTGTCCAGATCATAACCATCATAGATTCTCTGCCAGGAGGCAAAGTCATTTTGATGGTCAGAGAGTGTGGGGGTCTTGTCAACAACGATTCCAGTGTCATCTCGAAGCTCGACAGAGTCTCCAGAGTCAGTAAACCAGATGGGTTGATGTGAATAGATCAGAAAATCTCCAGAACCGATCACAGTACCGCCAGGTATCGTCAGTGTTTTTTTAAGACCGACAGTAGATGCAATCTCCCAGCCGCCAATATCGACATCAGAATCAGTAGGATTGTAAATCTCAATCCATTCAGATACGGAGGCGGCATCATTTCCGGGAGGATTAATGTCTAATTCGTTAATTATAACATGCTCAGAGATTGTCTGGGCATATGCTGGGGCTAAAAATCCTACAAACAGGACCAAAGACAGTATCATAGGCAGATTCCGGTTCATTGCTGTTTCCTGACTTGCTGTGCCATTGTACTCATTTTAGAAGGAAATTGAGGAAAAGTTGAGCTTATGGTTAAAGTCAGATATATCAAAGCCATCAAAGATGAATCTGGTTTTTCGGTATTAAGGCATGCGTAGGAGTTATTCCTCGGAATAGTCGCAGTTTGGGCATTGTTTGTCGTGGATTTTAGAGCCACACTCCAGGCATATTCCCTCTCCGACGTCGCGTGCAATCATCTGGCTTCGCTTTGCCACATACACCTTGATTCCAAAATACATGAGAGTCACGATGAGAACCGCATAAATGGGCGCCATAAACGGAATCAGCCCAATCATGAAAAGCAAAAGCCCTACAATCAAAAGGATGTCCCGTCTCTCAAATTTCAATGAAATCAATCATCATGGAATTTATAAAAACATGCCGGAGCTCAGAGCCAATTAGTTTATTTCACATATCATTACTCTAACTCTTCTTCATTGCTCGGCAGTGATGTTATGCGGTAATTTGATAATAAGATATGGTTGTGGTGGGATCGGCGTGATTCGAACGCGCGACCTCTGCGTCCCAAACGCAGAATCATACCAAGCTAGACCACGATCCCAGTAAATCATAAAAATCGCCCAATTTAAGCTTCACAGATAATCATTTTAAAGGCACACAAAGGATCAGTGTATGCAGATCGAGGATTATCTCAAGGCAGGAAAAATTGCCGCCGAAGTAAGGGAAATTGTCAGGACGAAGGATTGGATTGGAAAGACAGTATATGAGATTTGCGAGTATGTCGAAGGGGAGATTGTAAAGAGGGGGGCAAGATGTGCCTTCCCGGTAAATACCAGCATCAACGAGGTTGCAGCACATTATACAGCAGAGCCAGATGATCCGATTACAATCAAGGATACGGACCTGGTAAAGATTGATCTTGGCGCACAGGTTAACGGCTACATTGCAGATACTGCGGTAACTGTATGTTATGATGTACAGTCTGAGGGACTAGTCAGGGCAGCCGAGGAGGCACTGGCAAATGCAATGTCGATGATCAAGGCAGGAGTAAAGGCAAGTGATGTCGGACGGACCATTGAGACTACGATTAAACGGATGGGATTCATACCGATTGCAAATCTTAGCGGCCACTCGCTGGGACAGTACACGATACATGCAGGAAAGTCCATTCCAAACATTTGGTCAATCGGGGGTTTCTCGCTTTCAGAGAGTTCAGCATATGCATGCGAGCCGTTTGTGACAACCGGAAAGGGCGGCGGCTTTGTCAGGAACGGACAGATAAAGAATATCTTCGCCATAAATTCACGAAAAAAGACAAAGGATGCAGAAGCAGACAAGCTGCTTGATTTTATCTGGGAGAATTTCAACATGCTGCCATTTGCATTGAGATGGATTACAAAAGAGTGGGAGGAAAAAAAGGCAAGGGAGTTAATGGCGATTTTGATAAAGAAAAAGGCAGTACAGGCATATCCGATTCTTTTGGAGGTAAATGAACAGAGGGTGGCACAGGCAGAACACACATTCATTCCAAATGAAGGCGGCGTGACAGTAACAACCAGGGCACCGTGATTACATAATTTGGATTAAAATTTTCCACAAGATATGATTTGTACGGTTCTGGTGCATTTTGGTAATCAGATCACTAGAATCCACCAGACCCAAAATATTATCTGTAATTTCAATGATCATAAATACATCTATGAATAAAAGAGATTCAAATCATGATGTTGTCAGTCAGGATTGAGATATGATTGCCAGTGATATTTCTTGATTTTGTTTCTTATTCTGTAGTATTTTTTTTGTGTATAATACTTCATGTATTTCTCCAATAAGTAATCACATTCCTTTTACAAAATGGTATTTGTAACTGATTCTGATTTATCTTTTTCTATGGAATTCCGGCTTCAATGTTATCTAGTAATGCTCTTGCAAGTACCAGATCTTCTGTATTCACATTTTTCCCCACAGTGTATCTAGCTCTAATGCTTAATGTTGAAAGTAAATGGTAATCGGCATATACTGCATTTAGATGTGTTTCCACCAACTGATTTCTTACATGATGATTTATTTTTGAAGGATATTCTATCTGATTTCTAATAAAAAATTCATCTACCAAATGTAATGCAGTATAGAATAATGTGGTAATTTCCCAATCCTTGTATTTTTGATTTTGTGATTGTAGCAAATTATTTGCATCCTTGTTGTGACTAATTTGATCAATTTGAAAATTTGTTGACATTTTTCAGATTAGAGAATAGTTTTTGTCTCCTTTATTGTGTGAGGCTGGACTTCAGACTCGTGTAGAATCCATGGCTCAATATAATGATCTGGGAATCCAGTTTCTAATTTTCGAATAGATTCATCAATTTTCCTGAGCGCATCTGTTTTATCATTAGAAGAATGGATTACAATTATTCTTATTTCTGAATCCTGTTTTGAATATGCTATTTTTGTGACATATTCCAAATGGTTAAGAGAATTTACTATTCTTTCTTCCTCCATTTGATCTAGTTCTGATGATTTTTTTGTTCCAGATGAAACAAAGCCGTTCTCATTTAATTTAGTATCAATCATAAAAGAAATCATTTTCTGGAATATGGGCATATTTTCTTCTAGTCTTTTATCTACAACTAATTTGATTGTATGTTCGTCATCATACCCTGTACCTCTGATCCTTGCTGCAAAAATTTTCTGGGACGGTCCAGATCTGGAATATTCCAATGTTGGTAAGGATTCTGTTGATATATCAACTGAGTTGGATGGTCTACGATATGCGTTTTTAGATGTATATGAAACAGACTTTTTTCCATCTATTTTTTTGATTTCGCTTCCTTCATTTTCACTCATTCAAATCACCTCTATAGTATACATAAGTTGCAACTGTAAATGCAATCAATACTTTTATTACATTTATTCTTAACTCCATAGGCAGTTCATCCATTTCTTTAAATTCCTCTTTATGTTCGTTATAAAATTGACTTTTTGTCAAAAGTAAATAGTAATCCCCCGGATTGTCTATTGCTTTTATTATTGATGTCTCCCCTCCTCTAATTGAATGATATATTGCCATAGCTAATCTGTAAATCATCGTAGTTGAATCCATAATTTTTTCATTAACAGTTTCTTTTGCAGCTTGAAAAATCATGTCTTTACTATTTACTTCATCCAAGATGTTGATTGAATGCAACAACTTTTCTGTATTTTTCTTTGCTGACTGTAAATTGAATTCTGCTTTGTATTTGTCACCGACTATTAATTTTGCAAGACATTCTCTTGAATTTTTTATCCAATTATCAAATGATTCAAACGAATTTAATTTTTTTAAAATATTCATTGCTACTATCATATCATATTCCCAATGTCCAAATTGACCTCCATTTGAAGTATGAATAAATATTTCATCTGTAAAGCTTGTGGATTTTATTAATTCATATAATTTAGGATTCACTGCAACTTCTAAATTTGTATCCATCTTGGATTCATCTTTTTTTATTTTGATATGTAAGAATGGAAAATTAGGACTAGTTGCAGTTTTGAGGAAAGTTGCTGTTTGGGATTCTTTTGGATTAGAACCAAAATTAAAGGAAAATCCTTCATGTATGTTATCTTTTAACATATTTCATATACTCCAATACCTCATATAAAAATAAAATAGAATTCATGTAATCGATTGGATTCCCGCATGGATTTCTTGTCTGTAGATATAGTATATACCATATTGCAATTCATGGCTAACCTAATTTTTTCATCATCAGTCTGTCTCCTCTTAACCGTTGTCAAATTCTGAAATATGCCTTTCATCATTTACATGAGGTTGTTACTACCTAATTCATATTCATATCTTTTCACCTCGATTTTCGCTTCTGGTGGATTCTGGTGATCTGATCACCAAAACGCACCAGAACAGTTTGTACCATTCAGGTGATGATGATGAGACACAAGACTTCGGAGGGTATGGCAGCAGGGCAGGTATCAGCTGATCAAGGATCACATGCAGCAATCCAAAGGGGTGTCACCCCATGGTTTCACCAAATATTTTCTCGATGCGTGTTGTACCATCACATGATGTGCATTTTGATGATTCTGCAAACAGGACATCGCCGTCAACGAATCTTCTTTTTCTCTGCATTTGACATTTTTGGCATATCTCAACTGTATAGTCGATGATGATCTCCTTGTTCTTCCTCCCAAACATTACTGTGGCACCCCGGCAGTGTTACCAACGCCGATTATCAGTACAGACTGGCCTTCTGTGGTGTTCTCCCGAATCATTTCGTAAACTTGGGAGCGTACCTCGTCGGCCTGATCGGCGATTTCTTTTTTCATCAAGGTGATTGCCTCCTTGACTGATTGTTTAATCACGATGGAAAAAACAGGAATCCTGTTGTGTGTTGCAACTGCCTCAATTTGGAACCTGTCAGTTCCAATTCCGCCAATTGCCGCACCAAAACCCTGTGCAACAGATGCAGAGTCCTCGCCCTCCATTTTCAATGCCGCATCAATCATAATTACCGCATCAATCTTGTTATCAGAGACGATTGTTTCTAGTGCATCAGCGGGCCGTCCCACCGTAGAAGAGGGTCCCTCTGCCTTTAAAAGAAACAGTTTCCTATTCTCAAATTCAGTCATTGCAAGGACCGTTTGAAATGCAACGGTCTGTTTTTCACTGTTTAACATCATTCTTCCCACGATCATCGGGCCGATTCCATCACCTACGGGCTGTCCGGCCTTGAATGCCGGAATCGCATATCTCATCGCCTCGGCATGTTCTAGTATAAAGGGAAGAAGCATCTGAAGCGGCAGAATCAGCGGATAGTTGTTTTGTTTCTTGGCAGTCAGATACATGTGGTTGACTATTTTGTAAATAATTTGCAAAGAGGAGGCAATCTCAAGCAGGGTCTGAACCTTGGCCAATTCCAGGTCGTTGATTCCCGGAAAAATGGATTTTATGTGTTCCCGGGTGTGGTCTTCCCTGGATCTGACAGTATGTTTTACCTTCTCGACGATTCCGCTGGGATCCATATCAACAGGCATGATTGTAAAGTAATCCAAAAACCTGTCAATCTTTTTTGCAAAGTCATCCTTGTGGCTCAGATTTTTTTCGGCGTAATTGATCAATTCGGTTTTGGATTCCTTTCTAAAACCATCAAGTTTCTTTATTGCCTTTTTGATTTCACCAGATGTGACATACAGCTGAATTCTCTGCCCATAAAAAATAAAGAGCACTATTGGAAGAATCCAGATCAACACCATCAGGGGATTGGTGTCATCGCCCATCCCGAACAGCTGTTCAAAATCAAAATTTATAAAATCCAATAGTGACAACACTTGCCGGATCTAAATTAAATCATTCGTCTTACAGATATCAAAAACATAAAAAAATCGCACAAAATCCAGAGTAAATCCCAGAATGGCGGCGAGTGCTTTTATTATAGCTAAAATATAAAGAAATCTGAAATGCCACAGACAAAACCCATTGTAAGCGTGGAGAACGTTGTAGCATCAGCATCAGTAGATCAAAAGATGGACCTAAATGAGATTACCAGAACATTTCCAGACGTAGAATACCATCCTGATCAGTTCCCGGGACTTGTTTTCAGATTAAAAACCCCAAAGACTGCGACGTTGATTTTTACCTCGGGTAAGATGGTGTGTACTGGTTCCAAATCAGAAGACATGGCAAGAAAGGCGGTAAAAACCGTCGTGCAAAAACTTCGAAAGGGCGGAATCAAGGTCAAAAAGGATGCAGTAGTTGAGATTCAAAACATCGTAGCTTCAATCAATCTAGGCGGAAAAATCCATTTGGAGCAAGCTGCAAGAACATTGCCGCGAAGCATGTATGAACCAGAACAGTTTCCAGGGCTCATTCACAGAATGGTTGATCCAAAGACAGTGATTTTGTTATTTTCCTCGGGAAAACTCGTCTGTACTGGCGCCAAAAAAGAACCGGACGTTTACAGATCCGTAAACAATCTGCATGCGTTACTAGAAGAAAAAGATCTGATGATTTACAATTAATCAGATGCGTCTTTTAATCTGGCGTTACACAGTCAGACTATTTGATGGGACTTCCAAGTGGGACCTCACCGTCCACTGTAAGCCAGAACGGTTTGTCATCAACATCTGCTGCCAGCAGCATTGCATTTGATTCGACTCCGGCCATTTTTTTGGGTTCCAAGTTTGCCACAACTATGACGGTTTTTCCGACGACATCCCCGGGCTGGTAATACTGTGCGCCGCCAATTATCACATCCCTTTGATCATTTCCCCCCAAATCAATCCGTCCTTTGATGATTCGTGATTTGCCTTCAATGGGCTCAGCAGCGATGATCTTTGCGACCCGGATATCCAGCCTTGCAAAGTCATCGTATGAGATGTTTGACATAACAGACCCTGGGTGTTCTCGTTAAAATGAATTTCGAATTTACTGCAGTTCTTTTTTATCAATTCCGCTAGTTTCAATCTCATATCTTAGAGCTGCTGGAAGTTCCGTGTATTTTTTGTTGACTAGCAGGATGATTTGATCCTCAGGAACGTTGACTTTGTTTAATAATTTTCCACGCTGGTGGGCATATGCGTTTTTCCAAAACTTGGGACCATCAAGGGTTTGGATTTTTGGCATGTATTTTGAGGGTTTCATTTTCTTTCAAATTAGTTGACTGTGATGGAAGAGTGGCAAATGCCATTGGAACTGGAGTTAATGTTCCGGATTTTAGGCATGTTACCCACCACAGTCTATTTGAATTGGAATGGGAATCTAATATATTTAATGCTAAACGGGTGCCTGTAAGGCATGACTAGAATTGAAGTTGAGGTGGAAATCAGCGCCCCGATTGACATGGTGTGGGCCGTTGTTTCAGATATTGATAATGAACCCAGGTTTTGGAAGGGGACAAAAGAGATCAGGAACATCTCAAGAGATGGGAACACGGTAAACAGGGAGATCATAATAGCGTTCAGGGATCAGAGATGCCTGCAGGAGGTAAGGCTCCAACCCAAGGAGAAGATAGAGATAAGATTCACAAAGGGGATCATTGATGGAGAGAAGACGATATCCCTTGTTCCCAAAGAAGGCAAAACAGTACTGCAGACAGTCTGGGACGTAAGGTTAACTGGTATGATGGGAGTATTTACCGGAATGATAAAAAAACACATCAAAAGCGGCACGGAGCAGGCAATGAAGAGCATCAAGGAAGAAGTCGAGAGGCAGGTCAATGGAATTAATCATTGACGTACTCAACTATTCAGTAGCGGCAATTCTAATCGGTGTATGTGGTGCATGGGTATTTCTCATCAAATCAATGACAGATTCATTCAGACTGGCGCCATATCTTGACAAATTCGAGGATACATCAAAATCAAAATCATCATCACCCATGGTGTCAGTAATTCTTCCTGCAAGAAACGAACAAGAATTTATTGGCAGATGTCTGGATTCGTTGATTCAGCAGGAATATGAAAACTATGAAGTCATAGTAATTGATGACTCATCAGATGATGCCACATGGAAGATAATTTCAGAGTATGCAGAAAAATCCCCTAGAATCATCCCCGTCTCTGCAAGACCCAAGCCGGACGGATGGATGGGTAAAAACTGGGCATGTATGGAAGGGTACAGAAAAGCAAAGGGGGAGCTTTTGTTGTTTACTGATGCAGACACAAGATATTCAGAAAATGTAATATCACTTGCAGTGGCCCACCTGATATCACTTGACCTAGATGCGTTGTCTGTGATTCCGAAAATGCTCACGTTTGACTTTTGGACGAGGATTACGCTCCCAATGATCTCCACGTTCTTGCACACCAGATTTTCGGCATTAAATGTCAACAATCCGGCAAAGAAAACAGGCTACTTTTTTGGAAGTTTCTTCATCTTGAAAAAAGAGACGTACCAGCAGGTGGGAATGCATGAAGGGGTAAAACAGCAAGTCATTGAAGACGGCGCATTAGGAGGGAAGGTAAAAGATGCAGGATACAAGATGAGGATGGTAAGAGGCGAGCACCTCATTGATGCTGTCTGGGCAAGGGACAAGACCACGCTGTGGTACGGATTGAAGAGGCTGATGGTTCCATTATATCTTCAAAGTGGGAAAATCGCCATCGGGATTTTCTTTGCAGTTACATTTTTGCTGTTTGTTCCATTTCCGATATTTGCCGCATCAGTGTTGCTGCCAGTGGAGACTGCATCTGCTAGAATGCTTTGTATTGCGGCATCTGCGGCCTCGATTCTAATCTACGCGGGGGCAGTAATTGAAACAAGGGTGGGGCTGGGGCTGGGGCTCGTTTATGCGGTATTTGCGCCGCTGGGAGGCCTGGTAGTCGTTTTGGGATTTCTAAACGGGTTGATTCATGCAAAAGGCGCATCCTCAGTAACATGGAGGGGGCGGGTCTACTCGATGAGGGATCAGACTCAAAACTCGATCAGAGTATAGCAAACCTTTTACATAGAAAAGATGGGATAACAATCTCATGGACAGATCAGGCGTGTTCGTAGGAGGAGTCATAGGGGCAGTAATGGTGGTAATCGTCTTTACAGTGCTAGTCATATCACCTCCAGAATCATTAAGGCCGGCAATCGTTGCAAGCAACGAACAATTGGCAATCGTTGCAAGCAACGAACAATTGGCAATCGTTGCAGATAACGGACACTTGGCAAATGCGGTAGAAGAGACGGTACCGACTTATACGACAGGTCTGTCGTTAATTGAAATTTTTGAAAGGACCGAGCCGGGGGTTGTAAGGGTAAACGTACAGAAAGACGCCGGTCCGGACGGTACAGGCGGGGTAGGCTCTGGTTTTGTTTTTGACAAAAAAGGACACATCGCCACAAACGCCCATGTTGTTGATGATGCTAAAAAAATCTCAGTCACGTTTCTTGATGGGAGATCATACAATGCAGAAATCATCGGCATGGATGACTATACTGATCTTGCAATAATCAAGGTGGATGTGGATCCGATGTTATTACATCCAATATTAATCGGGGATTCATCGAATCTCAAAGTAGGCGAAGGCATAGCTGCCATTGGAAATCCGTTTGGATTGTCAGGTTCGATGACTTCGGGAATAGTAAGTCAGCTGGGAAGACTGCTTCCATCGGGCTCTGGATATTCAATACCGGACATCATCCAGACAGATGCGGCCATCAATCCAGGAAATTCAGGCGGCCCATTACTGAATATGCGTGGCGAGGTTGTCGGCATAAACACGGCAATCCAGTCTGCAACGGGTGAATTTACCGGAGTGGGATTTGCAGTGCCGTCACAGACAATTGTAAAGATCATACCAACCCTGATTAAAAAGGGCGAATACAAGCACCCATGGATTGGCATATCAGGTCTTGATATCAATCCGGACATGGCAAAGGCGTTGGGGTTGAAGGATGCGGTGGGATTTTTGGTCATAACAGTAATAGAAGACAGTCCGGCTTACAAGGCAGGAATAATAGGTTCAGAAAAGACAGTCGAGGTTGAAGGAACCAGCTATCAAGTGGGAGGCGACATCATCTTGTCCGTAGACGGAATCGAGGTGAGAAAGATCGACGATATCCTGATACATCTTCAAAGGGCAAAATCCGTCGGAGATGAAATGGTTTTGGAGATCCTAAGGGATAGCAGAACTACAAATATTACAATAATTCTCCAAGACAGGCCAAATGTGAATTAGCAGCAGTCAAGCCGAGTTCTTTCAGATGAAAAGCCAAAATCGTATGACAGTTAATTGCAGACAAAATGATCCCAGGCAGAGTGAATTTTTCACGAATCGTAAAAAAATAGTAAGATCAGCCAAGATCACTATTTTAGAGATAAAAGATGATACTTGGACGTTATATGATAAATTCAGGATGCACACGCAGTACCAGTATTAAAAAACCTCATGACACCAGATGGATTATCAATGATCGGCAGGCCAATCCGGAGAAAATTCACATTTTACCTGTAGATGCGGCAGAACCAATACAATACAAGCATAAATACTTCAAGTCAAGAATCTTTCTGTTGAACACGCTTGTGCTCAGTTCTGAGAGTCTAAACAACGTTTTGGAAGACAGGGTAATTTCACGCCAAGACATTGTTGAGATTTATCAAAAATCAACAAAGGATCCTCACGAATTATTTTCAGCGGCACGAAATTTAAGAAGCAGGTTCAAGGGGGGTTCAGTCACATTCTCCAAAAAAGCGTTCTTTAACATAATCAATTTGTGCAAGGACACCTGCTCGTACTGCACGTACAAGGCAGAGCCAAAAGAGGCGAAATTATCACTAATGTCAAAACAGCAGATTGCAGAACTGCTACATCTGGCAAAAAAATACGGCTGTGTTGAGGCACTATTTGTTACAGGTGAGAGACCAGAGCAGAGATACCAGCAGGCTCGCAGCTGGCTTGCCGAAAACGGATTCAAAACGACTGCAGAATATCTAGTTCATGCATCAGAGATGGCCCTAGAACTGGGATTATTCCCGCATACAAACGCCGGAAATCTCAGTTTTGAAGAGATGAAAGAGCTGAAAAAATCAAATCCATCGATGGGAATTATGCTTGAAAATGTCAGCAAGAGACTGACAGAGAAGGGAATGCCGCATTACCTGGCCGAAAGTAAAAATCCAGAAACAAGATTAAAGACGCTAGAAGACGCGGGAAGACTTGGAATTCCCATGACGACTGGAATCCTTGTGGGAATTGGAGAGACCATCGAGGAGATAATTGACTCGGTTCTGGCAATAAAACAACTGCATCAAAGATATGGAAACATTCAGGAAATAATTTTGCAGAATTTTCAGCCCAAGCCAGATACGGGCATGATGAACAAGCCATCAACTAGCGAAGAGTATTTCAAGACAGTTGTTGCATTATCAAGAATCATGATGCCGGAGATGAACATACAGATTCCCCCAAACTTGTCCCCAGGTTCGTATCAGGATTTCTTATCAGTTGGAATCAATGACTGGGGAGGCATATCACCGCTGACTCCGGACTTTGTCAATCCGGAATTTTCGTGGCCGGAAATTGACAGCGTGGATGAAAACTCGAAAAAAGCCGGGTTTGAATTAAAATGCAGGTTTCCAGTATATCCAGAATACGCCTCTTTTCTCAGCAAAGAGCTAAGAGAAAGGATGTCAGTTATTTCAAATGAGGAGGGGCTGGTAAGGGAGGATTATTGGAGATGACAGCCAACATGGACTCGTTTTTTAAAAACGCGGATCCCGTAATATCTGAAATCCTGGACAGGGCATTATCAGAGAAGGAAATTTCTGCAAAAGAGGGACTAGAGCTGTATCATGCAACAGGGGTCGGTTTTCACCTAGTGGGACTTGTCGCCGATGAAATCAGAAGACGGAGGGTCGGCGATGTGGTATCATATGTAATAAATCGAAACATCAACTTTACAAACGTCTGCATAAAGCAGTGCGGATTTTGCGCATTTAGCAGGGATTTTCGAGGAGAGGAGGGGGAGGGATATCTCCTGCCCATCAGCGAGATTGTGCGAAGGGCAAAAGAGGCGCATCAGCTGGGGGCAACTGAAGTCTGCATTCAGGCAGGACTTCCGCCGGATATGGATGGGGAACTGTACGAAAACATATGCAGGGAGATCAAAAAAGAGATTCCAGACATCCACATTCATGGGTTTTCACCCGAAGAGATTCTGTACGGGGCGTCAAGATCAAACGTGTCAATTGAGGAATTTCTAGGGAGGATCAAGGAGGCAGGAGTAGATACGCTTCCAGGCACGTCTGCGGAAATTCTTGATCAGAAACTAAGGGACAAGATTTCTCCAGGAAGAATCAGCGTAGATGATTGGGAGAAGGTCATCAAGACCGCGCATAAAATGGGAATCAATACAACATCAACTATGATGTTCGGACATCTAGAGACACTAGAGGACAGGGTAAGACACATTGCAAAACTAAGGGAGATTCAAAAAGAGACAAAGGGATTTACGGAATTTGTCCCTCTAAACTTTATTCCATCTGAGGCTCCAATGTACAAGCACAAACTGCATCAAGGAATCAGGGAAGGGGCAAACGGAAACGATGTCTTGCTTACCCACGCGATTGCAAGAATAATGCTGAATAATTCAATTGACAATCTGCAGATGTCATGGGTAAAGGAAGGACCAAAGATGTCTCAGCTGCTTTTGATGTGGGGCGCAAATGATTTTGGAGGAACACTGATCAACGAGAGCATATCAACATCGGCAGGTTCAGAACATGGCCAGTTACTAAGACCAAAGGAGGTCAGGAGGATGGCAAGGGAGATTGGAAGAATTCCTGCAGAAAGAAATACGGAATATGCCATTCTGAAAAAGTTTGATGGTCTCAACGATGTCGAGGACAAGCTTGACGGGGTTGCAGACACATCACAGTTTGGCTCATACATGGAACTAATCAAGATCAATAAATTCAGGTACAAAAATCCAAGGAGTGAATAGTTGTCGGCCTTAGAAAAGGCGTTAAACCACTCAAGGAACGTGGGAATAGACGAATGTGAAATAATTGTCGTAAAAAAGAAAATAACAACCGTAAGAATCACCGATTCGGAGATTGCAGAAGTCAAACAAAACTTTGATGAGGATTACGGCATGCGGATAATTCACGATAAAAAAATCGCGTCAGTTGGGACGACCAGCCAGGAAGACATGGAAAAAGCAATCGATAGCGCATTTGAGACATCCTCAAAGCTCAGGGTGCAGCAGTTCTGGCAGGGACTGCCCCATCAGGCGACATCTGACAGGCCAATAGATGGCACATTTGATGAACGGTTAGAGAGGATTTCCGGCACGGATGCGATGGATATCGCACAAAATATGATAAATTCGGCAAATAGTGATATGGTAAGTACGATTACGGGATCATTGAATATAGTTTCAGAAGACGTTGAGATGGTAAATTCAAACGGGCTGGATCTAAATGACAGGGCAACATACATTTCAGGAATCATTAATGCAGAATCCGAACACGGGTCACTGCCGGTATCGGGGATCGGTCATGCAAGCGGCAGGACACTGGCGAATTTTTCTGCAGAACAGATAGGATGTGATGCGCAGATAATGTGCGCAGAGTCTATAAATCCACAAAAGGTTGACTCGGACAGGTATTCCATAATTTTCGAGCCGTACTCGGTGGGGGAACTGTTGGCATTTGTCGTGGCAGCAAATTTTAACTTTAAAATATTTTCAGAAAAGAAGAGCTGTTTTTCAAATAATTTCGGAGATAAAATTGCAGATGGGCAGTTTAATCTAATTGATGATCCACACATTCCTGAGGGAATTGGAACAAAATCAGTAGATGATGAGGGGGTAAAAACCCAGAGAAGGCATTTGATAAAAGACGGGGTTTTTAAAAACACTTTTTCAAACCTGTTTGATGGCTACAAGGAAGGCGGGCAGTCTTCAGGCAATGCATCAAGACCGGGTTCCCCCATGGGAAGAAGCTCAGATCCGATTCCAATTTCCGCACCTCATAATCTCATAGTCGACACCGGCGGAATTTCCCAGGAGGAGATGATCAAAAATACAAGACATGGATTGCTAGTTGGGAGGTTGTGGTACACGTATGCAGTAAACCCAATCAGGGGTGATTTTTCATGTACTGCAAGAAGCGGGATAAGAATTATCGAGAACGGGAGGATAAAGGGTCCTGGAAAATCAGTCAGGATAATACACAATCTTCCCGCCATGATAAAGGATATCTCAGAGATCGGCAATGACCAAAAAAACGTGATTCAGTGGGCGTCGCTTCCATCAGTTGCACCGTCAATCAGGGTTGAAAACATCAGGGCAGACCCCATTTAATGCCGGATTCAGGCACGGATTATTTAAAAAACGTGATTGCCAGATAGGCGACATATCCGGCAGCCAGGCAGACTCCCATGGTACGGTTTATGATTCCAGTCTTTAAGGCAATGAGTAGTGTAAGGCTAAAGACAATCATAATTGCATAATCAACGTACACATCAGATACAATTGCCACGCCGCCAAGTGCGGCACCAACGCCCATTATCATCAGAATGTTATAGATGTTACTTCCGATGATGTTTCCAATGCCAATATCTGCATGTCCCTTTCGGATTGCCATGATGGACGTGATTAATTCCGGAAGGGAGGTTCCTATTGCAATTACAGTAAGCCCTATAATTTTTTCAGACAATCCAAACTCCTTTGCCAAAATTACGGCGTTATCAACTGTCAGAATCGCACCAACATACAAAAGAACGATTCCAACCCCGATTAGTCCGATGTGTTTTAGGTATATGCTGCCTTTATCTTGTTGAACTTTCTCCCTGTTTTCCTTTCTTTGTTTCATTGCATCCCTGTAAGTATAAAATCCAAATACGCCAAAGCCGACAAGCAGTAAAATTCCATCGTAAACAGACAGACTGCCGTCAATGGAGATTAATACAAGCAAAACAGAGACGCCCAGCATGATTGGGATTTCTTTTCGTAACACGGATTTGCTGACTAGCAGGGGCGTGATAATTGCCGCAATGCCGATTACCATCCCAACATTTGCAATGTTGCTTCCAATTACGTTTCCCAAAATGATTGCGCTGTGTTCTCCGGATGCTGCAATACTAGCAGCCAACTCAGGAGTGGAGGTGCCATATGCCACGATAGTCATTCCGATGACAAGATTGCTTATTTGGAATTTTCTTGCAATGGCAACGCTGCCACTGACTAACCAGTTCCCACCAAAACACAGCAGGGCCAATCCGACCACGGTCAATACCGCACTTACTAAAACCTCCACAATGAAATTTCAAGTTTCGGTTGCTTAAAGTAGATGATTCATTATAATTTCACAATTCCAATAATTGGAGTAAACCTGAATCCAGGTATCAGGCACAAAATAGATGTAAAAAAATCATCCACATGGATCAATAAAGCCCAAGTTAAAGACTAATAAGGTACTATACCGTACTATACAGTATGATACGCTCAAGACTTACATACGTACCACTAGAAGTAGCCGATCAATTCGAAGATTTCATCATAAAAAGAGACGAACAGGTACTTGATGCAGTAAAAGCAAGGACGCGTGACTATAGTACGCTGTCTTTGCTAAAGTTACTGTATCAGCTCCGAGGGAATCCCATGACATTTTCTAAATTGTACTCAAAGTCAAAGATCAGGATGAAAAAATCATTTCTGAATTATCTGCATCTGTGTGTGAATTACAATTTTATCAAAAAAGAACCGGTCGGAATAAACGTGATTTATTCGATTACAGACAAGGGACGGACCATGTTAAACCTGTTTATGCAGAAAGGTAATTAGACAGAAAAAATCGACGTAAACAATGCAAAAAGAGTTTCCAGAGGCTGAGATCTTTGAGACAAAAAAAACCGAATTGAAGAATCCTATAATCTTTGCCGGTTTTGTAGGAGCCGGTCTCGTAGGTCCTGTTGCAATTAACCACATTATTGAAAAGCTAGAGATGGAAGAGATTGGTGTGATGAGATCAAGATATCTTCCCCCATCCACAGTCTTCATGAGAGGCAGACTGCGTCACCCATTTAGATTCTATGCAAATCAGGAAGGGACGATATGTGCAATAATCTGCGAGATAACGCTAAAGATGGAAGGGCTGTATTGTTTGGTATCATCGATTTTAGATTGGGCAGAGCAAAAGGGATCCAAAGAGATCGTCATTTTAGACGGGGTTGCCAGTACCGAACACGATGACAAAGCATACTGTGCCGCAGAAGAGGATTTGATAAGAACCATGGCAGACAAGGACATCAGCATGATTCCACAGGGATTTATCACGGGAATTCCAGGAGGCATACTAAACGAATGCCTGGTAAGGGAGATTCAAGGGCTTACTCTGCTGGCAAAGGCAAACCAGGGTGGGCCGGACTCGGCAGCAGCTGCAACCCTGATTGAGGCACTAAATAGATTCTATGAGATGAATATAGACACGGCAGAGCTTCAGGAAAACAAGGAAAAGATCAACTCGGAGTTTAGCGAATTATCCCAAAAATATACAGCGCATCGAGAAGAGACATCCGGGATGTACATGTGATCCAAACCGCAGGCAAATTCTTTTATTCACAGCAAGAGCGCATCAAATCATGGTTCTGACCTACAAAAAAGCAGGAGTGGACATTTCTAAAATCAAACAGAGTCAGAGGGCAATTGGAAGACTGATTGCATCCACCCACAAGCCTCAGAAAAAAGCAAAGACGGCACATGGATTCGGACATTATGCCGGAATTGTGGAGATTCCAGGCGGAAAGCTTTTAGCTACACACACAGATGGCGTAGGAACCAAGGTAGTGATTGCAAACATGATGAAAAAATACAACACGATTGGGATTGACTGTGTTGCAATGAATGTAAATGATATAATCTGTATTGGTGCAACACCCGTTTCATTTGTAGACTATATTGCCGCAAACAAAAATGATCAGCGGATATTCAAGAGGATTGTAGAGGGGCTGGTAACAGGGGCAAAGAGATCATCGATGCCGATTGTCGGAGGAGAGACTGCAATAATGCCAGATGTGATCGAGGGCAAGGGATTCGCATTTGATCTGGCAGGAATGGTAGTAGGACTAGTGGAGAGAAAAGACGTGGTTCTCGGAGATAAAATAAGAACGGGGGATACAATTATCGGCGCAAATAGTACCGGTATTCACTCAAACGGATATTCACTGGCACGAAAAGCACTATTAACGAAATACTCTGTCAAAGACAAAGTCAAGGGGGTCGGAACAGTTGGGGACGCACTGCTAAGACCCACTGAGATCTATGTGAATCCGGTTTTGGAGATGGTTCAAAAATGCAAAATAAACGGTCTTGCCCACATAACAGGGGGGGCATTTACCAAACTGCTGCGCCTCAAAGAAATAGGCTATCAGATAGACTCGCTTCCAAAAATCCCACCAATTATGGGGCTGGTAGAAGAGCAGGGGGTAAAACCCGAAGAGATGTACAAGACATTCAATATGGGTGTGGGATTCTGTGTAATTGCACCAAAAAACCAAGCAGAAAAAATCAAATCAATATTCAAAAAGCACAAAATTTCAAGTCAGGAGATAGGGCAGATCATTTCAAGAAAGGGGGTTTTTGTAAACTCTAAAAAAATTGCCTAGTCACATCCTGCCGTAATTTGAAATACAAAACAACACACAGCCATAAAGCCAAATGATTTAGCTGACAATTGGGTTGAAATCGATAAAATCCGGATGGCGTGATTTATACTCGAAACATTTGGCACAAATTGTTTAATTTAACAACAACAAAATAATTTTCAACATAATATCACCTTATATTACATATTTCTATTCCAAACAGTAGAAATGGCTGTAGAAGGGCAATTCATTGAAACAATTATCGGGGTGGGTATTCTTCTCTTTGCAGCCAAATTAATGGCAGAGCTCTTCCTCAGACTAAAGCTTCCAATCGTTTTGGGAGAACTGCTGGCAGGGATGATCGTGGGTCCGTTTGCGCTGGGGGGATTCTTTGTAGTGGATGGAAAACAGCTGCTTCAGATTAATGATGAGATAAGAATACTCGGCGAGATGGGTGCAATCGTAATTTTATTCATGGCAGGACTTGAAATGACACCAAAAGAATTTCTCAAAGGCGGAAAGGCAGCGCTTACAGTCGGGACACTGGGGGTGGTGGTGCCGTTTTTTGCAGGTCTTGCAGTCTTCCAGATGTTCGGATTTGATGCGTTACAATCAATGCTGATTGCTACGGCGCTTACAGCAACAAGTATTGCAATCTCAATCCAGGTGCTAAACGAGTTTGGCAAAATCAAGACTCCCGAAGCTAGGCTCATCATCGGAGCAGCCATTGTAGATGACATCCTAGCAATTGCAGTGCTGTCAGTTGTTACATCTATTGCAGGAACAGACGGAGGGGTGAACAACATAGACATTACCGAAGTTATAATTACAATTTTACAGGTATTGGGATTCTTTGCAATAATGCTTGTTGTAGCAGTTGTAGTTATTCCAAGAATAATTACGCCAAGGTTATGGAAGGCAAAAGGCAGTGTTGAAGGAATAGCTACTGCATCGTTCTTTGGTGCAGCTGCCCTTGCGGGATCTATCGGGCTATCACCGATTGTAGGGGCGTTTGCAGTAGGAATGGCACTGTCAACTACCAAGGTCTTTGAAAAAGTGGAAAATTATGTCAGTAAGATAGGTCTGATTTTTGCACCGCTCTTCTTTGCAATCATAGGTGCACAGGTGGATTTCAGGTCAGTCGATTTGAATATTTTGATGTTAAGCGTAATTGTCATTTCAGTTGCAATTGTAACAAAGTTGTTCGGATGCGGACTGCCTGCAATATTATTTTTGAAAAATAAGGAGCAGGGAATGAGGGTCGGAATAGGAATGATATCAAGAGGAGAAGTAGGACTCATTGTTGCAGGAGTGGGCGTTACTGCAGGAATACTTACATCTGAAGTATATTCGACAATCGTGATTATGGTGGCAGTAACGACGATCATAACACCAATCTGGTTGAAGATGGAATACAGAAAAGAACAGAAGAGGGAAAGCACTGCAGGCATGGAAAAGTCGGAATAAATTCTCATGCTAGCAAGTAGTGGCGGGTGCTTTCACTACTGTAAAATCAGGGGAGTTTTGCAAAATTATTCCAGTGGTTCTTTAGGATTTATGTAGTATGATTCAAGATTATTTATCCGATCATATTTTGATTATTACACAATTACAGATCTTTGTAGATCAGATTATAAAAAAGAAACAGAGGATGTTAGACTTGAGGAACAAGCAAATTCCAGATGATGAGATACAAAAGATGAAATGATGTATCTCAGGTAGACGTTCATTCAAATGCTGTCTAGATGTCATTCAAATCCCATCATGATCGCATGGGTTAATGTTGCAATAAATCTGAGAATTGGAGATCTTGTCGCTGTGAGGGCGTTCTTGGACGGGCTTTAGCAGGCAGAGAACAAAGTATGATATGAATGGTAGTAAAAGTACTGCCCAGATTGGTATTTTGATTAAAAAAGAGGTGACAGAGGATCAGCGTGTGAATCGACGTTCGTAAGAAGAGCGTGCCACATCTGTAAAGAAAACATTACACAAAAGATCCATCAGAAAATGTTTGATAATACCAAGGCAGGTATGATCGCATTTGCAACAAATATCAAACTCAAATACGATAGGAGTAAATTCTTAAAAAGTCTTAAATCATAGAATCCTGAGTACAAGATATGTCAGTAAATACAAACAATGATTCGTTTAGAACAGAAGTACTTGCAGAGATCAAAAAAATTCAAGAAGAATTAGGCGAATTAAAAATTGTTAAAAGAAATATTGTAAAGAGATCAAATAAAAAACCAGCTAGAAAGACTGTCAAGAGGAAATCGGCTAGAAAGACTGTCAAGAGGAAATCGGCTAGAAAGACTGTCAAGAGGAAATCGGCTAGAAAGACTGTCAAGAGGAAATCGGCTAGAAAGACTGTCAAGAGGAAATCGGCTAGAAAGACTGTCAAGAGGAAATCGGCTAGAAAGACTGTCAAGAGAAAGGCTGTCAAGAGGAAATCGGCTAGAAAGACTGTCAAGAGGAAATCGGCTAGAAAGACTGTCAAGAGGAAATCGGCTAGAAAGACTGTCAAGAGAAAGGCTGTTAGAAAACCAGTTAGAAAGACTGTCAAGAGAAAGGCTGGAAATACAGGTGTAAGAAGAAGAAGATAGTCTCAAATCGAGCCAAATTATTTAACGAATTTATGTCCATGTCAATATGAGCAGACATGATAAAGTTGAATCCTGTTTTTTCAAAAGCATGTAGTGAAATCACTGAAAATCTACTGACAATTAACGAGCCCAGTAAGAAGCAGGTAAAAGACGAAATCATAAAGATCTGTGCCAAGTATGCACTGGAAAGAATTCCCAGAAATTACGAAATTCTGTCAATGGCAAAGGAATCTGATTTCAACAAGTTAAGAAAAGTCCTGTTAAGAAAGCCAGTCAAGACGGCATCAGGAGTCGCAGTAGTGGCACTGATGCCAAAACCGTATGCCTGCCCGCACGGACGATGTACGTACTGTCCGGGAGGAATTGAGTTTAATTCCCCAAACAGCTATACAGGCAAGGAACCATCCTCGCTTAATGCCATTGAAAATGAATTTGATCCTAAATTACAAATCACATCAAAGATTGACAAACTAATTGCGTTTGGTCATGACCCATCTAAAATGGAAATTGTTATTGTAGGAGGCACCTTCCTGTTTATGCCAAGAGACTATCAAGAAAATTTTATCAAATCATGTTATGACGCCCTAAATGGAACAGATTCAAAAAATCTGCAAGAGGCAAAGTCAAACAACGAACATGCGTCAATAAGAAATGTCGGATTTACAATCGAGACAAAACCAGACTATTGTAAAAAGGAGCATGTCGATTGGATGCTAAACTATGGAATTACGAGAGTGGAGATCGGGGTGCAATCATTACATGAAAGAGTTTATCAAATAGTCAACAGGGGTCACAACTACAACGATGTGACAGAATCATTCCAAATTTCCAAGGATGCCGGATACAAAATTGTCGCACACATGATGCCGGGACTGCCTACTATGACGCCAGAAGAAGACATTGCTGATTTTAAGAAATTATTTTCTGATTCACAGCTGCGTCCAGACATGTTGAAGATTTATCCATCGCTGGTAATTGAAAACACCCCGCTTTACGAGCAATACAAGCAGGGAAAATACGTTCCATATTCGGATGAAGCGATGATCAGGGTGCTAACAGAGGCAAAAAGAAACGTCCCAAAATGGGTCAGAATCATGCGCGTGCAAAGGGAGATTTCCCCAAATGAGATCATTGCAGGACCAAAATCAGGCAATCTAAGGCAGATCGTACATGAAAATTTGGCCAGAGAGGGAATCTCATGCAAATGCATCAGATGCAGGGAGGCAGGACGCACCTCTCAGAAAAAATCAGACGGGGGGGATATCAAATTAGACAGAGTGAATTATGATTCCTCAAATGGAAGGGAGGTATTCCTGTCTTATGAGGACAGAAATGAATCAATTTACGGATTTCTGAGATTAAGAAAGCCGAGTGTGGATGCACACAGGGACGAAGTAGGAACCGACTCTTGTATTGTAAGGGAGGTTCATGTCTATGGAAGATCACTTGGGCTCGGTGAGAAAGAAGAAAACGAGATTCAGCATTCAGGATTGGGAAAGAACCTGATGAAGGAGGCAGAAAAAATTTCCAGCGAAGAGTTTGATGCAAAGAAGATTCTAGTAATCAGCGCGATTGGCACAAGAGAGTACTACCAAAAGCTGGGGTATTCGTTATATGGGCCATACATGTCTAAAACATTGAACCGGTGAGATGGGATGTCAGAACAAGAGACTATTGGCAGGGGAACATGGATAGACAAGCTGGCTCATGAATTACTTGAACGTGAAAAGACTCTCGGCAGAAACCTGGATAACATAAGGGTGGAAAGCGGTCTTGGAGCATCGGGGATTCCACATATTGGAAGCCTGGGCGATGCGGTAAGAGCATACGGAGTCAAGCTGGCATTGGAGAATTTCGGTTACAAATCAGAGCTGATTGCATACTCTGATGATCTTGACGGGCTGAGAAAAATTCCCGAGGGGTTTCCAGATTCGCTAGAAGAGCACCTGGCAAAACCAGTTACGCTGATTCCGGATCCGTATGGATGTCACGACTCGTATGGCATGCACATGAGCAGCATTCTTTTGGACGGACTTGACAGGGTGGGAATAAAGTACGAGTTCAGAAGGGCAATTGATACCTACAAGCAGGGACTGCTAACTGATCAGATCCACACAATCCTGCAAAACAGTGCAAGAATTGGAGAAAAGATTGCCGAGTTTGTAGGACAAAAAAAATATCAAAAATACCTCCCATATTTTCCAGTCTGTGCAAATTGTAGCCGCCTATACACGGCAGAATCAACTGAATACATCTCCGATGAAAGGAAGGTAAGATACAAGTGTCATGATGTTGAGATTGGCTCAAAAAAGATCAGCGGATGTAATCACGAGGGAGAGGCAGACATCAGAAAAGATCTTGGAAAGCTGGCATGGAAGGTAGAGTTTGCGGCAAGATGGGCGGCATTTGATATCAGATTCGAGGCGTATGGAAAGGACATCATGGATTCAGTCAAGGTAAATGATTGGGTGGCAGACGAGGTTTTAGGATACGCACACCCCCATCACGTAAAGTATGAGATGTTTCTAGACAAGGGAGGAAAAAAGATTTCAAAGTCGCTTGGAAATGTCATAACTGCGCAAAAATGGTTGGAGTTTGGCAGTCCGGAATCAATTTTGCTACTACTATACAAAAGAATCACGGGTGCACGGGAACTGGGATTTGAGGATATTCCGTCTCTAATGAACGAATACGATGAATTAGAAGACGTTTACTTTGGAAAAACCAGGATGGAGAATCAGGCAAAACTGACAAGAACAAAAGGGCTCTACGAGTACGTAAACCTACTTGCACCGCCCAAACAGCCAGGCACGCATGTTAACTACCGGCTATTGGTTGAACTGGCAAAAATATTCAAAGAAGACAGGGGCAAAAGAATAATGAAGAAACTATCAGAATACGGAGTGCTGAAAAACCCAGAGCCGGAAATTGAAAGACTCATTGGCCTTGCAGGTAACTTTGCAGACGAGTTTGATCAGCGTGAAAAGACACGGATTGATCTGGATGATTCTGCAAAAGGGGCATTGAAGATACTGGCCGATGCACTTGATGCAGACCAAGAGCCAGAGGACATTCAAAACACGATATACCAGATTGCAAAATCAAATGACGTGAAGCCAAAAGATTTCTTTAAAATATTATATCAGATAATACTGGGAACATCTAGAGGTCCAAAGATAGGACCCTTCATTTCAGACATCGGAAGAAAGCAGGTTGCAAAAACATTATCAGAGTACACATAACATGGTTCACAGCGGGCATAACAGGGCAAGAAACAGCGGGGGGTTTGCCCTGATAATTTTTGGGGCGTTGCTGCTATTTCTTGCACCAAACATCTATCCAAGCATGCCTGAATTGGGCACGATTTCCCTGGTTGGAGGGGCAGTTATTGGCAGTATCGGGTTTTATTTAAAATTCATTAGGACGCGGGTTAAGGAAGAGTGAGAAGATAATGGGGTTTTTTACCAAGAAAAAAACTGAAGAGCAGATTTCAGAAAAAAATGAGCAGTACGTGCAAAAAGAAAAGCTTGAATCAGAGATGGATGGTATCCAGGATCAATACAGGGCAAAACAGGAGGAGCTCAACGAGATAAGGCAAAAGATCGAGATGGTAAAAGACGAATACGAGGCCACAGTCAGCAGCCTCATGCTAATCAAAAAGGAGCTCAATCAGAAAAAAATGGATCTAGATGTGTCCATACGCCAGTACAGGGAGATCAATGAAAAAATTAAAAGCTCAGAAAAGATTACAGACTCTGAATCAATCAGCGAGTTTAACAAAACCGAGGAGAACCTGCGGAGAATAAAACAAGAGTTGAAGAAGATTACAAATGAATGCAATCAAACCAAGGAACAGATGACACAGGAGCAGGCATTACTTCGCAACATTAGAAACCAAAACGTGGAATACAAAAAAGAGCTCGAAGAGGCAACGTCCCAGCTGTACAATGCAAAAGAAGAGTTGGCAAAAAAAGACATGTTTCAGGATACGAGTGTCTTGACTGCCAAAGAAACAGAGTTCATCAAGGGCGGCGATGCAGACCAAAAATCATCTGCAGGGGTAATTGAGGCGGCAAGTGTGGTGGTAGGATCATTAAAATCAAAACTCAACATGACACAAAAAGAATTAGAGGCAGTTCAGTTACTTTTAGAGCAGGAAAGAACCGGACATGGAAAGACCAGACAGGAGCTTGACAGGCTAAAAAGGACAAAGTCATAGATTTTCAAAGTGTTTCTTCCACCTTGTCTTTATCTCCTGTTCTGAGATTCCCATATCATATAACGGCGAGGTCACCTCAGAGACGTCTGAGACTCTTACTAGTACGATCGAGTTGATCGGGCTTTTGATTCCTTTTTTTCTATAGTGGTTTAGAATTTCCTCAAACAGGGAATCATCATCGACTGTTTTGGCCTCTCCTTTGAACAGATAACCCTTGCGTAAAAGGGGATCAATTACGTTAATCTCCACAAAGGAATTGGTCTGCAGATTCCTCATGGTATCAGGCGAACGAATATCTGCAAATGCCAGCATCTCAGACGTCCAGCCAATGATGGTTCCCTTTGGAGAAATATTTGGTCGGCCATCAGAGGTGACAGTGGCCACGTAACCAAGCTTTTGCAGATCCAAAAAGTCCTTTATCTGCTGAGTGATCATCAGTTACTACCACAAATGAATACGATGTGACTGGTTTGGAAGATCATCGCATGAATTCGGCCGCCTCTATAGAAAAGAAGAAGAATCCGATTCCACCGCCGATAATGGCAACCCAAGCCAGAATCTGTTTGGTTTTAGACATTGAAGGGGATTTTTTAGTCTCATTATTGAATCTACTCGGCTTGATGGCGGGGGGCTCATAACCATATTCATTCGAATCTGCTTTATTTAGAAATCCCAATGAAGAGCATAAAGTCTGTCACCCCATAGAACGCAATGTTGATTTTAGATCATCTATATTCACAGTCATGTCTTGTAACTCAGTTTTGGCATTCCCGTCAGAATCAACAAAAAATATGCCTGATTGAACTCCAGTTATGTAATAAGAGTTTCCCCACCTGGTCCCAGGAGGATCCTTTGACAGAAATACAAGGACATGGTCACCCAGTTCTATTTGTGGGACATCAAAGTTCACATGCTCTATGTTCCTGTATGTTCCTCCCGACGTCTTGAACTCGACTATATCCGTGGGTGTACCCTTGATGAAATCTTTTGTCGAAATCGTCCATGTAGTATACACGTATGGAATATGCAGTACCGGCACATCCAACGGCCAGTTTGAGAATGTCAAAAATGCCCATGTAAACGCCCATGTAGTAAACGTGTGTGGACTGTCTATATTGCCATTCTTGACCCATGTAACTTCTGTTGTCTGCCCGGTTATTGTTCCTTCAAGTGCAAGTGTGCTTTTGGAATATAATTCTGGCTTGTCCATATTGGGAGAAAGACCCATGCTCTGATTGGTTATGGGTATGTATCCATTATAGTACAAACTTGGAACTGCAAGTATGCCAAATAGCACCAATACTGGAATAATCAGTATTATTTTTTTCATGGGTACTGGGGATCCAATGCATCTTCATCGCTAGTAGTTATCGTTCCTCTTGATCCGTCCAAATTCAATCCTGCATTAATTACGGGATTACTGTCATGGAAATTATGGAAAAGAGTTGGCAGGTGATGATGTCCAATCTCATGGATTGCAACTGTTTGAAAATCCACAACTCTTGAATCTGCATCCACATCATCAAAATAATAATGCGTGTTGTACTGTACATGTGCGGAAATTATTATGCCGAATATTTTAGTTGGAATCATTTCAGCATAACGATTGTTTGCATCCATGTTGATTCCTTTTTGAGGGATTGCATTTAAATTTGCTTGTGTAATAGACTGAAGAATCTTCCCAGTCATTACAGCCGCATCAATAATGACATTACATCAGATCCAATGACGCCAGCTGTCTACCTGTCTTCAGGCATCCTCAAGAATGTCTTTTAATATTTTACAGAATGCGTGTCCGCACAGACTTGCATCTGCTGACTTGCACAAACATCAGGAGATGGCTGTACTCATCTCTTGAATTCCTCTTTTTTATCTTCATATGTCCAATTCTCGGAACTTTAAAAGCGAAAATATCATATCTGGACTGAATTCTTACAGAAATTATAATTAGACTCGTAATGAATCAGCAGTATTGGCAAGTATCAAAGATGTAGGAAAGCTCTTTTTATTCATAGTCGGCGGGATAGTGGCGATAATCGTAGGCTCCTTTATGATTAGGGGAACGATGCATCTTTGGGACAAGTCAGAGAAGACAGAGGAAAAAGACAAGGACTAAAAAAAGGGCGTTGAGAAGGACTGTAATTGCTTCAGGACGCCACAATCAGAAGATCGCTTGACGGATACATCAAAAGAAGAATTCAGGGGATACCCACTGAGATCAGGCAGACGTTTCCAAACATCAAGCAGATCTGGAAGTGTGATGATGAACTAGAGTTTCTTTACGGATACTATGTAGGCAAGATTGAGGAGGGGGCTTTGCACTACCTGCTCAAGGCAACCCGTGCATCGGCAGGAGGATACGTCGATACGTTTGAGATCAGGGGAATAATTGAAACGCACAAGGTGGAGCTGCGTGAAACTATAAAATATTCAGTCAATTAGTGAAGTAAAAATACTACGTCATCTGTGTAAAGGCATGGTAGGACCGCAAGATGGGGGTTTTGGATTTGATCAGTCTAAAAAATATACGAACGTCGATAACATTGAGGAGGTCTGTGTACAGTGCCAGGCAGGCCAGCACAAAAAATGTTTGAAAAAGGCAATGCAGCAAAAAGACTGTGAATGTGAGCACTGTATGATTTACGGCTAGATAAAAGATGATCACCGAATCATGAGATGGTGTGCTCTGATGGTTTCAAACCGGGTTGTTGTTCCAGTGCATGTTTTGCCAAAAAGATACGGCGCACGCCTTAGGACGACATAGATGCTGACAGGATATACAGACCGATAAAGTAATGTCGCAGAATTATAAAAAATGAAATGCGGCAGCAAAAAGATCGGATATTATCACATATGCCATCCACAGATGAAGGTGGAGGATGTCGGATCAGGGAATAAATGTAAAGGATTTGAAGGCTAGAGTCCAGATAACTTGTTTTCAAGATCCCGAATCTCCTTTTGGGACATCTCAGAAACATTTTGAGAAAATTCCTTGTGTGCTGAAATAATTCCAGTCAGTGCATCCTTGTAATCCGGATGGCCCTTTTTTATCACGTCGCATGAATCAAGGGATGTAATGTGTCCCGTTACAGTCGCAGTCGCACCCTTTTGATGGAATTGTACAATTCCGCCAAACGCCTCAATTAGCATGTAGGCAGATTCCGTCTTGCATTTGTAGGTGACACGACCAGTTTCTGTGTTGAAGAGCTGCGTGATGCCTCCGGGTTTTCTTGTTACAACAACGGTCATGAAATGATTTAAAACATCCGGTATTAATTATTTTAGAAGACCCATTATGCGGCAGGCTCTTCTGCCGCTGCGACAGACTCTGCTGCAAGAATTTTGTCGATCTCATTTATTGCTAGTTTGTCCCGTCCAATCAGATCAAACTTTTGCAGGATCGTTTCAAATTTTGTCTCTTCTTGAACCTGTTCGTTTACAAACCATTCTAGGAATGCATATGTAGAGTGATCCCTTTCCTTTTGTGCGATATCTACCATCACGTGGATTGCCTGTGTCACTGCCTGCTCGCTTTTTAGTGCAGTCTTGATTAATCCCTCAAGTGACTTGTATGAATCCGTAGGGGATTTGGTAGCTGGAATTGCCGCCCCGGCTCCCATGGCGTTTAGATAATGAACCACCTTGAGCATGTGGGCTCGTTCCTCGTCGGACTGGGCATAAAAATAGTCAGCCCCGCCCTGATAGCCCGTCATTTCACACCATGATGCCATTGCAAGATAGCTGCTCGAAGCTGTGGCCTCTAGTGCCACCTGGTCATTTAATGCCTTTGTCATTTTTGCAGAAAGTTTCATGATTACAAGTAGAATCAGCTTATTAAAAAGAATACCGCGAATCCCTATAAAACAGCATTCCTGCAATACTCAATCTTCATCAGGACGGAGGGCCGGGCGTCTTCTCAGGATGCCTTCCTGTGGCTGGCCGGAAATTAAAGATTGTAATGACGGACGCTATAAGGAGGGATAAGACGGTTGTAAAACCATAGTTCCTCAAGATTGTTTTTGAATTCAAGGATTATTAATGCCACCAACTCAATTACAAGCAGAAAGACGACGTAGAATGAAATTTCGTACGTATTTTTGCCTCATTTTTGGCAAGGATCAACCCGACTGTCCTGCCAATCCACAGATCCGGCAGTCTGTAAAGCAAGATATCTTTTCATTTACGACGGGAATCCTTTTGAAATCTAAACGGGGTTGACGTTCCAGGATTCATCAACCCAGACACCCACCACCTTTACACCCAGACCCCATGAGGAGATTACATCAACGCCCTTTCTGATAAATTCAATGTGTTCATCACTGGAGACAGGATTTGCCGCACAGTTATGATGTCCGGAGAAGACGATCAGCTCTGATCCGTGCGCATGAATTGATATTCTGGATTTGGCTTTGACCGAGTCAGATATCTGGTCCCTTGTGATGTTCTTATCCACGCCTGGTTCTGTGATTGCATCCACATAGTCAACAGAGTAGTTTTTCTTAATCCAGTCTGCTAGCGGAATCTGTATCCGTCCATCCATGCATGAGACAGAGGTTGCAAATTTGTATTCAGACATGAATTGGGATGGTTCTCCTAGTTTAAAAATTATTTTCGATGCAGAAAACACCCTGATGTATGGTCATTTACCATGCCTGTTGCCTGCATGAGTGCATAGCAGATTACGGGACCAACAAAGCTAAATCCGCGCTTTTTCAGATCCCGGCTCAGTTTTTCTGAAATTTCAGTCGATGCAGGCAGGTCTGCAGGTCTTTTGAAGCTGTTTCTGATCGGTCTGTATCCTACGAATCCCCACAAATACTCATCAAACGAGCCAAACTCCTCCTGAATTTTGAGAAACTGCCTTGCGTTGTTTATGGCCGAGGTTATTTTGAGTCTGTTTCTAATAATGGAGTTGTTCTGGAGTAGTTTTTCTATGTGTTTCTGGGTATATCTTGAGACTCTTCTTGGATTAAAATCGGCAAAGGCAGTCCTGTAGCTGTCTCTTCGTTTGAGAATAGTAGTCCAGGAAAGACCGGCCTGTGCTCCTTCTAGTATCAGGAATTCAAAGAGTTTTTGATCGTCGTGTTGTGGACGTCCCCATTCATCATCATGATACGTGATGTTTGGCTCGTCCTTTGCCCACTGGCACCGTTTTTTCATGGTTTGCATCTTGCAATACAAAATATTAACCATCAGGCATTACCAGGATTATGAAGTCAAACCAGCATCTGCTGCAGATTAACAGGAATTTTCTAATATGCTTTGTCGCATCAGCCTCGCTGTCGGCAATAGCAGCACAGCTGCTCTCTGATTACGAGAATTATGTAAACACGACAGTCACCATAGTTATCGGATATGTGGTTTATTTTGGAATTTTTTCATGTCTGTTTTACTGGAATAACAAGGAACGCTACAGGACCATGAGGGGTGATTCAATCAAAAAAGAGCTGCTGGCACTAGTCTCATCGTTTGGAATAGGGGAGGTAATATATCTCGGAATAAGATGGCCCACACTGTACTATTTTCTCGAAGCCGGAACAGAGCCATACGTCGCATCGCTGGTCTCGGAGATCATTGCAACTGCATGCTACATGATGACAGTTACGATATTTCTCAGAAAGACAAAGACCTTCTAGCTATTTTGCAAGCTGGTTGACCAGATCGGTGGATGTAATAATCCCGATGACGATGCCGTTGTCAGTTACGGCAAGCTTTCGGATTTTCTTTGTACTCATCATTTCTGCTGCGGCAGATATCGGAGCATCGCCATGAATCGTGATTAACGGGGATGACATTATTTTTTCAACCGGGGTGTCAAATGGGAGGTTCTTTGTGGCGATTTTTGTGGCAAAATCCCTGTCAGTGATTATGCCATTTGGGATCTTGTCTGCCTTTACAAGAATTGCACCTATTCCTCCCTGTTCCATCATCATTGCAATTTGATGGGCAGTGGTAGCTGGGTTTACAGTGATCAGCGCCCTAGTCATTATATCCCGGACTAGAATAGACGGGGTGTTGAAATCTTCACGGCTCATTACAGTAGTATCGAGTAATGATATTTAAGATATTCATGAAAAATTCAAGAGGCAGGCGAGTTGATGCCGTTTTGTGGGGAGATGCCACGCAGACGGGCATTTCATCCTACGAGAATCTGCCATATTTGGCAGTGTCCAGACAGAACTTTTTTTGATGTGCTTTGCACAGATTCTATCTGAAATGATCAGGTGGTGTTTCTTTTGGCATCGCCAATGCTTTGGACACGTCCGACCTGCCCGTCTTGCAGCCTGACCTTTATTCCGTGAGGGTGTGAATAACTTGAAGTCAGTATCTCACCTACAATACCGTCTGTAAGGCTGCCGGTTCTTTGGTTCTCCTTGGTCACAATCAAGACAGAGTCGCCTTTTTTGATTTGCTCTCTGGTGGGTAGAATGGCCATGGTTATTCAAGATGATTTTCAAATTTAAGTGATGGTTGTTCCACGTGTCATGTAGACTGATGGTGTATGCCGATCTTTGTATGAAAAGTAGGTCCGTCCAACCCTAAAAACACAAATGTTGGGAAATAACTAAAGTGACATGTCGTTAGAAAAAACATATTCGGAAATTAAAAAAACGATTGCAGGCGGTTTGGAATTTGAATCATTCAAGGTAGTCAAATCAGTTGACGAACATCGGAATTTTTGGAAGCCAGATAAAGTCAGAGTGTTGCTATTAGCAGAATCTCACGTATTTACCAGGGATTCAGAGCACGACAGTACTATGCAATATGACATATTCCCAAAATTAAGGAGTGCCCCCACAGGATATGTGAAACTAGTCTATTGTCTTGGTTATGGGGAAGGAAATATTGCAAATATTCCAGCTAACAGGGGAACGCCGCAATTCTGGAAGATTTTTGTTTCATGTTTAAATCAAGATTTTGATTCAAAAAAAAAGAAAATTCTAATCTCACAAACACCAGAGTTTTGTCAACGAATACGCAACAAGATATCAGTTTTAGAGCAGTTAAGAGAAAAAGGCATTTGGTTATTGGATGCAAGCATAGTGGCACTATACAACGACACGAGAAAGCCAGAACCGGGCATGATGGAAAAGATAATCAGAATTTCTTGGAGACATTACATATCAAAGATAATTCAAGATGCAAACCCCGAAAAAATCATAGTAATTGGCAAGGGAGTACACAAGATTCTTCAAGGGGAGTTAAGGCAGACACGCGTTCCAATTCATGTCCAGTTACAGCCACAGGGAATCAGAACAAAGACAGGAATGGTCAAAGCCGCTGAGAGATACTACAAACTATGCAATAAATGAGATTGCCACATCAGATGAACCATTAGTAACCGTTTGGTTTTTTTATTTCATCAAACCTAAAAGGGTCTAGTCATCATCTGTATTCCCCACCACAGTCCCCAAGGACATCAAAGAGGTCATTTGATTTTGCAGTGACAGAGTCAATCAATGCCATATCTTGCACGTCTAGTTTTACATCAAAGACTTTGCCATTGTCATCTCTGTGTTCTGAAATCCCCAGCCTTGCACCAATAATCACCCCTGCAACCTGTGGTTTGTCCAAAACAAAGCGTGTTGCAACATTTGCAATACTGCAATTGTGTTTTTGTGCGGTGTCACTTAACACGGCTAACAACTCTTGGAACAACTGCCATCCGCCCCACACGTCAATCATATTTTTGTATTTTTGCAGGCTGGATGTAGTTAATTCACCCCTGTGTGGTTCGTCAACTCCGATGTATCTCTCAGAGAAAAATCCCCCAAGCAGCGTCCCATAAGACAGGATCTTTATTCCGTGTCTTGCAAAAAATGGGGCCATTACTTTGTCTGGTCTTTGATCCAAAATAGAATACTGGACCTGGTTGGATATTAGATCATATCCCTGCTCTTTCATGATTTTTACTCGTTCTGTATCAAAGTTTGTCAGTCCAATGTGCCTGATTTTATTCTCTTTTTGTAATTTTGAGAGGTTATTTAATGCATCAAGATAACGCACGTCATTGTAATCCCACCAGTGAAACTGGAGCAGATCAATACTGTCTGTCTTCATTTTTTGCAATGACTGCTCGATATGATAAGTTACGATGCTGCTGCTCATAGGACCTGGGTTGGGGACAAACTTTGTCAGCGCTTGAAAGTTATCGTTACCTGTTTTTTCCCTAAATTCTCCAATTAATGATTCTGCAGGACCGTAAATGTCTGCCAGGTCCCACGTGGTAAGTCCGGATTCCTGATATCGTTTCATATCAGATACGGCCGATTCTGAATCAATCAGACCGTGACCGCCTGCAACCTGCCACATTCCGTTAAGAACTCTGGAGATCTCCAAATCGCCAAGGAGTGTTTTCTCAACTGTCATATGAGAACACGGTTTTTCCTTAGGATATAGTTTGCTAGGATACTAAGCAAGACATGCAGAGCTGGAATATTTTGGATATTATAAAAAATGTAGGGTTATTTGCAAATAACAAACATGCAGATCAATTCAGAGCAGATGAACCCCTACTCTAAATAATTTGAGGAAGATAATGGCATTAAATGAGCCGTACCCACATGAGCCCAAGGATCGCTAACTGGATCAGCTACCCGTTAGCCCAAGGGATTCGAGTACGGATGATTAGGTTATGTCAAACCAGTATAATAAATTGTTGGGGTATCCCCCTGGATGCGATCGTTTTTGCAGCAGGTGAGATTGCAAATGCGGTAAAGTTCGTAAGGGAGAAAAATGACGAGATTACAGACAGGGTGAATAGAGGGTAATTACGATACATGTCAACACCGGCATTTTCACACCATGAAACATTTCATCTGAGTACGGTTGACCTGAAAAAAAATCATACAATCAAATACAAGAGGATGCACGATGTGTTTTAATTGGTACAGGCAAGCCACTAAGAGTATATGGTTGATCCGAATGTAGATACTGATGTTATCATCAGATCGGGTCATCTTTCTGATCAAAATATTCATCTTGAAGATGATAATCTATTTTATTCCTTTAAGCACATGATCTTAGTTTGTCAAATTTATACTAAATCATTCATTGTATTTCTAAAAAGATTATCAATTACTTCAATAGTTATATCTGAAACTTTATAGATATTTTCATTTGTAAAATTTGAAAATTCATTTCTAGAGATTATTTTTATTTGATCTGCTTCAACTAGCGATAATGTAAATATAACATAACTATACCTGATATTGTCAATTACTAGATGCAAACCTGTCATGCCTGTACCATTATTCCATCCTGTATGAACAGATTCTATTTTGCCGCCAGAAAGACATCCTGATTTTTCCATAAACATTTGATAAATTTTTTGCGCTTGAATATGATTAGGATATTTTGATTCAGTTTCTTTCCTCTCGATATATTCATTAATTTTTTGTTTTAATTCTTCACAATTATCTTCCAACATAATATCTTGTAACTTGTGGTATTTATTCTATTATTTGGCATGTTTTCAAATAGCAATATATCCTCTGACTTAATCTTATATTAGTAAATATTAGGAATTAAAAGTCATGAACTACTATACATATTGCCATTAGTGTATAGATGAATATGGTCGACCTAGAAAATAATCATCAAATCTTTCTTATTCGTTGAGATCTAGCTCCTGGTATATCAATTTTATATCTACCATCGCCCAATACCTCAAACCATTCCAACAACACCTGCACATTCCCAGCCAATTCTCGCCTACTTGGCACTGGAACATCTGTACAATTATTCTGAATCCATTCCTTGATTCTTCCAAAGTACGCCTCTGGGGCTATAAACTCGTCAATCTTTTGGATAAACGGATGTACAAAAAACTTGATAGACAGTTCCTGCAGAAATTCAGTCTCTGAAAGCCCTGTTGCAATCCCATAGTTTATCAGATCATAAAACACACATGCAGTAGTCTCAGGATTCTCCGAGGGATTCTGACTAGAGCCAATTCTTTTGTATCCCAAAACCAGATCATCCACGCTACGGGTCATGGGTAATGCAGATATCAGAAAATTGTCACGTTTTGCCGCAGATACGATATCCTTCAAGTCAACCTGCTCTGGCGGTTTCACCTTGTTTGCCTCACTCCATTTTTCAAGCTCCTCATACATTACATCATCTACCAGTCTTGCTTCTTTTCGTATCTTCTCAAAATAGAATCGATCCTTGTTTGTCAGATATTCAATTAGTGTTGCTACCTCATAGTTGCCATCAGGTAAAAGCCCCCTATGTGAGATATTCCCGGTAGCAAGTATTGCACTGGCAAGACCCATGGAATACACCTTGAGATGCATGTCTTCACTCACATACAACGAAATATTCCGTTCCCTACAGTACGGATACAGAGCAAGCTCAGATGATCCAAACTGGATGTCTCTTGGCTTCCATGTAGTGACTATTACAATTCTATTTTGTATATCTTTTAGTAATTTTTCCAACACCTTTGTCTTGACATACGGGACAAAAAGGAATATCGTCTCATCGGGATTATTCTCAAAGTATTTTCTGATGTGATCAAACAGAGGATTGTGATAAATCTCGGTCAATTCAATTCATCCATAATTTGGAAATCTTTCCTTTATGTATCTGAATTGATCCCTTCCGTCTAGTTTCTCTGCCCTAGGAGTGGGGCCTCTCACATAGAATGTCTTTTGTTTTGAGGAATGAACATAAAGTGGCTGCTTTGAGGGCAATATCTGGATAATACAAATGATCTTGTCATCGATGTTCTTGAATCCTATCTGCAATTTGCTTGTGATGAACACTTTATCCTCTAACATATCCCCAAGCCTGTTTCGCATATTATTTGCAAACGAATCATCATAGTCTAGAAACCCTCCGAATTTCTTGTCTTTGTCCAGTCCTGCAATTGTGCCATCGGACTTTATTCCCAGATACACAAATCCTCCCTTGTAATCATTTCCAAAAGAACATACTGCCGTAGCAAATCTCTCTAGCACAGAACGCTTTATGCCGTCTAAGGTTTGTCTATTTTCATTGGATGGTAATTCAGATAATTTTTCATCGTACTGATAAAATTCTTTAAATTCGTTGTACTTGTTCTCATTCTTTGGTATCTCTTTTTTGTCCAAATCTATGAATCGGGGGGCAGCTGTTCCTTTCATCACTTTGATATTTTTGACTTCTGTTTTTTGGCTCCATTCCTGATGGTTTTTTCTTCTGGTTTCAACAGCTTTTTTAGCTATATTCGACAGCTCTTCTTTTGATTTAGTTCGTATACCTATTGATTTATCTGAAATGGATTCGGTGGTATTTCCTTGGGTATCTTCAATGCTTTTGACGCGTCCGATCTGACCGTCCTGCAACCTAACCATTATTCCGTGAGGATGTGAGCTACTCGAGGTCAAGATCTCACCAACTATGCCGCTTGTAAGGTTTTCAGTTCCCTGATTCTCCTTGGTCTCAATTGAAACATAATTGCTTTTTTTGATTTGTTCTCTAGTGGGCAAAACAACCATGATTATTCAAGATGATTTTCAAATTTAAGTGATGATTAATTCCATATGATAATCTAATTGTCACGTATTGTTTATTTAGTGTGTGAGAAATCTGAAAGAAACATTTTCTAGATGATTATCAGATCGTGAGATCTGCGTATTTTTTATCAACGCTGAAATCTGATTTTTGGAACTTTAAGAAAAATACGTGCAGATATAGATACGGTGGTAGATGGTCGATATGTCAAGATACTGATATGTCACATATACTATTTAACAAAGCATGCTCGAGTAGGGTGATGTGTCAATTCATAACACATCAATTCATGGCAATTAGATCCTGCCATGCTTATAATGATAAATATTTTACATGTTTCAATATACACAGTAATAAGATCGTTTTATTTTCGCATACAAAACCCAATCAATGAAATGGGTGATTCTCATATACTATATTAATAGGTATTATAGGTATTTGATCTTGTGAGTCAATACAATCAAGAATCCCGTGAATCAATATCTTCTGAATTAGCGGCAGGGGCGTTTGCTAAAGCCGGTTTCAAAATTGATTCTGCCATATGTGAAATCGTAGATAACGCAATAGAAGCAAATGCAAAAAACATCATCATAAGATTTGAATGGACTGAAAAATCCTACACTAAAATACGAAAAAGAGTGGAGAAATTTATTTTCATTGATGATGGTGAGGGTATGAATGATCGAATAATTTATGATTATTTCATAGCTGCAGAATCTACAAAAAAGAATAACACATCAGGTATTGGAAAATTTGGATTAGGTGCTTATATGTCATGTATAAGTCAGGCAAAATGTGGTGAAGTCTATTCAAAAACAGAAGGCGGTAAATGGATGTATACGATTTTAAGATTTGGTAAAAAAATCCCAAGACCAGTATTACGAGAACCACCAGAAGAATATAGAAGATATGATCACGGAACAATTGTGATCTGGTCGGATATAACAAATCCATCATTTAAAGACAAAGATATTGTGGATAAAGAAAAAAACCATCAAGATAATGATCAAGAAGAAGAAGAAGACACAGTAGATTATGAACCAAAATTAATTGACGAGTTGGGAAGGATTTATAGAAAATTTATTGGGGATAAAAAAAGCGTACCAGCTAACGATGGCTCAAAGACAATTAATAATGAAAATAAAATCAAAATAATTCTAGAATTAGAAGATGAAGATCCTATAGACGTCATGCCTTATGATCCACTGTTTATTTCATATGATCAAAATAATGATAAACCAAAAATTATTTCTCAACGTGTTAAACTAGATACAGGAGATCAAGTTGGCTGGATGGTAATTACATATTCCTATTATCCGGATAACTGGTTGTATGGATATCGACCGGGATTATCACATGAGAATCGAATTATACGTAAAATTACTGAAAGAAATCAGGGAATATCTTTAGTTCGTGAAGGTAGAGAACTATATTTTGGAAATTGGCCAGGAGGACCAATAAAGATTTTAAATGCAAATCAAAGTCCCAGTAACAATCAACATTTTGATAAAGTAGACAGATGGACAGGAATTGAAATTGAATTTACTAGAGAATCTGATGATATTTTTGGTGTAGAATTTAATAAAACACGAATACGAATGGAGCGTTTTGCTAGAAGAAAAATTTCTGAGGCCATCAGTCCTACAATAATTAAACGACGAAATTATTTTAAAGAAATACGCGATAAGGAAAAAGCAAAAATAGGTGAAACTAAATCCCAAGGATCTGGAGGTACATCACGAATACAACCCACAATCTCTACATCAAAACACGATGATGCTACCAAAAAACGTCTAAGGGAGTTTGCAGAAAGATACAAAGATGCTAGTGAAAAAACAGAAGATGTATTCAACGATCTGTTGAAGGGTTTTCACATTAGTTTAAGTCATGATCTTGATTCCAAAGGACCTCTAATTTCGTACGAATCCGAAGCAGATAGTGTGTTAGTAAAATACAACATGGCTCATTCATTTATACGTGATTTTTTTGAGATATTAGAAAAAATGGAAAACACCGAACAGGAAGACAATATGTTGAAGATTCGGGAACATTTTGACATATTGTTGGCATCATATGGTTTTGCAATAAAATCAATTCACGATACTACAAAACAACAAGACATTCAAACCACGATTGACTATTTGATTTCAAATTGGGGAGTATCAGCTCGCAGATTATCTAACATGAAACCAGATGAGTGACTAATCTGATATTAAACCGCTATCTTCCTCAAATACAATTAGAAAAGAGCTTAGATAAAGTTAATTTTGATAATCTAGAGTTTATCTTACAACACTACAAAGATATCCAATCAATTTACACAGAAAAATTGATTTTAGGTCAAATTCATTTTTCAAAAAATTTGCCGAATTATTTAAAAAAATCATTTCGAAAAAAACTCTATAATTATACAAAATCTACAATAGCTGCACAATGGGAGCGTTATTTTAAAAAATGTGGAATTACTAAAAATATTTCAAAAATGAATGAAAAAGAATATTCAGATATGATGAAACAATGTATTGAATTTGATTGGAAGCAAGATGAACAAACAAAATTATTTGTCAATTTTTTCAAATATCCTGAATATATAATCCCAGATGACAAAAAAGAATTAAAAACATCTATAGATGTCTATGGTACAAATGCTGAATTTGAGCCTTTGAAAATATTACTTGATTATCAATCGAAGATAGTTTCAAAAACTATGAAAAAAATTGAAAATGTTAATTCTACATGTTTGATACAAATGCCGACAGGAACAGGAAAAACAAGAGTTGCAATGGAAATAGTCTCTCGGATATTTAATAAAACTCCAGACATACAAATAATATGGTTTGCAAATAAATCTGAATTATTAGAACAAGCCTATGAGTCTTTTATGCATGTGTGGAATCATGTGGGGAGATTTCCAATAAAATCTATTGTGGCGTGGGGAAAAAAACAAATTCCAAAAATTCCAGATAAACGTGTTATTGTTTTTGCAGGTTATAAAAAAATGAATAATTTTTCAAAATCAAATTTACTAAAACCATCTTATGTCATTATAGATGAAGCTCATCAAATTTTAGCTCCCACATATGATGATGTATTAAAAAAACTAACAGATAAGAACGCAGCAAGGATACTGGGTCTAACAGCCACTCCTGGAAGAGGTATTGATGAGAAGCAAAACCAGTTACTAGTTAAAAAATTTCAGGGCAACATTGTTCAGATTGAATTAGATAGGGATGATGGAAAAAAATATGAAAAAAATATTATAAAATATTTAGAGCATAACGATATCCTAGCTAAATCAGAATTGAATCCACTTAGAACAGATTTTAAATATCAATTAACTAGTACCGAATTAGATGCATTGGTAAAAATTATTCAAGGTGACCGACAGGAATTTAGCACTGAAATGCTACAAAAACTAGCAAATAACAATACTAGGAATATACAAATAATTGATAAATTACACAAATTGGCAAATCATGGTAAAAAAATTCTTTATTTTAGCACTAGTAAAAATCAATCAATTTTAATCCATATAGTTTTACAACAATTAGGGATTAATTCTGCACATGTAGATGGAGATACAGATTCTGTTTTTAGAAGGCAGATTATTCGAAAATTTAAAGAGACAGATCAAATACAAGTAATTTGTAATTATGATGTATTTAGTACTGGATTTGATGTGCCAAATCTAGATGTCGTGTTTATAGGAAGACCAATTAATTCCCCTGTACTGTTTAATCAGATGGTTGGGAGAGGAACAAGAGGCATTAGTATGGGTGGAAAAAAATCATTCATACTTGTACAGGTAATTGACAAGTTTAAATCTGCACGGATGTCATTCTCACCATATGAACAATATGGATATTGGGATGATAATTGGAAAAATAAATAGCATTACATATTTGACATGATGAAGATGCTTAGTCAAATTCGTCTGATTCTTACAACATAGACACAATTCAAATATTTTATTGTAGAAAATTTTTTAAATTTTACACGTGAATTTTGATCAGGGAATCCACACATGAACAAATCTCATCTGTTGCTGTTTCGATATCTTCACTGGTATTGAATCTGCCACAACCAATTCGTATAGAAGAATGAGCTTGTTCTTCATCCAATCCAAGTGCAAGCAATACGTGGGATGGCTCTACTGTCTGGGTGGTACATGCCGAACCAGCAGAGATGGCAATCTTTTTGGATACTGAATTGATTATTGCCTTGCCGTCTATTCCCTCAAATCTCACATTGAGATTGTGTGCCAGCCTCTTTGTGGGATGACCGTTAAGCTTGCCACCAGCATCTGATAACTGTTTGAGCATCTCATCAGTCCATTTTTTGAATTTGACATTCTCTGATCCCATCTCCTTTTGTGCAATCTCTACTGCCTTTGCAAAGCCCACGATTCCGGGAACGTTCAGTGTACCGGGTCGGAGATTTCTTTCCTGACCTCCACCATGAATAATGGGTTCCAGTTTTACCCGGGGCATGATACTTCTAACATAGAGCGCACCGATTCCCTTGGGACCGTAAATTTTGTGTGATGAAAACGACATTAAATCAATGTTCATTTTTTGAACATCAATTGGGATATGACCCACTGCCTGTGCAGCATCAGTATGAAACAGTACATTACGCTCGTGTACAATACTTCCAATCCCTGCAATATCCTGTATGGTGCCAATCTCGTTGTTTGTAGACATTATCGAGATCAGGACGGTCTCATCTGTGATTGCATTCTTTAACTCTTGCAGATTTACCAGTCCGAATTCATCCACGGGAAGATATGTTACCTGGAATCCTGCCTCTTCAAGATGTCGTGCGGTATCAAGTACTGCCTTGTGTTCTGTAACACATGTGATCAAATGATTCCCCTTTTTTCTGTTTTTTTCCATTACTCCAATCAACGCCAGATTATCAGATTCTGTGGCACCGGATGTAAAGAGTATCTCATCCATGTGTGAGCCTATTACCTTTGCAATTTTTTCCCGAGCCTGCTGCACTGCAACTGACGCATCATATCCTACAGAGTGATCAAGACTAGATGCATTGCCAAATTTTTCAGTAAAATACGGTGTCATCTCCTCAAATACACGCGGATCCACCGGAGTGGTCGCATGGTAATCAAGGTATATCGGAAATTTATTTTCTGCCATGTTTTACAACTCTCTTTTTTAATTGATAAACACACTCTAGAACTGAATATTTTTTTGGAATACCACATACCGTATAATCAATAATTTTTTGAATCCTCATCCCATCCTCTCCTCCCTTACAAGATTGTAAAAATCAGCAAGATTTCTAATTCGCAGCCTCAGTGATATCACCCCGCGATTCAGATGCGCCCGCAGCATACGATTAAGGTAGATTCCCGGATCAAGCTTGTCATGTTTCAATCTGTTGAGCAAGAGTGCCTCGTAGACTCGTTCATTTTTTCCAAACAGTACATGTGGTACGATTACCGAGCCGTCCTGATTGTACTCATCAGGATTTGGAATGGATCTCTCCTTGAGTGACAGACATATTGCAAACCTAGACAGGGTTTCAGGCTCCAGACCCATCTCTGTTCTCATATCCCCCAGATTCTTCTGACTCCGAGTACTCATTCTCATCGTCTCAAACTTTGATTGCATGACTCTCCTCCAGTTTAAAGTAACCCTCCTCGATCATGGTTCTGCCTTTCTCCGAGTCGTATCTTAGTATGTACGATTTTGCAATGTGTGGAACCAATTTCTCATAGTACCTGTCATTTATCTCAGAATCCGTAGAAAGTATTATGGTCTGGTGCGATGCGGCAGGATAAAAATTCTCTACCATGTTTGTCCTGTGTTCCCTGTCAAGTCTTGCAAGTGGCGTGTCAATCACAAATGGAAACGCCCTGCCTGAGGTCTTTGCAAGTCCCCACACCAGGGTAGTGACATACATCTGAATCTCACCTTCGGACATCATTGTCCTTGTTATCTCCTCGCCATCTTGCTTGTACAGTTTGATCTCAAAAGTTTCAGGATCAATGGTTACACTTTCAATAAAGTCCTTTTTGTGTAAAAGCATCTTTATCCCGTCTAGTATGTATTTTTGCAAAATCTCAATTTTTTTGCGTCTAAGAACAACAGAGTATTCCTCCAATGTCTCCTGTATTGCCGGTCCCAGGTCTACTCCGGCAGTCAGTCTTCTGTCACTGCCTCTCTTGCTTATGTTTTGACGTATTCGTGAATTAAGTAATGTAATCATGGATTTTTCCTGCGCCTCCAAATTCATCAGATTCTCCAGCTCGCTTTCAAGCTCTCCAAGCTTCCGGTTGGTATGTGCAATTTCAGATAATGCGGGTCCTGCCTCGTCGTCCTGCGGTGACATTTCAAGACCATTCCTTACAATTTCCAGCTTGTCTAGTATCTTGTTGTGTGACTGTGCAAGCTCTTTAATCCTCGGCTCACATGATTCGTTGATCTCATTTATCATATTTTTGATGCGCTCCATCTCTGAGAGAGAAAGATCAAAAGTTGTATTTTGTAAATTATGAATTGTGTCCTTTCGCTTTTGTAACGTTTGCTCTATCTCTGATACAAACATCGCTTTTGTAGAATCATCACATGAATGAAGAAATGAATCAGACTGTATCGTCTCTAGTATGTCATCAAATGCCTTTTCAAGAATGTCCCGTTCAAAGTTGTCTTTTATCCTTTTTTCATCCTGTTCTATGTCTAGTCTTAACTCTTCTAGCTGGTCAGGTATGATGCTCATTGGCAGTGTGTCCGAGCACATCTCCCTGATCTTTTTTTGAACCGTCTCAATCTCTGCCTCCATCTTTGATTTTCTGGCAACAAACTCCTCACGGTTTTTTGCAAACTCTCCGCCTATCTTTGAGAAACGCTCCTCAAGTACACGGATCTTGTACTGGATGCTAGTTATCTGCGCCTTGATGCTCACCTGTTTTTCCAGTATTCTCTCCAGCCTGTTATCGGCATTGGTTTTTTCTGCCGTTTGTTGCTGTATCTCTTCAAGAATCTTTTGCGTCTGGCCATCAGAGTTTCTCAAAAGATACACGCCAATATCATCACGGAGTTGCCTTACCAAATCTAGTCCCAAAAGCACATCAAATGATTCCTGGATGTATTTCTGCTCGTCTCCGGCAGTTGCAATATCTCTGATGTGCTCGCCATTAATGAAGAAGAGTCTCGCAATTCCAACAGGCATCATCTGGTCGATATATGACTGCCAGCCGGACTTTTCTACGGAATCCAGTCGGGTGTACTGTCTCTCTGCATCCTTTTTGTATACTGAAAAATCCTCTTGTATACTGCCATCGATATTTTCCCATGATCTTGCCACGCGATATTCTGATATTACTCCCCTGTGGGCAAACTCAAACTCTACTGTAATTGATGCCTCTTGTGCAGGTACATGTACTGATGTAGATCGGTGAATCAGCCTTTGCATCTTCTCATCGTACTGTTTCTGTGACATCTTTTGTTCAAATGACTGCCGTCCGTAAAGGCACAGCAATATGGACTCAAACACCGTGGTCTTGCCTGCCCCGTTTGTACCGCCATACAGCACAACTGGTTTTTTTGGCGCGGTTTTAAAATCAAGTTTGTTGACTCCCCCGTACACTCCAAAGTTATCAAGTGTGACCCTAGTCAGAAGCATCTTTTTTCACTCCGTCAAGTTCTACGCGGTCACGTACAAGCTCGCCCATTATTTTGTCTGCATCATCCCTCCATTCCTTTATGAGTTCTTTTCGTATCTTTCCAAATATTTTAGAGTGTGATGTGGCGCCCTGCATCTCAAATTCTGCGTTAAGCAGGCTGCTTACCAGCCTGTATGGGATGTTGCGTTTCTTGCAGACTGTTTGTAAAAGCTGTTGTTCCGTGCTGCCAAATCCTCCCATGTCTTCTGAATCTTCTTCGAGTCTTTTTCCTATGACATTCTCATAGATTTGATATGCAGAGTTTCTCCAGTCCCCCTGTTCCATGCGCCAAATCCGCTGAATCTCGTGAATCTCCTCGTCTAAGATCAGTGTCATGTTGGGGTCTGGCCCCTCCTTTTGTATCTTCAACTGTCCGCGCAGCAGTTTTTCCAGATAGTCCTTTCTAAACTCCATCTTGTACGGGCCGGGAACATAGTCGTTACTGTCTTTTCTAAGCTCGACCTTGCCGTTTCTCCTAGTCATCTCCCGTACATCTTCCCACACATTGGAATCCTGGGTTTTTTTGAGCTCCTCTCGCAACTCTGCAAGTGTCTCCATCCATTCCTCCCCGTTTTCAATTAAACTGGTAAGTGACTTTTGCTTGTCAACTACGGTACATGTCCAGCATCCGAACCGTCCGCTGCCACATGATGGCGTACTTGTATCAACTACCAATGGACATTCTGCTGCATTGGCATCCTGATACAAAGAAAGAAGATCCCGGTTGTTGTCCCCCCACGGATTCTTGTTTTGTAATAGATAATTCCATACATCTTCGGCAGTAAAGTCCACCAGCGGCGTATACACGTATGTCTGGGCAAATCGCTTGTGATGGGATAGTACACTGTTTTCAATCTCCAGCATGTTCATGCTTTGTTGTCTGGTGCTGCTCTCGCTTTTTCTTGTTCCCAAAAGCACGATTGCCTCGCCATACTGTGAGACCTTTTCCTGGATGAATCTGTCTGCATTGGCAATCTTGAGCATGTCAGTGCACCATCGAAACATGGACGTGGGTGCAGGATAGCCAAGACCCAGGATTCTTACCCAGAACGTATCTGAGATCTTGGGTCTTAGAAGATTGGTGGATATTGGAAGATGTGAGTTTGTTGTTGCTGCCTTTTCTATCTTATCTAGGCTGGTTGTAATCCTCTCCACTATCTGTGGGGATTCTACTAGTGTGTCCGAAGATATTATGTATATCTTTTTTTGCAGCTTTTCTGCAGGTAATTTGGATAATGCATGCCATGCAAGCTGTGCCATGCACGTGGAATCCTTGCCACCGCTGAATCCTATGATCCAGGGCCTGTTGTCGTTGAGATACACCTGGCGGATCTCCTCGTAAATGTCTGCCAAAGTCCTTTGATCAAAAACAGAATCAGTCATGGTTTTCAAACTCCTCTCTTTGTGGGGATAATGTAATGCCGCATTTTTTCAGAATTAGATTTGCTGCACGCTCGATTCCAAGCGCGTGTTTTACCATCTGTCCGTTTAAGATCAGACGCCCGTCCCATTCCGGATTGTCCCTTGACCAGTCGATCTTTTTGAGATTGACGAGTTTCTTATCCCATCTGTCTGGAAACTCTTCGATGAGAATATTTCCAGCTATTCCTAACGCGTTTAACAGATTGGTGTTTGTATGGACAAATTCTTTTCTTACCTCGTTTGGTTTTACTTTTCCCTGCATTAGAAGCTGCCACTCCGGCATGTTTGTTGCGACAGTATTCCAGAATTTTTCCACGGTTTCTTTCTCGGCTTTTGTAATTCTCTTCTTTTTGCGTGTGCCAAATAGACGCATTGTCGCATCGGCAATCCCGTTTAATGTGAATACTGTTTTAGAACGGTTTGAGATGGTGGTTTTTTCCAGTTCTACCCTGTCTACAAAGACATCTACAATTCTAACAAGCTCGACGATAAACTGGGAAAATTGATCCCTGTAATCATACAAAATGTTGAGGGATTTTGTGGGTTTTACTGCATTTTTGTTCAAATCCGAGAACATCTGCTGGCTTCGTTTCAGTCCCGAATCCTGAAAAAATACTACGGATATCATCTCGTATCCAAGTTTTGGATTCTCCTTAAGTGCTTCCTCGATTGCCTTTCTTCTGTGTTGTCCATCATTTATCAAAAGTTTGGAATCCATGTTTATGTAAATACGACCGACCTTGGCGTCTGGTCCAAGGGATGGTACTGGGATAAACTTCATCGCACCGTCAACTGATGCCGTAAGTGAGGAGAATGTATAGTCATCCGGATTTGACAGGATGTAGTCCTTTATGGCAGGTATTCTTGATTCTCGTAGAGTCCTCTGGGCTCTTAGTTCCGGAGGTAGTTCATAATCATTAAAGATGAATAATTTTGGGATTATCTTTAACGGGCATATTGCAACATAAAACTCCCGCCCTGCCTGAATTCCACGTATTGCATCAAATCCGTAAGTCTCACTGCCTACAGATTCCTCATTTAACGAGTCATTCGCCATGCCTAGAAATAATGGAAGTTTAATAAAAGGATTTGGAAGTATCTAAATACACATTGGAAGTATGTATTTTAGAATGCCTTTTTGAGCGTGTCCATATCCGCCTTTGAGAGTTTTAAGGTAAACACGTTTGCTTTTGGGTGTTTGGCTACCTTTGCTATCGGATGAAAAACTATCTTGATTTTACCGTCTTCCTTGGTAATATCGACAGAACGTCCACCTACATGAGTTTCAACCATGATTAGTCTAGAATTCAATATCTTATAGAGTTATTGGAAACGATCAAAGATTAAGTGTAATAATGACATGTCAGGTATATGGAACTTGGAGTGATTCAAGGTGATTATCCAGACTGCCCATCAAACGCAGAATCTACAAAACGATACTATTGGATATCACGGGATGGAACCTATGATGCTAATGGCGATGAGAATATCGAAGGTGGATGCGTAATCACTCTCAATGTAGCTAATAATGTGATTAAACTTGAAGATACTAACATGGATGGGACATGGAACTTTATTGTAGGCAGTACCGCTGTTACAAGCTTTGAGAATGATTTTGGCAAAGGATTAGTGAAAATTGGTATGGAATCTACAGATCCAGATAATACAGTAAATTCAAAGTTTGTCAATCTTGATTATTATGATAACCGATGGAATGATTGGGAATCGGCGAGAATCATAAAGTCGGTAACTGACATAACAAGATGTTCGGCAGATTCGTTTGTACAGGGGAGCACCACATGTTGAAAAAATACCTCCCAGTTGTTATTGTTATAGTTGTAATTGGAATATCTGTTCCAATACTATCAGAGTTGACAACCATGCAACCTGATGAACCAATACTATCAGAGTTGACAACCATGCAACCTGATGAACCAATACTATCAGAGTTGACAACCATGCAACCTGATGAACCAATACTATCAGAGTTGACAACCACGCAACCTGATGAACCAATGGATATTGAGTTGACAACCACGCAACCTGATGAACCAATGGATATTACAGTAACACCACTAGACCGAGATACATTGTCAAAATATCCCGGACGGGGACTACCTCCGATAAATTTGGCAGATAAAGGCATATCATTACAAGCGATAAAAATTTTATTCCCATATGCTGCGGACATGCCGCAAATTTTACCAACAGGCGAAGAATTTGTTTATGGTCTGTACGACCTGTATTATGACGAAGCAACTTTGTATTATGCCGATGCCAAGATTCATTCTTTAGTGAAGAATGAACATACCACAGGAGATCTGATTAATTTAGGCATGGTCATAATCAACTATGAAAGATTAACCAATCTTTCATCAAAGATTGACAGACTAGATACAAACAAGTATACCATCATTGATGACATACCATCTGAAAACAAGGGGTATGTATGTCACAAATGCAAAGGCAATCAATTGTTTATAGTATATCCCGAGGATGGAATAGAGCTCAGCATTGTCAAAAATGATGCAACGCCTGAAAAACTTAAAACGCTTGTTAAAGATTTAGATCTTTGACTCTTTTTTTTAATAATTTCTTTTACTTGTTGTTTTGGATTCTGGTGCAAGTGATCAGATTGCCAAAATCCACCAGTTTGAACACATGATAAAGCATTCCCCATAGTTAATGGTAATGAGCCAACCCCTGTTGTATACTATCCAAAAAGTAGTTCATCCTCGTCTGGCATGGTATGATTGCAGTAGTTGGCAGTCATAATGGTCCACCAGCAGAAGAGAACTAGACCCGGATCATCTATGTCGTTTGTGAGGCATGTTATTGTCTTGAGGGTTCTTTGTTGTTTTTAACACCAAATTTTTTTGATATCCGCATTATGATTTTCCAAACCCGCACTTGCTTTTGTTAAGCCTGTGCGTGTATTGCCCCTTGCAGATTTCCTTTTAGAACCGCTTTTTTTACTACTTGTTCTCAAATCTGAGAATGGAACTAACGGGCTCGGTCGGGTTCAAGTTCACAGCACAAATAACGGTTCTGGTGCAAAATGATGATCTGATCACCAAAACACACCACGTCCGGTGAATGCAATGTACCGACACGGCAGGCAGTCTTTTTGAATCACGATCTTGTACGGATTTATTCTAAAGTCCAAACAGGGACTGGAACCAGTCTACAATCTTCTCAAAGACATTACGATCGTCTGCTGGTTCTGGATCTTTTCGTATGGATTCTGGATCCATTTCCACTGGTTCTGGATTCATGGGGGTTAGTTCTGGATTCATGGGTACTGATTCTGGATCCATTTCCACTGGTTCTGGATCCATTTCCACTGGTTCTGGATCCATTTCCACCGGTTCTGGATTCATCCCGTCTGCAGGCTCGGGTTTGTCATCCTCTCCCGATGTTACAGTAATGCCATATGTCTTGTCACCGTGCGAAGATAGGATTATTCCACGGTTGTCCTGTAAGAACATGGTAAGACTGCCTGAGAACTCTTCTTCAAATGGTATTACTATACTATCAAAACGCTTTGTGGTTTGATCACCGGATTCAGTGTAGTATACCTGTGTCTCAGATAGGATTGAGGAAGAATCACAGGCATAAAGACGGTCTGACTGGTATTCCTTGCCACTGCATTTGTCATATGTAAGAATATTTGGAATCAACATGTATTGTATCAGGGCGGCGGCCGGAAGTTCCGGTGTTGTGTGATCCGAGATGATGATCTCCATCTTTAGGATTTTCTGGCGTATGTCAATGGGCAGTATACGTGGTGCTATTGTAAGTGATGTGTCAGATTCAAGTGTTATCTGTGATGGACCTGTCAATGCGTTTGCTCCGTCGGATGTAAAGATGAAGGACAGGTCGTATGGTGAACCTCTGCTGGTGCCATCACTGCCACCACCGCCGCCACCGCCTCCGCCACCGCCGCCACCGCCGCCACCGCCGCCACCGCCGCCACCGCCTCCTCCGCCACCGCCTCCTGACCTTCTAGGAGCAGGTTCTGGTGTTGGTTCGGGTTCTGGTTCAACAACGACCGGTGGTGGTGATACCAGATTTGAGCCAAATACTGTAAAGTGTGTAGTCCAGATTATCAGGTCACTGCTAGTGTTTATGAAGCACTCTCCGGTGCCTTCAAGCTGCTCTGAGACAGGGGTAAGATCATCGGCAGTACACGCTGTAGTTATCTGGGTAGCTGCTTCACCACTCTCAGAATACCATGGAACGTTGCCTGCCTGGTCTCCAAGCTGTATCCGTATTGGATTATCAGTGTTTATCACAGAGTCTGCTTGCCCTATCTCGATGCAGGATGCCTGCGCACCAGAGGTTATTGCAGCAGAGTTACAACCAGTGTCAGAGTCAGTGTCAGTTGGCAGAATCAGTATTCCATCAAAGGTAGAAGAGCTAAAACTGGTGGTGGCAGGGATTGTCACCTGGACGTTTCCTCCACGCAGACCTGTTGCAGTTACTACAATCTGATTGTTTGTCGTAACAGCAGGAGATACTGCTTCTTCGTCTAGCAGTGATGAATAATCCAGTGTGGCATCGACTGTACTTTGATATCTGATTGTGGCAAGGGTGGAAGCAGGATCAGTTACTGCGATGCGGTTGTCAGTACCGGCAAGTATGATGTTGTCTTCTGCTGTTACCGGATAGAGACTACCTTGTGGGATCACAAGTGATGGGTCTGATGTCCTTGTTGGACCAGTTACGCTGATTGTGACAGTGATTCCGGCTGAGATCTCTGATTCGAGGGTAAGTGATATGGTGTTAGGCGGAGTACTGCTAGCAATTGAGTTTATTTCAGGTGGTGTGGATCCGTCAGATAAAGTCAACGTATAATCGGTGCTAACAGTAGTTACAGGTACGTTGTAGATTATGGTGATTGTATCAGTGGAGAGTCTTGCAGATATTATCTCAGGTATTGCAGTATAGACGATGTTCAGTGATGCTGTATCAGCTAGTGCGGGGGAGTCAGATACGGTGATGGCGCCCATGCCAGATATGGTGTCAGAGATTGCCGGAGAATCAGAGAGGGCAAGGGAGATCTGGATTGATGCCGTATCAGCTAGTACGGGGGAGTCGGATCCTGTGATGGTGCCCATGCCAGATACGGTGTCAGAGATTGCTGGAGAATCAGAGAGGGCAAGGGAGATCTGGATTGATGCCGTATCAGCTAGTACGGGGGAGTCAGATACGGTGATGGCACCCATGCCAGATACGGTGTCAGAGATTGCTGGAGAATCAGAGAGGGCAAGGGAGATCTGGATTGATGCCGTATCAGCTAGTACGGGGGAGTCGGATCCGGTGATGGTGCCCATGGTCTGCATGTCTGATTCATCAGATATGGCAGGTGTGTCAGTGTGGGTAATGTGCAGTTCCAGTGATGCCGTATCAGCTAGTACGGGGGAGTCGGATCCGGTGATGGTGCCCATGGTCTGCATGTCTGATTCATCAGATATTGCAGGTGTGTCAGTGGCGGTAATAAAGAATTTCAGTGATGCCGTATCAGCTAGTACGGGGGAGTCAGATACGGTGATGGTGCCCATGGTCTGCATGTCTGATTCATCAGATATTGCAGGTGTGTCAGTGTGGGTAATGTGCAGTTCCAGTGATGCCGTATCAGCTAGTACGGGAGAGTCTTTTTCTGAGATGTAATTTATCATTTGAATGTCTGATTCATCAGATATTGCAGGTGTGTCAGTGTGGGTAATAAAGAATTTCAGTGATGCCGTATCAGATATGACCGGAGAGTCAGATGGAGTAAGAGCGCCCATGGTCTGCATGTCTGATTCATCAGATATGGCAGGTGTGTCAGTGTGGGTAATGTGCAGTTCCAGTGATGCTGTATCAGATATTGTCGGAGAGTCAGATGGGGTAAGAGCACCCATGGTCTGCATGTCTGATTCATCTGATATGGCAGGTGTGTCAATGGCGGTAATGTGCAGTTCCAGTGATGCTGTATCAGATATTGTCGGAGAGTCAGATGTTTCGATGCTGCCCATGCCAGTTATTACATCTGATATGGCAGGTGTGTCAATGGCGGTAATAAAGAATTTCAGTGATGCTGTATCAGATATGACCGGAGAGTCAGATGGAGTAAGAGCGCCCATGGTCTGCATGTCTGATTCATCAGATAGGGCGGGTGTGTCAGTGTGGGTAATGTGCAGTTCCAGTGATGCGGTATCAGATATTGTCGGAGAGTCAGATGGAGTAAGAGCACCCATGGTCTGCATGTCTGATTCATCTGATATGGCAGGTGTGTCAATGGCGGTAATGCGCAGTTCCAATGATGCTGTATCAGTTATTGTCGGAGAGTCAGATGCGGCAAAACTGCCCATGCCAGTTATTACATCTGATATGGCAGGGGTGTCAGTGTGGGTAATGACGATATTCAGTGATGCTGTATCAGTTATTGTCGGCGAGTCAGATGCGGCAACACTGCCCATGCCAGTTATTACGTCTGATATGGCAGGTGTGTCAGTGTGGGTAATGACGATATTCAGTGATGCTGTATCAGTTATTGTCGGCGAGTCAGATGTGGCAACACTGCCCATGCCAGTTATTACATCTGATATGGCAGGTGTGTCAGTGTGGGTAATAAAGAATTTCAGTGATGCGGCATCAGTTATTGTCGGAGAGTCAGATGTGGCAACACTGCCCATGCCAGTTATTACATCTGATATGGCAGGTGTGTCAGTGTGGGTAATGACGATATTCAGTGATGCGGCATCAGTTATTGTCGGAGAGTCAGATGTGGCAACACTGCCCATGCCAGTTATTACATCTGATATGGCAGGTGTGTCAGTGTGGGTAATAAAGAATTTCAGTGATGCGGCATCAGTCATGACAGGAGTGTCAGATACGGCAACAGCAGAGTTAACTATGTCTACTGTAACGGCATACATGCCGGATGCCAGGTTGCGGTTACCTGCAGTATCTGCAGCCACAAGTTTGGGGATTGATACCATGACTGTTCCTTTAAAGGTGACAGTCGCATCAAAGTTGTACGTGGTGCCAGAACCGACAGGCGCAGAGACAGTCGCAATCGCCGTACCAGATAGTGAAATATCAGATACGGCATCAAAGCCTGTCACCGCCTCGCTGAATGTGGCAGTGTATGATACGGTATCACTGTTTTGTGTGCCACCATCAGGGATACTGCTCGTTATGACCACGGTGGGTGCACTATCAAATACCTGTATCCTGTTGTTGCCGGCGTCTGCAACCAGGATGTGCGTGGAGTTTGTCGTGATTTCTTGTGGAAAGTTAAACTGATCCTCAGATGAGCCTCGAGTGCCAAACTTTGTGATATAGTTGCCATCAAAATCAAATACCTGTATCCTGTGGTTGGTGGTATCTGTAACCAGTATGTGCGTGGGAGTCGTTGTGATTCCCCGTGGATTGTCAAACTGCCCGTCTCCCGTGCCTGAACTGCCAAACTTGCCGACAAAGCCGCCATCCGGATCAAATACCTGTATCCTGTTGTTGCCGGCGTCTGCAACTAGGATGTGCGTAGAGTTTGTCGTGATTCCTATAGGACGGTTAAACAGCCCGTCATCTGAGCTGGCACTGGGTCTGATGATGCCAATGGTACGGACGTGGTTTGCGTTGATATCAAATATCTGCACCCTGTGGTTAAAGCTGTCTGCAACCAGTATGTGTGTGGAGGTTACTGTGATTCCTTGTGGAACGTTAAAGTGGCCGTTTCTAGTGCCGTCAATGCCAAACTTGCTTTGATAGGTGCCATCCAAATCAAATATCTGTACCCTGTTGTTGAGGGCGTCTGCAACCAGTATGCTCGTGGGGGTTGCCACGATTCCTCGGGGATTGTTAAACTCACCGTCTGCCGTACTAGAAAAGAGGCTGGAACTGCCAATCGTGCTGACGTGGTTGCCGTTGGTGTCAAATATCTGCACCCTGTTGTTTTCAGTATCGGTAACCAGTATATGCGTAGAGTTCATCGTAATCCCAATCGGAGTGTTAAACTCACCGTCGGCCGTACCAGCAGCAGTAGTAGCGCCGCCAATCGAACTGACAAAAGTTCCAATAGGTACAAGGATATTTAATGTAACGGTGTACACACCTGATGCCACATTGCCGTTGCCTTCCATATCTGTTGCCATATCTTTGGGGATTGATACTATGACCGTACCATCAAAGATGGTAGTCACATCAAAGGTGTATCTGATGCCGGATCCTACAAAGTTTGAGACGGTGGGGGAGCCGCCAGCTGCCGTACCGGATATGGAGATATCTGACGCGGCAAAGTCTGTCACGGCCTTGTTAAATGTGACAACGTATGATATGGTATCAGTGTCCTGCGTGCCTCCGTTGGGGGTGCCAGTGGCAGTTATGGTTACAGTAAGTGGAATTGCAGACAGGGTGTTTGTTACGGGCATATCGGTAAATGTGGCAAGTGCGTTGTTTATGCCATCATGGATGGAGCTGCCCCGATACGATACGGTGGGTGCATCAGTAGATGTTATTGTCGTCTCCACAGTCAGCGTTATGATACTGCCAGTTATTGCAGCATCAGATACCTTATTGCCTGATACTGTAAAGTCTGTCGCACGTGCAAAACCGCCAAGGGGATCAAAGGCGGTAATTGCAATTGTGGTGGCAGACGTGGTTTTAATGGACTTGACAGTCGGCGGGGCGGTATCGACTGTAACGGTGATTGTAGCTGATGCCATGTTGCCGTTGCCTGCCGCATCTTCTGCTGCATCCTCAGGAATCAGCACGATGACCGTACCGTCAGAGGCGGTTGCCACATCAAAGGAGTAGTCACGATCGATTCCTGCAAAGTTTGAGACGGTATGCAAGCCTCCGGATGCCGTTCCAGATACGGCGATGCCTGACGCAGTAAAGCCTGTCACAACCTCAGTAAAGGTAACAGTGTATGATACGGGGTTTGAGTTTGTGATAAAGGTGTTAGGAACGCCCGTGGCCCTGCCTCCCACTATGTGTAGGCCTGCATCCGGTCCCATAGTGTCCAGTATGGTTGGAACTATGGGTACGTCCTGGAATGGTGCAAGACTGTTTCCTGCAACATCAGTGAGGTCGCCTCCAAGATAGGATAAAGTTTGGGAATCATCACTGATTGCTTCAAGTACGAATAGCCTGATGTTTGTGCTTGCCAGAGAGGCCAGAATGACTGAGTCGACAGGGTCTACACGGAATTGATTGGGACGTGGAGTACCTACGAGCGGTTCGTTTGCCACGATCAATATATGATTAACATCCTGGTCGGTGCTAACAGAGTTAATAATTGGCGGAGTGGTATCGACTGTAACGGTGTATGTGGCAGATGCCTCATTGTTGTTGCCTGCCGCATCTGTTGCCGCATTGCCGGGGATGGACACTGAAATCGTACCATCACCGGTGGTTGCCACATCAAAGGTGTAGGTGGTACCCGTGGTAACTGTTGCAAAGTTTGATGGTTCAGGCAAGCCGCCTGATGCCGTTCCAGATACGGTAACATCAGTCACATCAAAGCCTGTCACGACCCTGTTAAAGGTGGCAGTATATGATACAGTATCAGAGTTTGTAATGCGGCCATCAGTGATATTGGCATCAAGAATTACGATTGGTGCTGTACTATTGACTGTGACGGTATATGTGGCAGATGCCGCATTGCCGTTGTTTGCCGCATCTGTTGCAGCATTGCCGGGGATGGACACTGAAATCGTACCATCAGAGGTGATTGCCACATCAAAGGTGTAGGTGGTACCCGTGGTAACTGTTGCAAAGTTTGATGCGGCAAGTACGCCGCCTGATGCCGTTCCAGATACGGTAACATCTGTCACATCAAAGCCTGTCACGACCCTGTTAAAGGTGGCAATATACGAGATTGTATCAGAGGACGTAATACCGTTTTGAGGTGTATCGCTAGTTATGATCACAGTAGGGAAGAGTGGATTTGGTACGTTGTTTTTCACGGATCTAGAATCAAATGGTACAAGCATGTTGCCCACGTCATCTGTGATTGTAGTACCCTTGTACGATACTGTGAGGGTCTCCCCGAATGTTATTGCCATATCTACTGTCAGTATTACGGTACTGCCAGATATTACCGCATTAGATACGGCATTGTTTGAGACACCAAAGTCCAGGAGAACAAGCATTCCGGCGAGTGGTTCAGATGCGGTGATTACAACGGTGTTTGCATTAACTGTTTCAGCAAAGTTGAATTCAGGTATGATCGAGTCAATCACCACGTCGGATCTGCCGGCAAGTGAATCGGGGGATGCCAGGGCAGGAAGCCTGAGATTTGCAGGCGTACTGTCATCGGCAGACGCAATGGCGCCGCCGCTTAGGGAATCGGTGTTGACATAATTAAGATCATTTGAGGAATCCCCTGCAGATACCGTATATGTGAATAGTAATTCCACGCCTCCAGAACCAGAGGTGTAACCTGCCATGCTGGCATTGATGCCAGTCTCAAGTAACAGCTGCGGAGTACCAGATACGTCGACTGGTTCGCTAAAGGTTACGGTAATCAGGACGTCCTTGCCTGCAGTATACGAGGCATCTGCCGCATCAACAAAGAGTACCAGGGGAACAGTGTTGCTCACAGACGTGCTGTCAGTTATGGGTCTGTCAGAGAATGAGTCAAGCGGGTTTCCAGCAGCGTCTGTGAGCTTGCCGGTTCCAGTATAACTTACAGTGTGGGTATTATCAGTAATTATGGGGGTTACCAAGAATGTTATGAACGTGTCAGATAAAAGAGACGTGCTGATCACGACTCCGTCAGAGACGCTAAATTCTGATGTATCAACAACACCAATGAGGGGTTCATCCACTGTGATCTCTACAAATCCGCCGGTAATAGAAAGAGTGAAAGGTGCATGATTGGCAGATTGGAACATCGGGGCAATGGTATCTATTACTACAGAATAATTCCCAAGTGAGAGAGGGGATGACAGTGCCGGAAGCGTGAGATCAGCGGATCTGCGGTCATCGGAGGCCTCGATGGTGCCGTCGTTTAGTGAAAGCGAGTCTGTGGTCTTGTAGTTTAGCTCAAGGGAGTTGTCATCTGATCCGACCACATAATTAAATAACAGCTGGAATGTGTGGGGGGAAGATGTATAATCAACTAGTGCATCAGTGGCACCAGTCTCAAGTAACAGCTGCGGGATACCAGATACGGCGACTGGTTCGCTAAATGTTACGGTGATTGGGACGGTATCGCCTTCGTTGTACGCGCCAGGCGGTGCGGTAACTGAGACTATCGTCGGACCGGCACTAGATGAAACCGCGTTTGTGGCACCCATGGTGAAAAAATCAAGAAAGTTCATGTTAACATCAGTTATTCCAAGACCTTGGTAACTTACAGAAACCGTATCACCTGGCAGTATGGGGGTGCTGGGAACAAGTATGATTGTATTATCCAGTATATGGGCAGATAACACCGGCGTGCTTGATAACGGACTGGTAGATATTGTAAAGTCGGCAGTGGGGGAGATGATGGTCCCTACAAGTAAGTCAGAGGCAGTAAGCAGTATTTTTGTAGCGTCTGTGGCCACAATGGATGTTATTGTGGGTTTTACGCCATCTATTACCAGGTTGGAGCCCCCAAGTGAGTCATTTGATGTTGTGGCAGGAAGCGTAATTGATGCCGGAACGTTGCTTCTAGATACTATAGAGCCGCCGCTTAGTACAAGCGAGCCCTTATCGATATAGTTTAGTCTGTCAGAGGAATGTTCATCAAATACGATATATAGAAAATTGATGGTATTTGAGTTAGAGCCGCTAAAATATTCTGCAAAATTAAAGTTGTCAGTAGTGCCAGTCTCAAGAAGGAGTCTGGGGAATCCATTTATGACGACTGGCCTGTCAAAATGAACTGTAATTAAAATCCTGTCAGATAGGCTGTATGTACCGGCGGTTCCAGTTACAGAGAGTATGACGGGTGGTGATGCGTCTACTGCCACGTTTGATCCTCCAAGTGAATCACTAGAGGAGGTATCTGGGAGTATCAGCGATGCCGCAGTTCCATCGTCTGCAGATGTTATGGTGCTACTACTGCTACCCAGAGTAAGAGGGTCTGTATCCACATAGTTGAGGTCATTTGAGACGTGACCGGCAGATACCGCATACTCAAAGAGCAGTTGGGCAGTCCCAGACCCGGAGGTATAATGTGCCGTACCATCGTTTACGCCGGTCTCTAGGAGGAGTTGCAAGCTTCCAGTTACGGTGACAGGTTCGCTGAATCGTATTGTAATCGGGACTGTATCACCATTTTCGTATGATCCGGCAGGTGCGGATACCTGGATCACCTCGGGGACGCTAGATACGCTGTTTGTCACTGCAAAGTCGTTAAATCCGGCAAGGGCTTTGCCTGCCATATCAGTGATGCCATTACCGGTATAAGTTACAGTTACTGTATCCCCTAGGACTATCGGACTGGTAAGAACTATTGTAATCACATTCCCGGATAATGTGGCATTAAATACGGCATTGTCAGCAGATACGCCAGATACCATATATTCTGCAGCAGTAGTTGATCCCCGCAGATCCTCTGTGGCAACCAGCCTTATTTGCGTGGAGGATGCTGTCATCGCCGATTGTATTGCAGGTACTCTGCCCTCCACTGTGACGGTGTATATGTTTGAGATCTCGTTGCCGTTGTTGATATCGTTGTTTACCGCGTTTGCAGGGATTGACACAATGACTGTTCCGTCTCCGGTGGCAGTCACAGTAAACGTGTAAACGATGCCAAATCCTGCAAAGTTTGATGATTCAGGCGCGCCTCCGGATGCCGTTCCAGTAACTGAAATGTCTGACTGGTCAAATCCAGATATGGCCTCGTTGAATCGGACTGTGTACAGTATGTCATAGGTGGAGATGGTGTCACCGGAGGACGCAGTAGTAGAGGACAGGGTGGCGATGGGCGCACGTGTATCTATCACCACATCATGGGTACCAAGCGAGGGGGCGCTATCGGTGTCAGGGAGTACAAGTGATGCCAGAACGGGGGGAATGCCGCCTGCAGCAGATACTGTGGAGCCGTCTTTTAGTAAAAGCGAGTTTGGGTCCATATAGTTGAGGTTGTTTGAGGCATGGCCTGCAAGAACCTCATACTCAAAGAGCAGTCTGGCAGTCCCAGACCCGGAGGTATAATGTGCCGTACCATCGTCTACGCCGGTCTCTAGGAGGAGTTGCAAGCTTCCAATTACGATGACAGGTTCGGTGAATCGTATGGTAATCGGGACTATATCACCACTCCCATATGATCCAGCAGGTGCGGATACCTGGATCACCTCGGGGAAGCTAGATACGTTGTTTGTCACTGCAAGGCCATCAAATGGGGCAAGTGCCTTACCTGTCACATCAACCAAGTCATCACCCATATAGGATACTGTAACCACGTCGCTTTGGATTATCGGTGTAACCAGATGCAGTAAAATCACTGCATCACCACGTATCTCAACGCTGTTCAGTGGGGACTCTGAGAATATGCCATCTGTGGCAAAATCCAGAATTGTTGCTGTTCCCCTGAGGGGTTCGGAGGACACAAGTTCTATAATGCGGGAATCTACAGTTGTTGCAGATAGTATGATTGGTGGCAGATTCACATTCACGGTGTATGTGTCAGATGCCGCGTTGTTGTTGTCTGCAGCATCTGCAGTCACGCCTTCAGGAATGGATATGTAGATGGTTCCATCAGTTACCGGTAGAATTTGAAATGTGTAAACTGACGGGCTCACAGATGTAAAATCTACTATGAACGCAGGTCCCAAGACAGTTCCGCCAATTAAAATGTCGGATTGGGCAAATCCAATCACATCCTCGCTAAATGTGACAGTGTACAGTATCTGCATCTCCTCTACATCCATGCTGTTGGAAGGAACAGAACTGATTGTTATGGTGGGTGCCAGGGTATCTACAACGATGTTTGAGCCGCCAAGGGAGGCATCAGATGCAGTGGCAGGAAGCGTAAGGTTTGCGGCAGAACCGTCAGCCTCAGATGTTATGGCTCTATCCTCGGCAATAAAAGAATCCACATCAGGATAGTTCAGATCAGCCGAGTTATCCCCCGGCGTTACCACGTAATGAAGTAGCATTGTATCACCAGAGTGAGAGTTAAACAATGCGGTACCAGGGATAAAAGAGCCGGTATCAAGGAAGAGGTGCGGGGATTCTCCTGTTACGGTGACTGGTCTGTCAAATTGTATGCTGATTGGAACCGTATCACCTGCGCGGTGTGGTCCTAGAGGTGCAGATACTTTGAGTATAAAGGGACCATGTGAGGAGAGTTGGACTGCGGGATTTACCGTGGTATCGACAACGATGTTTGAGCCTCCAAGGGAGTCATCAGATGTAGTGGCAGGAAGCGTAAGGTTTGCGGCAGAACCGTCAGCCTCAGATGTTATGGCTCCATCCTCGGCAATAAAAGAATCCACATCAGGATAGTTCAGATCAGCCGAGTTATCCCCCGGCGTTACCACGTAATGAAGTAGCATTGTATCACCAGAGTGAGAGTTAAACAATGCGGTACCAGGGATAAAAGAGCCGGTATCAAGGAAGAGGTGCGGGGATTCTCCTGTTACGGTGACTGGTCTGTCAAATTGTATGCTGATTGGAACCGTATCACCTGCGCGGTGTGGTCCTGGAGGTGCAGATACTTTGAGTATAAAGGGACCATGTGAGGAGAGTTGGACTGCGGGATTTACGACATTAATTATTTTTATTGTGTTGGCAGTTGCAGTGGAGGCGACTATGGTGGCAGGATAATCCTCGCTGTACAACAGTGCCAGTGTGTCATCGTCTATTTTGAGAAGCGCGTTAAAGGCGCCGTTTGCACGGTCGTGTTCAAATGAACCGCCATTTGATACCAGACCAGTGGATGTTATGTCATATGTTCGAATAAAGCCGTCACCTGATTCCCCTCTGTATGCGAGGGCCAGTGTGTCAGAATCCAGCAGTACAAGCGAGTTGTGGTGTATGTCGGCATCCAGGGGTGCGGTGGCTGCTCCGTTATAATACGTCATAGTATTTCCTTTTTGCATGATACTGCCATCTGTTGTTGAAATATCAAATAGTTTGAGACGCCCCGACCCGTCGCCATTGTTGCCATTATCACCAATCTCAGAGTATGCAAGGACCACGGTATCAGCATCCACACGGACAAGCGAGTTGAATGATATCCTGCCAGAATCATGCGTTAGTTCGGCATTCTGTGTGACCGGGGAGCCGGCACCGGCTCCAATGTCAAATGTCCTTATTACTCCATTGTCAGTAGAACTCCTGTATGCAACTACCACGGTGTCATCATCGAGTTTTATCATGGAAGAGTACTGTCCCTGTTGTGCAGGGACAAACGGTGTGGGATTGCCGTCCCTGCTTAGTGCGCCAGTCGCCGCATCAATTCTGAAAACATTCAGAGATCCCTGTGGTGAATCCTGCGCGTCGGCATGTGTAAATACCAGCCTGTTTTCATCAAGCGCTATCAGGGATGGATCAAGTGTGTAACCGGGGGCGGTTCCATAACTAATAAAATTGACAACGTCTGATATTCGGGGGCTTGCGCTAGTGGTATCTACATTATACGTGGCAAGATAGGATCCGGCACCGGCTCCAGTACCGATTCTGCCATTTGATGCAAGTGCGAGTGCGACCGTATCATCATCTATGCGCGTAGGGGAGATAGTGAGCGGATGAAAATTTTCAGAGACGCTTGTAGTAGTAGTTGCCTGAGAGGATTCTGTCAAAGCACGGCTGTGAAGCAGTGTGATATCACCACCAATTATGCTGTACAGTCTGAGGGTGTATTCATAAATTAGAATGCCATTAGTATCATAATTTGCCACGGTGTGTGAGGAGACATAGTAGTTGCCAGTCAGATGTATCAGGCCGTGCTTGTAGCTGTTATCTGGAAGGTCAACAAAATCCCCGTTTGATATGTTATGAGTCGTTTGGGCATGTGCGTCTAGTAGTGCCGGGCAGGCAGACATGAAAATGACTGCCACACAGATGGCAATGAATACGGGGTTTAGAGAGTGCAGGGGTAAAGAGTGTGGGGGGGAGGTGTCAGATTCCAATTAATTTACACCCCGTCATCATTACAATATGCGACTACTCTTTAAAAGATGTTATATTCTTGTTATATGGTCAAAATTAGACTCGAAAGTGTAATCCTAAAGACGTAGAGCCTTGGTGTATGGAGCCCTGGTGCTGGAGTTTTGATATGAACTAAGAACGGGAGCCTTGAGCCGTTATGATGGGAGGTATGAGCCGTATGGTATGATCTATGATATGAGCCGTATGATGAGCCGTGAATCTTGGTTATGACCTGAACATACATGAGACACGAGCCCCCAAAGTGGAGAGCCTAGGAGGTGTAGAGCCCAGGAGTCATGAGCCTGACATGAGCCCCGATTGTTCTTAGGGAGTCTGAAAATCCAATGGGGCGGCTTGTTCAAAATTTTCTCCAGAGTCGTACGCCGGATTAACCCCGACTGGTAGACCTGAAGATCCAAAATATTTTCATCCAAGTGATTGATTGTTTTTGAAATGACGAGTCAACGTCCCAGGGATTTCTCCCCTGATTTTATCCCAGTACAGTTCCGGCCGGCCCGCCCCAGATGACCTGAAAATAAAGTGGGAGTGGGAGATGAAGTCTTCCCGCGTCTGTTTTTTACACAGTTGGATGGTTCGTTGATCTCGTTTTGTAGAGTAACTGCAAATTTTGAACCAGGAAGATTCGGGTATAAATGCATAAAATACACCTTGGGTGCATCCGGGGATTACATCACATGGAATCATTAGAATCATCAGGAATCAGGATCAAAGTAGAGATCTGCAAGTATCATACAAGTCTAGAAATTCTAGATGATTTATGCTGTTTTTATTCTCTTTGTCGTTGTAGAACCTGTTGTCGCAGTATGCAATCCAATTCGTTAGCGGTGATAAAACCGCCGTTGCCTCAATTTTGGCGGACTGGTGCCGCGATAACGCTATATTCGTCTGATGCCCTGTTAAAGTTATGACCGGCATCTGATGCTGCGAGTTTGGGGACAAACACGGTAACTATGCCGTCGGAGGTAACTGCCACCTCAAAGGTGTATGTGGTACCGCTTCCTGCAAAGTTTGATACTGTGGGTGTGCCGCCAGATACCGTTCCGAATACTGTGATATCTGATGCGACAAAGTCTGTCACGTCCTCGCTAAAGGTGGCAGTGTATGATATCGTGTTAGAGTTGTATGTGCCGTCGTTGGGGGCGTCACTTGTTATGGCCACGGTGGGTGAAAGATCAAATATCTGTACCCTGTGGTTGCTGCTATCACCAACCAGCATGTGCGTGGAGTTTGTTGTGATTGCTCGTGGAGTGTTAAACTGGTCGTTGCCTGAGCCGCGGCTGCCAATCGTAGAGATGTAGTTGCCATCCCAGTCGTGTACCTGTATCCTGTGGTTGTTCCGGTCTGCAACCAGGATGTACGCAGGGGTTGTTGCGACTCCCGATGGGTGCTTAAACTGGCCGTTGCCTGAGCCGAGGCCGCCGAACTTGTCGACATAGTTGCCATCCAGATCAAATATCTGTATCCTGTGGTTGTTCCGGTCTGCAACCAGTATGTGCGTGGGGGTTGTCGTGACTCCCGCTGAGTACGTAAACTGACCGTTGTCTGAGCCGTGGCCGCCGAACTCGTTGAGATAGTTGCCATCCAGATCAAATATCTGTATCCTGTGGTTGTGGGTGTCTGCAACCAGTATGTGCGTGGGGGTTGTCGTGACTCCAATAGGAGTTATAAACATGCCGTCACCTGAACCACGTTCACCGAACTTGTCGACATAGTTGCCATCCAGATCAAATATCTGTATCCTGTCGTTGCGAGTGTCGGCAACCAGTATGTGCATGGGAGTTACGGCAATATCACGGGGAGATTTAAACTGACCGTCAGCTGAGCCGCCGCTGCCAAACGTGCTAACAAAATTGCCATCCAGATCAAATACCCGGATCCTGTCGTTGCCGGTGTCTGCAACCAGTATGTGTGTAGAGTTTACCGCGATACCTCTGTTAGCCTGAAACTCTCCGGCAAGGCGGTCAATTGAACTCTGAAAAGTTGCAACTGGTACAATGATATCCAGTGTAACGGTGTATGTGTTTGATGCCATGTTCACGCTGCCATCAGCACCCATTACCGCACCTCGAGGAATGGATACCTTGAGTGTTCCGTCACTGGTGGCATCCAGGCTAAACGTCCAGATGAGGCCGTCGTCGCCTGATTCGTTAAAGTTTTGCACTTCCTCCGGCGTTACAGATGCGGTTCCAGATACGATGATATCTGTTCTGGTAAAGCCTGTCACGGGCTTGTTAAAGGTGACAGTGTATGATATGTCAGTAGAGGTGTGTGTGCCGCCGTTGGGGGTGCTGGTATTAGTTATGGTTGCAGTAATCGTTTCAGGAGGTGTGATAGTTATGGTCTGTGTAGCGCTTGCCTGATTGCCTAAAGAGTCAGTTGCAGTCCATGTGACTAGGGTATCGCCTGTTGGGAATGACTCTGTTGCGTTGTTTGTGATGACAGGATTTGGATCATAGTTGTCTGTGGCAGTTGCCATGCCGATGGGTACGACAGTCAGGGTGCCCGTGGCCTCTGCCGTTACATCGGCAGGTGCTGTAATGTCGGGAGGTGTCGTATCCTCGATGGTAATTATTTGGGTGGCAGTTACCGTATTGCCGGAGGCATCAGTGGCACTCCACGTAATTGTGGTCTCCCCAAGCGGGAATGACCCTGGTGCATCGTTTGTAATTAATGCAGTTCCAGAGTTATCAACTACTGTCGCCGTACCGTAATCGGATTCAGTCAGCGGTGTTAAAACCGCCGTTGCCTCAAAGATTTGGTTGTCAGGTGCCATGATTACAAGTGAAGGGCCAACTGGCACGGTAACGGTATATTCGTCTGATGCCATGTTAAAGTTATGACCGGTATCTGATGCTGCGAGTTTGGGGATTGATACGGTGACCGTGTCACCTGAGGTAACTGCCACCTCAAAGGTGTATGTGGTACCGTTTCCTGCAAAGTTTGATACTGTGGGTGTGCCGCCGGATGCCGTTCCAGATACTGTGATGTCTGATACGACAAAGCCTGTCACGTCCTCGCTGAAGGTGGCAGTGTATGATATCGTGTTAGAGTTGTGTGTGCCGCCGTTGGGGGTGTCGCTCGTTATGGCCACGGTGGGTGAAAGATCAAATATCTGTATCCTGTGGTTGCCGGTATCGCCAACTAGCATGTGTGTGGAGTTTGTCGTGATTCCAGATGGTCTGTCAAACTGGTCGTTGCCTGTGCCGTGGCTGCCAATCGTGGAGATGTAGTTGCCATCCCAGTCGTGTACCTGTATCCTGTTGTTGTTGGCATCTGCAACCAGGATGTACGCAGGGGTTGTCGTGACTTTCTCTGGTAAACTAAACTGGCCGTTGCCTGAGCCGTAGCTGCCGAACTCGTTGAGGTAGTTGCCGTCCAGATCAAATATCTGTATCCTGTGGTTGCCCCGGTCTGCAACCAGGATGTGCGCGGGGGTTGTCGTGACTCCCGCGGGAAAATCGAACTGGCCGTTGCCTGAGCCGGGGCTGCCAAACTCGCTGAGGTAATTGCCGTCCAGATCAAATATCTGTATCCTGTGGTTGTACCAGTCTGCAACCAGGATGTGCGTGGGGGTTGTTGCAATTCCAGTAGTACTGATAAACATGCCATTTCCTGAACCATATTCACCGAATTTGTCGACATAGTTGCCATCCAGATCAAGTATCTGTATCCTGTCGTTGACACTGTCTGCAACCAGAATGTGCGTGGGGGTTACGGTAATATCATAGGGAAGTTTAAACTGACCGTCATCTGAGCCATAGCTGCTGCCAAGTGTTCTAACAAAATTGCCATCCAGATCAAATATCTGTATCCTGTGGTTGTGGGTGTCTGCAACCAGTATGTGTGCAGAGTTCACCGCGACACCTCTGTTATTTATAAAGTCGCCTCCAAAGTGCTCAATTGAACTCTGAAAAGTTGCAACGGGTACAAAGATATCCAGTGTAACGGTGTATGTGTTTGATGCCATGTTCCCGCCGCCGCCAACACCGATTACCGCATTTTGTGGAATGGATACCTTGAGTGTTCCGTCACTGGTGGCATCCAGGCTAAACGTCCAGATGAGGCCGTCGTCGCCTGATTCGTTAAAGTTTTGTACTCCCTCCGGCGTTATGGATGCGGTTCCAGATACTTTGATATCTGTTCGGGTAAAGTCCATCACGGGCTTGTTAAAGGTGACAGTGTATGATATGTAAGTAGAGGTGTGTGTGCCGCCGTTGGGGGTGCTGGTATTAGTTATGGTTGCAGTAATCGGTTCAGAAGGCGTGGTTACGGTTATGGTATATTCGTCTGATGCCCTGTTAAAGTTATGACCGGCATCTGATGCTGCGAGTTGGGGGATTGATACGGTGACCGTGTCGCCTGAGGTAGCTGTCACTTCAAAGGTGTATGTGGTACCGGTTCCTGTAAAGTCTGATACTGTGGGTGTGCCGCCGGATGCCGTTCCAGATACTGCGATGTCTGATGCGACAAAGCCTGTCACGTCCTCGCTGAAGGTGGCAGTGTATGATATCGTGTCAGAGTTGTGTGTGCCGCCGTTGGAGGCGTCACTTGTTATGGCCACGGTGGGTGAAAGATCAAATATCTGTACTCTGTCGTTGCCGGTATCGCCAACCAGCATGTGCGTGGAGTTTGTTGTGATTCCTTGCGGAAATCCAAACTGGTCGTTGCCTGTGCCGGGGCTGCCAATCGTGGAGACGTAGTTGCCATCCCAGTCGTGTACCTGTATTCTGTTGTTGACAGTGTCTGCAACCAGGATGTACGCAGAGGTTGTCGTGACTCCATATGGGTACTTAAACTGGCCGTTGCCTGAGCCGTAGCTGCCGAACTGGTTTACATAGTTGCCATCCAGATCAAATATCTGTATCCTGTGATTCCAGGTGTCTGCAACCAGGATGTGCGTGGGGGTTGTCGTGACTCCCGCTGATTCGTTAAACTGACCGTCAGCTGAGCCGTAGCTGCCGAACTGGTTTACATAGTTGCCATCCAGATCAAATATCTGTATCCTGCGGTTGTTCAGGTCTATAACCAGGATGTGCGTGGAGTTTGTTGTGATTCCAAAAGGATAGTCAAACATGCCGTTTTCTGAACCATGTTCACCGAACTTGTCGACATAGTTGCCATCCAGATCAAATATCTGTATCCTGTGGTTGAAAATGTCTGCAACCAGTATGTGCGTGGGAGTTACGGTAATACCATTGGGACTGCTAAACTGACCGTCACCTGAGCCGCGGCTGCCAAACTGGCTGACATAGTTGCCATCCAGATCAAATATCTGTATCCTATGGTTGGCAAAATCTGCAACCAGTATGTGAGCAGAATTTACCGCGATATCACTGAGATAATTAAACCCTCCGGCATCGCCGTAAATTGAACTCTGAAAAGTCGCAACCGGTGGGTTATCTCCGGTATTAGCATTGATTTGCTGGGGGGGTGTAAACACCATCACAGAAACCAGCATCAACGCGGAGAATAGGATTATAGTACTGGATTGATAATATTTAAGCACGACACATGGCAAGACTGAATCAGACTATTTAAAAATATCCATGATCTCGGCTGTCAAAAGGTTTGACATAGCTACCATAGACCATAGCGCCGCATAAACAGTCTCACCATTCAAACCATCAACTACAATCACATAAAACTCCACCTGACCTGTATTAGTAGGATCATATGTACACCGCCCATTTCTATCACATAATACGAGGCATCTGAAATAATTTGCTTACTTGTTACCGTCTCGGGGAATGCCTCCGGCTTGATATTGTTCATGCTCTGGAAATCTTTCATATGCCAGATACTCACACGTACCGCCATCCCCGTGTGATTTGTTTAACTTTTCATCATGTAAGGCAAAGTCAAGTGCAATCTGTATTGCAGTCTCTTCATCTAATGTAAATGCGGGATTTGGATCATTTGTCCAGCCATTAAAATGAATAATTAATCCTAAAGCGCCAAATTTTACATACCCTTCACTTGTAAAATCAAATGTTATGTATCCATGTTCTTGGTAAAGTCCAGTATTCGCCATCACGTGTTATAATCCGGGATGCTAGAACATATCACCCAAGTCACAGCTACTGTTTAGTATGACAATTATCAGGAATGGATTGAGTTAATGCCATATCCTTGCCTGTCATCTTGAATCCCATTTTATTCATAAGTTATCAATAAGTTCAATTTGTTTTGGTATATCGTGTCGTGCTTCAAAGCTACGATATGTTACTGATGAGATGGACCGGTGCCGAAAATGACATCACTGCGTATCGCAATCCCCCGTTTTCAGTATCAAACTCTGATTTTCTATCCTCTTTTGGTTTTAGTTTGTCATTTGCAGCATGAAGAAAATGTTTTGCAAACTCATCCCTATTGACAATTGGAATCGAATAGCCGGCGGGGTCTGGCACCTGTGATATCTCTGTAGTTGATGATGGTTCCCTTTCGTTGTTTGTCCCTTCTGGAATTGTTTTTGCTGGGGTTTGTGGTGTTGTGTTATTGGATGTTTTGTTCTGTGTGGGTGTTGATTCTTTTGGTGGTGTTGATTTTGCCGGAACTTTATCAACTGGGGACCGGTCAGTTATTATCTTCCAGCCAAATCTGTCTGCTGCCCGCCCGACAGTCTTTTCAGTCAGACAGGCAAGACTGCAGTTTGTTCTCTCAACTAGTACGTGGATGTACCTGCACTGTTTGTCTTGGGTGTTCTCAGCAGATGCCGAGGATGCTGCCAGGATACCAATACAAAGAGTGTAACCACTCCAGGTGTAACTAATAAGATAGTTAAACTTGGAGATACTGACATGGATGGGACATGGAACTTTGTTGTGGGAAGTACCACTGTTACAAGTTTTGAGAATGATTTTGGTAAAGGATGGGTGAAAGTTGGTATGAAATCTACAGATCGAGATAATACAGCAGATGCAAAGTTTACCAATCTTGATTATTATGATAGCCGGTGGAATGATTGGGAATCGGCGAAAATCATGAAGTCGATAACTGACATAACAAGATGTTCGGCAGATTCGTTTGTACTAGGGAGTGCCACATGTTGAAAAAATACCTCCCAGCTGTTATTGTTTTAGTTGTAATTGGAGCATCGATTCCAATACTATCAGAGTTGACAACCACGCAACCTGATGAACCAATACTATCAGAGTTGACAACCACGCAACCTGATGAACCAATGGATATTACGGTAACACCGCTAGACCGAGATACATTGTCAAAATATCCCGGACAGGGACTACCTCCGATGAATTTGGCAGATAAAGGCATACCATTACAAGCGATAAAAGTTTTATTCCCATATGCTGTGGACATGCCGCAAATTTTACCAACGGGCGAAGAATTTGTTTATGGTCTGTACGACCTGTATTATGACGAAGCAACTTTGTATTATGCCGATGCCAAGATTCATTCTTTAGTGAAGAATGAACATACCACAGGAGATCTGATTAATTTAGGCATGGTCATAATCAACTATGAAAGATTATCCAATCTTTCATCAAAGATTGACAGGCTAGATACAAACAAGTATACCATCATTGATGACATACCATCTGAAAACAAGGGATATGTATGTCACAAATGCAAAGGCAATCAATTGTTTATAGTATATCCCGAGGATGGAATAGAGCTCAGCATTGTCAAAAATGATGCAACGCCTGAAAAACTTAAAGCGCTTGTTAAAGATTTAGATCTTTGACTCTTTTTTAATAATTTCTTTTACTTGTTGTTCTGGATTCTGGTGTAATAGTGATCAGAACACCAAAATCCACTAGTCTGAACACGATAAAACACCTTCCCTATGTTCATGGTGATGGGCTAGCCTGTGTATACTATCCAAAAAGTAGTTCATCTCCCCCCTCGGTATCCCAAAGATACTTCCGGATTGGCAGAGAATAACACTCAAACAGATGTGGATTCCGCCAGAACAGTATGAAGCGGGCTCGGTCGGATTCGAACCGACGACCTAACGCTCCGCAAGCGTTCGCACTATCCATGCTGTGCAACGAGTCCGAAAAGTTTTGTAGTTTGCGCTTAATTTGGATTACTATTTGTCAGAAACTGCCTGTGCAAAGATGTAGGGCGTCTCCTCGGGTTCGTGAAACGTCCAAACAGTCGGTAAAAAGACAGTCATGACAGGATGAAGCTTGTTGTGCTCCATCAGCGTCCCCCATCCTGCCTCGTTTTTTGGATCCGGTGCGTATTTTTGGGATACAGTTCCGGCAAATACCCAGCCAGTCATCCCCTGGACAGAGGGGATCAAAGCGGTCTGATCCAAGACATCAGAGGCCAGTGCGGTTCCCCCCATCTGTGCCAGGCCACCAATGAAGAACATGGGATGCGCTAGTTTCAGCGAGGAATAGTCAAAGGTGCCCGCATCACAGCAGTGCGGATGAAAGTCAAGAACAGTCAAACTCTTTTGAAGTTGTACTAGCATCTCATCGATTTCTATGCTGTACGATTCCAATCCCAGTACCTTGGCACAAAACGCGATTCTTCCATCTCCGGATCCAACATCGACAATTTCAGAATAGCCGAGTTCTTTTGCAAACAAGACACCAATATACGCAGACATTATCCATGTTGGGGAAAACGGTGCACGGCTTGACCCATGCTGAATGCTGTTTAGCCAGTACCTGTTGATGTCGCCCTCATATACGATGCAGGATACGCCCCGGATGGTCTTCTCGTAGGAATTGTAATAGATCGGATTCCTCGTCGCAAACTGGTGCAACAAGTCCAAATCCTTTTGTTCGATTGGAAATACATCCGACTTTGAAATCGGTATTACTTCCTGAATCTGACTCTTGCCGTCATATGTTTTTACAAATTCCCTCTTCAAGTCAACCAGGTTTTTAGCAAGTACTTCAATCATCAGAGTCCCTGATCATACTGCTCGACAAATTCTTTGGTGCTCATCTTTTTGCGCAATACCTCATAAAGTTTAGATTCATTTTCAATGTTCTCTATTGATTTTTTACTGGAATCCCCGGATTGCAGGCTATTTGCAGAGTCGCGGACAGAGTCTGCCAGGGACTGCATGATTCGGGGATGTATGTCCGAGTTGAATTTCTCAGAGATCATTTTCTCAGTCTCTGCGATTTGATCAAGCAGTGATCCGTGTTCATCTGCATCAAGCTGCTGTTTTAGCATCACGATCATAGATGAGACATTGATAACCTGATAATACGTCTTGACAATCTCATGTATGGGCAGTTCAGGATTTTCTGCAGAATCAAGCAGGATTTTCAGTTTTTCAGACTCTGCAGAAAACATGTCAGATATCTCATCAAATCCCATAAAAGCAGATAGTTTCAAATTTTTAAAAATGTTGGGATCATGCCTCTTTTTCTGCCGGCTTTACAAAGACATAGTTCATAATCAGACCGGCGATTATTCCGCCCAGAATCGGGGCCGCCCAATACAGCCAATGAAACTCCCAAAACCCGGAAATCAGTGCGGGACCAAACGTTCTTGCAGGATTTACTGATGCCCCAGTCAATGGAACGGCAATCAGATGGATAAGAAAGACCATTCCGCCGATCGTAAATCCGTGCCATCCAGGAGAGGCTTTTTTGTGGACGGCGCTCATAAAGATTACAGTAACCAGAAAGAATGTCAGGACTGCCTCGATTGCAAAGCCGGAGCCAATACTGTTGTTTATCAATTCACTAGGACCGCCCTGGGTTCCAAAGTTTACCTTTGCGCCAAGTTCCGGCAGGATTGCCTTGAGGGTGGCTGCCGCTGCAACTGCGCCGATTAATTGTGAAATTATATATCCGATTCCGTCTGTAATTCCAATCTTTCTTGTAATCATCATTGGAATGGTGACTGCGGGATTGATGTGGGCACCAGACACGTGGCCAAACGCATAGATCATCAGCGCGATTGCGCCACCGTGTGCAAGGGAGATAAACAGCACGGATATTGTCGTCAATTGCTCGCCAAATGACGCGATAGCCAGGATGACTGAAAGTGGACCAAAGAAGACCAGACCATACGTAGAGATTGCCTCGGCAAGATACGCCCTTGGATTAGCCATCAAGCTAAAGCCGCTACGGTTTCCATATAAAAGATTCGAACCGGATTTGGATGGCAGGATCAAAAAGTAATTAATTATGGATGATTACATCTGATGATAATAATGATTTCAGAAGGGGACAAAGTTCCAAAGTTTGAAGCAGATGATGCCGGTGGCAACAAAGTCAGATCCACTGATTTTAAGAACAAAAGACATGCCATCTATTTTTATCCAAAGGATTTCACTCCCGGATGTACGATGGAGGCAGATGAATTCTCAAGGGACTACAAGTCGTTTCAAAAGGAGGGCATCGAGATCATAGGAATTAGTCCAGATGATGTCGGATCCCACAGGAAATTCTGTGATAAAACGGGAATAAAATATACGCTTTTGGCAGATGTGGATAAAAAAATATCAAAGTTGTTCGGGGTCTGGGGCAAGAAAAAGTTCATGGGACGTGAATACATGGGAGTGATGAGAAGTACGTTTCTTGTGGATAAGAGTGGAAAAATCTTCAAGATTTATCCAAAAGTAAAACCTGCAGGTCATTCAAAGCAGGTTCTAGAGGATTTTCTAAATTCAAAGTAAAAATAAAAATGTTGCAGATTAGAAACCTTTTGGTAGTGTGCCCTTGGAAGTTTTTGTAGATTCTGCTGCTGCCTGTTCTGATTTTGATTCAAAACCTTTTGGTAGGGTACCGCTCGTACTAGAAGGTTTAGTTTCTGCTGCAACTGCTTCTTCATAGGCTTTTTGATCTGCTATCTTTTGTTGTTCTATTCTTTGCAAGTAGCCGTCTTCATATTCCTCTAAAAGCTGCTGTTTTGATTTTCCCTCGCTGTGTTGTGCCGCTTGTGTTACCTTTGGAAGTTTGCCTTTTGCTGCTTTTGGTAGTTCCTGTGGAGGCGGTGGTGTATGTTGTGTTTCAGCTTTTATCTGGACTCCCTCAACGCTCATATTCGTGCCGCTAAATCCTCCAAATGTTTTATCAGGCGGATGATATGCAAGCCTTGCTCTTGTTGCAAAGTACTGGTTTGATGGCTGTGTATAACCTGTAACCTTTGCCTTTTGGTCGTTCCAGTTTGATGTTGGAACCTTTCCTACGGGAGCAGTCAGTCTTACAAAGTATCTGTTGGGTGCAGGAGAATAACCTGTAACCTTTGCCCTGTAATCATGAAATGAGCTCATCGGTGCGGTTCTATACGCGTTCTCCAATGCCTCCTGAATAGTCACCGGTGGTGCCGGTTTTGTCTCAGCAGGCTTTGGTGCCTCTTGTGGTTTTGGAGGTGGTGCCGGTTTTGTCTCAGCTGCCGGCTTTGGTGCCTCTTGTGGTTTTGGAGGTGGTGTCGGTTTTGTCTCAGCAGGCTTTGGTGCAGGTTTAGATTCAAGTTGTGAAGATAATTTTGATAATTTTGCTTCCAACTCTGCGATTTTTGATTCTAGACCCTTTTTCGTACTTGCCTTACGTTTTGTTGCCATTTCTTTGTGTAACTATTACGCGGTTTATTTACATTTTGTTTGGATCTGCCCTGTAACACTTTGATTTGATCGCATATGACGGATTTACAGTGATTTTAAGGCATGATCCTGCTTTATTATGAATTATAACGATTTTGTCAGGCATAAGCAAGCCAGTTGATTCCTAGGCCTCAAGACATGATCCCTCGCGCATGTCTTTAAAAGTGGGTGAAGAGAGTGGGTGTGGCTCTCCTGTCATCTTTGGCTGCAGATTTGAATGCATGTCAGTTGATTCCAGTCAAACTGGAATTTATTCCGGTTAATTACATTAGAGCTGTTCTGGATTATGATTTTGTACATACTGTTTCCTCAAATGATATACATACAACGATAACATGCCGGACAGATTTAATGTAAACAGGCTGGCCAGTGGAAAAAATATAAAATTTTGAATAAACAAAAGTGGTAGATCATGATTATTTACAACCCCCATGACTAGGGGATGTAGAAGAAACAGACCCAAGACAGTCCAGGGAGTCCAGACAAAAAGAATGCCCATCTTGATCCTCTTGGATACTGCTTTGATGGTGCCATCAAGTATCTGGCCTCTAAGCTTGAAAAAATGATAACCGCCATAAATTCCAACAATGCCGGGGATGATGTGTAAAAATATGGTAGGATGTATTATTGTAAAAAATAATTGCAGAATATTTGAGGACGGGTCATCGAGGTTTATGCGCTCAAACCACCATTGGCCATCATAGTGCAGAAAACCAGCTGTAAGGTATATGTATATTGGATATATGATAAATGCCGCAGCTGAAACTGCCAGCAGTGATTTTAGTTTTATCGGATTCATGTCAATCAGGTTGGGAGTCATTATCAGGCCGGAGGTCAATTACCAATTTCAAATACGTCCATGTTCATCAGTAATAAACACCGTCGTTGCATTTGATTTCAGAGTGTGATGTGCAAAGTCAGTACCAAGAAAATTATTGCCAAAGATGGTAAGAGAATTCATAAGACGTGTATTACAAAAATCCCGGGTGTTCAATCCTAATGCACGGCATGTTGTACCGATTAGTGATGGTGTGAAAAACGCAAAGCACTGAAAGCCGATTCCCGGAATTACTGGTATCGCGTGTATTTTTTGCATGTCCTATCATTTGTCAAGGTTGTTAATAAGCAGTAAGGCACTTTGTTCTTTTCAATTTGTTTTTTTGTGAGTTTTTTTTTGCAGTAGATTTGGATGGTTTCTTCATGTTGTGTCCGTTGATAAAATAGAGCCTCGCTTTAAATTTTCTATGACACTCATTTCAGTAGGTACAAAAATCAATCTGGAGAAGATCGTGATTTGGTGTCTGTGACTGGCTCATAGGAGGGGATCATATCTACCACTCGAAGATTACAGAACCAGCATTAAATGTCATTTTATGCGTGTGTGATGTGTAATGATTTTCAGTTTTCACATACCAGATACGGGTTTTAAAGTCAGTTAGTCTGGTTCCCAAAACTGCATCACATACATGCAGTTGTTGCACCGCCACAATCTAACATGGATTCCGTTGTCAATATCTACAGTATACTTTCCATCCTCCATCTGGTTTACTTTGGGAAGGTAGTTCAGTTGTGAATTTTCAAGCCATTCATTTTGCTGGCAGTTAGGACATTTGATTTTTGGAGGCATGCACAACATGAATGAAATCAGGAGGAATATTATTGTTAAAAATAGAAAATAAGGATGTTCTAAGATTAGAAGCCTTTTGGTAGTGTGCCCTTTGCAGATTTTGCCGGTTCTGGAGCAAGCTCTTGTATAATAACCCCATCAACGCTCATATTCGTGCCGCTAAATCCTCCAAATGTTTTATCAGGCGGATGATATGCAAGTCTTGCTCTTGTTGCAAAGTACTGGTTTGATGGCTGTGTATAACCTGTAACCTTTGCCTTTTGTTCGTTCCAGTTTGATGTTGGAACCTTTCCTACGGGAGCAGTCAGTCTTACAAAGTATCTGTTGGGTGCAGGAGAATAGCCTGTAACCTTTGCCCTGTAATCATGAAATGAGCTCATTGGTGCGGTCCTATACGCGTTCTCCAATGCCTCCTGAATAGTCACCGGTGGTGCCGGTTTTGTCTCAGCAGGCTTTGGTGCCTCTTGCGGCTTTGTCTCAGCTGCAGGCTTTGGCGCCTCTTGTGGTTTTACCTCAGCAGGCTTTGATTCTAGCCGAGTTACAAGATGGTCTATCTTGGCTTCTAATTGTGCAATCTTTTTTTGAAGATCTTCCTTGGTTTGCTTTTTGGCTGCTGCCATTGACTGGATGGGGATTCCGGGGTTTATGTATATTTGGGTTGACTGCCATGAACAAAACATGATCAAGTTTTATATGCATATACAACATGACAGTTGTAATGGATGACTTTGAGAAAGAATATCCGGAATTTGACTGGAAGAACACCCCGGCATACAAACATCCCGGAGGCAAGGATTGTCCGTGTCCAAAACACGAGTACATCAGGGAGCAGATCAACTTTACAAAACAGGTAAACGAAAAGGGAAAAGAGCCAAGCAAGGTCACGCTAAAGTTTTGTCCGGATCACTACAGGGTATACATGGAAGAGGTAATACCTGCAATGCCGTTAAAATATAAAATTCTAACAAAGATTGCCCTGAAATTGGGGGCAATTCAAGTCGAGCAGTTAAAATACATGGAATCGGAATTGTGTTTTTACTGCAAGTTCGGATCCGGCGGTCACGACAGAAAAACCGAATTACCACCAATGTAACTATTCGGGACTCAGCAGGATTTTTGGTTTGTTCGGGGTATCATGATGACATCGCTTGCCGCATAACGGGCATCTCTTTCTGTCAAGAAATATGCATTGACATATGTGGGAATCAAGATATGATTTGGCAGGCTGGTTTGGCTCGCCTGTTCCATTGCAAAACGGGCATTGGGAACCGAGCAGTTCTATGGTTCCATCCCCCTTACAGACCACACATTTGTCATCGGCCATTACTGTTTTTCCACATATCGGAATTAAATACATTTGTTAAAAGAATTTTAAAAACCGCTGCTTTTTGTGTAAATCCAGTTAAGCTTATACTTGAATCAGATTCAGAGTCATTGTGCCAATAAAGGATATTCATGAATTCATTGCAGCGCTTGAGGGTAATGAAGAGCTAAAGCGGGTCAAAACAGAGGTTGACCCCAATTTGGAGATTGCGGAGATTCTCAGAAGGGAGATGTACTCCAACGGTTCTGCAGTTCTTTTTGAGGATGTAAAAGGATGTGACATGCCGGTTCTAGGAAATGCGTTTGGTTCAATGAAAAGATTGGAGATAGGGCTGGAGATGACGGACTTTACTGAGATCGGCCAGCGCATTGTGGATATGACAAGGATGGATGTCCCATCAGGATTACTAAATAAGATAAAAAAGCTTCCAGAACTCTCAAAAATGACAGCGTCGTTTCCCAAATCAGAGGCAGGCGGTCCTGTAACGGAGATAACATCAAGTGATGCGTCCTTTGATGACCTGCCAATCTTAAAATCATGGCCAGATGATGCGGGGCGATTCATCACTCTGGGGCTAGTTGCAACAAAGCATCCGGAGACGAATATAAGAAATCTCGGAGTGTACAGGATGCAGATAATTGACAAGACGCACGCATTGATGCACTGGCAGAAACACAAGAGGGGGGCCAATCACGGGGAGATCTCAAGGGATAAGGGCGAGAAGATTCCGGCTGCGGTGATTATCGGGGGGGATCCTGCGACAATATTCTCATCGATTGCCCCGGTGCCAGAGGGACTAGACAAGTACCTGTTTGCAGGGATTACAAGAAAGGAGGGAATCAAGACGGTAAGATGCAAAACAATTGATCTGGATGTTCCGGCAAACGCAGAGATTGTTCTGGAAGGATATGTGGATCCGGCAGACATCAGAGACGAGGGACCGTTTGGGGATCATACCGGTTACTATACCCCAGTCGAGCCATACCCAACATTCACACTGACAGGAATCATGAGGCGGAAGAATCCGATTTATGTTACAACAGTAGTAGGAAAGCCGGTTCTGGAGGATGCGTATATCGGCAAGGTAATTGAGCGATCATTTTTGCCTCTTATTCGGATGTTCCATCCTGAGGTGGCAGACTTTGGAATGCCGGCAGCAGGCTGGTTTCAGGGATGTGCCATCATATCAATCAAAAAGAGATATCCCGGACAGGCAAAAAAAGTGATGATGGGGCTGTGGGGGATGGGGCAGCTCTCACTGACAAAGATGTTCGTAGTAGTCGATGAGGACATTAACGTTCATGATATCAACGATGTAATCTGGGCAGTCACTACGAGGGCGGATCCGGCAAGGGATACGGTGATCATCAACAACACGCCGACTGATACGCTGGATCCCGCATCGCCGCTGGTAAACCTGGGTTCCAAGTTAGGAATTGATGCGACTCAAAAAACCAGGGAGGAGGGATATGAGCGAGAGATACAGCAGCAGGTCAAAGTTGATGAGATAACAAGAGAACAAGTAGATTCCAGATGGTCCAGTTACGGATTATAGTACAGAGACAGAATTATAAAAGTTATCCCGCTCTTCTACCTGATAGCCAATCTGATGAATGGCATCAATGATCATCTTGTCTGTAAGTTCTGTGGAACGCGCACCGGTACATGAGACTACCTCCTCTCCGATCAGCGTGCCACCAAAGTCATCGGCGCCGTATTGCAAGGCAAGCTGTGCCATGCCAACACCGTTAGTCAGCCACGAGGATTGGATGTGTGGAATCAGTCCGTCAAGGACCAGTCTGGATATTGCAATCATCTTCAATAGTTGAATTCCACCGGTACCGTATTTGACGATGCCCTCTTCATGCATCAGTGTGTTGTTTGGCTCAAAATTCCACGGAATAAATGCCATGAATCCCTTTGTCTTTTCCTGCAGTCTTGTAATTTTAGAAAAATGCTCAACAATGTCGTTTTTGCTTTCAACATGGCCATACATCATGGTTGCAGACCCCGGAATGCCAAGGGAGTGTGCCTCATCCATGATTCTAATCCAGTCATCACTGGAGATCTTTTTTGGACTGATGATGCCCTTGACAGAGTCAGTCAGGATTTCAGCTCCCGCTCCGGGAATTGACTGCAGTCCGGCATCCTTTAATCTGGATAAAATTTCCCGAGTTGATGATTTTTCAACTTTTGCAATCATGTCAATCTCAGATGTGGATAATCCGTGAACGCCGACTGTTGGAAACTTTTCTCGGATCATTTTAAAGGCATCCTCATAGTACTCGATTTTCAAATTGGGGTTGTGACCGCCCTGGATCAGAACCTGGCGGATCTTAAACATGTCATAGGATGTTTTGACCCTGGTCTCAATTTGATCAAGAGTCAGGGTGTACGAATCATCAGCGCCAGGTGCCCTATAAAATGCGCAGAATTTACAGTCAGTAATGCAGACGTTGGTATAGTTTAGGATGATATTGTTTACAAAAGACGCCTTTTTGCCAAACTGTCTTCTAGTCAGATGACCCGCTGCAAGACCCATCAGATGGACGTCATCAGATTCAAGCAATCTCAGGATATCCCCAGAGCTTGGTCTTTGACTGTTAAGGGAGTTTTCTAAGATATCCCGGATGTTGCTTTTTTGCAGCTGTTTTGTGACTTGGCTCAACTGTTCTTATCCTTTTTAATTTCTATTTAATCTTTGATAGAAAAAACGGACAAAAAAGAATCCAGATAGATCAGTGATTCGTGCTCAATTTTGACTGGAGAGGATGTCAGCACGTTATTTTTGATGATGTATTATGCCGCTTTATCTTTAGATTGATTCAGAGACAGGAAATTATGAGGGATTTATCTAAAACAACATTATGAGAAATTAAAACCAGACATGTGTCAGCCGGATGGAAATCGTCATCATTGGGATTAGAGAATTCCCAAAAATCAGAGTAAAAACAGGAAGCAGGACTGCACAGTTGCAGAGAACTGTTTCCCTAAAGTCACACAATAGTGAATTCATTACATATTATGACAGTATGCTATTATATCTTCTGATTATTGGAATCAGATGTCTTGTGACATAGTTAAAAGACAAAGTTCACGAACTAAAGATTATTCAAAAATAAGATTAGATGATTTTACTAAGATAAATACGAATAATCAATGGAATGTCTTGAAAATAACTCACGAACTTTGATTGTTACTATAGTAAAGTATAATATTTGATTTTACTATAGTAAAGTATGTTAATACGGGCTAAAACAGCATTATTTACACTTGAAGGCTCCGATCATTGGATCATAGATACAAGCAAAAAGTTGGCAAAGCCTGTGTCACTACAAGGTTTTTTGTATTTAAAAAGCGGGAATGTTTCTGCCAGATCCTTTTTTGGAAATGTAAAGAACGTTAGAGAGGTAACAGAGTATGTAAAAGCAATAAAACACTGTAGAGTTGACGTTATTGCGAAAAATCCAGAGGGAGTAATTGCAGCTGTCAAATTTAAAGTGTTTCCATTAGATAAGGCAGTTAAAGTAATTCAAGAAAAAACTTATTCTAAATTATGGATAAAAAGCAATCCAGATGATCTTGTTAATGTGTATGTTCAATCACCATGGTCAATCAATGTTGATGAGATAACACAGATATTCAAAAAATTTGACCTGCAATTAAAATGCAAGCCCCGCATAATATCATCAGATATGGAGGTTGCCCCACTAGTAGACGATGTAGAATCAAAATTTGATGAAACAGATAAAAAAATTGCAAAGACATTATTAATTGAAGGGTATTATTCATCACCAAGACCAAAAGGAATTAATCAAGAAAAGTTGGCGGCAAAAATTGGAATTTCCAAACCCACTCTTGAGAAACGTTTGGCAAGAATTGAGTCCGTGGGGATACAGAATCTATTTGGAATCAGGTCATTCACTAAAAGTGAAAAGGATGCAAGTTTGAGAATATTCAAGAAAAAATTAAAAAGAAAATAACAATCAGGAATTTGATTTTTTGTAATCAAATCCCAACATGCCAAAATGATACAATAGTGTTTATACGTAATCGATCCGGACTAACATATCACAAATGTATGAGCAGACATAGAATACATTCTTAGGATTATGATTTGAAAAACTTCCCGTGTGTTAATTTCGTTGATGTAAGAGAATACCCCCTCACGCTAGTTCGGATATCTGATCCTTGATTCCCAGCCCATCTTCTGCCAGCTCAGCAGACACATCATATGTACCAAACATTCCATTCCTCCAATAGTAACAGATCTTAACATATCATATCATATCATATCATATCATATCAAAGTATAAGATGCGCCTCAAACACGTTATTTTTAAGTAGGGCACAAAACAGAGATCAACGCATGGTATCAGGAAATCAGATCAGACTCAATCGAATTCTTAAAAAAGGAAAAATGCTTTGCATTCCAATGGATCACGGCATCTCAAACGGGCCCATTAAAGGTCTTGAAAATCCCGCAGACGTAATTTACAGATGCGAAGGACGCGGCCTTACCAGCGTAATTATCAACAAGGGGATTCTCAAGGCATTATCCAGGCCAACCAGAGCCGGTATTTTGGTTCATTTTTCAAGCAGTACATCATTATCATTATCACCTAATCGCAAGATGCTAACTGGGACGGTAAAGGAGGCCGCTGCAATGGGGGCAGACGGTGTCTCACTGCACATCAATATCGGAGGCAAGGAAGAACCAGAGATGCTCGAACAGCTCGGAATGACTGCAGACCAGTGCCACAAATGGGGAATGCCCCTTCTGGCAATGATGTATCCAAGAGGCGAGAACATAAAGGATCCCCATGATCCGGAGATTGTCGGACATGTCGCAAGAATCGGGGCAGAGTGCGGTGCTGACATTGTTAAAACACTGTACACGGGTGACGTGGATTCCTTTGCAAAAATTGTAAAGAGCACGCCGGTTCCAATCGTCATTGCCGGAGGACCCAAGGCAAAAACAGATCTGGACATTCTTCAGATGACACAAGATGCCATGACTGCGGGAGCCAAAGGTGTCACATATGGCAGAAACATCTTTGCACACAAAAATCCTGAAAAAATGGTGGAGGCATTAGCTGAAATAATTTTCAGAAACAAAACTGCAGGGGAAGCATTGAAGAAAATTGAATAGTAGGACAAGAGAGCTGATAATCACACCCAAGGTGTCCCAGACACAGCTGGCAGGATTTCTCCCCCAGCTAGAAAAAGAGGGAATCAAAATGGTATACCTTGATCCTAAAAAAATAGGCAGAAAAAAAACAAAACTAGAGACGGTCTTTCCTTCTAGTGCCGCAGAATATATCGTACTTGAAAAGGAGGGCGCATCAAGACCCAAGAAAAGAAAAATCGGAAGGAGGTTCCAGGTATTGTCAAACTCGGATATTGAAGATGTTCTTTCTGCAGCCAAAAAGGGACTGGACTTTGTCATAGTGGAGGTAAAAGACTGGAAGATCATCCCCTTGGAGAACATTATTGCCAAACTTCACAAAATCCACACCAAAATTTTCGCAATTGCAAAAACCCCAGAGGAGGTAAGAAAAATGTTTTCGATTCTAGAAGTCGGGGTAGACGGGGTGATATTTGGCACATCATCAATCAGCGAGGTAAGGGAGGCAATGGTGTACCTGGGCACCAAAAATTTTGAGATGAAACCAGCAAAAATCATCGACATAAAGGAGGTAGGCGATGGCGAGCGCGTCTGCGTTGATACGGCCTCGATGCTTCACATGGGGGAGGGAATGCTGATTGGAAGCAGATCAAACTTTCTGTTTCTAGTCCATAATGAATCAGTGGGATCATCATTTACATCCCCAAGACCGTTTAGGGTAAACGCAGGCGCCGTTCATTGTTATACACTCTCACCGGATGGCACTACCAGTTATCTCTCGGAGATCGAGACGGGATCTGAAATACTGATTCTCAGTTCCAAGGGAATGGCAAGAAGGGCAACTGTCGGAAGATCAAAGATAGAAAGAAGACCAATGCTGATGATCAAGGCATCTGCAGGAGGGGAGACTGGGGGGATAATCGCACAGGATGCAGAGACGATTCGTTTTGTAAGACCAAACGGGAAGCTAGTATCAGTCACCCACCTGAAAAAGGGGGACACTGTAATGGTCCACGCAAAGCCTGCCGCCGGAAGACATTTCGGAATGGAAGTCTCAGACGAATACATACTGGAAAAATGAAATACAAAACTTGCGTATCCATTGCAGAAAAGACGCCGGCAGGAATAAAAAGAACACTCAAGATCGCGTTAAAAAAGTCAGAATACGCCGAAGTCAGATTTGATTTTTGCAAGACAGAGCACGTTCCAGAGGCGTTGGAACTGATAAAAAAGGATCTAAGCAGGATTGTATGCACGCTAAGACCAAAAACAGAAGGAGGTAAATTTCAAGGAACCGAAAAGGAACGAATTGCAATTCTAAAACTGATTGCAGAGTACAACCCGTTCCTGCTGGACGTGGAATTTAACACGCTAAAAAAGGACGCGGCATTAAGAAGATACCTAAAATCAACAAATACCAAGCTGCTGGTATCATGGCATGACTTTAAAAAAACGCCAGACTCTGCGGAACTCAGAAAAAAAGTGAGTCAGATGGGCAGATTCTCATCAAATGTAAAGATCGTCAGTACCGCAAAAACGGCAGATGATTCAAACCGAATGCTGCAGCTGTACAGCAGAAAAGGGTCGAAGAATCTGATATCGTTTGCAATGGGAGAACAGGGCAGAATTTCAAGAATTCTGTGTCTGTATCTTGGCAGCCCATACACCTATGTCTCGCTGGGAAAGGCAGTTGCACCAGGCCAATTCAGTGTTGATCAGGTAAAAAAGATCACAAATCTGAGAAGATAAACAGTCGAGAGTTTAAATCAATCATATAACTCAGAAAGAATGATGGGAAAGACATTTGCAGTAATAGGAGATCCGATTGATCATTCACTGTCTCCCCACATCCATAGTTCGGCATTCAGGGAGCTGGGCCTGGACTGTTCATACATTGGATATAAAATTCCAAGGGGGGAACTAAAGGATGGGATTGAAGGATTAAAAAAGATCAATATTGACGGATTCAACATAACAGTACCCCACAAAATTGAAATGATGAAATATCTTGACAAGACTGACGAATCATGCAGTCTGATCGGTGCAGTCAACACCGTTGTGAATATCAAGGGAGTCCTAAAGGGATACAATACGGACATGGACGGCTTTTTAGAACCAATTAAGAAGAGGGAGCTGATCATCAGGGATTCCAGGGTTCTCCTGCTTGGCGCGGGGGGAGCTGCAAGGGCGATAGCCGCAGGGCTGGCAAAAGAAAAGGCAAAAAGCGTCACTATTGCAAACAGGACGCTAAAAAACGCAGACAATCTTGCAGAATTTGCAAAAAAGATCGGATTGGACTGCAGCACCATGAAGATCGAGGATGTCAGGTGTCAGACAGGTGATTATGACGTTATTATCAACGCAACATCAGTAGGACTAAAGAATGAACCAAGCCCGATCTCCCTGGAGGGAATCGATGGCAAGACCATCATATATGATATAGTATACAGACCGATGAATACTGATTTTATCAAACAGGCAAAAGACCGCGGGGCGACGATTGTTTTCGGTTATGAGATGCTTTTAGGCCAGGCAGCCAGGGCATTTGAGATCTGGCATGACATGAAAGCACCATACAACGTAATGAAAAAAGCATTGCTGGGGGGGTTTTGATGGCAGGTGCCAAGGCCACAGTGCATGGTGCCGTTTCCATTGTAAATGCGATCGCAAATCAAAAAGGCGCCACGCTTGGAATCTCGTTAAAAGTGGAGGCAGTAGTTGAGACGGCTGTAGGAAATGGAATCGTACTTGAGTCCGGAAACAAAAGCTACAGTCCGCGCCTAATCAACAAGACCGTAGAAAAGATTGTTTCAAAAAAAGACTTGGAGCAAAACAGGATAGCAGTTACGCTTGACTCGGAGATTCCAACCGGGTTCGGACTCAAAAGTTCGAGTGCGATTTCATCGGCAGTGGCACTGGCATGTGCAAAGATATTCAAACCAAGACTCACTGATCAGCAGATTTTAGTTGCCGGAGTTGACGCATCAATTGAATCAAGGGTGAGCATTACGGGGGCGTATGATGATGCATGTTCATGTTATTACGGGGGATTTAATGTGACAGATAACGCAAAAAGGGAGAGAGTCCACTTTGAAAAGGGTCCGGCTAATTTAATTGCGGTAATATTTATCCCCAAGAACAGAAAAAGAGGCAATCCAAAGAAACTCAAAATTCTTTCATCCATATTTGAAAACGCATGGGAGATGGCAAGACATGCAATCTATTGGGAGGCAATGAACATCAACGGGTTGGCCACTGCATCCATTCTAAATTCGGATCCCAGTATAATTACAAGCCTGATTGACAAAGGCGCACTTGGAGCATCAGTCTCCGGAAACGGACCGGCAGTTGCGGCAATAACTAAAAAAGAGAACGAACCAGACATCAGAAAAATCTTCTCACAGCTGGAGGGAAACATTATTGTTTCCAAAGTGAGTAACAAAAAGGCAGAAGTTCATGAACTGTAATGTTGAAAAATCAAAAATTTCCGGACAGATAGTCTGCCCTCCAAACAAGAGTTATACGCACAGGGCGATCTTTCTCGCATCGCTTGCAGGAAACGGCAGCCGGGTCGAGAATGTCTTGTTCTCAGCTGATACCATGGCAACAATTGAGGCTTGCAGGAAGTTTGGCGCCAGGATAAATATCGAAGATTCGTCAATACTCATCAAAGAGCCCATAAAAATAGGCACAAACGTGCCTGAAATTAACACAGAGAACTCTGGAACGACGATCAGAATCGCATCAGGAATTGCAGCCCTGTTCTCTGAGGAGATCTCCCTGACTGGTGATAAAAGCCTGCAAACAAGACCGATGCAGCCACTCCTGGATGCATTATCAAGCATGGGCGCACAGTGCAGTTCCTCAGACGGGAATCCGCCAATTAAGATCAAGGGAAGAATTTCAGGAGGCAACGTAACGATTCCAGGTGATTCTTCCAGTCAGTTTGTTTCTGCATTGCTAATTTGTGCACCGCTAACAGAAAAGGGAATCAACATAACCATACAGAAAAATCTAGTGTCAAAACCGTATCTTGATGCAACGATTGCAACAATGAGGGAGTTTGGAGTCTCCGTGCAGACGTTAATCCCATACAAAAAGTACGACGTACAACCACAACTCTACAAAAACGCCGCATTTACGGTTCCGATTGATTTTTCAAGTCTGGCACTTTTGTTTTCAGCCGCGGTACTCAACGGCCAAGACGTCATCATCAAGGGGGACATCGGAAACCTGCCACAGGGTGACGAGGTTTTTATCGATATTTTAGAGCAGATGGGAGTAAGCGTCAGTGTCGGCAAGGAAGAGATCAGAGTCAGACCGCCTGAGAAATTAAAAGGCGGCAGATTTGATTTGAACAATTCACCGGACCTGCTTCCGCCTCTTGCAATTCTGGCACTAAATACATCAGAGCCCATCGAAATAGTCAACGTAGGACATGCAAGACTAAAAGAGACAGACAGGATTGCAATCACGGCCCGAGAGATTGTAAAACTGGGGATCAAAGTCAGGGAGAGAGACGACGGGTTGGTTTTGGAACCATCCGGGAATCTAAAGGGGGCAGAACTAGACTCTAAAAATGATCACAGACTGTTCATGGCATTTTGCATAGCCGGCATGTATGTGGGGGACTGCACCGTAACTGACCCCGAATCAGTCAAAGTCTCGTATCCGAATTTTATCAAGGAGATGAACAGACTCGGAGCTAAAATTCAAATCAGCTAGTCATCTTAAAAGATCTAGTTGGGGGAGGTTAACGACCCTGTAAGGGTGAAAAGCATTCTCCACACCCTTTTGCACAGATAACATGAACCTTTCACAGGACCGCACAGATTATGTGTTAAAACTTGTAGGTTTTACCACATTACATATACATCATCATAATATTTAAGAATATATTGTAATTATTTCATATAATTTATGAAAATTTTATAATTTTTATCTGTTCGTGATATCTGTATAAAACAGGACGAGTACCTTTCAAAAATAGAATGAGGAATTATAAGCATCGTTTAGCTTGGATATTGTGTTGCCTGGAAGTTCGATTGGTCAGCGTCTTGTCTTGACAAGTTTTGGTGAAAGTCATGGAAGAGCCATCGGCGCAGTTTTAGATGGATGTCCTGCAGGACTAGATATTGATGAAAAAGACATTCAAAAGATGCTAGACCAACGAAGACCAGGACAGAATCTCATCTCAACTCAGAGAAAAGAAGGCGACGTGGTAGAGATTGTATCGGGGGTTTTTAGGGGACAGACGACTGGTGCGCCAATTACAATGATAATCTGGAACAGCAATCAAAAATCAAAGGATTATGACAATCTGAAGACAAAGCTGAGACCTGGACACTCGGATTATACTGCCATGATCAAATACAATCATTACAATGATTACCGTGGAGGCGGAAGATTCTCAGGCAGGTTAACTGCAACGCATGTCATGGGAGGAGCTATTGCAAGAAAATTACTCAAGACGGTATTGGGAGTTGAAACAAACTCATACACGTCACAGATTGGAGCAATAAGAATGGAAAAAAAATTTAATGATAAAATGATAGGTTCAATTTATAAAAACGAGGTAAGATGTCCTGAAAACAAGACCGCAGAGATGATGAGGACAGGCATCCTAAATGCAAGAAAGATGGGGGATTCTCTTGGAGGAATAATCGAATCAGTCACAACAAAAGTTCCGGTAGGATTAGGCGAGCCGGTATTTGGTTCACTAGAGTCAGATCTGAGCAAGGCAATCTTTTCAATTCCGTCTGTAAAAGGCGTGGAGTTTGGTTCTGGATTCAGAGGCTCAGAACTGTACGGTTCTGAAAATAACGACCTGTATACGATCAAAAAGGGAAAGATAGTTACAAGAACAAACAACTCTGGAGGAATTTTGGGGGGCATCTCAAATGGAATGCCAATTACCATCAGAATCGCATTCAAGCCGGCATCATCGATTGCCCAGAAACAAAGTACAGTGGATATTAAGACTAAAAAAGAAACAACCATTCAAGTCAAAGGCAGGCATGACCCATGCGTTGTGCCTAGGGCGCCTCCCGTGGTGGACTCACTCGTGGCCCTGACTCTCGCAGATCATGCACTTCTTGCAGGGGCCATCAAGCCTGTTTTGTAGTAATGTCAGACATCAATGATCTTCGCAACAGGATGGACAAAGTCACCTTAGAGATGATAAGGCTCCTAAAAACCAGAACCGAGATTGCAAAAGAGATAGGCGAGGTCAAAAAAAATATCGGAATGGGGGTAACGGATGTAACACGTGAGGAGAATCTGCGCGAAAAAGTCATCTTGCTGTGCAGGGAGATAGGACTCGATGAAACAATCGCAACGAAATATCTGAATTTTCTCTTAAACGAATCTATAAAAATTCAAACAGCAGGCAAGCAGACGCATCTCTCAATTTTTCTAAAAGCAAAGTCACTTGAACAGCAAGGAAAGAAGATCATTCACATGGAGGTAGGCGAGCCGGATTTTCCACCGCCGGCCGTTGTAAAAAACGCATTGGAAGAAGTCTTTGAGAAGGGATTCATGAAATACGGCCAGGCAAGGGGGATGCCGGCATTCAGGGAGGCACTTGCAAAATACATCTCAGGTAAATTCGATGTCAATGTATCAGAGGACGGCATAATAGTCAGCCCCGGTGCAAGATTCTCGGTTTTTACGGCAATTACAACGCTTCTTAATGCAGGTGATGAGATGGTTGTGATAGAGCCTGCATGGCCGGCATACAAAGAATGTGCGTTACACTCTGGAATCAAAGTCAGAACCGTCAGCACGACTTTAGAAAACAGGTGGGAGCCATCAATGCAACAGATTGAAGATACAATCAATTCAAATACAAAAATGATCGTGTTAAACTATCCGAACAATCCAACAGGGAGGATTCTTCCACAAAAACTGCAAGACGGCATAGTGGAGATGGCCAGAAGCAACGATCTTTATGTGCTAAGTGATGAGATTTATTCACAGTACGCAAAGTCCGGCTGGAAAAGCGTTCTAAGATATAATTACGAAAAAAGCATAGTCATCCAGTCATTCTCAAAATCCCATGCCATGACAGGATTCAGAATAGGGTATGCGATAGCAGATCCGGGGATCATTGAAAAAATGGCAAGATTGGAGGCATTGTGCCTTACAAATGTCTCCGAACCGATCCAGTATGTCGCAATGAGGGCTTTGGAGGCAGATATTTCGGGGAATACTAATACAGTACGACACCGACTAGAGGTATTGACACAAAAAGCAGATGAGATGGGGCTGGACTTTGTGGCTCCAGACGGGGCAATGTACATTTTTGCACGAGTCAACCAGGAGGGTTTTGACGGAGTCCAATTTGCAAATAGCATGCTTGAGAGGGGTCTGGCAGTAGCCCCAGGAGAAGGATTTGGAGATTACAGGAACTTTATCAGGATTTCTGCGTGTCAGGATGAAAAAACACTAATTGAAGGGATGAATATATTGAGTAATATTATGAGGGGTAAACAATGAAGAAGAAAATTACAGTTATCGGTGCAGGAGGCCAGATGGGGCAGTGGTTTACAGGGTATTTTGCAGCAAAAGGTTTTGAAGTGACAGGTTTTGATACGGAAAACAAGGTTTCTGGAAAGGACGTCATAGTGTCAGACTCACTGGTAGGATCAATTTTAAAAGCAGAGTATGTTGTATTGTGCACTCCGACAAGAAGGACGCCGGAGATCATCAGGTTAATTGCAAAGGAGATGAAGCGCGGTACATATCTTATTGAAATCTCGTCTGAAAAATCCAAGGTCGTATCATCACTCTCAAAGATGCCTGCCAAAATTAATCCAATCTGCATTCATCCAATGTTCGGACCGGGAATAAAGACGATCAAGGGTCAGAATATAATATCAGTGCCAATCAAGGACGCCAAAAAAGAACTGTCTGTTGCAAAATCATTATTTGAAGGCGCCAATTTTGTAACAATTGATGCAATCGAACATGATAAAAAGATAGCAGTGATTTTAGGACTGACTCATTTAATGAATCTTGTTTTTGCAAAGATTATTTCAAAGGATGAAAAGATGATGCTGACAGAAAAAATGTCCGGAACCACATTCAGGGTGCAGAAAATACTGGCAGAAAGCATACTAACAGAGTCGCCAGAACTAATTGAAACCATCATTGCAAACCCAGAGATTCGAAGGGTGGCAGAGGAGCTATGGAAGGACATTGGAAGACTGCTCACTGCAGTTCAGGAATCAAAGACAGAAGAGGTGATCACTTACATCAAAGAATGCCAAGAAAGACTGGCAAAACATACAGACGTCAACGAGTCCTACAAAAAACTGACAAAAATGGTCAAAGTCGTTGATAAATCACGCGTGTGAGTCAGCTAGGATCATATGATTCATCAGGCAGGTTATGATGAAAAGTTGATTCTAAAGGTAGCGATAATAAAATCAACAAAGATTACGTGCGGGAATCAGCCCGGATTGTTAGTTTTAATTCCAGATTGGGATCATCGTCTGATTTCTGAAAAGGATTACGTTCGGGAATCAGCCCGGATTATTAGATGGTAAATCGCCTCAGATGGGCAAAAATTGAAATTTTGAGTTGAAATTGCAAGGAATACCTTTCAGATCCCAGATGGAACCTGACGGTACCTCAATATGAGGATCATATGAGGATGCTTCCATTTGTTTAAAGCAGTAAAATCGAGATCAGGCTGTTGGGAGGATTCAGATGGATTGATGGACAAATTAATAGATGCAGGCAAATTAGGATTCGAGTCTCCGACCTTCAAAAGGTACTAATCAATTTGTTGTAGATTCTCGTTTTTATTTTCATAATTTTTTTGCTGTGGCAGCATCATATAGACACATGCACCCCCACACATGGTACATGGAACGTTGTTTCCAGGATGCTGTCCGGTGCGGCTGTGAATTCTGGCTGCCTCTTCAGGATCAATTGATAGTGCCAGCTGTTTCTCCCAATTCAGGGTGCGTCTAGCTTCGGTCATCTCCATATCCCACTTTATGGCCTTGTCGCGAATTTTTACAAGATCACCTGCATGAGCTGCAATCCTATAAGCGATCAGTCCGGCCTTTACTTCTTCAGCGTTTGGCAGGGCCAAGTGTTCAGACGGTGTAAGATAACACAAAAGATCAACACCCTCGCTTGCTGAAACGGCGGCACCTATTGCACTGGCAATATGATCATGGCCAGAGGCAATATCAGTTACCAGCGGACCTAGGACATAGTAGGGCACCTCGCCAATCAGGGATTTTGCCAGTATGACGTTTGCTGCAACCTCGTTGAGCGGGACATGACCCGGACCCTCTACCATAACTTGAATGTCTTGTTCGTGTGCCCGTTTAGTCAGCTGGGAAATGTTGATCATCTCCTGAACCTGCAATTCATCATGGGAGTCCAGAATGGAGCCAGGTCTGAGTGCGTCACCTAGGCTAAATGTTACATCATATTTTTTGGCAACCTCAATAAGATAGTCATAATGAGTCAGGTAGGGGTTTTCTTTGTCATGTTTTAACATCCATGCTGCAGTAATTGTCCCCCCCTTGCTTACAACGCCGCCATATCTTTGAACTTTGAGGATTCTTTTTGCAATATCTTTGGTAATGCCGCAGTGGATTGTCGTGTAATCAACTCCGTCTTTTGCGTTATTTTCAAATGCCTTGATATAATCATCCTCAGTCAAGTTCAAGGGATTTTTGTGAACTTCAACGCCGTAATTGTATGCCTCATAAATTGGAACCGTTCCAAAGGTAATCGGGGCAGCATCCAAGAGGGTCTGCCTTATTTTTTTGACATCTCCGCCATCGCTTAGATCCATCATGGTATCAGCATGATACTTTACGGCAATCTTGGCTTTTTCAATCTCCTCGTCCAGGTTTACATTTAATGTGGATGTTCCAATGTTGACGTTTACCTTGGTTTTAAGACCTTTGCCAATTCCAACGTTGTGAATCTTTTGTGGTCTGACGTTGTTACTTGGAATTATTATTGAGCCACGTGCAATTTTTGGAATCAGCCAGTCAAGGGAGACGTCTTCGTCTTTTGCCACCTGTTTCATTTCATCAGTAGCAACACCGCGCCGTGCAGCAGTCATCTGAGTTGCCATAAAGTAAACCATGTTGTTACCTGATTTAAACAATCATGAAAGTAACAGATAATTCCTGATCGCTTTGAAATTTTATGGAGCTATATTAAGAGAATAGGTAGATCTTATATGTCAGAAACGGTATATGGATCATTATGAGAGCTATTAGGGAATGCAGACATTGTGGGAGAGAGTTTTACAGTATGAAGGATGAATTCTGCTCTTTTGATTGTGTGTCTCAAGTATCATCATAACATCAAAATCAGTTCAAATTCAACTTGCCTTCTAGATGATGTTCTGATTGAATTTTAGCAGCAGTTCTGCAACCATCTCTTAAAAAAATAAAATGGTTTTGACAGTATATGAAGAGTCCAAGACCTTTGCTGTCAAATGCGTACCTGCAGATAATGATAGTGAAAAAGAATACCCCATACACGCCAGTGGGGGGGGTCTTGGCATGTGACAGAGGCACACAGACTGGTGGCAGCAGAAGCAGGATCTTCAATTCCCGGCAATGCCAACAAAATCGCAGTTTCAGGCTTGGTCAAAATTCCGATTCGTACTTGATTTGATGTCTGCCATCAGATCCCCCCCCCCCAGCTAGGACCACATTCTCATAAAAATAAAGTGTGTTTTGGGGATTAATTAATTTCCAATTTCATTTACAGGTGATTTTCGGCATACCATTTTAATAGAATGATGACGCATTATATCCAAGTAAACATGCTGGAAAAACAATTCAATCCCGATTTAGTCTATAATAGAATCGTTCATTATTACATAGATAAAAAAGGATATTCAAAGGATCAGGCAAATGGAATCGCTCAAAAAGTCGTACAAAAAGAGTCACAAAGAAGAATTTGTAAGAATGAAAAATGCAGGCATTTCTCACATGATCACATTAGAAATTCAGAAACATGTCTAGTTGCAGAATGTGAATGTAACGAGTTTACAAGCTAGGTATAATCATCCAAAGAGCTTTCAAGTAACGGCTGTGCGTTGATTCCTATTTTTTGCAGATATTGTGCAAACTCTTCAACGAATCCGTGTATAGTGTAAACCTGTTCGGCACCGGATTGGGTCACCAGGTTTACAAGTTCGTTAAAATCACAGTGATCACTAATAGGAAATGAATAGTCGGTTCTTCTTCCAAAAGGAAATCGAGATGACTGGGCCCAGCCACTAAACCCGATTGTTACTGCATCATACTTTGATTTCATGTCTTGAACGAATTTATTTTTGGCAGACATCAGCGGTGCGACCATTATCCAGGGTTTTTTTTCTAACAATCCGTTTTTTTCAGCTTCAGTATGACCGATTCCGTCGCTGAGTGGAACACCTAATTTTTGATGAAGCGAATTCATCTCCTTTACAGAATCGTGAAAATACAGAGGCGCCCAGTGACCAAAAAGATTGGTAATGGTTTGAGCCTTTCCTAGTTGATATCCCATTAAAATTACAGGAATTCCCTTTCCATAAAGTTCGGAAATCAGTTCATTGACCTGTTTTTGAATTTCATTAATCCGAGGAAAGGCAAATTCTGGAAGACCAAACGTGCATTCAGTAATCAAGGTTTTGCATTTTGGTATCTTGGCACCCTGAAGAAACCCGCGAGTTCTGGTGCAGATATCGCCGGTATAAAAGATGTCATCGAAAAACAATCCCCTTGCTCCAAGTATGTGACCGCTGTCAATTAGGGAAAAATCATCAAGGGATTCAACGTGATTTTCCATTTTAAATCCACGAAGATTGGCAATTTCATTTGTTTCAAGTGAGGAGAGTATCTTTCCCCCGTTTTTTGATGGAAGATGATCAGAGTGTGCATGGGAGACAAAATTGACGCCTGTAGAATCGATGTTTTTTGGATCCAAGTAGACGCGTTTGTCACTGACCTCACACAGGATTCCATTTTTTGTCATCCTAACCTGTCTGGGCAATAAGAAGAGAATAATCGGATTTGATATAAATTGCTGGTTTGATCTACTGTTGACTAATGCTAAATCTAGGAATTTTAATCTCAGGCCGCGGGAGTAACATGGAATCCATCCTAAAGTCAGTCAAGAAAAAAAGGATTCCAATCAACCCAGCAATAGTCATTTCAAACAATCCAGCGGCGAGGGGTCTGAGAATTGCAGAAAAATTAGGAGTTGCCACAGAAATTGTTGATAGCAAGAACTTTACGGGTGGCAGGGCAGAGTATGATAAAAAAATAATCGCAGTCTTGACAAAACACGGGGTTACTCCAAGAAACGGTCTGGTATGCCTTGCAGGATTTATGAGGATTATCAGCCCACAGTTTGTAAAAAAATACAAGAACAGAATCATCAATATCCATCCGGCATTACTTCCGGCATTTCCCGGACTAGGATCGCAAAAACAGGCGTTGTCATACGGCGTAAAATATTCTGGATGCACGGTACATTTTGTAGATACAGGAATGGATACGGGACCGGTAATAATTCAGTCAGTTGTCAAGGTAAAGGAAAACGATACGGAAGAATCACTGTCAAAAAGAATCCTAAAAGAAGAACATGGTGCATATTCTGAAGCAGTCAATTTGTTTGCAAGAAAAAAAATCAGAGTCTCCGGAAGAAGAGCCATCATCGGTTAAAAATCAGGACCGCCAAAAAAATACAAAACTTTGAGTTCCTCTGTATTTCCGTGAAAGAAGTGTTCCACGTCCTTTGCAACAAAAAATAACTTGTCTTTTGAAACCTTGTAATCCTTATCTTTAATTTTTAAAAATCCATTACCTGAAATTATATAATACATTTCATCACTATCATGAGGGGTCTGCGTATCTTCTTTGCCGGGTTGAAGAACCAGTACGCCTGCAGCCAGACTGTCCTTATTGATAAATGTGTGGAAGTAAGAGCCGCCTTTTTTGATTTTTTCAAGTGATGCAGATAAATCAAATTCTAGTTTCAATTTATTTAACATCCACATTAAATGTATTTCCTGCAGGATCTGCACACATCAGGGAACGTCCATCCGGATGCGGCATCTTATATCGGGGATACGGATTCGTTTTGATAAAAATCCACCTACTTTTATGATCCGCAATCATCTCATATCTTCTGTCAGGGGATCTTTTAGATGCAGTATCAAACGGTACTTTGGCAGGCTCAAAAATCCGGCTTTTGTGCGGATCTTCTGCGTTTTCTTCGAGTCCGGTACATGCAGCCATTACAAGCATACTATGACTAGAAGGGGATCATTTAACTTCTTTTCTGAGTATATCATAAGACTCTAAGAATTAAATATCTACAAATCAGAAACAGGTTATGGTTGGCACTAAAATTGACGGTATCGTGATTGCACAGTCAGTAAAAGACAGGATAAAAAAGTCAGTTGAGGAAATGAAATCCCAGGGAATCAACCCATGTCTTGCTACGGTTCTAGTAGGGGATAATCAGGCATCTGCCACGTATGTTAAAAACAAGCACAAGGCATGTGAGGAAGTCGGGATTATCACCAAGGATCACAAGCTTGATTCTGCCACTTTGCAGACACGGCTCAATGAAATCATTGAAAATTTGAATAACGATAGTTTGGTTCACGGCATTCTAGTACAGCTTCCATTACCTGAACAGTTAGACGAGTTTATCACTACATCAAGAATATCCCCACTAAAAGATGTGGACGGGTTAACGCCACATAATACAGGATTGCTTGCAATGAAAAAAGCGGTGCTAGTTGCATGTACGCCATCCGGAGTTATGGAGATGTTTGATTATCATGGAATTGATTTGAACGGAAAAACCGTGGTATTAATTAACAGAAGCAACCTGGTTGGAAAGCCGCTTTATCATTTACTGTTGGAGAAAAACGCAACCGTAATAACGTGTCACTCAAAAACTAGGAACCTGGCGGATCTGTGCCAGACTGCAGATATCATCATTACCGCTGTAGGTGACAGGGGCAAATTCACTCTAATGCCTGAGATGATCAGAGAGGGGGCAATCGTAATAGATGTTGCAATCTCAAGATTTCAGGAAAAACTGGTAGGAGATTCAGATTATGAGCAAATTATCCAAAAAGCATCTTTTGCAACACCGGTCCCGGGAGGAGTAGGACCCATGACAGTTGCCATGCTATTAAAAAATACCGTCATCGCAGCATCCTTGAATAGTGAAATTGGAAGACAGTCCTGAAAAAAAATCACTTCGAAATCTTCTTTTGGAAAAAAGAGATAATACGTCTGCTGATTTTTTGAATATTGCAAGCCAGAAAATACAAAAAAAAATAAAGAAAATTAACGCGTTTAGAAATGCACAAAAGATCGGCGCGTATTTTCCAATCGGGAGTGAGATTCTGACACAGGATATTATTCAAGAGCTGCTAAGTAATGGAAAAGACGTGTTTTTGCCCAGGGTGGAAGGAACGAGGATGGAGTTTAGAAAGATTGCCGGTTTTTCAAGCCTGGAGAAGGGCAGTTTTGAGATAATGGAGCCCAAGGATGATTGTCAAATAGATAACGAGTTGGATGTGATCCTAGTGCCCACAGTTGGAATATCTCCTGCAGGAACTAGGCTAGGATACGGTCATGGGTTTTATGACAGGTTTCTAGCAGAGCACAAAAGTGTGACAATATCTTTAACCCTGGAAAAACAGATCATAAAAAACATCCCAAGAGCAGAACATGATGCCATCATTGACTGGATTGCAACTGAGGATAAAATTCTAAAAACTCGAGGGTAGTTGGTCCTTTTGCCAATATCTGTTCTACAGTTTGCAGGGTCGGGGATTTTATCAACGTGGATATGCACAGCAACTGCAGATTCAGGAAGACGGCCTGAAGTACGGATCATCAGAATTAAAACCGCATCAATCCAGACCCGTGATGTTTAATTGGTAAATTCAGCATTGATTTTTTCTAGTTTTTCCAGGCTTTTTTTAGAGCCAATATCACGTCTGTACTCCAATACACCTTTGATATGTGTGTCAATGACCGTATCAACGAGTGATGAGGCATCACAGATGGTATCAGAGACGGCACCAAATGCACAAACCCGTGACTTTTTCAGGGTTTTGTATTGTCCCTCTCCTGTTTTTATACAGGAGGCAAAGAACACACTCACGCCCATGTCCTGGACTGCTTTTTCATCCAGGGTAAAAAAGACGGCATCATCACTTTGCTCCGGGTATTCATGTGCCACCAAATATTTGACGACACTTGCCTTTTTGAGAAACGAAACAACATCTTCAGACAACGTGTGGTTCCAAATGTGAATCAACAGTTCAGAAAAGGATCCATCAAGAACGCTGAGAATGTTCAGCCCCTCCGGGTCGCCAAAGCGCCCGTTGAACTCCATGAACTTTATGCCTTTTTTTGTCTTGAAAAATCCACCGTTGAGAACGCCGTTAAAAAAGAGGTGATTGGCCCTCATCTCGTCAATTATTTTTTGCATGATGTTTTTGCAGTTATTTAGATCTTCATCACTCATAAACGGGAGTCGCTTCTCTGAATTTGTAAAACACCCCATGCCTCCGGTTCCTGCACCCTTGTCATCCTCATATCTAAACGGATAATCATAACTTGCCGGAGAGAGCACCAGGTTGGTACCGTCAGTAATTCCCATGATTGTAAACTCGATGCCATTTAGTTTTTCTACCAACAGCACCTGCTCATCGCTATTTTTCTTGAGAAGATATGATGCATAATCAATACAGTCCTTATAGGTTGGCAGATGCTCAGGCATTACCTTTACTCCTTTTCCGCCTGTGAGTCCTTGAGGCTTTACTACAACTTTGATTCCTCTTGATTCAAATTCGGATATCGCCTCTTCCAACTCTTCGGCATTGCATACAATCTTGTAAAATGGCGTAAATTCAGGACACGTTTTCTGCATCATCTTCATGGAATATACTTTGTCCCATTCAATACGCGTTGCCTCTTTTGTACCACCTATTGCCTTGAAATTATTTTCAAGCAGGATATCCACGACTCCATTGGCAAGGGGTTTGTCTGCACTCACAAAGGCATAATCTATGGAGTGCTCTTTTGCAAATTTTAAAACCACACGAGGATCATCAGCATCTGCGATCAGATGCCGTCCACCTGACTGCGCAACACAGTCTATGATTAATGGGTTTTCGTGATGAATTACAGCATACAACTGTGTATCCTGCATGAGCTGCAGGGCAAAGGCACTCTCGCGTCCCCCACTTCCGACAATGAGAAATTTCTTTTTGTTCACGGTGAATATTTCTTGGCAATCCTTAAAATACTGTGTGAATGGATTGTGTCAGTTAATCGGGATCTGAAATATGTGTTATGCAAGTTCGGTTCTGATGCAAGATCAAACCGTTAAATCTCATCTCCCTCCCACAACCCCGTAAAATTTCAACTCGATGATCCGTGTTTCAGGTCTTGATGAGTTATCAATGCATGGGAGAATGAATTCTTTTCTTGTCCTATGATTTTGTTTGCTTTTCTTGGAATCCGTCCTTTTCAGGCGGTATTCCCAGTACCATCAGAATTTCGTTTTTTATTCACATGCCCAAAGAAGGGTTGGGCGGTACTGATGATAAATGGAAGAAAATCAAGTTCCAAACCCTGTAATTTACAATTTCAGGGACCAAAACATTCCTATTTCTTCTTTAATTGATTTGAATTTTTTTGTTTATTTGACCTGGAATTAAATAAAAGAGATACAGCCATAAATTCCGCCCACTTCAATTTAGCTTTATAATGCCACATACATATCAGAATCCAGATGGAACTTTCCACAAAGTTTGATGCAAAGGCAATAGAATCCCAAGTAAGAGAATACATCGGATCAATGGATTTGGAAAAACAGATTTTCGCATCAGACAAACCTGAAAAGATAAGATTCATTGAAGGACCTCCTACAATGAACGGAATTCCACATGCAGGACATCTGAGAGGCAGGGTAATCAAGGATTTGTGGTACCGGTTCAATACACTGCAGGGGAAGAAGATCAAGTTCAACGGTGGATGGGATACGCAGGGCCTTCCAGTAGAACTGCAGGTCGAAAAGGAGCTTGGCGTCACGGGAGGAAAGACTGAAGCCATAAGACAGTTTGGAATTGAGAGGATCGTCGCTGAATGTAAAAAAGTTGTAGAGAAATACAACAAAACGTGGGTAAAAGTTGACGAGTTACTTGGCATGTCATTTAACCACGAAAAGGCATACTGGACATTTAGGGATGAATTCATTGAAAGGGAATGGCAAGTTCTAAAAAAAGCATATGAAAATGGAATTCTAGAGGAGGATTTTACGGTAATTGCATACTGTCCAAGCTGCCAAACATCACTCAGTCATGCAGAAGTAAATCAGGGGTATGAGGAAGTAAAAGACCCCTCATTATTTTACAAAGTAAAACTAGCAGACGAGGATGCATATCTGATTGTATGGACCACAATGCCATTTACTCTAGTTACAGACGCAATGGTGGGACTGCAGCCCAAAGAGGATTATGTTTATGTCAAAGTAAAAGATCAAACCTGGATTGTGGGGAAGAGCAGACTCGAGGAATTCATGACGGAGGTAAAAGTGGAAGAATATAAAATTGAAAAAACCGCAAAGGGTTCAGAATTTGAAGGCAGGAAATACATTCATCCGCTGCTGGATCTGATTCCGCAATTAAATGAACGCGCAAAATTGGATAATTATCATGTGGCAGTCTCTGAAACATTCGTCGATGCCAGCACCGGTAGTGGCCTGGTTCATCTGTCTCCTGCAAACGGTGAGGAAGACATCAAGATAGCAAACAAAAGAAAGGTCAAAATCTTCATTCCCATTGATGATGAGGTAAAATTTACCGCTCAGGCAGGCAAGTACTCGGGAATGTTTGTCAGGGATGCAGACAGGGTCATTGTTGAAGACCTAAGAGAGCGTAATGCCCTTGTAAAAATTGGAAAAATAAAACACAAGTATCCATTATGCTGGAGATCTCACCATCCCATCGTCTGGCTTGCCAGAAAAGGTTGGTTTTACAAGCTAGACCGTCTTGATGACAAGGCAGTTGATGCAGCAGAAAGTGTGGAATACTTTTTTGAGCAGCCAAAAAACAGATTTTTGGGAATCATCAAAGAGAGACATCCATGGTGTATTTCACGAGAAAGAATCTGGGGTTGCCCATTACCGGTATGGAGTTGCGGGGATTGCGGTGAAAAAAACTGGTTCTTTTCAAGAAAGGACATAGTTGATGCAGCAGAGAATCTGCCAGACGGCCCAGACTTTGAATTACACAGGCCATGGATTGACAAGATTACAGTAAAATGCAAAAAATGCAACAGTACCAAAACAAAAAGAGAAGAGTATGTTTTAGACACGTGGCACAACAGCGGATCTGCGCCTTATTCATCACTGACTGATGAGGAATACACAAATGAGATTCCTGTACCGTTTCTCACCGAGGGAATTGATCAGACCAGAGGATGGGCATACACGCTGCTTATTGAAAATGTAATTCTAAAGAACAGTCCGACCCCGCCTTATAGCGCATTTTTGTTCCAAGGGCACGTTCTTGATGAGAAGGGGGGGAAGATGAGCAAAAGCAAGGGAAATGTTCTGGAGGGGGCAGATTTACTGCAAAAATATCCGGTAGACTTGGTAAGGTTCTATTTCATGTGGAAGGCAAGTCCGATTGAACCGCTAAGTTTCAGCACAAAAGAGCTGATGTCAAGGCCATACCAGGTAATTAACACGTTATTTAATTTACATCTCTACTTTAAGCAGAACAGCGAATATGATAATTTTGAACAGACAAGGACGATTGAATGGGCAAAACAGGAGAATCTGCTAACATCGCCAGATATTTGGCTCTTATCAAAACTTGAAAAACTGATTCAAAAGGTTACAGAGAAAAACGAGACATGCAGGTTCCACGAGGCTGCCAGAGCAATCGATGATTTTATCATAAATAATCTAAGCCAGGCATACATTCCAATTACAAGAGGGGAGCTGTGGGACGAAGAAAAGAAGAAAAGACGATTGGCAATTTATACAGTACTAAGCAAGGTACTCAAAACTTTAGATGTCCTGATTCATCCGTTTTGTCCATTTTCAAGTGAATATCTTTATCATACAGTCTTTGGTGGAAAGCAAAGCATCCTACTTGACAAATGGCCCCAATATCAGGAATCACTGGTAAACAGTGAGATTGAGGAATCATTTGACATTATGAAAGATGTGGTATCCGTATCATCGGCTGCAAGAATGAAGGGAAAGCTAAAGCGAAGATGGCCATTAAATGAGGCACGAATCTGTGTAAGAAAGAATCAGAAAGCAAAGCTGGAATCATTGTCTGATTTGTTACAGAGTCAGTTGAACGTGGAAAAATTCAGCATCGTGGAGACAGAAAAAGAATCAGGGTTGGAACAGATCTTGGAATTAAGACAGTTGGGACTGCCAGTCAAGGCCGTGGTAGAACTAGAAAGAAAGAGGATAGGACCAAAAGCAAAACAACACATGGGAAAACTAGTCGCAATGTTTTCTGAAACAAATCCTGAAGAGATTATTGAATCATTACAAAGGGAGGGAAAATATGATTTTGATATCCAAGGGGAGGTTATTTCACTAGATAACGAAGACTTTGTTATGGATTTTGATGCAAGTGAAAATTTTGCAGTGGCAAAAAAGGACAGTTACATCGTGTATATCTCAACATCACGAAACAGGGAGACGATGGCAAAAGGACTGATAAAAGACGTTGCAAGAAGACTTCAGACACTTAGAAAGGAGAGGGGATTCAATCCAACTGACATACTGGGGGTCGCATCGATTCTTGATTTAGACGAAGAGTCACTTGAGATGTTAAAAGACAAGGCCGACGAGCTGGCATTTTTAGTCAGGGTAAAGCAGGTAAATTTTACACAGTCCTGTCAAGAATACAAAAATGACGATATTGATGGTCAAAAAATCAGAATATCTGTGGAATAGGTTTTAAAGTTCAATCAGCCCTCAGATGCCCAAATTGAGTAAAATATCCCAAATCCGTGCCAACAAAACGACTGTATAATGTAATATTTTTATTACAATCAATAATCATACAAAGAAATGTCCGATTCAAACCCAAACGTTGTTGGAATTAATATCTTAAAACAAAATGGCTTGGATGTTGATGAACTGGTAAATCAATTAATCACAAACGCCGCAGTTGAATTTACAGCATACTACTATTTCACCAATCTTAGGGCACATTGTACGGGCATGGAAGGTGAAGGACTCAAGGGGATTATCGAGGATGCAAGGCTGGAGGATCTCAGTCACTTTGAATCATGTATTGAGAGAATCTACCAGCTGGGAGGCTCCCTTCCAAAGGACGCAACTGAATTTATCAAAATTTCCGGTTGTGAGTTCTTACAGCTTCCGGCAAATCCAACAGATCATAAAGCTATTCTTGAAAAATGTCTCAAAGCAGAACAGGGTGCAATTGTAAACTGGAATAAAATTTGCAAAATGACACTAGGTAAAGATCCTGCAACATACGATATCGCAAAAGATATTCTGGCAGAGGAGATCGAGCACGAGTCTTGGTTCTTGGAGCTAATATATGGACGGCCATCAGGACACATGAGAAGAAAGTATTCTGGTGAAAGACCACACACAAGAAAACATTCTAGAGCGCTTGACATGGCATAATGTCAAACTAATTTGTTTTCAATTCAGGATTATGTTACTTTATTGACGGCAAGTTGTGAATATGCGTTGTTTTATCATGGTTAAATAGAAAAATCACGTGTTAAGTGCATGGTAAAGCAGATCAGTCTGGATGCTTGGCAAATCCAACATTTGGAAGATCTGTTAGAAAAGGGATCAGAGATTGTTGCAAAAACAAACATGCCCATCGTCCTGTACAGACAGACACTAGAGGAGAAGGAAGAGTCCTATGAAGAGATCGTGTGTACGCTTACCAAGGGATACGTGCTCGAACAGATGGTTACATCAGGGGGAGTCCTGGTTCCAAATTTTCATCAGCAATCAGTGTTTACCATTGAAGAGTATCCCCAAGAATTATTGAGAAAAAGCAGGGATCGCTTTTTGGAGATGATTGATTTTCTTGAGGAACAGCTAAAGTAATATCATAATTAATAAAGACCGTAAAATTCATGATTCTTGCATGCGTTTATTAGAGTTTCAGGCAAAGGAGTTATTCCGGGAATACGGAATCAATCTCCTTGAGAGCAAGGCATCAACAAGCATAGAGCAAGGCAGAAAACACGCAAAAGAACTAGGATACCCGTTTGTGATTAAAATTCAGGTTCCGGTGGGAGGAAGGGGAAAGGCCGGAGGCATTCAAACATGCCAAAATGATGACGAATTTGAGCTGAAATATCCCCAGGTCATGGATTTGACAATCAAGGGGGAAAAAGCAAGGGCCATCCTGCTTGAAAAAATGGCAGACATCAAAAAGGAATTGTACCTGTCATTATTTTTGAACCGTTCAAAAAGATGCTATACAGTTATTGCATCAGCCGAAGGCGGAGTCGAAATCGAATCGGTAAAAAATCAAATTATCAAAGAAGTCGGATTAGGAAAAGTTTCAGACGAGGTTGCAGGCAATGTTGCAAAGGAGATGGGATTGGAAGGAAAGACGGCAGATGGTTTAGTTGATACCTTGAAGAAATTATCAAGGCTTACAATTGAAAAAGAAGCGGAACTTGCGGAGATTAACCCGCTTGCAATAATGCAAGACGGTTCAGTAATTGCACTAGATGGCAAATTTGTTACAGACGACAATAGTAATTTCAGGCATGATGAGCTGCAAAAGTATCAGGAAAAATCAGAGATAGAAAAAAGGGCTGAAAAAAGCGGGTTCTCACTAGTAGAGCTAGATGGCGACATTGCAGTTGTTGGAAACGGGGCAGGACTTGTAATGTCAACACTTGACATGTTATCAGACAATGGCGGAAAGGCCGCATGTTTCTTGGATGTCGGCGGCGGTGCAACAACAGAATCAGTTTATGAGGCACTGACTCTGATTAGCAAAATTAGCAAGGTGAAGGGAATTTTGGTAAACCTCTACGGAGGAATTGTAAAAACAACAGTTGTAGCAGAGGCGTTTCTAAAAGCATATGAGAATAATCTAATTGATTTGCCGGTGTTTTCCAGACTAAAGGGAACAGAGTCAGACAAGGCAAAGGAAATGCTAAAGAATTCTAGGACCAATATTTATGATTCCGTAGAAGAGGCAATTAATGCGGCAGTAATGGGAGTGAAAAAATGACGGATATTTTTGAACTGCTCATAGGAAGGCCGGGGGATCCGGATTACAAGAAAAAAGGCGTAATCGTTCAAGGAATTACAGGAGCATACGGCTCGCTGCATACAAAAAATATGATGACATATGGAACAAACGTTGTTGCAGGAGTTACGCCCGGAAAGGGAGGTCAAAAATTCGATGACAGGGTTCCGATTTACAACACCATGCAAGAAGCAGTGGATGCCACGAATGCAAAAATTTCAATCATGTATGTTCCGGCAAAGTTCTTCCTTGGGGCCGCAAAAGACGCACTAGAAGCAGGAATCAAGCTACTAGTTGCAATTCCGGAACATGTTCCAATTAGAGACACCATGGAGACACTAGAGCTGGCAAAACAAAAAGGGGCAATAGTAATTGGGCCAAACACTCCTGGAATTATGATTCCGGAAATAATCAAAATTGGAATTATGCCGCCAATGCCTTTCAAGGCGGGAAAAATTGCAGTATTGTCAAAAAGTGGGACATTGCTTTATGAAATTTCAGATGCGCTGACTAATTCAGGATTTGGACAGTCAATTACAATCGGCATTGGAGGAGACCCGGTTAATGGGACAAGACTCATTGATGCGTTTGAAATGATAAAAGACATTCCAGATTTGGAGGGATTTGTAGTCGTAGGGGAGATTGGCGGGGATTCAGAAGAGATTTTAGCTCAGAGAATTATTGATATTGGATTTAAAAAACCGACTGTGGCATATATTGCAGGAAGAGCGGCCCCAAAAGAGAAGAGGATGGGACATGCAGGTGCGATTATCATGGGAACGTATGGTTCTGCCGAATCCAAAATATCCATGTTTAACAGAGCCAATATTCCGGTAGCAAAAAGACCTGCAGAAGTACCCGTATTACTAGCAGGAAAGATGGAAAAATCCGATTAGAATAAAAGAGAGACATTTTGGAGAGAGACTAATGCCAATTACCGACCCTGAAAAAAAACGCATTGCACAGCAAGCACGTCTTGTAATGAGAATCTGTTTTAAATGTGGATGCAGAAATGACATAGGGGCAACAAGATGCAGAAAATGCAGAAACCCATACTTGAGATTAAAGAACAGAAACCTCGGGGTTAAGAAATAGAATTAGAAAATCATCAATCTTTGTCTATACTCTACGATTGCAGATTTTATATCGTATTTGTATTGTCGGACAAATGATTTTGCGGCATCATGATCTTCTAATTCATCAAGGGTCAGTTGAAGATCATCAGGCAGTTGCTCATTTATCTGAAAGAGGATTTTGGCAGCATCAGTGTATTGTCCAAGATTTTCAGCGTATTCACATGCTAGTTGCATTCGATCAATCAAGGCATCAAATTCCTGCAAAGACATACCAGAACTATCAGATATCAGTACTAAAGATCAGGGTAATATCAGAATCTAAAGATAAAAAAGCATCTAGTTTTGTAGGGTTGTTGGACCGGTCGTCTAGTCTGGTTTGGATGACGCACTCACACTGCGTAAGGAAGTAATTTCCCGCAAGGGTCGTGGGTTCGAATCCCATCCGGTCCATATACCCTTAGGTGCTTAAATCAGATCCAGATATTGGAGGCATGCTCAGCATCAGCCTCGAAAAGATCACAGATGAAGGCGTACCATATGAAAAGTTCCTTGACGGCATTAAAGACTCTGGAACATTGAGGCACTATACCAAGAATCTTGCAAGATTTCTCAGGGAGGTGCCCCCCAGACTCTACGAGGAGCTTGGCTGCAAGGTCCCAGATGGTACGGTAGAGTCACAGGTCTAATGCTTTGTAAAATTGTGCCGAGACAACCCAAAGGCCGGAACCAACATAATTGCCGAGTATATCAAATATTTTAACAGGCTGGTAGAAAAGAGAGACATCCGCCCAAATACTGTCCCCGGCTATCCCAAGCCCATCAAGGTACTCCTAGATACAAACGATGTTCCCCTGTACTGGAAGCGATTGTACCATCTGTACCCGAGACTGGTAAACTCCAAGGACAGGGCATACACAAGAGAAGAGCTGCAAAAGATGATGATGGCCGCGCGCGACATTACCGATAAAGTCATACTTGCCATGTTCTCTTATGCGGGATTCAGACTGGAGTCATGGGACTACTTTACGTGGCGTGATGTCATTTTTTTCAAGGACAAGGAGGACTTGTTTTGGGGCGCGGCACTGCTGGTATACCGCGGGGATCCTGAGAGTTATTGGACGTTTATCACTCCAGAGGCCTGTAACTATCTTGTACAGTACCGAGAAAAGTGGAGAAAAGACTTTGGCGCATATCCTGAGTCGGAGACCAAACCACAAACAGAATCTGAACCCGAGACCAAACCCGATTCCAAACCAACTGTAATTCAGACACCCGAGACAGAGCCAGAACCGGTACCAGAGACGGATCTTGAATCAGTACCGGAACCCGTACCCGAGATGGATCCTGAACCGGCATCAGAAATGGATCCTGAACCTGAATCCGTAATGGACCCGGAACTTGAATCCGTACCCGAGATGGACCTGGAACCCGCCCACCTACTAATGAGGGAAGCATCATCGATCGGATTGTCGGATGGTTTACATCCTTGTTTGGCTAACAGACTCTCAGAGTGCAGCAGGAATAAGATGGATGACTCAAAACATGCTAAACAGGCAGGATCAGAGCAAATCTGCCCCCAAATCAGGCACGGATTCCCAGTAAGGTTTTTTATGCCAGTAGGTAGTACCATAAGTACCGAGATACTTACCCTCTAGGTTAGCGTTTCATGCGATGGCGCTAGGGATAAATTGTTCTCGGCCAAGCTTAGATTGGATTGATGAATGATCTACGAGGAGTAAAATGAATAAAAAAATAACAATCACATTTGCCATAGTTGCAATTATCACAGCAGGTATTGGAGGTTTATTCATAAACTCTAGTGAATATTCTACTTCACACATTGTAAAAACAGATCCAAAATACTTTACAAATCTAGATTATGTTGATGCAATCCATGCTCAATATATAACAATAAATCCGACCGAAATTAAAGATCTGTCTTACACTGTATTTAGTGGAACCATACAAAACATTGCAATTGACTCAGTTTTGATGGCTCCAATAGATCCAGAAATTATTGATGAGCAAGGAAACATCATTGAACCAAGAGCTGATGTTGTTACATTTACCATCTCCATAGATCAGAAGACCAAAGGTGAGGGTATAGGAAAAACCATTAACGTGAGTTCATCTATTCCTTCAAAAATTGATTACCAAATTGGAGATACAGTAATTGTTATGGCAACCAAAAACTTGGACAAGTATAGGATAATGTCAGGACCATACGGAATGTATAAAATTCTAAATGATGAAGCTATAGGTCACGAGTTCACACTCCCAAAACATGTTCTATTAGATTAGAACCTCTCCTTCTTTTTTATTTTTAAAAAAATAATATCATGATATCATAAAACGGTTATGTATAGTCTAAGTTTCGGGGCTTTACTCTTTGGCGACTCTCCGCTTTCGGGGCTCGTGTCATGTAGGATTCAGGTCATATCCAAGATTCACGGCTCATATCTCACGGCTCATCTCACGGCTCACGGCTCATATCTCATACCATAACGGCTCATATCATACGGCTCATCATACGGCTCATCATATGGCTCATCATACGGCTCGAGGTCCCTATTCTTAGAGTTCATGTCAAGGCTCCATACACCAAGGTTCTACCCCAGCACCAAGGCTCGACCACCGCCGAGACTCTACCACCAAGGTTCTACCCCAGCACCAATGCTCTACCCCAGCACCAATGCTCTATCCCAGCACCAAGGCTCTACCCCAGCACCAAGGCTCCACTGTCTACGTCTCCGAGACTACTTTCAAGTCTATAGCTTTGAACAGATACCAAGAATAGAATATTTTGTTAAGAGATGTTGTGTATTGTAATGATGATCGTCTCGATCTATCTATGATAACAGAGATAGATCAATGTACTTTGTAGTGTTGCTTTAAACGGTACCGGTAAAATCACCCTAATCAAAATTATAATTGATGCTGCTGCTATGATTACTGCGATAATAGGCATTTCATCACATTCTGGAATTCTCAGAATAAATATTTTCTGCGTGACTTTAATATCTTTAATCTTTGGCAAATTCCCCACCATCAAAAGACTCTCTCTAAAATCTCCACTGTCTGATCCCATGTGATTAGTGATCACAGATGAGAGTGCCACTAATCCGGACCGGGTACTGGGAGCATCACATCCAGCAAGACGGGGTGCAAGAAAAAAATTATTCTGGTGCTAGTCTTTGCCATAGACGGACTTGTGGTCGCATACCCGAAGCAGTTCTACAATTCCCTCGTCGTATCGGATTGAATACATGATACGATATTTTTTGCCAAGCTCATAAGAAAAAGTTCTCATGTTTTGCTTGTACGCTCCAAGTTTGGAGGGATTTGTAGAGGATACAATGTCTGCAAGCGCATTATCTACAATATGTTGTGTGTTAGAATCAAGTTGTTTGTATTGTTTTATGAATTTTTTACTCCTGTCTAATTCCCACAATTTTTAATCACTGTGTAGTTCTTCAAGCAGTTCTTTGAGAGTTACAACTTTGCGATCTTGTGGGTTGTTGTAAAATTCCTTAATGTCTGCAATTTCTTCGTCTGAAAGTGGGGGTGAATCAATTTGTTTTATATCGGACATGTATCCTTTATGCTACCCTCTCTTAAAAAAGATTATGAATCAAGAATTGTTCTGTTCTCCTATACTTTACACCCTCCTCCTCTACCTTTTGTCGCAGATTGGGGTTCAAACCATGCCATCAACAGGGGCGAATCTTAACGGGGTCTGAACCATCAAACGGGTTAATCCTTATATGATGTGTAGTGGTAACATACCATATCATGAAAGCAGGATCACATTATATGTGCGGTCTGCTATCACAGTCGGTCGAATCCCATCCGGTCCATTTTTTTATAATGGAATCAAGGGGAATATTTTGGGGTAGAACCAAACGGTGAACCCTGTTTGTTCTGGTAATTCCAACATACAGCCTGTTTCCACCGAGACATGTAAAGTGAACAAGTTGGGATCCATACAAGAATCGTTTATTCTAGGTTCCGGTGTTTCTTTGTGGCCGTAACTGCATTCGTATGGTCTTATCGTATGTCTTGTAGGCGGTATTTGGGATTGATTCTATGTCGAGTATGTATTTTGTGTATGTTCTGCCGTATTTTAGATTGGCATTGTCGCATCTTTTACATTTATCAGGCTTGTGATATACCCTGTTTTTTGTTTTTCCTGAACGGTATACCACCACGTGACCTGCATTGTATCCTGATTTCTTTGCTGTTCGCTTATACAGTTGTTCTTTTTGTGTCTTGTTGGAATCGGATTCTGTGACTGTGTGGATTCTCAGTGTGTCATATGACCATTTGTATCATTTTACGAGAAAGGCTACGATAACATTATAAAATATTACATTGATGTTAAAGAATATTCCAAAGAATATGCAAACGAAAGTGTAAAAGGCAACGACTGATCAAAAACAGGACAGATGAGAAAATGAAGGGGAAGAAGAAGATTAAATCAAAATTAATTAATAAAAAATGACTGATTATGTAATCGGATTAAGTTGTACTTTTTGTTTCAATTCTAACATATTGTCAAAGTATTCCTCATTTCCTATCAAGTAATTCTGTTCATATTGAAATGCACCTTTATCAATCAATTCATGTAGTTTTGACTCAAACTCCCAATCCGAAATTCTTTTGTAAAAGTCTTGGTAGCGTTGGTATAGATGTTGCTTACTCATGTGGATTAGCTTTTCTGCCTCTAATGATGCTGAATAATAGGTATTTGCAAGATGTACAAACGGTTCAAGTTGTGTTATGCCAAAAACTTGACGTAAGGTTGAATATTTTTGTTGGATGATGTGTGATAACAAGACAGTTCTGAGTTTGGGAGGATTGTTTTGCACTTTTTCTACCAACCCAACATATGTATTTCCATGTACATATCCGCCTTGAGTTCGTCTAACAATTTTTAATTCTAATAACAAGTCTAAATACTGTCTAATTCTATGGGATTTCTGCTGTTCAGAAATTTCATTATCTGTAATTTTGATCTCGCTGTCTCTAGTAGTATCAATAAGTCGATCTAAAATTAATTCAAGAGGATGAAAGACATGATTACTTTCTTCAATTTTGGCAAATACATAGGATGACCCGATGATCACTATTCTTTCTGTTTGCTGTTTCCAGAAATCCAATCTGGAGGACAAGTTATCATCACATAGATTGCTAGGTGTGGCATCTATAATTTCCAATTGGTCATTTAATTTGATCATTCCCAACTCCTTCAAATCAAGATACCCTACAAGTACTTCTTTAGATACCTCATCTTCAATAATACGGGGATACGTTGAACCAAGTTGAACCATCCAAGTCTTTGTCATATCATCATAAACAGGCGTATCTGGAATTATAAGATCACCGTAATGGTTTACCACATATTTTTTCACAGTAGACTCAAGTTCGTTCATCAGATGACCCCTTTTTGTAGAAATGGTCTAGAGTATATCTGTTTATTCGTCCAATTTCTGTTTTTATCATCAACGCTTGTCCATCTTCCCACTTTGTCATGAATTTACTTTGACTTGATGTTTTCTTACCGTATATCGGATCATTATAAGAAATTGTCTTTTTTATATCATCTATACCCGTAATGACAATAGCATGTAGATAACCAACTGCACCTGTAGAAATCCAAACAGACACAGGCAATTCCTTTCGCAATTCTTTTTTAATATCGTTTAAGGTATGAGGTTTAAATTCTGCAGTAAACTCAACGGATGGATTTGATTTAGTTAATATTTTATTTATGTTAGTTACATTGGAATAAATTGTTCCACTAACTGTTGGTGGGGACCCCGCTAGAATGAGACCGCTTGCATACATACACTTTTTGAGCAAGTTAGGAGGTAAAACACCATGGTAAAGAGCAAATTCACCCCACAGGAAAAGGCAAGAATCATCCTGGAATCCATAAACACCAGGATCAGCACAGCAGAACTGTGCCGCAAGTACAACATACATCCCCAGACATTCTATCAGTGGAGGGAAAAATTCATCAGCGGTGGCAAGATGTCCATTCTGGATAACGGCAAGAAAAACCCGACTTTTGTTATGCAAAAGGAGATTGACTGCTTCAAGATATCATAGGAAGCTGACTGTGACCAATGAAGCTTTTAAAAAATGTTGGAATGAAGGATGGATGACTGCCGTAAAGAACATGCTACAAAAGAGGAATCTGAGAAAATCCATAGCTTACGCAGGCATATCTCCAATAATGATTCTAAAAAGCATCGATCCGAGAAAAGTCAGACATGAAGGGGCATTCATTTTTTTTTTTGACTGGAACTATTTTGATCAAGTGTGTGTGCCCCCTCACGTTTGATTAAATGAGGAATGATGTATACAGGGGTGTACCATCTAGCACGCACACACATAATAGAGTCTCTAGTGGATAATATAGTTTTGTGTGACTAATTCTTTTCCAGAAATCATTTTTTTAAAATTAAACGTCTAATTTAACTAAAAACCACCATTTCCACTCCGCTTATGAGGCAATGTTTTTTATAGTAATGTGTGGTAATGTAATTGTCAGGGTACTTATCCCATCGATTCACGGGTCTACCGAGGGTACTTTGGGCAAATGTCCCTGAAGTTATTATTATTATTCAAGTAAATCCCGCTTTATTCTTTTTTTGATGCCATCCCTGATCCATCACCTTACAATCGATCTTAATGCCTTTTGATTACACCACGCTACAGCATCAGCCAATTCAGACACCCTTCCATTGTGTGTATTTTTTATATTTCAGTTTTTTATGGTATTTTTCATATCATCATCGATTTGGAGGATGTCACAAAAGAGAGCTGCTAGGTCCTCGGTGTTTGCGACAAACTATGTCTGTAAGATATCTGCTTTTGCAATGAGGATATTTTATCGTATAATGTTAATAGAATTATGATCATTTGATTTAACAATTTGTTTTCATATACTCTTCGAATGGAACAACACTACGATTATCCTCATTTATTGCAAAATGAACCATTCTGGAATAACTCAAAGCACACAAATCATTTTCCGGCAAATCAACACATCTTTCATCAGCATACTGGTAGAAATCATATATGGTTGTACCATACTTTAACTGAGCCATATCCAGATAATCTACATATAATCTCATACATTCGTTAATCGTAGTCGGCCTTACTATGGGACAAATTGAATGACCAAGCTCTCCACCACATAACCACGTACAACCAAATTTTGTATTTTTAGTAATATGTTGGCAACCTAATGAACATCCGTTGCGATCAGTTACTGCATTGACTCTGCAATCAAACGGAGCTTTGATGTCTGCTGATCCAAAAATCTGATTAGACAAAATAAAACTCACGCTGATTACTATTATTATAATAACAATTTTGTATCGCAAATTGATTTATTTCTCATTTGAATATTAAAAAAATGACTACATTATAATTTTTAAGTCGAATATCAATTATATGCATATCTGTGGGGATGTAATAAAATAAAAAAAGAGGGTTGGGAAAATCTGTCAGTTATACACTACGTGTGATTCACCGTTCCAGATCTTCCAACCTTGGATTTTTGCCTTGTCTCCGATTATGAATACATGGCAGCGACGACATGCCTTGATTGGATGTTCTGCTCTCTTGTTTTATTCAATCAGATTATGATGTTTGGAGTGTTGAGAGGTGTCACCATGGTCAAAGCACACTGCTTTGGATTCTCGTATCTGCTGGAACCAGACTAAATCCAGGCATATCTTTTCAGATATCACATCTAGAAACATCCGGAGGTGTTTGGTGTAATGCTTTTGGTTTCAGCGTTTTTTATGCCATCAGGGAATTTCTGATGGTGACTATCTTCAGATACTTTTTTGGATCTATCTTTAAGATTCATGTTTTATTGGTTGAATCAAATTTAAGCATCAATGGTGTGCAAAGAAGATTGGAATCTAAGATGCTCCCATCAGTCAGCTAGATTCAGGCGTAGATTTCTTATCTGTAGGCACGTGAGGTAACGACTTGCCTTCTATCCAATCCAGAAAACGTCTTCGTGCTAATGCGGAGCCTTTCTTCAAATCTTTTTGAAATTCCTCGAATTGGTCAGCATAAACTATCTTGTTTCCTTTTTGTCTATCCGTAATGTGATCTAGGCCTTCATGATTTTCAGGCGAGTCTGTGACCTTGTCAAAATATACTCTTACTGTTTTCTTTTTGCTCGTGTTGCACTGCTTTCTGAGCAGTCTAAGATTAAAACCGTCAGACCACTTTGAAAAAAAGAAATTCTTTTTCGGATTATCCAGTCTCTTTTTTGTGCTTACCTCAATTATGAAAAGATAGTCTTTGTATTCGAAAAGAGAATCAATCTCCCCGACCTCTTTATTTCCTTTTAAAATAATCTTTTCGGAACAATTCTTTTTAAAACCAAGATCAGTTAGAAACTTTTCAACTTCTTCCTCATGGTGTTTCGTTTTAGGATTTACATTAGTCAAGATCGTGGAACCTTTTTCAGCCATCCAAAACGCATGAATTTGTTGTAGTATCAAAGACGGTTCCCTTTCCGCATTTTGAATTGGGTTGTCCAGAAGACGAAGAGTCGCCGGTATCTAGAACGCATGAATTCGTTGTAGTATCAAAGACGGTTCCCTTTCCGCATTTTGAATTGGGTTGTCCAGAAGACGAAGAGTCGCCGGTATCTAGAACGCATGAATTCGTTGTAGTATCAAAGACGGTTCCTTTTCCGCATTTTGAATTGGGTTGTCCAGAAGACGGGGCGCTGCCGGTATCTAGAACACATGAATTCGTTGTAGTATCAAAGACGGTTCCTTTTCCGCATTTTGAATTGGGTTGTCCAGAAGACGGGGCGCTGCCGGTGTTTTTGATAGCGGTATCAGTTTTAGCATCAGGTACTTTGGAATCATCAGACCCTGCTCTCGGTAAAGTATTATCAAAATATACCAGGCTATAACCTGCACCAAGAATAATCAAAATCAATACGGGAATTCCCACAAAGACCGAAATTTTCCATCTAATAGTTTTTTTCGGGTTTTTTAAACGAACGGATGGTGCAGGTACTTCTACAGGTTGGGATTCTGTGCCGACCTCAAATAATGAAGTGCCACAAACCATGCAAAAATTCGCATCTAGTGGGCCCTGTTTTCCACATTTCCAACAATGAATCATTTCTTTATCATCAGGATTGTTTTTTGAATCTTCATCGGTTTCTGTTGTTTCATCAAAAGTATGTTTGGCTAGATATTTTTCTTTCATTTGTAGCAGGTAATTCTTGTCAGTTATCCAGATGGTTTTGTTTTGAATGTAGGCCTGTTTGATATGTTCTAATCGGTATGAATCACCCACGCCAAGTTTGAGCAGGGTATTTACGTCATCTACAATATCTGTCGAATCCACAATAGCACCATTACAGGCTTATTCAAAATTGTTTCTTTTTAATATATAAAAAACAGGTATGAAATCATCCCTCCTCGTAGGAGTCGATTCTTTCATATCTGTCTGATTTGCAGAGACGCTGTATTTTTTTGATTTTACGATGACGATAAAGTCAAAAAATCATATCCTTTATTCTCATGATGAATTCGTTGCTTTCGAATCTTCAGGATTCGCCATCTTTTCTAATATCTGTGAAACACAAGAAATACTGCCTTGTAGATTCCCGCCATAACTCCGTTTTTGAAAAATGTGTTGATGAATATGCCATATGACTGATCATCTATTCCATCCGCGACCCCATCACATGGTTTGTAGATTTTGTAATGGTCTTGGATTGGCGTAAAATACATATCTAATTTACAGAGATGGTTTGAAAAAGATCCGGGCATATACTCTGCCTTGCACGTATCACAGTCGGATGTATGATTCCTCATAGTTGTAACACCAAAAGATACAACACAAGTATAAAATCGTTCTAGTTTACTGACTTTAGGTCTGATCAAAGTTTCGGTTCCACTGTTTTGACCATCTTCGAATAAGATATACTGCAACTGCATATGTTACTGCCATCTGTATGAGAATACCAAATACGGCATCCGCAGAATCATACTCCGGGAATACATGCGTCATGTCCGTCTCCAAGTCTTTCAAAGAAAATTCCTCGTCGGACATGCCAAGTATCGGATATATTGCGTTTAATGCAATGCTTGTGACAATACCTACTCCAAATATAAGCAGCAAGTACCATCGCAGCTTCTTTACGTGGTATGCAGCATACATGTCCCCGATTGGAACAAAGCAGTATAATGTCTGACGCAGTACGCTGACAGAACCGTTTGCAGGCATGAATCAATCAAACGTTCATAGCTATTTAGGATTACCGTTGATAAAGTCATGCTGCCAGAATGACATAATCTGTTTTATAATCTTTGTATCTTAACTTTCCTCACGAGTCTGCAATGTTGTGTTGTACTGATTCTTGAGGGATGGATGGTCAAATTTTCCATCAGGATATGGTTATCAGCATCACAGTCAATGGTCGTTGTTTTAGGCCTATCTGATTTTGATATCCCAAGTACAACGCTGCCTGCTGCCCTTCTGTGGTCTTTTCTATCAGACAGACAAGACCGCTGTCTGATCTTTCCACCGGTGCGTGGATCGCCTTTTGCTTGTCTGGTGTGTTTTAGCAGATGTAGGTACTGCCATGGTACCAAGCGCGAGGAGTGTACCCACCATCCCAAAAAATATGACATGGTTTTGCATTATCACTGCAGTCAGGTATCTGTTATTTATTTAACAAATGCCATGACCAAGTCCGCCACAAGGGAGTTGATAAAGTCCTCATAGACGGATTAAAATTGGACTGGGTTGGAGTGAATCTATGAAAGCCAAATTTAATGGAAAATGCGTTGAATGCGGGGAAGCAATCAAGGCAGGCAAAGAGATTCTAAAAAACTCTGATGAAAAATGGGTACACAAAGCATGCTGTGATCTGGAAGAAGAACTGCCATAATACAGATAAACTTGAATAAATTAATAGCAACTTTTTTAAAGTAATTGAAAAAAGTGATACCATGATGAATGGAAGATCAGGCATTATTTTGATGGCATCAGTCATAGCGGTATTTGCCGTAATGATGACTCCGGGAAACATTTCAGCTGAAACAAGCCAGAATATTGTTACGGTAACTCCAATGAACGAAGAAATTAGCCTGCAGCAGACAATAACCACAATGAGTGTTCCGCAGGATAACAAACTTCCATGGGGCACAGTCAAAGGTTCCGCATCAGATTATGTTGAAAGATACCCGGTAATCATCCAGTTTTACAAGGGAGAGGATCCTGTTCACGTTAGTCAGGTAGATGTAAAGGGAGACGGTTCTTATGAATACAAATTCAGGGTCAGAAGCCTTGATTCAAACACCGGGGAATTTATAAATATTTTTGAAGGGGATTATATCGTAAAGATCTTTAGAGTAATTCCAAATACAAACAGCCAGATATAGAATCAACAAAGACACCATGTAATACAAGACATGTTTATATGATATTCTTACTTGTTTTAGTAATACTGACTCTAAATATTACACAGACAGATATTATTATTCCTGAATCATCCAATCTAGCTAAAGACACGGTAGGATCCCATAGAACATATCTAGACAAATTTTACGAATTCTCCAAAATCAAAGGGAATGGCATCTCTTAAAACTGGGACATTCGTGGGATGAGAACCCTCCCATGTATGACAAGTTGGCTTTTGATGTAATGCACAGAGATTTAACTGAACATGACAAAGATGTGATCAGTGGGAAATACTGAAGATGAATAAAAAAACATATCCGTAATTGCAATCCTATCTGTTGCATCTGCATTGATTCCTATGATAATATTATTTGGAACCCCCTGTACAGAAGTACACATATCAGAAGTATACGCTTCACAAGAAGAAGTTATGGACATATCAACCCTTATTGTCAAGGGCAAAATTAATGACTCTCGTGTGGAAAAAACACACATTGACGGTCCTGATTCACATGAATGGGTATTTACAATTTGGACTCTTGAACCAAACAAGACATACAAGGGAGAAGATTTGCAGTACGTTGACTTTAAAACCATAGGTGGATCACCGTGTTATGGAATTAGAACAAGCGGATTTCCACATTTTAACGTAGGTGATGAAGTGTTGGTAATGCTTGACAGTTCCCCAGATTCCATATATGGAGATGATTATCATCTTGTATCCATATTGAGTGGGGCATATCTCATAACTTACGGAAAGGCAGTAAATGCGGAAAAAATTGAAATAAACGAGGGCGATTTAGAGATCAAAATTAAGAGTCATTTGGGAATCCAATGACTGTCCCGACTGAATTTTCTCAAAAAGATCAAAGTTGCAGATTCATGACCGCATCAATCCAATCACATGTAGAGAAACCAATCTAAAATAACAAAGCTTCTTGAAAAACATCAGTGACTAGAAAAGATCATCATCTTTGAGTTTTTGTAATTTCAGTATAAGGTTTCATCTTTGTGCATATCCAATAATGGTAATTAAGGACCTGCAGATGGTGGTGTCAGTCTAAATTTTTAAAATTATTCAGAGAATTCATATACTGAATGAATATATGATGAGCTAGAAAATGACAAAGAACTTTTGGCACGATATCGAGCCAGGAAATGACGTTCCAGAAATCATTAATGTAATAGTAGAAATCCCAAAAGGTTCCATGAACAAATACGAGTATGATAAAAAACACAATATGATAAAACTAGACAGAGTGTTATTTTCACCGTTTCATTATCCAGGAGATTACGGACTTGTACCTCAGACACTATCTGAAGATGGGGACCCACTTGATGCACTAGTACTTGTAACTAATGCAACATATCCGGGAATTCTCATCGAGGCCAGACCCATTGGATTGCTTCAGATGAAAGACGACGGGGAACCAGACGACAAGATTATCTGTGTGTCAACTAATGATCCCAGATATCTGCATACGGTAGATATCAAGGATGTAGAAGATCACTATCGTTCTGAGATTGCACATTTTTTTCAGGTTTACAAGGATTTGGAGGGAAAAAAGGTGGAGATTTTTGGATGGGGTTCAGCAAAGGAAACAAAAACCGTGATTATTGATTCCATAAAGAGATACAAAAATACCCTGAAAAAATATTAATCATGTCAAAAGAATGAATATTTCCCTCAAAAAAAAGAGTCACTCCAAATACAGGGGGGTTATTTCAAAACTAAATTTTTCTTTTAACCTCAAAAATTGTATAGCCGTATTTTTGATTCATTGTGTTATCAGAGAGTTGTGTAAGCTCATATCCGGCAAAATCCTTTATGATTTGGTACATGTTATCGCCAATTACAAGGCTGTTTTCAGGGCAAAGGGAATTGATTTTAAAACACCGGTTGACGGTGGGTCCAAAAATGTCGCCGATATTAGAGGTCGTACTTTGGGCCACTCTTACAGAACCATATGTTACACTGATCTTATAGTTTAATTCAGGCATATTTTGCGCCATCAGTTGTTCCCTTAGCTTGTCATGGGATTCAATCATGGACAGACAACAGTCCAAAATTCCTTTCATCGACGCGCTATCAGAAGAATCAACATTAGAAAATCTAAACATTAATGCATCACCGATATTTTTTACCACTTCGCCACGGTGTTTACGAACAATTTTTGCCATAAAATTTAGAAAAATCTCATACAGTTTAGTAACATCTTCATCAGACAGGCCAGCTGAAATGATAGTAGAGTCTTTCATGTCGATGACTCCCACGCAGTCGTTTTCAACGTGCTCGGAAAACTTTAGTAGGATTTCTTCCTGCTGTTGAATTACTTCGTCTTTCTGTTTGATTGTAATTTGTGCCTCTTGGAGCTCCTTTACCATGGTATCAAAAGAGGACGAAAGCTGGCCAATCTCATCGCAGGATTGTATGTTGGTTCGAACACTGAAATCACCCTTGGCAATTTTGTTAGCAGCATCACTTAGTTTGATTATTGGACCAGAGAGGCGCTTTGAGAGAAAATATGTCAGAATACTTAGTCCGATCATCAATGTAATGCCAAGTAATACGATATTTTCCTCTAGTTCAAAAAGTGGAATTTTGTCAAAATTCAGAAATAAGACGGTGGTAATGGATATGGAAATTACGGTTGTAGATAACACCAATGCCAGTAATTTTTTCTGGAGGCTAAAGAAGATGGAATTGCGCATGTTGATACTTTATAATCTTCTGGCAGATTAAATAATCAATACTAAATACTATATACTAAATAATCAATACTAAATACCATACATCATATATTATAATAGTCATTTCAAGGAAGGACAGATGACAGGATATCAGCTTGGCAGATGGGATCTATCAGAACTGGCAAAAAATCCAAAGAGCCCTGCATTCCAAAAACAAATTCAGGAATTAGAAAAACAAGCCAAAAAATTCGAAAAGATAAAATCAGAATTAAGCCCAAAAATATCTTCAAAAAAATTCTCCGGTATTCTCAAAGAAGTAGAGGGCATTTCTGAAAAGATGAGCAGGATTGGAGGATATGCATCACTATCATATTCCTCAGATACGCAGTCAGATGAGGCCACATCCCTAATGACAAGAATGTCAAAACTGGGCTCTGAAATTTCCAACAAAATACTGTTTTTTGACTTGTGGTGGAAAACACAGATCGATGAAAAAAATGCAAAAAGACTCATGAAGGATGCAGGAGAGCTCGAGGAATATTTGGCATACAAAAGGCGGTTTGCAAAATATGCGCTCAGTGAACCTGAGGAGAGAATTATCAATACGTTGGATGTTACAGGCATATCGGCACTTGTGAAACTTTATGACAAAATTACAAATTCCTATGAATACAAGATGAACATAGGAAACAAATCCAAGATACTGACAAGAGAAGAGCTTACAAATTACGTAAGAAATACAAATCCAAAAATTCGTGAAACAGCCTACAAGACAATTCTTACAAAATATGCCAAAAACAAGGGGGTGGTAGGGGAGATTTATCAAAATATCGTTCTTAACTGGAGAAACGAGGGAATTGAAATCAGGGGTTACAAGTCCCCGATATCGATGAGAAACATTGGAAACGATGTGGATGACAGGACAATAGAATCACTCCTTTCAGTTTGTCAGCAAAATTCTTCCGTATTTCAAAAATTCTTTGTTCAAAAAGCAAGGATGTTGAAAATGAAAAAACTAAGAAGGTATGACGTATATGCGCCGGCCACTGCCAACATCAAGGAAAAAAATTACACGTATTCCAAGTCAGTAAAATTGGTCTTTGAATCATTAGGTAAATTCAGTAAGACACTAGAAGGATTTGCAAGAAAAGTATTCAATGAGAACCACATAGACTCGTCAGTAAGACAGGGCAAGAGAGACGGGGCATTTTGCAGTACGCTTTCACCTAAAATTACACCATATGTATTGGTAAATTTTACAGGCAAGTCAAGAGATGTCTTTACATTGGCTCATGAATTAGGTCATGCAGTACACAGCCAAGCAGCACAAGACAGATCAATTCTTGTGCAGGATGCACCGCTGCCTTTAGCTGAAACGGCATCCACTTTTTCAGAGCTGTTATTATATGATAATCTGTCTGACAGGATTTCAGATGATGAAAAGAAAATCATGCTGTCAGAAAAAATTGATGATTTGTATGCGACAATCCTCAGACAGTCGTTTTTTACAATCTTTGAAGTTGATGCCCACAGTCAAATTGGAAGGGGAACCACGATAGATGAAATTTCAGAGACATATCTGCAAAATCTGAAAAAACAGTTTGGAAATTCAGTTAATGTCTCGGATGATTTTGCAATAGAATGGAGTTGTATTCCTCATTTTTATCATACGCCGTTTTACTGCTACGCCTACTCGTTTGGAAATCTGCTTGCACTGTCATTGTTTCAAAGATATAAAAAAGAAGGAAGTGATTTTGCCTCATCATACATCAGCATACTTGCGGCAGGAGGTTCTAAAAAACCAGAAAAACTTCTTTCAGAATACGGATTTGACATCAGATCTCCGAAATTCTGGAAGGAGGGTTTTGATTATATCGATGGGCAAGTCAAGGCATTAGCGGCATTAAACTAGTCTAAATAAATGGGGCTGACAGTCCAACGCATGGACTGCCAGCTTGTTCCCCGAACGGTTTGAATTCGATGTCAATTTTCACACGACAGTAATGAGATTTAAACGTTTGAAATTATTCCAAATTCGATCTATTTGGCCCAATCCTTCCAATCGTACTTTGATGTATTTGTGTAAAAAAATGGAAGAAATTCATCGGATTTTGGGCATTTCAGAGCAACGAAAATAAGCGTAAATTTAATAATTTCATTACCCAGGCAGTAGTAGCTACCCATGCAAAAAAACATCTTCATCATGACATTGATTGTGCTGATCGGATCTGCAACGAATTTTGCATACTCAGAAGAAGTGGGTCTTGCCACATTCCAGGAAATAGCACAGATAGTTGTAGATGGGAGCATATCTCAAAACGTTACTGCATCAATTACATTGCAGAGTACCAGCATTCAAGAAATCAAGATTCCTGCAAAAGTGGAACAAAAAATCATACAAGACGGCATAGTAAAGGCCATAATTTTGACGAATCAGGGACAGTGTATTATAGGAGTCTTTGATCAGTCATGCATTATGATAAATGTGGAGAGGAATCCCCAGGACAAAGGGGTTATCGCCATTCAAAATTCTACAAGAGTGATTGCAGAAAGATACATTGATGATATCAACAAAACATTTGATACGAATGCCAAATTTCATTCTGTTTTTATTCACGGTGAGAATATATCAAACAAGGTACTTGAAACTTCAGGAGTAGTCTCCGGCAGGGGGATAATTTCAGCAGTCTACACAATGCCCATGGAAGATACTGATTCAATGTATCAAAAGATTTCATCCATACTTGTTCCAAAAATAATCAGGGATGGCGGAGGGTTTTATGATGTTGCAAAGAATCTATCATTTGAAAAAAATTCAAAGATGACGTTTTCATTGATTCCGCTGGATACAAAATCATTGTTGCAATTAAAATTATCGGTGGATTATCCAAATAAAGCCGCAACAATTTCTGAAATCAATCCATTAGAATTTCTCAAAACAGAAGAACTTAGGAGATCAGATTATTTTTCAGCAGGATTTTATCCATTAAATTCCATAATTCAGGTGGTAGTGCTATCGCCTGAAAATACAAATGTTTCAGACATACAGGGGAATACTGTTCCGACACAGATCATAGGTAATGAGAAGGTTCCCACAGATCTTACAAAAAATGGATGGATTTTTGATCCTGACGAGGGGCAGAGAATTCAAGGCAAGTACGTTTTTGGCGAAAAAACATCCGTAAATCAAAAAGAATTAAAATTTTCGCTGGGTGGGGAACTGCCGGTCATAGAACCTGAAATGGAATTTGATAAATCAATTCCGGTAATAGTTATAATTACAGTCGTTGCAATAGCAGTGGCAGTATTTTATCTAAAAGGGTACAGAAAATAATTAGAATATTAAAACTGCGGCGGCAAATACAGTAGTCCATTTGCCATCCTTGTCGCCTCTTGCAGACTGGGTAATATTATGAGTATTATAGATTTGACCGGAAATTGACCACTGTTGTCTTTTTTCATTCCATGCCTTGTCAACATCAAATGGAATTCCCAGGGAGGATGCAAGCATCTGGGCTGCAATATCTTCAGCATAATCACCTGCCTGAACCGCATTTTGACCAAAAGACTCGTGTTCGGACAGATAGCCGTATCTTTTCTTATCTTTTGGTTGTGCAAGGCCTACGGATGCAGCACATGCCCTGTGTGGTTCATTGGTTTGATTCCGGGAATAGATTGTGAAAAGAATCTGTCCGGGATTGATTTGTTTAAGGCCTTCTTTTCTTGAAATTAATTTGGCATTTGGAGGAAAGATGCTCGATATCAACACAAGATTCGTTCCTGCAATTCCTGCATCTCTTAAGGCGTACTCAAAACTTGTCAGTCTGTCCTCGTGTATTCCCTTGCCTTTTGTAAGAAACAGTTTCTTGGCTACTAAATCCAGCATTTCTGAATTGATGAAAGAAAGTCATTATTTATACTTTAATTGGCAGTGCCCGTTAGGTCCGGAGGATTACCTATTGCCCTTTTTTTTCTTTCTTTTATCAGGTTCCTTTTGGATCTGTGTAAGAAAGATGAATACAAAAAATGCGCCAAGACTGATGTTTACCACACCCATAAAGGTGATAATCACAGTCATGGTAGGCGGGGCGACGACTAGACCGATTACCAGACCCATTGTACCGGTCGCAAAAAATAAAATCATTAATACTTTGACTCTAGTTGGCGCGATGTATCTCAATAATGATATCAAAAGTAGACAATATTATAAGCTGACGGTTAGACCGGGCAGATCAGGTCAAGTTATGGCTTGCAAATAATCTTGGTAACATTTTAAACCTGAAAAATTTCATTGAATCTTGTGCCAATGTAGCTCAGCCTGGTTAGAGCAGCTGATTTGTAATCAGCAGGTCGTGGGTTCGGATCCCGTCATTGGCTCTTAATTTCTTAAAATCAGTCTAGCCACACATTTGACAATACAATTAAGTATGCTGGGATTTGGAACAGATTCAGATGAGTTCTGATGATTTTGAATTAGATCAAAATATTGATGAAAAAATTGATGAAAAAATTGATGAAAATGCCGATAAAAATAATGATAAAAAAATATCTGTAAAAAAACCAATGTTTACCGGATTGGTTATAGGACTAGTTGTAGCAGTTGGAGTTGCATCATTTTTTGCAGGATCATACACAAATCTAAACTCAAACCAGATTTCCAGTGAGGATTTGGAAAATGCCATAGCCAGACTAGAACTTAAAATATTACAAAACCAACTGCCTACAGAACAGCCCAGACAGCCGGTAAAAGTTTCAATAGATGATGATCCTATTATCGGAAACCCCGATGCGTTGATTACCATAATTGAATTTTCAGATTTTCAATGTCCATTCTGTGCACGATTCCACACTCAAACACTGCCATCAATTCTCGAGGAATACATAGATCAAGGTAAGGTAAAGCTGGTTTTCAGGGATTTTCCGATTCAAAGCATTCATCCAAATGCGTTACCTGCATCAGTTGCAGCAGAATGTGCAGATGAACAAAACAAATTCAGAGAAATGCACGACATATTATTTGAGAAGCAAAACGAATGGAGCAGGCAGGAAACTACGGATGCAATATCTTTGTTTAGTCAATATGCTTCTGAAATTGAGTTGGAACAAGACGCATTTGCATCCTGTCTTAACGATGTGAGGCAGGTTGATGAAATAAGAAAGGATCTTGATGATGGAAGAAACTACGGAGTTGAAGGAACGCCCGGATTCTTCATAGGAAGTGATGAAATAGGATATGTGGAGATAAAAGGAGCCCAGCCATTTGAAAGCTTCAAAAAAATCATTGATGCCCAACTAGACGCATGAAAATAAGTGATACATCCTCACATCAGTTTGGATATCTGATCTTCGATTCTCAGCCCCATCTTCGGGCATGAAAATAACAAGCGTTTATTAGACCTAAATCAAGACAGCGAATATCGGAATAATGACGAGTAGGCAATGAGCTTTTTCGTCATTGCTTAAGAGAAAAAAATAAAATGACAAAGTTTAATGAATTAGGACTAAGTGAGGAGATACTAAAAGGAATTCGTGATCTTGGATATGAAGATACATTTCCAATACAAGAGGCAGTTATTCCGGTACTACTAACAGGAAGAGACGTGGTCGGACAGGCACACACAGGTTCTGGCAAGACTGCGGCATTTGCATTATCAATGTTGGAAAAGATTCAGCCAAAAAATGGAATTCAGGGGCTTATCATGGCCCCCACAAGAGAACTTGCAATGCAGATTACTGATGAGATAAAGAAATTTGGAAAATATACTAAAATCAGAGTGGCAACCGTTTATGGAGGACAGGGAATGGGACTGCAGTTAGATGCCCTAGATAGAGGAGTGGAAATTGTTGTAGCAACGCCGGGCAGACTAATAGATCATCTCAAAAGAGGTTCGATAGAGCTTAGAGACATCACACACATTGTTCTAGATGAGGCAGACACAATGTTGGATATGGGATTTGTTGATGATATTTCATTTATTTTAGATCTGGCACCAGAAGAAAGAGTGATGTCATTGTTTTCAGCAACAATGCCGACTGAAATTCTTAGACTCTCTGAAGAATATCTGAATAATCCAAAACAGTTCCTGCTAGATGCAGATGACCTCAGTGGAGAGGGGATTGATCAGGCATATTTAGTAATTAAAGACAGGGACAAATCCAAGTATCTAATTGATTTTGTCAAACCAATTAAAGGTCAATGTATTGTATTTTGTTCAACAAAATACAGAACCCGGGATGTGGCAAAATTCCTACATCAAGAGAAATTTAATGCAGTTGCAATCGAGGGGGACATGTCACAGCATAGAAGGGAACAATCAATGGGAAAATTCAGAAGTGGAAAAGCCGACATTCTTGTCGCAACAGACGTAGCCTCAAGAGGCATAGATGTTCCACGGGTAGAGTTGGTGATAAACTATGATGTTCCAAATCAGGAATTGGCATATTTCCATAGAATTGGAAGAACGGCCAGAGCAGGTGCAGAGGGCAAGGCAATTACATTTGTTTCATATTCATCTGTGGGAGACTGGAATATCATTAAACGTCAAATCAAGGTTCCTCTAAAAGACTTGAATCAGGAAATGGGAATTGAGATTTCAATTCCAGACCCCCTAAAAAGACAAGTCCCATCAAGAAGATACGGTGGGCAGTCAAGATCCAATTACTCCAGAGGAGGATCTGGAAGAAACTACAGAGGTGGGGATTCTAGAGGCGGAGATTCCAGAGGTGGGGATTCCAGAGGCGGTGGTAGAAGAAGATTCAACGACAAAGGCGGCAGAAACAGCTACGGCGGCCGTAGTAAATGGTAATGACTGTAAAACTTAAAGGCTTGAACGACATAATTAATACAAGTAATGCACAGAGGCTTCATTTTATTAAATTGTGATCTTGGCGCGGAAGAATACATCGTAGATGAGCTAAAACAGTTAGAGAAAGTCAGTAACGCATATCTTACTTTTGGAGCATATGATGTGATTGGAGAAATTCAAACAAAGGATCAAGAGGAATTTGAAAAGACAGTCGCAGTGATAAGAAAACTCTCCAGAGTGGTCAGTACGATGACACTAAATGTGATTGGTCCCAAATAGTTGTTAGGGATGTTTTTATTATTTTGACCAGGAGGGGTGATTGTGACCCCCATGTGAGGAAATCTTCCCAGAACAGATAGATAGCATCAAAGCAGTGCACAGGAAAAAAGCAAACAAAAACACCGGATCTTTTCTGTGGCATGTTTGCAGGTTCTGACACACACACACAAGGAATCAATCAGTTTCTTCCTAATAGAAATAACCAAAATCGCCTCTCGAATAATTGTTATAGGAGTTAATTGGGATCATTTCAAATTGCAGAAAATAGAGTACGAGGGAACAGTATGGGTGCTAAATTACAACAATCCCCAGCCATTACTAGATCATGCGCTTCACATGCTAGAAAGACACGGAGTCAAACGAGAAGATATGGAGGTAACAGAAATACCAAAGGTAAAAGTTGGTGCGATAGTAATAGAAATTTGGCCATACGAGCTAGTTGTAGCTAGAGTCAGAACGACTCGTAATGAATCATTTATCAGCGGTACTGAATTTACAATTGAATTAAAATTAGACGAAAACGGGGATTACATAGATTATCTTTGAAAAAAAATAAGATTCAAAACATCGTAATTACCGCAGTTGCCATAAGTATTATTGGCGCAATTGCATCATACAATTATTCAGTCGAACAAACCAAGCAAAAAGGTCTTCAGTTTGGAATAGAATTAGAAAAGATTCAAGAAGAGATCAAAGAATTGCAAACAAAATTCTATTCTGAGAAAACCAGTTGGGAGGAAGGGGATATTTCAAAAGAACAGCTCTTGGAATTTTATCAAGTACATTTGGAGGAATTTAATGAAACAATTTCCAGATATGACGAGTTAGAACCCCCAGAGTTATTTGAAAGTTCAGTAAGATTGTTAAAGTTTTCATCCCAGACACAGTTGGAAAGCGACTCAGAGTTCATTGAATGGATGAAGACAGGAGACGAGTCAGCAAAAATAAGATCAGACAGCCAACTTCAAGAGTCTCTGGAATATGAAATGCAGGGATTAGTTGATTTTTATTCAGCAAAAACAGGTGTAAAAAATTATGACGAGCGGGAAAAGTTTTCTGCCCCACAAAGTGATTTGACACAAAGGGTCATCAAAGTATCAGAGGATATGAAAAGCAAGTGTGAGAAGGAATTCAGAAACGAATCAGGGGAGTTTGATTCGGACGAAACAGAAAGGGACTGGTTTAACTGCATTAATGAGGCTCAAAAATGGAAGATGGATCATCTTCCATAATTGCAAATTTTGACATAAACTTCTTTAAAGAATATAACTCAACTCAATTATGGAAAAATTTTCTGCCATTGCAGTTATTCTCATTGGATTTGTGCCAATGGCATTTGGAGATGTATTGATACAAAATGATCGACAGTATGTAGGAGATGACGGGGTATACCATGTTGTTGGCGAAATTAAAAACAACTTAAAGGCCCCATTAAATCAAATCAGAATTCAGATAACCATGTTTGATGAAAATCAGAATCCGATTGTAACTAAAGAGACCAACTCTCTAGTAAACACAGTCATGCCTGGAATGAAGACCCCGTTTGATCTTGTTTTGACAGATAACGTAGGAAATATTGAATCATATTCATTGAAATTAGATTACAAGATCAGTCCTCCAAAAAATCAAGTCATAGACATCACAGAATCAGAATTATCCAGAGATAATCACAGTAATTTGATAATAACTGGAACTGTCACAAACAAAGGGGACATCACTGCCAACACCGTAGCGATAATTGCAACACTTTATGACAAGAAAGGAGACGTCGCAGCCGTATCCAGGGTTCATCCGGAACCGGATTATCTAAGGGTTGGAGATTACGCGTTTTTTTTAGTGGTGATTTCGGACAAAATTCAGACAGCAGGCATTGATGACTATACATTAATTGCAGAATCAGAGGAATATGCGGCTGTTCCGGAATTTCCAATAGATACAACGCTTGTTTTGCTGGTAGGTACCCTGACTGTATATATCGGAATTACAAAATATTCAGGCAGAATCATAACAAACCTAATCTCTGCAACAAATCCAAAGTAGGAAAAAGCTCTTCAATTAATTCTGTTTTTTCAAGGGGGGTGGGTTTTGAAAATTTTACCTGAAAAGTAATTGTCAGCATATCTTGATCAGTGTGAGATATTCTAACAGAGTGGGCGTGATGATCAGTCTGTAACAAGAATCTTTTCCATTTTTCAATATGTTCTGTTACACGGACGAGGTTTTTTTCTACTTCAGAAATACTGGTATTCAAATCAGTATCAAACAATCTAAATTTGACAAGGGGGATCATGACTAGTCCGCCTGGAATTTTATCATGATTTTTCAGCATTAATGAGGTAATTTCTTCACAGTTTTCTTTGGAATGAATATCACCATAATCAGGATCAAAATATCCTGCAATCATTTTTTTAGAGTCAAATATACGAAAAAAGTCTTCATCAGATTCTAATTTCCACAATACCATGAAAACAGTTTATGGATAAATAAACTATTAATCAGAGGCACACCCAATAAAATCGCCTCACATAGGTACCAGCTGTTTTTAATCAATGACAATTAAATAAACTAGGAAATAGAGAAAAGATATGGCAATTTCCAAAGAGAATAAAGACTTTATCGATAGCTTAATCGAGTATTATATTAGCGAATCAGAGTCATACAAACAAATCGCGGCAAACTTTGTGCCAGAAGTGGAATCTGTTCCAGACACGGCATTTGGGATTATTACCGGATGTGTCTACTCGGGATTTTTACAGGCATACCAGAATCAACAACAAACCCCAAGTTTGGAGGACGTGGGTGAATTTAACGAGATGATAAAAGAGAGTGCCGCCAGAATCAAAAAATCAATACTAGGGCCTGCCAATATGCAAAAAGAATCAGACAAGTCCGGATAAGGCGGTTGAATTTTCTATTAAAATACGCATAGAAATTGTATGAGTACGAGTGATAAATGGGGAATCAGTTACAGTTTAATGGCATTTGCCAGAAATAACAGACATGGGTGTGGATGGCAGTAAAATCATATTTGTTTTAGGAGTAGCTTCTGCAGTAGTGACTGCCGTAGTTGCATTATATTTCTCAATCAAGTAAAAAGATAAATCATCAGGCAGATCTTACAAATCATTGTCAGATGTAAATGAGTTTAAAATTACACAGATTGTAGATAACGGTAAAATAATCCAATTGAGCCTGATTGAAAATGTTTCAACTGAGCCTATTTCTCAAAAACAGATGATCATAGAAAATGTTGCAAAAAAATTAGATTCTGATACCAAGGAACAGGTAATGCCGTTATTAGAGGCGATATTGCAGGCCCAGCCAACTGTAAATATCAAAACGTACCAGCAGACACAAATCACCATAGCAATGCCAAAATCAAGATATGAAGGCATGGGAAGACCCCTAGTCGGCAGTATAATCGAGATAGATTTGAAAAAAATCTAAAGATGCGAGTTTATCTCATCGATGGTGTGTAGTGGTAACGAACACGAAAAGTTCTTGCAGACAAAAACCGTTGTCTTGTCTTCAAAAAGTTTTCCAGCAAAAAAAGGATACCTGGATAGATTTTTCAATTGATTGGAATTTTGAATTGTAGTCAAAAAGGAATTGGGAAGATAATCTGTCAAAAGGGATTTACAAATCTCAGAGTTTTCTGTGTTGATTACGGTGATTTCCACAGGTTTTTGCAAATAGATGGAAATGGTATTCAGCAAATAACCAAATCCGAAGGGGTTTTCCGCTGCCATTTGGGCCTGGGACTCTATTATTTTTGTAGTTACTGCAAGAAAGTTCTGTTCTTGTGACATGTGATATAATCTAAGCAGCACAGAGGCAGAAACAGAGTTTCCAGAAGGCAGGGACAGGTCATAGTTGTTTTTTGGACGGATAATTAGTTTTTCATGATCATCGGATGTCATAAAAAAGCTGGCATTCTCAGGATCCCAAAAGTGATCTATCATATAATTTCCCAGTTTCAGGGAGAGTTCGAGATATTTTGACTCGGGCTCAATCTCAAATACGTCAAGCAACGCATTTACGAAATAAGAATAATCATCAAGATAGCCATCGATTTTCGCAGTTCCGTTTTTGTAGGTTCGCAATAACTTTCCATCCACAAAAAGATTGTTTTCTATAAAATCAATACAGTTTTTTGCAGCATCAAGATACTTTTTCTCATTTGTTACGCGATAACCCTTTGCAAATGCTGTAATCATCAAGGAATTCCATGAGACTAAAATCTTGTCATCCAATCCGGGCGGGATTCTTGTTGAGCGAATCTTTAATAGTTTTTCAGAGCAGGATTGTAAAACCTCCCTGACCCTCTCTTCTGAAATTCCAAAATTAAAAGCGACTGCAGAGATATTTAGGTTGTTACACAAAATATTGTCTCCCTCCCAGTTCCCCCCATCAGTAACATCATAGTAAAGACAGAACAGATCAGCATCACTGCCTAGAATTTCCCTGATTTGACTTTTTTTCCAAACATAGAATTTTCCTTCCACCCCCTCAGAATCGGCATCATATGCAGAATAGAATCCTCCCTCAGGAGACGTCATTTCACGTAAGACAAAATCAAGCGTCTTTTGCAACACCTCAAGATAAAAGGGATCCTTTGTTATTTGATATGCCTCCACATAATTTACAGGAATCAGTGCGTTGTCATAGAGCATCTTTTCAAAATGTGGAACCAGCCATTTTGCATCAGTGGAATATCTATGAAAGCCGCCTCCAATCTGATCAAATATTCCGCCCTTTGCCATCTTATTGAGGGTCTTGAGTGCAAATTCATTGAATTTAGAGAGTCCCGAGAGTTTTGCATAACGGAACAAGAAAGAGACATTTGCAGCATTTGGAAATTTTGGTGCAGAGCCAAATCCGCCAAAAGTTGAATCGCCTAATTGAAACAAATTCATGGCGGCCTCATCAAGAATTGTTCCATCCAATTTTGATAGGGTTCTTGCAGATTCTGTCTTTTGTAAAGTGCTAAGAAAGTTCTCAGAGGATTTTATGACATCTTTTGGCTTTTCCTTCCATGCCTGTGATAGTTGCCTGCAAATGCTTCCAAAACCAGGACGTCCATAAGAATCCAGTACAGGAAAATAAGTTCCAACATAGAACGGTTTTTGATCCGGAGTAAGAAAGATACTCAGGGGCCAGCCACCCTGACCAGTTGCAATCTGGCAGACTTTTTGATAGATGTCATCAATGTCAGGTCTTTCCTCCCTGTCTACTTTGATATTTACAAAATTCTCATTCATAAATTTGGCAACTTCGTCATTCTCAAAGGATTCGTGTGCCATAACATGACACCAGTGACAGGCACTGTATCCGATACTTAGGAAAATCGGTTTGTTCTCATCCCTGGCTTTTTTTAATGCCTCATCATTCCAGGCATACCACTTTACAGGATTATGTGCATGCTGGAGCAGATACGGACTTGTTTCATTAATGAGGTTGTTTTCTGCCACGATTGATCAGATTCCTTAGAATATTTGTACTTTTGAACCGATTAGCCCCAGATTCCCCTTCCTTCGGTTAATTCATAGATTCTAACATTGATTTTTCTAAGCAGTTTTACCTTTGATTTATGGGCCTTTTTGTCATGATTATAGTCCTTTTTTTCAACTAATTCTTCTAATCTCTTTAGCTGCTCCAAAGATAGATTTTTGAATTCATTTTTGGAGCTTGAAACAAGTTGTAGTAGTTTTATCCTTTCACGATCCTCACCAGAAATCTTGTCCATGAAATACATGGAAAACACTCCCTTATTTTTCTAATGAGCGAATCTTAAAATTCCGTGGTTAATTTGGGGTATTATGGGAAAAATGCGTGCCATGGTACTTTCTGAATGTGCCGCAATTGAGACAAATCCACTCAGGCTCACAGAGGTGGACAGGCATGAAATTCAAAGAACTAATGAGATTTTGCTAAAAATTGAAGCATGTGGAGTCTGTCACTCACAGCTGCACGGAATAGAGGGGGACTGGAAGGATATAGGGATTCCACCTGTTCTCCCTACAATTCCAGGTCATGAAGTGGTCGGAAAGGTAGTTCAGATCGGAGATGATGTTACAAAATTCAAAGTTGGAGACAGGGCGGGGATTACGCCGCTTTTAGAGGCATGCAAGGATTGTCAGTATTGTAAAGAGGGAAAAGAGTATCTTTGTGAATCATCAATAATTTTAGGCGAATCCTTCAAAGGAGGATATGCAGAATACGTTACGGTAATAGAAGATTTTGCAACCAAAGTTCCAGAAAGCATGAAGGCCGAATATGCCGCACCGCTATTTTGTGCCGGAATTACTGCATACAAGGCAGTCAAGGCCGCAGAGCCAGAACGACATAAAAAAATTGGAATTTTTGGAATCGGCGGGGTAGGTCACATGGCAGTACAGTTTGCCAAAGTGGAAAACTGTGATGTTATCGCATTTTCCAGAAGCCAGAATCATCTTGACGTAGCAAGAAGACTGGGTGCAATGGATGCAATGACTTTTTCTCAAAACCAGGGGGAATTTCTAAACAAGTTAAAGGAAAGACACGGATTGTTAGATGCCGCTATTGTTTTTGCACCGGCAGACATTGTAACTGATACTGCAATAAAATCAGTAAAAAAAGGAGGTATGATCGTCGTTGCAACCGTTGGAGAAAAGCCGGCATTTATGGCATTTGAAGAGAAAACCATCAGGGGGACGCTGATTGGTTCAACAAAAGACATGGAACAGGTCATCAAGATTTGCGGTGAGAAAAACATCGAAGTGATTTCTGAGACGTTTCCGTTGGAAAGTGCAAACATAGTGCTCAAAAAATTAAAGGATTCTGAAATTCAGGCCAGAGGGGTTTTAATCCCGTAACTTTTGGCCCAAATATCAGGAAGGATGATTTTGCCATGAATTGTAAAAGATGTCACCATACAGACGAGGCACACGCCCCAAACGAAGACAGCAATTCATTAATCAAGGCGGGAAGGTGTCAGATTCCAACTTGCACGTGTGCCCAGTATCTGGATCCAATCCAAGAGATTGATGAGGAATTATTGTAACGATTCATATATCAAAATCTTTTCAGAAAAGTCATGGACAAGCACAAACCATCAGATGAAATGATAAGGGATCTGGATAATTTGCTATCAAAACTCAATGCCATGGAGATTGTTGCATCAGATGATCAACAAAAAAATTCTGTTAAAGTTATGAGGGCGTTGGTAGAGGGTCAGATGCATTCCATAAACGAGTTTCAGCACTTGAAAAAAGCAATAGACCTGCTGACTTTGCAACTGTTTGATGTTCAAAAAGAAGTCAGGAATCAAGTCTAGTGTCGCTCATTCCGCAACCAGTGCAGCGAAAAAGAGTGGATTTTTCAAGGGTTTTTTCAGGCTTCATCTGGGCGCCACAGCACGGACAGGAGAGTTTTTTTGAATCCAGACCCGGTTCTTTTGTTTTTCGAACAGCATAATCAGGTTCTACTTTGGGCGTATCAACGGAATTGCAGGGCGGTCTGTAATGGGTCAGAATCTTATTGAGAGTATTTTTTCTGTGATCGTTACTTGATTCAAACATCGGCAATATTGCCAGATGCAGTGATTTTTCAGAGCCAGAGTGTTGAACCCAGCATTTGAAGAGACGATGCTGAGCAAAAAAAGACTCGTCGTCGGTTTTTTCACAGTCGCCGGCATAGACAATGTTGAACCGGTCCTCGTCTCTAGACATGATCAAATACACGAGTTTTTCCATCGGTGGACCCCACTCATCAAGAGGAACAGGTCCAAGAAACTCATATTGAAGAATCTGGATGCTCATGATATTACTTTTTTATACTGACTTTTCTTTTTTTCCCAAAAAATTACCGAATATCACATATTTGATCGCAAAATCGAGTTTGAAAAGATTAAATTCAAGAGTTGTAGGTTTTTCGTTAAATGAAAGACCCTCATAATTATGCAAAAGTCGGATATTCCATGATCCTAGTCTCTGCAAGTCTTGCAGCGGTGGGATTACTAGGATTGGCAATTGGCGAGGATGTGCTTTTTTCAGACAACCTACAAAGAGACAATACCATCCACTTTAATGAATGCAAGAAAAATGACTTCATGTCAGACGGCTGTGAGAAATACTGGGACAGAATTAACAATAAAATCTCAGGAATCTATGTAGATCTGGACAGGTAGTTTTACAGTCCGTTGGCAAAATCTTCTATCATGTTCTGATTTTTAGTCAGTCTGTTCATTGCATAAAATGCACCACCGACGATTCCTGCCTGATAAAAGGTATACAGTAAGACGCCAGAAGAGGTGGGATCGGATTTTGTAAAACTTAGAACAAGCATGGTAAAAAATACAAACGTTCCAACAAATGTCACCAGTCTATTTAAAAATCCAAAATTCATTCCAACGATTCTTTTAGTTGCAGCTGCCATCAGCGTGATACTGGTGATTATCAAAAAAGTAGCTCCGCCATTTGCAATGATGAAATAATTTAACCAGACCAATAGTCCGTCCTCGAGTACGGAGATATCAGGCATTATACTGCCTCCGTTTATGGCAAAGTTTACAGAGCTGAACATGCCGCCAATTACGAAAAAGAAAAGGAATATTTTTACAATTTTTCTTTTAAATGCGCTACGAATTTCTGTAGGCTTTACGGCCCGTTCTGTAATCTTGACACCATAAAGAAATCCTACGGCCATGGCCGGAATGAACATGATGTTGATTAGAATCGGGGATTCCCTGTTGACTGCGTCGATTTGGGGATGAAAAATTAGAAATAGAATGACTGCAAGTGTAGCTGCCACGCCAAATAATATCAGGCCCAGATACCTGTATCCTACAGGCTCGTAGACATTACCCCAATTCTGCATTTTATTGAGTCATAGAAAAATCATTAAAGAGCAAATCGAAAAATCATTTGGTCAAATGGTATAGAGATTTTACCCTTTTTAATGGGAGCAGGGCAGGTCATTCATGAAGATGGGTGCCTCATTAATCATCATAGGCAGCATCATCGTGGTTTCTGGCACGATATTTCAATTTCAAGGCCAGTCAGTAATAGGACCAGAGTCCTCTTTTATGTATGCAAATCCGGAATGGATCACGTATGGAATTCAAATCGCAATAGCAGGAGCCGTGGTATGCGGTGCAGGCATAGTAATCAGCAAGCTCAGAAAAAATTAGTCAGATACGCGAAGGGTTATAGTACTTTTGATTTTTTGCATCTTTCGAATTTTTGAGGCGATTATTTCATTCATTTGTGAGGGGGTATCTGTAACAAATTCGGCAACAACGTCATAATTGCCAAAAGTTATCAGGCAATTTTTGACTTCGGGAATGTCTTTTAGTTGGGAATACAGGTACTGTTCTTCCCCCATTTCACAACTAATCAGCATGTATGCCTTGTCCATCTTATTATATCATTTTGGGATACACCAACTTAAAGACATCTAAGGAATTGTTTTGGTGAAATACATCTCAAAATCCAGCAAATATTGGATCGGCGGGCTTTATTATTTCCCGTAACAGAATTGTCGCAAAAGAACCCCGTGATAATGAAAATTCCACAACGTCATCATATGAGGAATAATCAGAGCAGTGCACTGCGGCCTGTCTAAAACCGCCTTCACTGCTTACTTCCTGCATCTCTTTTATGAAAAAATCTTTTGGGGCAATCTCCTCGCGTTCTAATATTTTTGAGATTTGGTAGTCAAATCTTGTTTTTTTGTAGTAAGAATATCCGACAAAAGGCAGTGCCAAGCGTTGATCTAATCCCTGTACATACTTGCCAATTATAGATTTAGAGTCAAAACAGACATCGTCTGGACGTGCTTCAAAAAGATCCTCACCGTCAGAGAAGGCCAGACTCAGAGACTGATTAAAGATAAGGGACTGGTACGCCTGAATGTAAAATCTTCGCAGCGATATTGGAATGCGGCGAATCGCACGAAGGGCATCCCCGTGTTCAATCATTTCTTTTAGGACGATTCTCTCAATATCCATTTGGGGTGGAACCTGATCAAGGTATTTCAGATAATTCTCTCTCTCAGCAAGCTTTTCACGGATCTCGGTATTTTCCTTTGAATCAAAGACAGATGTAAAGGACAAAATCAATTCAACTGCCTTTGGAAAATCTCTCTGCAGGATTGCCTTTCCGACAAGATGAGTGACAGGCCTTTTTGAACCAAATCTCTGATATCCATAAAAATTTAGAATTTTGTCATGGTCGGTAAAAGAAGACAGACCGGCTGCAGACTCGGAAATTTTTATTTTAAAATGATTTGCCACCATGTCTTTTTTTGACAGCGGTTTTTTTACAAATCCGATTTTTTCAACAGAGTATCTGTCTGTTGAAAAATTTTTGATTGTTTTTCCCTTATTTCCAGAACAGACAAACTGCTCAGTTATTGCAGAGGCGTCCTTTAATCCAAGCGCCTTTAAGCGTATTCCTTTTCTTCGAAAAATATCAGACAATGCATGATTGGTATCAATCTTTTTCTTTTTCAGCTTGTAAACGACGTAACCACTCTGATCATTTATGGAATTTTCCGCTTTTTGGGAGATTACTTCAGATACCTGAAAGTCTTCAGGAACAACTCTGATTTTTCCGCCTATGCCATTAAATTTTGTGCTGTAAACGTTGATGCCAATCTGAGAATCTAAATCAGGTATCACGTTATTGTCACTGTAATGAATTTACTAACTGCAATGTCAGAAGATTGTGCCCCAAGTAAGACTTTGTATGTGCCTGGGGTGGCGTCTTCTGAGGCAGAGATCGTTGCATGAACTGTTCTGGGAGCACCAGAATCTAATTGAAACTCGTGTGGGGTATCATGATCAAGTTCGATATTTAGAAAATCACGCGTGGTGGACAGGATTAATGAGACGTCCATCAAGTCTTTTTGGGATTGAGGATATATAATGAAGTTAAAATGCTTCGAGCCTCCAGGATCAAGGGGGACAGCATCAGACTCTAGCTGGATTTCCATCGGCAGTGGCACGGAAGTATCGACTACGCCGATATTGTTTTCAACCCATTCAGTAAACCAGATTTTTTCACCATGTATGGTAAAATCAAATGTCTGTGCCAAACCGCAGTTCTCCAACACCGTATCAATTCCAGAACAGTCTCCCCAGTAGGGATTCTTTGAGGGGATCTGATATTCCACAAGAGACTGGGATTTTGGATCCATTACGGATATGTTGTTTGCAGCATGTGGATTAAAAATTAGACGTCCCTGTTCATCCACATCAATCCAATAGGGTCGGGATATCGGAGACTGGGAAATTCCCGTCTGATTTCCATATGTATCAAGTATGGGGTCGGCAGTGACATACTGGGTGAATTGTTCAGTCATGGGATCAAAATTAAAAAAGAACGAAGATGCCGTATCAGACAACCAGACAGTTCCATCATCAGTTGTTACTGCCCCGTTTGGAGCAATCATTTCAGCAGGCAGTGACCAGGTCTCAACAAAGTCAGATGAAGCAAGGAGTTGTTGTTGTTGTTCTTCATCGGCATTTACAATGGAATCAAAATACTTGCTCTGATCCAATTTGACCAGAAACCCCTCACTCTGGAATAGCCAGTTTGTATACCAGACATTATCATCTGCATCAATTGCAAAATCAGAAGTTACAGAACCATTTACAGGCGATGGAATGTCAATATAATTTGCAACCGCAGAGGATTCAGTGGGATCCAGGAATGTGAGCTTGTTTCCAACAAAATCATTTACAATAATTTGAGAACCGTGGACTAGAAGCCTTTGAGGCAGTGGGTTTTTCACGCCAGTATACGCCAGTCGCTCGTATGTCTCATCAAGAGTTGAGAACTTCCAAACAGAATCAAATGCTTCATCAGTAAACCATACTGAACCATCCGGGGCATAATCCATTCCCCACATCATTGAACGGCCGCCAAGCGGCCAGAAGGGATTGTCATATTCTGTGAATGACTCAGAGATCGGATCAAACTTTGCCACTTTGCCGGTATTTGTTTGGGCAAACCAAACATTTCCATAATAATCAGTTGTGATCGCCAATGGATTTGTGCACTGCGTTGGAATCGAGAATTCCTGTATGTAATCAGTGGATCTGGCAATGCCAGAACCGCAAAATTGTGCACGTTCTTCAGGTGGGTAATTATCCGCGGGAGTCCCAGTAAGTTCAAGTTCTGGATTAGTCGGGTCAATTCCAGGAATTGCGATTGCAATAGTCGAGGTAAGCATGATTCCGCCTAAAAACGCAAATGCCAGAATTCCTTTAAGCCTCTTTTTCACAAATAAGGAATCATAATTGCCTTGTTATATCTTATTCCAAATAACTTAGAGCAGTTTCAAATCGCCGGTCACCTTATCGATCAGATTTTCAGGGGCAGGGCCAATAGAGATGCAGGTAGTGGTTCCAGGAGCTATCTGGGTATGTCCGGCATCTGTGACTTTGGACCAAGGAAGATTCAAATCAATTGCATGTCTCTGAACTTGATCAAGACTCTTTAGATCATCCACCCTGAGTACGATTTTTTCCTGACCAACCCACCATTGTTCATACCATTGAGGGTGGGATCTTCGTACATGTTCGGCACCAAGAACGCAGGCATGTCCCACCTGGGCGGCGATCTTTCCTTTTCCCATCTGTAGATCGGTTCTAACGACAATTACCTGCTTGATATCGCCCATACTGTTATCAGATACAGGCATGATGAAAAACTTTTAAAATAAATAATTGACAAATAAACAAAATCTATGGACTTTGATGTAGTGGTTGCAGGAGGCAGTGTTGCAGGATTGTTATGTGCCAGAGAGATTGCTTCAAATGGGTTTTCAGTACTCGTCATTGAAGAAGATTATGAGATAGGAACCCCGGAACACTGTGGAGGACTAGTAAGCATGGCAGGACTGGAGGAACTGGGCATAATTCCATTTAGAAAAACCTTTGATCATATTATAAAGACTGCCAAAGTTACAGCGCCAAACGGAAACAGTTTCACAATTAATTCAGAGAATCAAAAGGTAGTTGAGATTAGCAGAAGGGAGTTAGACAAGCAGATAGCTTTTCAAGCCCAAAAAAACGGGGCGGTAATCAAGGTCAAAACAAGTCTTCAAGAAATCACAGATACAGGAGTTAGAACCAATGAGGAAAAAATTGATTGTAAAATTATTGTTGATGCAAGGGGGGCATCATCACTTGTACAAAAGGACAGGACGGGAATTTTGTCATCGGCACAGTATGAAATCTATGCTGACTGGATTAGCAAGGGCAGTGTGGAGGTAGTCTTTGATCAGGAAAAATATCCGGGGTTCTTTGCATGGATAATTCCATCAGGTGAGGGCAAGGGCAAGGTGGGAGTTGCCGGAAGAGGCATCAACGTAGCTGAAGCGTTGGAGTGCATTCTAAAAGAAAAAGGAACGTATTCAACGATTAGAAAAATCTTTGCCCCAATCTGGATAAAGGGGCCGATTGAAAAATTTGTGGAAGGAAGGACTGTAATCATCGGAGATGCCGCAGGACAGGCAAAGCCGACCACTGCAGGAGGGATTTTTACAAGCGGAATGGGCGGAGTTTACGCAGGAGGAGCAATATCCAAATTCCTGAAAACAGGCAACAGGGAAGAACTAGAACAGTATCAAAAAAAATGGATGCGGCGGTTTGGCAAGGAATTTGAAAAACAGGCATTTGCAAGAAAAATTTTGGAACGAATAAACAATGAAACAATCAATAAACTGTTTGAATCAGTTACGCCGGAGATCATAGCGGAGATTTCAGAAAAAGATGATTTTGATTTTCACACCAGTTCAATTGTCAAACTACTGGGAATAAAGGGATCAATTAAAACGGCACAGGCTCTAATCGGCGGGGAATTTAAAAAATTACTTGACTAAAACCAGATGGTTGCATGACATACTAAATCCAGTCCACCGTCATAACTCGATTCCAACAAGACAAAAGAACAACAGTATAAACGACACGCCCAAACTCTAAGGAAGGTATAAATGATGTTGACAGAAGATCGGGATATGTCATCTACTATTTCATTACCAACATGCAGCTGTTGTCACAAACATATTATGCCCAATGATAAATGCGTAAAATTCAACTGTCCCAACTGCGGCGAGGATTTGATTTGGAGATGTCAAAGTTGCAGGGAAGCGGCAAGAAACTATACTTGTTCATCATGCAGTTTTCAGGGACCTTAAGAAAATGGCACAGTTATTATTTATCACAAAAATCCTCCCAAAAGGAATCGAAGTGGATTTGGAGAAAATGGCAGAAACCATAAAGTCTTCACTGCCAGAGGGGATTACAATGAAGAGGCATGCAAAAGAACCATTGGCGTTTGGATTGGAGTGTCTCATGGCGGAGTTCATTTTAGAAGACAAGGAAGGCCAGAGTGACGCGTTGGAGAATGCCGTAAAATCAACAGAGGGTGTTAGCGAGTTAGAAGTCCTCAACATGAGCAGAATGTCTGTTGACATGAAATAGGTGGTTTTTTGGTACGCACCGAAGGGCCTTTGCAGATGCGAATTGGAGAGGCAAAGCAGAGGGATGTCGGTAAAAAACGTGCAAGAATCGGGCCTGATGCCATGGATTTTCTCAAGGCCACACCGGGGGACATTATCGAGGTGATTGGTTCTAGAACCAGTTGTGCAGTTGTATGGCCAGTCGATGAGGATGAAAAGTTTCCAGACATTATTAGAGTCGATGGGCAGACCAGAAAAAATGTCGGAGCGTCTCTAAATGACATTGTAAAGATTAAAAAAGTAACATCAAAAATTGCAAAGACGATCTCTTTAACACCTGTAAATGATTCTGTTACAGTAGACAAGGAATTCACGGATTTTGTCAAAAACAGGCTAAAGGGGCTGCCAATCACGTATGGCGATGAGATTTCAGTGATGATTCTAGGAAATTCAATGGACTTTAAAATTACAAAGACCACCCCAAAGGGAGTAGTCAAGATAGATCGTTCCACAAATCTCAACATTTCAACTGAGGCCACAGTTGACAGAAAAGTCCGCGTGACATACGAAGAAGTAGGCGGGCTCAGACACGAAGTCAAGGCAATGAGGGAGATCGTCGAGTTGCCATTAAAACATCCGGAATTATTCTCAAGATTGGGAATTGAGCCGCACAGTGGAATTTTACTTTATGGACCGCCAGGATGTGGAAAGACCCTGCTTGCAAAAGTTCTTGCAAGTGAATCAGAGGCCAACATGTTCTTGATTAACGGTCCGGAAATAATGAACAAGTATTATGGTGAGACAGAAGCTAAGATCAGGGATATCTTCAAAGAGGCCAAAGACAACTCACCGAGCATAATATTCATTGATGAGATTGACGCAATTGCACCAAAAAGAGAGGAGGCCTACGGGGATGTCGAGAAGAGAGTCGTGGCCCAGTTATTGGCATTGATGGACGGTCTTAATGACAGGGGAAACGTGATCGTACTTGGTGCTACAAACAGACCAGAAAGTGTTGATCCTGCACTTAGAAGACCGGGCAGATTTGACAGGGAGTTTGAGATATCGGTACCCAATGAAGATGAAAGACTGGATATTCTTTTGATTCACACCCGCGGGATGCCGGTAAATGATGATGTGGATCTAAAAGATCTGTCATCGGAACTGCACGGATATACCGGTGCGGACATCAAATCGCTTTGCAGAGAGGCGGCAATGAAATCAATTAGAAGATACTTGCCGGAAATTGATCTAGAGACGGAAAAAATTTCCTCCAAGGTACTACAATCAATGCAGATCAAACTAATTGATTTTTACGATGCAATGCACGAGGTGATTCCCACGGCAATGAGGGAATTTTATGTTGAAAGACCAAAGATATGGTGGAAAGATGTAGGAGGATTAGATGCGATCAAGAAATCATTGACAGACAACCTCATTACTGCAATGAGAGAACCAAGTAAGTTCACAAAGATGGGAATCAGGGCGCCAAGGGGAGCTTTGATATATGGACCGCCAGGATGTGGAAAGACCCTGCTTGGTCGGGCACTAGCTACTGAAACTGGTGCAAACATGATTTTAGTCAGGGGACCTGAGATTCTTTCAAAATGGATTGGAGAGTCTGAAAAGGCAGTCAGAGAGATATTTAGAAAGGCAAAGGCATCCTCGCCATGCGTGGTTATTTTTGATGAATTAGACTCGTTGGCACGTTACAGGTCAGGAGAAGGCGGTGTAAGTGAGACTGTCCTGAGTCAATTACTCACAGAGATTGAGGAGGGCGTCTCTTCACGGGTGGTGGTAATTGGAATAACAAACAGACCCGATGTCTTGGATAACTCCTTGTTGAGAACAGGAAGGCTGGACTTGGTTTTATATGTAGAGCCTCCAGATGAAAAGGGGAGATTGGAGATCATCAAAATTCTAACTAGAAAAATGCCGCTAACAGGTGACATAAAACTACAAGAGATCGCAGTTGCTACACAAAATTATACGGGCGCGGATTTGGCGGCACTTTGCAGGGAGGCGGCAGTTCAAGCCATGAAAAACAATTCATCGAAAATATCGAGCCAGGATTTTGCAAATAGTTTGAAGCAAATCAGGCCGTCTATTACTAAGGAAGTGGATCAGTGGTACAACACCGTAAGAGAAAGTATATCTAACGTGGTACCAAAGTCAGGAGATAAAACATTCTACGGATAAAAATGGCCATTCCACTGCAAAATAAAATACATGACAAGATTAAGGAGGCAAGATCCCTAATTGATGCTGATCTCTACAAAGTCTTGCTAAAGGAAGGACATGTTCTTCCCGAAGACAAGTTCAATAAACTACTTTTAGACTTGGAGATACTTGGATTAATCAAGGTATCGTGGATTACAAAGGATGAACGTAGAATAGAGATCAACATTGTTGAAAAGGAGACAGACACAGTTGAAGAACAAAACAAGGAAATGATGGAAAAGGATTACGAGGCCAGTTTTCCAGGCTTTGAAAAATAGTCAGAATAAAGGAATATGAAACGCCGCATCCAGTGCAACGGCTAGAAAAATTATTGTAAGATACGGAGCCGTGACCTTGTATGCCTTCCAGGCAAATTCGGATGTAGGATTCTTTGTCAGTTGGTAGTGGTATGCAAGCATCAATCCGCCAGAGGCAGCAGCAATTATTACATAAACAACACCCAGTCCGTCTGGAATAAATGAAAGCATCAAAGAGTACGGAAGCAGGATCATCGTGTTTCCCAAAATGTACTTTGATGTCTTTTGCATGCCGACTACTACAGGCAGCATTGGAACCTCGGCCTGTGCATACTCGTCTTTAATCTTCATTGCAAGGCACCAGAAATGGGAGGGAGTCCAGACAAATACCAGGAAGCCAACCAGGAATCCTAGCAAATCCATGCTGCCAGTAGCTGCAGACCATCCTGCCCAGGCAGCGGCACTGCCGGCAATTCCGCCAATGACAATGTTTGAGGTGTTCAGACGTTTTAGCCAGACGGTGTAAATGATCACATATGAAAATATGCCGACTGCGATAAAAAAGGCAGAAACGGCATTTAGTGCAAAGAATCCATATATCACAGACACGCAGCTTACAATCAATCCATAAATCAGAACATTGGATGCTGCCATTCGTCCGGATGGAATGGGTCTGGTACTAGTCCTCTTCATTTTGGGATCAATGTCCCTATCATAGTAGTGGTTCAATGCGCTAGACCCAGCAGATGCTAGTGCTCCTGCAACAATTATGTGCAAATATGACCAATAATCAAGATCGGCTGCACCATCAACTAGTTTGCTTGCAGCATACATCGAGGTGACTGCGGTGACAACTAAAAGGACGACTATCCGGGGCTTGGATATCTCCATTATTTCTTTAAATCCCAATCTCACTCTATCCTATTCCAAAGCCATTTAATTTCTTCGTCTATGATCATAATATTTCAAAAGGAATAAGTATCTAAGCCTTACCAGCTATCGTAAATGAGTAATTGGGACCTCATGATGCCAGGAATGGGATTGACAGCCATAGGTTTGGCAGGTGTCGTAATATCCTATGCGGGTATTGCACATACGTTCATTGATGGCATGCACGCCCTGACTGGCCTTACCATGTTTATAGGACTGATTTTTCTCTCCGTAGGCATCCTAGACGGGGGCATCTCGACTAGCAACAGGGCAAAGGCGACTGTCCTGGTAATTATTTCAATAGCGCTGGGATTTGGAATGTACGGATTTACCATGAACACCTCAAACTATGTGGTTACAATAGCGGGGATTTTGATGGGAATTACATTTCCGGCAATAATAATAGCATATCTGGCAATGAAGCATCCAACGATCGTAAAACCGATCGGATCCATTGTTGCAATGGCAGGAGCAACGGGAATTATCATGTGGCTGGCATTTGGATTTGTAAGTCCTGATACATACATCATTCCACAACAAGTTATAGTCGAAGAAGAAGAAGAAGAGGAAATCAAAAAAGCCGCACTGACAGGACCTGTCTTTGCAGTTCAGATTTTAGAAGGTTCCCTCCAGCAGGGCAATCCTGATTATGGACCGGATGTGGCAGTTGTTCCGCACGGGCATGTAGTGGAATGGACAAACATGGATTCGGCCATACATACGGTAACTAGCACAGAAGGTTTTGGCGAATTATTCGAGTCAGGTTATATGGATCCAGGTGATGTATATGCATTAGATACGACCGGTTTGGAAGCTGGAGAATATGAATATCTATGTACCGTACATGTTTGGATGACGTCAACACTAGTTGTTGAAGAGCCAAGAGAACCAGTCAAAGTTACAATTCCTGACGGGGCTGCATTTCCAGAAGAAGGCAAAACCTATTACGATCTCCAGACAATCGACGTAAAGACCGGCACGACAGTTGCATGGGACAATGCAGACAACGTGGCACATACTGTGACTTCAGGCAGACCAGATGCAGGTGCAGATGAGACGTTTGACTCAGAATCAATGGAGGCAGGGGATATTTTTGAATTTACATTTACAGAGGCGGGAAATTACGATTATTACTGTGTATTCCACTTGTGGATGGTAGGAACTGTTAACGTAGAATAGAGTTGCAGAAGATCATACTATCACGATCAGACAGGAAAATCCTGACTGATCATGCAGAAAATGAAATACCTAATGAATCGTGTGCCATACTGTTTGGCAGGGACAACACAGTCTCAGAGGTGTTCCTGACAGAAAATATCGTAGAATCACCGGTAAATTTTACCATCTCAAGCAAGCAGTTAATCGAGGGATACGACATTGCAGAGAAAAAGAAATTAAAAGTGATTGGCATATTTCATTCACATCCCAACTCAGATGCATATCCGTCAAGCACGGATAAAAAATTCATGCATGTTAATCCGGTGGTATGGATGATTTATTCAGGAATCAATAAAAATTTCAGGGCATATGTTCTCGAGTCAGATATTATAGAAATTCCAATTGAAGAGAGATATTAGATCTTAATCTGTGGCAGCCTTTGCCATTCTTCATCCATTCATTAGAACCAGGTCGCAGTTAATAGACGAGGATCTCCCCTAGTTTAACGCAGAGTTCCTTGAGAGGCACGGAATCCTGATTTTCACGGCATATTTCAGATTTGGAGGGGGAGATCTTTGAATTAAATACCCCTTTTTTTGAGAAATATCATGGAAATTCACGTATACGATACCTATGTCAAGGCAGCAGACGGTCATACCATGCACTTTGACGTAATTACCGGTGAGAAAGACCACGACAAGGCCATAACATATGGCAAGGAATGGTTACAATCAGTCGGTGAGGGTGAGGCAGAGATGACTACAAACGAATGCCAGTTCTGTCATTCACAAGGTGCAGCAGAGCCTGTTGAGCAGGCAATTAAGGAAAAAGGCTACTTTATCCAAAAGATGGAAGGCTGTCCTTAATCATTTTTTTCTTTTTTCTATAAAGATCATATTTTTTAAATTAATCATCATAGTAATAGCATGTCAGAACACAGGTATTCAAAGTGGACAGTTGAAGGGGAAAAGAAGACAAGGTGGATTTGTGGGTGTTTTCTAACGGCAGATAATTACTTTAAATTCTGTGACAAGCACAATGACACCCTGAAAAAGGCGATTCAGTCCCAGATTGACGAATTAGATATGACGTTAATCGTTGAAGATTAGATGGCAAGCACTGCGACAAATGCAGATACAAAGACAATCGCGATTGTGTTGAGCAGTTTGATGACGGTGTTAAGTGCAGGTCCTGCGGTGTCTTTGTATGGGTCGCCGATAATATCGCCTACTACTGCAACCTTGTGTATTTCAGAACCCTTTTCACCGTTCATCTCGATAAGCTTCTTTGCGTTATCCCATGCACCGCCGGTGTTTGCCAAATGATATGCAAGCAGGATTCCGGTAATAACTGAACCCATCAGCAGTCCTGCCACGGCAGTTGGGCCTAGCAAGACTCCCAAAATTATCGGGGCAGTAATGGCCACGATTGCAGGCTTCCAGAGTTCCCTGATTGATGCAACAGTTGCAATATCCACGCATTTGGCATAGTCTGGTTTTGATTTTCCAGTAAGAATTCCAGGATCGGATTTGAATTGTCGTCTGACTTCGTCAACCATTTTTCCTGCGGCCCTAGATACGCCGTTGATGAGTTGACCCGTAATGATAAATGGTATCAGACCGCCAATCAACAGACCAACAATGATGGCAGGATTTGTCAAACTATAATCTAAATCCACACTCTCGAAAACATGTGCTGCCTCAAATTGAAACGCCTGAATCATGGCTAATGCAGCTAACGCCGCACTGGCAATGGCAAATCCTTTTGTAACTGCCTTGGTTGTGTTTCCAACTGCGTCAATTTCGTCTGTAACTTTGCGGTTTTCCTCCCCCATTCCAGTCATCTCTACTATGCCACCTGCATTATCTGCAATTGGACCAAATGCGTCAATACTTAGAACGATTCCTGCAAGACTCAGCATCGCCATTGCAGTTAAAGAGGTTCCAAAGATTCCATAAAGAACAGGGTTTGCACCTTCAGGAGCTGCAGATGATGCAATTGTATAAGACAGGATGATTGCAACGACAAGTGCAATCATGAACGGTCCAGTCGATTGCATGCCTTTGATGATTCCCATCAGGATTAATGACGCATATCCCCATTTTGCCGAGTCTGCAATCTCCTTGACGGGGCCTTTTTTGTAACTCGTATAGTTATCGGTGATTTTCTGAATAACTGGAACCAGTATTACACCAATTACCGTAGAGCCAAACAAGGCGTATGCTACGGCAGACTCGTCGATGAGTTGTGTAATAAAGACATAGTTTAATCCGATTGCAATTGCAGCAGAGACGTAAAATGAACGGTTAAGCGGCTTCATCACATCTGTGATGTTCTTAGAACCGATAATTACAACACCTATGATTGATGCAATCATGCCAGATGAGCCGATTAGAATTGGATAAAGAAAGAAGTTTGGAGCGCCAATTAATGCTGCAATTAGTAATGCCGCAAGTATTGTAACGATATAGGATTCGTAGATATCTGAGCCCATTCCTGCTGCGTCACCGACATTGTCACCTACGTTATCTGCAATTGTTGCAGGGTTTCGTGGGTCATCCTCAGGAATGTTTACCTCGACTTTTCCTACCAGGTCTGCGCCCATGTCTGCTGCTTTGGTAAAGATACCGCCGCCAATTCTGATAAATAGCGCGATAAGACTTGCCCCAATTCCAACACCTGCAATCATGATCGGATCTTGATAAACCATGTATAATGCCGTAATTGCCAGAAGAGCCATCGCCGGGACTGCCAGACCGACTGTAGCTCCTCCCCTAAAGGCCATGGCAAACGTCTGTCCCAGTCCCGTACCGCTTAGATTTGCGGCTCTGACTGCCGCTTTTACTGTAATTTTTAATGAGATAATTCCTGCAACTGCTGAAAGTGCCGCACCTACTGCAAATGCCAGTCCGTTTGAAGGGGCCAAGAATGCACCAATAATTACTGACAACGCTATTGCGACAGGAACGATAATTTTCATTTCTCTTTTTAGAAATGCTGCGGCGCCTTCCTTGACAGCATTGGAGATATCCATCATCTCTTTTGTTCCAGGTGGCTGTTTTGTAATCCAGACAATCAGACCTGCTGCAACCAAAAATGATGCAATACCTGCAACAATCGGCAGAAATCCACCAATTGACAGAATTTCAACAAATTCCATGTTATACTTTGCTTGCCTAAATCTTGGAAATATAAATCAATGAGGGGGAGTTTGATTCCTCTTCTTGTATGGTGGAAATGTTTTTCCTCCGAGTCCACGCCTTACTAATTTGTTGAATCTTTTACCATGGGCAAGATACGGAAATCGCATGTGGATCAATTCATGAACTATCGTGTTTTCAAGGGTCTTCTCATCAGGAATTTTTCGTATATTAAGAAAGACCAGATTATGCTGGAGATATGAGACGCCATAATACTTGTAGGCAGATGTTCTGCACCCTTCTGTCATTTCACGCGGCATGTCAAGGACTTCTTTTGTGACAAACAGGAGATTGGGTTCGGGAATAGAAAATCTGTTGGAATAAATTCCAACCTTCTCCAAAATCTGCAGTTTGAGGTCAGGATCAAGCTTCACATGGGAGCATCATGCAGTCTGTCTTTATTTGGAGATGTCAAATGTTGTATGACATTTGGTTTATTTTGGTTCTTCAAAATTATGAATTAATAGGGTCAGAGGTTTAGTAGTGTAATCACTGATCATACAGCCACCGTCTCATCACACCCCAATCATTCCATTAAATCAAGTAGTCTTTGTGCCTTACTTCTAATTTCCGGAGTGATTTTGACTATAACTAGTCCCTCGTTTGGCTGTCCGTACAAAACTGTGGCACCATCCGGGGCGTAGATGCAAGCAGGCAATACCAGAAGATCCTCCTCGCCATTGACGCCTAGTCGCACCGGAGGTTTCATGGAAATGGCTTTTTTGATGAGATCAATACTTTGAGGGGTGATTTCCGCTGCAGGATTATCTACAGTCAACTCTGTGGCGTGTGCAGGTTTTGGAGGCTCTCTTCTCTGTCTTTTTTCCTGGCAGTCGATGATCTGCAAGGATGGGACCAGGTCAAACTCGATCATTTTTTCGGTTGTTCTGTCACCGACTGTAATGATATAGGAGTCTTCGGAGAGATGTTTTTTGATGTTTGTTTTATCAGCCTGGCTCTCAGGCAAGAGTATTCCTAAAGGGATTTTCAATTGATCTCTTAAAGAGTTGGGCAGTTTCACGTAAATCGGTATTTGATCAGCTAGGAGTAATTTCCTCTGGTGTAGTTTCTTTACCAGATCTTTCAGATTCCATCTCTTGTTGTAATTTTGCTGCAAGGATACTGCATTGTGCTGCAATATTTTTTGCACTGGATCTAAAAGCTTCTGCGCTTGGGGAATCAGGATTTGTGATTATGATTGGCTTGCCTAAATCAGAACCGGACATAATTCCAGAGTTTAATGGAATTTCACCTAGGAAGGGCATCTTGAATTCCTCACTGATCTTTTTTGCACCGCCGTCACCGAAGATATAGTGTTTCTCATCACAGTTTGGACAAATAAAATGACTCATGTTTTCAACAACGCCGATAAGTGGAACGTTTAGTTTTTCAAACATTCCAATTGCCTTGACTGCAACATTGCTTGCAACGTCTTGCGGAGTTGTAACAACTAGAATGCCGGTAATTGGAATTGTTTGTGCAAGCGTCAGCGGAATGTCGCCGGTACCTGGAGGAAGATCTACAATAAGATAGTCCAAGTCAGACCAGTTAGTATCAACTAGAAATTGTTTTAGAATTCCAGATATGATTGGACCACGATATATTGCTGCCTGATGTGATTGTTCTGCAAAGAAACCAAACGAGACGACCTTCAATCCGTTGGATTCTGCCGGCTGAAGCTTGTTCTCCTCTACTTGCATGTATCCATCCTTCATCCCAAGCATCAACGGAATGCTAGGACCGTAGATATCAGCATCCAGCAATCCAACCTTAGCTCCTGTCTGTTGCAATGCCAGAGCTAGATTCAATGAAACAGTAGATTTTCCCACTCCGCCTTTTCCACTTGCCACGCCAATAATGTTTTTGACAGTTGCCATTCCAGTATCTGCATCAAGTGAACGCCCTTCCATGACTTTTGCAGTTACGTTCATATCAAAATTTTTCAAATCAGAAAGTTGAGCGATGGCCTTTCTGACATCGTCTTCAATTTCGACGTTGAAAGGACATGCAGGAGTTGTTAGTTCCAAGGTAAATTTTAGATTGCCGTCATTTAGTTCAAGATCCTTTATCATGCCCATTGATACTATGTCTTTTTTCAAATCAGGATCAATGACTGTACTGAGCTTTTCAAGAACTTGATCTATTCCAACCATTGCGTCAAAAAGTCAGTTTACATTATTTAAACATAAGTCAGACGCCAAAAAAAAATTATCAATAATTAGCCAAATGAACAAAATCTTTGGAAATTCGAGCCTAAATCACCCAAAGATTCATAAATTGAAATTCAAGAAAAACAGCACAGTTGTTTTCTATATCTACCCTAGTTGATGTTGTTAGGATTCCTCCAAGCTTGTTTGGAACCACGCTCAAAAAGGCAGCAGTGAACATTCTCAAAGAAAAATACGAGAGCATGATTAATGCAGATCTGGGATACATCATTATGATTTTGGATGCCAAAGTAGACGAAATGGGAAAAATGATTGCAGGTGATGGCGGTACTTTCCACAAGGTTGAATTTGAGGCATTGACGTTTTATCCAAAATTACAGGAAATTGTCCAGGGGGAGATTGTAGACATTACGGACTTTGGTGCGTTTGTAAGAATCGGTCCTACTGATGCATTGCTTCATCTGTCACAAGTTATGGATGATTATCTAAAAAGCGATGTAAAATCCGGAATGATTATAGCTAATCAAAGCGGCCGGACACTCAGAGTCGGTTCCACGCTTCGTGCAAGAATTACCGCAGTATCATTAGGAAAGGCAGCAACGATGGGCAAGATAGGAATCACATGCAGACAGCCGTTCCTTGGTGCAGATGAATGGATTGCCGAAGAAATCAAAAAATCAGATGGTGAGGGAGACGGACCGGCAAAGGGTGACAAGCCGACAAAGGGTGCCGAGCAAAGGGTGACAAACCAGCAAAGGGTGACAAGGGGAAGGCAAGCTAAGATGGCACGGGAAATGGCATGTAGAAAGTGCAAATGTGTAAACACAGGCAAGGTATGTAGAATATGTAAATCATCAGACTTGACGCCGGATTGGAACGGTATTGTGCTCGTAGTGGATCCAACAAATTCAGAAATTTCCAAAACTCTGGGCATCACTCAAAAAGGCAAGTATGCCATCAAAGTGACATAAAATTTCTAAATCTTTAAAATTGCATTAATATTTTATAATTATGTTGCCACGTTTTAATTCCAAAAAGCAATTATCAGAATTTCTTGCCGAAGACATAGGAAAGGGGGATGTAACTGGCGCCCTTTTACCCAAACAGAAAATTTCAGCTAGAATCATTTCAAGGGAGAACGGCGTTGTTGCAGGTGTAAAGCACGTAAGAGAAATTTTCAGACTAGAGAAATGCAATGCCAGAATCATGAAAAAAGACGGTTCTAAAATAAGACCAAACCAGGTCGTAATGATCATTACCGGAGACGCACGAAAAATTCTGGCATGTGAGAGAACCGCCCTGAATCTTCTCAGCAGAATGAGCGGAATTGCAACACAGACAAATCAACTTGCAGGAAAAATTCCAAGCCAGACAAAATTGTATGCCACAAGAAAAACGGCTCCAGGACTTCGATATTTTGACAAGGAGGCAGTGGAGATAGGAGGAGGTAAAAGGCACAGGCTGCGACTCGATGAGATGGTGATGATCAAGGATAATCATATTGCAGTGGAGGGTTCATTGTTATCATTAATTAAAAAGGCAAAAAAAAGACACAAAAAATTCGAAGTGGAGGTTGAAAACACTTCAGATGCGATTCTTGCCGCAGAGGAGGGGGCGGCAATAATCATGCTGGATAATTTTTCGCCATCTCAAATCAAGAGGACAATCAGAATGCTCAAGAATCACAAATTACGAGACAGGGTTATGCTTGAGGCATCAGGAGGAATAAATTCCAAGAATATCTCAAGGTATGGACAGACAGGCGTAGATATTATCTCAGTAGGCAGTATTACAAATTCAGTCAAAGGAATTGATATGAGTCTGGAGACCTAGTCTAGCAGCTGTTCCAATAGTTCTGATACGGATTTATTTTTTGGATCAACTTCACGGATTATATCACAACATTTTATCGCCGGCTTGTTTTCACCTAACTTCTGATGGGAGTATGCCTTCAAAAGTAGGATTTCAACGTCATGCGAACCAATTTCAAGCGCCCTATCAAAGTAGGCAATCGCAGTCCTGAATTTATTGTTTAGATAATAGATTCCACCTACAGTAAACAGGACATCATGATTATGCGGTACCTTTTCCAGATATTCCGTGCCTGATTTTAGGGCTAGGGCATATTTTTTTTCTTTGACGAGTTTTTTGAATTTTTTGAGATTTTCAACATTCTTTTTTAGCTGAGGATCTTTTGGAGTCCTGCCAAACAGTCCGACCATGACAGTACGGATCAGTTGATTTGAAGCATCCTGTTAATTGCAAGCCGGGCCTTGTCGGCAATTTCTGCAGGAACGGTAATGACGTTTTTTTCATTTACAAGGGCATCGTATACTTTTTCAAGTGTAATCATCTTCATGTATTGGCATTCAGCCTTTTCTGATGCGGGAATGAATTTTTTGCCGGGATTTTGTTGTCGCATCTTATATAAGATTCCGGTTTCAGTAGCAACGACAAAATTCTTCGAGTCGGACTCATTAACATGTTTTAGCATGCCCTCTGTGGAAAGTATCGATACTTTTTTATCATCAAAGCTTCCATCTGCAACGTCATACATCATCGGAGTGGTACAACCACATTCAGGATGAATGACAAGCTCGGCATCTTTCATAGAATCCAATTTCTTCAGGACATCATCAGGGGTAATTCCTGCATGGACGTGACATTCGCCTGCCCAGATACGCATGTTTTTTCTTCCAGTCATTTTTGCAACATAAGAGCCAAGGAACATATCAGGTAGGAATAAAATTTCCTTCTCTTCAGGTATCGCCTTTACAACATTGACTGCGTTTGAGGACGTGCAGCAATAGTCAAGTTCTGCCTTGATTTCAGCAGTGGTATTAACATAGCCTACCGTAATGGCGCCGGGATGCTGTTTTTTCCAGTTGCGTAATTCATCTACGGTGATCGAATCAGACAACGAACATCCGGCTTCTAAATCAGGGAGTAATACTTTTTTTTGGGGGCTGATAATTGCAGCCGTTTCTGCCATAAAATTTACGCCACAAAACAAAATCGTCTTTTGATCAACCTTGGCTGCCTGTCTTGAGAGTCCCAGAGAATCCCCGGTAAAATCAGCCACATCTTGTACGTCGGGAATTTGGTAGTTGTGTGCCAAAATCACCACGTCCTTTTCCTTCTTGAGTCTTTGAATCTCATCTTTTAGTTTTGAGGTTTGTTGTACCAGCATGACTGTAGAAATTTGGATTTGTAGGGATTTAAAGAATGGGAAATGGTCTATAATTTTCTAAAAAACTGTCAAATGTGGCAATTATTGCCACATTAGGTGCCAATCTGAATACCGTCTGAGCAGTACTTTTTCAGAGTCTCAATGGCAGACAGGACTGCCAGCCTGCTTGTTTTTGGGTTGTTGGGATCGGGAAAATTCTCAATCGTGAAGACCATCTTGCCAAATTTTCCTGCAGCTTCAATATGATGGGTGTTTTTGTCCGTGTCCGGATCGGCGATAATTTTTACAGCTGTTTTTTCACTGCCTATTCCAGATAATGATAAAAGTGCCGCAACGTTGATGTTGGCAGGAAATAAAGTAACTGCCTCTTTAGCATTACCTTCAAAGATTATTGTGGAGGAGGTAATTGAATCCAAATCAATTTCAGAATCTGCAAAAAACTTTGCACCCTTTAAAGAATCAGGATGTTTTGTAGTAGTAATTGAAATGGATTCTAATTCATCTTTTACGGATTTTAAACCATCCAATCCGGCAATTGCGCCGGATGGAAGAAATATTGTTTTTTTAAAATCAGTACACGCCTCTGATAAAATGTCATAGACGGATTCATCAAGTAATGCGCCAACGCTCATAATCATCAAATCGCGCTTGTTTTGTAGGACACTTAACGCAATATCTTTTACCGCATCCTGAGAGGCAGCCTCTACTACAATATTTACCGGATGTGAAGACAGAAGATGGGAGTTTTCGACAATTTCTGGCTTGTTGGTTAGTTTTTCAACTAGAGTCAGGGAAGCATCTTTGGAACCATCATACACGTGGGTAAGGACTGCGGGAATTTTCCCAGAATCAATCGCAAGAGCTATTTGAGTTCCAATAGCCCCACAACCCAACAAACCAATTTTTTTCAATTATTGGAGATGAGAATTATCTCTTAATTAATTCGTTTACAAAAATGAAAATGCTCAAAGGATTACAGAGTTTGTACTAACCTGTTTAAAATAAAAAACAGTTCAGGGCATGGTTGATTTTTAATGATAAAATTCTCATGAATGGTATTTGTTTTAGGATTAATAGCCATGCAAGTCAGAAAAAGACAGCAGGTTTGATTCCTCAAATAATTCTCATGTATTCAAATTGCATTGTGAGAGAGAAAATCATCAATGATCCAAAAAAGACATGGTAGACCCAAAATATCCTACAGTGGGGTTGGGATATTGAGCCTAAATAGTATCTAAAATAGGCATACCATACTATTTTTTGATACTACCACAGTTGAACTGATCTAAAAAACGGGTTGAAATTATGATAACTAATAGTCAGATTATTACTCTAGGAAAATATCATACCATATGGAGAAAAGAAGAAACGCATGATTGAAGATCCAGTAAAAAGTATGATTACAGAATTGGGCACCCATTTATCACAAAAAAAGCATTCAGACATTGTATTAAATAATGGGAATGGAAAGCAGTTTCTCATTGCACCCTCAGAGTTTTCTGAAATAAGGCCGGCAGGTAATCCCCGCAAGATTGCATTTGTTGATGGCGGGGACGGATTGCTAGAGGAATCGCCAAATTTCCTAATCACCATCAACCGGGTGTATTTTTCACTGTTCCAGGGCAAAAAGAGAATAAAACCCAAAACCAATCCACGGGTACAATTTTTCTCCAATGTGACTTCAAATATTCAAACCGTTGACGGTAAGAAAACTGTCAGTTATGATACAAAATTATTCCCCCACACTACAGAAGATAAAAAATTCCTGCCTGCAGAATCTGATTTGGCATCAAGTACTGAGAGCACTACCGTACTACAGGGGGCACGGCTGAATTCCTTAGGTCGTAGATTTGCCGAATGGCAGTTGGCAATCCATGTGGTGGAATCAGAATTAGAAAAAGGAGACATGATCGTAATGGATGGTTCTCTGCAAACCAATTTTAAAAATGAATTAAAATATGCAAACAGGTTATATGATTTGGCAAAAAGTAAGGGGGTAATTGTTTGTGGTTTGGCAAAGACTAGCAGATTAATCACAGAGTCAGGTCATCCATTACTTGCAAGAGTTGCAGAGATTTCCGAGGATGTCTCTTTTGGAAAATGGTATGTGAAAATTGCCGAAAAAGTATCTTCAGGTGACAGGGGATTCATGCTGGTAGTAAAATTTCACCCACAATCAAAATTTGTATTTAGATTTGAAATTCTGCGAGAACAGTTCTTGGAGATGGATGAGGAAGCTTTGAACTCGGTTCTTGACAGTTTGGCTGAAAATTCACAGGATGTAGCCATGATTGGATATCCATATGGTGCAATTGATGCAGACAGATTTGCCCAGGTTAGGCGTGATGAGTTGGGAATGTATCAGGGATTCATGCTGTCTGAGAAACTTCGGCATCCTGAATGGAGGAGACTGCAAAAGTATAGTGCGAGTTTGGAGGCACATAATGATCTTAATGGAGTGACCAGTTAATGGATGAGTTATCTGTTGTAGGTCAAGTAGTTGGCGGAAGCTTTGGCGATATCGTCATTCGGCAAAAGGCCGGAATGGATTTGGAGATCGGGGATTTGATGGTTTGTGAAGAGAACGGTTCATTTTTGATTTTACAGGTCTTTGCATTACAGTATGGTTCGCAGATACAAGACAAGATGCAGCAGATGATGTCGGGGGTTAATTTAGAACAGGGAGTAGTTGATGCCCATTTTTATGAGCCTGATTTTGTAAATTATGTCCTGGCTCGAATAAAACCATTGGCTCGGGTGCATAAGGAAAGCAATGAGGTTAAAATTCCAAAATCATTACCGTCATTTTTTAATAAATTGCGATTAATTGACAAGGATGATTTGAAATTCCTGCAAAAGGAAAATGACTCGATATTTGTTGGACATATACGAAGTGGAAGTAAAGTAATTACGGAAGCTGAAGTTTGGCTGCCAGCAGAGGATGTATTTTCCCATCATGTGTTGATTCCTGCAACAACGGGTCGTGGAAAATCAAATTTAGTTAAAACAATTCTTTGGCATATTTTAGATACAAACAAAGTTGGTGCGCTGGTGCTAGATGCACACGACGAATACTTTGGAAGAACAGGTGTTGGACTAAAAGATCATCCAAAATCAAAAGATAACATGGTGTATTACACACCATCAGATCCTCCGGTTGGTGCCAATAGATTGACAATTAACTTGCAAACAATCAGGCCTGAACACTTTGAAGGAATTGTAGATTTTTCAGATCCGCAATTCCAGGCAATTAGAATGGCTCACAGACAACATAGAAATAATTGGATTCAGGAATTGATGAGAGTCAACGTAACACCAATTGAGATGGGGGCAGACAACAGAAGGCAGGGAGACTTTGCAGTAGGTACAATGATGGTAGTTCAAAGGAAATTACGCCTGATTTTGAGCCTGGAAGTGGATGAGGAGCAGGTAATTGTCTCAAGACACGAAGTTTTTGAATCTACAACAAGAGGAATCACCACAGTAGATGACATTGTAAGGGATATCGAGCAGGGTAAAGTTGTGGTTTTGGATACTTCAAGATTAGGAGATGAGGCAGAATTACTAGTTGGAAATATCATTGCATCAAAATTATTACAAAAATACAAGGATGCAAAAGCTACAGGAGAACTAGAAAGAAAACCGGTGGCCACCATAGTCATTGAGGAAGCCCCTCGTGTCATTGGAGAGGATGTTTTAACATCAAGAAACGATAATATCTATTCTACGATAGCTAAGGAAGGACGCAAATTCAAAGTAGGATTAACTGCAATTACACAGTTGAGCAGTGTCATTCCAAAAACCATTCTTGCCAACATGAATACAAAGATAATTTTAGGAAACGAGATGAAACAAGAGAGGGATGCAATCATTGCCTCAGCATCACAGGATTTATCTGAAGATGACAAAAACATTGCAAGTTTAGACAAGGGTGAGGCAATCATTACCAGCATCTTTGTGCCCTTTGCAATGCCAATCAAGATTCCATTGTTTGAAGATATAGTAAAAAACAGAGGCACGGTAGCTGCCACAGGTAAAACAAGGGTGTTTTAATTGTTATTTGCGCATTTGTCGGATATTCATCTAGGTTTTCAAAAATATGAATCATTACAAAAGATAGAGCAGCAGGTATTTGAGAAAGCGATGGATGAATGTATTTTGAGAAAAGTTGATTTTATTTTAATTCCGGGGGATTTGTTTCATGTAAATATTCCAGAGATGAGGGTTCAAAAATTTGCATTTGCAAAGTTTCGTCAAATTCATGATGCGGGAATTCCAATTTATGTGGTTTATGGGAGCCATGATTTTTCTCCAGTGTCCAATTCTGTAATTGATTTGCTAGCTGAAGTTGGATACATCACCAAGGTAACCAAGGCAACAAGTAATGATAACAATACAATCTCTTTGGATTTCCTAGTCGATGAGAAAACGGGTGCTAAAATTGCCGGGTTGTCTGGACTCAAAGTTGGAAAGGACAGGGAATGGTATGAGAAACTAGATAGAAGCAGTTTAGAGTCAGAATCCGGCTTTAAGATATTCCTATTTCATGGCGGAGTCTCTGAAATGAAGATAGATTCAGGCATGGATGGGGATCATATGCCGCTTTCCTTGCTACCTAAGGGATTCTCATACTATGCAGGAGGACACATGCACAAATTCAATCACCAGACATTTGATGGGTATTCCAATGTTGTATACTCTGGAACTCCATTTGCAGGGTATCACATAGATTTGGAGGATAATGCAAATGGACAAAAACGGGGATTTGTACTAGTAGAGTTTGATGACGTGGTAAAGTCAGTCGAATTTATAGAGATGGAAAACACATCATATGAAATCATTGAAGTTAATGCAGATAACAGAAAAGCTGATTCCATCAATCAGGAATTGATAGAGAAGATCAGGGATATTGATCCTGCAAACAAGGTCGTGATAGTCAAAGTCAAGGGAGAACTGACATCAGGTAAAACTGCGGATGTGAATATTTCTGCAGTCAGGGATAACCTAAATGAGCGCAATGCAATGGCAGTCAATGTAAGTAAGAACGGATTAACATCAAAAGAATATTCAATTACAGAAGCAAAGGGTGCAAACAAAGAAGAGATTGAAACTAATGTGTTTTCTGAAAACATCGGACAGCTGCGTTTTGATCACTCGGAGTTATTGGGGGATGAGGGAATCAAACTGGCAAAAAAATTACTGCGGGAATTAGGTCAGCCCATTTTAGTTAATGAAAAGAAAAACGAATACATTCCAAGAATCAGAGATAACGCTTTGGCAATTTTAAGGTTAGATAAGGATGATTCTTGATAGCATCATAGTTGAAAATATTCGAAGCTATGAGCATGAAGAAGTAATCTTTCCCATGGGAATCTCTTTGTTTGAAGGCGATATCGGTTCAGGCAAATCAAGCATACTCATGGCAATCGAATTTGCACTGTTTGGACTGGGATCTCAAAAGGCAGAAAGTTTGTTGGCAAAAAAATCAGAGACAGGTTTTGTTATTTTAGAATTTTCAGTAGGTGATAAGAAATATGAAATCAAACGTACTTTGAAAAGAAGGAATTCAGGTGTCAGTCAGGATCCTAAAAATTCCTGGATAAAGATTGATGACGAGACCTTGCTGCTATCACCCTCAGAACTAAAGCAGCAGGTTTTGCAGATTCTCAAATTTAACGAGCCAGCAGACCCAAAAGCTGAAAGCAGGATATTCAGATATGCCATATTTACGCCTCAGGATGCCATGAAGGAGGTGCTTTTTGACCCTGTAAGGCGTCTTGAAACCATTCGTAAAGCATTTGGGATTGAGGATTACAGCATTGCAAATTCAAACGCACATGAAGTACTCTCTGAAATCAGACAAAAAGTAAGAATCTTTCAGGAGAGATTCATCAACATTTCAGAATTAGAGTCTGAAATCAAAGAATCAAAAGCGATGATTTCAGAAACGACCAAGGAAATATCTCAAACCAAGGGGCAGATCACAGCATTACAAAAAGAAGAAGGGCAAAAAAACAGGCAACTAAAAGATTTGCAGACAAGAAATAACGAGAGAGTCAGACTGGAATCAAATCAGGGAAATATTTCAGAGAAGATAAAAACATCAAATCAAGATATTGAAAAAATAAAGAAGGATGTCATTCAATTGGAAGAAGAATTGAGGGAAGATGATAAAAAAGTTGAAAAGATGTTAGAGATAAAAAACCCCGGAACAGCTAAAGGCATTCCAGATATAACATCGGAAATTAAAAAAATTCAGGAAATTAACAATAAAAAGATAGGAATCGATACGGAAAAAAGGACAGTCACCGATGAACTTGCCAGATTAAAGACGACGTTAGGTGAAAAGATAAATTCAGACAAGTCAAGTTTGGAGAAGGCTTTGCAGGATTTGCAAAAAGAGAAAGAGGCCTTGAAACAATCTGCCGATGAGATAAAAAAACAGCAGGATAGGATTAAGACAGAGCAAATTGAAAAAACTACTCAAAAAAGATCACTAGAGCAAGAGATTGCAGAATTTTTGGCATTAGGAAATACTTGTCCTTCCTGCAAGCAGGAAATAACTAAAGATCATCATCATGCGCTAGTTGGTAAAAAACAAAAACTAGTAGATGATTTGGAGGTAAAAATAAAGTCAATTACTGACTCGTTTTTTGAATCTAGTTCTGCCTCAAAAGAGATTCAATCAAAATTAGATTCGTATGAGGAGGAAATCTCAAAGATTGAAAAGACTCTTCCAGAAATTGAAATGTACGCCCAAAAATCCTCAAAATTGGGTCAGATTGAGGCTAATTTTGAAGAAATTTTACTTCAATTCCCCAAAGAATATGGTAATAATCCAATTGAGCATCTGACTGAATTAAAAGACAGTATAACAGCATATGGGAATTCGCAGATGCAGATACGGCAAATAACTCATAGCATGCAGAAAATTCAAGAAAAAATGAAATCAGAACAAACAAGAAAAGAGATCCTACAAGATCACATTAAAGAAAAAGAATCCCAATTGAGAGGAATTAAAACCGCATTAGGAGAGTTTGGTGCATTAGATGAAAAAACAGCGGCAATAGAAAATGAATTGATAGGAATCAGAAAACAAATCACAAAAATATTTGCAATTACGGCAAGATCTGAAGAAAAATTAAACAATGAACAAAATAGAATTGCACAAAATGAACAAAAAATGTCTGAAGCAAAAAAATGGAAGGCAAAACACAAAAAGTTTGTCCAATTTCAAGAATGGTTGGAATTATTTTTCATTCCAACTGTATCTCAGATTGAAAAGCAGGTATTATTGTCAATTTTACAGAATTTCAATGAGACATACACAAAGTGGTATTCAATTCTTGTTGAGGATCCTACCAAAGAATCTCGAATTGACGAGGACTTTACACCGGTTGTCAATCAGGATGGATATGAGCAGGAGATTGGATTTTTGTCAGGAGGTGAAAAGACAAGTATTGCACTAGCCTACAGATTGACTTTAAATTCTCTAATGAAAAAAGAGACAAAAGATATGAAATCTAATTTATTAATTTTAGATGAACCAACTGACGGGTTTTCTAAAAATCAATTAGGTAAAATTCGAGAATTGTTAGATGAGTTAAAATCCGAGCAGGTCGTGCTTGTTTCACATGAGAAAGAGCTTGAAACGTATGTAGATAATATTTTCCAGATTTCAAAGGAAAACGGATTGTCTAAAATTTCTAAAATGAACTAGTCAATCAGCCATTTGTTTTGAAATAAATCAAGTCGGTGCTGTTTTTGTTTCCATGATATCATTAGAATTTCTAATTTCCGTAACTAAAAAAAAATCCCATAAAAGATTGTGTGTATTCGTGTGATGGCCATATCTGACATATTCTTGCCGAATCCCAGCAGGAGGGCATCTTTGGTGGATAATTGCAGAGGTTTTAGTAGTCATGCAACAAAACATCAGTATCAGTTTGAGACTTTTATAATGTGATGATATGAAAAAGGAAGATGAAAGCCAGAAATGCAGTTTTACCGATAATTTTGGCAGTAGGTTTTGCATTTTTACCGCTGGCATATGCAGTGCCATCAGTTACCATCGTAATGGAAAAAACAACATACAGTTACTGTGAAAAACTATTCTATACAATTAACGTCTCTGAGATCACGGGGGATTCTGCAATCATTCACATTATAGATGAAACAGGCAAAAAAAGCAGTGCGATTCCAATTCCAATTACAGACTTGCAAAATCCGGTTCCATCATTGCATGCATTTGAAAAGGAGGTATTTCCGATAGGAAAATATTTCATAGATGTCCAGTATTCGGGTGCTCAATTTACAGCAGAGTTTGATTTGATTGATTCAAATAATATTTGTGCTCCAGGACTGATCAAGCAGTTTTTGATAGAATGGCTTGAGGATAAAATCTCAGACGGATACCTGATAGATGCATTTCAGAAATATGTTGATGCAGAATTAATCAACATACCTTTTGAAATTAATAATGAAAATATTCATGAAATAGACATGCCGGATTGGGTAAAAACCGTAGGATACTGGTGGGTTCAGGAGGTGATTTCAGATAAAGAATTTGCACAAATAATAAACCATCTTATCGATGAAAATATTATTTCAGAATCTACAGAGAATGGGAACGAAATATGAACAAATATTCAGTTATCACAATAGTGGCAGCGGTAATTATCATCATTCCATTTGCTCATTCAGGATTAAGCATTCTCGGAGCACAGCAATTAGAATACAGATGGCATCAACCTGGAGAATTCAGCTTTTTTACAATGTCAAATCATGGGGAGATCGAACTTTGTAACACAATGCCGTTTTGGACCAGTCTGCAAAAGTTTGAAATAGCAACATTCTATGATTCTAGGTATCTGGGTTCGTTTGTAGTAGATGAACCAGTAACAATCAATCCAGTCTCATCAGCAGTACAAAAAGGAATTTTTTCAAGTAAAGATATTTCTGAGGTCCAGCATATCTTTATGACGTTGGATTTTGAGTTTAATGGAGGAAGCATTAGGCTTGATCCTAACAAGTTTATTGTTGTAATGGAGGCAAACACACCCATAATAGGAATAATTCCATACACCACTATTAATCAAATTTCAGGATTTGATTTTGATAAAACAATGAATGCCGGGGACTTGACTTGTGATTAAGGTTTAGCTCTTACTGGCTTTTGCTACTAGTCCCAAAATAATTCCAACAATACCTGCAATTACAAATGCTGCAACAAATCCCATACCCAATCCTATGCCTACTCCTTTAGCAGAAGAACTTCCAGATGATTGTGATGTTGAATCAAGAACACATTTCCCGTCCTTGAGAATGGTTCCATCACCGCATCTTTTATCCAATACGCATTTCCCGTCCTCGAGAATGGTTCCATCACCGCATCTTTTATCCAATACGCATTTCCCGTCCTCGAGAATGGTTCCAGAATCACATATGATGTCTGGTTTCTTCTCAACAGGTACTTCTGAGGTTTTCTCTGGTGGTTCTGGGATCTCAACTGGTGGTTCTGGGATCTCAACTGGTGGTTCTGGGATCTCAACTGGTGGTTCTTCAACGGAAGATCCACCGAATGTGGAACCAAAAATTTCTATTTCTTCAGTACCTATAGGTAATTCAATACTCAAAGTTCGACTCTGGGAAGTGGTATCAGTCTCTGTAAAATTTGGTTCATCAGCATCTACTAGGACAATGAAATCATCATCTAATCCTCTATCGATTGAATCAAAGAAGGATCTCTCAAATGTAATATCTAACGTTCCAGTTGAATCAGGGACATCAACAGCAATTGTCAATGAGATAAAGTCCAAGTCAGATACAATACTAGATACTGTCAGTTCCGTTTCAGTGTATTCTACATCATACGAAGTCCCATCAACTTCTACTGACATGGTCTCAGCGTATACCAATGCAAAAGAGATTATTGTAAATAGTATCAATCCAAGTGAGATTTTCAATAGGGAATTAACATCAGGAGAATGTTTCAGTGTCTCAGACCGTAGTTTGCCCACATCGGTGTTAGTCATACAATATGAAATCATCTAAGGGGAGGTTAAAAATGAAGAGGCGATAATAAATCACGTACAAGTCAAGCTTTTTTACTTATTTTTAATTTGTGCGTAAATTATGTGTGGGTTCAGATGACGCCTCTAAGTATCTGAATAATCTTCTCAGCAATTACGTTTGCAGCCAGTGATTGGGCCTCTTTGGTTTGAGCACCAATATGAGGCGTTAGGATTACATTATCTAGCTCGGCTAATTTATTTCCAATCGCAGGTTCTTTTTCAAACACATCCAAAGCCGCACCACCCAAAGTGCCATTTTTTAGGGCATCATATAATGCGTCTTCATCGACGACTCCTCCCCTAGAAGTGTTGATAATTTTTGCAGTGTTCTTCATAGTGGAGATTTTTTGGGCATCTAAAAGATGATACGTCGAATCCAGCAATGGAACGTGTATTGAAACGTAATCAGAACTTTGCAAAAGTGTGTTCAAGTCTGCTTTCATCAAGCCGACTTCTTTAGAAAATTCCTCATCAATAGGAACCACATCATATCCAATAATGTTCATGTTAAGTGCATGTGCAAGTCTCCCCAGTTTTTTTCCAATATTTCCCAAGCCGATAATTCCAAGATATTTTCCCCTAAGCTCTGTTCCTTTCAGTTCTTTTTTGAGCCATTGTTGATTTCTCAGGGCCCTGTCGCCCCTAGCAGTCTGTCTTGCCAAAGACAACATCAGTCCTAAAACCAATTCGGCTACTGCATTCATTGCACCCTCTACGGCGTTAATGACACGAATATTTTTTGTCTTGGCTGCTTGTTGATCGATGTTATCAAGTCCGACTCCGACACGTGCAATTATCTTACAATTTTCTGCCTTGTCAATCATCTCCTTGGTAATACTAGTCCTGCTCCTTACAATCACGATGTTAAAACCGGGGATTTTTTCCAAGATTTGTTCTGGAGTGATCGCCGGTTCATAAGAAACTTTCAGGCCATTATCTTTTAAAATTTTGTTTAGTATTGGATCTACTTCATCACAGATCAAGACTGATTCATCAAAACTCATAATACCTTAAAACAACATGCGGAATATAATTCATTAAGATAATAAAAAGAAAAAAGATGTTAAGATCAAGAAGTTAAGGCATCTGCAACAATAGGAATTATTTCCCATAATGCGAGATAATCGCCACTTGCTTGCATTTCAGAAGCTACTTCATCAGTGTACAAACCGTGAATGTTTATGGCAGGATGGGCAATACTGTTCAATCCCATTGGTGGGACAGCATCACTTGGATTGCCTAAAGCGTATGCATAAGATGCTACGGGTGCGGGGATAACTCCTTTCTCAACTAGAACTGGGTTCAAGCCGAATGGGTCACCTGCTACAAATACTGTAGCTGCACCAGTGTAAATTGCTGCATAATCATGGTTTACCGCTGCATATGCACCTGGTTCATCAAAGACCAAGTCAACAATCATGTTCTGTGAACCGCCAAGCAACCATGTTTCAGTTGCTGCGGATTGTACTCTGTTACCTTGTGTAACTCTATCCAAAATTTCCCCAACAATGTGGAAGAATACTGGTTCGTTACCCTGGTTTTCAATAAAGAGTCTCACGTGTTGATCATTTTCAACAAACAGGAGTTGTGATTGGTATTGCTTGTGTTCAAGTCCATTCCATGGTTGTGCAACAAAGATGTTCTTGTTTACATCGCCATTGACAAGCAGGTTATGAGCCATGTTTGGAACATAACCAAATTGCATTCCGTTGACAACTGTTGCAGTGTTGTGATGTTTGAACATTGCTCCTGCATCATAGTTGCCTTCAGGTGTAAGATACAATTGATTGTACTGGAGTTGGAACTCTAGTGCGTCTGCATCATAGAACTTTCTGTCTAACTCACCGCTACCGCTTGTTTTTTCCACCATTAGTCTCTTGTATCCGTTTGCAGGATCAACGATTGCAATTCCGTACATGCCGGAAAATACGTGTTGATCCATTCCAACCAAGTGGACACCAGAACAATGGTATTTGAAAACACCGGCTGCTTCAGCGATGTAACAATACTGACTTGTTTCGCCAGGATTGACAGACTCAAAAGCGCTTGAAGAGATTTGTGATGAGTGCATGTCGTTACCGTGACCGGTAACTTCATGAGCTGGAATTGAAAGCGTCATTTTTACGACATCGCCTTGTGTGACTCTAAGTGTTGGTCCTGGGACTTGTCCACTAAAGGTCATGGCATTGTATGTCTTTCCTCCCATGATTGGAAGTTCAACGCTTTCACCAGTTAGATCAAACTCGACGACAGTGCGTCCGGATGATTCTAATGCACCGCAATCAGTATCTGCAAATGCTTGAGGCATTACAAGCTGTAAACCACCCATTTGATGGATTTGTTCAAGCACGTCAACATCCAATTTGGATGTATCAAGTGATTGTCCAGCAATCTGGGTTTGTGTGTATGTGCTTCCGAATAAGGTTGCGCCCATTACAGCTACGGCTGTAATTGTAAAGAGCATACTAATACGCTTATTCATTAAGCACCGTGATTTGTGAATCCTATATAATAATTGCCCTTTGGCGTGTTGTAAAATTATGAAGAGGTCTGAAAAAGAATGAATAATAGAGGATATTGGATTAATTTAGAATGAAATTTCGATTGGATCAAGACTCCCTTGGAAAAGTCAAAATCCCAGCTGATGCGTATTATGGGGCATTTACCGGAAGAGCGATCAGGCAGTACAGGGTTACTGGAAACAAAAGCCATGGGAATTTGATCAGGTCGTTTGTAATGATAAAACGCTCTGCCGCAGTTGCAAACATGAAGACAAAGGCCATTGATGTAAAACGTGGAAGGGCAATAGTTTCTGCATGTGATAAAATCCTGGCAGGTAAATTCATGGAGCAGTTTGTTGTGGATATGATAAACTCGGGTGCGGGAACCGCCTTTAACATGAATACCAATGAAGTCATAGCAAATGTATCACTTGAAATATTGCACAAAAAGAAAGGACAGTATCAGTTCCTTCATCCAAATGATCACGTCAACATGTCACAGTCAAGTAATGACACGTATCCAACTGCAATGCATGTTGCAATTTTGATGAACCTAAAAGAAACAATTCCTGCCATCGATATTTTGATAAAGTCACTATCTAAAAAGGCAAAACAATTTTCATCATTTAAGAAAATCGGCAGAACCCATCTAATGGATGCACTGCCGGTAACACTAGGAAGCGAGTTTGCAGCATATGCAACATCAATTAGCATGGCAAGAGATGCACTAGATGCATCACAAAAAGAATTACAAAATGTTGCATTGGGTGGGACAGCTGTAGGTTCTGGTGCAAACACCCCGAGAGGTTATAGAAGGATTGCAGTTACGGAACTTGCAAAAATTTCCAAATTACCACTCAAACTTGAAAAAGATATGCAGTATGGTTTACAAAGCAGGTTTGCAGTTGTCAATACGTCAAGTGCTTTACGAAATCTGGCACTAGAGATTGGGAAGATAGCAAATGATATCAGGCTAATGGCATCAGGTCCAATTGCAGGTCTTGCAGAACTGGGAATTCCTGCAGTACATGCAGGTTCATCCATAATGCCCGGGAAGGTAAATCCATCTTTGGCAGAATGCATGAACATGATCTGTTTTAATGTAATTGGAAACGACACAGCTGTTGCTTGTGCGGCGCAAAGTGGGCAGTTTGAACTCAATGTCATGTTGCCTGGAATGCTGAAATGTATGTTGGAATCAACAGACATGCTCAAAAATTTCTTGCCAGTGTTTTCTGCAAACCTAATTGACGGGCTTTCTGCAAACAGGGACAAGTTACGCAAAGACATTGAAAACAGTCCGGTAATCGTGACGTTATTGACTCCAAAGATCGGATATCTGAAATCTGCCGAGCTCTTCAAAGAATCGTTAAAGACGGGAAAGACCATAAGGGAATTGGTCGTTTCAAAGAAATTATTGAGTAATAAGGAGATTAGTTCCCTATTTGGATAAATTATGGCAAAGATTTTCGTAGAAGCATACGGATGTTCTGCAAGCTTCGCAGATTCAGAGATGATTTCAGGATTGCTTCTAAATGGAGGCCATACTCTTGTTGATGATTCCTCGGATTCTGATCTAAATGTGGTCGTCACGTGTTCTGTCAAAGACGCAACTGCCAACAAAATGATTCATAGAATAAAATCATTAAAGTCAAAACCGCTAGTTGTCGCAGGCTGCCTTCCAAAGGCAGAGAGGGATACTGTTGAAAAATTTTCAGAAAACGCCAGTTTGCTTGGACCAAACTCACTTGGGAAGACACTTCAGGTAATTGATTCAACACTAAATGGGCAAAAACAAATCGCGTTAGAAGACTCTGATTTGTCCAAAGTGGGATTGCCAAAAGTCAGGCTAAACCCGGCAGTCGGAATCATAGAGATTGCAAGTGGATGTATGAGTGAATGTACATTTTGCCAGACCAAGTTATCCAAAGGAGATCTTACAAGTTACAGGTTGGGGGATATTGTAAGGCAGGTTCAAACGGATCTCAAAGACGGATGTAAAGAAATCTGGTTAACATCTACAGATAACGGATGTTATGGATTTGATATTGGAACTGATTTGCCATCACTGGTAAATGCCGTCACCTGTATTCCAGAAGATTTTATGGTCAGGGTTGGCATGATGAATCCAATGTACATGCCAAGAATCAAAGAAGAGTTGATAAAATCCTTTGATAACGACAAGGTCTTCAAATTTCTACATATCCCGGTACAGAGTGGAAGTGACAGAGTACTAAATGACATGAAGCGTGGCCATACTACCGGAACATATAGGGAGATCGTAAACAAGGTAAGGCAGAGATTTGGGAATTTCACCATTTCAACTGATGTAATAGTGGGATTTCCTTCAGAGACCATAAAGGACTTTGAAAAGACTGTAGATTTGCTCGATGAGACAAGGCCAGATGTGGTAAACCTGTCTAGATACAGTGCAAGACCTGGGACTGATGCTGCAAAATGGAAACAGATCGATGTTTCAGAAGTAAAACGAAGAAGCAAGATAATTTTTGAACAGATCAACAAAATATCAATAAAAAACAACAAAAAGTGGATCGGATGGACAGGCAAAGTCCTGTTTGATGAAAAGACAGATGAGGGTATCAAGGGTAGAAACTTTGCCTACAAGCCTGTTTTTGTACGAGATGGTGTCGACATTGGTCAATATCATACAGTAGAGATTACAGATATTACTGTAAACAGCCTTCTTGGAAAGATCGCAAGCTAAATTTTTTAGATCTAAAATTTGATTAAAAAAACGTAAGAAGGTTTTTTATGTAAATCAGCGAACAAAATTTGAAATGAGTTTTCAGGTAAAGGAGCCGATTCTAGTAATAGGTTTAGGCGGGATAGGCTCAAAATTGGCAGATGAGGCCAGATCTTCACTCAATTCGGACTGTCTACTAATCAGTAATGATGAAAGGGACTTTTCATCAGATACCACACATATTCATATTTCAACAAAATCAGTTGTAAATCCAACTGTTCAATTAATCAGAGGTTCAACTTACAGTGCCGCCGAACAAATAAAGACAAAGATTCGGGATTACGCTACAATTGTCTTGATGAGTAATTTGGCCGGAAAAGCAGGCTCTGCCATGGCACCTGTGGTATCAGAGATGTGCAAAGAGGCAGGTAAAGGTTTGATTTCATTTGCAATTATGCCTTTCAAATATGAAAAAGACAGGATTTTTAATTCCGGCGTATCACTAAAACGGGTTAGGGAGAATTCTGAATGCACCGTTGTTCTTGATAATGATTCATTACTTGAGAGCAATCCGGATTTGAGTCCCAAGGCATGCTATGAAATTGCAAACTCTGCAATCATGCATATAGTAAAATCACTTGATTCAACAGAGACATCTTCAGATACAAACATCCTCACTACGAGTAAAACGGGACAAAATATTGAAGAATCGCTCAGAGATTCACTGAAAATGCTCTATGGAAATGCTCCTCCAAACACGGTAAAACGTTCAATGTTGTATGTAGTTGGAGGAAACAATATCCCGGCAGGAGTGCTAAACTCAATTTCAAATCTTACTAATGGCATCCTCAATGAAAGCAATTCACAAATAGATGTGACATCGACTTCTAAGGAATCCAAGGTAATAATGCTGTCTTCTGTTCAAGGAATGACAAAATTCGACAACTATGATCCACTTGGAATGATTCCACGGGAAGACATGCTTGATTGGTCTACACCAGATTGCAGTATTGATTGCAAACTAGATCTTTATCAATTGGAATAAAGTAATTTTTTAAAATCATAATTTTTTGAAAGATTATTCTTTCTTTGGTTCTTTTTTAGCTGGTTTGTCCTTGTTTGGAGCTTCCTTTTTTGGAGCTGGTTTGTCCTTGTTTGGAGCTTCCTTTTTTGGAGCTGGTTTGTCCTTGTTTGGAGCTTCCTTTTTTGGAGCTGGTTTGTCCTTGTTTGGAGCTTCCTTTTTTGGAGCTGGTTTGTCCTTGTTTGGAGCTTCCTTTTTTGGAGCTGGTTTGTCCTTGTTTGGAGCTTCCTTTTTTGGAGATTCTGCCTTTTCCTCAATCTTGGATTCTTTTACAGATGGTTCTTCTACCTTGTCCTCAACCTTGGATTCTTTTACAGATGGTTCTTCTACCTTGTCCTCAACCTTGGATTCTTGTTTTTCAGGAATTGCTTTAGATTCTGCCTCTTCATCATATGGAGAAACAAGAACATAACCTTCATCAGTTTTGCTCATTCTAACTCTAATTTTTCTTGGAGGGCGGCGAATTCCTTTTGCCCAGATTTGATGGGATAGTTCTTCCTCAATTTTAACGGATTCCACCTTCATGTGATGTCTGGCAAATTCTTTAATCATGTTAATTGCCCTAACAGATCTGTGTTGTGATTGTGAAAGCAAAGCCTTACCTAGATTAATTGTATAAACTCGTTCTAATTCTTGAGACAACTATCCTACCTCCACATCAGTTGATCTCCAAGCCCTGCGTTTTGGATTTGTTCTAACAGATCTTTTTGTTTTTAGAATTATCCAAGCTGGCACCGGTGAAGTCTGCCTTGTCTTTTTTAGCAGACGTATTTTTCTTGGAGAAGACTTGCGTGCAGCCATAGATTTTCAGGCACAGAGAGCTCTTTTTAAATGAATCTCATGATTACGCTGGAAAATTCGAGGGTGTTTTGCAAAATTTAATCCCAAAAACATCTGATTGTAATATATGATTCCACGTTTGTAAGTTTTTGTTCCTCGATTATTTGCAATGTATCTGCCAACTGGTATCTTTTTTCTTGTCCTTTGCAACAAATTTGGCAATTTCATATCGTAAAATCCTGACTTCCAAATCGGGTAATTATCAGTTGATGTCGAATTATATTTAGATCCGGCCGATCCAAAATATTTAATCTTTGACTAGTGGTATTCTCCTACGATTTGACGAGATTTTGAATCTGTCTTAGGATTCGGGCCGAAGCCCCCCACACCATCTGGTTTTGATACTCGAATGCATACATTTCTTGAATTGTGTTATGAGATGGATCCGGATCATCAGTCATAGTTTCCAGAAACGGTTCTAATGGAATATGGAAAATTTTTTCAACTTCAGAATTTGTAGTAAGTGCGGGAATCTGATCAATGATTGAGACGAAAGGTAAAATCAAAAAACCAGAATTCAAAGTAATGACTGGATCTAACTGGCCAATTACCTGCTCTTTGGTAATTGTCAGTCCAATCTCTTCACGAGTTTCACGTAATGCCGTTTGTAGAAGATCTGAATCATCAGCATCCAACTTTCCACCGGGAAAAGAGATTTCGCCGGCATGAAATTTCATATGTTTGGGTTTTTCAGTCATCAAAATAATGGGATTTTTTCCATAAATTACTACAAGAACTGATGCCAGTCTGCGGCTTTCAGTATTTTCTATCTGGGTATTGATCGTACTTGAAAGAATTGGTTTTAAATCATCTAAGAACATCCTGTTTCATTCCTACTATTCCATATGGGTTTTGGTATTCAAAGGTTTTAACCAAGAATAAAAAAAAGACAGCATGACAATCAGATACGAAGCTAATCCTCCCAAAATATTACCCGATACAAATACAGATGAGTTACTTGTAAAATTCATTGAAAAAATAAAAATCATCTCAAAAAAATGTGACGCAATACATCTGACTGAAAACGTATTAGGACAACAAAGAATGTCCCCCATCAAAGTGGGAAGGATTATCAAAGAGGAGATTCCAAACATGCCAATCACAGTTAGTCTAAGAGTCAGAGACAAGACTAGAGATGAGATTTCAGAGTTTGTAGATAGCTGCATTTCCACGGGTTTTTCTGGAATTTTGATATTGATGGGGGATGTATCACAAACCGGAATACAGGATTCAGGTCAGATTCCAAGTACAACTGTAAAGAGATTAAGAGAGCAGGGTATTGATGCAAAAATTGACTTGTATCTTTCAATTTCAAACAAACCTGATTTTTCAAAAATTGGAAGAAAATTAAAAGCAAAACCCAGAGGATTCATGACGCAGGTAGTTCAAAATCCCGAACAGGTTCAAAATATTGTTGAGAATCTGAAAGGATTTTCGATAATCCCAATCATCCTGTTTCCTTCCAAAAAAAATGAAAAATCGGCAAAATTTTTGAATTTGGATCTGACAGCATACAATCAGAAATTTGAGGAATTTGTAAAAAAAGTGCATGAAATTACCGGAGACGTGTTAATTACATCACCAAATGATTTTTCCGGTCTGAATGAATTTTTAGAAAAATCCGGTTAAAGCTCAAAGTAATGTGCTTTTGGGTGATGAATAACAATAGCGGCAGTTGACTGCTCAGGAATAATCTGCCCTGATTCAGTCAGTGTCATTCCTGATTTCTCAGGTTGTAACAGTTTCCAAACCAGATGATGTTGTGACACGTCAGGACAGCTAGGAAATCCCCAGCTGTATCTTAATCCACCCTGTTCCAAGTTCAATTCGGATTTTATTTTACGGTTTACCCACTCTGCTAGGGCTTCGGCGACTTCGACTGCCAGTCCATGCAGATAGTATGCATCAGTGTATTTGTCCTCTTTGTTCCATCGTTCAATTATTTCTGTAGTCTTATTTCCCACAGTTACTGATTGGAATGCAACGATATCACCATCGCCAAAATAATCAGTCAGACACAGATGTTCAGGTTTTGTAGAGCGTGGAAAATCAAATTCAACATCCTCACCGTCAGGATTTTCAACAGATAGTTTACCGTCTTTATTGTGACACCTAAAATATCCATAAACAATCTCAGGTTCGAAGAGTTTTTCACGTATAATCCGGATCTTCCATTGATTTAACAGATCCTCGTGTTGATCTATTGATTCTGAACCTGCTTTTCCCCTCAGACCCCATGACAGTTTGAACAAAGATTTTTTATCAATCAACTTCCAAACTTCGTCCATCTTAATTTGTTCGGATTTGAGACGGATTTGCTTACCAACATTTGTTAGAAGGGGGGCTTGCACTGGTTTGATGTCACTTTTTGGAAGGGTTGCAGAATCTACTGGAGCAGTGGATCTGTCTTTCCAGTTCTCCAATTTTTCCCTCCATTCAGATAAGAATTTCTGTTTGCCATCTGAAATCAAGACATCCATTGTTTTGAGTCCTTCAAACATGGTATTGCAGTAAAACACGCCGGATTCATAGATTCCATCGGATTTTGCTATTCGGTTAATGTAGTTGCTGTTAATTGCCGCACCGCCGCAAAGAATCGGAATGTTCATTTTGTTTTTTCTGGCATGCTCTACGAAAAACTGCATCTGCTTTGATGTAGCGACCAACAATGCTGACAAGCCAATGGCGTCAGGATTAACTTCATCTATTTTTTCGAGGAATTTCTGTAAAGGGACCTGTTTTCCCAAGTCATAAACAGAATAGCCGTTGTTTTGAAATATTGTCTTTACAAGATTCTTTCCAATGTCATGAACATCGCCATATACGGTTCCCAAAACAAGCTTTCCCTTGCTAGAACCCTCTTCCTGAAGCAGGTATTTTTCAAGTTCGCCTACTGCTGCCTTCATGCACTCTGCGGATTTGAGGACAAACGGCAGGATCAGTTCCCCCGTGCCGAATTTATCGCCGACTTCCTTCATTGCAGGAAGCAGATCTTCGTTAAGGGTTCTAATTGCCCCATCATGGGTAACTTTCTGTGAGGCATCCAGGGACAAAATTCCATGATCCTCTTTTATCATATCTGTCCTTCCGAGTTTTTCTGCAATTGCAGATACGACATCATTTTGAATTCCGTCTTTGAGTCTGTTTACAATTCTAAAATTAGCGCGTTTTCCAGGCGGCCAGGAAGGATCAACATCTGCTTTTCTAGGGACAGTACCGCTTTGCGAGCCTGTTTTTTCAAAGTACAAAATTAATTCAGATAGTGCGTTTGGATGAGTGTTAAAGACTAGATCTTCGGCAAGTTTTCTTTCCTTCTCATTAATTTCACCATAAGGAACAATCTCTTTGGCATTTACTATTGCAGTGTCAAGCCCCGCCTTTACTGCATGATACAAAAAGACTGAATTGAGAACTTTTCTTGCATACGGAGATAGGCCAAAACTGATGTTGCTCAGACCTAGGGCGGTAAATGAATCAGGGAATCTTTCTTTAACAAGGCGTATTCCTTCCAGTGTGTTTTTTCCTGCATCAAGGAACTCTTCCTCTCCTGTTGCCAAAGTAAATGTAAGAACATCAAATATGAATTGTTCAATCTTTAATCCGTATTTTTTTCCAGTCTCATAAAGCAGTTCGGCCGTTTTAAGTTTTTGTTGTGGGGTTTTAGCCATTCCATCCGGACCAATACATAATGCAATTGAGGGCAGACCATACTTTGCCATTATCGGAGCCAGTTTTTCAAACCTGCTGCCATCCCCTTCAAGATTGATTGAGTTGATAATTGGCCTGCCAGGAATTTGTTTTACCGACGCTTCAATGACTTTGGGATCAGTTGAATCTATTACAAGCGGTGCGTCAATTTCTAAGCTCAGTCTTTTGACCAGGTTTAACATAAACTCCAGCTCATCAGAACGTTCCGTAGTTGCCACACAGACATCAAGACAGTGCGCACCGTCTTCAACCTGAATCTTGCCCAGATTAACTAGGCCTTCATAGTCATCATTTAGAACCAGCTGCTTTGCTTTTCGAGAACCCTGTGTGTTAATTCTCTCTCCGATTATCAGCGGGGCTGGAATCTGCCTGAGATCTACTGCCTTTAGCGCTGAACTTACCCTAGGAACAGTCATTATTGTAAATTATCCCCATTTTTCTAAAAACTTAACCCTTGAGAGAGTTAGCTTTTTCGTCAATTACTTTCCTTAGGGCTTTGATATGTTCCGGACTTGTTCCACAACAGCCGCCAATAATTCGAACTTTTTGATATTTATTAAGAAAATCGCCCAATATCTCGCTCAATTTTTCAGGAGTCATTTTGTAGACTGCCTGACCGCCCTGATTTTCAGGCATTCCTGCGTTTGGAACCACCAGGAGATTGTGTTCATTTTGTTCATCAAGCCACCTAACACTGGGGATCATCTCCATCGGACCAGTGGAGCAGTTTAATCCAAATACGTCAATTCCCATATCAGATACAGTTGTATATGCAGCTTGGATATCGGTTCCAAGTAGCATCTTTCCGTATTGATCCAGAGTGGCATTTGCAATAATGGGAATTTTCTTTCCAGTCTTTTCTTTGGCATTTTGACACGCTTCAATTACCAGTTTTACCTCCAGAATATCCTGACTTGTTTCAACAAGTAATGCATCTACGCCGCCAAGAATCAGGCCTTCTGCCTGTAGCTCGAATGCTTCTTGTATTTCATCAAGGGGTTTTTGTCCCAAGTCAGGATCATTTGAACTTGGAAGTAATCCAGACGGTCCCATGGAACCAATCACATATCGTGGTTTGTCAGAATACTCTGCGCAGACATGGGATGCTAGTTGCGCAATTTTTTTATTAAAATCAACTGTTTGATCGCCAAAACCATATTCATCTAGTTTAATTTTGTTTGAACCAAAGGAATTTGTTTCAATACAGTCAGATCCTGCATCTAAATAATTTCTATGAATTTGTTTAATCCATTCAGGATGTGTGATTATTAGACCATCATTAAAACCGTCCTGACTGTTTGGAAAGTCTTCTGATTTTGGATCAAGTTTTTGAATCTCGGTTCCCATTGCACCATCAAAGAGTAAAATTCTGTTCTGTAATGCATCCAAGAACGGTTCCTTTTCTGTCAATCTAATCTCAAAATACCAGGGCAGGGTTTAACTCTTTTCAAAAAAACCAACCAGTATTGGTAGGACATATACGTATGTTGAAATTGGGCAAGGAGTAATCGTGTACATTTATGCAAAAGATTCAAGTAAATAATCTAGTTCGCAGTGCAACTTTTTTTCAACACGCTGGAATCTCAATTGTCTTTGTATTTATGCCCATTATTGCAAGCGGGGTCACAGATTCTATATTTGAAATCGGATTCATCGTAGCCTCGTTTAGCTTTGCCCAGATCTTATCTGAAATCTATTTTGGAAGACATTCAGATAAGAAGGGAACCAGGCTCAAATTCATTAGAATTGGCTTTATCGGATGTGCGGCGGCGTTTGGACTGCACTATTTTGCAGACGGGATCACCCTGCTGTTTCTTGCCAGAATAGGGGCAGGAATTGCAAGCGGCATCATGATTCCTGCAATGATCGCATACACGTATGAGGCAAATATTGACAAAAAGAAGGCGGCAACTGTAATTTCATTTCATGCATTAGGATGGCTTGCAGGAATTGCAGCAGCCGGATTTGCAAATGATCTTAAACTAATTTTCATTATTAGTGCGATTTCATTTATCATTGGATTGGTGTTTACCCTGAAACTACCAAATCCGCCACAAGAAAAAGAGGTGGAACCTGGAACTACGAGAAAAATTATTTCAAAAAACAGATTTCTCTTTTTGTCACTGCTGCTACGTCATATTGGTGCCACAGCTGTGTGGACCATACTTCCAATAATGTTGATTGAAAAACTAGGAGCGGAACTATACCAGATATCAATCATCTACGTTGCAAACACGGTGACTGCGTTTGTTCTGATGAATCTAATGGCAAGTAAAATCAACATCTCAAATGTTACAAAATTCAAGATGGGAATCGGATGTACCACGTTTGTTTTTGTCGGGTTGGCAGTAATCACTGATTGGTGGATGGCAATGCCGTTTATGGCGCTTGTTGGCGGAACTTGGGCATTTTTGTTTATTGGTGGAAATTTCCATTTAATGGAGAACAATCCACGTTCAACATCAACTGGAATCTTTAGCTCGACACTGTCAATTGCAACAGTGGTAGGTCCGATAATTGCCGGAGGTATTGCATTTGCACTGGATTATGTCGCAGTCATGTATTTTGCAGTAGCAATTATTGTATGTGCATTTGCAGTATCACTGAAGATTAAAAAATGAAAAAAACACGTTGAAATTGGCGCACAAGGTCAAGTAAACCATGAATTTGGTCATCTTGCAGGGTATGGTCATCATAGTTCATGGCTTTGATAACCCACACATCATCTCAGAGATCTTCGTTTGGCTACATTAGAAAAAGATGGAATGATTATCGCAAAATGCACAGAAATCAATGTTATTACAAAGGCAAGTCATTTGAAGAGGATTGGAAGCTATCTCAACCCCCACCTAGACATTACCTTGTTTTCTAGTCTTTTGAATACAACGCCGTCAACTACAAGACCAATCATCATAATTACAAGCATTATTGCAATTACCTGTGAGACGTCATTTAATGAGCGCCCGACATTTAGGAAATATCCAAGTCCCAGAAAAGAAAACAGCAATTCAGCGCCAATTACGCCCCTCCAGGCAAATGCCCATCCCTGTTTAAAGCCTGAAATCATGTATGGAAATGCTGCAGGAATCAGGACGGCAGTAACAAGTTGACTGCCTTTTGCACCCATATTTCTTGCAGCCTCTATAAAATGCGGATCGATGTTTTTGACTCCGGTGTAGGTGTTTATTGTAACTGCAAAAACGGCTCCAATAGCAGTAACAAAAATTATTCCGCCATCTGTCAGTCCAAACCACAAAATTGCAAGCGGAACCCATGCAATTGACGGGATTGATTGCAACCCCAGTACCAGGGAACCGACTGTCTGGTTGACAACCTCGACTCTTGCCATGAAAATTCCCAATACAATGCCGCCAGATATGGCAATTGTCAGTCCGATAGATAGTCTCCACATGCTAGTTGCAATCCCGTAAAACAGACTGCCATCGGCAGCACCGTATCCCAGGTCTTCTGCAACTTCATATGGGGAGGGAAAAATATTATCAGGCCAAACTCCAGACATGGAAACGATTTGCCAGAGTACGACGATTCCGACGTAAAATGCTATTCTATGTAGCGTGAAATTTTTTGCCATGATAATCACTCCTTACTTTTCCTTACCTCAGGTCTGAGTTCGGTCATAATGTCTTTTTGGAACCTTAGTAATGATTCATCATCTTCAGATACTCTGGGTCGTGGAAGGTTATTGACCATTTCCTTTTTGATAACGGAGGGGCGGTTGCTAAAAATAGCTACCTTGGTTCCAAGTACCGCCGCTTCGGCGACATTGTGAGTCACAAACAGTATGGTCTTCTTTGTTTTTTCCCAAATCAGCTGCATCTCAACTAAAAGTAAGTTACGTGTTGGCGTATCAAGTGCCGCAAACGGCTCATCCATTAGCAATACATCAGGATCCATTACAAGTGCGCGAGCTATGGCTACACGCTGCTTCATTCCCGTTGAAAGCTGGAAAATATACGAATCTGCAAATTTTGTCATCTGCATCATATCCAGATATCTATTTGATATCTCGGTTCGTTCCTCTTGTGGAATACCTGCCATCTTTAATCCAAATTCAACATTGTCCTGAACCTTGAGCCATGGAAACAGTGCGCCTTCCTGAAATACCATGATTCTCTCAGGGCTGGTTTCAGAAACCGGATGCCCATCAAAGAGAATCTGGCCTTCATCAGGTGTTTCCAAGCCTGCAACTATGCGTAAAAAGGTGGATTTTCCACATCCCGAAGGACCCACTAGACATACAAAGTCGCCGGCCTCAACTTTGAGGTTGACGCCGCCAAGCGCCTTGAGTTTGTGTGAATCATGAACAAAATATTTTACAATGTTTTTGGCCTCCAGTTTGGTCATCTAGATTCCAGCCTCCTCCAAAGAATTTGTATCATGGTAAAAGATGCCAGACAGATCATATCCATTTCGTCCAAGATATCCAAGTGCGTCTGCTTTTTCAGCAAAGGAGAAGATAGAATCAGGCAGGGGATCTGCAGTAATTACCAAATTAGACAGTGCAGTATCTACAACATCATCAGGCAGGGGTTCTCCCAGGTATGAGTCAAGAAAATCATTGAAAACATTTCTAGTTTCTACAGGATGCTCATTAATCCAAACACCGGTTTCTTGATGTGCAGTTAAGAAATTGGCAATGACTGTAGGATTCTCCCTAACGTAATCTACATTTCCAATTAACAAAACAGATGCAAATTCTTTGTCAGGCCAGAGTTCTTCTTCATGGAACAGTCTTGTTCCATCAAGCTCAGTTTCCAAAATTGTAGCCCAAGGTTCTGCAACCCATGCACCATCAATATCTCCCTTTACGAATAAGGTGTAGATGTCAGGATTTGGAATGTTGTAAACAACCACAGAGCCTCCCTTTTCAGCAGGTACTAGTCCGTTTTCAGAAAGGTAGTGGCGCAGGGACACGTCTTGTGTGTTACCAATCTGCGGGGCAGCTATTTTCTTTCCTGCAAAGTCAGAAACAGTGTTTATCTCGGAGCTTGGATGAACAATAAAACTTGCGCCGCCGCTTGCAGCACCGGCAAGAATCTTTACGTTGTTATTTTCTGAATTCAGGAATCCGTTTATTGCAGGTCCGGGGCCTACATATCCAACATCAACAGAGTTTGCAAACAGGGATTCTATCACTTGCGGTCCGCTGTCAAAAACCCTGGTTTCAATTTTAGTTTGCTCTCCGGTTTTCTCTGCAAAGAATCCCTTCTCCATTCCGACAATTGGAATGGCATGTCCAATATTGGGGAAATAGGCAATACGGATTTCGTTTTCGTATATAGTATCACTAGAATTCAGGGCGATTCCCAGTAAGGAGAACAGGGCAATTCCGATAATTCCTGCGGAGACTACCTTCATGACACTCATAAAACAGCGTTATATCTGACGGTTAAATAATCATCGAATTTTAGCTCAAGCTAGTAGGAAATTTTTATGAAAAATATGTGTTTTGGCCTATCACAAAAGATAAATTCCAAAATGTAGTAAAAAAATTGTTTTATGACTCAAAAGGGAATTCTCGCATTTTCTGGAGGACTGGATACTTCAGTTGTTGTAAAGTATCTCCAGGAAGAACACGACATGGACGTCATTACAGTCACAGTAGATGTTGGGCAGGGCGATGATGCTAAAAAAATCGCAGCAAAGGCAAAAAAACTCGGAGTAAAGAGGCACTACAACATTGATGCACGAAAAGAATTTGTCAGTGATTATGTTTTTCCATCAATTAAGGCAAATGCACTTTATCAGAAAAAATATTGTCTTGCAACAGCACTTGCAAGGCCATTGATTGCAGAAAAAATGCTGGATATTGCAAGAAAAGAAAAGGCAACATCGCTGGCACATGGGTGTTCTGGCAAGGGAAATGATCAGGTACGATTTGATATAACGTTACGCTCCGGTTCTGAGCTTCCAATCATAGCCCCAATTCGAGACAAAAATCTGGACAGGGTCACCGAACTAAAGTTTGCAAAGAAACACGGAATTCAGATTGATTCTGTTGCAAAAAAATTCAGCATTGATCAAAACTTGTGGGGACGTGCAATTGAAGGAGGAGTATTAGAGGATCCATACAATGAACCGCCAGATGATGCATTCATTTGGGTTAAGACAAAAAATTTGCCAGACAAACCAACGTACATGGAGATTGAGTTTGAAAAAGGGATTCCGGTGGGAGTGGATGGAAAAAAAACAGAGTCTCAAAAATTAATCCAATACATTAACAAAAAAGCAGGGGACGCAGGTGTCGGAATAATTGATCATATCGAAGACAGAGTCGTTGGAATCAAATCTCGTGAGGTTTATGAGACACCGGCGGCAACCTGTCTAATTGAGGCACATGCCGATCTAGAAAAAATGGTTCAAACCAAACATGAAAACAGATTCAAGTCCATAATAGATGACGAATGGACGTATTTGGTGTATTCAGGACTCTGGCAGGATCCCCTTAAAACAGACCTGGATGGATTCATCGAAAGATCACAAAAACCGGTGTCGGGAACTGTGAGGCTAAAGCTGTACAAAGGAGGCCTGAGGGTGGTTGGAAGAAAATCCAAGAACTCGCTGTATAGTCACGATATTGCCACTTATGGCGCAGAATCAACATTTGATCAGAGATTGGCCAAGGGATTTGTAGAATTGTGGGGAATGCAATCAACAGAAGCTAATAAATTACAAAAGAAAAGGTCAACAAAAACATGAACTGCCCAGAATGTGACGCAGTATTAGACATCCCAGTAGATGCCTCAGTTGGAGAAATAATCTCCTGTCCTGATTGTGGCGCTGACTTTGAAATCGCAAAAAAAGACGGATCAAATGTAGAGCTCAAACAGGCAGAAAGCGTAGGCGAAGACTGGGGAGAGTAATGTCCAAAGTCTGTATTGTGTTTGATCGTCTAAGATCTGAGGAAAAGATGCTTCAGAAAGAGGCCTTGGAACTAGGACATGATGCAGTGATGCTCGATGCAAAAATCACTCAGATCAACACAGATAGTAAAAAAGAAGACTATGACTTTGGAGATGTCGTTTTGGAGAGATGTGTCAGTTACATCAGGGGGCTACATTTTACTGCCAGTCTGGAATTTTTGGATGTTCCAGTTTTGAACAAGTTCCAAGTTGCAAGTGTCTGTGGAAACAAAATGTTCATGAGCCTGCTTTTGAAGAAAAACAACATTCCAACGCCCAAGACATACTTTTCATTTTCAAGCCAAAGTGCGGCTGAAAATTTGGAGAAGGTCGGATATCCGCTTGTGATCAAACCAGTAATAGGAAGTTGGGGAAGGGGAATAGTTCCAATTAAAGACAAGGATACCATGGATGCGATCACCGAGGTAAGGGACATTACAGACAATCTGCACGATCGAATCTACTATCTACAAGAATTAGTCAAGAGACCTCCAAGAGATATCCGGGTGGTCACAGTAGGAGACGAGCCTGTCGCAGCAATGTACAGAAAATCATCAGGGGGGTTTAAGACAAACATAGCACTTGGTGCGGATCCAGAACTCTGTGAGATCACAAAAGAGATGGAGGAGATGGCATCAAAAGCATCAAAGGCCATGGGTGGCGGAATTTTAGGAGTAGATATGATGGAAGACGAGGAGAGGGGCCTAGTTGTTCATGAAGTAAATAATACGGTGGAATTCAAAGGACTGGCAAGAGTTGCAAAACGGAATATTCCAAAAGAAATGATGGAATTTGCCCTAAACTACGTTAGGAAATAAATTATACTCCCTGACGAGGAGGTTTATCATGAAAGTAGGCATAGTAGGAGCGTCAGGTTATGTTGGAGGGGAAACACTCCGTCTTCTTGTCAATCATCCGGATGTCGAAATTAGCATGGTAACATCAAGACAGCATGTTGGGGAATACCTCCACAGAGTACAGCCTAGTTTGAAGGGATTCACCGATCTTACTTTCTCAGAACTAGACTATGATAAACTGACTGACAATTGTGATCTGGTTTTCACGGCGGTTCCACACGGTACTGCGACTGAAATCGTAAAGGCGCTCTATGACAGGGGTATCAAAATAATTGACTTGAGTGCAGATTACAGACTTCATAATCAGGAGGCTTACGACAAATGGTATGGATGGAAACATCCACATCCTGATTACCTGTCAAAATCGGTTTTCGGCATTCCAGAGCTGCACAGGGAGAAAATCAAAAAGGCACAGCTTGTCTCTTGCCCGGGATGCATGGCAGTTACATCAATACTGGCACTTGCACCATTAATTCGAAATAACATTATTGATACAGAACACATCATAGTTGATTCAAAGATCGGTTCTTCTGGCGCAGGTTCCGGTTCAGGAACCGCACACGCAATGAGGGCAGGAGTAATCAGACCATACAAACCAGCAAAGCACAGGCACACAGGCGAAATTGAACAGGAGCTTGGTGAAATTGCAGGAAAGAAGATACGTGTTTCAATGAGTCCACATGCAGTGGATGTAGTTCGTGGAATTTTATGTACGAATCATACCTTCATGAACAAGGATGTAGAAGAGAAGGAATTATGGAAATTATATCGACAGGCATACGGTGAAGAGAAATTTATAAGACTGATTAGGGACAAAAAGGGATTGTACAAATTCCCGGATCCAAAGTTCTTGGTAGGTTCAAACTTTTGCGATATTGGATTTGACTTGGACGAAGATAATCACAGATTAATTGCATTGTCTGCATCAGATAACTTGATGAAGGGTGCAGCAGGCTCTGCCATTCAAAACATGAATGTCATGTGTGGTTTTGATGAAATGGACGGGCTGAGATACACGCCGTTGACTCCTGTTTAGAAATGATCACAATCAAAATTGGCGGAAGTGTTGTAGACGACTTGCATCCATCCATAATTACAGACATTAAAAAAATAATAGAGTCAGAAGGGCTGATTCTGGTTCACGGAGGCGGAAAGGAAGTTACAAAAGTTTGTAAGCAGCTTGGAAAGGAACCAAGATTTGTGAAATCACCAAGTGGAATTAAAAGCAGGTATACTGACAAGGAGACTGTGGAAATTTTTACGATGGTAATGTCTGGTAGAATAAACAAAACAATTGTTCAGATGCTTCAGAAAAACGGCATTAATGCAGTCGGTCTGTCAGGCGTTGATGCCAGAGTTATAGAGGCCGACAGAAAGAAGAAACTCATCATAGTTAACGAAAAAGGCAGAAAACAGGCAATTGACGGCGGATATACTGGAAAGATTACCAATGTGAATGCCGGGTTTATCAAATCACTCCTAGAGCAGGGACTTACGCCTGTTATTTCACCCATAGCAATCAGCGAAGAGTCCGAATTTCTTAATGTGGACGGGGATCGGGCCGCGGCATATGTTGCCGGAAAGACAGGCAGCGACAAGGTATTATTCATCACAAATGTTGATGGATTATTAATGGATGACAAACTTGTTCCCAAACTGACATTGGCAGAAGCAAGGGAGATTAGACCAAAGATAGGACCCGGTATGGAAAAGAAAATTTTGGCATCAACAGAGGCCCTGGATATGGGTGTAAGGCAGGCATTAATTGCAAATGGTCAGAAAGAGAATCCAATATCTTCTGCAATCGCACATGACAACTGTACGGTGATTGAACATGAGTGAGGATCAATTTATGGGAAACCTCTATCAGAGATTTCCAGTCACAATTGAGAGAGGGGCGGGATCCCACGTATGGGATGTCGATGGGAAAGAATACATTGATTGCATGGGAGGATACGGTGTTGCACTAGTCGGTCATCAAAATCATAGAGTCAACAACGCAATAAGAGAGCAGATTGATAAAATAATCACTGTTCACAGTTCATTATACAACAAAACAAGGGAGGAATTTTTAAAGACACTCATTGGGCTGGCTCCCAAGGGACTCACACAAGTTCATCTAAACAATAGTGGTGCAGAGGCAGTAGAGGCCGCAATAAAGTTTGCAAGAAAGTTTACAGGTAAAAAGGGAATGGTTGCAATGAAAGGCTCTTACCACGGAAAATCTTTTGGAGCCCTGTCATTAACGTTTAGCCCAAAATACAAAAAAGCATTTGCCCCGCTTGTGGAGAAGGTCTCCTTTGCATCCTACGGGGATATTGAATCGCTTCGTGCAACAATAGATGATGATACGGCATTTGTAATCCTGGAGCCGATTCAGGGGGAAAGCGGCATCATTGTTGCACCAGAAGGGTTTTTGCAGGATGTAAGAAAGCTTTGTGATGAGAGGGGAATCCTGTTGATTTTTGACGAGATACAGTCAGGTTTGGGCAGAACCGGACGATTATGGGCCTGCGATCACTGGAATACAGCACCTGATATTATGTGTCTTGCAAAAGGAATAGCAGGAGGGGTGCCGATGGGGGCAACCCTTGTCAGACCGGACATTTTATCTTCAATGAGCAAGGGGGAGCATTCCTCCACATTTGGAGGAAATCCCATGTCTTGCGCAGCGGGAACCGCGGCCCTTAAAGCATTAACAGAGGACGGATTGATTGAAAATTCTGAAAAAATGGGAAAAATTTTCAGGGAAGGATTGGAAAAACTAAAAGAGAAACACACCATGATTAGAGAAGTTCGCGGAAAGGGACTCATGATAGGAATAGAGATAAAGTTTGAGATCAGGGATATTCTGATGGGGCTGATAAGTAAAGGCGTTCTAATGTTATACTCTGGAAGAAACATCCTAAGAATACTGCCACCCCTTGTAATATCTGAAGAGGACATAACAAAAGTTTTACATGCACTTGATTCTGTATTAACTGAAGAGGAGCAAAAACGTAATGTACAAGGATAATATCGATCAAAAAATCATAGGATATCTAAAGGAAAATTCCAGAGAATCCTTTGTAGATATTGGGAAAAAACTGAAACTTTCTGAATCAGCAGTGAGAAGACGTGTTAAAAATTTGATAGGTGGCGGGATAATCAAAAAATTTACTTTGGAGTTAGGGGAAGAAAATGCGACTAGCGCCATTGTTTTAGTTTCCGTGGATTCTGCAACAGACACATCCAAAGTCTCCCAAAAACTTGTCAAATTAGAGGGAGTAAAAACAGTTTATGAGATTACAGGTCAATACGACATTACGACGATTATTAGTGCGGCGACAATTACCGAAATCAACAACAGCATTGATGCGTTAAGAAAAATTCTCGGTGTTGTTGACACAAATACCGTAATTATTTTGAAAAAAGTAGTCTAAAACGATATTCGCATCATAATTTTAAATCAAAACTAAATTAGGATCATAGTTAGTTAATATCAACGAACATAGTACGAATATGTTTATATTCCTAATTTCAAGCAACGATTTTAGCAATGAAAGATCCGAATTACTATGCAGACATTTACAACGCATACGACAAAAATCCAAAGAAGATCAAGGTATTGGACAGTACTTTAAGGGAAGGCGAACAGCATCCCGGTGTTTCATTTACAAACAAACAAAGAATTCAGATTGCATGGATGTTGGATTATTTCGGGGTGGATCAAATTGAAATATCCCCGATTGTCTCCAGTGATCATAAAGAGGCAACCAAGACGATCATCAAACAAGGATTGACGGCAGACATTGTTTCACACGGACGTGCACTCAAAAAAGACATTGATGTATCACTAGATTGTGATGCAAAATGGTGTGCCGTATATTTGGGAATCTCAGATATTCATCTAAAAGACAAGCTACGTATCTCAAAAGAGGAGGCACTTCACAGGGCAGTTGAGACTGTAGAGTATGCAAAATCTCACGGTCTTAAAGTTAGGTTTACAGTAGAAGACGGAAGCAGGGCAGAGCCCCAATTTTTACTCAGAGTGTGCAGTGCAATAGAGAAAGCAGGAGTTGACAGGATTAGTCTTCCAGATACGGTCGGGATTTTGCGTCCGATTGGAATGTATAATTTTGTCAAGAAGGTCAGAGAGGTAGTCGATGTTCCATTGGATGCACATGTTCACAACGACATGGGATTTGCAGTGGCAAATGCGTTTTCGGCCTGTGATGCAGGAGTCGACCAGATTCATACTACTATTGACGGGATTGGGGAAAGAACCGGAATACCGCCACTAGCCGAAGTCGCAGTAGCACTGACTTTTCTATACAAGTCATCAAATGACTTTAGACTAGATATGCTGCTGGATCTGTCTAGATTAATCGAACAGTACACGTCAATCAAACCATATGACTCAAAACCCATCGTAGGATCATCGGCGTACAAACACAAGGCAGGAACGCACCTGGCTGCAATTCTCAGAAATCCCGCAGCTTATGAGCCCATTCCACCACGCGTGGTTGGAAATAGAAGAAGAATTGTGTTCGGGGAACTGGCAGGAAAAACAGGAGCTGCATATCTGATGTCATTATTGGGTTTGAGCAAGGATGACGAGGGGGCAAAGGCAGTCGCTGCAGGACTAAAGGCTCTTAGAATGGGAGATCTTATCGAGATTCCCCTTGAGGACAGGCTTGAAAAAAAGATAATTAGTGATAAATAGAGAGGATAGATGAGGAGAAACTATGTCAAAATGTGAAGAATGCGATGCAGATATTCCCATACCAGCTGATGCGCTTGAAGGGGAGATTGTGACATGTCCGGAATGTGGTGCAAGTTTCGAGTTGGCTAAAAGTTCGGATGGTTTCAATCTAAAGCCTGCCCAAACAGTCGGCGAGGACTGGGGGCAGTGAGTCCTGACGTTACTATTCTTTATGATACCATCCGTTGGGAAGAAAAAGCTCTGCTAAAAGCTGGTAAAAAAAAGAATATCGATATTCAAATGATAGATTGTAAAAAGTTGGCAGTGGATTTGGAAAAAAAACCCGAAGAGTATGGCACTGTTATCCAGAGATGCGTGAGTTACTATAGAAATCTGCATTCAACTGCAGCCCTTGAGGGATTGGGGGTCAGGGTAATCAATTGTCTTAACACGGGTATTTTTGCAGGAAATAAATTATTCACACACATGTTGTTGAAAAAATTTGGAGTGCCAACTCCAGATGCGACAGTTGCCTTTTCAAAAGATGCCGCAGTTGACGCATTAGAGAAACATGGATTTCCCAGAGTAATCAAGCCAACAGTTGGTAGTTGGGGCAGACTAGTCTCAAAATTAAATGACAAAGAGTCTGCTGAGGGAATTATTGAAAGCAGGGAAAACTTGTATCCAATTTATCACATTCACTATCTAGAAGAGTTTGTAAAAAGGCCTCCAAGGGATATCAGGGCCATAGTGGTAGGAGATAGAATAGTTGCGGCAATTTACAGAAACTCCAAGAATTGGAAGACAAACATGGCACTTGGAGGAGTGGCAGAGCCATGCAAGGTCACGCCGGAAATGGAAGAAATGTGTATAAAGGCAAAAAAGGCAGTTCAGGGGGATATCGTGGGTGTAGATTTGATGGAAAGCAATGAGAAAGGACTAGTGGTTCACGAAGTTAACAATACAACAGAATACAAGAATACTGTAAGGGTGTGCGAAATAGATATTCCCTCATTAATGCTCGATTATGCACTCAAAACAGGCAGGTAGGAATTGACGAATCATTTTACAATAACACCGAGTTTTGCAGTAAAGACACTTGAAAAGGCGCTCAGGCTGTACACGCCATCCCTCAGTGAAAAACCAATGGCGGATTTTTTGGCAGATAAATGTGATGATTTGGGATTTGAGGATATTCAGATTGACGAGGTGGGAAACATAATTGCAAAAAAGGGATCAGGTTCGCCGAGGATCATGTTATGCGGACACATGGATGTTGTTCCAGGAAAGATCAGGGTTAGAAGGGAAGGAGATTCACTTTATGGACGTGGGGCATCAGATGCAAAGGCTCCACTGATTGCAATGTTATTTGCCGCATCGTCGATTCAAAACAACAACGGAACCATAATTTTTGTAGGGGCCGTAGATGAGGAAGGAACTGCCACGGGAATAAAAAATCTTGTCAAAAAAAAGATGGGTGTAGATTATGCGGTTTTTGGGGAACCAAGTGGAATTAAAAAGGTTACAATTGCCTACAAGGGAAGACTGGCCATCAATCTCAAAATCAATGTAGAGGATAGTTCTCATGCAAGTGCTCCATGGCTTTCAAAAAATGCAATTGAAGAATTGATGATTTTTGCAAAAGAACTCAAAGAGAAATTAGAGGCAAATCAAGACGGTAAAACCAAGGGAATGTTATTGACTGCAACTATGACGGAGATTAGGGGAGGTATCAGCCACAATGTAACTCCAAAAGAATGTGATGCCGTATTTGACATTAGAATTCCAGTTGATATGAACTGTAAATCAACTGAACAAAAGATCGAAGTATTGGTAAAGGAGATTGCAGCAAACCGAAAAGTAGAGGCGTTTTATTCAATTCTTGATGAAACAGAACCGTTTGAAGCGCCACACAATTCACCACTAGTCAGGGCATTTACTCTTGGAATCATGGACGTGGAGCATTCAAGGCCGATGTTGATTCGGAAGACTGGAACAGGGGACATGAATGTTCTTGGAAATCAGTGGGATATTCCCGTAGTTACATATGGTCCCGGGGATCCTCACGAAGCCCACACAATGGATGAGAAGGTTTCAATTGATGAGTATCTAAGAGGAATCGAGGTTCTCAAGAAGACTATTGAACACCTAAAAAGACTTCATGACAAAAAGGTGCAGTAATGCTTTGGTTTGTAGGTCTGGGAATTTCCGGATTCAAATCAATTCCCAACGAGGCACTAGAGATCTTATCAAAGGCAGATATTGTATATCTGGAACAGTTTACTAGCCCCATTGGAGAGTCTGATTTGGCTAGAATTAAAAATTCCACAAGGGGGGAATTCAAACCTGCAAAAAGGTGGCTAGTCGAAGACGGAAGCGAGATTTTACAAAATGCAAAAAAGAAAAAGGTTGTCTTACTATCATACGGGGATCCCTACATTGCAACGACACACATTGAATTAAGAGCAAGGGCAATGAAAGAAAAAATAAGGACGTATTCAATCCACGCATCATCATCAATCACTTCGATGATAGGAGAATGCGGTTTGCATTTTTACAAAATAGGAAGAATTGCAACGATAATGAGTGAAACAAAGTCACTTACAACGCCATACTATGTAATTTACAAAAATATCATCGAGGGAAATCACACCATACTTCTTTTAGAGTACAATCAGGACAATGATTTTTTCTTGGATCCCAAGGATGCGCTAAGCGGGTTGTTAGAAACAGAAAAAGGGCAAAGAAGAAAGGTCATAAGTTCAGATACCTGTGCCATAGTGGCATCAAGAATTGGATTTGAGGATCAATTAATCATTTCAGGGAGGATATCCAGCCTGATAAATCAGAATTTTGGAAGACCGCCACACACGTTGATAATACCTGGCAGATTGCATTTTACCGAATCAGACGCCTTGAAGATGCTAGGCAGATGCATTGATGAGCCATTTGATAATTCTGAAAAAACAAAAAAGATCGCAGTCCAGATGATGGAAAAATATGTTCCGATGGTCAGGGAGGCACTCAAAGAGGTTGAACCATACTATAAGGAACAAGAAGAATTCAAAGTGGTTTTGGAAAATGCGTGGCTGTACATACAGGATGCAGAAAAATTCCTAAAAGACGGTCAGGACGAAGTGGCAGTTTTGAGTATTGGGTATGCAGACGGTCTAGTAGACGCACTAAGACTGGCAAAGGGCCTTGATCCAAAGATGTAAGCCTTGGCGATGAATTAAAGAGAGGGTCTGAAAATAGGAAGAATGTTGGAATCAAGTGAAAAGGCAATTCTCGCTGCCATGTATGTATGCCAGATTAGCAAAAGATCGCCAATTGGGCAGATAACGAGGCAGGGCATGCTTTCTGAGGCTGCAGTTAACACAAAAATTGATGAATTGGTAAAAAAGCGGCTAGTTAATGAGGACAGGAATACGATTACTAAGGAGGGAAGAGACTCGCTGCAGGTCGTACTAGCCGGGGGGGTTTTTGATATCATTCATCCGGGACATATTCATACATTAAATGCGGCAAAGGCACTCGGTGATGTTTTGGTAGTCGTTGTTGCAACAGACAGCACGGCAGTAAAAATGAAAAAACGCAAGCCGTTGCACATCCAGGAACAGAGACAGGAATTGGTAAACTCACTCTCAGTTGTAGATCTTTGCCTAATAGGACAGGAGGATGACATATTCAAGACAGTTGATCGGGTGAGACCGCAGATTATTGCGCTGGGATATGATCAAGTTCATCAGGAAAAATTCATTACAGACGGATGTAAAAGGATCAATCTAGATGCAAGGGTTGCAAGATTACAGTCTCCAATTCCCGAAAGCTCCAGCTCCAAAATAGAAAAGGAGTATGGAAAATCAATTCATGGGATTTAGGAATTAATTGGAATTTTAATTAAAACCTTCGAACCGTCCTTTAGTTTTTCAGCTTCTCTTAAGCAGACCTGAGATATCAGCTCAATTACCGAATCATCATGATGGGTTCGTTCAAGTATTATTAATTGACAGTCTACGGAATTGCCAAGTTTGGCAGGAAAGCATTTTACCCAGCCATACGTTCTCTTGCCATCTGAGAAACTCGTAATTTTAATGCCTTCCATGGTTTCAAATTGCTTGATGGCCTCTTGATAGATTTTTTTATCTAATCTGACGTTGAGGGTTCCCGGAAATGGAATATATCCTATTTTTGATTTGAATTGCTTTGTGTACCCCTTTAATCCCATATAGTATGCGCCCTCGCCCATTCCAGAAATCAGGGTTCCACCTAGCTCAACAGTAGAAGGGGAGGAATCCAGGCTTTTTTGCAAGACAGACGACAGCTTTACCATTTCAGAGAAACCCTTAGAGGTGATTTTCACGGAAATGTTTCTTCCACTTATAATTCTCTTAATGAATTGATTCTGTTCTAATTCAAGTAGGTGTTTTGATGCTGCCTGCTGTGATTTTTTGATATTCTTTCCAAGTGATGACGTGGTAATGGTGACATAGTTGTATCTTGCTCCTTTAGATAACAGGTAAGAGAGGGTTAGGATGTGCTGAATTTTTAGTTCAGTCATCTAGAATCTTAAGATACGCCTAGGTTACCAAATGTTTTCAATGTCATTCCATCAGAGTTTGACAGTTTGGCAATTCTATGACCAACGACACATTGAATCCCTGCATTTTTGGCACCTTCTAAAAGTCTTTGAGTGATGATTCCATCTAGTAGAAGGTATTTGATTCCTGATTGTGTCGACAGCTTGCTGACAACTTCACTTATTGGAACTTTGAAAATTTCATTTTGATCGTCATCTAATCCAACTGCTTCAAGTGTTTCATTCAGATTTGGAAAAATTTTCAGGGCCAGATCAGCGAGTGGTTTGTCATCTTCATTTGCAAGTGTGGGAGCTGGTTTTCCGTTTTTAATTTCATCGGCAACAGGTCCTATAATTTCATCAATTCTTTGTGGAGTCAGTTCTTCGACTTCAACATCATTGTCTGCTCTAAGTTCATAATCTACTGAAACAACAGATGTAAGTTCTTTGAGAATAAACCCGCCTGCCCTATCCCCGTCAAGGAATGCTACAACGGTGTCTTTAGAATTACACAGTACTTTGATGGATTCATCAATTTTTGCACCTTCAATAGCAATGGCATTGTTATATCCTGCTCTGAGAATATTAATTACATCTGCCCGTCCTTCGACTAGAATAATCCAGTTAGAATCAAAGACACCAGAACCGCAAGTGAGTCTTGAGGGACCGTATGTGGATAGTTTTCCAGTAACACCCTGATGAACATCATTTAGCATTGTTTCCCCTTCACTGACAGTTTTTGTTGCCCATTTTTGCTTGATCTCTTTTGCGCGTTTTACAATGTCATCTTTTTTTGCAGCCCGTACATCATCAATTGCATCTAATCTGAATTTGCAATCAAACGGACCTACCTTGTCTATACTTTCAATTCCAGCGGCAATCAATGCACACGTGTCAATATCAGTACTCATTGGTATGGTAACAATGCCAGATGTGGTGTTGGATGTGGATTGTTCGACGACTTCAATGCGACCCACCTTGGAAACTCGTTGCAGCTCATTTAGATTCATCTCTGGACCCAGCAGACCTTCGGTCTGGCCAAAGATGGCTCCGATTATATCTGCTCTTTCAACGAGTCCATCGACTTCATAGGAAAGTTTAACATGATACTTGACAATTCCTGATTGAGGCATAAACTATTCATCTCCTTAATTATCATAGTTTGGGTTCATACATTGGATATATGAGGGTATCGCAAAAATTTGCGCTGAGAATATAAGATTATTCAAATAATCAGGCATAGCAACCGCTAGGGAGATCTAAAAAGGAAAAATTAGTTGCTTATTCAGTGCTAAATGAGTGACCACACGAGCAGGATTTTGTAACATTTGGATTGTTGATTTTGAATCCAGATCCCATTAGACTTTCGATATAGTCTACGTTTGCGCCCTGTAGATGGTCTACACTGTAGCTGTCAACTAGGAGTTTTACTCCATTTTCTTCCATGACGATATCATCTTCTTCTGGTGCTTTTTCAAAGCCCATTCCATAAGATAAACCGGAACAACCGCCGCCTTGAACATATACCCTAAGGTATTCAGGGGCTTCTGCTTCTTCTTTCATGAATTCGTGGATTTTCTCAGCTGCTTTTGCAGTAACTGTGATCATCTTTTGTGTTTGTTCAGTTGCCATTATGAATAAAAAAGCCAGTTCAAATTATAATAAGCTTTTCCTTGCGTTACGCATGGCAGTATATGAAAAGTACGTCTGCTAGTCATCAGGGCTCTTTTCGGGATTAAATCACAGGATTAGGATTAGGGCTTTATCCGGAGATTTTTGCCACCACTTGATGAGTCGTCACGATCTTGAGGGCAATCTGGTTCTGGTGCAAGAATTATCTGATCGTCAAAATTAAACAGCAGGATTCAGCATTGACTCGATTGAATTATCTAGCAAAATTAGTGTCATTTGGAGAATATTGGTATTTCATGGTTTGTGTTACAGATCACAAATTTACCAGAACCAAAAAGGAGATGGGTTTTTGCATGATCTAATTATTTCCAAATACACATCAATAACAGGATATTTGGTGTGATTGTATCCGTTGTGGTATCTGCCGATCCTCATGTACAAATCTCATTTATTTATTCAATGAATTTTCAATTCTTTTCTCTAGTTGTTTTTCAGTGGTGTCTTTTCTCATATCTGTATTCTTTGCTTTTCCATCATCAGTTATTTTATAGTGTCCAGAAATTACACCTGCAACATAATAACTGTCACCATATATGGAATCAGGATCTAGGTTAAGGAACAAAATAACATCATCACCGTCTTCAGAAAGAAGATGCGTCCATGTAAACACGTTGTTGTCATATTTGCCACCTAAAATTTTTACATTAATCAGATTTTCGTTGCTAGAGCCTTTTAGGAATTTTTCTGGTTTAAGATCCCAGTTTGTAAATAGTATATGTTTTGAAACATCATCATCTATGTACTGTATCTCAGATCTATGTCCGAATATTTTGCCTTTTACAATTAACTTTGCTTCAGGAGCCAGATCTTCTACGCTCAGATCAGGAGATAAAGAATATGAATCTATTATTACCGGAATAACGCTTGCCACATATAATACGGGCAATACCATTGCAACTGCAACAAGTGATATTGATAGTTTTTTCTTGTTTATCATTTCTAATACTTTCCCATAAAGTCTACAGATACCTAGTATTTCATTATTAGCTGGAATAGTGTACATGGTGAATTTTCGCAGCAGTACTTTGGCACACCTGTCAGATATGTGATTTTGATACGTGATCTGATCACTAATTTAACAGCAGGATTCAACAGACAGCCTCTGAATTATCTGGCAAAATTACAATGCAATTTGGAGAAGAATGGTCATAATTTGTGTTACAGATCACAAATTTACCAGAACCGCTAACATCTTCCATCAAACTATCAAGAAATCATACGAGTCGGGTCCTAGTCAGTATCTGTGGAAATACAACAATTAGCAGGACAAATTCGATACTACTACTACTAGGAGGAGACTCAAAGATACCGCACTGTCTTCTGTGGAATTCATCAGTATGTTATTGCTCTGGCAGTATTTGATCTTGAGATGAGTCAGGAGCTGGCAAGACATGCTCCAATTCGGTTCTGATGTAAAATGGTGATCAGATTACCAAAATTCACCTCCCCCTCGGAACAGATTATGGGTCAATCTCAGGCACGAAATAAAATAGAGATAAAAAATCAAGATTAGGTCATATTTTCATCAGACAATAACTTTTTAAGACAATTTTTTCCTGATAAATAATTATGAGTACAGAGGCTGAAACCATCTATGAGCGGGTTGCAAAACTTGAGGATGAAATTGCGCTCCTCAGAAGCGAAATAGATATTCTCAAAAAGGCATTTAGAAACAAGATCGCCCGCCATGAAATATCCCTGATCAAAAAGGGACAAGACATTGATTCCATCATTGATTAATTTTTGCCTTTATACTCCTTATCAGTTCCAAAATAAAATCTATATCTTCTGCGTTTGGATTAATTTTCAAATATTTATTCAGGTATTTTAATGCGGTTTCAGAATTTAGCAGTCTTTCCTCTAGAATTCCTTTGTCTCTAATGTCCTCCGGAGATTCAGGATCAATTGCCAAAACCATGTTAGTGCAGCGAAGAGCTTTGTCATAAACAAACGACTGTACATAGGAATTCTTCAGATTGCGTGTCATTCTTACAAGAATTTGTTCTGATCCTATCTCATCAAGAAATTCTGGTTTAAATTCCAACTGTCCATCAAAATTGGTATTCAATATGTCCTGCAAATCATCAATATCCAATAGAGTCCCATCATAAAACGGATCTAAAATCATCTCTTCATTATATTTCACCAGGATATGACTTGGAAATCCAACAATTCTGAGATCCAGTCCAATAAATTTTGCAATTTCAACATAAAGAATTGAAATGGTGATGGGCATGCCAGACTTTTTATCAATGACATCATTTAGAAAATTATTTTTTGGATTATAGTAATCATCATCATCCCCGCTAAAACCTAGATTTTCAAAGAAATGTTCATTTAACATTGAAATCAGATATGTGGGGTTTGTGACATCACTGACTGATTCTTTTAGAGACAGTCCTATTTTATTTATCTTCTGAATGTATTCGTCTACGTTTAGATCAGGATATTCCAAAATCTGAGCAAATTTCAGACATTTTTCAACCATATTGAAGTTTGGATTTTTTACAAACGAAAGCCACTCTGCAACAAACGGATCAAATTTTTCATTCAATTATTACTGACTCGTTTTTTTGAGGTATAGTAAGGGATCCTTGAGCTCTTTAGTGTTTGGTGGAATCTCAATCATTTTTTTGAAGGTATTCCTGCCTAGTTTCTCATATACGGTTTTAGTAAAATCTTTTCCCATGCTCTTTCGGACCTGATATGAAGAGAAGTCTGTTCCCATAAATGTGGTAAGATAATTCTGAAAGTCTGGATCGTCTTTTAAGATATTCTCGATTACAAAACCTGCCATTCCTTCCATTGCAGTAAATGCCGCATGATGCTGCTGAATTGGAATCAGCCATTTCTTGTAGATCTCCAAAAGTTGGGGAATTGATTCGCCTATCTTGGGATCTATCTCCACATGCGTAAATGTCATAACATCCGGTCCTATCTGTTCAATTAAAAAATGATCCGGATTCAAAAAGAAAAACAGATTTGCCTTTTTTGCAAATGGAAAATCATCCGGAACTGTCTGTAATTGACAGTATTCTGCAAGCCTGTTGATGGTTTCAGTGTCAAGTGACAAAATGACATTTGCCAGCTCCTCGTTGATTTTATTTACTTTCATTGCGGCACTTTTGTTTACCTGTTGCAGATTCTCCTGTACGGAATGAACCAGTTCTTCTAACACCGTCATCTTTATGGCACCCATATACCCAGAATTCACATTTTCAAATCTTGATTCATAGGGCTCCCCCTGCTTGTGCAGAATTATCTGTGGATACTTTGATAAAATGAATTTATTCAGATATATTATAGAATCAAGATAATCACCATACGTTGTTGTGATTTTGGATATGTATTGAATCGCATATGTTGAATATACCAAATATTTTGCAGTATCTTCTTGCATTAATTCTGAAATCTTTTTTGAATCCTCTTTTGCAACGGCGTCAAATAATTCTGTGACAAATTGTCTTGCATCTTTGTCTGCGAATACTTTGTCGCCCTTCATTTTTTTCAGGTTTTCTAATTCCAGGAATTCCAATTGTATGTTATCAGGAACTTTGATCCCAAGAAATTCCTCCACTTTGTCTTTGTAAATTGGAAAAATCTCTCTGGCAATATCATCTAATTCTCTGAAATGAACCCTGTCTCCAAGCTCATCTCTGGCCTTGATTGATAATTCTGTGATCTCTTTTTCCTCATTGATTTCAACTGATAATTGACCAAATAATGCTTCGGCAAACTCTTCAAATTCTCCCAAGTTGCATCAAATTTAAAAATACTACATTTAACATTATCTTGATTTCTTGTATCAAAGAAATTATTAGCTCACAAATTACTGGTTTGTTGTCTGAAAATGTCAGAATCAAGCACCGCACTAGAATGTTAGATGTGGATCAGGACGGATTAGGTGTGTTTGGAATCATAGTAGATTTTACAAAACACCAATACAGAAAAAAGTGGAAAACCATCATTCAAAATGCCTCTGAGTAATATTCTCAATAGGGTAAATTTTCAATTCAGAGATGATGAAAAAAGGGTGAGCCATTCGTTACAGGGTGGTCACAGACCTTCAAGATGCCCCCAGACTTCAATAGTCAGTTACCTGATTCTCATTATACAATATTAATTTTCAAAATACATTGTGAATGAAAACCATCAAGTAAAAATTCTCAATAGGCACAAAATTTCAATCTGAAGAAGATCGTGATTTCAGGTCACAGATGTTACAGAATCTGTTTTAGGTAATTTTAGAATCAAAATCAGGCTTTGCAAATAAAAAATTCCCATGGTTTTTCAAAAAATAATTCGCTGGTTGCAATATAACAGTGTATTATGTGTTAAAAATTATTTTCTAAAAACCATGAAAATTCTAGAACCAGCAAAAATCGCAACAGCAGCTACAATCAATCCAATCATTATTGTTTGTCCCACGTAATCATCCAATTCCTACTTTTCATTGGATTACTACTCATTTTTAATACTTGAGGTATAACATAGAATCAAGAATGACAGTTTGTCGTGATTTGTCATGCTCCAATCTGCAAAAAAGATTAAAAATGCGGCAAGCATTCTGCTGATCTTGGGACACCGCCTGACAACGACGGGCACAACAGATGCCACAAAGTCAGACAGGGGGCAAAGATCATCCATTTTACAAGCAGGACATAGATGGAGGAATTACATGGGCTTGCTCGTCTTGGATGTGGGAATAGATAACGGGAATTCATGAAAAAACACCTTTGCCAAAATATGACTAGATTTTTTGGAAATGCCATATCAGATGTAATTATTTGGGTTCAGCACATGATCGCCGAATTCATACGTAGAATCAGATGTCTAGGTACAACAGCCTAACTGATTTCATCAGATAACATAACATTGAAATGACTTTGTAGAATCTGTTTTGTATAGTATTATGAAAAAATATGCCTTATTTGCCATATCTATGACATTTCTGATCTCTCTTGCCTATTTTGCGCCTGCATCTCACGCACAGGAAAACCCCAATCTGTATGTTTCAGCAGAAAATACGTCATCTGAGAATCATTTTGCAGGTCCCATGGTAATTGAAGTGATGGTTGATGATTCTGACATTTCAAGTTTAACTCGTTCCGGACAGGAACCTGACGTGACAATTGACAACAGAAAACTGAGTATGGTTCAAGCAGATGACGGAAAATGGTACGGTTATTTTGCAGACAAGACCCAGGCGCAAAAGGCTGATTCACTGGTGGGACTTTTAGGAGACGGTCTGGATTTTGGTAAAATGTGCAGTAGTGATTCTTCCATAGCAGGAATGGATTTATCAGATACTTCGGGATTTGCAATTCCAAGGGATATCTCTTCTGGCTCTAATGGTCAGGAAGCATTTGTTACATGTACGGGGGAAATCTCATCCTCTGATCAAATCATCAACAATGTCGTACGAGTGGCACCGGCACTTAACACGGAGGCAAGCACCACCGGACAGACAGGTATTGACACGAACGCTTGGCCGTTAATACAGCTGTTTGACATTGGACCCAGAGGTGATATAGATATAAAATATAAAAAGACCAGCGGCACCCAACTGGTAAACCTGAAATTTGATACCGTTGATGAATTTGCCATGATAACACTAGATAAGATGTCATATCGTCCCGGAGCTGATATCAAAATAGATATTTCAGATCTCATATTAAACATAGATCCTACAGATGAGGATTCTTGGACATGGGCTTCAGCATCAGATGAAGGTGGAATCTATTACCAGTTATTTGATAAAGACGGAACCAACAGTGCAGACGGAACAGACGGCGCATTTAACATTCAGGTTGAAGGGAATTTAGCAGCCATGATGTTTGACGATAGTGGAAAGTTCATTTTAAACCCAAATCCATACAGAGCTACTAACGCCGTCACTATTTTACAGGACAATGATTATACCGTCTTGGAGGACAAGGACACCACAGATGACACAATAGATTTGGGAACAGACACCATATCTCATACCCATTATCCAATAACATTTACTGAGACGGCTATCAATTCCGGATTATTTGTAAATTATGACGGAGAAGATACTGCAAACTTGATAGTTAACCCAGAGGCAGAATCTGGAGAATCTGCCCTAGTTACCTACAATAAAAAATCCCTCTCCATAATAGTGCAAAGTGGCTCCCCGCCAACTGCATTAGACTACTCTAAGGACGTGGACAAAGACACACCCGTATCATTTACAGTAATCAATAATAGCACCGATCCGAACGGCGATATGCTGCAAGTCACAGTTTCTGGCGTAAATGAACTTGAGGGATCTGCCACAGTAGGCAGCAGCAACAACACGATAACATTTACCCCTATTTCGGGATTTCTTGGTACGAGCACATTTGAATATATGATTGACGATCTTATTGACGGAAATGATACCGGAACCATTACAGTAACTACCAAGTCCAGTGCAATCGCAGCATCCATTAATCAAATTACCGTAAATAGTGACAAATCCACTTATGACGTGGGTGGGACAATAGATGCAGACTGGGTCATTCCTGATGATTCTTCAGGAACAGATACGACAATTGAGATTATCTCGCCGATTGGAACTACTCCCATAAGTAATGTACTTACTGAGGGCACGACATATTCGATAAGCGAGACTGGTGATTTTGATGCAGGCATGTATACGATCAGAGTCGAGCATGGGCAGTATTATGGTGAAAAATCCGTCACGTTTGCATTACCTGGAGAAACAGACACCCCAACAGATACAGAACAGGTCACGGAGGCCATACCGGACTCTTGTATGGCTGACTCTAAAATTTCAATTCGTTTGGGCGATACATCATATGCCAAGGGCGACAAAATATCCGTTGTAGTAGAACTTTGTGGTGTTGTTTCTGATGAATATGTCGCTATACAAATTTTAGAACCTTCCGGCAATCCAATAACTATAGACCAGATTCTACCTAAAACCAGTAATTTTACCAAAGAATATTCCACAGATAGCAAACAGTTGAAACCAGATGTGGAATATACCATTAAAAGCACGTATTTGAAAAATACAGCAAAATTAACATTTGAATTAGATCCTCCTTCTTCTTCTTCTTCTTCTCCTACTACCCCTACTGCTCCTACTACCCCCCAAGAAACTCCAACTGTTGAACCGGTAGAAACCATTGCACAGTTTGTAGATCCCGATAAAGATCCACAGCACTATGTTGACAGATACAACAATGAAGAATCATACAAGAAATGGTTCGATACAAACTATGATCAATATGATTCAATTTATGAGGCTGTTGGAGTAGATGAATCCGCTACACCAAATACGCCGGATCCTAGCAACAACATTCCTACTACTACTCCAGAAACCCCGCCTAGAATCGAATCCAAAGAACAGACATGTGAGGCAGGAACTGAATTGGTAAATGGAGTATGTCAGGTAGTTGGTACAGACGAGGAACCAACATGCGGTGCTGGGACTGAATTGGTAAATGGAATATGTCAGGTAGTTGGTACAAATGAGAAACCGGCATGCGGTGCTGGGACTGAATTGGTAAATGGAATATGTCAGGTAGTTGGTACAGATGAGGAAGGCTCGTTTTTTGAAAATATTTTCGGATTTTTCAAAACATTGTTTGATAGATAATCTGCAATTCATTTAATTTGCATACCGGACTAATCCCAGCCAAATAACCCGGGTTTGATGGGGCAAAAAACAGCATACCTGTGATCGTGATATCATGATTTGGGCTGATCTAATGTGTGCCGGGGGCGAGTTTCGAACTCGCGACCTCCAGATTATGAGTATTGCCTTAGTTGGAGAACCGCTAGAGTTTACCAATGAACTGGCACTCTAACCAGGCTGAGCTACCCCGGCATGTATATGCCTAAAAAATTTGGGAAATTAAATGATTCTAAAACACTACGCCTGTTTGATATTTTTCCACGCAATATTTTCGCTCTTGACCCAGAGGAACTTTTTTTGCAAGGCAGACGTATACAATTTCTCCCATTCTGCACCCATTTCATCAGTCCATGCCTTGAGAACACGCGGATCTATGTAATTTCTCAGAGATGTTCCAAGATTATAGTCTCTGGTTTTTTCAGACAGGTCTATTTGTAACTTTAATTTCTCCACCCTGTCTTCGTGTCTTTGCTTTTGGTTTTTGATCTGTATATTTAATTTCTTAATTCTCTTGATCTTGTTTTTCTTTTGAGTGGCAGTTTTAGGCTTGGATGACTGGGCTTTTTTGAGGGCATCCCGGGATTTCTTTGAGGGATCCTCGCCTCGAATCCTTTTGAGGGTGACCCGCTTTTTTTCCAATGACTGCTCAAATGTCTTTGGAATGGTTCTCTTGTGATTGCACATTTTAGCCGCTTCGAGGTTTGCCATTTTTGCATGATATAGTTTCTCATTTGCGCTCTTTTCTTTCACGTTATCATGTTTTGCAAGATGGCCCTTGACAACAGTTGTTGCCAAGTATGTTCTAAAGACTTTGGCAGTCAGTTCCTTTACAATGCCTGAATAATATGCATTAACATGTCTTGATGTAATGTTGTCAAAAATCTCGTCTCTTGGTTTTTTCTTTTCTACAAGTCTTTTGAGGTTCTCCTGAAATTGTTTATCATGACCCTGCGCTATCATTGTTTCCTTCCATCTGACGCTGTCTTTTCCTAGAAAATCAAACTCTATTGTATCGGCGGTAATTTTGATGTGTTCCTTTCGCAAAGTTGTAGCACCTACTGTATCTGCCTCATCCGGATCTTTTTCGTCCCCCACCCTCATCGCAGTCCTATAAATCAAATAACACACAGTGGAGATTCTGCTGATTTTTTGATCCTTGCTTTTCATGTCTTTTACAATCCTGTCTTTTATCTTCTCAATTTCGTTTGCAAGTTTCACTGCCTTTTCGTACTTTGCCTTGTCCCTGTCTTGCTTTAGCCCCGCCGTATCTGCCAGCCAGACATACTTTCTTTTCTGGGTTAGAAAATCCATCCAGCTTGCAAGCCACATCGAATCACCGTCATAGATTATCTTGCCCCATTTGCCTTCAGGTGTCTTTGCATTTTTTCCAAGGTTTAGTGTTACATCTTTTGCAGTGACCCGTGGCTTCCATTTTCCTCTTAGTGGGTGCTCCCCCCTGCCAATGAAGATTCCAGGAGGCTCTGCCATATAGTTTCCAACCTCAACTTTTTCTCCATCCATGATGGCAATTCCGTATTTGCTCTTTAGATCTTCTCGTATCTTTTTTCTATCTACAGCAAGTGATTTTTTTGCTTCTTTGCTCATCATATCCTTGCGGTCCTTTTCCTTGTCAACTATTTTGTAGGCGTTTGAAAAATCAATATCCCCATATGAGATCTTTTTGAATTTTGAATCTAGGGTTTTGGCAAAATCCGCTGTAAAGTTTTTTTGAAAAACTTTGTCTTTGGCATATATAGTATCCTTCTTTTTTGCCCACTGATAGACCATCTCCTCCTGATTTAGATCAAGACTGACGCCTTCTCCCTTGATCTTTATCTTGATCCCCCGAGTCTCATATGCAGGTGGAAATAAGATTCCGTTGTGTTGTAATTTTTTCCATGTCATTTTTTTCACTTTAAAATTGAATTTTGATAAAACTGGATTCTATGCGTATATCAATTTAACGTAAGGGTGCAAAGTCAGCCAGGAAACAGCTCCTTACTCATGTATTTCTCAAATTCCACGTCTGTTTTCATCTTTTTTGCTTCCAAAAACATGGCCGCATCAGTTCCCACGGTATATCTGGTCAAAATCTCATCATCATGGATTGCCTTGATTACGGCATCTGCCACTTGGGATGGCGCAGTGCCCATCTCGGCCATCATTTTAAGACCTGTAAGAATATGATCCGTCAATTTCTTGTATTTGGGATCAGTTTTAGGCTCAGAGATTTTTATTGAATTAAAAAAGTTTGTCTTGACTACTCCGGGTTCGATTAGCGTGGTTTTGATTCCAAACTGGCCAAGCTCATATCTTAAACATTCGCTTAGTCCTTCTAGGGCAAATTTTGTGCTGATATACGCCGAGGAGCCTGGTAGGCCCATTCTCCCGACAACTGAACTGATGTTTACTATGATTCCTGAATTCTGGCTTCTCATGATTGGCGCAGCTTCCTGAATGATTCTTACAATGCCAAAAAAGTTGGTTTCAAACTGTTTTCTAAAATCATCAATTGAGACGTCCTCTGTACATCCAAACTCCATGTATCCTGCGTTATTTACCAAAACATCCAGTCTTTGAGCATCAGAAACCACTTTTTTGACTCCTGCAACTATTGATTCCTCCTTGTCCACATCCAATTCCATTATCTCAATTGGAAGACTCTCTTTTTTTGCCGCATGTTCTAATTCCACGGCTTTGCTGAGATCCCTCATGCTTGCAAAAGTATGATAACCGTCTCTTGCCAGCGCTAGTGCCGTTTCCAATCCTATTCCAGACGAGCTGCCCGTAACAAGAGCTACTTTTTCCATGATTGTGCTGGATTTTTACCATATTTATCCCATCTTGCCTATCTATACTAGGGGTCTGTCCCCTTCAGCGGGATCAACTAACTCTGTTTTTTCACCGTTGTTGATTCTCTCTAAAATCTCCAATGCAGAATGTTTGTGTAAATACTCGTTGTTGTTTCCACATCGGTACGAAAATGTGCATCTCGGACATCCGGATTCATTTTGACACGGACACTCCCTTACAATATGCATGCTTCGCTCAAGTGCCTTTTCGAACCTGTCATACAATGCCTTGCTTGCACCGCTTCCCCCTATTGCGCCATCATAAATGAAGATCAGACCCGAAGTACCCAGTGATATTCCCCCCAGATCCCGGGATACCCCTCCCGTAATCATGTTACTTCCTTCAATTACAACATGTTCTGTTGCATGATATCCGCTGGCCTCAGCATATTGCTCATCTTCTGCATCCCCGATAACCTTGAGCGGTCTTGGCGCGTGAAAGACGATTCCCTTTGTAATAAAATCATATTCCAAGGGGGTATCTAGCATCACCTTTTGCCCCTGAGTGATATCCTGTCCTAGTTCTATGTTGATGTAACCGTAAACCTTCTTCTCTATGTGTAATTTACAGAATGCGACCTGCACACCGTTTGCCCTTCTTCGCTCAAAGACTGTCTCAATTGTCGGCCATTCTTCTGTAAGTGATTTCGTGTAATATGGATAGTCTCTTGGAATTCTTTCTAGTTTTGCATGATTTTTTTCTGGATAATCAAACTCTTTTACCTTATAGCGAATACCTGCCAAAAAATAGATGGCATCCTTGTGTAACTCCTCTAATGCAATCGGCAGCACCCTGTCACCCACCTTTTTCCCACCTAAGAAAATATCAATTGATTTGCCAATACCGCGAATACTATAGTCATTTAGCATGGAATTTATTTTATCAAGGTTTGGAATAATCCTATTGTTGAATTCCTTGAGATTCCCCTGGAGTATGTGTCCTTTGATGACTTGTTGATGTTCTTTTAATTCGTGTTTTGAGATTGGTCTGTCGTATGCCATTGCCAATATCTGAAATTCCTCAACAAACGGATTCCTTGGGTCGATGTATGTTTTTTCAACATCTTCAAAGTAATCATCGGGATGGTTCTTGTAGTATTGGGAGATGGGGTCATTTCCCAACACCAAAAACGCATATCCCCTCTGCCCCTTTCTTGCAGCCCTGCCGATTCTTTGAATCAGCCTGTTTACAGGAATGGTAGATGATATGACACAGTCAACATTTCCCACATCTATGCCCAGTTCAAGCGTGGGAGTACACGAAATTGCCTGTAAATCATCATTTTTGAACTGTCTTTCTACGGATGTTCTGTAATTTGCCATCAGTCCCGCCCTGTGAACCTTGATGTCAACTTTATGTTTTTTTGCCTGAATCGCTAACAACTCGGAATTCAGATGGGAGTTGTTAAACACCATTGTCTTGTGGTTTTTTTGGGTCAGCTTCTTTGTCAGCTCCACCATCAAGGCCCTTTGTGTCCGAAGCGATGGAAACAGCATCGCAAAATCCGTCTTGCCTTTTTTACCGGATCCCCGGATTTGTTGCATTTTTTCCCCAAACAACTGCCTACAGAACTCTTTTGAATCATCTAGCGTGGCAGATGCTGCCACAAACTGTAATTTGTTGCTACAGATTCTTTTGAGTCTTTTTATGATGTAATGTACGTTGGAGCCGAAAATTCCCGAATAGACATGAGCCTCGTCAGTCACAAGAATTCTAGTTGATGCAAGCAGTGATGAAAATTTTGTCTGATGCCACATGTGATAATGTAAAATATCAAAATTCGTAACTAGTATGTGCGGGGGATTGTCAGTTATCTTTGTTCTATCTGCCAGATTTGTATCCCCGTCAAACACACCTACTTTGATTCCAGCCGCATCTGCAAACTTTTGGATTTTCGGATACTGGTCTCTGGATAATGCCTTTGTCGGATATACAAAGATCGCAAAGACGTTTCCATCACTTGCCTCCTTTTTTATTTTCTGAACCACCGGAATCAAAAATGCCTCTGTCTTTCCAGATGCAGTCGGCGCTTCAATTACGATGTTTTCTCCAAATAATATCTCCTGAATTGATTCCTCCTGAAACTTGTAAAATTGATTTATCTTTAATTCCTTGAGATGCCCGGTAATTGATTCATCCAATCCCAAATCCTCCACTTTACAGCCCTTTTCAGGCTCTGGATTGCTCAAAACCTTGTATTGCGAGATATAGTCTTTTCTTGAAAACAGGATTTCCTCTGTAATCTTATCTGGGTTGTTATCCCCGATCATTTGTCTTATTTCAGCTTCTTCTCGGACTATTCCACCGTCTTTTAGGCTATCAGATAATCCTTTTTCTGAGACCATGCCCCGATCAAATCTTGAAAGAAACTCCAGAAACACCTCATCGATATTTTTTGAGAATTCCAGCAGATCCTCGATGCCGCATTTTTCACACGAGACATGCATTTTTTTGTTGAATGTCTTTTGAATTTCTACTTTTGACTTGCATTTTGGACATGAAAATTTCAAGATCTATTTGTAGGGATATGGCTGGGGATTTATTGTTTAATCATCGCCACAAACAGTGGATTATTATGCCAGAAAACAGTCCTGAATCTAAAAATGAAAAAAATTGATCTCAACAAAATCTATAACATGGATTGCATAAAAGGAATGAGTTCGATTCCTGAAGATAAAATTGATCTTGTGATTACTGATCCCCCATTTGCAATAAATTTCAAGGCAAAAAAGGCAAATTACAACAGGACCTCATCAAGGGTGCTGACAGGATACAACGAAATCAGGCCCGAGGAATACCATGAATTTACATCTGCATGGATGAAGCAGGTTTTTCGGATTCTAAAGGATTCGGGGAGCATGTATGTTTTTTCAGGATGGAATAATCTCAAGGATATCCTACAGGCATTAGATGATGCTGGATTTGTCACCATCAATCATATTATTTGGAAATACCAGTTCGGTGTTGTCACCAAAAAGAAATTCGTCACATCCCACTATCACTGTCTTTATGTGTGCAAAAATGATAAAAAGCGGAAATTCTTTTCGTTTTCCAGATTCAAAAAGGATGAAAAGACAGCAGATGGAAGGAGCCTTCATTACAGGGACAAGGAAGATGTGTGGGATATCAAACGTGAATACTGGACAGGGGACCAAAAGACTCCGACGAAGCTTCCCCTCGAACTGGTTAAAAAATTGCTGGAATACTCTAGTGAAAAAAATGACATCGTGCTTGATCCATTTCTTGGCTCGGGACAGGTTGCAGTAGTGAGCAAATCCCTTGGAAGGAAATTTCTCGGATTTGAGATTGTTCCCAAATATTATGAATTTGCTAAAGAGCGGCTGGATAAAAACATGTACAGAATCAAGGAATCAAAATAACTTATTGGTTTTTTTCTGACGGGTCGGCTCTTTTCTTGCCTATTTTTTCAGATATGATCTGCCGAAGCTCATCGTCTGTTTTATCTTCAGTCTTTACGCCGACGGATTTGGCAATTGTCTCTAATTTTTTTCGCTCTGTTTCTACGGGACCTGAAATTCTGGGTGATTCTTCTGATGCCTCTTTTACCTGATCCTGAATCTCGTTTTTTGCCTTGTTGTACTCATTAACGGCTTTTCCAAGTTTCTTTGCAACACCGGGAAGCTTGCCAGTACCTAAAATCAATACTAGTGCGACAAAAATAATAATCATCCATTCGCTTCCGGCTATGTTTAATGAATAATCAGGCATGCTTTGGAATACCTCAAATTGAAATTAAACGTAATGTTTTCTGGTTTTACGCACAAATAATCAACTCATCTCCGAATACATGCCTCAATGTGTGATGTGACGTATCAGGTTTCAGAGTATTTTAGAACTTGATTCTGTCTAGATGTTGAAAAGTATCTGAATAGTAGATGGACATCTCTCTAAATGAGAGGGTTCTCGCATGTTTTTGCATCAGTCATGGTGTTTTACCTTCCCCCCGTCATAAGAGGGATTACCCCTCAGCTCACTCCTCTTTTTCATAATTGTTTGGGAGCGGTTCAATCTGGAAGATCCACGTTTATCCCTAGAAGATGTTACAGAACCTCCATATCAAAGAATAATATATGAATAATGCCTTAGTAACAACAAGGTAAAGGAGAGCCTATCAGTAATCTGTGTAAATGGTCTCGCTGAAATGACTTTGGTCGTTTCACCTTTCCTCCATTATTTCCACTTTGACATACTAGGAACAACCAAATCACGATAAATTGAATCAGATGTACGTTCCCATAATGGGTCTATTTGTTCATATCTGTTGTTTTTTTCTTTTTCATGATGCTGCCATACAGAGCGTGCAATAAAATCAGCACTGTATTCCCGGACAGTTCTGAAGTACAAAACTGAATGGCATTGAGTATGTTTTCCAATTTGTCATTTTTCGAAGGTTGATATAGAAAACCAGTAATATTGGTACCATGTTTTTTAAACGCCTGAATCATCCCCCGTAGTTTGATGTCGTTCTTATATTCTTCTTCATCAAAAACAACCATGCCAATCATATTGTGTCGAGTAAGATGTTTTACCTCCCAACTTGTTCAAAAAGTGTATGTATCCGAGTGTTCTCATTCTAGCGGCCCCCCCCCCCACCAATACATCTATATCTGCAAACTATCAATTGATCAATTCGGAGATGTCATGTGTTGAATTCTAAAAATCTAAAGAATGTCTATTTCATGGTTAGATGCACCAAGACCAAGCACACAAACTGCGTGTCTATGCGTAATGCAACAATGAAGTCATCAAAAAAAATCCTGCAAGCATATACAACAGGTATTGAATTTGAAGGAACCAGATATTGTTTAACTGGAAAAGCACTAGTACAAGAAAATAAAGTCAAAGATTTTGTCGATGACTTGTGGAAAATTAAATCAAACGCTGCAAATCCAATTGGAATAAAGAATCTAAGGGTTCTGATTAGCCAATAACAACTTTCATAAAATCACACATTAGATGATTTTTAATCTTAAGTTATACTTGGGACAAAATATAATAAAGAAAATTCAGTCATCAAAAAAATAAAAAGTAAATTCACAAAAATCAAGAAAATTGAAAGATGTAAAGAATTTGGAAAAGATTCATACTATGTTCTTGTGACGATAAACATCTTACGTGATACTGATGTAAAAAAAATAGAGACAAAATATAAAGAATAACCAAATATTGTAAAAGTAACAGTAACCCAAGCGATTTCATCCAAAGAAAATATCGCTATAAAAAAACTGCCATTTTATATTTGATGTTGAAATAATAAAATTCATCCAGGCAGTTCCGTAGATTATACGGATAGGCTTGAGACCAAGTGAGCAATCCCATACGTTACAGAATCCGAAAAACATCCGAGTAAAATTCCGACATTAACACCATAAACTTTTGATCGTCACTGCATCCATTAGTTTTGGATTCTTTGCGGTTCTAGTTTTTTTCTGGAAATCATGGCAAGAAGTGTCACTCCTATTCCTATTATACAAAATACCACATACGGCGTCTCATCCCCAAATGACTGTGTGATTGGACCTCCAACAGCCGGGCCGATTGCCCAGCCCATTCCAAAAACCGTTTCATACGCGCCAATTATTTTGCCGGAAATATTCTTTCGTGTCTTACTCAAAATTATTTCCAGAGTCAGTGGGAAGAATATGCTAAATCCGAATCCCATCAGAACCAACGCGATTGCAAAAGTGATGACTGAATCTGCAACAACGGATATGGCCAGCCCGGCAGATACTGCGATTGTTGCGGCAATCAAAGTTTGACTTGTTTTTCTTGCAAACATTCCTGTTAATGCCAGTGACACGATTCGAGATATGCCGAAAATAAAATACAGTAATAAAATATCCATAGGTGTCATTCCGTTATCATTTAGAAATGCCGGATAAATTGTCAAAATTATTCCAAAGGAGGACGTACAAAAAACCAGCAGAATCATCACCTCTGGAAATCTTTTCATCTCCTTAATGGACGAAAAGGAGAATCGCTGGTGGTGATTTCTAACGCTTTTTCTCGAAGCTAAAAGCGAGGTGATTATTGCAGCAGCCAGAATAAACGCCGCAGTCTGAAATAGAATTCTATATGTTATATCATGGCCTTCCAAGAGCACCGTGCCAAGCAATGGGCCTACCATGAATCCGATGGTAAAAAACATTGTAAACCACGAGATGTTTTTGACTCTGTTTTTCTCAGAGCTTTCATTGGATATTATAGACTCGCATGGCGGCCAAAAAAATGCGTGGGCCACCCCCGTCATTATTCTAAAGCCCATAATCTCCGGAACTGATTGTGCAATTGATAAAAGATAGATAGACACGGAATTAATGGCGGCACCTAACGCAACTAGATATCCGTTGTTGAATCTATCAAGAAGAATTCCTACAAAAAGTGGAATAAACATGTAGGGAATAAAATTAACCAGTCCGATTAATCCAAGTTCAGAATATGTCGCACCAATGACGTTTTTGGCAAATATCGGCAGAATCGGCCCGTGCAGCCCGTATGAAATTCCTATGATTAAACCGGTAATGTTGACTAGTAACAGAATTCGGTTCATTTGTATGCGGCAACCATTATTGCCCCGCCCATAAGATCTTTCTCAAATTCCACTCTGGAAAATTTTTCCAGCAGCAGCCCTTCCAGTCTTTTATTTTGAGGCCATCTTTTGTATGTACCGTATAGCTTTCCAAACTTTAATCCCAACCGTCCTCCGGCAGCAAATGCAAGGACTGGAAGAATACATCTTAGATAAAATGAAACACCTGCCCTGATGAACGCACCGTCGGGCTTTCCCAGATCGACGATGACAAATCTGCCCCCCTTTTTCAATACCCTGTGAATTTCAGAGATTGCAATTCTCAAGTTGATTGCATCCCTTAGTGAATATCCGCACAAGACTGCATCAAACTCCTCATCTCTAAACGGGATGTGTTCAAAAACTCCATTTGCCATATCCGGAGACTCTTCAAAATGGATGCCTGTGTTTTTGAGCATTGGAACAAGTGGATCATAAAGCGTAATTGAAATTTTTCCATCAGTTAATTTTAGCGCCGCCTTTGACATGTTGCCAAAGCCAGAACCCGCATCTAGAATTTTGTTTCCAGGAACCACCCTTTTGGAAATACCGCGATTTCTGTGTTCTGCATCTTTGCCAAGTGAGATAATAGAATTTACTTTATCATATACAGGAATAATCTCCTGAAGCACTTGCATTACTTCGCCCCAATAACTTCCTAAACCCATATCTGTCACCTCACGTACCTGTTTGAATAGTTTTCAAATCAAAAGATTTTATTCTGCAGCAAACTTTGATGTGTTTTTAGAATAGTTCTGTAAATCCGACTCTGAGATTTTCTCAAAGACTTTAGCCTCGGTCGTAATCTTTGCCATTTTAACATTATCGATACCGTCCTTTTTTTCCTCCTTTATGTTAATAGCGGCAATAGCTAGTGCCGCTGCATCCTCCAAACCCATATCTGCGTTGTAATGTTTTTCCAAAAATGTATTTACATCATCAGAACTTGCCCCGATTGCAATGGCTGCATACTGTACATATGTTCCACTTGGATCAGCTACATAGATTGATTCTCCCTTTTGATCAATTCCTGCAATTATCAGAGAGACTCCGTTTGGACGTACTCCCGAATATTGAGTAAATTGATGGGATTGATCTGCCAGATGTTTGGCAACTGTTGAGACTTCGACTGATTCATCATATGTCATTTTATTTCCCTGCGAAAAGAATCTTGCACTATCTACCTGAACGCGCGCATCTGGAATATATCCTGCCGCTGCAACCCCTATATGATAATCCACCTGGAAGATTTTCTGTGTTACATTTGTTGTTTGCAGTGTTCGAGGCTTTTCCTCTACTGCCATTATGACTCCCTGTTTGGTGCAAATGCCAATGGCCAGTGTTCCTCTTTTTACAGTCTCCATGGCGTATTCTACCTGGTATATCCTGCCATCCGGAGAATACATTGTAGGAGTCATATCGTAACCGCGTGATGCCATCATGATATCACAAGTTTGTACCAAGTCAATTTAAGGGTAATTATGCTGTTTTAATACGGGCATGATCTGGAAATAGAGTTTTAAGCAAAAGCAGTTTTTTAGTCATCAAAGATGTCCAATCAACTCCCAGAGTTCAAAAAAATCATTCGATCAAGACAGGTTTCAGAGCAGAGAAAACCAGACAGGCAGACTAGAAAATTACTGTTGTACCTTTTTACAAGTACCAGGGGAGGATTTACCAGATTACGCATCATCATGCACCTGCTTAATCAGCCATATAATACACACCAGCTGGCCAAAGAACTCGATCTTGATTACAAGGCAGTCCAACATCACATGAAAGTACTAGAAAAGAACAACATGGTTTTAAAGATCGGCGAAAAATATGGTGCAATATTTCACTTGTCTAATTTCCTTGAAATCAATATCAATACCCTTGATGAGGCAATTGAAAAACTAGACAGGAAGATGAATTACAAAAAAGTCTATCTATAACCGATTTTTGCGATCTGAATTTTTTCATTAAACTTAAATTAATGGAATTATCTGAAAGATCATCCTTGATAAAAAATGATCCTTTTGCAAATGCAACAAAGCAGGTAAATGATGCATGTGATATTATAGGAATCAAAGATGTGGAATTACGAGAGTATCTTGCAATGCCAAACAAGGTTTTGCGGGTAAAGATTCCAGTTAAAATGGATGATGGTAAAATCAGGATTTTCACAGGTTTTAGAAGCCAACACAACAATGACAGGGGTCCATACAAAGGTGGTATTCGTTACTTTAATCCCAAGGGCGGAGTAGAATACATGGAGCGTGAAGTCATGGCACTTTCCTCTTGGATGACATGGAAGTGTGCCATCGTTGATATTCCATTGGGCGGCGGCAAGGGTGCAATCTATGTCAATCCAAAGACTGAAAAACTCAGTGATGGCGAACTAGAAAGACTCACAAGGGGATTTGCGTACAAAATTTCTGAAATTATAGGACCTCAAAAAGATATTCCAGCTCCGGATGTTTACACTACAGGAAGAGAGATGACCCAGATTATGGATACGTTTAGCAAACTTAACGGCAACAAATATTCCCCCGGCGTGATTACCGGAAAACCAATTTCAATGGGAGGTTCACTTGCAAGAAATGTTGCAACCGGACTGGGAGTAGCATATACTGTAAGAGAAGCCGCAAAGACGTTGAAAATGAAACTTAAAGGCGCCAAAGTTGTTTTACAGGGATTTGGTAATGCCTCAACGTTTGCAGGGGAATATCTTGAAAAGATGGGTGCCAATATAGTTGGGGTCAGTGATTCCAAAGGTTCCATTTCAATTCCTTCAGGCGCAAAGGTCAGTAAAATTTTAGAATACAAGCAAAAGAAAGGCACGGTTGTCGGATTTCCAGGAAGTAAAAAAATCTCAACTGAGCAATTACTCACCACCAAGTGTGATATTCTGGTTCCAGCAGCATTAGAGAACCAAATCAATGCAAAGATTGCAAGGAACTTGAAATGTAAAATTATCGCCGAAGCTGCAAATGGTCCGACACTTCCCGAGGCAGACCCAATCATCCATAAAAAGAACATTCTGGTAGTCCCGGACATTTTGGCAAACTCTGGCGGTGTTTGTATTTCATACTTGGAGTGGGTACAAAACAACATGGGGTATTATTGGACATTTGACGAGGTTGCAAACAAGATGGAGAAGAATATCACAAAGGGATTCAAGGATGCCCACGCCCTATCTAAGAAACACAAAATTGACATGAGAAAGGCGACAATGGTGCTGGCAGTAGAAAGGGTTCTAGAGGCCTTTAATCATAAAGGTATTTGGCCGTAAACAGAAATTCCGATTGTGTGCCTTGGATCAACTCATCTCCCAGTGGATCCGGCGGTCTGTCGTAAAACAGACACTTTCAGATCTCAATGACTTTGATCAAACAACATGAATAGCACACACACAACATGAATCATTAAACATCATTCAAGGAAGGTTCGTTTACAATTTATACACAGGAACATGTCAAACTCCGTACTTTGATGGTCATTATCATTGGTTTGCAGTAATTGTTGATGCAACAACAGGAGTTCCATTATATGCAGAAAATAAAATGGTGTTTTGAGATGTGGAGATAAGGGGATTGGATATGTTATCGGGGAATGGCAAAATACATCCAAGTGCCTGACATATGCGATTTGCGTGGTTTAAATAATTATATCTTGTACTCGTATGAATGTCAAAAAGCGCCATGTTTTTTGATTATCATGTGAGCACAATGACTGGAGGAAATACAAGATGAATCAGCAAGAAGAATTAGTTTTAAAAATTTTATCCTCCATACAGAAGTCCAGATTATGCCTTAACCAACCTCTCTTTTTTTCATACATCCAAGCGTTCCTTGTACATCACTGATTCACGGATTTCTGTTTCATGATGTAAGAACAATTCAGATTGTTTTGATCTGGAAAAATAGTATGTTTGTGTGTAATTGAATTAAAATCCTGCCAAAGAAGTTAAAATCTCTTCAATATGATTTTCTCTGTTCTTTCCATGAATTTAATACTAAATCTTCCAAAAATACTATTTCTTCCCAAAACCATGTAAGGTAAGGTATTTGATGCTATTGGTACATTAACTTCAAAATTTGTGAATTCATCAAAAACTGACTCTTTATTTTTAATTAATTGGCATGTACCAATTAATGAAGATACATTACTAAATGTGCCTCCGGCACCTACTGCATCTCTTGGCTCTTCAGATAAATCTAAATCTAAAATTTCTGCAAGTTCTCTTGGAAGAAAATTAGAAGTTGAACCTGAATCAATCAACGCTGCGGTTTTTAGATCCCGATCTTTATGAATTAGTTTTACATTGACCATTGGAAGTTTATAGGTTACATTTGTTATTGGATCATCATAATTGATATAACGCAGAGTCATGCTAGAGCGAATTCGAGATCTTGAAGACAAAATTTAGGATTACAACAACATTACAGTTTCTTTAGGAATTTTCATAATGAATGGGGTTTTATCAGGATATTTTTCTTTGGCTTTTTGATAGACGTCTTTGGCATTATCGCTAGCAGATACAATTTCTTCTCCAACTACGGCAATCCAATCGCCCAAATGTTCACCTAGTTGATCACGTACAGACATGACATATTCGTACTCAGATTTCATTACCGCATCAATACTCCTATTGTATATATAATAAACTGATTAATAATATTTAGTGATGAATTTTCATGAGTTTATAAATGCATGAATCATTATGTTCCTTCTATTTTTCAATATAAAAGGAAGTAGTTAAGATCAGACGTTCCGATTGTGTGCTTGGATCAACTCATCTCCCAGCGGATCCGGCAGTCCACCGTAAAACATGCCACTGCTGTATACTGCAAATTCATCAACATCAACAGGTTTGCAAGTCGAATGTGCCCATTGCAGGTCCTGAGAAAAACCCAGAGATTGTAAATAATGGGGACATGGAAAATATGAATATTCTGACTGATCTGTCCGTGCCGGTGTACGGGTCTGATGCCTTTGCATTTGTATGTTCTCAATACCATCACAACCGGAACTTTTGGCAAGCTAGGCAAAATAAGATTCGTAGCAGACTAGCTGCTCAATAAACGTTATTTTTCCCCCTGTTATTTCCACCAGCCTTCTTTTGTAAGAGAGATCCACCCTTGTTCTTCTTTGTAATAATTGAATCGTTTTATCTGTGAGGTATCTTCCTTTTTTATCTCTGTCAAAAAGAATTATGAGATTCTCATATTTTGCAACCGAATCTGCAAAATCAACCATTCCTCCGAACCTGTAAAATTCCAAAATTTTTCCAGAATAACCGAGTTTTTTTAATGCGTGTGAATCCCTTTTTCCTTCAACTATCACTACGCCGTCTTTCACAGAGTTTAGCTGAAAAACGAAATTCTTTAACTCGATAATCTCCCGGTCAGAAACTAGCACGGTATTTTATTCATTATGACATATTAAGCACTTTGGTTCACAGAAAAATTATGTCCGATGTTTTAGTTGTGCAAAATACCGGGATTGAGGATTCCGGATACTTGGGGGATCTCCTCAAAGACGACGGGTTTGGGATAACTTTGGTCAATGCAAAACATGAACGGATTCCCGATGGGGATTTCTCCATGGTTGTAATATTGGGTGCTCCTGCAAGTGCAAATGATGATTTGCCTTATCTTCAGGCAGAACAGCGGCTGGTCAAAGACAGTATTAAGGTGGAGATTCCTGTTCTCGGAATTTGTCTGGGCTCGCAGATAATTGCAAAAACCCTTGGCGCAAGGGTGTATGCCGGACCGCAAAAAGAGATCGGATTTTACAATGATTTGGTCATTTGTGATAACACCTTATTTTTTTCTGGTTTCAAAAACCCGTTTACCGTTTTTCACTGGCATGGAGATACGTTTGATTTGCCTGATGGAGCCGTCAGATTGGCATCATCTGAGCATTATCCAAACCAGGCATTTCAATACAAAAGTGCAGTCGGACTGCAATTCCACCTAGAGGTAGATGAGGCAATGATAAATCTCTGGCTTGACAGCACAGAAGAAAGACTGCAAAAAATAGCTCATATTGACCCGCAAAAAATCCGTTCGGACATGGATGAAAATATTTTGATTGTAAAATCAAATATGAGGAATTTTTATTCCAACTTTAAATCATCGTTTAATATTGACTGAACCTTCATGGCCGGCATTTGTATAGCTATCTGAACTGACATGCAGTAATCTGCAACGTCTGAAAACCCCGGTTAACAATGAAATGAGGAGCTGTTCCACCCAAATGACAGCTTTGCAGATAATTATGCAAAATCTCTATAATTCAAGTGTATTTTGTCGTACGCAGATCCGGAGAACTAGATGAACCAAAAAGGTTCTATGACATGCGGTAGGCTTGAGGTCGTGACCATATCCATAGTTATACCCAATAAAAAAAGTATAACTAATCAAACCGTACAGATAACGGAATTATCTTTTATTATCAGCATCAATAAAGATGGTTTCTGAGGCTAAAGTTTAATATACTTAGTTTTGATTCGATCGATCGAGTTATGGCCGCAGTCAAGAAGATTTTTGATGAGATTATCCAAACCGATCATAAGGTCATTACAGAAGAGTCCTCAAAATCCATTCTCAAAAGCTATGGCGTCAGGGTTCCACCTTTTGCACTAGTTACATCTGCTAAAGATGCCGCACGACAGGCCAAGAAAATCGGCTTTCCGCTTGTAATGAAGGTGGTATCTCCCCAGATCCTGCATAAAACGGATGTTGGTGGAGTCAAAGTCGGATTAGACAACATCGGCGATGTAAAAAAGACATTCAATGACATGTATGGCAGACTCTCTAAAAAGAAGGGGGTTCAGGTCAAGGGAATTCTTCTTGAAAAGATGGTTCCAAAAGGCGTAGAACTGATTGTGGGAATTCAAAATGATTCACAATTCGGTCCGGTCATCATGGTAGGACTGGGAGGAATCATGACAGAGGTTATGAAGGATGTTGCATTTAGGATGCTTCCAATCACCACATCTGATGCAAAGTCCATGATAAACGAACTAAAAGGTTCAAAACTTCTCAAGGGATTCAGAGGAAGCGCGCCAGTTGATCTTAACATGGTTGCAAAGATGCTGGTACAAATTGGAAAACTGGGCGTTGATAACGCCGATTATATCAACAGCATTGACTTTAACCCTGTTATCGTATATCCAAGATCACACTATGTAGTTGATGCAAAAATCATACTAAATAAGAAATTAATAAAGAATTCAATCTCAAAAACAAAGCCAAACAAAGACAACATGGAGACGTTCTTTACTCCGAAATCCGTTGCGCTAGTTGGCGCCTCATCAAGCAAGGGAAAGATTGGAAATTCCATTCTAGATAGTCTGGTAAATTATGATTTCAAGGGAAAGGTTTATCCAATCAATCCAAAGGCAGGTAAAATCTTTGGACAAAAGTGCTATCCAACAGTCTCGGCGATTCCAGGCAAGGTTGATCTTGTCGTAATTTCAGTCGATTTGTCAGTAACTCCGCCCGTCCTAGAAGACTGTGCAAAAAAGGGGGTCCACAGCGTAGTAATTGTTTCAGGCGGCGGAAAGGAGCTTGGCGGAGAACGCGCAGCATACGAAGCTGAGATCGCAAGATTGTCTAAAAAACACAAAATCAGAATCATCGGTCCCAACTGTATTGGAATGTTCAATGCCGCTAACCGTCTTGATTGTGCATTCCAGGGACAGGAAAGAATGCTGCGTTCAAAACTAGGTTCTGTTGCGTTTTTCTCACAAAGTGGAACCATGGGAATCAGCATGTTAGAGAGCGCCGATGTGTTTGGTTTATCCAAGATGATCAGCTTTGGCAATCGTTCGGATGTTGATGAGGCAGACATGATATGGTATGCTGCAAATGATCCTCAAACAAAAGTGATCGGATTGTATGTTGAGGGATTCGGTGATGGTAGAAAATTCATCAATACTGCAAAACGTGTAATGAAGGAGAAGAAAAAACCGATCATTATTTGGAAGAGTGGAAGAACCGCAGCAGGTGCAAAACAGGCCGCATCGCACACGGGCTCACTTGGAGGTTCAAATGCAATCATCATGGGGGCATTCAAACAGGCAGGTATAATCTCCGTTGACAGTTATCAGCAGTTAGCCGGGGTCTTAAAGGCACTAGCATGGCAGCCTGCCGCAAAGGGCAACCGTGTTGCCATGACCAGTAACGGCGCAGGTCCAATGATTGGCGGAATTGATCAGCTAGAAAGGCTCGGTCTTGCAATAGGAAAGCTGTCTCCAAATATTCTCAAGAAAATAAAGGCTCGTTTTCCACCGGCAGTCCCGATTCATAACGGCAATCCGGCAGATGTGGGCGGTGGTGCGACTGCAGATGATTACAGATTTGTCATTCAGCAGTTCATGGATGAAAAAAATATCGATATTGCAATGCCGTGGTTTGTTTTCCAGGATGATCCGCTTGAGGAGACAATTGTTGATTATCTGGCCGATTTCCAAAAAAAGGGAAAAAAGCCGATTTTAGTTGGATGTAACGGCGGTCCATATACTGAAAAAATGGCAAAATTGGTTGAAAAACACAATGTTCCAGTCTACCAGGATCTTCGGACATGGGTTGAAGCTGCATCGGCATTAGCCCAATGGGGCAAGTTTCTCGGAAAATAGTGTGTGAGATCGCACCGAATAACTTTACTTATTCACTAAAATCATTAGTCGACTTTGTCGACATTTTACGCAGAGGATAGTGATCGTACCGTCAATTATTATCTTTTTTCAGGGGATTATCTTTTCAATCCTTGGAAGGTGTTTTTCGAATAATCGCTGTAATTTGTTTTGTAGTTGGTATAATCTCACCTAGTATGCCTATTTAGCAAATATAATGTTGGGATTGATTTTATATCTCATATTTTTCTCTATTTTAGGCTAATTGTATATAAGTAATTTAAATTCTAGAATATGATTTGCTAATAGAACCCTAATTAGCAAAAAATTACTTTGATCATTAATTACATGTGTAATTTAATCAAAAATATGTGATAAAAATGGAAATAAACATTACTCCTGATAAGACATTGTAATTCCACTGAAATTTTTCTTTGATTTGTGTTGTATGATTTATCAAACAGGTTGATTTTAAAATTTAGGTACGCCGTACAGACGTATACGTAGGCAAGAAGACCTGACCATTTTGATTCTCAATAATTTTGAATGCCGATGTGTTAGTAATTGTCAAAGCACATATCTTTTGCCAAAATCTCCTCCAGCCTTACTATGTCTGGTAGTATGCCAAGATTCTTTGCTATCTGTGTGGGTATATTCCGTTTTTGCGCCCTTTTCATACTGCATGACTTTACTGTCAGTCTTTTTTTCATATTTTTATGATCGGTGCAGTCAAATAATCCGCAATTATCCTTCGGATCCTGGGCGGACCTACTTTTCGTGCAATAAATGGGAGAACCGAAATAGAAAACATTTAAGTCTCGCATAATTTGACAAATTATATGTCACTAGTTACCACATCCACTTCTGATGGTATTTGTACTGTCAAAATTAACAGGCCTGACAAGCTCAATGCGATGAATACCGACGTTGCAAAAGAACTAATCAAAACTTTTGAGACACTCAATCATGATGATAATGTCAAAGTTATCATCTTGACTGGCGAGGGAGAAAAGGCATTTTCTGCAGGTGCGGATATTGAATACATGTCAAAAATCACTGCAGATGAATCAGTCGATTATGCAAAGATGGGTCAGCTTGTTACTGCAACAGTCGAACTGGTAAGACAGCCAACCATAGCGGCAATCAACGGTTTTGCCTTGGGCGGAGGTTGTGAACTTGCAATGTCCTGTGATATTAGAATTGCCGCAGATACGGCAAGACTGGGTCAGCCAGAAGTAACAATTGGTATTCCTCCCGGCTGGGGTGGAACACAAAGATTGATGAGAATTGTAGGAATAGCAAAGGCAAAAGAGCTTGTTTATACAGGCAAAATGATCAAGGCAGACGAGGCAAAAGAAATAGGTCTTGTTAACCAGGTCGTTTCTCTTGCATCATTGCAGGAGGAGACCTTGAAAATGGCCAAACAGATTGCCGGAAACTCTGCGATGGGCGTTCAAATGTCCAAAGTGGCAGTCAACAAGGGAAGAAATGCGGATCTTGATACCGGTCTTGCAGTAGAGCTGCTTGCCTGGAGAAACTGCTTTACACATCCGGACAGAGAAGAGCGGATGACTGCGTTTGTCAACAAGTCAAAGAAATAGCCGTGTGTGTCTTATTTTACAGTAACTGATCCCATATGGGTAATAACATGCGTGATTTGATGTTGTGCAATGGTGATAAAAGCCCATTTAGGGTAATTCTCTACATTTGGAATTAGTCTGATACAGCCGATATATATCAAAGTAATTTTTATAAATCGCATTTATCGTATCACTAGAGACAGGTAAAATGAGTCAGGAAATAACAGAATTAACGAATCAGGCTGAAGGCTATTCTAATCTACTAGAAAACCTTCAAAAAGAGATCTCAAAAGTGATCGTGGGTCAAGACAAAATTATTGAGAAATTGATTATCACACTACTCTCTAGAGGACATGTTTTACTTGAAGGGGTGCCCGGTTTGGCAAAGACGTTACTAGTTCAAACGATTTCTGATTGTATAAATTCCAGGTTTGTAAGGTTGCAATTTACACCTGATCTTCTACCTGCAGATATTTTGGGAACTAAAATTTATGATCACAACTCAACCTCGTTTAAAACAATAAAGGGTCCGATTTTTTCAAATTTCATACTTGCTGATGAAATAAATCGCGCACCTCCAAAAGTTCAATCAGCACTACTTGAGGCCATGCAGGAAAACCAGGTCAGCATCCAGGGAGAGACATACCAGTTAGAAAAACCATTTTTTGTAATGGCCACGCAGAATCCGGTGGAATCTGAAGGTACCTACAAGCTGCCCGAAGCCCAAGTGGATCGTTTCATGTTTAAAATTCTAATCTCATATCCAAGTATAGAGCAAGAATCGGAAATCATTCAAAGATTCACCGAGGGTATCTCACACAAGGCAACAAAGATTTTGTCCGATGAGCAAATATTAGAGATGCAGTCTTTTGTTCCCAAGATTTATGCGGATGAAAAGATCCGAAACTATATCACACAAATCGTTGATGCCACAAGATTTCCAGACAAATATGATCTTCAACTATCTGATATGATTGAATACGGGGCATCCCCTAGGGCGTCAATATGGCTGACGATTTCTGCAAAAGCAAGCGCGCTTCTACAGGGAAGGGGATATGTAATTCCAAAGGATGTACAGGATGTAATCCACGATGTGTTGCGACACAGAATTACCCTGACGTATGATGCAGAATCCGAAGATATCACCACAGATGACATTATACAGAAAATTATAGAAAAAATCACAGTACCATAAACACAAAATACTTTCGGATGAGAAACTGTTGCAAATCAAAGAAATTTTAAAAAAAATCAAAAAAGTAGATATTAAAACAAAACACCTGGTAGATGGAATCATTTCAGGAAATTACAATTCCATTTTCAAGGGACAGGGAATAGAATTTTCTGAAATCAGGGAGTATCGAGCCGGAGACGATATACGGACAATAGATTGGAATGTAACTGCCAGATTCAATCGCCCTTACATCAAGGAGTTTATCGAAGAAAGAGATCTGCAAGTCTACTTTATTATTGACATATCAGGATCCGGAAGTTTTGGTACAGATATCTCAAAGAAGGAAAAATCACTAGAGATAACTGCCAGTCTCATGTTTGCCGCACTGAGAAACAATGACGGTGTGGGCATCTTTCTTACTACAGACAAGATAGAAAAATTCGTTCCTGCAAGAAAAGGAAGAAGGCATGTTCTGCAGTTGTTGAATATTATTACCACATTTACGCCCAATTCAACAAAAACCAACCTGAAAAAATCCCTTGAACGTGTATCTAAGACCATTAAGAGAAAAAGCATTGTTTTTGTAATTTCAGATTTTATTGATCATAGTGATTATCTAAAACCTCTCAAACTATTACGAAGACACCATGATGTCATCGCTTTGAGAATCATGGATCCCAGAGAAAAGGAGATTCCAGATGTTGGAATGATAGAGCTCGAAGATGAAGAGACCGGTGAACAGATTCTTGTAGATACGTCAGATGAGGAGTTTCGAAATTCATATTCTAGATTGATTGCTGAAAATGATTTACAGTTTCAAAATGGCATGATAAAAATCAGGGTTGGCGTAATTCCCCTACTGACAGGACAGGACTATTCAACATCGCTGAGAAAATTCTTCAAGAGGAGGACCAGTCAATAATGGCCGGCTTTGATAACCAGTTTATTCTGGTTTTTCTTTTATTCATACCTGTATTGTTTTATCTATACAACAAGGTCCTGACAAAAAAGAAAAAGGCGGCAATAAAATTCAGTAATTTATCATATATCAAATCCGCACTAGGAAACAAAAAGAAAACCAGAAGGGATTCCATGCTGTTTTACGTATCCATTGCAGTCATTACATTAATGGTTATCGGGTTTGCAGATCCGCATATTCCATTAGAGCAGACCAAGGAAGGTGTCAACGTGATTCTAGTACTTGATGTTTCTGGAAGTATGCTGGCAGCGGATTATCCACCCAACAGATTGGAATCTGCAAAAAAATCCGCAGAGATATTACTGGATTCCCTTCAACAAAAAGACAATGCAGGCATTGTAATTTTTGAAACAGGCGCCACTACTGCTGCATATCTTAGTCCATACAAAGACAAGGTAATAGACAAACTCAGATTAATTCTACCAAGAGAGGGAAAGACTGCCATCGGGGACGGATTAAGTCTTGGAATTGATATGGCCACATCTGTACCCAATAAACAAAAAGTGGTCATTCTTCTCAGTGACGGAGTTAACAATGCAGGCGTGATTACTCCTGCCGAGGCAGTCGCATTTGCCAAATCTAATGAGATCCAAGTATACACCATAGGACTGGGCTCAGAAGATAGGGTGATACTGGGATATGACCTTTTTGGAAGGATTCAATATGCAGAGCTAGACGAGGCAACCCTCAAAGCAATCGCTGAAAATACCGGCGGCAAGTATTTCAAATCAATAGATTCTACGACCCTGGATGATATCTACAAAAACATCAGCCAGGACATCAAACGGGAACAGGAGGATACCAGTATCAAGGACTGGTTCTTTGCTGCATCACTTGGTTTGTTCTTTGTTCAAATCTACATGAGATATGGAAAGGGACGTATTATACAATGAATAAATTATGCTGGTTTTTCCTGTTACTTTTAACTCCGCTCCCGGCCGTATTTGCAGAGGACATTGTGATGTACGTTGATCAGTCTGAATATTATTTCAGGATGGGGGAAAACGCCGTAATCCCCCTAGAAATTCAAAACAGTCATGGACGTCAGATATCAGGGATGTTGCAGTATGCAACTACACAGCAGATTGAACAGACAAATACGCAATATTCAATCTCCAATTCCCAATCAACTACACTAGCTATTAATGATGGAATACAGACAATCTCGCTGGATTTTGGAACCAGCAATTCACCGTCCACCATCATAGCAGACCTGAGTTTTATCTACAACAACGGTACCCAGATCAACGTATTTTTGGATCCCGTCACAATTCATTTTGTTGCAGATGACTCTCAAAAAAACAACACGCAAAACAGAATGCAGAGCTCATCTGAACAGGGGGCAGCATCATCTGCCCAGAACAACCCCTCAAATCCACAGCAATCTTTGCAGCAAAGCCTGGATGACCTGATAAATCAACAGTCTCCCCCGACACAAGACCCCCAACAAAGGCTGCAAAATAATCAATTAAATCAAGACAGTAATGCACTGAAAAAAGAGATCCAAGAGCAGTTACAAGAAGAAAACAACCTCAAAAAGGCATTTGAAAGTGAGCTTGCATCAAATGAAGATTTTCAAGAATCCCACCAGCAGTTATTACAGCAAGGATACGACGTAACTGACGGGGATTTTAATCCAAGTTCCCCAGAAACAGGGGATTTTGAAGTAAATTATCAAAATGAGCAGGGAGAATGGGGCAAAATTCAGGGAAGCATGGAAGATGGGGTCATAACTGAGATGCAAACGCAGACTCAGGAAGAGACAGAGGATTTGTTAGAGCAGCTCAGAGCAGATCCAAGGTTTCAGCAATATGATGAAGAGCTGGGAATTGATAGTTTTTTTGAACAAAACATAGAATTTATGCAGGATGCCAACAAAACAACAATTCAGGTACAATACAATAATGAAAATAATCAAACCGCAACTATCTTTGGGGAATTTGAATCTGAGATCATTGAAAATGTATTTCTAGAAAAACCAGATGACGGCATTTCCAATTGGATTTTTCTAGTCCTTGTCTTGTTTGCTGCAATAGCATCCTATGTTGTGTACAGGCTCTATAAACGCAGCAAAAAAGAGCCCGTTCTAGTTTCTGCCCCCAAGACGGTACCACAGCCGTATGACAATGCCCTGGCAGTGGAAAAATTAATCAGGGAGGGAAAGGAAAATTTTGAGAATGGTAATTACAAGGATGCATATGGAAAAATCAATCAGGCATTAAGGTTATTTCTAAGTCACGAGTTACACCTCAAAAAAGAGATTACAAATGAGAATATCTTGCAGCACGTCCCAAAAGAGTCTTACATAATTTCAGATATCAAAGAATGTTTTAGAATTGCAAGCTTGGTTGAATTTGCAAAGTATGCGCCAAATCAGGATGATTTTTCCAGGATGGTTTTAATTACTGAAGATATTGTCTATAAAAAATCCTGACAAGTACTGGCCGAGTCTTCATCCAAGAAGACAGTTGACACACCAAACCCACCATCAGATTTCAAAACAACAGATTAAATTATAACATGGCACCGCGTATATCATGAAAGATATGAGACTCTTAACCGGATTAGGCATTATTACATCTATCAGCTTTGTAATATTTTTATTGGCTAGTCTAAATAATTATCCGCCGATATTTTACAGTACAATTATAGCAATATCATTAATGACTGCATTTTCTGCACTTACTACGGCAATAGCAAGCCGGGTGATTTTCAAAAAAAACAAGCCGTACCATATAATGAATTCAGCAATGATATCTTTTATGATTAGCCTGCCACTATCCGTAATACTAGGTCCGCTTGGCGCAATTGCAATAGCTTCTACCATAGGTACAAGTTTTTCATTTATTATGAAAAAATACCGATATGCTGATGCGTAAATGTTGTTTCCAACATGTATGCCGGTGATTTTACCGGCATTGATTTTCTCAATTTCTTTTTATACAATAATGGTTATTTCATATTTGTCGCCTCTGTTTTATCAACTGGTGTCATTTCATTAGGATGTGGTTGGTTTGAGGATGCGATTATTAGGATCTTTTTTAACTTGACATAGTTAATCTTTGAAATTTGTTAATTATATCCTGTTGCCAGTCCCCCACTTTAAGATCATAATCGTACGTCCCGGTCACGACTCGTATACTGCCATCAGGGATCTCAATGCCATGTCATAGGTTCTTTTCATGTGTGTGTAAGTACAATTCAGATTGTTTTGATCTGGAAAAATTGTATGTGTAATTGAATTAAAGTCCCGCCAGAATTTAACGCGTTTGATCCTTTTCTAGCAGATACAGCGCCTTTGCGGCCTCGCTTTGCATCTTTTGTATTATCTCGGGATCATTTAACTTGTCAATTCTGGCGTTGTACTGGTAGGAAAATGCCGGATCCGGCGTGCTCTGTATGCTGCTGCTATCCCACACCAGCACTGCACGCTCTGCCTCGTATCGTACTAGCTCATCAAAGTTGTTGTTGATTCTAGTCATGACAGACATTGTAGAATCTTTTGGTTCCACATATGGCGTGCGTGTTAATTGTAACCAGGTATCATGATCGTTTTGGGTCCAAGTGTTGCCGTTGTTGTCAGTCCAGATGTCTTTTACCTTGTCTGTTCTTACCAGATCCAGCACCTGAACATTGCTGCCCTCTATCTTTTTACCGGTATGGAATGTGTATTCCGGCGGGGCATTTAGCGATTTTCCGACTATGGCCAGTCCCTCATTAAGATAGTTTGTAGAGGAGAGTCTCTTGGTATCAACTACTTCAATTACAAATGGTTCTGAATAAAACACGTCACGGAACATTACATCATTAATGTGAACTACAAGACAGTCCTTTTCAATACCCTCTATACAGGACTCTGTACTAAGTGATATGTTTGATTCATCCACGACATCAATTACATTCTCTAGGTTGTTTTGCGTATCTACTGATTCTATTGCATATCCCGTATCAGATTTAGAGTCCTGGTGATAATTCTACTACGATTAGTGCCTCAGCAGTGTTTATCGATGCTCCCACCTCCTCTACGCCGAATCCCAGCTGGAGCATCTGTAATGGGTAGTTGCTGTATGGTTTTAACGTAAAGTCATGTGTTGTACCTGCCTGTATCGTCTGTCTCTGGTATTCCGTGTGGTACTCCATCACATCACGGCATGTGCCGTCCATGCTGAATCCACAGGAGACTAGCTGGTTTTGTTTCAGTGGGGACTTGCCAAAGTGTGGTCTTGACTGATCAATGTTGCCGCTGTCACCGCCGCCACCGGCACTTCGTGGAGCTATTGGTCCTAGTCCACGCGTGTGAGGTCTTTCACAAAACTCGTTGCCAATTGTCACAGACTATCCATCAGGCGTGCCATCAAACACCACTACAGTCTCTGGTATACCGGAACAGCTTGTAGACAGGGCTCCAATTGCGTTTCCACTATGATCACCGTCTTCATGATATGTGATTGTGCCATTAAAGAGGGATGTTAATGGTGCTCCCATAAAATCAGGAGCAGGACGTGCTCCATTGTCCTCTAATAATTGTGCAGTTAATACTATGCTAGCTCCATCTGCAGGATACATTATGTTGATGTTGTCTATAGATTCCTGATCTATGCTCCATCCGTCTGGCGGAGTATATGCGGGTACATCATCATATATAGGCGTACCGCCCATATTTACAGCTCCCCTATTAGAAGATTCATAACGTGGATTATCTTCCAAGCCCTCTGGTGCAATACATCGTTTCTGTGTAATGTTCTCATCAGCATCATTTACTTCGGTGATGACCCTCACGTATGGGAGAAATAAGAAATCCAGAGACTGGCTACGACCAGGACCTGCATTCGTGGCACTCCCACCATTTAGTGAAATGTTAGGCGGACTATCACAGTCCCATGATAAATAACTGGAAGCACCGATTATGTTTACTGCATGATTATTAATGGTAAATCCAGGATCGAGAGTAATTGTGGCATTTTGCACAAAATTGACAGTAAGGCTAGATATATTGTGTAGACGAATCTCTGCACGGATATATGGTATATCATATGAATCGTGTCTAACTCCTCCAAACGCATCTATATTCGTGCGTTCGATCCTAGGTAATTCAAGGAATCTATCATTTTGATTAGGAGCATATGGTGTACTTGTAACATCATCATCAGCGTCTGGTCCGAATATGTATTGAGTATCTACCTGCGCATATGCCACAGGTACTAATACAGATAACATAACAAGGCATGCTGCCATTGCGATAAGGGTATATTGTAACATTGTATGTTTTGTTCCAATCCACCCCTCCTTATAAGCATTAATGGTTTGTGCGTATTTAACTCAACTCTGAAAAAACTAACACATAAACAGATTTTCAGATGATCGAATCTAAAAGCAAGATACCATATAAACAGTCAAGTCGATCCTGTATCTCAGGCGGTTTTTCTGTCGTATTTAGCTCCACCCCTCCCTCCCTCCTTCTCTGCCATATCAGAATAACATCACCAGTATCCCAACATGCCCCCACCCTCGTTCCACCGGCAGTCATAGCCGTTGCGCACATTTATTGGAATTATCAACGGTGGCACATACTGCCAAATTGTTGGTATGCTCTTCCGTGATTCAGTAAAATGTGAACGGATTCAGTATTGCATAGTTTGTCTGCAGATCTGCGCCCGTATCCCCGTACACTTCCACTGCTGCGTAAGCTCCGGCAGATGCATGTGCTGCAAGACCATTTGATTCTGATGCTGTCACTTGGAATCATGATACAAAAACGCATCTCATGTAGAACATGTGCGTCTGCAGGCAGTAATATGTCGTTCTGCCTTGCGCATATGTGCGACTAGCAGCAGCGTTGCTGCCGTATCTTAAACTATTGTATCTGGAATATACATCCACCATTTAGAACAGCAATACGGAAAATATACGTCGATTGCCGCCTCTCTGTTTGAAAAAAAGATTAGCACGACACCCGGCGATTCTACCGTAATACATTTTGGAACGCATTCAATGTCCGTTGTCTGTTATATGGCGGGTTTATCCTCAGTTTGTACTGTTACATCTGGTATATCTTCCGGTATGAATGAGCGTGTCCCCTCTTGTGGATACCTGTCCTGTCCTTCTTCCGGGTCTGCCTTGTTTTGGACCGCTCTGATTTGCAGTTTAACATATTTTTGTATGTGGTGGTAGTGGGAGGATTAAATGGTAAGAAGGCATCTGTCTCACATCCAAGCTTCGTCCTTTAGAAATTGAAATTGTTAATGACGCAGGATTATTCAGTTTCTTGCACGGTCTCTTCCTGTACTATGATCGTGCCCTGCATCCATGTATGAAGCAGGCAATAGTAGGGAACATTACCGACAGTGTCTGGAACCCATTCAAATGAATCCCCGGACAGCAGGATGTCTGAATCAAATATGTAGCTTGGCAAAGTGACAAATCCATCAACAGTTCCGGATGTAAACGTATGGACGCCGGTAGTATCAGTGTTTGTCATTACTACCTTTGCACCGACACCAACAGTTGTAGTATCTGGGGTAAAACAGCCATCTGTCACACAGTCCATACCAAAACCGGATTGTTCTACTGTTCCAATCACTACCGCATTATCTGAAATAGTAGTGGGCGATTTCTCTTCATCAAAATCCGGTGCTATACCCACACATTCGCCTTTATAATCCAATTTAACATCAGCGGCATCCAACATGCACATATTTCCATAAATATCACCATCAACACCGCAAACCGGCGCATATTCCAAAGTACAGATAGCCGGATCGAGTTCAGGATTGACTGTCATCGTAGTTACTATCCCCCTTGGTTCAGATATGCCATCGCCATGGCCCAGACCCTGTAACGTAACCTGAATTTCAATCGGGGATTCATTTAACATTGCAGTTTCATGAATTGGGTGCATGCCAGTATGTCTATGAGAACCAGGCTCTGAGAGAATCGTGTTTCCATCCTGCGTGAAAGATATGTCATAATTTACATGATCAACGATTTTTTTACCATCATCTCTGAATTCAACTTCAACAATCAGTACATCGCCTGCAGTCTTGGATAAAATATGGGAATTGACAGAAATTTCTTCTTTAGCAAGAACCGGTCTTGGTTCTATGACATCGGCAGGATCGACTGCAATCAATCCCAAAGATATTGCAACAAGAATGCCAACTGCAACTATAATTCCATAGGAAAAATTCATCTCATCCACCTGTCAGCTTTGCAAACTTTTCGTTCTTACTTAGTTTTTCCATGAACTGGATGTTAGAGAGGGCAACTATTGCTGATTCAACTACCGGTTTATCAGGATCGTTTAGTGCCTTTTCTAGAGCCTCCTTTGCCTCTTTTGAACCTACGACACCCAGGGCAATTGCAGCTTCATGTCGTACAAACATACTGGGATCATAAAGTGTCGCATCTGCCAAAGGAGATATTGTACTAGAATAGCACATCTGACCTAGTGAGAATGCAGCCTCATGTCGTACTAGTTCGTTTTCATCATTTTTCAAAACTTTAGCAATATGGGGAACCTTGTCTTCTCCGCCAAAATCTACCAGAATACACGTGCTCCTTGTTCGGATCACATAATCAGGATGTTCCAAAAGAGATACAAAATAATCGGTATCCTTCTGCTCGTATTTTGCCTCCATTTCAGCAAAAAGTAATAATCTATCCTCAGTTACAGCCTGCAATTTGTTTTGGAGTTTCCTGTGTCCTATATTAGGTTACTCTAGATGGATTTTAAAATCAGTGTAGTTATGTATTTAATGGAAAAAATATGATCATTTACTGGGTATGATGGTAGTAGGCAAAAAAGCACCGAATCTGGGAGTCTCAGAATGGGTGCAGGGAGCTCCAACTAATTTTGATCAAGAAAAGGATCATGTTGTTTTAGTGGATGTCTTTCAGGTCAACTGTCCGGGCTGTTTTATGCATGCAATTCCTGAGGCAATCAACATATACAACAAATACAAAGATGAAGGGGTGCGGGTTTTAGGTATTGCAACTGCCTTTGAGGATTTTGATAAAAACACACTAGAGAATTTGAAGATGCTTGTAGAAACAGGGGAGGTGATTGGAGAGACCAAAAATTTGCTATCAACACATGGACAGCTGCAGGAGGGAAGCAGGCTGCCATACAAAATTCCATTTCCAATAGGAATGGACAATCTGACAAAAATTACAGAAGAGATCAATCAGGAAAAAATTATGCAGTTTATCTATCCACAAATTCCGGAATTTGACACCCAGCCAGAAGATTACAAAAATCAAATTATTCAAAAAGTCAGGGACTATATGAGATCAAAAGAGTATACGGCTGAAACATTTGAAAAATTTTCCCTAAGGGGCACGCCATCTACCATTTTGGTGGACAGAAAGGGAATTCTCAGGGATGTTTCATTTGGACAGTCAGGACAAGTTGAAGCCATGATTCAAAAATTACTCAAAGAAGACTGAATCAGCGTATCAAGATAACAGCAATTGATAGGACGACGACAATAACAAATCCTCCAATTAACGCAATTTTTGGATTATCCATGTCGTCGTTTCTTTATCTTCATCATGGCATATGCTGCTGCCACTGCAGCAATCAGGGAGCCGGTCAGAGCCCACAATACCAACGGAGTTACAAAGGAATCATCTTTTTGCATCGTTAGTTGGATGTTTTGTTCAGGATCATCCCTTTCAGTCAGACCATCAAGATAAACGGTTCCAAAAATATCTAGTTTGCTATCTCCAGAGCCTGTAAAATTCAATGTGATAAAAGAAATTTTTGCATTGGAATTTACCTTGGGGAAATATTCCTCCCCATCAAGATAAAATGTAAAGTTGCCGCTTAAAAGATTGGCAGGGATGATTATTTCGCCTAAATTATTTTCCAGATTACTTAAAATGAAAAAGCTCAGTCTTTTTTTGGTGTCATCAAACTCGTGTTCTATAACATCAAAGTTTGAAACAATTTTTACCTCAAAGATATGACCGCCTGCTTCAACATCAAACCGGTTTACAAGACCGGTCTGATCAGAAAGCAGTTGGCCAAATGCAGGATTGATTATCAAAAGTAAAAGTAATGGAATGACTAGGGACAGTTTCAATTTATGCAGCTTGGGATACTCGCTTGTTTAATTCTTTGTCTTGGGCGATTCTTGGATGTTGTGGATCTGCCAGGATAACTTCAAACCAGTAATGCTTTCCATCCTTGTAGATAAAGTAAGAACCTAAAAGTTTCATGTTTGGATATCTCTCAAGAACCCTTCTTTCTGCGACTGTTTTCATGCTGTCATCTGCCTTGATTCTTGTGACACCGAGATGTTTTGGCCGTCTTCCACCGGTAGGTCTTTGCTTTCTCATACCGCCTGTTCCAACCCTCATCCTAACAACAATAATACCCTGTTTTGCCTTGTAACCCAGTCTTCTAGCTCTTTGTATTCTGCTTGGTTTTTCAATTCTGGTGACAGCGTTTTGCTTGCGCCATCCAACCACGCGTTCACGCAGTTCTGGAGCATTTTGTTTCCAGAGCCTTACCCACACTTGATCCTGATGACTGGACATATCGAGCATAATAAAATCCCCTTTAATAACTGTAAATCGAAGAACGAGCAGACCACATCGCTTTTGATTGGAGAAGACTGCTCAAGCTGGGGTGACATCACGCCATTAAACAATCTGCTTGAAATGACGGGGTTCAAAACGACAGGTGCGGTCTGGTTTATGCGTTTTGAGAACTGAAGAAACCAGCACACAGGCAGGTTTTTCAGATCATGATTAGGGATGATTAATGCCAGCTTACGCATTCGGGATTAGTCTGGGATCAATTACACAAAACTTGTATAATTGTACGATTCTGCGAGAGGGGGTTTGCGTCTTTGATTGGATTATATCCCTTTCAAATCCCCCATCATTTTATGATGTGTGAAATAGTAAAGCCGGTGCTGTTTTTCAAGTATGATACCTGGCAGACGTGCTGGAATGACATTGATGCCGTATAATGTTGCCGTATGCATTGATGATTATGACTTGTCAGGTGTGCTATGACAGTTATGCCATGATATAAAACACATTAGAGAAACAATGCGGTTTGAGCTGCAAGTGTGCAACGTTATGATGCGGAAAAAAAATCTGAATTAATCTGTCCAATCAAAACATATCCGGTGACACGCAAATATTTGAGATCAGTTTTATCAGACCAAAAACTAGATCATCTGTACAACATGGGATTAATCATGCAGGAAGATCTTAAAATTGTACAAAAAAGAAAAAGAATCAAAAGTAAAGCCATAATGCTTGCATACACATGTTTTATGATACAGCAGGAAATGCAGGATGCGCACATATCTACTAATGTTCAAGTCCACACATCCCTCAATACTGCAAATGATACTTGCCTTTGGGACCAACCCGGACTTGATAATAAAATAATGGTCTTTTTGAGTCAATTGACTCATAGATCTTTGCCGTCTTTTGTGATCTGTCTTTCTGAGATTAAATTAATCAGAATTTTTGGGGGATATTATAAGCCTAGTATCCGCGTCTTTTCAGAAAATCAGTCACTATCTTTTGCGCAAATTCTGTCGGCTCCATCTCAGAATCCCGTGAAAGTCTTGCCAGTCCCCTTGCCTGGGATTTGGATATTCTTACAGACAGGTTCTGCCTTGCCCTAAAGGAATTTGCAAGCTTTACAATCTCCGAATGCCCTGCCGTACCTCCAATCTGCTCAAGTGCGTCAATGTATCTCTTTTTCTTGGGTGCGTCATACTTTGCAATCTTTTGTATTATCTCTGCTGCGCGTAATTCGGATGGGACGGTTCTGCATATTCTGATTGCGTCTCTCTTGGAGACGATGGCAGGCACCATCTCCCTTATCTTCCCTGGAACGACGCCAAAGCCGAGATATTCCCGAAGAGTCGATGAGTTTATTCCAAGCGCCCTGGAAGCCTCTGCCTTTCCCAGTCTTTCTACTAGAAACTGGCATGATGAGGACATTTCAGATGCGTTCATGTCCTTTCTGTGAATGTTCTCAATTATGGAGACGGCCTTGGCATCGGCTACATCGCAGGTGCTGTTCTTCTCTAGTACCAATGCAGGGGCAGTCTTTGCACCGAGCTTTCTTAGTGCTTCTAGTCTTCTCTGGCCTGCCATTAACAGGTAGGAACCCGCGCCGTCCTTTTGAACCATCAGCGGGTTTTGCAGTCCCTCCTGCTGGATTGATTTTGCAAGGGATTCGATTCCCTCCATATCCAATGAGCGGGCCTGTGCCTCCTCCCATACCGTTATCTGGTGTATGGGAACCTCATGGAGTCTGTATGATATTGGATTTTCCTTTATCTTCTTCAAATCTGTTTGTTAAGAACGCTCTCTATCTGATAAGTTTTTTGAATTTCTGCCAATTTTTGCCGGCTCTGATTTTTCAATCTAATTTCTTACAGCAGGTATGCGTTTTTTTTCTGGCATTCTTTAATTCGCTGGATTTTGCATCGGTGCCTCCATCTGTTAGGCGTTTAGAGATCCGCTGCGCCAACAGTGGCTTTGGAAACCTCTGACTAATCACTTGAGAGAAATTCACCCCTGCCCACCAGCAAATATGCAAGTATGCGTATTTAACCCAATTTCGAAGAAAGCAACACACAGGCAGGTTTTTCAGATCATGATACCAGGGATGTGATCCATGTCGTTTATGCATTCGGGATAGTCTGGGATCAATAACCATAAACTGATGATCAAATCCGGCATCAGGGGATTCAGCGGCATTTTTGAATTCTGGAAAGACTGATTTGTATCTCCCCAAACCATACGAAACCAGAAACCAAAGATACTTTATATTTGGCAAACACAGATTTTTACTGTTTGGCAAGTTACAAGAAAACATATTCAAATGAACAGTCATTAAATTTTGTAATACCAATTATCGTGATTCTGTTTCTAGGAATAATCTATATCATGACACAGAGGGCAGATTCCGGTTTTGTAAGTTTTATCCTAATTGGCGCAGCGGCATTGACAATGTTTTACTGGGTCAAAGTCCTAAAGAAAATGACAAAAGATCACAAGCCATTTTACACCCAGGCAAGAGAGCAGGAGACGAAGAACTGGGTCTATGATCTGATTAAAGGCGAGGGGGAGTTTGTCTTCGTAGCAGAAGTGCCAGGACCCGAAGATAAGATAGCAGTCAGACTGGTGGATGGAATATTGTACATACGTGGAACCGCGGGATTTTCAAAGGAAGTTCCAATTGAAGGCGCAGCAGATATGCAGATATTTGATTTCAAATACAGAAACGGCGTCCTGACACTTCGAATAAAATAACTAGAGGCTTTTTGCCAGTTCTAATTTTTGCGGCAGGTATTTGTCGGTGATGTTGGTAAGACCGTATTTTGAAAAGGCCTCCAGCTCTGCCTTTCTTTTGATTCTCAAGAATACATCGAGTTCTTTTTTCCATATTCCCGATTCATACCTCGGATCTTTTTGAAGATCATAGCATCGCTTAATATCAGATTCGGTCATTGGGATTGTCGGAAGCTTGAATTTTTCAATATCAGTGGCCCAGACTCCGACCCATTTTGCATCAGGAACTGTCAGTTCTCGCAGATGTGCCGCATTTGCCGAACCGGATTTGATAACCATGGCAATATGCTCCCCATACACGTCGCCGTCAGTAAGTACGATTACAGGCAGTCTCATTTCTTCATGAAGTCGCTTTAACAAAGTCCTAGTTGAACGTGGCGCCTGACCCCCGGTATTAATTATTATAGATTTGAATTTCTTGTCAATTTGTTCTTCAACAAATCTCGTAAAAAGACCGCCCTTTTCAATAGCAATTACAATTTCGGCGCTAGTATCAACGAGCTCTGCAGTAGTCAAACTAGGACCGATTGAATATCCGTCAGGATGATTAGACAGATTCATTGACTTGCCTTCATATCCGGGAATTGTATATTCCACAGTCAAATCACCAAATATCGAGCTTCGCTCTTCAGGAAATATGTGAAAATCTTCCCGGGGTCTGGATGTAACTGCCTCTAAATCCACAATAATGTTATCAGACTCTCCCTGATCCTCAAACTCCACTGCAAATGCCTGTGATGAATAATACACGTCCCTTAGGGTGGATGATTTTTTCTCCTGTGTCAGTCGATTTGCAAAAAATGCCAGCCACATTAATTGCGTAAAAGATCTCAGCTGGGAGGAGTTTCTTGAGCTCCTCAGAGCAGAGTTACTGCCAAGAATGTATTGCCTGAGTTTTTTATCATAAACAATGTTACTCACAGATCTGCTAGGTATTGAAAATTTTGGAAACTGCCCGCCATCCAAGTCATCATATATTTTCGCACCATGACTTTTGAGCATCTTGAGAATGTTCTTTTGTTTTTCATCGGCTTTCTTGCTCCGATCTTTTGATTTACTTGTTTTCAATTGGTTTTTCCTCCTCTGTTGGTTTTTGTGATTCAATGTCCTGCTGTGCCTCTAATATTTTCTTGTAATCAGGTTCCTTTTTCTTGCCAGCCAGTTCAGTGCAAAACGTGGCAATCATTGGAATGTATTTTGCGTAGAGATTGGCCCTCTTTTTTGCCATTTCTGCCTGTCCCCTCTTTGACATGTATGCCGCAAGTTTTCTTGATAATAACTGCAATGCCAGCCTTAATTCCCGTTCTATTTCCTGTCTATCAGCAACATTTTCTTTTCCTGCAGTCTTGTATGGAATTCTAGTTGAACAGATATGAGACACGATAATAAATGGAGGCTCGCCTTTTACCTTGTATCTGCCCCAATCCGTCTCATTTACGACCTTGAGAACAACATCGCTGCCTTCGTCATATAATAGTGGAATGCGGTTGGCGTACCTGTAGACATGCGGTCCTCCGGATTTTATTTCACCGCCATAAGCAATGCCCATCTCAATTATAAATGGGAATCCAGAATATGCCGAGGCCGGACGCTGTACGACGGCAGTAAAATCAGGATTGAAGAATTTCTTGATTCCCTTCTCCAGTGGAGATTCCCCCAACGGTGCAAGACAGCTCGAATCAGGCGCCATAAAATCATCAAATTTCTGAAGCGAGTCGCTGAGATTGACCAGTTCCTGGTTTGTCAGAGTTCCCATTCGTCTCTCAGGTTTGAATCCGGCAAATTCTCGCAAATTTGACTGCGGTGGTGGGACCTATGCGTTGAAATCTTTTGGTCAAAAATATAGTAAGAGTCTCCCCCTGAACGGTATTAGTCAGCTGTTTGTAATACTGATTTTCAGAATTCATCTCGGCTATCTTTGATTGGGAATCACCAAAATCCCAGTAGAATAATTTTTTGTTTGGAACATCAATATCCTCGATTTTAATTTTGTTGAGTTTTTCAAAATCCATCTCTAGAAAAGACATCAGGGCGACAATTACCCGGATTTGGCGGGAAAGATTTTTCCATTTTTTTCCTGCTTTTTCCATGATTGCATTAAAACTGAGATTTTTCTTGGTCAATCCCAAATCCTTTCTGACTTTTTCAATCATGGCATCGTCAATATTTGGAATTTCAAACTGTGATTCGACTATCATTCTTCGTATTCTTTCAACATCAATACCATGGGGATGCGGCCTGATTATTGTCGGAGGTGGCGGGATGTCCCTTACAAATCTCGGATGATGGAATTTTTGTCCCTTGGGGTCATCAAAAGTTATTGATGCATAAGGAGTGATCAGGGAGGTTTCATATACGTAATCTCGAATTTTGTTGCCTGCTTTTGAATAATCACCCTCCAAGTGGATACTCACAGAAAGGCCTTTTTTTGAAATATCCCGGGTGGTGTGTTTTACAATCACAGGCTTGTTTTTTTGAATATCAAGCAATATCTCGAACTGATCCTGTATTACACCATCCGTAGAACTTTTTACGGTGACAGGTTTGTTTGTTGTAATTTGACCGTACAAAATCGCCATGGTTGCGCCAAGTCCGAACATTCCCCTAGCTTGTTTTAATCCAAATTTCGAGCCATACAGTACGGTTCCAAATGCAAGTGGGACATGCTTTGCATCCATGCCAGGGCCGTTATCTTTGACTGTTAGAATGTAGGTCTTGGGATCCGATTTTTCAGGATCAACTGCCTTGATTGTCAGATGAACGTCAGGAAGAATTCCTCTTTGGTCACAGGCATCTAATGCATTTTCAACAAATTCCCGGACAGCAGTATAAAGGGAGCGTGTAGGATTACTAAAGCCGGCCAAATCACGATTACTGTAAAAGAATTCACTTGGAGATATTTGATTGAATTTTTCTTGTATGGCAGACATCTTAATCTTCCCACAACTTCATCTTTTCTTGTTTGTATTTTCTATTTGCGGCCTCTAATTTACTATAAACTGAACCATGCATGCTTCCATGTGAGATGGATGATATCGCATCGACTGCCAGCCGTAATTTAGTTGCATCACCAATAATTGAAACCGTTTTTCCATAAACTGAGATATGAGTACCACTTAGATTTTCCATGTTTTGTCTTGCCCTACCACCTTCTCCAATAATTCTCCCTTTTATCCTTTCAACATTTGCGCTAGACTTTCCTGTAAACTCTCTAAGATCCATGACGTACAATGTATTTTCACCCTTTAGCAAAGTCATGGCATTTTCAGGTGAAAAGCCCCTGCCGATGGCCGTGACAATCTCCATGGCCTTAAATGGCTGAATCTTTTCAATATTGCCATCGGATTTTATCAAAACCTCCCCCGTATCACCGTCAATATCCAGGGAAACATGACACATCGCCTCGATTTTTAATTTTACATTGCCTGATTTTCCAATCAAAACGGCTATTCGGTCATTTGGTATGCGGATTTGTTTTTGAAAACTCATTTCACAACTTCCTCAAATAAAACACTTGGATCCTCAACAGAAACTCCTCTTTTAATGAAGAAGTTGTTAATGTTATTAATATCTCTTTTAAGAAATTCATGGGCGTTGGGATGTCTTAGATCAACTGCAGAACCCAGATCAAAGACAATCAGACCGCTTGGCGTTTTAAAAATATTATATGCAGAATAGTCCCCATGTACCAGTTTTGCCTTTTGATAAAGATCCCTGATAATTGAAATTGCCTGTTGATAATCATACCCGTTTACCTCAGAATTGAGCAGTAATTTTTCAGGAGAGCCGCCCTGTCCGACAAACTCCATTGCAAGCACGTTGTTTGTAACATAGAGCGGATTTGGGACGGGAATTCCTGCATTACGACATTGGGACAGGTTGCGAAATTCCTTTTTTGCCCATAAATAGACCATGTTTTTTGTTCCTTTTTTTACATTTAAAAATCTTGGATCCCCAATAATGTAAGGCTCGCGTTTTTTAAAATTTGAGGTGCTTACCAAATAAATTTTCAAGGCGACATCAACATCATTATCATCAACACTCCAAAAAAGAACGGATTCCTTGCCGGCACTTACCGAACCGTTGACATATGCAACAATGTGATCCTTTATCATTTTGTAGAGGGTCATAACGGTGGGTTTATCCAGTACTTCGTTGATGACTTTGCCTTTTTTGAAACCGTCTTCCAGATGTCTCCGTTTAGATTTAGATGCCAGTTTTTTATCGATTTTGGATTCTAACTTTCTGCTAATTTCATCAGACATTAAATGATCATACTCCTACTAGATAAAATGGATTTCTTTTGTAGTTCAAAATAAAAATCAGATCACACCCTATATTTTGAAAATAATCAGAAAAGGAACGCCAGAAATTTCTTTAATCCCATCTTCTGAACCAATTCCAAGTTCCAGTGATAAGGAGATTGTATCTTTTCCAGCCATGTTAATAATCGATGAATTCTTTAATAACGACTCTGCTTCTTCCTTTCCAACCAGTCTTTCTCCATAATAGCTCTTACTGATATGTATGATTAATTCACCCTGGACGATTTTTTTCTCCAACAATTCAGCATCACAGATATTGAGCATTGTGTTTTGTTGATAAGTGGAAGTTCGTATCGAAAAATGCGTCATGCATATTTACCTTTCAAAGCAGACTTTGCACCGCAAGCCTCACAAATTAAAAATGATATTCGGTTTTCTTTGACAATTTTTGTATCAGGACTTTTACATGTTGTACATTCTAGATAGTCCTTTACATAAATTTGGAATAACCTGGTGAAATCATCAGGGGCCCGTCTTCCAATAAACATTGCCTTGTCGCCTAGTCTTTCAGCTGGAACTGCAAATTCCTTGGACAGGTACTGGAGAACCTTGTCAGGGTCTCTTCTTAAGATCTTTGGAAATTCTGAAAAATTGCGCAGAAATGTCTTTTGTCCCTCCCACATCACATCTACAACGGGAAGCTCAAATCTGGTTGAAGACTCTTTTTTGGCATCGCCTAGTTTGTCCTGAATACGCTTGAGCATCTTTTCATATTCTGCCTTGGTCATGAAAAATTTTACGTATTAGACCCTATATGGGTTTTGAAAAAGAGAGATTGTGTGGACTAGTTGTGTATGTTATTCCATCTTTCCTATACGGAAAACGTTAGTTCCACATTCAGGACATGTGCCTTTGACGGCAGGACGTCCATTCTTTAGTTTAGTTTCTTTGGGATCTTTTATCTCCCTTTTTTCTCTGCATTTTACGCAATATGCTGTAACCATTCTGAATTTTGTCAAACTTGGTGGTATTTAGGAAGAGGCTGTGAAAAATATTTAACTATAAACTAGATGTACGTAATTTTTTTTAGGCATAAAAAAGGGATAATTGTTAAAAATTTGTACAAATACAAGCTTTTGTAAAAAAACAAAGTAAAAATGATACAAAAAAGGATTTTTTCCAATATTTGCCTGACAACTGATGATTTTTTTGAAGATTATCAGTTATAAACACCCCAATCATTAAACTGTGAAATGGCATCAAAAAAAGGAATAATTGTAACTGCGGCAATATTAACAGCAATTACCGGTGCGAGTTTTCTATTATGGACGATTCCAGAAAATAATGAAACGACGTTTGTTGTTTCAGATTACAGAAATTATCTTGATGGGGTAAAAAATATCCAGGAGGTCTTGCAGGAATCAACTGATATTGAATACCAAAATATGATCAACGGTGAGATCTCCCCAGGAGAGTATGCCTCTATAACGGAGACAATATCATCACAAATAACTACAAAGATAAGCGAATTTGTAACATCAAAACCGCCTGAAAAATGGCAGGATAGCTACATTAGCTATATGGAGGCAATGAAGAAATTCAATTCCTATGTCGTAGAAACCAGGGTTTTGGCCAATATGATTGAGAATGGAGACATGGAGGGGGAGATGACAGAAACCATACAAAAGATAGACACGTTGAAAAAGGAATTTTTAGAGTATGTGAGAATTTCTGATGAATCAAGACCCGGCTAGTAGCCTCAAAACCGAATTTTACTAGCTACAAACGTTGGAAATCGTTAAAAGGCAATTTGAGAACAAAGATTAGAATGTCTCAGAGATCTCACAAGGTAGAAAAGGATGTCAATGCATCCACGGCTAACAGACTGCTTGTGATCTGCGTCGATAGGGACAATGATGTAGGGGAGAAGGCGGGAATTCTCACACCGGTAATTGGTAGGGATGCATGTATTGAGGCAGCGCAGAGGCTGGCCTTGGAAGATCCAGAGGATGCAGACTCTAACTCAATTTTTTCAGCAATCAAGACGTATGAGGATTTAATCAGCAAGGGCTACCAGGTTGAGGTGGTAACTGTTGCAGGAGTCAAGAACAGGGGGGTTCAAGCTGATGAAAAGATTCTTGCTGAGACAAAAAAAATTCTGGAAAAATTTTCTGCCAATGGTGCGGTCATAGTTTCTGATGGGGAGGACGATGAGAGTGTTATTCCGGTAATTCAGAACGTCTTGCCAGTTGTTTCAGTACAACGCGTCGTAATGAAGGTAAGTAGAAGCGTAGAGTATTCTTATGCGGTCTTTGGAAAATACCTGAAAATGATTGCGTATGATTCACGATATTCAAAATTCTTTTTGGGTGTTCCAGGAATGCTTTTGTTAATTGGCGGGGTTGCAAGCATATTTGACTTGACCACGGAAATATTTGCGGTTCTTGTAAGTATTTTGGGCGGGGCATTTCTGATCAGGGCATTTGATATTGACAGGGTATGGTCAAGCTGGTCAAAACCAACTCCGATGGGTTTTATTAGATTTTTTACGATGGTTGCAGGAGTACTGATAATTCTCTCATCGGTGCCGGCAGGTGTCAGTACGGTGGACATAGAACTCATTGAAGCAGATGTGGAGGTCATCGCAAAGATTACAGACAAGGTAATCATCGGTCAGTTTGTTGCAGGGGCGTTACCGGTTTTGTGGATTGGGATGGGCGCAATATTTGCCGGAACGCTACTTAGTAACTGGATTGGAGGAATTCCAAGACAGATAAGTGACGTCTTGCGAATTATCGTTTTAATATCGCTTTATCCCACCATATTCCAGTTTACCAACATAATGATTTATGATGAAAGCTCATTTACTCTGATTCCTCCTTTGATAGGGGGGCTAGCGGTAACTCTGATTTCAGCTACAATTCTCTTTAAGAGATACAGAAAACACAAAGATCAAGAGATGGTTTCAGACTAAATTTGTCCGAATTCTCAGGGTGGATTTCTGAAAACACTGATATCATCATAGTATCAATTATCAAAAGGTGAGAAGATATCGGCAAAATAAAAGAAATGATCTTTCAGTTATCAGGCCTCTACAAGATCTATGGAAAAAGACTCGAAAGTGAGATCCAAAACGGGGATATTCCAAACCATGTCGCCTTAATTCTAGACGGGAACAGAAGATGGGCCAAAAGACACCTGTCAGTACCGAAAACAGGGCACTGGAAGGGAGCTGACGCAGTTGAGAACCTTCTTGACTGGTGTGAGGAATTCGATATCAAGATTGTCACATTATATGCGCTTTCAGCGGAGAATTTGGATAGAAATGATGACGAACTAGGGCAACTCTATGAATTAATTCGTATGAGACTCGAAAAATTATACAATGATCCGAGAATTCACAGATGTAAGATGAGGGTGAAGGGTATTGGCAGAATCGAGCTGTTACCGGACTCTATCAAGGAAATTTTAAAGCAGCTAGATGATGCTACAAAAAATTATGACCGCCATTTTCTAAACATAGCATTGGCGTATGGAGGACAGTACGAGTTGGTGGATGCTGTAAAGAAGATCGGGGAGAAGATCAGGGACGGTTCCCTAAAAGTTGATGAGATAAATAAAAAGGAGATTGAATCAAATTTGTACACATCACATTTACCGCAGTCATCCCCGGATATGATTCTACGAACATCGGGGGAAAAAAGACTGAGCGGGTTTTTAATATGGCAGAGTGCATACAGTGAACTAGTCTTTATGGATATTTTCTGGCCAGAATTTAGAAAAATAGATTTGATGAGGGCAATCAGGACTTTTCAAGAAAGAAAAAGGAGGCTTGGAAAATGATTGAGGAAACCTCGGCAGGTGTCGTATTGTTTAGAAGGGAAAACTCAAAAATTTTGTTTTTGCTCCTGCATTATCCCTCCGGACACTGGGATTTTGTAAAAGGAAAGATGGAAAAGGGGGAATCAACCCGTGAGACGGCAGTCAGGGAAACAAAAGAAGAGACAGGCATTACGGACATTACATTTTTAGAAAATTTTGAAGAGTGGATTAAATACGACTTTCAATATCAGGGGGAACTGGTTCGCAAAAAGGTGGTATTTTTCTTGGCTGAAACAAAAACTAAAAAAGTGACCATATCACATGAGCATCTCAATCATACATGGATGGATTATGACACATCTATGGAAAAAACCACGTTTGAGAATGCAAAAAAGGTGTTAAGAAAGGCACGGATGCTACTTGCCAATACCCTGTAACTGCAGTTGTTTTACTACGCCGAGGGGATCCTTGGCATTTAGGATGCTTCTGCCGACAATCAGGTAGTTTGCTCCAGATGAGACTACCTTATCTGCGCTTCCACCTTGAGTGCCAACGCCGGGAGAAAAAATACCCAGTTTTTTTCCTGCCTTTTTAGAACAATACTGTATAATGTCGGGAAATGTAGCACCTACCACGATTCCATCTACCTTGGCATCCAGGGCCCAGTCAAGGAACAGCTGATATAGTCGCTGCTTTTTTCGCACTCTTACCTCCATGTCATATGATAGTCTGGCCTCAGGTGCACTCATGTGGCATAAAGTTATGACACCTCGCTCATTTTTACGGGCAGACCTTACCAATTTTTTCAAGCTGTCTAGTCCCATTATCGGATTTACAATAACTGCATCAAATCCCAAGTTCCAAAGATGGTCGGCAGTCACTTGATTGGTATTTCCAATGTCATTGAGTTTGATGTCTGCAATGGTTTGCAGGCCATATTTATGAGCCGTCTTGTTGATTTTAAGAATCTCCTTGCCACCCAGGGGGAGGAGCAGATGAAAGTTTAATTTGATTCCACAGAGAAAGGGGTGTAACTGTATAATGTTTTTGATGGTCTTTGCTTCCAAATTTTTAACGGAGAGATCATAATCATTAGCAAGAACCACGTTTCCGCGTATTTTTGATAGTTTTTCTAATCTAGTTTTGAAGGTGACCATAATCAACTAACGGATGCGTGTCCTTTAATTTTATTATTTTGATGTAGGAATAACCGTGTTCTGATGGGTTTTCTACAAAAAGGGGTTCAGAACTGTTGGCCGGTGAGAACTTCATGAAGGGTTTTTTCGGATCGCTATTTAACACCACATGGCAAAAGTAAGAGGTCCCCTCTTCATTAAAGTTCATGAAAACCCCAATAAGCCATTTATCATTGCGTGGGAATAAAAATAATGGAAAGGGAACTTCGTCAAAACCCCAAGTAAGTTTTGCAAGACTAGATATGTCTTCTAATTCAATTGGCTGGTATCTATCAAGGGTTCCATTGCCGGGTTTCAGGGTTTTTGGGAGGGATTTGATTCGAATTATAGGGGAGTAAAGTTTGCTGGCATCAGAGGTGGAATCAACAATTTGAGACTCTTCTTTTCCCCCTTTTAGCCCATAGCAGAGATAATGACCGTGGTGTTCCAAGGGAGTGTAATATACAATGGGTTTTTCTTTGAGGACATCCATCTGTACGGACAGTATTTTCTGTCCGTCATGATCATGCAAGAAAGATACGCGTGGTGCACGCTCAAGGGCACAGACGAGCCTAGAGAATTCCAGTGTTGAACTGACCTGAATATAACGCGGCAGTTTATCATTGGAGGGGTTTTTTAATTCTTCCACAGGATTGCTTGTAGGATATCAAATTAAACTTATCCAAAAATTTGGAGCCTAGCTTCTTTTATCAACAACATCCCGGATATCCGGACCAGTTCCAATAATTGTCACAGGCGTGTCTAATTTGACCTCGATGTTTTTTATGAATGCTTTTGCATCATCGGTTAGCTCATCAAAAGAGGTTTTGCCTGCACACTCTGGAAAAAGAACGTCTAATTTTGTTATGGAGATTTGTGTCGCACCATTAAGCATGATTGCGCGTCGTGCCAGATCAAAATCAAAGTCAGCTGCACGCCTCTGGCGTCCGGTTACGGTGCCAAATTCGGACCATCCTTTTTTTTCAGCCTCGTCAACTGAAAGTTCATTCTCAAGGGGGCCGGTACCAACACGCGTGACATATGATTTGAAGACAACAATTACTTCATCGACCTTGGTAGGACCTAGGCCGACATCGGCGCATATTCCAGATGCAGTCACATCCTTTGAGGTTACAAACGGATATGTACCATGCCACAATGAAAGAAAGGTTCCCTGCGTACCCTCGACTAGGACATTTTCATTTGCACAAAGGGCGGAATTTATCTCCGCTGGGACATCTGTGACAAGTGAGGACAGCGAATCAATGTCTTTTGCCAGTTTTAAAATCCTCATGGCCCTATCAGCATTAGCAGGACCCGTACCAGAACCGGTGCTTCCGATTTTTTCTTTTAATTCTCCCTGAGAGTCACGTATCAGATGGGTTTTCTCAATAATGCCACAGTGTCTATCAACAAATGAACGTCCCGACACGTTAAAATCCCGGATTTCTTTTTGTAGTACTTCAGGATTAATGACGACTCCTGGACCGATCATTATTTTGGCATTCTTGTTAAGAAACCCACTTGGAAGCATACGAACCTTGTAAACCCTGTCGCCGTCCCTGATTGTATGACCTGCATTTGGACCAGCTCCGCCACGTACGATGATTTTTGGATTGTCTTTTATTGCCAAATAAGAGATGATCTTTCCTTTGCCTTCATCTCCAAAAAATCCGCCTACAACTACAGTGGATGTCATGCTGTTGGGGCTTTATTTCGTTTATTTAAGCTAAGTATCCATATATGATTTTTATCCAGCAGTAATTCTTTTAGAGATATGGTCGAAGAAAATTTTGCCGGAAATATCATAATCAATTTGGCCAGTCTTCCAGATTTTCTCAGAAATCCTATTTTGAAAAAAAGAATGGTGGAATTTTTTTCACTCTCAGAACCAGAAAAAGTGGAGATCATCAACAATGCATTAGAGGCAGGGCCGACTATTCCGTTTCCGAACTTTGCCAAACTGTTTAAAACATGGCTTAAAATTTTGGCGACCCTTTTAGAAGATCAAAGGGATGGGTTATTTTCAGCATATATTAACGAGGTATCGCAATATCCACAAAAATTAATTACGTTCAATCTAGATGGAATTCTTGAGATCTTTTTAACATTAGACGAAAATGAAAAGGAAGTACTTGGCAGCAGCATTAAAAAAGTCATAGGCAATCTTGATGAAGAGAAAAGAAGAAGGATTATGTTAGTGATACCAGATAATGCCAAACAGCACTTGAAAATTTAGGCACCAGCCGCAGGCTCGTCAGGCTTTCTATTGTCTTCATTGGTATAATCAATTATCTCCCCTTCAGGAGACAGTACTCCAACGAAGATTTTTTCATGTTTTTTCAATAATTTTCTATGATCAGACATGGACATGTCAAGTTTCATTTCATTCATTACCATCACTTGGTATTCCTTCCATTCTGCCCAGCATTTGTTACATGTGGGATATTTTTCAGCGACAATGCCAAGTGTCTCATTATCTGGAATGGGGTTCTTACATTTTGTGCAGGTTCGACTCATAGAAATTAGCAATAATAAACTCCTTTTATCTTTTTTTGAACATTATACAGCAAAATACCGTATCATTCAGAATATACAACAAATATTCACGTCAATAACGTCTAAAATCAAAGCTGATTGAATTTCTAATTATGGTTTGTATGGTTTTACTATCTTCATGTTATACCCTTCTGATTATAATTATCTAGTTTCAACACACCTTTGTCTTCGGTAAAAAACTTCTCACATCTTAGATTAGAAGCGACCATCAAATGGATGAAATCCATTGATCCAGGCAATTTCTTGCCGTAAAAGTCAATCAAACTTGAGCCGGGTACATGTTCTACAAAATTAATCAAGGTTTTAGGATCAATCTTATCAAACTCTTTGTCTGGAAATTCTGTGTTTGGAAATGAAAGCATGGTTTCTTTTATTGTATTGTGTATTGCTGACACTTCATCCATTGCTTTGCGTGCCTCATCAAAATCATTTATTTTTTCTATCACCAAACTCAGAACATGGTAGATTTCCAATTGTTGTTTGAGAAACAATCAATCTGAATTCGCCTGATTTTACTTTGTTAAACATATGGTTTGTTTCTGGTCTAATTGTGAAAGGATCTTGAAATTTATTTAGATACAGCATTGTATCAAAATAAACTCTAACCGCGTCTGTCATCTTTTAAGAGTTCTTCAAAATTAAAATTTTTGAGAATTGACGTTTTTTTGGCAATAAGTCCTGATGATTCATCAATGATATTTGGAAGTATCATGGGAAGTTCGTTTAATCCCAAGGATTTCATCATATTCAATCGCACATCCAAGTCATTGAATGATGGAGACAATGGTTTAACATCACTGCTAACAGGCTTCATCCCAACTTTATCATCAAAATTTTCTTCAAATTCTGGACTTAATCTGGAATATAATTCGGTAATTTTCTTATTTACTTTCGGTTTGATTTCACTGTTTATCGTAGTCTCTGGAAATAAATCATATGAGACTGCAACAACTTCATCTGCCGCATATTGATTTAATGTTTGAACCAATGTTTCAATTTTTGGGCTCATCTCCAAGATAGATTCATTTTCAAATGCATGACTTTTATTCACAAGAGACAGATCATCTCTTTTTGAAAATATTGATTTGTTTATATTGAGAATTCCTTGGTTTTTCATATTTTGCAATAATGGTTCCAAACCTACAACATTGACTCCAAAATGATCAGGTTTGAATCTGAATGGGGATTCTTTTTGATTTTTTTCAAATAATTTGCATACAAGATGAAGTATTTTTACAAATTTGGTTTTACCTCGGATGACATCTATGGAGGATAGAATTTTTAAAACTAATTCTTCTTGCTGATTCATCTTGTATTTCCTCCAGTCATTGTGCTCACATGATAATCAAAAAATATGACGCTTTTTGGCATTCATATGAGCACAAGATATAATTATTTAAACCACGCGAATCATCGTTTTGCAGTTTTCTTAATATCTGATCTTATTGGTGATTTTTAGATTGGACTTGTGCATGATAGTTTATTCAAGAACAGAAAAATCATCATTATGTTAGAAAAGTCATCAAAAATACAATTAAAAATTCAATTATGCATAGACTATAATAATTATTATGAGTAGAATTTTTCATGAAGATAAAATGCCCAAAATGCAAAAAGAATGCAGAATTGGCAATGGATTTTTCCTTGGTAAAATGTGGTTCTTGTGATTTGGAGATGAGTTATGGGGAATATGTAAAATTTGTGGCACATAACGAGGCCAAATATTCAGATATTCTTGGGGATTATGCAGGCAGTACAGAGGGTCAATCTTCAGGTTCCTTGGATGAATGGGATTAACAACATGGTAAAAACATTCAGCAGATTAAAATAATTAGCTTGACAGATTTCTAAACATCATTGGAATTTTTATTAGAAAACATACTTAATCTCATAGGATTTTTGGTGGGACTTGTCATAGGAATAATGTCAATTATCGGATATAGGAATACGGGAAGCCCCACGTTATTTAGATTGTCAATTGCGTTTTTTTCAATAAGCTTGGGATTCTTTGTGATATGGGCAGGATACATAGCAGAAGACTTTGTTTTAAAATCAGGAAACATAGAAAGATGGGTTCAAACTTTGGGAATTGGAATTCAGACAGTCGGATATTTTTTCATTGCATTTTCACACAGCATAAAATCATTTTTCCCAAAATCAAGATACTTTAGATCGATTGGGATTTTTCCATTATTCCTGGTTTCGTCTGTTCAGTTGGAACATATATTCAGATCAGTTTCATTTGTTTTGCTAGCATACGGCGCAGTTGAAACGGTGTTGTCTTGTTTTGAAAATAAAAACAGGGGCGCAATTTCAGTAGCTGTGGGATTAGGTTTGCTGGCATTTGGGGAATTCTTGGGATGGTATTCATTTTTGTTCCCAGAATCAATCCTATACCCTGCATCAATGACAATCAAGATTGGAGGACTAGTTGCACTGTTCATTCCTGTAAGTAAGATACCATTGACTAGGATAAAATTTGATGAAGAGTGATTAAAATGATTTCAACTAGGCTCAAAATTCATAGTAAATAATGTTGTCAATTTCTTTTATCTTTTTAGTATATTGGAAAATATCATTGTCCTATCATAGAAATTAAAACTATAATCAGATAGAGAAAATGGCAGAATATAGAACCCATATGAAAATTATTGGCGACATTCTAGCGACAACCCGAGATGATCTGCAAGATGAGGATGGGGCATCAGTCACTTATCTGATTAGAAAAGCAAACATCTCCCATTCTAGAATTTCAAGAATTCTAAAAACGCTAGTATCACAAGGACTCTTAGAACAGATAGACACTCGGGGTTCAAATAAATACAAAATCAGTCAATCAGGTCGGGAATTTCTTCAGGCCTACTATACGTTTACAAACTTTGCAGATAGCTTTGGATTGAGCATCTAGTCATCTGTTTCTTCAAATTCATCTTCAAAATCATCTTCAAAATCCCTATTTTCATGATCAACTGATGATTCAAACATACATTACAAATGAAAATTCATTATTATTAAAAATTTATTCAAAAGTAAATGATAATAAAACAAAAAAAGAGCAGAATAAATGTTGAAAGTAAGTTGTAATGCGGATGGGATTGAAAAGGCATCTCAAATTATCCACAAAGGAGGAGTCATAGTCTTTCCAACAGACACGGTATATGGAATAGGATGTGATCCGTATAACAAGGATTCAGTAAAAAAAATCTATGAAATCAAATCCAGGGACGTATCAAAACCATTACCGGTTCTTGCATATTCAAAAGCGGTTGCAGAAAGAATTGTTATTTTTGATGAGCTTTCTGGGAAACTTGCAGAGAAATTTTGGCCCGGAGCATTGACGATTATTTTGAAATTAAAAGATCAAAATCTAAGGGAATCATTAAACTTGACTGATAAAATTGCCATAAGAGTTCCCAATCATAATTGCACATTAGAATTGCTGAAAAAATGCAATTTCCTAGTGGGCACTAGTGCAAATATTTCAGGACAGATGCCATTTACAAATCCTGATGAGCACTTGAGTGATCTTCAGAAATATGATGTTTTTATTGATGGCGGCATAATTGCAAGCAATGCAGAATCAACCATAATTGAAATAGAGGATGGAAAAATCAGAATCATCCGAGAAGGTTCGTTGGATAGGGAGGAGATTTTAGGAAAATGAATTTGATCATTACCTGTGCCAGACATCTTGAACCTGAAACTGAAGAAGAGATAAGAGGAATCCTAGGGAAGTTCGGGGATTCTGATGTAAAAATCTCAATAACAGAAATGTCGGGGATTTTAACTGCTAAAACAAATCTTGATCCAGTTGAAGTTATAAAAAAAATTAAAGAAATGATTCTTGATGAGCCTTGGAGCGTAAGATATTGTCTAAGAATAATACCAATTCAAAGAATCATTGAAACAAAAATCGAAGAGATGGAAAATACAGTCATGGACATATCCAAACAAATTTCAGAGGATGAAACATACCGGATATCCATAGAAAAAAGAAACTCGAATTTATCCAGTCAGGAGATTATCTCAAAAATAGCAAACAGGTTAAAAAACAAGGTTTCACTTGAATTTCCTGACAAGATTATCCTAATTGAGATATTAGGCAAGAAGACAGGGGTTTCAATATTGAAAAAATCAGATGTGCTAAGTATTGAAAAAACCAAACGGAGTATCTCAGAATAGGATTGCGGCCTTTTCTATCAAAATATCTTCTAATGGATGAAGGGAGTAGGTTGAATCAAGTTGTTTTTTTGTAATTTTAAAGTATTTTTTAAGAAATAGATCATTATTTTTTGAGAACAGATTTACGGATTGTGGCAGTAATTCCAGATATAACGAATTCAGTGATTTTTTATTTCCAATGGCAATCAAGATAAAATTGGTTTTCGGTTTAATTCCAACATTTTTTATTGCGTCGGAAATTTGCCTGATCAAGGCAAAACGCATCAGGATGTCAGTTTCAAGCTTTTTGGAAAGTAGAATATTGTTTTTTTCGGATTCCAAAGACATGGATATGATTTTTTTCAGATGGTAGTTATTTAAAATAAAGTTGCTAGATATTGCCTGAAGCTTGATTCTCGGATATCTTTTTCTTAAATCATCAAGGAATTTTATATCAATTGTTTTTTGGCCTGTAATTTCAAGTATCTGGATTTGTCTTTTTGATACCTGTAAAGTCAGTTTTTTAGTCGAACCGCCATGAATTACAGGGATGATGCTTACTAGATCATTATTTTTTATTTTGGTGGATTTTCCGTCCATGGCAGAAGAATCTATCCCATTTATTGCAATCAATATATTTTCTATGTCCAGTTCAGGAGTATCAATGGGTTTTAATTCCAATAACAGATCAAATAATTCCTGAATTGATATGTCAGATCGATCAATTTCCAAGCGATCTGTTGAAAAAGATTTTTTTGCGCCACCAACAAGTTTTACGGTAATCATGATAATCTAATTTGAAAGTTGGAAAATTAATGTATTATCAATTATTCAGTCTTTTCTTCTGTGGCTTTGGTTGCTTGGTCTAGAGTAGTTTCTACATCTTTGGCAGTCTCTTCAGATGTAGTATCTGATTCAGAATTTGGAACCTCAAGCGGAGCTGCTGCATCCTCACCTTGGGCAGTCTTTTCAGATGTAGTTGATTCAGAATTTGGAACCTCAAGCGGAGCTGCTGCATCCTCACCTTGGGCAGTCTTTTCAGATGTAGTTGATTCAGAATTTGGAACCTCAAGCGGAGCCGTCGTATACTCACCTTGGGTAGTCTCTTCAGATGAAGTAGTAGCTGATTCAAAAATTTCTGCTTGAACTTGTGGTTCTACTAGTTCCTCAGATTGTAAAGATTCTATCCGTGCCTGTTTATCCTTTTCTTCACGAATTTCTTTTTTGATAAATTTAGTGATATATCCTGCTACTTCATTTTTCAGACATTTAGAACGTATGATAGAAACTTGATCAAGAGCTTTTTTGTTATCAGCAAAATCCTCGCCAAACTTAGACTTGTGTCCATCTAGAACCTCGTATGAGAGACGTTTAATTCTGTCCACTGATGGTTTAATGGACGGGGGTATTTTATACCTATATTCCAAGGAATGAATTTGAATTATTTTCTAGCAAGATTCCCATTTCATCAAATGTTTTTCCCAGGATTTTTGAAGCACAGAAAATCACACTAGGAATGAAGCTGATTTGTCCGGATTTCATTTCAAAACATCTAGAAAATCTAACTGGTCCGTCAGTTTCGACGAGAATTTTTGATTCATCTGTTTTGGATAGCAGAACCTGCTTATCATTTGCATAAACCATTACGGGTCCATATGATACAAAAAATCCCATATCCATGGCTCTTTGAAGTTGTTTCTTACTACCGTCAAACCAGTGAAGTAAGGCATGTTTGGTATTATAGGAAGTCATTATTTGAAAAATATCATCAAGGCTTTTTCTTGAATGAATAGACACTGGTTTGTTAAATTTTTCCGCTAGTGACAGCAATGTTTCAAATACGCGGATTTGTGTTTTAGAATCTTCATCAGTATCAACAAAGGTCGGATCCAGTCCAATTTCCCCTATTCCAGAAAGATTATGATGATTTTCTTCAATCATGACTGTCATCTGCCCGAGTTTGTCATTTGCACGTTCGGGATGAATTCCAATAAAGGGTAAAATCAGGTTACTTTGTTTTGCCAGTTGTAGAGTCTGTAAAGAATTTTCATTATCCATTGAAACACAACATGCTTTAATTTTCAGACATTCCATTCCCCTTAGGATAAATTCCATATCAGAGGAATATGCAGGATCAGACAAGTGTATGTGAGAATCAAAAAACCACGTCATTTCCTTATCAGTTCTTGAAATAGTCTGTATAAATCGATCCCTTAGTGATATTTTTTCATCAGTTAACTTTTTTCGTAAAAAATGAAAATGAAACTCATGAAGTCATCAGAACTGGGATTGTCTGCAATGTATAGAATTTTGAAAAAAGCAGGCGCCGAGAGGGTTAGTGATGAATCAGCAGATGAACTAAGAAGAGTTATTGAGGAACTTGCCAACAGTATTGCTAAAAATGCGGTAGATATGGCATCTCATGCGGGCAGAAAAACTGTAAAAGGGGAAGATATAAAGCTGGCATCAAAACCATTTAATAAATTCTAATCTAAAGAGTTTAATTGTTCATTTTGTATTTTTTAAAACGGTACTCTGGCAGAACGGTTATGCGTGAGCCTGCAAAGCTTATACAAGGGGGTTCGACTCCCTCGGGTACCTTATCCTACTATGACTTGTCCCTTCATCCAAGGATGAAGAGTACAAAAATAATCATAGGTGCCTTCTTCATTAAAATCAACGGTAAATGATTCATACGGATCCAAATGTCCGCTATCAAACAGTTCAGATGGTTCATCATAAGATCCTGATGTGACACTGTGAAATGCCGAATCTTCATTGACCCATGTCACCGGTTTTCCTCTTTCAACTATAATTTTTGACGGAACATAGCACCTGTCGTCTTTTTCACATCCGGGACGGGAGGCTTTTGTAGGCATTATGATATCGCCTTTGGGGGGTTCAACTTTGAAAATTTTTTCAACTGATTCGGACGTTGATGCCGGATCAGATTCTGGTGTTTCTTCAGAGAAGCCTGAAAAAACAAAAACTGCAGATACAAATGCAATTAATCCAATTATGCCAATAACGGTTATTTTTTTAATCAATCACATCATACTCAGAACCAAGTTATTATATAATTACCAAATTCTCTAAATATATGACATATTAGAAAAATAAATTGTCGCATAATGGAAATGGATTATTAGAGTACATACCAGGCTCACACACGCTGCTAGTGCAAAAAAGTTCCAGTCCTCCCCTAGAAGGATTTGCAGAAAATATTCAGGGGAGCATTAAGGAATATTCTGAAAATGCCTCAAATGAGGTTGAAAAAGGAAACAATTTTCTTCAATGGATACTAACTAGAGTTTTTGAGGCAACAGAGGATGATGCAGCAGATGCGATAATTGATGGGGCAAACGATCTTGGAATTGATGCATATCTTCCAGTAGATTTCTCAGATAACACGATTAGATTATTCCAGTCAAAATATGGTACATCGCATTCATTAGAGGCGATTGCCAAATTCAAGGAAGACGCAAAAAGATTACTTGCAAAAGATGTTACAAAAATGAGGCCAGAGGTAGCTCAACTTGTAACAAAAATTAAAGAAAAAAATCTCAAGATAAAATGTTGTTATGTTACAGATCAAAAGGTAGAATATCAGGATGAATTAGTCGAGGTCATTGATGGTGAAAAGATAGTTCAGAGGTTATGGGACAGGATTAAAAAACCTGCGGCAGGCAAAAAATCATCAATCAAACTAGAAAGAATGCTTAAACATGAAAATACCATACTGGGGATTTTAAAGCTGCGTGAACTGACTGAATTTGTAAGCAAGAACAGGGATTATGTTTTTGAATCAAATATCAGACAGTGGATGCAGTTCAAAACTACAGTCAACAAAGGACTACGTGAGACGCTTCAGACAAATCCAGATAAATTCTTCTATTATAACAATGGAATTACGATTGTTGTTAGTGACTTTGAAGAATTAGGGGAGAATCTGATTGAACTGTGTGCTCCGCAAATTGTTAATGGTGCACAAACATCGAATTCCATTTTAGATCATTCAAAGAGGACAAAAAACATGGAGGGTACCATGACAGTTACAATAATCAAGGCAGACGATGAGCAAGAACAAAATAACATTACAAAGTACAGGAATTCTCAAAATTCAGTAAGAGGAAAAGATCTGGTTTCATTAATGGACTTTCATAAATCAATCAAATCACAGTTAAAAAATTGCGGTTATTTTTATGAAATTCAAGCGGGATCTTTTGATACAAAGACAAAATCAAAACAAAGTGAATATGAAGGGGATACAACATACAATAGTTATCTTCCAGACAATCACAAAAAAGTTATCGTCGCCAAAGATGCAATACAATCCCTGGTTGCAGGAATTGAACAAAGACCGACTGAGGCATACAGTTCGCCTGCTCAGTTTCTTCCAAGAGGAAGCAAGTACGACGAGATTTTCAATGACAATCTAAAGGATGATTACAGAATAGTGTTATATCCGTATCTTGTCAAGGAATTTGCCAAAAAATCATTAAAGTATGGAAAACAAGGCGGACATAAAACAAAAAGGTATGCAACATTATTTTTTGTAGCAGTTTATTTTAGAATATTACACAAGAAAATTCTCGAGTCAAAGGGGGATTTCAAGAGGGACATAAGAAAGATAGAGCCTATTTTCCATAGCTTCAAACTCAATTCCAGAATTTTAAAACTAACGGATGTAATAGTAACAAAATTTCTTGAAGATACCGTAGTTGATGATGAAATTGAATTGGCAAATACCAAACATAATTTCTTTTCTCAACACGTTTGGAATGACAGGATGTTTCGGGTAATTGACAAAAAAATCAGACAGGAAGACGAAGAGATCCTAGCGCTCAGAAAACTAGCAAGTAATTTGTTTTAGATTCAAGAGGTAGTAGTCCAACCAAGTAAAAATCTTGCAGGAGGTTTACATTGGTCGGACTGTCCTACCCGAATTGGATACAAACAAGTCATATTTAACATGATTTTTTTGAATATGATTTGCTCCAGAATGTTTTTTATATCGAGCAAAAGGAGCAGAGATGTTGAAGGTAAAAGAAAAATGTGCGATTTGTAGTGAAAAGATTGAGCTTCGTTACACCCCCATGGATAAATGGGGAATACAGGGCTCGATCTGCGGAAAATGTTATTCAAAGAAAATTAATGAGCATTACCCCGGAGAACACATCAGAGTAAACAAACACCTGGATTAGGGTCGATCGGACTTTGAATATTTATTGACATAAAGACAATTCCAGACAAGCGGATCGTCTTTTACCTCTTTTTCTTCTAAAAATTTAATATTGGTAATTATTTTTTTCCTCTTAAACAAGTTTACTTGAAAACTGGCAAATTTTTTGCAGTCGCACTCGTTGTAGAGACATACATCGTCATCACCTTCATCATGATCTATGGCCTCATGACCGCAGTTACATATGGCGTTTTTTTTAGCCTCATCAAGTGATTTTTTTGTATACACCCCCAATCGAAGGTATGCTGTCCCGTCATGACCTTTCTTAAATCGCTCATAATTTTCAGATTTTTGTAATATTTTGAAAAAAGACAGGTTGGTGTCAGGTTTTTGGGAATCGGCGCCCATGATAAACCAGTACTTGTCACCGATTTCTACAAATCGAATTTTGATTGATGGATCTAGCCACCAATGAATAGTATCATACCAGATGGATGCAGATTCTTTTATGTCCGTAATTAACGGGACGATGTTCATTCTAAGGTCATAGTATCTATACGCGACACCCAAAAAGTCATCAAACCATGGTATTGGTGACTGTGAAGACATTGTTGTAAAATCAGATCAGAGCTTATTTATCTGATCTGAATTTAACGATGATACTCTTATATCCGAGTTTTATATTGGATATGTATGGTTTCATACAGAACAAGTATGCAGATTGTTGCAGATCTACTGACTGCTACTGAGCAGTCAGGACAGGAAGGAATCAAAACAACGTCTCTTCTAACAAAGGCAAATTTATCACATTCACGATTATCAAAATTCCTAGGAAATTTGACAGGTGCGGGCCTCATCAACAAAATTGAGTTTGATGGCAAGAACACTTTTGTGATTACCACAAAAGGCAGGCAGTACCTAGAGTCTTATGTAAAATTTGCAGGTATTGCAGAATCATTTGGATTGGAACTATAGAAATTATTTTTTAGATCTTTTTCTTTTAGCATTTGCCTCTCGTCGTTCTTTTCTTTGCTGGTATGAGGTATAAAGAACGATAGCAATTATGCCTCCAATTGAACTATAAAACAATAAAATCAATGGTTCTTCCCGGATATCCCCTGTAGTTGGGGATACAAAGGATATTGGTATGCCCACGACCATGAAAATCAGGATTACTGTAAGGTATTTGTCCACAAACTATGTCATTTACAAAACCATATATCTTTTTGATTTTATGAGTAATAATAGAGAAATTATGACAAAAATGCTTGAAATAGTAGGACTGGGCTTCTTGGTAGTAATGTTTGCAAGTTTTGTTGGGTTTTTGCAGCCGACAATTGATCCGGGATTATCGCCATTGTTTTGGGGATGTGCCGGGTCCACTCTAACGATCATCATATATAGAAAAATGAAAAGAAAACGAGAAGAAGAGAAAAAAGATTAATCATTGAGAATGTGTTGTCATATGATCAAACATGGTTCGATCGACAGATCTATAAAGGAGAATTCTACGTAAAGTGTGAGGAAAGTTATGATGGAACAAACTAAACAGTGGTGGAAAGGTTTGGGAAAAGAATTAGAGATAGATATTGAAACCTTTGATGAACCAAAGCCCTAGTAATTTTCTGGACAATTTTACAAGTTTCAAACGGGATCAACTTGCGGATCTGACGCTTACAAACCGGTTTTTCTAGGGAAAAATCCTCCGGTACTGCCACAAAATGAAAAGTACAGGCAAGGAGCAGATAGCATCAATCCCACATCTTAAAGGCAAAAGTATCAATTAACAAAGACAATGCAAGAATACCTGTCTGATGATGATGTGGTATCCATATTCTCACAAGAGAAAACCGATCTGGTGCCAATATAGATATCTGATGATATTTTGGAAATATAAAACGGGTTCAGATTTTTAACAGGTAGCGGATCAGGCAATTACTGATATTAGGATCAAAAATATTATTTGTATGATGAGGAATGGGTTTGTATGAATGATTTAACAGAATTAATGAATCACACCTACAATTTATGTGAAGATGGAAATTATGAAAACGCATTAGAATATTTCGAGGCCATATTAAAAAAATATCCTAAAAATATATCAGTTTTGATTGACAAAGGAGTAACATTAGAGAATTTAGGAAGGTATGAGGAAGCAATACGGTGTTATGATGAGGCATTATCTTTAGATCCTAAGAAAATAGATGCCTGGAGGAACAAGGGGATCTCCATGCATAACTTGGAAAAATATGAGGAAGCAATACGGTGTTATGATGAGGCATTAAAAATCGAGGGGGATTCAGTCACAGTATTGACAGCAAAGGGCATTTCCCTTGGAGAATTAGGCCATATTGAGAAGGCATTATGGTATTTTGATAAAGCAGTAGGCATTGACAAAGAATATGATTTAGCCGCAAAGAGCAGGGAGACTGCCTTGGAATTACTAAAAAATAAATAAATTTTGGATTTTATCATAATTGACTTGTAGATAGATGGGGCTTGAGATTACTAGTCAATGCAAGGCGAGTTTCTATTCAGATAAACACAGGTTTCTGAATCTGTGTTGCATACAACCCAACAAAGAGATTTTACTATTCAGATAATTATCAAAAATCTAGTTTTCGTTCTTTTTCCTCAATTTGGCTTTTTTTAATATGATAATTGCAGGGATTATGAAGATTAATCCTATACCTGTAGGAATTAATGCTCCAATCAAATTTATTCTATAATCACTTGAATGCTCAAAACTTTCAGGAGTCAGTGCGGAGAGACCATTTTGTATCCAAGGAGCACCAAAAAATATCAAAATACATGATGCTATAATTAACATGTATTTTCTAGTCGGAATTTTTTTTATTCTTAAAATTATATTTGGTACAAGAAATATTAATGAAATAATTCCCGCCATGATTGGTCCTGCAACAAATATTGAATTAAATTGTAGAAGGAATGAAATAGCAGGGCTATTATCCGTCATAGCGTATTTACCATCTAGAGAATCCAGCTGTGATTCGAACTCTAAATTTATTGAATAAATGATGCCAATAAAAATAATCAGAGCCAAAAAAATAGAGATTGCAATAATTATCAAAAATCTAGTTTTCATTCTATGCAATCCACCATCCCACCGTAAAATATTTCCCATCATACTCAAACACGCTATAGGAGATTTTTTCATCTACCCATCTTTGATATGCGGGCAATTCCGCAGGTGATATGCCAGCACTTGAAACGTCAATATTTTCCTGTATGGTTCCAATTCTGCCAATTGCCTCTTTGAGCAGCGGCATTTTTTCCAAATCTTCATCGGTGATAGTAGCCCATATGTCGCGATTTGGATGTAGGGGACGATTCATTATTGAAGTGCTAATATCTGTCAATTCTTCCTCTTCATAGATGAGCATAGATCCATTGAACCAGTAATATGGCACCCCGTTGTATACATAGTAGTTGCCATCAAACTCATATCTATATGCATTAGGATGTTTTTCCAATTCCTCGGCAGACACAGTGAATGTTCTAAAAAACTCATCAGGATTTTTTGAATATTTTTCAGCCAAAATGGTTGCATAGTATCTGTGATATTCTTTTATCGTATCAACCGTAGATGCTACATTACCGTATTCATTAAGTGGGAATTCCTTTATCACTGCCATGTCAATTAACTCCTTTAATTTGGGAACCTCTTCCAGATCTTTGTCAGTAATAGTTACAATATCTGCTTCTTGCACGTAACCTCCTTTGAGGAATTCTTGGAATCCGTTATCAGAAAGATAGGACAGCCCAAATCCCTCGTAGTATCTATTTGCAATACCGGACGTATAAAATAATACAGTTGTTAAAATAATGATTGCGATAATTATCAGAATTATGACTTTAATTCTAGTATTCATTTTCAATTACTTTCAAGCCGTGCTTTAATATATAAAATTATCTTGTGTACTGGTTGTTAGCAGGTAATTTTACTGCACAGGGTGTTTTGTGAAATTACCCTAAAAATACATGATCATAAAACCATAACTTGGTTCTGGTGCAAAAGTGATCAGATCATCAAAATCCTCAGGAACCAGAAAGATGTTCTTCATTAGATCTTGTAATGTAGTCACAAAATAATCCGTAGCATCCCTGTCTTAATCTGAATTTATGTCAGGTTGTGTGAACATGTCTGCAACACGTGAGATCACACATACACCCACTTCTTTTTACCAAGATTGAAAATATGGATTCATAATAGAACAATATGAAAAATTGTATCAAATGGGACTCTCGTGTGCGAAATAGGAATAAGATGGATAAAAAAACGGAATGAGATGTATGCAACCATCAAGATGAACGTAATAAAATAGATCTTTGTCCAAACTGTTTTAGTATCTGATTGATACTCTCCAACAAAAGGATGACTTTTGGATAGTTATCATTAGAGATCAAGTCATTTTTAATCACACTGACATAATGTCTTTGCCGCTTTATCTGACGTGATTTTTTTGACTTTGAAGCATCCCAATTTTTCATGGCACCCAAATTTGCAGAAATATCACACAGTTTGATTAATTTTGCATCAGTTGATGCCTCTCTGAGTTGTTTGACATATGCTTGCTCTCGCTTTTTTCTTGGTAATGACATATCTTTTGACAGGGTTGATACCAATACTGCCACCCTACTTCCAAACTGTTCATACAAGTTATCAAAAGTAACATCAGTGTCCTCTATCGTATCATGTAACCAACCAGTTACAAGTAATTCCTCATCTATTACTCCAAGACTTTTGAGCCTATTTACCACGTCTTCAAGGTGCTTCGAATGAGAAGTGATGCCATCCTTTCTCATCATTCCAGAATGCTTCTTTTTTGCCAATAATTCAGCAGATTTTACTAATTCCATAAACAGTTTCTAGAGTCATTAGGGATATCTAATCATTTTGAAAACAGCTCAATGATTTAGTTTGCAAATTAAAGTCATAAACAAACAGTAATGAAAGTACAGTCATCTGCAATTCGTTGTGTTTAATGTGTCAAATTGTATTATTTGGAGAATAAATGATGAGAGTGTTGGGGAAAATTTTAATTGGGAAATTCAGACCAAAGACGGCAAAAAAACAGGCAGAAACTACAAGAAAAAAAAGACGGATTTGCTTAAAGCCTGATAAAGAAAACAAAAATCCATCAGATGGCAAGAAAAGTGCAAATCAGTCAAAAAAACAATGATGAAAAGGCATGAATTAATTCTCATAAGGAATTGTAAATACCAAGTAATTATAATAGAAAACAGAGCCTCGGACGGGATCTGAACCCGTGACCTAACGCTTACGAGGCGTTCGCTCTACCAGGCTGAGCTACCAAGGCACGTTTGGATAAATTCATCAGAGTTAATAAAAAGTCTTTCCAAGTTGATTAATTGAAGAAGACAATTTCCGGAATTAGGGGGATATTTGGAGAGGATCTCAATCTAAAAAATGTGCTAGAATTTTGTAATAATTTTTCATCCCTGATAAAATCACAAAAATGTGTCATTGGAAAGGACACCAGACCATCAGGTCCGATGATCAAAGATGCCGCCTGTGCGGCATTGATGAATAATGGAGTTGACGTGTTTAATTTGGAAACAGCGCCAACCCCCGTGGTTTTCAGAGAGGCAAGAAAATATGGTGCAGGAATCGTAGTTTCCTCATCCCACAATCCGATTAACTGGAATGGAATGAAATTCATTATTGAAGGCAGGGGAATAAATCAAGAAGAGCTGCCGCAAGTTATAGAACATCAGGAAATTTTAAAATCAAGAATCGGAATAGAATGCGATATATCATCATCATACATCGATGATGCAGAAAAAATCATAGGAACCATCGAAAATCAGCCAGAGATAGCAGTGGATATCGGGGGAGGTGCCGCCAAGGGCTTTGCACCAGACTTGTTAAAAAAGATAGGATGCAAGGTTGAAATTCTAAACGAGGAATTATCAGGATGTTCAAGGGGTCCTGATCCTACATCTGATGAGCTATCCGAATTAATCGCAGCGTCTGCCAAAAAAGAGATTGGATTTGCATTTGACCTGGACGGAGATCGCCTAGTTGTAGTTAGAAAGGGAAAAAAACAGACCCCGGATGTGACATTGGGTTTGGGGGTTGCAAAATCTTTGGAGTTGGGATACAAAAGATTTGTCCTAAGTATCGATACAAGTGTCTCAATTGAAAAATTCATCTTGGAGAGGGGCGGAACTGTTCAAAGATCAAAAGTGGGTGAGGCAAACGTAATGGATCTCATGCTAAAAAACGAGGCCCAGGCAGGAGGGGAGGGAAGTAGTGCCGGTTTTATTTTACCAGAATTCAACTATTGCAGGGAGGGGATTCTTACAAGCGGTTTGATAGCTTCCATGCTGGGAAGTTCAAAATTTGATGAGGTTTTGGATTATATGGAAAATTACTCCCAAATAAGAGAAAAAATTGATGTCGATTCAACTTTGCATGATAAAATAATGCAGGAAATCAGTGCCAAGCTTGAAAAACAGTATTCACAGGTGATCACACTAGATGGAATCAAGGGAATTATTGACGAGCACAGCTGGGTTTTGATTAGAAAATCAAACACCGAAGACAGCATAAGAGTTTCAGCAGAATCAAATAACGAAGAAAAATGCAGGAAAATTACAAGGGAGGCACTAGAGTTAGTGAAACAAAGCCATGACAAAGTTAGATGAATCTTCAATAATCAAAATTTTTCAGAGTAGGTTGGGAAACAGGAAATTTGTCCCTGAAGATGTAGAAGTCTTCAATTTGGGTAAAACCAAAATCATAGCCAAGACAGACACACTAGTAGAAAGTACTGATATTCCATCGGGAATGAAGCTGGCAGATGCTGCAAGAAAAAGTGTTGTTGCATGTGTAAGTGATTTTGCTGCAAAAGGCATCAAACCTCAGTATGGAATCATTTCTGTGAATCTGCCAGGAACAGTCTCACGCCCACAAATTAACGAGATTGCAAGAGGTTTTAGAAAAGCATGTGATGAATATGATATCTCGATACTGGGAGGCGATACCAACTCGGGCAGGGAAACTGTTTTCAATGTATGCATTTTTGGAAGGACTGGCAAAATAGTCAGTAGAAAAGGGGCCAAAACAGGGGATTTGATATTTGTGACAGGACCGTTTGGTTATACGGCTGCAGGATTGAATATGCTTCTTGGTAAAAGGTACGGAAATGGTAATTTTGCTAAAAAATCAATCAGAACAGTAACAAGGCCCAGACCAAGACTCGGCTTTGGAATAAAAAACAAGAGATATTTTTCATCATCAATGGATTCCAGTGACGGATTATCCACCACGCTAAATGAAATGTCAAAGCAGAGTAAAAAAAAATTCGTAATTAACAATACCCCTTCAAACAAAGATCTACGGGAATACGCCGAGTCCCAGAAACTTGATCTGAATAAATTGGTTTTTCATGGAGGAGAGGAATACGAAATTGTATTTACAGCATCACCAAGACACGGACAAATAATTAAAAAAAATGCAAAGCTGCTTAAAATACCAGTTGTTGAGATCGGATATGTCGCCTCAGGAAGGAGGAGGGGGGTTTTTGTGCAGGAGAAAAACAGACAGGTTCGTTTGAAGGATTTAGGATGGAGGCATTTTAGATGACTGTTTGCTTTTTTTGCAGTGAGAGATTTGCATTCATATGTTGACTAGTATTAATATTGCAGAGCAAACCCCTATCAGGGCATACATGTATTTCCTAAAATTTGGATTGTTTGTTCTCATCATATTATATCACAACTCCTGTGGAAATTCGAGATTGGCGCATTACAAAATTTGAAACACTGCCCAAAAACATTTCTTTAAAACTGCCAGAGCCGGCAACTATCAAATCAGCATGATTACTTTTTTGATTTGCAACAGTCATGCCAGAACAACCCTGCGGATTTTTTGATCGTTGATCATTTTGTCAGATTACCGTTTGAAATATGCGTCTTGTCATTTAATATGACATTGCGAACCTTTACCATCTTGCGAGCTAGCATGAATCCTGCACCAGTCATGGAGCTGCCCAAAATGACGTGCAGTATGCTGGAATCCTGCTGTGGTGCGACAAACAGCACATATACAAATCCTACACCCATTAACAACACGCCAAAAAACGCAAACAACGCCATCATTTTAGGTATGTGTGATGGAATTGGTGGCAATGTGTTTGGTGGCGATTCTACAAAATCAATATCCTTGCAGCTTTTACAGCAATGATAAGGTTTTGTATTTTTCCAAACCGTAACAAGAAAATAAAATTCTTGATGGCACGCATCACAGCTTTGTTTTGGTAGGGTAATTTTTCCATTAGCATCCCAGTCCTTGCCGATTGTTTTCATACATTTTTTACAAAAGTATCCGGGAGTACGCCACTGCTTTTGAAAGTTATATTTTACAAATCCGAGTTTTTTGTTACATCCACTACAAAAAGTCAATTCTTGCCTTCCGTGTCTTCTGCGACTGGCTTTCTACCCAGGACTTTGGCAATTCCTTGTCTTGCCTCGATGATGGGCAAAAATATGATAATCGATGCTGCAATACTGACCCAAATTATTGATATTCCAACCCAGATACTATACGTAAATACATCAAAGACGAGATTCGATATAATCAATGGCATTGGCCACGCAATAATTAGGATCAAAGTCATTATTCCGCCTCCTTTGAGACTGAACTTGAATGCCTTTTTCAATGTCTCTTCATTTTCTACAGATAATGTAGATTCTGATAATTCGACCAGGGTGATCTTTTCTTTGAGATCTTTCCATTCGAAGGTTGATTTTGTAGCAAGACTGCCAACCAAAGTTATGACGCCGCCAGTCAAAATGCCTGCAACGTTGGCAAATAGCATTGAATAGTTGTGACCAAGACTGGCAAGACTGATTACACCGTCAAATTCAGGCAGCGAGGTTGCTACGGATACCCAGGTAGTCAATGCAACTGCAAAACCGATGATCGCACCCGATGTGGCAGCAACCCTGTTGGTTCTCTTCCACAGTATTGTTAATGCAATCGGAATAACTGCCGAACCGATAATGATTCCCATTGCCAGATAAACAAATCCGAGGCTTAGACCCATGTGCAATAGCACGACTGCCAAACCACCCATCCCCAGACCAAAACCAACTATGGTTATCCTGGAGACTTTAACGAGGTTCTTGCCTGTGGCATTCGGGTTTTTGTATGTTCGATAAATATCATAAGTGATCAAAGACGAGACGGCAATCAACTCGGCAGAACCTGCAGAAGTTACAGCCATAAACAGCATTGTGAGAACCATTATAGCTCCCACCTCGCCCATTAATGCAGTTGCAGCAGCTGGAACGACCAGTCCCAACTGAACCTGTTCTGGAGTAAGATCAACATCAAGCGCGACGGCAGTAAGTCCCATCGTAGTAGCCAAAGTAAACGGAATTGCAAACCAGCATGCACCGCCAAGCAGGAATCCCTTGACCGTAGATGATGGTTTTGCGGCAATTGCCCGTTGCCAGTATGCCTGATCAACGAACACAGTACCAAAGTTTCCAACAATATTGATAATACCAAACATCAGACCGCCAATTGACGCCATGGTCAGAAATGCACCTGCGGCATTTCCCTCAATAGGTCTCAGGTCTGCGGCTGCAACCAGCTTGTCATACATTCCATCAATACCGCCGGTAATGTCAGTGTTGATGTACACTGCCGCAACAAACGTCAAAATCACTACAAAGATAATTATCGTATGCATGTAATCTGCAACAAATGTTGCCTTTAGTCCCCCCACCAGAGTGTAAATCATGACACCGATTGGTATCAAAAATGCCGCAAGGGAGATGTCCATTCCAGTCAAACCATTGACGACGGCCGAACCTCCAAGAAGAAGCATTGCAGTTACGATCATGTTTGTAGTTAATGCAAAAACAAGGAATACTTTGTGTGAACCATTCCCATATCTTGCACGAATTATTTCTAAAAATGTATGTGCGTTAGGAGCCTTGCGTTTTAATTCGATGGCCAGGATTCCAAATAACAGAACTTGAATCGATGCGCCTGCCGCATACCAAAACGGACCACTAATTCCATACTGATATGCCACTGTCGAGGACTGGAGTAACGTGGCTGCCCACGTCCAAGCCGAGACAATAGCGGCTGCCGTCAAACCGGTTTTGATGGTTCGTCCGGCAGTGTTGAACATCTCCGAGGTCTGATTTACACCCAAATACTTTTCTTCAATCTTTACTTCAATTGTAATAATAACTGCAAATACTGCGCCTAAACCGACAACTACGGCCCAACCAATCCATTCAGGTAAGACCTCACCTATTTCAAATCCCTCTGAAATTGCGCCCGCACCAAAAACTGTTTGAGTGGAACCTGCAACGGCAGCAAAAAGCAACAAGGACATAAAAAACAGGCTGAATCTGGCTTTCATATGAATAATGGATATAATGTCGGTATTTAAGTAATTTTATATTCATTTTTTTTTAAAATATAGGGTTTATTTTGAATTTTTAGGCGATATTTGGAAAATTAGTATAAATTATAGAGTCGGGATAGCGGGAGTTTCTCAGAAGGGTTGACTGTTGCGATTTCTCCATCAACTCGTACCTCGTATGTTTCAGGATTTACCTTGATGTCCGGTGTCAGGTTATTGAGAACCATGTCCTTTTTTCCTATATTGCGGCAGTTTTTTACCGCAACAAGTCTCTTTTTGAGATCAAGTTTTGTTTCCAGTTTGTCATCTAAGGCCAGTTGTGATGTAAAAGTGATGGATGTAGAGTGTTTTGCCGTTCCTAGCGCGCCGAACATCGGTCTGTAGCGAATCGGTTCAGTCGTCGGTATCGAGGCATTCGGATCGCCCATCAGGGAGTATGCGATGAATCCACCCTTGATGATAAGCTTTGGTTTTATGCCAAAAAATTGTGGTGTCCAAACGATAATGTCTGCAAGTTTTCCTGATTCCAAGGATCCCACGTGTTCGGATATTCCATGAGTTATTGCAGGATTTATCGTGATTTTAGCCAGGTATCGCTTTACTCTAAGATTGTCATTCTCGCCGGATTCATCTGCAAGACGGCCGACATTTTGTTTCATCTTGTCAGCTGTCTGCCAGTTTCTTGTTGTCACCTCGCCTACTCTTCCCATCGCCTGGCTGTCTGAGGACATCATGCTTATGACACCCATGTCGTGCAGTACGTCTTCTGCGGCTATTGTCTCCCCCCGTATTCTGGATTCGGCAAACGAGACGTCTTCTGGTACTGAAGGATTAAGATGATGGCACACCATCATCATGTCCAGGTGTTCTGCCAATGTATTTACTGTAAACGGTCTGGTGGGATTTGTCGATGATGGAAGAACATTGTCCAGTCCTGCAATTTTTATAATGTCCGGTGCGTGACCGCCGCCTGCCCCTTCTGTATGGTATGTGTGGATTGTCCGTCCGGCAATCGCCTCGATTGTATCATCAACAAAACCGCACTCGTTTAGAGTATCAGTATGGATTGCAACTTGGGTGTCAGTCTTTTCTGCAACACGCAATGCGGCATCAATTGTTGCAGGAGTCGAGCCCCAGTCCTCATGTAACTTTAACCCGCAGGCCCCGGCCCTGATCTGTTCGATCAGTGCGGGTTCCTGCGAATCGTTTCCCTTGCACAAAAATCCAAAGTTTAGCGGAAATTCCTCAATGGCCTCCATCATCCTGTGAATATTCCACGCGCCGGGAGTACACGTTGTTGCATTTGTCCCGTCGGCAGGACCCGTACCTCCGCCAATCATGGTTGTAGTGCCACTGCAGATGGCATCAATGCATTGTTGGGGGGAAATAAAATGAATATGAGAGTCTATCGTACCGGGAGTGCAGATAGTGTGTTCCCCTGAGATGACCTCCGTATTTGAGGAGATCACCATGTCGATATTATCCATGATGTTTGGATTGCCGGCATTGCCTATTCCGACGATCTTTCCGTCTTTAATTCCAATATCGCCCTTTATTATTCCCAGAATCGGATCCAAAATTACAGCGTTTGTAATTACCAGGTCTAGCGAATTCTCCCTGGTATAACCGCTGGCTTGCGCCATTCCGTCTCTGATGCTTTTTCCCCCGCCAAAAACTGCCTCATCGCCATACTGTATCAGGTCCTTTTCAATCTCGATAATTAAATCAGTGTCTGCAAGGCGTATCTTGTCACCGACTGTCGGACCAAAGAGATCAACGTATCTTCTTCTTGCAATATCTAGTGTCATACAGATACCTCCTTGAATCCCTTGTCCCTTGCTTTTTGCAGTGCCTGTGTTTTTCTCTCATCTAGTTTCCCATTAACCAACCCGCTAAATCCATAAACGATTTTTTTTCCGCCGTATTCTACTAGTTCTATTCTTCTAGAATCGCCTGGCTCAAATCTTACTGATGTTCCTGACGGTATGTTCAGATGAAACCCATACGCCTGCACCCTTGGAAATGAAAGCGACTTGTTTACCTCAAAAAAATGTGTGTGGGAGCCGACCTGGATGGGTCGATCACCGGTGTTTGTTACCAGAATTGAAACGGTAGCTTTTCCATTATTTGCAATAATTTTTTCATCAGATATTATGTATTCTCCAGGCTTCATCTTTATCACACTATTGGGTCATGTACCGTTACTAGTTTTGTTCCATCATTAAATGTCGCCTCTACCTGGATTGAATGGATTAGTTCTGGGACTTCGGGCAGAACATCATCTTTTGAGAGGATATTTTTTCCGGAACTCATCAGATCAGAAACGGACTTTCCATCACGGGCCCCCTCCAAAATATGGTCTGCAATCAGTGCGACTGCTTCTGGATGATTTAGCTTTAGACCTCTCTTTCTTCTTCTGGCGGCAAGCTGGGCGACTAGAAAAATATCTAGTTTGTCCTTATCTCTGGGTGTCAGGTTCACTGGATTAAATTAATCAGTCATTCTATATAATATTTAAAAATAATTTTGATATCTTTTATTGTTATTCAAGATAGATGATCTTATCCTGATTTATGCCTGAGGTCGGGGATCCGGGTGATCTGATCACCGATTACACCAGAACCAACATGGGAAATAACTGCCTGTGATCCAAATCCAGCCGATAAGCATGCATGCATCCATTTGATAGTGATAAGAGAGTACCAAGAATCAAAAATAAAAACAGGTTGGTTTTTTCAACATTATTTGGATATTCTACCTTTTTTGCTATTTCTTGTTTGGTGATAAGTGTAAATCAGGATGCCAACCCCTTCTAGTGTCTCAATAAATAATACCGTGGCAAAATGCAGCATCCAACCGTCTAGTATATCATCAATGGTAGAGACGATAACGGACCAAACAACAGGATCAAGGACAGGCAGCAAAAATACAAGGAAAAACCCCAAAAATATTCTATCTTGGGATATCTGATTATAAACATTCATCAATTCATCATGGGTTTGTATTACATCCTGATTGATTACAGCAGTATTGATTTTATCCAGTGATGCCTTATTTTCTAATGACATTGCTTGAATCATCGAGGATTTTAATTCAAGGATTTCGGGGTTTGTTTCTGCATATCCGATACCCAGGGTGATTGAACCCAGAAAATAGATAACAAAGAACATTGAACAATAAACCACGATTCTTCTTTTTCCCCTGTGAACCCTGGTGATTACCTTCCAGTATATCTTGCCAAAGTATCCTAGCTTGTTTTTCTTGGATAGATAGACTGTGATAAAAGCAGCAAGCGAGATAAGACCAAAAGAACCAACCCAGCTATCAGATACAAAACTAAAGAATATCAGCCTGATGGATAGGAATACTCCAAACATTACAACCAACACAATAATGTCTTCCAGGAATGATGGGAGTTTTGGTTTATAGTTCCGGGTCATACTGTTAATGACTTGAATATGATGATCAAATAGTTATCAATGTTTGTTATCCATTACAGTAAATCGGAATTAAAGCAAATCAAAGATAAAGCCAAGACAAAATCATTGATGGCTTGACTATCCAGCCATCAGAGGCATCCGGATTTGTTGATTCTGTTTTTGGTGATCTTTTATTACCAAACGAGTTAACAGTGAATTTTATATTAATTTTGATTGAGATTTTGATGCCTTTTTTTGTAAATGAATTTAGAGTTTGATAAAATCGGCATTATTCATCGTTGTTATCAATTCAGACATGCAGACAGTTGAAACGGGTTTTTTATTAATCAGTTTACGCATAATTGATCCCAGACGGACATATCATGAATGTGTGAGTTGATAATGACATCAGGTGGCATTAGAATTGTTCATAAACTTGGTCATCTTGAAGGTGATGAATACGGAACAATATGCAGATGTTACAGCCATAATGACGATAATGCCAATTTATCTTTAAAAGGAGAAACTTGGGATTTTTATAGAAAAAAGAAGATATGGTATTATGGGAAAAACAACAGCAGACAAATTTGAAGAATATTTTCAACAGTGGTTAGAGGAAGTTCAAAAACCGGAAATTATGGTTAGTTCTGATACTATAGATTACATTGACAATAAACCATATAAAAAAATTATAAGACTGGGACACGACGCACTGCCATTTTTAATGAATAAAATTGCACAAGGATACTTTATCTTAAATCATGCAGTTTCTGAAATTACTGGAAAAAAAATATCAGACATTGCACCAGTAGGATCCAAGCTAATTTCACAGCAAGAGATTTCAAGATTATGGTTAACATGGTGGAAAACAGAAATATTCTAAAGACAGTCATATTGAAATTTGGATGCGTCTTTTTACCTCCACCCACAAAGATCAATCAGACTTTCTTTATGATGAATATGGTAATTCTGTCATGAATCTTTTTCCAATCTACACAGATGATTTTGTTGTAGATCTTAAACATTAAGGAATATCTAGATACATCATGTTTGGTGTTACTGCCAGTTACAATTGAGCCTCGTGGATTGTTATCTTGCAATAGAATCACCGCACAATCATGAGCCTTTAATGCCTTTGATTCTGGTGCATTTTGGCGATCTGATAGTATTCCACACTAGAGCCTTTGATAAGATATAACCCCCGTATCGCTATAGTAACTGTGATAAAAATTACCTCCATTTCAGGAAATATTTTTCGTGATAAAAAACCCCTAAAAACAGACAGTCCCGAATACCTCCTAGTCTCAAGATCAGAGTTGGATAAGAGCAGACTTCGAGCAAAAACAGACAAGGGAACAGATATCGGACTCGTTTTAGAATCAGATAACCTGCACAACGGCGATATATTATCCTGTGATGATAAGAATATAATTGTCAAACAGTTGCCTGAAAAATTAATCGCAGTTAAGTTAAGAGGCGACAGATCACAGGCAACTGAGGTTCTAGTCATGATAGGACATGTTATTGGAAACAGGCACCGACCGATCTCAGTTGTAGGTAATCACATTTATTTTCCAATTCAGGCTGATTCTGAACTCGGCGTCTTTGAGGAATTATTCTCCGGCATTCTTGATGATGATGATGCCGAGTTCTCCATCCAGGAATCAGTTTTTGAACCTCTTATTGGGACAAAGATACATGAACACTGATGATTTTTCCAAGGACTTGGATATGATGCAGTTATCCGATTCGTTTTTTCCTACCGGGTTGTATGCCACCTCAAATGGTCTGGAGAACATATTTGTAAAAAATAAAAATTTTTCCATAAATGATCTCATCGCTTTTAATTCCGTGCATATCCGGCAGCAGCTTGGTCCGTGTGACTGTGTGATAATATCAAATAGTTGTGAATATGCCAAACTATCAGATTACAAAAAAATCAAAGAGATGGATTCTATTTGTATTGCCACCAAGATGATCAAGGAAGTCAGGGAGGCATCCTTTAGATCCGGTATTCAGCTTGTAAAATGTGTAAAAGAATTTCTAGATGACGAGATTTTGAATCTTTATTATAACGACATTCAAGACGGCGTTGTTACAGGTGTTTATCCCGTCTCTTTTTCGCTTTGCTGTAATGCCTTGGGCATAAAAAAAGAGAGGGCACTACTGATGTTTCTTTATGGCTTTGTAACAAGTAATGTGGGCGCCGCCTTACGCCTTGGTATGATTCAGCATTTTGACGGTCAGAAAATAATTCACGGTCTCAAGCCATTAATTGTACAGACTGTCAAAGAAAACAGTTGTAAATCAATTAAAGACATGTGGCAGTTCTCCCCCCAATTGGAAATCAATCAAATGTCCCACGAGGTCATGGATGCTAAAATGTTTATTACATAAAAATTGAGATTTCATATATGACGAGAATTCCCAGAATTGGTATTGGCGGCCCTGTAGGTTCTGGCAAGAGCATGTTAATTGAGAGAGTCGTCCCCCTGCTGGCAAAGAAGGGATATCGCGTATGTATAATTTCCAATGATGTAATCTCAAAAGAGGATGCAGACAGAATGAGAATGAATCTGGCCACGGATCAGGGGTTGCTGCCAGAAAATCTTGTCATCGGTATTGCCACTGGTGGCTGCCCGCATACGGCAATACGGGAGGATCCCTCGATGAACCTGTCCGTGATAGAAGAACTGGAAAAAAATCATCCCGAATTGGATTTGATTATTATAGAAAGCGGGGGGGACAACATTACAACCACGTTTAGCCCCATTCTGGCTGATTATTTTTTATACATTATTGATGTTGCAGGAGGTGACAAGTATCCCAGAAAGGGCGGATTGGGAATTCAAAGCTGCGATCTTTTACTGATTAACAAGATTGATCTGGCACCGTTTGTTGGTGCGGATTTGGATGTCATGAAAAATGATGCCAGCCTTGTAAGAGAAAAACCCTTTTTGTTCATAAATTGCAAAACCGATTATGGCATTGCCGATGTAGTGGAGCACATAATCCATGATGTATTATTTGACAGGCCCCACAAGTCTGTTGTGTCCCCTGATGGCAGAAAATGAAACCTGTAGAGTATTACATCCCTTCAGATGTACCAGACTGTATCAAATCTTTTAATTCAGATGTAAAGCAACTCGCAGTCGGGCAGTCTGGAAAAAATGGCATGCTCCTGCTGATCTTCAAAAATGATCATGGCAAGACCGTCCTTGAGAAATCATCTTCTGAAGTTCCACTCTCCGTGCAGCGGGCATTATACTGTGATGATGCCTGCCTGGATCTAGCATATGTATACATTGTTTCTGTCTCTGGCGGATTGTTACAAGGCGACAGATACAGGATGGATATAACCATGAAAAAGGATTCGATGGCCCATATTACAACGCAGGGGGCAACTAGAATTTACAGCATGGATTCCAATAACGCCATGCAGATGGTCAATGTCAACCTGGATGAAAATTCCTATTTGGAGTTGATTCCAGATCAGATAATCCCCTACAGGAATTCCCGGTTTTATCAGACGGTGAATCTGAACATACATGATACTGCAACCATGGTTTATTCTGAGATAATTACACCCGGCCGTGTTGCCATGGGTGAATCCTTTGAGTATGATGTGTGTTTTTTAAAAACCGCGGCTTTGAACCAGGATAATGTTTTAAAATTTATGGACGTCTCAAATATTGAGCCAAAAAAACAAAAACTGTCATCTTTTGGCGTCTTAGGTAAGAATACTGTTTATGGCTCCATCTATGTCGTTACTAAAAAGCAGTCAGTTGTGGAACTGTACAGTACAATCGGCGTTATAATTTCTAAGAATGCGGATATTTCTGGCGGCATCAGTGTTATGAATAATGATTCTGGACTAGTGATTAGAATTTTAGGATGTGAAACAGAGACGGTAAAACGCGTGATTTTTGAAATCGTGTCCTCTGTAAGACAGACATGTATCGGTGTTCCATTTTCAGAATTGCGAAAAAATTAAAAAGATTTTGGTTTTGTCTTGGATAACTGATGATATCACATCAGGACGGCGGCAAGACTGCCTAGATGATTTCCAATGGTTCTAACCAGTCATCAGATGCGGCGTATGCCGTTGTATATGCCAGAATCCTGCATCACCTCCTAGATGAAGAACGACCTAGAACCTGAATTTGACGGTGATTCTGGCCTTCAAAGGTATTTTTTTGTCTGATCTGACCCATAAACAGATACAACACCTGAATTTGACGGTGATTCTGATAGATCTCTTAAATTGAATAATGGCACAAAGGATCACATACTTAAACTACTTAATATCAAAACTATCAATGACAAAAAAGTATACAATGCTGACAGCTGTCTTAATTGCAGTAGCAATAAGCCCAGCCTTTGCAGCAACAGGCGATGACGATGATGTAGCACCAGCTCCCCCATCAATTGGAGCTGACATCCCTTTGACATACTTTGGACCAGCACCTTCTGATGTCCAAAAAGAGTTGATCGGACCATACCAGCTACTAAAGTCAGGCCAGATGGACTTGGATGCAGGAACAATAACCCTTCCATTATATCAGGGATTTGTTCAAGTTGACAGGTTTACCACCGAATCAGTATGGTTTATCCTAACTGATACCACAGACGGTGCAAATGCAGCAGCATTAGGAATAAACCACTCTCCAAAACTTGCATATTCAGAAACTGCCAATTCTGTTAGAATGGCAAAAATAAACGATGCAGGAAACATTTCATTTGAGAGTGGCATGGTTGACTTTAGCCCAGTACGTTCTTTAACTCCTGGAGAAGCATCACCATTTCCACCAGCTGACTTTCAGCCCGGAAGTGTTGGAGATGCAAACTATACACCACTAGTTAAAATCACCAATGCTGGCGGACATATCTACAACGCACCAGTAGTGGCAACAGGCTCAGCCAACACCATAACTGCATGCGATGATGCACCTGACTACTCCCTTGTACATGACAAGGTAGTATCAATATGTCCCGAAGATGGAACTGTGACGATAAAATTAACGCCCGGTTTTAGCTTTGCAAGACCAGTTCTGTACATATCAACTGAGAGCAACCATCCATTAGCTGCCACACTGGAAGGTGCAACTCATACGCCCGCACTTGATGGAATCATAGTGGGTCGTGATGACTCTGCATTTTCAGCAGTTGAGAGGATATTTGTGATTGGAAACGGTCCAATGGGTACTGAAAACCCACAAAGACAGGGACTGAATTCAGCAATTGCAGATCATCGCTCACCACTTAATGTGCTTGGCGGCATACCAACCATTGCAACTGACTATTCCCCATTGTGGGATGTCAACCTAGGATTCTGGACTGACGAGGCACTAGAAAACCACTATGATTCACGAGTCTCCGAAGAATTTCAGATACTGGGTCTAGTTGAACAAGGCTGGATTACCGGTCCTGATGGTGGTGCGTTTGGTTCTACAGGAATTGTAGTCAATTGTCCAATAGTGTTTAGATTCCTCTAAACCTTTTTTTTATTTTTCAAGAAATTCGGCATGATTTCTCCAGCTCTTTTTGTCTCCCGTATTTTCTAATTTCAGTCGATCTTTACCAGAATACGCGTATTTTTTAAAAAATAATTACGGCAAAATCAGCAAAGCCACATGAATCCCAAAATAAATAAAATCTACAGTTTTTTTAATAGGGTGAATCTAGGCTGGTCTGATTCTATATCTTCATGCATATCCACGTTGCTTACAACCCGTATCTTGTAGTTTAACCATTTATTTTGCATGTTACGAAATTTTTGATATTCGTCGATCTGTCCTTCTGCCTCTTCAAATTTTTCACAGTTCATGACATATTTTCCAGCCACCCGGTACATCTCTGCAACCCCTTTCTCAACTGTATCATCATCCAAATAATTCATCAGCCCGTGAGTGAATACAAAATCTATTGATGAATCCTCAAATGGCAGTTGTGTAATAGTCTCGTTTCTAAAATCTGCAATCGGGAGTTTTTGTCTTGCTATCTCCAATGCATGATCATTAAGATCAACTCCATGAATTTGAAACGTGTCTGGAAATAATCTTAAATCAATTCCGGTTCCACATCCAATTTCTAAAACGCTGGTACAACGCAGTGAAGTAGCCAAATCTCTTGTAAATTTTGCAAATTCTTCGTTATATCTGGGTTCATTCTCATCGGCATATTTGTCCCAAAATTCCTTATTGTATCTCATGGAATTTTTAAGACATGGCCGTATTTGATGTTAATTGTTGTGCGGGCATTTGCAGGGAACAAGTTTCGTATCAAACGTACAATCATGTGGCCCGTCTGATCTTCCCTGTATCGGGATCTCCCCCATGCATTCCTTGTGGCGTCCTTTTCTGCAAAACCAGCAAATTTCCGGGATATCGCCTGCCGCACATGATTCCATAATCTTTATTTCCTTTTGTGGGTAAAAAACTTGAAGATTAGATAAATGTCAACCAAGGCAGGAATCTTTCGTCTTTACTCATTGCCGCATCAGAAAATGATTTTTGCAACGCCTTTGTGATATGACCCATCTTGCCGCTTCCAATTTTCATTTTGTCTATCTGCGTTACAGATTTTACCTCGGCGGCAGTACCAGTCATGAAGATTTCATCAGCTGTATAAAGATCATCTCTTTCTAGATCGCGCTCGATTACAAATCCGCCGTTTTCCTCAACAATCTGAATAACACTGTCTCTTGTAATTCCGTCTAGTCCTCCTGCAGAAAGCGGCGGTGTTTGAATAATGTCGTCTTTTACAATAAAGATGTTTTCGGCGCTTCCTTCTGCAATTTTTCCTTGTGAATTTAGCAGGATTGCCTCATCGTATCCGTTTTCTAATGCCTCCATTCTTGCAAGTGCCGCATTTGAGTAGTTTGCCGCAGCTTTTGCCTGCATCGGTTGAGATCTTGAATCAATTTTTACCCAGCTTGACACTTTGCATTTTGCTCCGGAGAATTTTCCCGCCTTTGATTCGCCCATCCTCCATTCCCAGCAGGAGATTGAAACATCTACCTTGTTTTGGGTGGGGGTCAGTCCCATTGTTCCATAACCGTAGTATGCCAGCGGTCTAATGTAGCACTCTTTGTGTCCACTGGCCTTTACCGTTTTTATTATCGCATCTGAAATCACCTTTTTTGAGAATTGCATCTTCATCGAATATAATTTTGCAGACTTGAAAAATCTGTCAATGTGTTCTGGCAGTCTGAATATTGCCGAACCGTTTGGCGTGTTGTAACATCGGATTCCCTCAAAGATTGATGTGGAATAATGTAATGCATGGGTTAACACATGTATTTTGGCATCTTTGAATGGTACTAGTCTTCCATTCATCCATATTTTGCCGGTTTCTTTCATAGGTGAGAGAAAAAACCCTGCTAATTTAAAGAATTATCCTCCAATGTGCAAGCTACATATCAGACAAACTGCAGGTTATACCATGGAATGGATCCTGGGTTTTGCTGCAATCATTCTTCTTGTGGTGGGTCTAGTCGGTCAGGCATTTGAGATGAGAAGGATTCGATTAACCACGTACAAAGACGAATCGGCCTCGGCAGGTATTTTCATGAACAAGAAGAATTTCAAGTGGTACGCACTACTTGGAATCGGGGTGGTTCTTTGGTATGCAGCTGAGCGTATGTGAGCCTAACTATATAGATCAAGTCTAAATACTAGAAATTATAAGATATGATATCGCGTGTTTTGGGTAACGCCGGACTAAGTCTAGATAATGGTCCAAGAACAAACCCATGATGGCGTTTACAGGTGAAAACCCGTAACGCCACTCTTTTACTTTACAAAATTAATTTCAGAAATTTCTTGATGTATCGCCTTGATTGCCTTTCTTATGTTGTCACCTGAATCTTTGACAACAATAATTATTCGTGATGTTTCTTCCTGTGCATCCATGTTTAGGATGTTTAATCCCGATTCACCAATCTTTGCACTAGTTCTTGAGGCTACCTGTTGAACTCGCCACATTTCATCACCAATTAGCGTAATGACTCCCCTGTTGTATGTAATTGTAGCAAGTGAATCAAACCCCAACAAATATTTTTCATTTCTTTTCACATAATCCCCATCCAGGAACAGTATTCTTGAAAATTCGATCCCGTCTTTTGTAAAGGGCGATAAAATTATAAATTCACTGTAGCGCTTGTCTTTTTCTAACGATGTTAATAATTTCTGAATACAGCTTGTCTCGATTCTAAAAATTGCACAGTTTTCCTTTCCCGTAACTATCTTAATGGGATGACCTTTCTGCACATCTAGTGTCCGCTTTATCGTGGTTATTTTTTCTGGATTTTTCATATTAGTAACGGTAATTGGCATGTCCACCCCGTTTTCCACGATCTCCTTTATTGCGATGGGATCTAAAATCTTCATTCCAAACATTCCTGCCAATCTAGCTTCGTTGTGGGACAACTGAACAACTTCGGTTAATCCAGACTCTACAATTTTTGGATCTGCAGAAACTACTGCACTGTCCTTCTCAAAATCTATGCTTGTTTCATAGGTTTTATGAAATAATATTCCCAGATCTGCGGCCGTTCTATCTGACCCCCCGCGTTCATATGTTGTGGTGACGTTATCTACTGTCTTTCCAATAAATCCCCCAATGGTAACTACTTCATTTTCTGCTACAAGCTCAGAGATTCTGCCCATTTTTTTCCTTGACTCTGAGAGCAGGAAGTTTGTTGACTCTATGTTGTTATCTGTGATTATCGGCCAATCATCAAGTTCCACAGAGGCTGCCTGAATGCCGTTACTTTGCAGAACGTGGTTCATTACATGAGACATCAAAAGCTCTCCGGTAAACGCCAGTGCCCTAGAGCGCACTTCATCAGTAAACTCTTTGTTGGCCGATGCCTTCTCCAGTGCTTTTTGTGCCTTTTCTAGGTGTGAATTAATGGTGTTTTTGCAGTCCTCCTTATTATCGGAATTTACCAGTTCCAGGATTTTTTGATAGGTTGCTTTTACAGTATCTAGCGATGTAGCCGTGCCATTTTCTGCATTTCTGCCCTGCTCTAAAATTACATCAGTAAGAGAGCGTTTTCTGCCGTTTTCGATGGTCAGCGGTGCCGAGAAGACTGCAATTATTTTAGAGTCCTTTTTCAAGTCATTAATGCGGCAAACGATTTCCGGAATAGCCGCACCATCCGGACCTAATGCACTGCCTCCAAACTTTGCTACTACCAACTTGGTCATGGTACTTTATCAAAACTCAGAGGTTATCTATTAAGCATTTGATCGCCAGTTGGCCAATTTTTTGATAATATTTGATGCGATTTCTGCGCCATCTGTGTTCACCGGATTTCTTTTCTGTTCCAATTTTTCTGTAATTAATACGTCAAGTTTTTTGATATCCTCAAAAACAAAGCCCTGTTCCTTTGCGTTATCTTCTTGCTCAAAATGTCCTTTTATGGGTATGAATATTGCAGGGGTTCCATAGGCATTTGCCTCATCTATGGTTGACTTGCCGGCCAGTGATATCAGCAAATCTGCTGCAAAAATTAATTCATGTAAATTATCTACAAACCCCAGATTTCTGACATTTTCAAATTTTTTGCTTACTGCCGGGCCGGACACTAGAACGGTTTCCACATCCTGATTGATTTTTGTGATGGATTCTAGTGCCTTTTCAATAAGAAATAATCCCGCGTCTGTTCCCCCGATTGAAATGACTATTGTCTTTCCCTCAAATGAGAATTTTTCTCGCAATTCCTCTCTTGAAAATCTGGTTTGTCTAACTATTGGTCCTACTCTTTTGATATTGTCTTGATCCTCCCCATTTTCAGGAAGAATCACAATGTCTGATTTTTTAATAATCTTCTGCATTGATTGGTTCATCTTTTTTTCAATAAAGGATGCAATTCCTTTGGTAAATCTGGTTTCTAAGATATCTGTGATAAGCACATTTGGAATTTTCATGTTTTGTGCAACAGATAATGATGCAAAATCTTCGTCACTAATTACCAAACTTGGATTGTCTTTTTGAATAATCGACTGTGATTTTTTCTTACAGTCTTTATAGTATTGATAATAATTCCATAGCCACCTTGCGGAATTCTTTAATGTTCCATCTTCAACGACAAATGAGGGCGGGTTGTATACATTCTGTACTTGAAAATCCAAATTTTTTAGAATTTTTGCAGCTCCATTGCCTGTTACAAAATTTGTTGAAATATTTTCAAAATTATTCACAATTGCAATATCCCTAGTTACATGACCCAATCCAATCGGACTGGAAAAAAAATCAAGATTCATGAATTTTGTAATTTTTTGCCAAATTTCTAGATTTTCACGCTTCTTAAAGTTTAAATGGATTTTAACAGTCTTGGTTTTTGGGCTCATAGTCCAGGTCGGTTATGACGTCGCCCTTACACGGCGAAGATCCGGGGTTCAAATCCCCGTGGGCCCATCCCCCATCAGGTGTTTAAATCTGACACACATATTGGAGGCATGTTCAGCCTCGATCTAGAAAAGATCAACGATGAAGGCATACACTATGAGAAATTCCTCGATGGCATTAAAAACCACGATACAAAGCGACATTATGTCAATAAACTCGTAAAATTCCCAAGAGAGATACCTGCAGAGATCTATGAGCAACTAGAATGCAAGACCCCCGACGATACGGTAGAGTCGCAGGCCGAGTGCTTTGTCAACCTGTCTCGCAAGAACCCCAAGGCTTGCGCCAACACAATTGCCGAATATATAAAACACTTTAACGGGCGGGTAAAGGAGGGCAGACTCAGCCCCAATACGATCCCTCAACTATGTCAAGCCCATCAGATCCAGAGATAAGACATAATGCCTCAAGGGCATTTCTATGAAGAAACGAATAAAATCAATCATTGTACCATCCTGCGTCTGTTTTCATCTCCCAAATGGGTGATATCTGGTAAATTCTTTTATGACTTGTCCAATCTTCAATGTGAGGACTATGAATTCAAAGCTGCACCCCGTGGTTAATTTTTCTCTAAAAAAAGAAGTGTTTTTTGTAGCCATAGGCTCAGTTATTGGCGCATTTACAATGCATTTACCAAGAATATTTTTGGATTTGGTTGGCGATTCATCATATCTTGTAACTTTACTGGTATCTGCCCAGGTTGTAAATTCCACCGAACCTATTGTAGGGTTTTTACTGCATATTTTTGTTGCAACAACAATCGGAATTATCACCGGTGTTTTGTTACACAAGGTAATCAAATTTAATCTTTCAAAGATTACTGCGGGGCTTGTTTATGGAATGATTGCCGGAATTGTGGTCTTTGTTGTTTTTGCAATTCCGGTATCTCAGTTACTGCTAGGTCCAAATACCGCAGAAATATTGTCGGAGATCAACCCACAGATATCCTATGCTGAAGCACTCGAGGAAGTTGAACGTGGTTTTGTCACTCAAATGTTCAATTCGTTGATGATGCATATCATTTGGGGTCTCACATTGGGAATAATTTCATCGCTTTTTACACGTAAGATTGGAGCCAATTATTTATGCAGGACGTGTAACATTGAATTTTCAAAACTTCAAACATGGAAACATCACCAGAAACACGTACATGAGAATCCATCACCTTCGATGAAGAAAATTCTCATTGTTGGAGGCGGATATGCAGGCGTTGGAGTACTAGATAAGATCCAAAAGCAGTTTCAAGATGATGTGAATGTTAGTATCTCTATTGTTTCGGAGAACAATTTCTTTCTTCACACTCCAATGTTGCCGGAGCTTTCCACTGGAACCATTGAGCCGCGCCATATTGCCACGCCAATTAGAAATTTCTGTAAAAGAGCCAGGTTTTATCAAGCAAAAGTAACCAATATTGACTTGGAAAAAAAAATTGTATACAGTAATACGGCAACCGGGGAAATGAGGCTAGAATATGATTATCTGGTAATTGCTGCTGGAACCAAGACCGGATTTTTTGGGAATGAAAATTTAAAGAAATATTCCGTCACAATAAAGACCCTAGAGGATGCCAGTATCATCCGAAATCAGATTATTAGACAGTTAGAGTTGGCCGATCAGCAAGAGATCTCAGAACAGCCTCAGCTTTTATCATTTGTCATAGTCGGTGGCGGATTTTCCGGAGTAGAGACTGCAGGAGAGATAAACGAGTTTATCCGAGAATCAGCTGAGAAATATTACAGAAACATTGAACCTGATTCCATTCAAGTAAACCTGATTGCCGCAAGGGATCATATCCTACCTGAAATTGGATCTCTGGGAGGATACGCTGCAAAATCCTTGGAGAAATCCGGCGTAAATATAATTTACAATACCAAGGTGACTAATGCCGATGTTTCACAAATATTTCTCAGTGATGATAGTTCATTACACTATTCCATGCTGGTATGGGCCGGTGGAAATGAATCCCAGGATTTTGTGCAATCACTAGATAGCGAGCATGATAAATCCGGCAGGCTGGTAGTTGACAAATATCTACGATTACCAAAACATACGAATGTATTTGCATTAGGGGATTGCGCATGCATTTTAGATTCTAAAAACAAGCCATATCCTCCGACTGCCCAGCATGCAATAAGGGAGGCAAATACTGCATCAAAAAATTTAATATCATCACTTTCTCAGAGTAACAAATTTTCAATCTTTGATTATTCATCAAAGGGATCTATGGCAAAAATTGGAAAACGTGATGGGGTTGCAAGGATGTTTGGAATTAATCTAACCGGATTTGCAGCCTGGTTTGTATGGAAGCAATACTATTTGTCAACCCTTCCGGTAATGGAGAAACGGATTAGAGTGAGTCTTGATTGGTTTATAGATCTTTTCTTTCCTCGTGATATTACCAAATTAAATTAACCCTCATCCTGTAATTACAGCCGGTTTCACAACTGCATTTACAAGTTACATTTACTGGAACATAGATCGGATCAATCATAAAATAACAGGAACCACTCCTTTTTTTACGATTGTCTGTCGTTTCTATTCATAAAATAACGGCCAGGTTGCTGATCCTCGACTAATTTGCCCCTTATCACTAACTGATTGCTTAACAGACGGACCTGCCTTCAAAATCTGAGACGGTTATCAATCCATGGTTGAGTGAACATTTAGATGACAAATATTTTCTGAACATTTTAAATATTAATTTGGGCTATCATTTGAATATCATATGCTGTACCAGGAAGGAGAATGAAAAACATTCCATATGGGCCGATTCTTGCATCAATTCTTGTTGTATCAGTTTTCGTCATGATTGATTCGACATATGATGCATCAGCATACAAATCTAAAAAAAACTCATCATTTCTCAAATCTGTAGATACTGCCAAAACCCAATTGAACAAATTCTCCAATTACATTCATTTGCAGCAAGAGTGGAATAGCTACCCCTCCAATATCATTTTTGATGTGTCTGTTTTTTGGAAGAATGATAACTCTTTACCGCATACAGAATCCTTTGGCGGTGCCAACAACAGAATCAACAACCTGCAGTATCTGGGAGACAAATCATACGTTGAAGTTCAGTATGACTATCTAGATTGTGACTACCAGTGGATTCATTATATCAGATATGGGTTGGATGTATTAAATTCCAAGATGGATTACTGGTCAGGAAGGCAGCTGGGTTCTGAATACGATTCTGCATTGTTTGTCAAAATTCCAGGTACTGAGAGTCCTTCACGATCAGATTCTCCGGTTTTTCTCCAGTTCATCCCATTATGCACATCCAAAGATATGACATCGTTTGAATACGGCATAAGAATTAACGATAAAAATATAGGATTTGACGTGTATTTTGTCCCGTCAATTCAAGAAAGATTAAATTTTCTTACTGATGAGGGATTTGAATATTACGCCGGCGAGGAATGCTCCGGATTAGGTTATACTAGTTTTAGCGGAACTTGTACTAATGTGGGACAAGACAGCGGATTGTTAATTGTAATTCCCGACAAATTAGAAAAGCCGCTCACCAAGGTATCTGTAAAGCTCAAAGAAGTTAAACATGATGACCCAGTCTAACTGCCACACCGGTGGGCGCAGTCTATCATATAACAACGGCAGAAGGTGGTTGGAACACCACGATATCCCATTATTTTTTTATCATAACGATATCAATGATTAAAGTTTTTTTTACCAACAACACATCTAGCTGGTATGGAAAATGAGATTGAGGATAAAAATCCGAGTTTTGATGAACTGGGTATTATAAAAAATTCTGGAAGAAAAACGCACCACGGCTAGATTAAATACTCTACACTCCAAGATTAGCACAATGATGACTTGTATTCATAAAGGTGGTCATCCTAATGCATGAATTAATAGTTATTTTTGCCCTAGCTGGTTTGGCAGCTTTCATAAGTTTTGTAATGTGGAAAAGACTCTAGGAATTGAAAAAATGAGGATTAGTCAACTGAGCACCAAAGTCTCTCCGGAGCACAAGAACTATTATGTAGACTGCCCCAAATTATTTATCATATTTTACAGCAACTTTTACTTTGCAGTCCTCGTGTAATCCAGTATATGGAGAAAATTAAAACACCTGCCGAAATGAACTTTAATTCCAATCCCAGCATTGGAAATAATGACAATCCACCAGCCGCACCCAAAATTACTGCCAAAGGGGCAGTGCATGCAGGACATCCAGGAGTAAATGCCGCAAAGGCTCCCCCCAGCACCGCCGAAGAGTTTGATTTTACCGAATTCATCATTTTCATTCGCTTTATCTTAAACGCCATTAACGCAAAATTGATTCCAGCCAGGGCCGAAATTCCCAGGGTTAATGCTATTGATGCGGCAACATAAGATGAATAAACCTCGATTATATGATCAAAGTGGATAGGAAGCATCGACATTGTCAAAAAATAATATATTATTCCCAATCCCACCCCGCTGATTATTGCAATTGTGGCATATCTTTTCATGCTCAATACGTCTGAAATTAACTGTAATTTGCTCTGCAAGTATAGCATATTTGTATCTCATCATATTTTAACTATCATTTGTCAATCAACGATTATTAGCCTGAGATTCACAACATAACTATGACAGAATTCTCCCCGGATGAAAAAACCATTCTTGTTCAATACGGAATTCAGAAATATGAAAATGAAGAAACCGTTATTGAAAAATTAAAGGCCGTCTTATCAGAAAAGGATATTCAGCAAAATATTGATACGTTGATTGGAACCCAGAGAGTCAGGCGCATAGGACCTGAAATTCTTCAAAACAATGAAAGTCACACCGAATTACCGGAATTGCCTGAAAATCTTGAACCGATAATTGAGAATCTCTAGTTCCCCAAACGTGCCCTTGAGGAGGCACAATCAAGTGCTCCAGCTGCGAGTCTGGCTTGATTTTCACGTCATTTTTGCCGTATCTGGGACGTTTTGGAGGGACTAGTGATAAATTTTTAAATTACCACCGACCTAATTTTTGATATGAACAAACTTGTCTTATTTTCAGGGATTCTAACATTAGCAGTTATCTTGTCATTTTCTTTAGATCCCGTGTTTGCTCATCCACACATAGGTCAAATTATGATTGACCGCCATGCTCATGAATCACAAACTCAAATCATTCCGATAAATGAAACGATGGGGATTGAAAAATCAACTGTTCTCTTTCATGCCTCCCAAACAAACACGTTACCTTGGGGATTTGTTGAAGGAACAGTTGCAAATCATGTCGAGGGCTATCCCGTAATTATACAAATTTTCAAAAATAACGACGCAGTACATTTTGCACAGACTAGCACGGATGCAGACGGCATCTACGAGTACAAATTCCAGGCAACAAGCTCCAATAATATGCACGCATCTAAAGTCTTTGAGGGGGACTATACAGTTAAGATCTTCAAAGTAGTATATTTGAATCAGAATGCTCTGATTTAGAATCCTCGTAGTCCCTGGGGACGGATGGTTTCCGGATGTTGTCTCATCCATTCTATCTTATCTAACATCGCCTGTTTGTCTTGTGGAAATGTACCTTTGATCGTGTACGCGTTTGAACCATGATTTGCTCTAAATACAATCTCATCTTTGGTTTCTATCTGATTAATCAGACCGGAGAGTTCATCTAATGACTCTTCATCATCAATTTTAACGAATTGGCCTTCATATTTGTCGAGAAATTCCTGTTTTATTCCGTTTTCCAAATAAAGAGTCAAAGCTCCCACGTATTGCGGCGAACATGCACTAATTACTTTTGCCGTTCCTGTGATGTGTTCCTTGGAATATCTTCTGCCTCCAAGTCCCAGAATTACCATACATGACATGAGATAACCTGCCTGTTTTGCCTTGTTGACTGATTTGATGATTGTCTTTGCAATTGCTCCCTTGGTTACTTTTTTTAGAACGATGTCCGAACCACTTTCAATTCCCAGATAAAACATATCCAAACCCGCTTCATTCATCTTCTTTAATTCCTCCGGTGTTTTTTGTAGAATGTTCATGGGCATTGCATAACAAGAAATTCTTTCAATCCTTGCAAATTTTTCTTTGATGTATTTTACAATTTTTATCATGTATTCTGAATCAAGATTTAATGCATCACCGTCTGCAAGAAATACCCTTCTGGTATCAGGCAAATAATTTGCCATCATATCAATCTCGGCTTTTATTTCATCCCATGATCTTTCAGAATATTCTTTTGATCTATACATATCACAAAAAGAACATTCGTTAAATGAACAGCCCAGTGTGACCTGAAAGATCAGTGATCTTGCTTCAGATGGAGGCCTATACAGGGGTGAGTCATAATTTAACATGTTCTATTTCAAAGAAATTTGCCTGCAGTGTTTTTTATACTTTCTATTTTGATTCAATCCCAAAATACCTTTTAGTAGTATGATGAAGGTTTTTTCATTACTCATGGCAGATGATCCCGATACAAAAAAACTGCTTTGGTTTGTGTTTGCAGGCTCACGAGGGGGGCCAAATCGGTTAAAAATCATCTCAAAATTAAAGGGAAGTCCACTAAACACCAATCAGTTAGCAAATGAATTAGGACTAGATTACAAGGCCGTTCAGCATCACATTAGAGTACTTGAAAAAAACAACATGATAACCAAGGTCGGGGAAAAGTATGGCATAGCCTACTTCATATCTCCCTTTCTTGAAGTCAGTATGGAGACGTTTGAAGAGATTGAAGGAAAAATTGGATAAAAGTAAATAAATGCTCAGGCGTTATTTTTCACTAAATGGAGCCGACTTCGTTAATTTTGTCCATCGTTTCAGTTGCAAACATGGGCATACTTGGAATTCTAATATGCATGTTTGGAAAGATGTATGGCAATACTAGGGCGCAGCTTCCGCTAGGCATGATTGTTGTTGCAGCAATGCTGTTTTTGCACAACGTAATTGGCGCTATGGCATATTTTTCAATCGAGGAGATTTTCTCACACGACATATTCCCATACATGTTAGGAGTGGGAATTGCCGAACTTGCAGGATTGATCATATTTCTCAAGATCACCTTGGATTAATGCCCCGTATCGGACTGGAAGTAATCCAAAAAAAATTCCGTACCTAGAAAAGATCTATGATGTGTGTTCAGGACATTAATACGAGTCTGATAGTCGGCGGCAAATACGTCACTTGCAAACCGTCCTTGCCTGTTTACGTTGAATTTATAATCCATACTTGCCAGGTAATATCTTTGATTCATTTCTTGGACATTGCTATCCTGGAAAAACCCCAAAAGACGTTGGATTAAGAGACGTTTTTAATTTTAATCATAAATAATTTTCGGGAGATAACTTAGCATTGATGGATATTGTGGTAGCGTCACATGGAACCGGGGAATCAATGCCACCCTGCCACATGTTCTTTAATATGTTAAAACCCAGAATCCCAAAGATGACACAGAATGATTAATCTTAGTTTAATTGTAACAGAAAATTATCAAAAACATGTTAGAGGAGTATTTTAAACTAAACAAAAACGTTCTAATCGCAATCACAGCATCAATTATCGTTTCTGCAGTAATTGCCCAGTCACTTTCTGGACAGGAAGATTACCTGAATACGACTTATACCACAGTTGCAGATTATGCAGTTTATCTTTCAGTCTTTAGTTTCTTATTTTATCTTGATAACAGAAAGAAATACCATACGGAATCCGGCGGCACGGATACCCAAAAACTAAAGCACGATCTAAAAAAATTGATTGCCTCGCTTGGAATTGCCGAAGTCGTTTATAGCGCTGTCAGATGGGGTTTACAGTACTATTTTCTGACAATAAGCTACGAACCATATATGGCATCAATCGTATCACAGATTATATCCATAATTATTTACATGGTGGTACTAAATCTAAGTGTAAAGATAACAAGGTTGTATAAAGATGGGAATTAGCGTTTATGTTGATGGGTCCGGAGGAAGTAACAGCGGTTATGGATTCTTTGTAAAAGAGACGGGGGAGTCATTTTATGAGAAGAAATCGGATATAACCAACAATCAAGCAGAATACCTGGCAATAATTTCTGCATTAAACAAGCATGTCGGTTCAAAAGAGGAAATCACGATTTATAGCGATTCTAAAAATACTGTCAACCAGCTAAACCATGAATTTGCGATTAACAATGAACGGCTCCGGGAACTGGCACGGGAGGCATGGCGTCTTGTGGGAAAATTTTCTAATCTCACAATTGTATGGATTCCCAGAAATGAAAATCTCGCAGGAAAGATGCTAGGAAGCTAAAATCATAGATCAGGAATTTCTATGAATAACTTTATTATACAAAATCCCCAGAATCAACCTGTATGACAGAATCTGTCGTTTTATCACCAAAATCAATTGCAGTCATTGGCGCATCTGACAAGCGTGGAAGTGTCGGCGCCACCATTACATCAAATATTATGAACGGTTTTAAGGGAACCGTCTATCCAATTAGTCCGTCAAGGGATACGGTCTTTTACAAAAAGGCATACAAGAGTGTCTTGGATGTTCCAAAATCAATCGACCTTGCAGTTATTGTTATCAAAAACGTACTAGTCGCATCAGTGTTAGAAGAATGTGGAAGGAAGAAAATCAAAGGCGTCATTATCATTACTGCAGGATTTAAGGAGGTAGATGAGGAGGGTGCAAAACGCGAACAACAGCTCAAGGATATAGCAGAAAAATACAAAATCCAGGTTATCGGGCCAAATTGTCTTGGCGTCATGAATCTTGATCCAAAGACGATGATGAATTCCACATTTCTTAAAATTACGCCAAAATCCGGAAAAATCGCACTTTTATCTCAGAGTGGTGCAATATGTGCCGCACTAGTTGAGGATGCCAGTGCCCAGGGAATAGGTTTCTCTGCAGTAGTAAGTCTTGGAAACAAGGCAGTGATGAGTGAGGTTGATGTTCTGCGGATTCTTGCAAATCATAAACAAACGGAAGTTATTGTAATGTATCTCGAAGACATGGGTAATGGCCAGGAATTTCTCAAGGTATGTAAAAATATTACCAAGAAACTCAGAAAGCCGGTTCTTGTTCTAAAGTCAGGACGCAGTCCTGAAGGTGCAAAAGCTGCAATGTCGCATACCGGAGCTTTGATGGGCTCAGATGAGATCTATGAGGCCTTACTAAAACAGTCAGGTGCAATCAGAGTTGACACCATGGAGGAACTCTTTGATTATGCAACGGCATTTTCAAAACAGCCGCTTCCGTCTGTTGGCGATCTTGTAATCGTCTCAAATGCGGGGGGTCCTGCCATTATCTCAACTGATGCATGCTCCAAAGCCAAAATCAAGATGGCAGACATCACAAGCATCAGAAAAAAAATTGATGAGGTAATTCCGCCATGGGGAAGCTCCCGAAACCCTGTTGACATTGTAGGTGATGCGGATTTTAACAGATTCCACAATGTCTTAGATCGTGTACTCAAACATCCAAAGGTCGGCTCTGTTATCTCGATGTGTACTCCCTCCGGAACACTAGATTATGACAAGCTGGCAGAAGTCATCGTTGAAATGTCAAAAAAGTACAAAAAAACAATGCTTGCAAGTTTGATGGGACTAGATGAGGGAATAACTAATCGGGAAATTTTAGCTGAAGGAAACGTTCCGTACTACACATATGCAGAAGGTGCGATTAGAACTCTTGCAGCAATGATCAGATTTTCCAATTGGATCAAGGCTCCAACTGGAAAGATTACAAAATTCAAAGTAAACAAGGCAAGGGCAGAGCAAATCTTTGAAAAGGCAAAAAAGGAGAAGAGGTCAAATCTTCTAGAGGAGGAAGGACAGGAAGTTCTCAAGGCATACGGTCTGCCGCTTCCATCAAGTGCACTTGCAAAAAACGAGGCAGAATCTGTAAAAATTGCAAGGAAGATCGGATATCCGGTCGTAATGAAGATTGCATCACCACAAATAATTCACAAATCAGATGCAGGCGGTGTCAAGGTAAACTTGACAAATGATTCTGAGATTAGAGATGCATTCAAAACAATTATCAAAAATGCCAAGAAATACAACAAAAAGGCCGAGATCAAAGGTGTTTTGATTGTAGAGATGGTAAAAGGCGGCAAGGAGTTAATCATCGGCTCAAAACTCGAGCCAGGATTCGGTCCGGTAATCATGCTTGGAATGGGGGGAATCTATGTGGAGGTTCTCAAGGATGTTACATTCAAGCTTGCCCCGGTAACTGATATAGAGTCCGATGATATGATTGCCTCAATTAAAACCCAGAAACTACTTCAGGGGGTAAGGGGTGAAAAACCATCAGATACGGCAAAACTTTCGGAATGCATTCAAAGATTATCTCAGCTGGTATCTGACTTTGGAGAGATCAAAGAACTGGATATGAATCCGGTACTAGTTATGGAAAAGGGCAAAGGCTGTCGTATTTTAGATGTACGCATAGGTCTCTGATCGCAGTTTATTCCTGAATCTGAGTGCGCCATATTTAGAATATTTATACAGCATGGGAGTTATGATTATTGTCACATGGCCAATGTCTTAAAGACGATTAGAACGGGTGAGGATTATATTGAGAGTCTTAGGGGAAGGGATCTCAAAATTTACCTGTTTGGCGAATTGGTAAAAGAGCCAGTAGACCATCCAATGATTAGGCCATCCATTAATGCGGTTGCAGAAACCTATGACCTGGCAGTACGCCATGAGGCACTTGCATCAGCTGATTCATCAATTACAGGATTGAGGGTTAACCGATTTTTACATATTGCCGAAAGTGCAGAAGATCTAGTTTTACAAAATAAAATGCAGAGAACGCTGGGACAAAACACCGGAACATGTTTCCAAAGATGTGTTGGAATGGACGCGTTGAATTCCCTGCACTCTACAACATTTGAAATAGATGAAAAACATGGAACCGACTATCATAAACGATTCTTGGAATTTGTAAAGATGGTGCAGCAAGAAAACCTCGTCATTGGTGGCGCAATGACTGATCCCAAGGGCGATAGAAGCAAAGGACCAGCAGAGCAAGATGATCCTGATTTGTTTACAAGAATAGTAGAAGAGGATGAAAAAGGGATCTATGTGTCCGGTGCCAAGGCACATCAAACCGGATGTATCAACTCACACTGGATAATCCTGATGCCGACAGTACGATTGACTGAAAATGACAAAGGTTGGGCAGTTGTTGGCGCCATTCCGGCCGATGCAAAAGGAGTCACTTACATCTACGGCAGACAATCATGTGACACTAGGAGTATGGAAGAGGGGGACATCGATGATGGCAATGCAAAATATGGCGGACAAGAAGCATTGATGATTTTGGATAGGGTGTTTATTCCATGGGACAAGGTTTTCATGCACGGGGAATATGAATTTGCATCCATGCTTATAGAGAGATTTACCTGTTATCACAGACGTAGTTATGTATGCAAGACAGGGCTTGGTGATGTATTGATTGGAGCTGCGGCAACAATTGCAGATTATAATGGAGTGCCCAAAGTATCGCACATCAAGGACAAGATTATAGAGATGACTCATCTTAATGAGACAATATTTGCAGCGGGAATTGCATCCTCATATCAAGGACATAAAATGAAATCCGGTGTATATTTGAACGAGGACATGCTAGCACAGGTCTGCAAACATAATGTTACTAGGATGCCATATGAGATTGCCAGGCTTGCACAAGACATTGCAGGGGGACTAGTAGTAACCCTTCCATCTGAAAAAGACTTTAGACATCCGGAGGCAGGTCCACTACTCAAAAAATTCCTTAAAGGAAGAAAAGGCGTCGATGTTGAAAATAGAATGCGGATATTAAGATTGATTGAAAATATGACACTTGGCAGAAATGCAGTAGGCTATCTTACAGAATCCATGCACGGGGCAGGCTCACCCCAAGCCCAAAGAATTCAGATTCAAAGACAGATGCAAGTAGGCTACAAAAAGAATCTGGCAAAAAAACTGGCAGGCATTACAAATGATATTGAAGAGCCATCAGAACCTTCGGACTATTTTAAGCGTATATTCAAAACAAAAGATTCCGTATTATAATCTTAATTTTAGTAATCTATTTTTAGCCTAGTTGGTGGGAATAAGCCTTGGGTCAAATAACTACAGTGAATCCCTCAACCGGAGTGGAACTAGCGCATTATACGACGATGGATAAAGATCAGGTATTCCAATTAGTAAATAAAGCAAAAAGGGCATTTCCCGAATGGAAAAAAGATTATGAACAGCGTAAGAGTTACATTTACAATCTAGTGGAATATCTAAGAAAGAACAAAACACGTCTTGCAAAAATTGCAACCTCCGAAATGGGAAAAGTACTCAAAGAATCAATTGGTGAGATTGAAAAATGTGCCTGGGTCATGGAATTTTATGCGGATCATGGGGATAGCTATCTTTCTGATGAAGTATTAAACACGGATGCAAGAAAAAGCTTCCTTACCTTTGAACCGCTAGGAGTTATTGGCTCTATCATGCCCTGGAATTTTCCTTTCTGGCAATCATTAAGATTTGCCGCACCATGTTTGATGGCAGGCAATGTCATAGTCATGAAACCATCCAGAATAACCATGCAGTCAGGAATAGAAATTGAAAAAGCGTTTGTAGAATCAGAAGTGCCTGATGGCGTATTTCAAACCGTGGTTGGAAGTGTAGAGTCTGCCAATCATCTAATTGATTCAAAAATAAACGCAGTTACGTTTACCGGAAGTACTAATGCGGGTGCAAAGGTGGGTCAAAGAGCCGCAATGAATTTGAAAAAATGTGTTTTAGAATTAGGAGGCAGTGATCCCTTTATAGTATTAGATGATGCAATTATTGAAAAGGCAGCAGACGGCGCCGTCAAAGGCAGGTTCATCAACTGCGGTCAAAGTTGTGTAGCTTCAAAGAGGTTCTTTGTTGGAAAAAACATCGCCGAGGATTTTATTGAACAATTCATCAAAAAAACATCTCAGTTAAAAGTTGGAGATCCTACATCAATGGAGACGGATATCGGTCCCCTGGCTAGTAGGGAGGGTCTTGAAACAATTTCAGGAATAGTCGAAGATGCAAAACAAAAAGGGGCTGAAATTCTTTTGGGCGGTTCAAAAATTGATGGAGACGGCTATTTTTATCAACCCACTATTCTTACCAATGTCAAGCCCGACATGAGAATTGCAAGTGAGGAAACTTTTGGTCCTGTCGCACCAATCACCGTAGTTGAGGATGAAAGGGAGGCAGTCAGGCTAGCAAACGATATTGAGTTTGGATTAGGAGCTAGCATATGGACAAGAGATCTTGCAAAGGCAGACAAGATGTCAAGAAGAATAGAATCAGGCATTGTTAGTGTAAATAATGTGGTTTTATCTGATCCGCGAATACCATTTGGAGGAATAAAACACAGTGGATTTGGAAGGGAATTATCAAGATATGGGATGCTTGAATTTGTAAATATAAAGTCCGTCAGATTTTATGAAAATCTAACTCATCATCATTATGTTGAATAAATGATTCATTCTAATTATTTGCAAGATTCCAAGCATCTTTGTAGTTTTTCCAGCTAGCAGTTCTTTGAAGATTTTAGCTGGTAAAAGGGGGCGGCGATGCCGGAGGCTTGAATTTTGACGGAATTATTTCTTCTTTTCTTCCTCAGGGGCAGCAGCCTCATCGGGTTTTGGTGCTTCATCCAAGTCTGTTTTTTCCTCTTTGACAACTTTTGAGCTCTCCACGTGCTCAGAGTATTCCGAGTCCTTTTCCATCTTCTCAATGCCTGGCAGTTGATCAGAATCCTCCCTGTCTGTCTCCGATGAATCTGGTAATGTGAGTTCATTTTCTTTTTTATTATTTGACATGTGTTTTACAATCATGATTCCTATGACAATTACGATTATGATGTAGTTTATGGGCGGTTTTATCAGCTGTGTAACATATCCCACTTGTGGAAGTGTATATACTACTTTTCCTATGTATTCCTCTTCTGTAATTGGAAAGTCTGTGCCGGGAATTGATCCTGGATTTGCATCCCCTTGCGTTCTAATCTCTTTTGGATCATCATTAATTATTGAAACCACCCTATGTACGATTACCCTGTCATGATCTGAAGGTCGATTAAATACAATAATATCTCCGATGTCGATATTCTCAAAGGATTCATGCCCCTGAACTATAATGACGTCATAAACCTCCAGAGCGGGAATCATGCTTCCACTGGCAACAACATAAAACGGATTTTGTGTTCCAAATGCCGCATATAATCCCAACCAAATTACCAAAACCCCCATACCAACTATGAGGACATCCTTGATGACTTTTTTTGAGATTAATCCTTTTGCCAATTATTCACACCTATATTCACTGATTAAATCTGTTATCTATTAGAGCTTTGTTCCACACTCTTCACAGAATTTAGAACCATCTTTATTTCCAAATCCACAGTTAGAACATTTACCTGGTTGACTGGCAGTTTCTGGAATTCCTAACAAAATCATTTCTCCAATTTTTTTGATATTATTCCATGGAATACTGCCTTCGGTTCCATCATTTTTAGTAATAACTAGAACCATTGATTGTGTAGAATCGATTCCTACTTGTTTTGCAACCCCGATCTTGTTTGCATTTTCATCAATTATGGGTCTTCCTTCAAGGGAGTCTATCGAGGTTGCCGGACCTGGCTGTGTAGTTGTTTCTTGCGGAGTCTGTGCAGGTTCTTGCGGGGTTGGTTTGGGTTCTTGCGGAGTCTGTGCAGGTTCTACAACTCGCTGTGGCGTGCTTTCTGTTGCAGGTTGTTCAGGTTTTGCACTTCCAATCTCTTTTGCCTCATCTTGTTTTTTGAATTCTCTGTATTCTGCAATTGTTGAATTACATGAATTGCATATGTATTGTCCCTTTTCAGCAAGAATCAGATTTTCTGCAATTTCCTCATTAGGATTCTCAAAATCCAATTTTGGAGGACCTTTGAATTCTTTTTCACACGTATTGCAAAAATGTTTAGAAATTTTTTCCGTATCTAGTCTGCCTATTGACGCCAAAAACAGATCAGGACCACCCAGATTCCCTTTCATTTGTTGTTTATCAGAAACATTGGCCATAACATAACCTCCAGAACCTCTTAATTTTTTAAGTCTAAACTCTGAACTCATGTCTGAGTTTTATCAAAACGTCATTTAACTGCTCGGTTCATTGTTATTATTTACTCAATCCCCTCCTTCCCCCACGTGCTCAAATTGAATAAAATATCCTAGATCCATTCAACGGATCAATAGGTGGTGGTAGGGTCATAACCACAAGAACACCAGAGGCTTGTCACTTTTGGCAGAATGGAAATATTTGGTACGTTGATGATTGTATGCCAAGATGGCAGAGATTGGGGAGGCTGGGAATCTAGGAACATTATCAAACTGATGTGAGGGGTCATCCTTTTGTTAATTCTGGTGAACATTTTTAGGTACGATTAACAAAACACCAGTACAATGGGAATTACGCAAATTTCAGATACAAAGTCTTGGGAAATCGATGTGATAAACTCGGATATTCCTGTATTTGTGGACTTTTGGGCCGAATGGTGTGGTCCATGTAGGATGGTAGGTCCTGTAGTCGAAGAACTGGCAAATGACTATGATGGCAAGGTAAAATTTGTCAAAGTTAATGTTGATGAGGCAAATGAATTGGCATCAAAATACAACGTCTTTAGTATTCCAACCCTGATCATTCTTAACAAAGGCGAAATAGTTAGCCAGCAGGTAGGAGCCGCCTCCAAAGAATCATACAAAAGTATGATTGATAGGGCATTGGCCTAAGTTCCAAAAATACGTTTTTCTTCTTTTTATTTTGCTAAAACAGCAGTTCCAATGGTTTAATTACCGAACAAATTGACCAAACTTTGATAGATATGTCATATGAGCGAGAAAGAGAGATGTTTGATGCAAAGTGTGGTGACTGTGGAAAAGATTGCAAGATCCCATTCAAACCAAAAGAAGACAGACCTGTCTATTGTAATGATTGTTTCCAAAATCATAGATCTGCACCAAAAAGCGGTGGCAGGTTTGGTGACCGTTCAGGAAGTTTCAATCGAGGCTCAAGATTTGGTAGAAGAGATGACAGACCACGCGAAATGTTTGATGCAAAATGTGGCGACTGTGGAAAAGATTGCCAGATCCCATTCAAACCAAAAGAAGACAGACCTGTCTATTGTAATGATTGTTTCCAAAATCACAGGTAAAATTAGCTCGACCTATCCTAAAGTAATTAATATTCCAAAAATTAAGATCCAACATGTCATTTGGTGAAGTAGATACATTAGGCATGTTATTTAAAAAACTGGAAAGTTTGTTTGATGAATCTCAGGGATACTATGAGTCCTTTCTAGATACAAACAACATGTACAAGAAAGGTCAACTAAGTGACAAAGAATTCTTTCAAAAGTTAGGTGATTATACTGTTGCATATTCTGCACTGGAATTTTTAGCAGTCAAAGTACTATTTGAAATGGGAAAATCATTAAACACTGGAACTGGCAATACGCAATCTCCTGGTTTGATGCCGGGAATGGGAAATCCTGGAATGATGCCAGGTGGAATACCTCCAAGATCAGGAACAGCAGAAAACCCAGTTGGTGGTGCAGGTCCGCCGGGAATTGTTTCGACAAAAGAAGCATTTGGCGATGTTGGAACCCTGCCATCACCGGATCCAGCTTTGATGCCAAGAAGAACCGTTATACAACCTGGTGGAAATGGATGCTCTTCATGCGGAGCAGAACTCAGATCAAACGCAAAATTTTGCACAAAGTGCGGAACCAAAACATAAACTAAAAATTATTTTATTATTCTTGTGTCGTACCACATTCAGGACAGAATTTTGCAGTTGTAGAAAGACTGGTTCCACATTCAGAACAGAACTTTCCATCTGTCTCCACTTCATTGTATGCATTTCCAACATTGGCAGAATTTCTGACTGCTCCGGATGGTTCGTATTTATCATCATCAATCAGTACCGGTTCAAAGTCTTGTTCTGTCAGAAAAGTCATCATTCTCGGAATTCCTTTTCCATCATTGCTAGGATCTGGAACTGAATCCCCCAACCAGAATGCAAATCTCATCAGAGTCAACTCTGGAGTTGAGAATGCCAGAGTATGCTTTGACATGTATTCTTGTGCAGCTTTTTTGCCGTCAAAAACTTCCATAGGGATAGTAATTTTTGTTTATGTATAATGGTTTCTGGAAAAGGTGGACCGGGAGGGAATCGAACCCTCGACATCCTCGTTGCGAACGAGGCATTATGCCCCTAAACCACCGGCCCCCACATTGCTTCTTTGCATGCTTTTTTATTCACTCTCTTAAGAAATGACCTGAAATTAGCCAGTAGTGCCTAGTGTGTTTCCACGGTAGTCATTACATGACAAATAATGCCAGGTTTCCGAGTTTTACCATTGTTAACAAAACCCACGCCTATTTCATGGTTGGCAGTTCCATCCATATCTTGGGTTTCCTTGTATTTGAATGCCTATTAGTATCCAATAGATGGGTTTTTCGGACCTTGGCTTAACAGAAGAAATTGGAGGAGAGGCAAAGTTTACTGTATATCACATCATGTTAAACGCCTGAAATTCATGAATCACCAATACATCTTTGAATGTAAATGTAAATACAGCGTGAATGTCGCTGGCCATTTTGTGAGCTGGTTTTCCCCCTTTTGCAAATGCCCAAGTTTGAAACAGATTAGCACAAAATACTACAGTATACCCTGCTAGTCAGTAGAATGGTTTTTCCAGTCATTGAAATTCCCAGATTTTTTCTACTGAAATCAAACTAACATTTTATACATGCAGATAAAATTCCGTTTCATTCCCATATTCTATAGTAATATTGTGAAATTCTCAAAGAATAATAGACTGGTTGGCATAAAACTTTCAGATGACTTTTGATACCGTGATTACCGATTCACACATTGTACTTGCCCAAGGAATTGTAGACAAGAACATCATAATTGACGAGGGCAAGATTGTCGGATTTACAAATGATGTTCCAGCATGTGATCACAAAATAAACGGAGATGGATTGATCTCGATTCCAGGCCCGATTGACACTCATGTTCACTATGGCGTATATTCCCCAATAAACAAAGCCGCTAAAACTGAATCACACGCTGCGGCAATTGGCGGGATAACTACCATGATGAGAATGCTCAGACTAGGGGATCCGTTTTCTAGATCACTGCAGGCCCAGCTTGATGCCGCATCTCAAAACCATTATGTGGATTATGCAATTCATGCCTCGATATTTACTCTACAGCAAATCAATGAGATGAAATTCTGTGTTGAAAAAGGAATCACGTCTTTTAAGATTTACATGAATCTTGGTGGTGAAATAGGTCATGTATATATGGACATGCCCCCGGACTCGTCTGATCTTGTTGTGTCCCAGGTGGATGTCACTGATGAAATAGTCGAACAGACTGTAAAGGCAGCAGCTGGGCTTGGCTGTCCGGTACTTGTTCATGCAGAAGACTATGAGTTATGCGGATGCGGGATTAAAACTGCAAGAGAGAAAAAACAGGATGGATTGTCTGCATGGTCCAAAAGCCGTTCTCCCGAATTTGAAGCAAAGGCAATTAAAACAGTTTCAAAGTTTGGACGGGATTATGATTGTGTGATTTATTTTGTTCATATTGGCTCTGCTCATGCTTTGAGACAAATTGAGGAGGAGAAAAAACTTGGAACGAAAATTTTCGTAGAGACATGTCCTCATTATCTTACATTATCTTATGAGAAACAGGAAGGATATCTTGCCAAAGTCATGCCTCCAATAAGAACTGAAAATGACAGACAGGCAGTCTGGAACGCACTTTGTGCAAATCAAATCGATACTATTGGCACGGATCATGTTGCAAATCAACTCAAACTCAAATTGGGCGGAGACGATGTCTGGGGGGCACTTGCGGGATTTCCCGGAATTGGAACCGTAATTCCGATATTGCTCAACTATGGCATAAATCAAAATAAAATAACACTACAACAGTTTGTCCAGTTTACTAGTCGTAACGCGGCTCAAATCTTTGGAATGTATCCACAAAAAGGAACATTAGAAAAGAATTCTGATGCGGATATTACAATGATTGATTTGAAAAAAGAAAAAAAGGTAGCATCGGAATTATTTGGTGGATTTTCAGATTATATCGTGTATGAGGGGAAAAATCTCAGGGGCTGGCCCGTAAAGACAATAGTTAGAGGTCAAATTATTGCCGATGACTTTAAAGTGGTTGGAAAACAGGGTTCTGGCAAGCTAGTTGAGCGAAATATTGACTTGATTTCAAAATAATATTCTAGATTTTTGTAATTAACTTGTGTTGTATGATTAGAATCAATGGATACCTTAAACAACATCAAGGACTGGCAGATTTGTGAACAGAATCACAACGGGGGTTTTAACCATAATTATTCTGGGTATTTCCCAGATGGCCTTTGCTGATTCAGAAATAGATGAAAAATTAGAATTTGCAGGAACATTGGAAGAAACACTGGGACACTTGGGTACTGGAGATTAATCTTGGTGAAAATAATGCAGAATTGGCAATGGTTCATGCAACACATCCCATCTCTGAATTGTATCACACAATGAGCGGACATCTTGAGGCAAATCCAGAGTTTGATCAAAAACTTCAACAGACTCTGTTGGAGTTAAAGGATAGGGCAAGTACTGACGTTTCACAAAGTCAAGCTCAAACAGCAATTGATAACGCCAAAGAGATCATTGAGGAAGCACGGGAAGTTGTAGTTGGCCAGAAATTAAGTGACAAGCCTGAATTTAAGATGCGATTAATCAATCAACTTCTTGAGACTTCAAAAGTTGAATACAGGGAAGCGGTATCTGATGGAATCATTGAAGAGGTGGCGGAATTTCAAGATGGCTCTGCATTTATCTGGCAATCTCAGCAAATATTCAATACTATCAAAGATATCAAGCCAGTTGATTTAGAACGAATCAATGAACGCTATGAACAGGTATGGTCTGATTTTGACTCGCGGGCAAATCCTGCGGATGTAACAGATTCCATAGATGCGATAATTTATGAATTTGAAGAATTGTCCGGAATTCAATCCGTTGCATCAGAACATAAACAGGCATATCTTGCCGGCTTGTCTCCCTTAAAACAACTCAGAGAGGGAGCTGGGCCGGAAAATATTCAGTGCAGGTCTTTAATGGAACTGATATTCAAACCATCCGGAGATCCTGCATGTGTAAAATCTTCAAATATTCAAAAACTAGTTGATTTGGGTTGGAGCCGGTGATCCTACTTTTTATTTTATAATTGATCCTCTTAAAAGGAAAAAAGTGTGTGGCTACTGGCCATCTTAATCTGGTTTGACAGCATCCAATTCATATCTGCTGCAAGTGACCTGATTCCGTTTAGAATTTTACCAGTAGGTATCAACATACAGAAACTTCAGTCATACCTGAATTGATCTATAATATGTCAAATCTGCCGTTTGTTTTGGCCCTGTAAATTATATCCGGTTTCCTAAGAAATATTCCAGATTCCAATACTCCGGCTGTTTGTTTGATTTTTTGTGTCAGCATCTTTGGGTTCTTTATTGTTCCAAAATCACAATCCAGGATTATGTTGCCATTTTCTGTAAAGAACGTATAACCTCTATCCAAAGAACGCAGCTGTGCTGTTCCCCCCAGTTTATTGATGGAATTTGTTACCAAAGTTCTTGCAAATGGGTGGGCCTCGATTGGAACGGTTCTTGTAAAATTTTTTACGAACTTTGTCGTGTCTGCCATAACTATGACTTTTTTTGCAAGATTAAACAAAATATTTTCCCGCAGCAAGGCCCCACCGCCGCCTTTAATGACAAATTTATGCGAATCTATCTGATCCGCACCATCAAACATTACATCAATGTGATCTACTTGATCAGCTTCCACAAGCGGTATTCCTGCTTTTTCTGCAACTTGTTTAATTTGTAATGACGTTGGAATTCCTACAACATGATAGTCCTTTATCTCAATTAGCTTTCCAAGTGATTTTACAAGCGTTGTTGCGGCTCTTCCACTTCCCAATCCAATAATGGAATAGTCTTTAACATGCCTTAGTGCGTCATTTGATAATGCCTTGATGGCACCATCATAGGACAATTACTCTACCTCTGCCTGATCAAGTTTTGATAGTACTTTCATGATGTTGTCTTTGATCTTATCCAAATCATCTGCATCATCATCATCATCATCATCAAAGTCATCATCTAGTGTTGTGACTTTTGGATTTCCTTCCATTCTTGGTCCTGGTAGTGCCTTGTGTTCTGTAATTTTTGCAACTTCCTTGTTAATATCGGGTTTTGTTTCCAATCCCTGTTTTGTTACCGGTGGGATAATCTCAATTTTGTCTCCAACATTTTGTCTTGAAATAGGAATGATTTCTCGTGTAATATCTTCTTTTGATGTAATAATTTCATTTTGAATTGTCTTTGGTTGTGACATTGGTTTTTCAATCTCATGTTTTGATTCCTCAAATAATGGGAATTTTGGTTCCTTTCTTGAGATATTTGTCAAAGTGGTTAATTCAAATGACTGCCTTGATTTTGTTGCAGGAATTTCAATTGGTTTTATCTCTGTCTCTTTTGGTTTATCAAAGTTAAACGGTTTTGATTTGTATTTTGGTTCCTGTTTTTTCATTTCAGGTTCTTTCTTTGGAGGTTCTATTTTTGCACCTGTCATCTTTGATGAGATTTCATATAGTCTATCGTCTAGTTTTGACAATTTTTGATCCATCAGAGTAATCAAACCATCCCCAACTGGTCCCAAATCAGGGTGTTTACTTGCTTGTTCAAGTTTTTCTAGCTTGGCTAAGACGATTCCTAATTGGTGCTGGTATTTCAGCAGCAGTCTGTCCTTTTTAATCTTGGAAAATTCTGAATCTGTTTGGTATAATCTTGAAACTGTTTTGGTGAGTATGTCTTTTTCAATTTTGAGAGAATTGATCTGGCTTTGGATGTGCGAACTTGCACTAAGACTGAGTAATTTTTTATCTCTTGGCATTTTTCGCACGGCAGCAGCTGTAGCTACGCCGGCTAGTGAACTAAGAATAAGAACGATTTCTTGCATCTATGTATACCATTTAATCCAGGAATACTTTCTGCGTTTGGCCTTTGGGAATCCACAACTTGCGCATTGGTGATGGCGCTTGTGCAACGAGTTTTTACCACATCTTCTACATCTGATGTGAACTTTCTTTTTGGTAAAACCACCCATAGAAGTTGTACCTTTCACCATCGTACATCACCTAATTTTGTGCCGGAGGAGGAGATATCATAACTACATTGTCTCCTCTAACTACAATGGTTCCAAGGCCTTTAGAATCGCCTTCAGCAGGAATTTCCTCTGAAGAATCGAGTAGCAGGTTCATGTGCTGGTCAAAACCAAGAAGGTTACCCCTGATGGTCTTGTTTCCTTTGAGCTTTATCAATACAACTTGATTTATGCTCTCATCTAGTACTTTTACTGCCATATCAACGGACATTATATCACTTATTGACTATGATATTGAGGGATTATATTAAAATTTCATTGGTGTAACTATAAGCCATGCTCAGTAAGGCAAGTTTGACACTTTTTTCCCAAATTTTGGATGATTTCAGCTAAAATCGCCTGTCCGTCTTTCTTTGTAGCTTTTGTCGGATCGCCCCAAACCCCATTTTTTGTAGCTTTTGGGAATGACTGACTGGCCAGTTTCCCAAGTTTTCTGATTTGCTGGTCTGTCATCCCATCTGTAACTAATCCCTTCTTGGCTAATTTCATTTTGACGTTTTTTGAAATTGCCAACATTAGTGATGTTTCCACAAATCCGGCATGATCAAAGTCTCTTTTCATAAAATGCCAATAAGATAGTGGGAATATTCTGAGCCTGTTTTTGGAGGGTTTTTGTAGCCTTGCATCTATGTTCTTGATTGATTTTAGATTTCCATGATGTCCATTAATTATGAAAACCGTTTTGATGTTATTTGATAAGAGTGAGGAGCACAAATCTGAAAGGACGGTACGCAGAGTTGATTCTTTGATACTTAGATTAAAAAACGGCGCATGCTCAAATGAGACACCATAATTGATTGTTGGTAGAAGAAGATATCCCCTGTTTTTAGTTAATCTTTTTGCTACTTCAGTTACAATATCAGAGTCTGTCGATACGGGCAGGTGTGGTCCGTGCTGTTCTATTGAGCCAATTGGGATGACTGCAATCTGATTTTTCTTTTTGATTGATCTTCTAAGAACAGGATCAAGTTGTGTTTTGATATCTGACATGTAATTCACTTGGATTTGATGTGTACCTTTCTCCAGCGAACCTCTAGTTTGTTTTCTAGATGCATCTTCATTGCTTTGAGCAATGTGTCTGCTTCTAGTCTTTGCCCCTTTGTCTTGATTTTTTCTAGCGTATCATTTGGATCTACTTTAAATGAATCTTGGAATATGATAGGTCCTTGATCCAGACTCTCTGTAACGTAGTGTGCAGTGACTCCCACAATCTTTGTTCCTCTTTCGTAAGCTTGTGCATATGCCAGTGCTCCAGGGAATGCAGGCAGTATTGATGGATGGATGTTGATAATTCTATTCGGATATCTCCAAACAAAGTTGGGGCTGAGAATCCTCATGTATCTTCCAAGCGATATCAAATCGATCTTGTATTTTTTACATATTTCAATGATTTTCTTTTCTGCTTTTTGTTGATCCTTTTCCTTTACTGTGACAAATGGAATCTTTGCTTTCTTTGCAAGTGGTGCAAGTGTGTTTTCCGTACCAACTATTACTGAAATTTTTCCTTTGAGCAATTTTACATTACCAAGAACTTTTTTAAGACAAAGTGGTTCCTTTGTTACAAATACGGCGATATTTTTTTGCAAATTTGTTTCATAATGTGTGCTTGCATCCATTTTTTCTTTTTTAGCTAGATTTTGTATTTCTGCATCAAATCTCTTCATATCGACCTTTTTTGAAAAAGATACTTTTAGATACATTCCAAAAAGTCCCTTGATTACATTTTGATTTACTTTCTCAATATTTCCACCTTTTGAGAATGCAAAATTTGTAAATGTGGCTACTATTCCTTCTCTATCTTTTCCAACTATTGTGATTCCCACTACGGTCTTTTTCATGACTTTTTGTTGTGAATTTTCTCATTATTAATCATTCACAGAAATGAAAGGGGTGCGGGAGATGGGATTTGAGATTTACATGTAGGGAATTATGGCTATTTTCCCCGTCATTTGTATTTGCATATTATAACTAGTATTGTATGGCATGCCTGGTTTTTATCTATTACCCTTGTTCATTGGCAGATTTATGGTTTTCTTGGGGGGAGGAGGAGATCTGCAACTCTGGGATTTGATGGGTGCATGGACCGGTGAACAATGCCTTTTTCAAAGTCGATTTAATATGGATTGGTCAAATAAATGCAAAGAATTTAAATCAGTAAATCCTATTATCGGCATGTTGAATTACAGTCAGGTTATGACTCAAATCTGCAGAAGGAGGACATGAGATGGTTTTTCCTTGCAAAGAAGACAAGAGCATATGCATTCAATCCAAGATCTCAGATCAAAGCGGGGGAAATATGGCATTTGATGAATATGATTTTTTAACTGACTTTATGAGGACTGGGGGGGTTTGGACATAGTATGAGTGTGTTAACCGGTGTTCTCAAAGTACAGTGTACTGATGAAATTAAGGAGGACATTAGAAACAGTGGAAAAGCTGCATGTGTTTTGCTGATGGATGAAATCAAAAATCTGGATAATGTTGTAGATGTCTGGGCGCCCAAAGACAGACGGTTTGACATTGTTGTGGAGATAGACGCAACTGTGCAATCCCGTGTTAAAGAATTAATTTCAAATATTGAGAAATTACAGGGAGTTTTTAAAATCACACCGGACATCTCAATTGATGTAAAATAGCGAGAAAACCATGACAGGCAGCAAGAGCAGGGTGTTAATGACGATACAAATTAAGAAAAAATATCTGCCAGAGTTAAAGAGATCACTAAATGGAATTGCCGGGTTTAAAGGTGCATATCCGTTAACGGATGCACAAAATGTAGAAGATAACGTAGAGATGCAAGTGGTATTTACCAAGATAAACTCCAAATCCCATGTATACCTGGAAAGTTTCCTTAGGAGGCGAAAAGCAAAAATCGTTGACAATATGAAAGAAAATAACGGAATAATTAATCCTGAATCCAAAAAGGCATTAAGAAACAGCATGCTTGCATTTTCACTTACGTTTGTTTCAACTATTTTCAGTGTAAATATTATATCTCCACAATTTGAGCTGACAGTTACTTTTTACGAAAGTTTGGCATACGGTGTTGGTCCTAGTTTAGGTGCATTTCTAGCCAATCTTATAATTCATTACAAAACCTAGCATGTTACACTGCCTGAAATTATTGAGTCTTAACGTAAACCCTTCCCTTTCGCTCCAAATCCCAAAGACTGGGTCTTGCTTTTGACACCACGTCAACGTTTCATTTCCTTTTGCCCTCAAAATACGCCTATCATATCCTATAATATGCCGGGAAAAAAATTACAAAAAATACAGATACTGTCAAAATCGTTATGCGCCAAGCCGTGAACGTATAATTGTCAACAGTAGATTGCATTTCATAAATAAGTTTAAGGATCCCAGTTCTGTCCAATGATCGAGATCTGAAATCATGATCTTCTCCAGATTGAAAATCCTGCGGATTTTGGTTCGTTCCGATATAGAATTTTTTTCCACTATATAGTGACAATCACAAGTTTGTGAATTATTTTCAAGACATTCCAGTTGGTTATTATGTTTGCCTTGGTAAAATCATCTAATCTTTATTTTTGAATGATTTAGTTCAAAAACATTTGCGTGTCACTGTAATTGAACATATTATCAAAATTATTTTTGCATTTTTTGTATCAAATTCTGCCATGTTCATTCACGATTCCTATTGACCCATTTTCATTGATCAAATCTTCTTTTTCTGATATTGCTGTGCAAACGAATTTACCATGCCAGAAAATGGCAGAATCATCGCAACAGTCAAAGATGCAAACAATGCTGTTTTTGTCATTTTTTTGATGTCATACATGTTCCTACCATGCCTACACCCTTCATTATACAACAAGATTCATTTCAAAATGGAGTGCCTTTTCTGAGATCTTTTATATCTGTCGCCTGCCGATACCGAGCATTTTATTATTTACTGTAACACAAGGTATCTGTGGCAAACTTTCGCATCAAGATACTCGTACTGGTAACATGTCAGATAGCCCTGATTGGCACAAGTTTTCTGGTACTCGTATACTTTGAATCTCAGACATATCATGCGGGAAACGTGGTAAACGTGGCAGGAAAGAACCGCCTCCTAACAAACCAGGTGCAGACTGAGCTTGACTATGTGATGTTTCATGCAGACCGCGGTATCGATCCGGAAAGGGTATTTCATGCATTAAATAATCTGGAGGAGAACATACTATTTCTCAGGGACGGCGGGACGTTTCTTGGGATCAAGATAGAGTCGATTCTCCCCACGTTTGCAGATGAATGGCAGCAAATCCATGAGAAATTCGAATATTACAAGAGTTACGTATACGTGATTACATACGTACCAAATAATGTGGAATTTGACAGCAAAGTAATGGGCACATTGCGCGAGGTTGGAGACGAGATTATACTGCGCTCTGACGCACTTACATCAAAGCTGGGCCATGATGCCGAGAAACACTCTACAGATCTTGTGTTTTTGCAGTTGATTCTTGGTACAGTCAACATTATATCACACATAGTCATGATATATCTGATACTTTACATCTTTAAAAGACACGCAGACGAATCCGTAAAAACAGAGAGATTCGCTGCCATGGGGGAGATTGCCGCGATGGTCGCACATGACATAAAAAACCCGCTTGGAACCATACTCAACTGCACCTACATAATCCGCAATCCCAAAACAGACAAAAAGACGCTGGATAAGGCAACTGACATGATAAGCCGCTCGACTATGCGCATATCGCACCAGGTAGACGGCGTCCTGCACTATGCGCGGGACGTGCCCCTTTTTCTGGCTGAGCGCCCTGTACGGGAGATGCTGCAACGTGCGCTGGAATCCCTGCAGATACCTGAGAATCTCAACGTGCACCTTCCCGACAACGACACGGTCATGGTGTGCGACGTCCACAAAATGGAATTCGTGTTTGCAAACCTGTTGCTAAACGCGGTGCAGGCAATAGATGGAAAAGACGGCAGCGTTACAGTCCGACTGGATGCCACATCTGAAACTGATTTTATAAAGCTGGATTTTGAGAACACCGGACCGCCGATACCTGAAAAAGACATCTCCCAGATATTTGAGCCGCTATACACTACAAAGATGCAGGGTACGGGTCTCGGGCTTACCAGCTGTAAAAAGGTGGTTCTTCGCCACGGGGGCCGGATCACGGTGCGCAACAACCCTGTCACATTTTCCATAGACATGCCAAGGAAGTCTGGGCGATGACTGCATCAGGCAAGAAGATAATGGTAGTTGATGACGATTATGACTTTTTAGAATCGATACGGGTCATGCTGGCATACGAGGAGTACAAGGTGATTCCCGCATCCGGAGGTGCCGAGGCTGTGGCACAATACACAAAGTTCAAGCCGGATATAGTATTTTTGGACATAAAGATGCCCGGGGTCAACGGATACGAAGTCTTTATGCTGATAAAAAAACATGACCGTAAAGCAAAGATAGTATTTACCTCAAGCTATGTGCTAGATGACGAGAAATACAAGGCCGCAAAGGCCAAGTCACTTTCAGGCATCCTCAACAAGCCGATAGTTCTTGAGGACCTAAAAGGCATGATAAGAAAGCATGCGAAATAGTTTAGATGTTTACCCTGTTTATGCGGTGAAACCTCTCTGAATAATGTCTTTTGGCATCTCTGACAAAACCCTTGTACCAGCGCCTCAGATTTGCATCCTCCTCCAATACTTTTTTCAGCTTTGCGTCCCCCCGGTACAGCAAAAAGGTATAGAACCAGTAGGATATCTGCTCTGCCAGGTCCTGCTCGGGTATGGACTCAAAGTTTTTTCTGTACTTTATGCGAAGAAAGGACATTAGGTCGTATATCGGATTCTCAGTTTGTGGCAGTGATTTGTCCAGCAGCATTCCCTGAGCCAGAATCCTCAGATTGTAGGCATCTTTTCCAAGGGTTGATTTCAGACGGGTCCACCTGCCAAATATTCTCGGAAGCAGATGCGAATATTTTACGGTCATCTTGTCGATGTCTGTCCGGGATGGCTCTAGTACCTCAAGACAGTACAGTATGCCATACAGGGAGAGCCGGTACCGGTTATAGTTTTTCTTGCGTGGAGATCTGCCGTCATATACCACCAGACCTATCTCCAACATGCCCCCCGTATACTTGTCACTATCAGTCCTGCCGACTAGGATTCGCCTGTATGTCTTTTCACGTTCCCTTATGGCCGGGGTGTCCTTGCGAAACTCTGTCTTTGCCATCTCCCACGTCGTGCATGTGCCGTGCACAAGCAGGATTTTCAGGAGCTTGTGCACGTTTTGATGGTGTTTTAGCGCGGGCTTTGCAAAGCTGCCATACATGCTGTGTGCAGCAGGCCTGATATAGTCCCTGTATGAGGCCAGATTTCCCTGTGTCGGTTCGGGCATGATTCAATTATTAAAATTTATTATATAACAATGTCTCTGCCTTTAGATTGGGTTGGTGATGTGCAGTGCTGCAATTCTGTTAAATTTTAGATATTGCAAATTTTCCATGATTTTAGGCACAAAGGCATACCGTAAGTTCATATCAATACTTAAATAATGAAAGTGTGTAGGGTATATCAATAACATGTCTAACAAAATTCAAAAGAGAAAAAATGATGCAAAAACAATACTGTTTGCATCTTTGATTGCTGCAATGATTCTTCCCTTTTCTAGCATGGGGAATTCATTTGCACAGCAAACACCTGGAGAAGAAGATGGAGTCAATGGAAATGGACCAGTTGGAATCGTGAATGAACAATATGTAGAATTGTTGAAACAACAAGAGACATATGTGGAAATGAATGATGCTGAAAAAGAATTGTACGAAAGTGCAATATTAAATTCAATGTACACGGCATCACCATATCAAAAAGAAGTATACAAACTTCTAGATAAACTCAGTGGGACAATTCTAGATATTCAAAAGGCAGAAAGTAATGATCAAAACATTACAGAACTACTTGAAGAACAACATGCAATAATCTTCGATCTTGAGATGTACGGTGTAACAACACAGGATAGATTGGAACAAAATATGGCATATTGGGCAAATAAGGCACAAGAAGCAAAAGAAAAAATCGAGAATGATGAGCCCATAAAAGCATCATTTAAGAAATATCTTGGTTCTTCTACAATACATCAGATACATACGGCTGACGTAAGTATCAAAAATGAGGCACAGATTAATTTCCCCTGTCTTCCATACAATCTCAACATTATAAGATGTTGGGTAATGGACACAAAATGGGGTGGAGGATCTTATGCATCTGTGAGCCAATTTATTCCGATTAGCGGTATAGCAGACATGATCGGCAAGATATTTCTCAGTAATTCTGGAGGTCATGAAACAGTGACTGCGATTCACACTACGCAACACAAAGTCATATCTCTTGCAGACAGAGTGGTGTTTTCACGTACACATGGACCTACAGAATATGAACTGATCGGAAACCTTCCTTGGCCTTTTGTAGCATATGAGGAAGAACTTGAAAATAGATCGGTTTTTACTGGCTCTACTGTAATCGCAACATCTCAGTTGGGAACAACTGTAACTGTATCGAATTAACGGTAATGGTTACTTCCTCTTTTTTTTTAATACCTTTGATCATGATGCTTGTCTTCATTACTTTTGACGCATATGGTACGGAGGACGTTCCAAGTTATAGTGTAATTTCGCCAGGTGACACCGTTGAGCAGTTTTTTAATCCTAATGGACAGCAGTCAAATGTAACCTCTATCCCACATGATATTCAAGACAGGATCAATATCATAAATGCCATTAATGGAATAATTGATCTTGTTGAAGAAATTCAAGATGTGCAAATTGAGTTTGCACTGAAAAGTGTGCTAGAACAGGCAAAACCGCGCATGGCTCAGATCGGCATACTGCTAGAACGTAACCTAGACAACGGTCAATACCGCATCAGATCCGAACTGCCTGACGCACAATGGCAGTATGTTACTACCGAACGGTATGGATTAGTGATATTGAATGACGAACAGGAAATAGACACGTATCTGAAGGAGAGGACATCCTGTGAGGAAAGCGGAATACATCAGTACGATATCATAACTGGGGAGTGCAATCTGCGATGGGGATCCATGCAATTGGCCTTCCTTCTTTCCCTGTTTGTAGGCGTGGCAGAATTTGCCGTAATTGTAATCCTCGTCATCTACATAGTGATGAAAAGAAGGCTTTGACAAATTCAGAGTGGCACTACACCACACAGTTTCGAGTAACCAGCATCACATAAACATCCTTTTCTTTTTTTATAATGTCTCTAAAATTCTTTATACTTGGATGCGGAATATTTTTGCTGGTTTTGGGAGCCGTCTTTTCTTTTATAGAACATGCCCCCATCTCCACTGTCCATGCCTTCACATATGGATGCGTCTTAAAGACTCCCGATTTCCTAGTCTCGCATGGTAAATCTTATTGGACTGAAGAGGTGTGTTACTATCACGGATCACTTTCTGTAGTCATATCATGTATTGTGGGCGCAGGTGCGTTTTTGACGTTTAGTGGATTAAAAAACATCCGTTCAGATAGGCGGATTACCATGCGTACTTTTGTAATTCCTGCAATCTTTGGTGTTATCATACTAATAATGATATTTGCAGTACTGTCTCCTATTGCAAGCTGTAGGGCTTCTGATTCTTGGTGCATATATGATGACACACCATACCCCTCAAAACTGCCTCTGGAAATATTTGAAGAATTTTTCCTGCACAAATACGACAAGGGTGAGATTACGATTGCATATATGAAAGATAATCTAGAGGCAGAAGGATACAGTTCCTCGGAGATAGAAGAATTTCTTGCAGAACGTATTCTGTTAGACCGGCCCTAACATTTCAAGTAGTTTTCTGTCGTATTCAACTAGGACAACAACGATTTAAAGGCGGTCTTTGTCAAAATGTCCGACGGGCATTTGAAGGTGATACTGATCAACGGGTTGTTCTATACAGGATATATAGCGACAATCATAAGTTCTTGAGTTATTTTCAAGACATTCCAGTTGGTTATTATGTTTGCCTTGGTAAAATCATCTAATCTTTATTTTTGAATGATTTAGTTCAAAAACATTTGCGTGTCACTGTAATCCTCCCTCTGTCGATACCTGCATTCCTCTACCATTTCAAATAAGAATATTGATCTCGTTGTTTGGGATATGGGTGATGATGCTTTGTAGTTTCGAGTTGATAAAATTGATCTCAATATTTGTGCGTCATTATAATTGGATTGACAAGGAATATCTGGAATGGATTACATGCAAGTCGACAGGCAAGCCTGCAATAAATAAATAAAAAAATGAATAAAAAAGATTTTAACTGAGTGGGGATGTCACGTCGAATGTGTATGTGATTTGTAGTGTCAGCATTTGCCAGGGTTACATCGTTGGTATCTACTACTGCAAATGCGACATTGCCTGTATTACTATTACAAAGCGCATAGTCAGCAGTAGCATTATTGCATATTGCTATTGACGCGATGGTTGAATCATCAGCAACGTCTGTACCTCCTGTAAATGTAGGAGGTCCTATTACTGCTTGGCTGGCTGTGTTTGGTACATCATCAGAAGATACTTTGCAGTTTCTTCCCCCCCGGAGAACCTGCACTCATCTCTGTTGCCGTACTAGTCTCATCTAATCCTGTGCTAACACTAGTGACGCATATTGCACCCATTCTAACAGTGTCACCTACTGAGGCTGTTGCTGTGTCAAATGCCTGATTTAGCAGATAGGTCTCACCCTCATCTGTGATTAGGTTGTGAACCGTCTGTGAAATCAACGTGTTTCCACTGGCATCTTTTTGTACAAGATCCAACATTCCATAGACAGATATCTGTCCGGTCTCGGTGGAATCTGCCGCTGCTCCTCCTCCAAAGATACTGCCAGGAATAACCATCATGGCAAATATCGCAAAGAGCCCAGTTGCAGAAAGCTTGTAGGCCAGTTTGTGACTTGTGTTTGAGTTAGTCATGTAGGTACGGAGAGTCTCCTGTCCAAAAAGTAGTTCACCCCCCTCCCCATATGAGAAAAAATGGAGACATATTGGCAAAAGACGCATACGCGTCATGGTAAAACTAGACGAATTCAAAGTCCGATGGATAATAAATCAGAAGAGAAAGGGGCTGCTGTCAAACAGGGAGATTGCATCACAGTATGACATATCCATACGCTGGGTCCAGAAACTCTGGGTACGATACGGACGGATCAAACCCGCAGCTATCTCACATCCCCTGTCTATGGGAAGACCAGTCTCAGGCCTTCCTGGCAGAAGAGAGCATTCTGCCACGATATGGGCACATCACATAAACGGAGCAGGTGCGGTAACCATACAGGAACAGATCAAAGAAAGGATCGGAATACACATACCACACAACACCATACACCATGTGTTAAGAAAGATGGGTCTTGCTGAATAAAGTCCGAGAAAATCAAGAAAGCGGGCATGGGTACGATACGAACGTGACTATTCAAACTCCATGTGGCATACAGACTATAAACAGCTAGATGATGGCAGATGGTTCATTGCATACGAGGATGACGCATCCAGATTCATAACTGGATACGGTGTATTTGAGCGTGCAACCACACAAAATGCCTTGTCTGTACTGTATAGGGCGATAAAAGATCACGGCAAGCCCGCATCCGTAATGACGGATCACGGCTCACAGTTTTATTCAAACGCGTCTGAGTACAAGAAAAAGGGGGCATCAGAGTTTGAGCAGGAGCTGGTACGTCTGGAAATACGGCACATACTTGCCAGTGTGGGGCATCCGCAGACAAACGGCAAGCTCGAACGGTTCCATGGCGAGCTGCAGCGTAAATTACATCTGTTTGAACCTGTCACAGACGACCCGCCATCACGTCCTCCCACGGGATATGTGGAGATAAAAGATGATCCCACAGACGGAGGAAGCGCGGTGAGAAGGTTTGTCCAATGTCATAACGAGATAAAGTATCACATGTCGCTTAATCCGCATGAGACTCCGGCACAGGCGTTCATACGAAAGATGCCAGAACCGGGGGGGGGAGGAGGTTGTGGATTCCCAGACTGGTGAAAGGTATGCTGTGAAAAGAACTCAGAGTGGAAATACCAGTGTGTGGGTAGACGAGGAGGGGAAAAACTAATGAAAGCCAGTAAACAGAGAGATGACATGCGGGATTTGGGGGTGAACTACTTTTCGGATTCTACATGTAGGTACGGAGAGGGTTTTATTTAATAAAGATTAGTGATAATTTACCGCCTAATTCACACGATCTGCCGGTGGGCGTGCCAGACAGACGAGTATTGCAGTGGATCCTGAGAGTTACGGGGCGCCATCACACAGGAGACGTGATTATCTTTGAGATGCGGGAAAAACAGAAGAATGATCTTGCAGAGTACCCCGCCGGCAGACCCGCCGTAAGGATAGCTGATCGTGTCTCGCCGAAAAGATTTCATCAAGTAATAAACACCGCGCTTTCACAGGCACCGCCCGCAACCGATCAAGACACCCCCAAAGTTTCTTGTCCCAAACCACCGAATCATTTCGTTAAACAAGGCACAACTGCCGTTATCCATACCTCGGTCTGAAGACTCCCCCACATGTCGATTCTTACACGTATCATAGATTCTCCCTCCTTCTTAATGATTTTACTTGTTTTTTGGGGATCTGCCCCACAGGATGCGGCGTATTTTGGTGACAAGTTCGTCACTGCACTAGAACCCGCACCCACCGCCACGAACAATCATACGATCAGCCCCCCGGATTTCAAATTAGATCATGTTACTATTGTACAACAGTGGTTTGACGACTAGTCCCAAGATCGTTTTGGGCGCTTAGCCGATTTTCGGCGGGAAAAAATCGAACTCTCCAACAAACTCATCAATCTTTTTCAGTTACCTGTTTGAGAATATCAAGATGAGTCTTCATTGTGTAATGTTTGGTGATGTTGTTTTTCAAATTATCTGGTGTCACTTAGAATGGCATAATCTGAGAAATCTGTCTGTGTATAGTTCTTTGGGACGGGGTTAAACGCGCATAAACTCTGTTTTCATAAAGAGATACTTGGTCCATTGCTATTTCGTCTTTTTCATCCATATGATGAGAGTTATGATAAAAACCACTGAAATCACAAATACAAGTATTCCTGGCAAAAAATGGAGATCCCCCCGGGGGGGGAAATCCACTGCAACTCCACATGGGTAGTCATGGATCCTCTGAACAATCTTTAAGACCAATTAATAAACAAACACCGTTTTGTGTTAATCTCATATTTTCTGGACAGTTTGATTCAGTTTCGATCTCTTGTCCAAATGCGGCAACTAATAAAATCAGGAATATTTGGATCATAATAAAAAAGAAATTGGGATTATGGACTTTGATTGTCTTTGTATTCTTTAGTTATTTGTTTGATGGTTTCCTTAGCATCTAAAAGTTCGATGGGGTTTTCATGATGATATTTCTTACCAAACTCTGTCTGAATCGTGGATTCACCATTCTTTATTTTATAAAATGATGTAAAACCGCCTAATTCAAGACCTCTATCATGCGAAAGACCTGTATCATAATCAAAAAAGATGTCATGGTCAATTAAGAAGATACCCTTGTCACCTACTTGATAATCCATTGCATCATGTGAAATAAAACGAGCCTTTACGCCATTGGCTTCACCGATTGCATCCCTTACATTTCCATCATAGACTGTAACAAATTCTGAATCTATTCCATAATCATCTTTGAGAATCTCTTTGATTTGTATGGTAACTTTGGCTCTTGGAACAAGATAGGTATCAAATACCACTTTATTACCGTCTGCATCTGTTTCTGTGAATTCTTCAATGAATTTCTGGATTTGAACATCTTGGATTTTGCCTTCAACAACTATTGCAACTGCGTCAATTTCTTCTTCAAAAGTACGATCAGAATATTGAGCATGACCTGTGACGATAGTTATTCCAGGAGGAGCTAGCTCATTTATTCCATAGATTGTTGAGCCGGCCGCAACTAGTAAAACCACAGCAATCATGCTAAATTTTTTGTTAATCATGGGTATCTGGCCTCCAAATCGTCCCTGTCAATCATTGTGGCTGTATATCCATCTGAGCCAAACTCGTATAGATAAAAGACAATGCTATCACTTGATGAATTATGGTCAATTCCCATAGCATGAAATAGTTCATGACCTAGAGTTTTTCTTATGTCATAGATTGGAGGATCTGCAGATTCATTTTCAGCAAGACCAAACTTGACATAATTAGCACGGTCATTGATTTTGACGGTCATCTTTGTAAAGTGATTATCTTTACCATTGCACCACCACCCAAACCAACCCGGATCAGTACAGTGGAGGTCATAGATAGCAGTACCCATAACACGACGTTCAAGATTAGCACCTGTAATGTAGCTGTCAGCAACTGAAACTCTATCAATGGACATTTTCTTTCCTAACGCATCAAAGTGCATTTCAATATTATCCACTTCAGTATTGACTTGTGATTGAGATATTGATTGGATGGAACCCATAGTCCTGATTTTTAGTGCACAATAGTCATTATTAGAGTCACAATTTAGATAATCTGTATGACCATCTCCAAGACTTCTACTCCAAATATGCCATTCATAGTTTTTTACGTTCTCAACATGGTCGGCAAATACATCGATCATGCTAACGGTGCAGACAATTATGGAGACTAGTCCGGTAAACAGAATTAGATTTGATGTCTTTGTCTTGTTTTGATTTTTGTAATTCATGTCCGTACAACCTTACCCCTTGCTGTTATTTAGCAAGATCTATTTCACTACGGTATGCTTCTTAGGCACGAAAACTGTAAAAATACTGTATTATTGCAGAATCAGGAAAATACCGTTGTGCAAAAACCATTTTGCGAATTTATGCCGGTTTGGGGCGGATCCATCAGATACATGGAAAAACCAATAATCATATTCACGCCTCAGGAGTCAGACGACTTTATGTGATTTGACTTGCACAGATAGCCTGCCCGCATTCACATGCTATAATTTTTATTCATTTGAATAAACCAGTTTGTGGTGAACTTTACACACAAGATCTCAGTATTGGTGACACTACAGATACTGCTGATCATTGCAAGCTCTCTGATCATAGTATACTTTGAGTCTCAGACATCCCTTGCCGGAAACGTGGTAAACGTGGCAGGAAAGAACCGCCTCCTTGTAGCACAGGTGCAGATTGAGCTTGACCACGTGCTGTTCCATGCAGACGGCGATTCGGATCCTAGTAATGTCTTGGATGCAATACAAAAGCTGGAGGAGAACATTCTCTTTCTCAAAAACGGCGGGACATCACTTGGGATCAAGATAGAGCCTGTTCCCCCCATGTTTGCAGATGACTGGAACCGCATATGGGAAAAATTTACACAGTACGAGGAATCCATACACGGGATTGCGGTTTTACAAAATGATACGGTGTTTGACGACAAAGACATAGATGCTGTGCGCCAGATTGGAGACGAGCTTGTGATGCACTCGGACGTACTTGCATCAGGACTTGGTAATAATGTCGAGAAACATTCTGCAGATCTCGTGCTTTTACAGCTGGCCCTCGGTGCAGTAAACGTGCTAGTACACGTTTTTATGATCATATTCATACTTGGGATCTTTAAAAATCATGCAAAGGAGATGATCAAGACGGAGCGATTCACCACCATAGGCGAGTTTGCATCCATGGTGGCCCATGATCTGAGAAATCCGCTTGGGGCGATAAGAAACTCGCAGATAATAATAGCCGGCCGCAACAATGGCAGGAACCAGATGATCGACTCTGAATGCTCTAGAATCGACCGCTGCATAAACAGGATGGCACACCAGATAGAAGGCGTCATGAACTATGCACGCGATGTCCCACTTTTCATGGGGTCCGGCTCCATACGTGAGATCATGCACAAAACCCTGGACACGGTAAAAATCCCGGAAAATATAGATGTAAAGTTTCCAGAAAATGATGCGAGTATAACGTGTGACTTGGTAAAGATAGAGTTTGTATTTACAAATCTACTGCTCAACGCGATTCAGGCAATAGGTGGCAATCAGGGCAGCATCACGATCCGGCTTGCAGACGGACCGGCAGAGACGGTGCTAAAGTTTGAGAATTCGGGTCCTGCAATACCGGAGAGGGATCTCGGCCGGATATTCGAACCGCTCTTTACGACAAAGATGCAGGGAACGGGGCTGGGACTGGTCAGCTGCAAGAGTATAATCAAACGGCACGGAGGGAGCATCACCGTACAAAATGATCCGGTTACGTTTACAGTGATAATCCCAAGGAGGACTCTGGATGCAGCCTAAAAAGATCATGATCATCGATGACGACAAGGAGTTTCGCGAGTCAATACACGTGATTCTCATGGACCTGGATCACAGGGTCACCTCAATTTCAAACGGTATTAATGCTGCCGGAATCTATGCCGAGTTCAAGCCGGACCTGGTATTTCTGGACATAAGGATGCCCGTAATTGATGGCTATAACGTCTTTTTTCACATAACAAAGCGGGATCCGGATGCAAGGATCGTCTTTGTGTCAAGCTACGATCTGGATGAGATAAAGTACCGGTGTGCCATGGATGTAACGCCCGTAGAAATACTTGAAAAGCCATTGAATTTTTCAGATGTCAAAAAGATGATCAAAATACACGCAAAATGAGTTGTGACAGGTGTGTATTGTTGTGTCGCTGTTATTTTGGCGTGGTGGTAATAATGATGGACTACTACTACCTGTCTTCAACGTATGTATTTTTGGAAAGACTGACATTATTCATGCCGCGGATTATTTCGGTATAATGTATCGAGGCACTATGAAAGAATTCAGAGTACCATCCATGCAGATCCGCATCACTTTCCAGCATCCCGCGTATTCTTTTGGATCTGCCCTGTGTCTTTCTGGATTGCAGATGAGGATACAGCAGAAACGTGTAAAACCAGTATGAAATCTGCTCTGCCAGATCATGCTCTGTGATTGATTCTAAGTTTCTGGCGTATTTGACGTGGATAAACGACATGAGTGCGTAGAGTGGATTGCACGGATCGCGTGCTATCGGGCTGTCAAGAAGCATTCCCTTTGAGAGTATCCGCAGTTTGTACACGTCACTTTTCAGTACCTGTTTTAGATATTTCCACCTGCCAAACACCCTTGGAAGCAGGTCTGAATATTTTTTTGTCATGATGTCAATCTCCCTGTTGGTAGGATCCAGGACGTCCATACAGTATAGTATGCCGTGCAGGGAGAGGCGATACTGCTGGGATGTCTTTTTGCCGGTCTGTTTCTCGTTTTTTAACACCAAGCCCAGGTCAAATATTCCATAGTTGTGACTGCTCCCGTCGGTTCTCCCAACAAGGAGTCTTCTGTACCCCTTTTCCTTTGCCCTGATCTTATCTGTCCTGGAATATCTCATCTTTGCCATGTCCCACGTGGTGCACGATCCGGTTGCAAACAGGGTGTGCAGCAGATCCTGTACGTCCTTCTGGTGTTTGGTCAGTTTTTTGTTGTGCCCGCCGTACAGCTTGTATGCCGCAGGCAGGATATGAATCTTGTATGACATGAGGTTTCCGTAGCGTATCCCGTGCTGGGTCAATGACGGGGATTGGTAATGTTGCTATATAATATTAGAGAGTATCAAAAGTTCTGGTCCGGTTCATGTTACCTGGTGCAGGTACTGCCTCAAACCGGCTCAAATATGCAAAATGGTTTTTGCACAACAGTATTTCCCGATTCTGCAATAAATACGGTATTTTTTACAGTTTTCGTGCCTAAGAAGCATACCGTAGTGAGATAGGTCTTGTTAAATAACAGTAGGTGGTAGATATGATGATAACATGAATTACAAAAATCAAACAGCAAAAACAATATTGTTTGCATCTTTGATTGTTGCAATGATTCTGCCATTTTCGGGCATGGGAAATTCATTTGCACAGCAAACACCCGGAGAAGAAGACAAAATAGAAGCACCATACACACTAAAAGAAATTGAGCATTCATTTGCTGTCATGGAAAACTATGTCATTTATGATGAAAACAAAAATATCACATTTGACATAATCAATGCAACAAGGGATAATATATCTCAAAATGATATCAACATTGCACAGGACTTTGCAGTGTATAGTGACAATATCATAAATGCTGCAATTGGTCCAACTGGACAAGTAAATGAAGACAATACAGACAAACAAGAACTAAAACAAAAAATACAAGAATTAGAAGAGGGTAAATTCCAAGCACTTTTTGGAGCAAATATTGAACCTACAGTATCTGTAAATGAAATAACATTTACAGATTATCAGTATGATTCAATTCCAATTCTTACAGCATTTGGAATATCTGAATATGCAGACATTTACCAAATCAGACACAATTCAAACAATAATTCGCTTTTAGCTTGTGGTGGAAACTATCAAAATCCACACCCAGCAGATTCAAATCCGACAATAGTTAATGGATTTACATCATTATATTCTGCACAGCAAGATCTATATCAAAACGGATATCATATAGTTCCATCATATGCTTCTTGGGGTGATGAATCAGGACCCGATATAGGATTTGCCAAATTTGTAACTTCTGGCGCTCCTGGAAATTGTAATACAGGTCAATTCCGTGATGAAGGTGTAATCAATCAATACACATATGCTTCATATACTGTATATGAAAATGAACCCAATCCGGAAGTAATAAGCTATTGGTGGCCTAAAATTTGGTGGGGTACATATGTCGAATGGTGGCATGATAACTTTTAAAACCCTTTTTTATTTTTTATTCATACCGATACTGGTAATCTTTGTAATTATTTTTATCGTAAACTTTGAATTATTTTATAATCTAATCGTATATGGTAAAATTGCAGGACCCTGTGTCTGGCCAAGTGATTATGAAAATAGGGGGTATGGATCTAGAGAAAATCTAATTTATGATGAAAATTTACAGTGTTATCTTTTGCCTTAATTTTTAAAGCCAACACACTTACACCTAAAATTTCAAAAGATTTGATATGCCTTGGAGAATACAAGCAAAGCAAAGGGTATTTGCATACGATATAGGCAAAAGATGTGTGTGGGATAATCTACAATATCAACTGGTGTGACAGCACGATTGAATCCCCCGGAGTGTGTGACCACAAATCCACCCATGGTAAAGACCAGCCTCGGGAATAATTTTTCTTGGAACCTGCCGCCTATGCGGCATTCCCAAATTTCGTTTTTTATTCACATGTTGCTATTGAACAAATATACATTAACAGATTCCAGATATGCCATCAGGAACTAAGGATCAGAGAGCCGCTCCACGAACAGGATTGTACAGCCCTCATCTACCTGCCAACCAAAACTTTGAGGCAGTAGCGTTTCATCACCACGATTCATTACAGACCACCCATTCATATTCATAATACAGGTACCACGATTACAAGGGTACTATGCCACGGTAACTGTGTATTCGTCTGATGCCCTGTTAAAGTTATGACCGGCATCTGATGCTGCGAGTTTGGGGACAGACACGGTGACCGTGCCGCCCGAGGTAGCTGTCACTTCAAAGGTGTATGTGGTACCGGTTCCTGCAAAGTTTGATACTGTGGGCGTGCCGCCTGATGCCGTTCCTGATACTGTAATATCTGATGCGGCAAAGTCAGTCACGTCCTCGCTGAAGGTGGCAGTGTATGATATCGTGTTAGAGTTGTGTGTGCCGCCGTTGGGGGTGTCACTCGTTATGGCCACGGTAGGTGAAAGATCATATATCTGTACCCTCTGATTGAAGATATCAGAAATCAGCATGTGCGTGGAGTTTGTCGTGATTCCAGCTGGTCTGTCAAACTGGTCGTTGCCTGTGCCGCGGCTGCCAATTGTAGAGATGTAGTTGCCATCCCGGTCGTGTACCTGTATCCTGTCGTTGCGACTGTCTGCAACCAAGATGTACGCAGGGGTTGTTGTGACTTTCTCTGGTAAATAAAACTGGCCGTTGCCTGAGCCGCGGCTGCCGAACTTGCTGAGATAGTTGCCATCAAGATCAAATACCTGTATCCTGTGGTTGTTCCGGTCTGCAACCAGGATGTTCGTGGAGGTTGTCGTGACTCCCGTTGGAAAATGGAACTCGCCGTTGCCTGAGCCGCGGCTGCCAAACGTGTTGACGTGGTTGCCATCAAGATCAAATATCTGTATCCTGTTGTTGCTCCGGTCTGGAACCACGATGTGCGTGGGGGTTGTTGTGATTCCAGTAGGGAATTTCAACATGCCGTTTCCTGAACCATATTTACCGAATTTGTCGACATAGTTGCCATCAAGATCAAATATCTGTATCCTGTGGTTGGCCAGGTCTGCAACTAGGATGCGCGTGGGAGTTACGGTAATATCAAATGGTTTTTTAAACTGACCGTTACCTGAGGCATAGCTGTTGCCAAACGTACTAACAAAATTGCCATCCAGATCAAATACCCGGATCCTGTTGTTGTAGGTGTCTGCAACCAGTATGTGTGCAGAGTTTACCGCGATACCTCTGTTATACCGAAAATCTCCGGCAAGGCGGTCAATTGAACTCTGAAAAGTCGCAACTGGTACAAAGATATCCAGTGTAACGGTGTATGTGTTTGATGCCATGTTCACGCTGTCATCAGCACCCATTACCACATTTGGAGGAATGGATACCGTGAGTGTTCCGTCACTGGTGGCATCCAGGCTAAACGTCCAGATGAGGCCGTCGTCGCCTAGTTCGTTAAAGTTGTGTACTCCTTCCGACGTTACAGATGCGGTTCCAGATACGTCGATATCTGTTCGGGTAAAGTCTGTCACGGACTCGTCAAAGGTGACAACGTATGATATGTCAGCAGAGGTGTGTGTGCCGCCGTTGGGGGTGCTGGTATTAGTTATGGCTGCAGTAATCGTTTCAAGAGGCGTGATAGGAGGTACGGTTTTTTGTACTGTTATGGTCTGGGTATCGATTGCCTGATTGCCCGAAGAGTCAGTTGCAGTCCATATGACTAGGGTATCGCCTAGCGGGAATGATGCTGATGCGCTGTTTGTAATTTTAGGATTTGGATCAGCGATATCAGTGGCAGTTGCCATGCCGATGGATACGGTAGTTAAAACATCCGTATATTCTGCCGTTACATCGGCAGGTGCGGTAATGACGGGGGGTGTCGTATCCTGGATGGTAATACTTTGGATGGCAGTTGCAGTATTGCCCGATGCGTCAGTTGCAGTCCATGTAATTGTAGTGTCCCCCATCTGGAATGAATCCGGTGCGTCGTTTGTGATTGTGGGGGTGACACCTGAGACATCAATGGCAGTTGCAGTGCCGATGGATACTGTAGTTAAAACATCCGTATATTCTGCTATTACATCGGCAGGTGCGGTAATGACGGGAGGTGTCGTATCCTGTATGGTTACAGTCTGGGGGATAGTTGCCGTATTGCCGGAGGCATCAGTGGCACTCCACGTAACTGTAGTGTCCCCTAACGGAAATGAATCAGGTGCGTCTTTTGCAATGACAGGATTTGGATCAGCGATATCAGTGGCAGTTGCCATGCCGAGGAATACGGCAGTCCTAATGCCCGTGATCTCTGCTGTTACATCGGCAGGTGCGGTAATGACGGGAGGTGTCGTATCCTGGATGGTTACAGTCTGGGGGATAGTTGCCGTATTGCCGGAGGCATCAGTGGCACTCCACGTAACTGTAGTGTCCCCTAACGGAAATGAATCAGGTGCGTCGTTTGTGATTGTGGGGGTGACACCTGAGACATCAATGGCAGTTGCCGTGCCGATGGATACGGCAGTCAGGATGCCCGTAGATTCTGCTGTTACATCGGCAGGCGCTGTAATGACGGGAGGTGTTGTATCCTGGATGGTGATTCTCTGAGTGAGAATTGCCATGTTACCTGAGACATCAGCTGCACTCCACGTAACTATGGTATCGCCCAGCGGGAATGAACCTGTGGCGTCGTTTGTCGGAGTAACAACTTCACACGAGTTCTCAGATGTTCCAGGCAGTACAAGTGATACAGGCGTAAGCTGGCCTGTGATCTCTGCTATAACATCCTCGACTGAAGTGATTACGGGGGGAACAGTATCCCGAATTGTAACTAGTTGTGCATCAGTTGCCGTGTTTCCTGAAGAGTCAGTTGCAGTCCACAGTACGGTGGCTGTGCCAAGCTGGAATGATGCAGGGGCATCGTTTGTAATTTCAGGATTTGGATCATAGTTGTCAGAATATGCCGGCTGTCCCAAGTCCACCGTGGTTCCAGGACATGTAACTTCTGCGGTTACATCAACTGGCGCCATAATTATCGGAGGTGCGATGTCCACTATGGTGACAGTATGTGTCGTACTGTCACTGTTTCCAGAATCATCAGTGGCAGTCCACGTAACCATGGTGGGACCCAGTGGGAAGGGGTCCGGTGCGTTGTGTTTGGGCATGATATCATCACAGGAATTGTCAGTTACAGTTGGGGCAAGATTGGAATAATCAGTTGTACTTATGAATACAGTCACAAGATCGTCTATTGGCATAATTGCGGGATCGGTGGTGTCCCGTACCGTTACTGTTTGCGTGTCAGTTGCCGCGTTTCCAGCAGAGTCTGTAGCAGTCCAGATTACCGTGGTGGCACCCGGTGGGAACTGTGCCGGTGCGTCATTTGTGATTGTAGGATTTGAATCTATAATATCTGTGGCAGTCGCAGAGCCGAGATTCACCGCGGTTCCAGGACATGTGACCTCTGCCTGCACGTCAGAGGGCACCGCAAGTGCGGGCGGTACGGTATCCTGAATTGTGATTGTCTGCGTGTCAGTTGCCGCGTTTCCAGCAGAGTCTGTCGCAGTCCACGTGACTGTGGTGGCACCCAACTGGAATGATGCTGGCGCGTCATTTGTAATGGATGGATTCGGATCAGTGTCATCGATGGCAGTTGCAGTACCGATGGATATGGTAGTGAGTGTACCAGTAGCTTCTGCAGTTATATCGTCAGGTACGGTAATTACAGGTGGCACAGTATCTGTGCCTGCATCATAAATCAGGACATCGTCTATCTCCGTATCCTCAGATGTGTTGCTTGATATCGCATCAAATCTTATCTGAAACTGTGTACTGTGTGAATAACTGCTCAGGTCATACTCTTCCATGTGCCAAAGGTTGTCATCATCGGATTCATCGGCAGTAAATCTCTCAAGTATCTGCCACGTATCCCCTCCGTTATCTGAGACATATACTATGATTCCCTCCTGTTCTCGTGGGTCAGCTCCTATATCAACAAACCTGTAAAAACTCAGCTCCGGCTGGGTCATGGCAGCAAGATCAACGTGGTCTATCATTCTCAGGGTGCATGTGGAATCACAGTTGTCTGTTCCTGCCACGTTGTTGCCCGTATGGGAATCAGGAAAGGATCTGGTTGGATTGTCCCGTATCGACCACACGGTGTCTTTCTGACCAGTCGAGATCCATTGGGACAGATCCGTCTCAAAGTCATCTGAAAAGGAAGACACTGTATTTGGGACTGGGATATCAATGACAACACTGACCACGGCTGTTCCGATCAGATCATCCTCGTTGGTTGCAGAGACTTTGATGGTATGAGACCCGTTTGCCAGATTTTCCAGCATCCACATCCAATTTGTAAATACACTCGACATGGAAGTGATGGTTGCCGGTTCAGAATATGGTGTGTTGTCGATTCTGAGCTGAATGTCATAGACATCACTGTTTCCCTCTTGTATGTAACCAACTACAGATACGTTTGAAACTGGAAATGTCTGTCCGTTTAAGGGTTTGAGGATTCTCACCACCGGCGGCGTGTCATCTGCAATGCGCACATACAGTACATTTGAGGACGCTGATCTCTCATCTGCACTGTTTGCAAATATTCTAAAGTACATTTCATATCCGCCATATCTGTTATAATCCAGGCTGGTTCTAGTTTCAGATATGGTATCATGATGCTGCCACGAGACCGTGTCTTGGGATCGTTCCATTCTGTAAGATGTGATCGGCGTATCGGGGCTTGAAGGATGACTCCACGTAAAACGGATGATGTTGCCAGACAGCGTGTATGCCAGGTCGTCTATCGGGTCTGGCATGATAATCGGAGGTACCTGTCCGATAATTGACACTGTGCCCTCTCTTGTGTGCCCGGATCTTCCATCAGTTACTGAATATACTATAGAGTCAGATTCGGACGGGGTGTGGGTGGGCGTGTAGACCAGCCTTGCTGAATCCCCGTCGATGTTTGGAATCTTTGTCCTCAGATTATTATGATCCAGAGTTCCCTTTGTCGGATTACTTACAAGATGGTATGTAAGATAATCCTTGTCAGTATCCACTCCAACCAGATTGATTGTGTGCGGCGTGTTGCCAGTTATTCTGATTGTCTGGTCTGGTGCGTTTGGAATCTGGTTTATTGTAGCATTGACACTACAGTCAAGTGAGGTCGTAGTTCCTGCAACAAAGCCGTCACTGCATTTTTTACCCATGTATCCCTCGTCTGCATCACCTGTAAAGACGGTGGCAGTGCTTGGGAAATTTATCCATGAATCGTTCTGTTTTATTTTCATGTTTGTAAACTTGCTCATGGGAATTGTTGAATATCTGTCAGTTGCCGAAATAGTTCCTTCTATGCCGACTAGTCCAGAGTACACGTTATCTGCCCTAAGTGATAATCTGGCCAGGGATCGTGTTTGTTCAGGAGTGGTGACGGTTGTTTCAACTCCGATTCCCTTGTCCTCTATGATTACCGTGATATCCTCGCCATAGTCTACCCTTCCCAGTGATGAGAGGTTTTCCTGATATACGTCATCACCCAGTTCGTCAACATTATTTACTCCATAGTATATGCTTGTTTGTGCAACGCATTCTGTGTCTCCGAATAACCCCACTCGGATCTCACCCCTTGTGATTCCGGATTCCATCCATTCGAAATTCTCAGTTCCTTCCGTTGGAGCGGCAGTCAACCACCCTGCTGATACTGCCCTGTCTGTGCAGGAATGTCTGTCAATGTACAAGTCGGGGGAATCCAACTGAAACTGAACTCCTTGGACGGGGGAAGAAGGATTTGTTCGAATTTGTGAATAACACTGTTCAGTAGGGCTACAGTCCGTTGCAAACGCATCCGGATAACTGGCAGACAGTACAAAAAGTGCAGAGACTGCAAAAAATAATAACAAAAGATGTTTTCTCATCAGTTCATCATACTCTCAAACACCGGGATTAGTTCATCCAAGGTATGGTAAACCGAATTTACATACATGAGGGTATATTCATCAGGAGCGAAACCGATAGTAGTTTTATGGTAATTCAGATCGTTTCCGCCATCATAAGCATGAACCGTCTTGCCGTCTCGGGTCATCTCCCTAAAGCCGCCATAATTTCCACTTTGGGATTCTCTGCTTTCCCACAAGGTCTCTTTTATGTCTTCTATTTCATCATATGGAGTACTGCTGATTTTTGCAAGAGCAGTATAGCCATCTGAGTTTCTAAACAAGGTGTGATAAGTAGCACCAGGTTGCAGTACATAATCAATTGGAACGAAATAATACTTTACATAGTGTACATTTCTACCCGACTTGTACTCTTCATACTCGGAGTTGGCATACAGCAACCTATACCCATCAAGAATATGCGCCGGCATCCAGTCCTCAATGTATAATCCGACACCGGGATTCTTTGAATATTTTGTATGGGGCACGGATGTAAACGTGGTTGATCTGCTGGTCTCACCGCTTACATCGCTACTGGGAAATACCAACTCGGCGCCCATTACTCTGTCATATATTGGGGGGCTTGGTGGGCTTCTCTGATGTGCTGGTGGATACTCCCTGCCGTCATCTACAAACTCTACAGTGGATGCAATGTTTAGTGTGACAGTTGTTATCTCTGAAACATCATCATCATCTGTATGGGCCTGTACCACATTAACTGACTCTCCGCCTATTTTCACGCTGTCTTGTACTGATACAGTATCCCGAAGATCCGAGTGCTCAGAGACTGATGCTGCCAGGGGCTCGGTGCTCTCAGCAACTAATATCCTCCACCCCTTCTTTTCGGCAGTCTTTTCTGATACACATGCAGGAGATCCGTTATCCCGAATCACCAGGACTCTATTCACTTTACACACCACGTCTTCGGGTAATACACCGGATTCTATCTGTTTTTTCGGAGATATGTAATCAGAGTAAGATGGCATGGTAATGCCTGAGAATAAAATTAATGATAATATCACACCTGTGAAAATGATCCCTGTTTTTTCCACACAATTGGATTTGTAACATACGATAAAAGAATTGTGATCAAATGTTCTGTCGGGTTATCGAGTGGTAAATTAGACTAAATTTCCTCGGTAAAGGAAGGCATTTTGGATTAACGTAATCCACTTGTTCTTACCATCCACCTCGATCATTGAAGCCTGTGCTGGAATTTGACCTTTCAATGCACCGTGTTTTTTAGTGAGATTGTAATATGCCTTCATACCATCAAGTATTGGGGTATCCATTTTCTTAAGACCTCTAAAGACTTTCTCACGCTCTCTAATCTCACCATTTAGACGCCCCATTTTGTTATTATTGTCTAGGTCTCTTTTTCCTGCAATATGGATATGTCTAATATGTTTTGTTTGTTTACCAAACACCTTCCTGGAGGATTTCATGTATGCAGGAAGGCCATCAGTTACAAAATGAGAGGGAGATTTCCAGATCTGGGCTTTGGTCAGTTCCAGTAAAGAATCTGCATCATCATGTTGGAACTTTGTCTCTGCCTGGTCTAATGCGATCCAATATCTGGAATCATCATCCATAGAGGCAAACAGGTACTTTTGATTTCCGACGATTTTTACCCATACCTCGTCTGCCCTGACCCAGGCCTATCGCTGGTTCTTGGGACTATCTCGTTTAGGTAATTTGAAACCATAGCCAAATATTTTGCTATCCAATCATAGATGGAGCTGTGATCAACGTCTATGCCCATCATCTCGAAATTACACTCAATGTCCCCGACGGACATTCCCTGATAGTACATTTGAATGGCTTGGGTTATGGTTCTCTCGTCATGTCTCATTTTCTCAAATCCGAAATTGGCCGTAAATCTCCTCTCACAATCCAGGCATTTGAAAGTCTGGGAATTGTCTTTCTTGGTCTTTCTCATGCCCCATTTTTTGATATTGCCTGAATCGCAGAATTTGCAGATCTTGATTAATTCTCTCTCAATGATTCTGAACCCATCATGGCCAAAGACGTTCTTTCTGACGTATTCCAATACTACCTTGATATGCTTGCAGTCTGCCCCCGGTCTGATGGTCTGGACATTCGCAGACTAGGCCATTATTGGTTTTGGATATGATATAAAATTTTGAAGGGTCTGTCTGGACCCCACTTTGAATTTATCCATCCCTATCTGTGAGGCATGGTTTTCTTTTGACATGATCTGCCCTGCCCTCTCCTGCATTGCGTTTGTTGTAGGAACCGTCTTGGGTCTGTTTGTCATCCTGAGCGTTGACTTTGGATCAGAGGCTACTTCCGGTATGATTGGTAGGATGTATTTCAGAGCATAGAACTTGTCTGTATTGTTATATGAAAAGGCGGGCATTTCAAATTTCAGGTCAAAAATTCTAGAATTTGTGTATCATTGTGACGGGCCACTTTGGGCGGGGGTCGTGCCGGAGGTAGCGCTTGATGCTGGAGGTAGAGCCTTTGTAGTGGATCCCTAGTGCTGGAGGTAGAGCCCTAGTGCTGGAGGTAGAGCCCTGGTGCTGGAGGTAGAGCCCTGGTGCTGGAGGTAGAGCCCTGGTGCTGGAGGTAGAGCCTTTGTAGTGGAGCCTTAGTGGAGGTGGAGCCCTAGTGCTGGAGTTTTGACATGAACTCTGGGAACAGGAGTCTTGAGTTGAACCCTGAGCCGCTATGGTATGATCTATGATATGAGCCGCTATGGTATGATCTATGATATGAGCCGTGAGACATGAAATGAGCCGTGAGCCGTGAGATGAGCCGTGAGATATGAGTCATGAGCCCTCAAAGTTGAGTCCCCAAAGTGTAGCCCTCAAAGTTGAGTCCCCAAAGTGTAGCCCTCAAAGTTGAGTCCCCAAAGTGTAGCCCTCAAAGTTGAGTCCCTCAAAGTGTAGACCCCGGAGAGTTGTGAGCCGCCAGGACGTGAGCCGCCAGGACGTGAGCCGCCAGGACGTGAGCCGCCAGGACGTGAGCCGCCAGGACGTGAGCCGCCAGGACGTGAGCCGCCAGGACGTGAGCCGCCAGGACGTGAGCCGCCAGATATTTCCCGTGGTCTGAAAGTCCAAAGTGAGGCGGCGGCTTGTTCAAAATTTTCTCCAGAAAATTTTGGGGATTGGTAGTCAGGCTTAGAAAAGCCTGACGGGGTGGTACAAGGACTCGTCAGAGTCCTTGAGAAAGATGTTGAAGTTCCGGAATCAGGTTCGTTTTTTTGAAATGACGAGGGTAATGCGAAAGAAAATCTGAAAGCTGGCTTGTGATCCGTATGAACAATTCATAAGCTACATAAGCATAATTCATAAACTACATAAGCATAATTCATAAACTACATAAGCATAATTCATAAGCTACATATGCACAGATCATATGCTTCATATGCACAGATCATATGATCCATATGCACAGATCATATGATCCATATGCACAGATCATATGATCCATATGCACAGATCATATGATCCATATGCACAGATCATATGATCCATATGCACAAATCATATGTTTCATATGAAAACCAGTGCTTAAATTAATTTATCATATGTTTCATATGAAATCAGAACAAAAAGTACATATCAGAAAATTTCAGTGCACACAAAATTCATCTTGCACACATGAATTTGAAGAATTAAATTCCAAGACTTTGGAAGAAATGGGGGATTCAGAAAGAGATTGTTTCAGGTCACGGTTTCCAGAATCTGCATGTTATTGTGATGGGTTGCTTTGGACTTGGGTCCGGCGGAGGTGGAACCCTGGTGCCGTAGGTAGAGCCTTTGTAGTGGAGCCTTTGTAGTGGAGCCTTGACATGAACTCTAAGAACAGGAGGCTTGAGCCTTGAGCCTTGACATGGGCAATGACATGAGCCGTGAGCCGTGGTATGAGCCGTGAGATGAGTCGTGAGCCCTACATGAGACGCGAGCCCTCAAAGAGGAGAGCCTCCAAAGAGGAGAGCCTCCAAAGAATAAAGCCCCGAAAGTGGAGGGCCCAGAAGTGTAGCCCTCAAAGTTGAGTCCCTCAAAGTTGAGAGCCACCAGGACGTGAGCCGTCAATTATTTCGTGTGATCTTTGTGAAAATCTGAAATGGGGGGGGCTTGTTCAAAATTTTCTCCAGAAAATTTTGACGGGTTGGTAGTCAGGCTTTGGGAAAAGCCTGACGGAATGGTACAAGGACTCGTCAGAGTCCTTGTGAAAAATGTTGATGTTCCAGAATCAACTCGTCGTTTTGGTGTTTGTGAGGATAATGCGAGTTGAGATGCTGTGAGTAGACAGGAATGGTGGTTGTATCATACAGTGAATGCCGGTAATTTTGTAGACAATGCCTACAAACTTTGTAGACAATGTAGACATGTAGACATGGAATTGTAGACAATGTAGACAATGTCTACAAACTTTGTAGACAATGTAGACATGAGACATGGGGTTTACGTGAGACATGGGGAAAAATAACCAATATCCTCTAGGGTCAAGTGCCCTCTTCATGGATGTCCTGTCATGAAATAATTAGGTCGTTTTGATTGTAGGGTGTCTGGGGACCTGGTTCGGTCACGATCCGGCGTGTGGTTGGTTCATGACTTTCTCCCCTCCTCCAAGTTTTGTGTGTGTGGTGTAAGGCCCCCAGCGGGGGTCTGTAGGGGAATGGTACAAGGACTCCGTTAGGAGTCCTGAGAAAAGATGTTGAATTTCCTAGATTGGTTCGTTGTTTTGATGTTTGTGAGGTAAATGCGAAGAAAATCGATGTGCGTATCTTTACAGACTTGAAAGATAATCTTTACAGACTTGGGGGATAATCTTTACAGACTTTATGATCTTGAAAGAATATTCTCTGTCATGTATGTTCGAATGTAAAAACCAACACTGTAATGCTTTCCATGACATTCTGTCATTATGCTTGATACAAAATTTTCCCCAGAAAATTTTAACGGTTGATAGTCAGGCTTTTTTCAAAGCCTGACGGAATGGTACAAGGACTCGCCAGAGTCCTTGTGAAAGATGTTGATGTTCCAGAATCAACTCGTCGTTTTGGTGTTTGTGAGGATAATGCGAGCTGGACTGTTGTTCGTGAAAGATGCAATATGTCTGAAAAAACGTGTTTCTACTGTTGTTTTAACATGTTTAACATGTCTGAAAAAACCTGTCAAACGTGTTTCTACTGTTGTTTTAACATGTTTAACATGTCTGAAAAAACCTGTCAAACGTGTTTCTACTGTTGTTTTAACATGTTTAACATGTCTAAAAAAACCTGTCAAACGTGTTTCTAATGTTGTTTTAACATGTTTGGAAGAAGACATATCTGTTTGACAGATGTCATTGGTACTTTGGCGGTTCAATCCAGGCTGTCTTAAATTATTCCAGCGGTTGATAATCAGGCTTTTTTCAAAGCCTGACGGAATGGTACAAGGACTCGCCAGAGTCCTTGTGAAAGATGTTGATGTTCCAGAATCAACTCGTCGTTTTGGTGTTTGTGAGGATAATGCGAGCTGAACTGCTGTTCGTGAAGATTGAAAAAAAGTACTTTTGTGGTCGGTATTCGACCCCTTTGTGGTCGATACAAATGTGGTCGAAAGTACTTTTGTGGTCGGTATTCGACCCCTTTGTGGTCGATACAAATGTGGTCGAAAGTACTTTTGTGGTCGGTATTCGACCCCTTTGCGGTCGGTACAAGTCATCCAAGAACCCGTGCCAATTACCAGTCCAAAGCCTATGTGGGGGTGTCGGGTGGGAAGAGAGACACCGGAATTGCCGGTGTCTATGTTTTGGTTTTTTATTTTGATTCGTCGTTTCGATGTTTGTGAAGGAAATGCGGGTGAATAATTTATTCGTGGAATTTTAAAATGGTGCAAAAGAGGTCAGTTTCTGACTGAAAAGGAGTCAGTAGCAAGTGGGTCAAAGGTGCAAAAGGAGTCAGTTTCTGACTGAAAAGGAGTCAGTTTCTGACTGAAAAGGTCAGTAGTAAAAAGATGTGACGTAAATTAAGTCAGTATCTTGAATCATTCTGAAATAATGGACATGGAAGAAACACATAAAAAAATTACAACAGAAAACAAATTCGTCATTTATGAATGGTGTTAAAGTGATGAGCCGGGACTCGGCGGCTTGGATGGCTGGGATCGGGTCAGAATACCTGCAAACACGGGAATAAGAAATAATACGGCAGAGATGATGACTAGTTAAGTCCATCATGAAATATCTTTGTTTGAATCAAGAATTATTTTTCGGACTTTGTTTTGATGGGCTAGTAGGTCTTCCCTGAATTTATTCAATTCGCTGCCCATCTCATCAAATTTTTTTAAGAAATTTTTATAGTCATTGTAAGACAGTGTAACCTGTATTGATTTGTTTTCAAGGTTCTCTGTATCGTGAACTGAAAAGGTTTGATTATTCATAAAGATACTACGAAGGAATTGTATTTCTACTAGTATGGTGTATAGTTAGTGTGGAGTATAAACGGGTGGCAAAGCAAAAGGATATTTGTAATTTCCTCAAAGACCGAGGTTCCAGCAAACGAGTGGATATTATGAGATACATGACAGAGGACATTAAAGAATCCAAGATCAGTTCGGTATCTGAAACAACTGCAAATAACTGGATTAATATCATGAAAAAAGCCGGGGAAATAAAACACAGGGGGGATAAATACTACATTCCAAAACCAAAAAATACAAAATCCAAGAGTCAAAATATCTTAAAATCACAAAAATATGATCAACTAGAAAAAACACAAGAAAAAATCCCGGTTGTTGCTGATTTTACCACAACAACAAAAGAACATGCTGTTCTCGCAGAATCACTACAAGATACCTTCTTTTTACTAGACGCTGCCATGTACCTGCTTGATAGCATACAGATGGATGACATTCGCGCAAGAGAGATAAAAGATAAGTCAAGATATCATTGCAGGATATTCAAGGCTTCAATTGAGAAAATCATAAATGAGAGATTTGTGCATCTGCTAGAGCCATGCCAGAACAAATACCGAGAATCAATAGAAACAGCATGGAACCAATATTCGGAAAAACAGGTACATCCTGCAAGAATGGTATTTTCCAAAATTAGCGACTTTAGACACGCATTTTCTGACGTTATCTTGCAGATGCGCCAGTGTTGCGAGAATAACTGTAAAAGATTTGCACGATATGAGACTGATTACAAAGACGCGGTTTACACGTCATGTAAACTGATATCAACATCACTAAATGAAATATGTAGAAACGACTATGATCTGGTTGTTGATTCTTATGAATATGACGACAGGTTGGGATTTTTTACAATCAACATATCCGAACTTGAAATGTTGTCATCTTATGCCATTACACAGGTTTACTGTAATGGAAAATACTGCACCTTTGTGATTAATGATGGGAATAACACAATCACGCCATCAGACTCTGATTATGCAATTTCGTTTTATCCTGATAGTGAGACAGGTGATTCCTCAAAGAATACCGTTAGCATAATGCTTGGATGCATAGAGTTTTCATTCATCATTAATGGAAAGCATGGCATTTCCATATTCCAGGATCACATAAAACAAGATATCGTACAGTTGGATTCAGTTTATCCGCAATCCAAATCAGACACCATGATGCTGACCCCCGGGAGGGAGGGAGGGGAGATACAAGACAGGATAGAATCACTTTATGGGAAAAAATTTGTCTGTTCATATTGCGGCAAGGAGCATCCATGTAAACTATGGATGGGGCACCCCCACGAAAATGGGACATCAGACAAGGACGATAAAAAATACTGGATGATGATAAAATGTCAGAATAGCGGCAACTACGTTTCATTACAGCAGATTCTCAATGGAATTATTAAGGAATAATCCAATGTCAGGTAGGTCCGGTCTTTGTGACAAAAACCCTGTCAACTACATCTCTTAGTGAATCATACTTGTCATCTATCCTGTCTAGTCTGTTTTGCAGTGATTGATTCTCACGCTCAAGTTCTCCCATTTTTTTATCACTGACTGTAATCTGCTGCTTCAATTTTCCTCTCAACTCATATGATTCAGATATGACAAGATGTGGTACTGCCTTGCAATACTGCTCAATCAAATAATCCTCAGATGGCTTGTAATAGTTTTCGGCGTGACCCATGATCTTTTCAACATCAAGTGTCTTCATTGCACGTTCTGCATTTGTCTTGAAATATTTGCGAAATCCATGAATCTGCTTAAAGTCATATCTTTTCTTTACGTCTTCTCGCATGTTGATCTTTTTAAGAAATCTTCCCATCATGTTGGCAATGGTTTTTGATGTTACCGGTTTGGCAATCCTTGGATCTTTTGGCCTGCTTTTGCGGTATGTGTTATTGTCCCACGCATCACGAATTAACGGTGAACTTGCAGTAATGTCCTCACCCGCTGCTTTTCTTGCATTGATGTATTGCTGTATTACGCCATGACATTCGGATGTTACAAATGTTGTATACTGCTCGTTGTCCCCCCGGTATACTAGAATCTTGGCACCGATCAGATTATCCGGATCTTGTATTGGTGTGATATCGCCGTATGTCATACCCTCAAATGCGCCAACACGGATGCCGGATGTTGCACAAATCAGTATGACGCACCTGGTTCTAAGATCAGCCGAATCTATCATGAATCGTATCTCGTCTATTGATGGCGCCCTGTCATTTCCTGTCTTTTTTGCATGCGGTATCATCTTGGATATCTTTAGCCAGTTTATGCCTGATTCAACGTCATTCATCTCAAAAAAGTGTCGTAGCGCGCCCTTTGAAAGCTGCAAAGTGGAGCCACTGACCTCGTTTTTTCTGTCTTCTATGTAATCAATTATGATGTTTTGTGTTTTACGTGGAGATCTCTTTGACATTAGTAATAGCTTGTCAGGCATCATATCACAGTAATTCAAAAAATATGACAGTTTTTTAGAATAAGTCTGCTTTGTTGATTCTGTGTGAAATCCCTTTAGAAAATTTTGTATGGATCTGCAATCAAACAATTCATTTGGAATTTCTATTTTGGATTTTTTCATTTTTCTCTATATTTTAGTAGAATATGGGAAATAATAAGTATTTCCACACGGATTGTAGTGCGGGAGATGGGATTCGAACCCACGAACTCCTAAGAGATAGGGTCCTAAGCCCTACGCCTTTGACCAGGCTGGGCGACTCCCGCAACGAATCTCCCATTAAACACAAATTTATCTATTATTACACAATATTATGGGAAAATTTTTTGGAACAAATGGAATTCGCGGAGTATTCTCTGAAGACTTTACATTGGAATTTGTCCATGATATGACTTTGGCAATTGGAACTTATTTTAGAAAAGGACCAATACTGATTGGTTTTGATGGAAGGGAATCTAGTCCCGTAGTTTGTAAAATTCTAAGTTCCACCCTTAATTCAATTGGAATTGATTGTAACATTGCAGGAATTGTTCCAACACCATGTCTTGAATTTGCAGTAAAGACCCTGGGATATTCCGGCGGAATAATGATCACCGCATCCCATAATCCCCCACAATATAATGGAATCAAACCTGCTGCAAAAGACGGGGTAGAGATTTCACGTGAAGATGAATTAGTAGTTGAGGATATTTACCTGCAAAAAAATTGGATTAAAGATACCGAAAATTGGGGAGTGACAGGCAAGGAAGAAAGAGCGATTGAGACGTATCTGCAGGGAATTATATCTCAGATTGATTCTGTATTAATAAAATCAAAACATTTCAAAGTTGTTTTGGATTTGGGCAATGGTGCACAGGCAGTTTCTGCTCCTGATTTTTGTAAAATGTTACATTGTGAAACATTTCTTGTAAATCAAAACATTGACGGTAACTTTCCGGGACGCGGATCAGAACCGACACCACATAACCTTTCAGAACTTTCAAAAATCGTAGTAGAAAACAATGCAGATGTGGGAATTGCATTTGATGGTGATGGAGATCGAAGTATTTTTTGTGATGATAAAGGAAATATATTAACCGGGGACAAGTCTGCGCTGGTTCTTACCAGGCACATACTAAGAAAAAATCCGGATTCTTTGATTGTAACTTGTTTGAATTCTGGCTCTGACATCGAAGTATTGGCTGATGAATTTAATTCAAAAGTAATTCGTACCAAAGTAGGTAGTGTCGAGGTATCAAGAAGAATGGTTCCAATTAACGCGTTAATTGGGTTTGAGGAAAACGGCGGATTCATGTATGGAAAACATAACCAGGTCAGAGACGGTTGTATGACATTGGCACTAATGCTTGATTTACTGGCAATTTCTGGAAAGCCATTATCTGATGAAATTGCCAGTTTGCCCACATCCTTTACTACAAAAGACAAAGTTTCATGCCCTCCAGACAATGCTTCAAAACTGATTTCCTCATTAAAAGAGGAATTTCCGGATTCAGATACAACTGATGGCATCAAAATTACGATTAATCCTAAAAACTGGGTTATGATCCGGCCAAGTGGAACAGAATCAATCATTAGAGTATATGCCGAAGCTGAAAGTCAGGAGAAATTAGACGGTTTAATGTCCAAATATCTCAAGAAAGTAAAGCAGATCATTTCCAGATAACACTTTTAAAACCAAACGAAAGGATGTATGGAATGGAGAATGAACCCCTAGGGTGACGAAGTATGGGAAAAGCATATTATGTTAAATTTGAGACACCGGCAGATCTTGTAAATCCGATCCTAGAAGCCGTGAGAGTGGCATCTAGCAGCGGCAAAGTCAAAAAAGGAACCAACGAGGCAACCAAGGCAATCGAACGTGGCACCAGTAAACTAATAGTTATCGCCGAAGATGTTGAACCACCGGAGGTTGTAGCCCATCTTCCAATTCTGTGTGAAGAGCAGGGTGCAGCATTTGCATTTGTTCCAAGTAAACAGGAATTGGGCAAATCATTAGGTATTGACATTACTTCTGCCGCTGCAGCGATTTTGGATGCTGGTGATGCACAACACATAGTAGACCAAGTTGTATCATCAATTGCTAAAATTAAAGGCGGTAAGACTGAAGAATGAGCGCTACATCTGACGAAGTAATTCAGTCTGAAATTATTCAGATTGTTGGACGAACAGGTATTGCCGGTGAAGTGATTCAAGTTAGAGTCAAAGTTCTCACTGGAAAAGACAAGGGAAGAATTCTTACAAGAAATGTAAAGGGTTCCATCAGAGAAGGAGAAATTCTAATGCTAAGAGAAACAGAAAGAGAAGCAAAGAAGATTAAATAGATGATTAGATATGAGCCTTTTAGTTAAACCATGTAATTTTTGTGACAGACCGGTTGCCAAAGGTTCTGGTACAATGCTTGCAAAAAATGATGGGACTGTTTTATGGTTTTGTTCTGCAAAATGTAAAAAAAATGCGCTGAAATTAAAACGTGATCCAAGAAAGCTAAAGTGGACCAACAAACACGTCAAAGGCGGAATTAGAAAGAAGTAGAATTGACTGAAAATACCCTGTTCATTGTAAAGCCAGATGCCGTAGCTAGAAATCTAGTCGGTCAAGTTATCTCAAGATTTGAAATGAAAGGATTTAAAATTTTAAAACTCAAAATGTTTACATTTACTCAAGAGCAGGCAGAAAAGTTCTATGATGTTCACAAAGACAAACCATTCTTTGGTGAATTGACATCATTTATCACATCCGGACCCGTGGTTGCAGCAATCATTGAAGGAAACAATGCAGTTGCTACTACTAGAATCATGGTTGGTGCAACAAAGTCATTTGAAGCAGAGCCCGGTTCTATTAGAGGGGACTTTGGATTGGGATTTAGTGAAAACATTATTCATGCATCAGATTCGCAAGAAAGTTTTGATCACGAATCGAGGGTGGCATTTGAGTGATCTGATTTGCAAATTCGTCAGCCCATAGTGGTAGTTCTTGGTCACGTAGACTCTGGTAAAACTTCGCTTTTAGATAGGATTCGCGGAACAGGGGTTCAGGGAAGGGAAGCTGGTGGGATTACCCAGCATATTGGAGCAAGCTTTCTTCCAACTGAAACAATCAAAGAGACCTGTGGTATGTTATACAAAAAGCTTGAAGAATCAGAAAACAAGGTTCCAGGGATTCTAGTCATTGACACTCCCGGACACGAAGTTTTTACAAATCTTCGTTCTAGGGGCGGTTCTGCAGCTGATATCGCAATTCTAGTAGTGGATGTCAATCGGGGATTTCAACCGCAAACAAATGAAAGCCTGAAGATTTTACAAAACAGAAAGGTTCCATTTGTTGTCGCACTAAACAAATGTGATCAAATCTCCGGGTGGAGAAAGTCTGAATCACGATTTATCTCCAAGGCAATTAAAGAGCAAGATGCGTCAATTCAGGCCGATCTTGATCAAAAGATCTATGACGTTGTAGGAACACTTTCTATTTTGGGATATCAATCAGAGGCGTTTTACCGTGTTAAGGACTTTAAATCCGAGATTGCCATAGTTCCGATTTCAGCACGTTCCGGAGTTGGAATTCCAGAATTGCTAAGTGTGTTAGTGGGGTTGACACAGCAGTATCTTCAGAAAAGGCTCGATCAGAAGGAAAAGGAGCCACGTGGCATTGTTTTAGAAGTAAAAGAAGAGGTTGGACTCGGACATACAGCAAATATCATCCTCATTGATGGAACGATCAGAAAAGAAGACAGTATTGTTGTTGCAAAACGGGATGCTGTTATATCTACAAAACCAAAGGCGCTGCTTTTACCAAAACCGCTAGATGAGATGAGAGATCCTAGAGATAAATTCAAGCAGATTACACAGGTGGATGCTGCTGCCGGACTGAAAATTGCATCACCTGAACTTGATGGGGTGCTCCCTGGAAGCACTCTTTATGTTGCGTCAAACAAGGAAGAGATTGAAAAATTCACCAAACTCATAGAATCTGAAATGGAATCGGTGTTTATTGACACTGAAACTAGTGGTATTATCGTCAAATGTGACACCATAGGCTCGCTTGAGGCCATAATTGAGATGCTCAAACGTTCACATGTTCCTGTTGCAAAAGCCGACATTGGTTCTGTAACTCGGCGTGATGTGATAGAGGCAAAGGCAATCAAGGAAAAAGACAGACATCTTGGAGTTGTTTTGGCATTTAATGTCAAGGTTTTACCTGATGCAAAAACCGAATCAGAGGACAGTCATATCAAAGTGTTTGAGGATAAAATAATCTATAGTTTGATTGATAACTATAATGCATGGGTTGAAGAAGACTCTGCAAACGAGGAGGATGCGATATTTTCAGAACTGACTCCGATTTCAAAATTTACTTTCCTTAAGGGAATGGTTTTTAGAAATAATGATCCCGCAGTGTTTGGAATTCACGTAGATGTGGGGACCTTGAAACAAAAAATCCCATTTATGAACAAGACGGGACGAAAGGTTGGAAATATTCATCAGCTTCAGATGGATAAAAAGACTGTAAGTGAAGCCAAGACAGGGGACGAGGTTGCTTGTTCTGTTAGAGATGTTACAATCGGCAGACAAATCTTTGAGGAAGACACATACTATGCATTTCCACCATCACATGAAGCAAAACAATTGTTAAACAGATTCATGCATAAACTAAACGAGGAAGAAAGAAATATTCTAAATGAGATAGTTGAAATTCAACGAAAAAAAGAGCCTGCCTACGCCTACTAGTCTGAATATTTCTTACAAATCATATGAATTCCCGGTGCTCCGACTGCACCCATCATTTTATCTACGACCAGTCCTGCTTGGAACATGATGAATGTTGGAATTGACTGAACTGAAAATTTCATGGCAATGTTTTGATTATTATCAACATTTACTCTGGCAAATTTTATTTTTGGATATTTCTTTGCCAGACTCTCAAATACCGGATGCATAGTTTTGCACGGACCGCACCACTCTGCCCAGAAATCGACTAATGTCGGGTTTTCAGCCGATATTATTTTGTCAAAATTTGCATCATCTAAATCTGTGATTCCAGGCTCAATCTGGGGCTGATTTTGTTGCCTGAGCATCTCCTCTAGTTTTCTTTGCTTGATTTTCTCAATTTCTGGGTCTTCAGACAATATGTTTGCACAGTACGTTCTACTAAAAAATCTATGTTGAAAAATCAATCATCTTCTGTCTTGATTGGAATTGCCTCATATCTTCTTGATTTACACACGGGACACTGATCGATGTATTTTGTCATGCTAACAGAAGTATATACAATGCCACATTCGCCACAAACTCTGAGATTCCTGCTTAGCTTTCCCACATTCAAGGGTAAGAAAGCATTATGATTAAAACCTAACTTTTTATGAGAATTACCAGAATTTCCACCAGGGCTTTACACTTGGTTTATCAATAATGGTACATACGCCATCAACTAATTTTGTGCCAGAGCCACATATTCCAAATTTCTTCTCTGGCATTTTTGGTTTCTCCAAGCCGACTGCCTCATAAATTGAATCATATTCGGGGTATGTCTCATCAAACCATTTCTTGTATGCATCTTCATTGTTGTATCTGTCCACATAGCTTTGTGGATCTATTGCATTCTCTACAAATGATGCCAATCCCTTGGGTTTCTCCAAGCCGACTGCCTCATAAATTGAATCATATTCGGGGTATGTCTCATCAAACCATTTCTTGTATGCATCTTCATTGTTGTATCTGTCCACATAGCTTTGTGGATCTTTTGTCTTCTCTACAAATGATGCAGGAATCTTTAGTTCTGCCATCTTTGGTTCTTTTGGTTCTGCTTTCTTTGGTTCTTTTGGTTCTGCTTTCTTTGGTTCCGGGGTATTTATTACATCTTTTACATCAATTGTTATTGATTGTGTATCCATAATCCCATCCTTTTTTGCAACTAATTCAAACGTGTATGATTTTCCGCCGTCAGAATCAGATGGTGTCCATGAAAATATGCCAGTATGTGATATAATTTTAGAGCCTGCAGGCGGATTTTTCTCCAAACTAAATATCGCATTTTGAACTGAATTATCATCAAGTTCGACCTGGAAAGATAATGATTTTCCTTCATCTATTGATAATTTTCCTATTGGAATAATTTGGAGAGATATGAATTTTGGTGTCACAGAAAACTTGTTTGATGGCTCACTAATCCCTGCAGAGTTTATGGCTGAAACTTTGTAGGAATATTTTGAATTTGTTACTAGATTACTATGTGAGTATGTTCTATCCGTACTTTTTGTATCTTCTACTAGCGTGGTGTATGATTTGCCGTCAATTTTTACTTCAATTTTGTAACCTGTAATTTCTGAATTCCCATCATCAACAGGCGCACTCCATGATAGATTTACCCGTGTTGCAGAAACAGCTGACGCAGTTAATTTTATTGGTGATGTGGGGACTGTTACTTGTACTATGCTAGATGTTACTGGATCTACTGATGTATCCACTGAATCTTCCCGTGGTGTTGCAGATGCATTGTTTGATTCCTGTGTTGAACCATATCCAATGTTTGCACTAACAGCAAATGTATATTTTTTGTCAGTTCTTAAATCATTTACAACATATGTGGTATTTTCTCCATTTGTAGTGTCAACAGAATCATACACTCCAGGAGCAATCTCTCGCTTGATTTCATAGCCTTTAATCATCTGTTGAAAAGTTTCTGATGGCGGTAGCCAGGAGAGTTTTATTTGACTGGGCGAGATTGCCGCTGCAGTTAATGCGACAGGTGTTATAGTATGTTCTGGTTTTGTTGAAACTGTTGATGATACGCTAATTCCTTCTGAATTAATCGCAGAAACACGATAAGAGTAGACGCTGCTAGAATCAAGTCCTTGATAAATAAATGATGTTGTAGTGTTTTTAGAATTTTCAGTGATTACTTCATAGCTTTCTGAATCAATTTTGTATTCTATCTTATAGCCTGTAATTTTTGGAATCTTTTCTTTTTGTTCTGGTTTATCCCATGAAATTACTATCGAAGTTGGAGAAACTGGATCTGCCCTTAGATTATCGAGTTTCTTTGGAACAAGAGACAGAGGTTCTAAGTTTAGATCAAAGGCTTGAACCCTATTATTTTTAGAATCTGCTACAAACATTACTTTATTGGTTGGGTCTAGTGTAATCCCAATTGGATCGTCAAACTGACCATTTTGCGAACCTGATGAGCCGAATTTCCCAATAAAACAGACACCATCTACTACTTTCTTTGTATCACCTGGGCAGGTTGTATCATCAATTATTTGAAAAATCTGAATTCTGTTGTTATCTGTGTCTGCAACATAAAGTCGCTTATTGGCAGAATCAAATGCAAGTCCGGTTGGATCGTCAAACTGACCATTTTGCGAACCTGATGAGCCGAATTTCCCAATAAAACAGACACCATCTACTACTTTCTTTGTATCATCCGGGCAGGTTGTATCGTCGACTAATTTGAACATAACAATCCTATCGGTTCTAGTATCTGCAACATACAAAACATCTTCCGAGTCATCAATTATCATGTTTGATGGGTTTTGAAAAGTATCATTTCTATCAAATGAATCAAATTTAAATAAAAAATTTCTAGTTGAATCAAAAACAGATATAGAGTCTGTTTCAGTATCTGATACCAAAATATTTCTTGATGATTTTTGTATCGTAATTCCAGAGGCTGAACCAAAGTATTCATCAACTCCACTATCTGATGAACCGAATTTTGATTTGAATTTTCCCTTCTCACTAAACATCTGTACTCTGTCGTTAGCTGAATCTACAACAAAAAAAATTCCAAACGCATCTCGTGTAATACTGATTGGATCATTGAATTGACCGTCTCCATCCACATTTGCTCCAGATGCATTATCATGACAGTCATGGATTGCGGTAATATCACAAAATGTTCCATATCTAAAATCACCATCACCATCGTCTTCAAATACATTAATTCTGTTATTATTTCTGTCAACTACGTAGATGTTTTTCCCGTTTTTGTCCATTATCAGATCTGTGGGCATATCCAACATATCATCACCTGTACCTAGTAAACCAAATTTGAAGGTAAATTTCGGTTCAGCATATGCAATCTGAATAGACAGAATACAGAGTACGAACAATAAACTGAAGATTATTTTTCCTTTCAATACCTTACTCTTTCTCACTACAAATTTAATAAATCAAATAATAAATTTCGCCACCTATTTGATCAATTGTGATTTACAACATCTGCGGATTTGTTCCAAATTTTGACGTATTTTCTAGCCTTGAAAATTATGATTGCCGGTGCTGCAAAGTAGATTCCAAGATTCATCAGAATTACGCCAATACCGTATCCTAGAACTTCAGAGTCAGATTCAGCATATTCCATTATTGATAAGGACGACAGTAGGGGGGTTATTCCCATCTTTATCATTTCCTTGAATATAGGACTGTTCCTTTCCATGTCAGCAATATATGGTGAGAATGAATAGTACAGCTGGTTGAATCCGGTCATAAACGACATGCCTGATACCGTATTCATCAGTTGGCCGTCACGAATTTCCCTTAACATCTGAACCTGTGGCGCCATTTCAGAACCATATGTCGCAGTTGCAATAAGACATCCACCGCCTGGATTTTCAACAATTACACACACACCATCTACAAGATCAGTCCCTTCGCCACATTCTCCAGATTCCAATTCTTCAGTTACCGGTACTTTAATTGCAGGTTTCTCCAAACCGACTGCCTCATAAATTGAATCATATTCGGGGTATGTCTCATCAAACCATTTCTTGTATGCATCTTCATTGTTGTATCTGTCCACATAGCTTTGTGGATCAATTGTCCTGTCTACAAATGATGCCAATCCCTTGGGTTTCTCCAAACCGACTGCCTCATAAATTGAATCATATTCGGGGTATGTCTCATCAAACCATTTCTTGTATGCATCTTCATTGTTGTATCTGTCCACATAGCTTTGTGGATCTTTTGCATTCTCTACAAATGATGCCAATCCCTTGGGTTTCTCCAAACCGACTGCCTCATAAATTGAATCATATTCGGGGTATGTCTCATCAAACCATTTCTTGTATGCATCTTCATTGTTGTATCTGTCCACATAGCTTTGTGGATCTTTTGCCTTCTCTACGAATGGTGCAGGAATCTCCAGTTTTTCGGGTTCTGTTTTTACTGGTTCTATTTTTGGTGATTTTTGCTCAACATATGCTTGTTGTACGGTGATCTTGATGTTTTCTCTGTCTTCTTTATCTCCCTTGGTTGCAATAACATCAAAATTATAGATTACATCTTGAATATTTCCCTGTGATTTTGACACGGTCCAAACAAATTGTCCGGAGCTTGGATCAATTGTAGCCCCTGTGGGCGCTTTATCGCTCAAGCTAAATACCACGTCTTTAATTGTATCATCTGTCAGAGCAGCTGAAAATGTGACTGTCTTTTCTACATCAACTGTCTTGTCTGAAATTGATTTGAGTGCGAGTACAAAATCATCTACGACCGATATCTTACCGTTATCATATGCAATTTGTATTGTTATTCCATCAATTTCTTTTTGAGTATCAGTAAATGCTGTTGCATTATAGATTCCCTCCGAATCAAATAAGTCTGAAACAGGTCTTTGAAATGTTGAAAACGATCCTTGATCCGGTCCCGGATCTGATAGCATTCCTTTATACTTGCCTGCTTCATTCCGGATAATAACAAATACTGTTTCTTTTGCATCCTGAATTCCAATAAACGTCACGGATTCATTGTCTGTGTAGAAGCTCTTCTCAAGGTCTAATGATGTGACGTTTGCAAATGCTGGATTTATCACAAGTATGAATAATGAAAATACTGTGAATATTCCTATTGTTCGCACAGTTATAATTCGAATTTAGAGACTTTTAAAAAACATGTGTAATTTCTTCTATTGTTTTGCAAAGAAATCTTTACAAATCAAGCAAAAATTTCATAAAAACGCCATTTTCTTGCCTAATCTCCATTTCATAAAATGTAGGCGCCTTTATTTCGACTTTGAAGTTATGTTTGTCAAAATCCAGCGGTTCACCGTGAGCTGTAGCAGTTATTTCGTAATTTTCTGTTTTTTTGATGTCAAACTCAATTCTCTTTATGGCAAATCCCTCAGTAATTAAAACAAAAGTAACCTCCTCAAGCCAGCTAAACAAAAGATATCTTAGATCCTTTCCTTTTGCTGAAAATTCTTTCCTGTCTTTTTCTTCCACTTTGTCTTGATCAAGCGTCAGATTGATTACTGCATCAGATGCAACTGCAAATGCTTCTTTGAGATCCCTTGCTGTAACTTCAATTATGGCATCAGTAACATGCTCCAAAAACCTGTAACTCAATTGTTAATTTTAAAATCCTTCGGATTATTAATTTAGATGGTATTATGTGCTTTTTTGCCCTACCTAGTTGTCTGGTTCTAGTTTTTGCAGTCTAGTAATCTGTTGGTCCAGTCATACTTTTCAAAATTCCAGTCATGGATTTCATTGTAGAACTTGTACTTTGTTGGTATGTCAAGCCATCAGCTTGACATCCAGCCTTCTTCTAGTTGAATTATTTAAAACAGATCTTTTTATTTTAAAAAATTTATCATATTATATGGGATTTTTATCAAATTTTAGAAAAGATTTGCAAGATGCAAAAGAAAAAAAAGCAGCCCAGATTAATGGAAAAAATCTCAAGGAATTATTAACAAAATTCAAAGAAGAGCGAGACAGAATTGAAGGTGAGACAGGAGTCAGACCACAAATTGATGAGACCACGCAATTGTTTATGCAAAAAATTCTAAACGTCTGGATTTCAGAGGGAAAGGAAATTGATGAAGAAAAGTTTTGGAATGAGGTTGATTATAACAGACAGTTTTCCCATCCAGTTGAATATTATGAGATAAAACGTTAGATTTTCAGTAATCCAAAGAAAATTCCTGATCAGGAACTATCAAAATTAAGACTGTTTCAGGATAACACCGTATTCTGGAATGCAATTCATTCTATACGGTAGGTTCATACCTTTGTCAGAAATGATTTTTCATTAATTTTGCAAGTGTTGCATATGCAGAAATTATAGACAGGCAAGCCCCCCCCCCCCTCCTCTCCTCACACTGTCTGAAGATCTTCAGAATAATGCTGTAAATGCAATACCTATAATTTACAATCATCATCCAAAATTTACGGTCTTATGGATAGATGCCGCTACATCATCATCATCATATCATCATAATCATCGGCAAATACAGGTATTATTACAAAAATAAACACCATTGCCAGACTAACAATGATAGACTGTTTTTAGATGTATCATGGGGGTTTTTCTTGAAAATATGTCAAGAATTTCACCACTTTATTCTCTAATCTTTTTAGATTATCTTCTGGTAATCCAGACAAGAATTGATAGACCAAATGTTTGAATTACATTAATTGCAAACAAGTAATGAGATATCATGTCAGCTGACATCATCAATGCTTTGTCATCTTTGTAAAGCGTGAACCAAAATATTATGATTACAATATTTTGTATCATAAGCAGGGCTGCGACTAGAACCAGACCAGAAGTGTAATATGACCTAATGACTCTCATGTTCTGAATATATGTTCCAATTGTAACACCAAGCAATCCAATGTTCAGAAAGGCAGCCACTACTGCTGCTAGTATAAAGTCTACCATGAGAAACATCTCTTTTGAGTGATTAATCTATTTTTTTCCAATTTTTGTCATAATCTCCTCCAACACGCTTTGATTATCTTTCATAATCTGTGTTAATTCGTATTCGGCTCCATACTCCTTTTCTTCTTTTACAATCAATTCATTTTTTAACAGAATCTTTACATGGTGAACTATAGTTTTGTGATCTAGTCCCAATACTGTGGCAATCTTGTTTGCATTCATTGGTGTATCTTTTACCAAATTGAGGATTTTTGCCCTGTTTATGCCTCCTTTTGTGCCTGCAATGATAAACCAAAGTATGTTTTTGAATCTGGGATCTACTGCTGATTGGCCATTATCTGTGCCTGAAAATGAGAATATATTCCTCGGAATCATCTCAGGAATTGAAAAAACCGGTAAAACAATTGTTGTTGTAAACACTGATTTTCCACTAATTGTGTTAGATATAAAAAATTCCTTTTGAGACTATAATTTTATTGGGAAGATAACTCTGCACTTCCAAACAAAACTCCAGCTAATTTACACCAAATCAAGACTTTGTTGTACTTGTCAAGATCAGTATCTTCTGGAATGTCATAATTTTGATTTCCGCGGTTTGCTTTTAGCTCTCCCAGATTGACAAAGTCTGATGCTCTGTCATCTGTTGATAAGTAGACAAATAGGTCCGGACCATTGGTAGACAAAAAGTTTTCTAATCTTAGTACATTACTTCCATCTTCTAGTGGAATGGTGTATGCGTCTCCTTCTGCATTATGAATTCCATCATCAACACCTATGAATTGTCCAGCATATGACATTGTTGGTTCTTCCATCGTCATTTCCTCCTGTTCCATCATTTCTTCTTCCATCATCATTTCCTCTTCCATCATCATTTCTTTTTCCATCATCATCTCCTCTTTCATCATCATTTCCTCTTCCATCGTCATTTCCTCCTGTTCCATCATTTCTTCTTCCATCATCATCTCCTCTTTCATCATCATTTCCTCTTCCATCGTCATTTCCTCCTGTTCCATCATCATCTCCTCTTTCATCATCATTTCTTCTTCTTGTTCCATCATCATTTCCTCCTCTTTCATCATCATTTCCTCTTGTTTCATCATTTCTTCAGTGTCTGTTAGCGTTGATGGAGTAATAGCACCGGATGGTAATGGCTCATCTATAGTTGATTCTGTAAAGTATGGTGATACAGCAGCTACTGCTCCTGCTCCAACTATGATTACTGCAATAATTATTATCATAGATTTGTTCATAACTCTGTGATATGGGTTTGGTATATAACATGTTTCACAGTTTAGACCCCAATCTTTAGGCACAAAATATGATCAATTAGCACATATGTCTTTTCTCGTAAGGTAATTTAGTAGGATCTCGGTGCCAGAATCAAATGGAACCATTTGATTCATTTCTGGTCTGGATTACAGAATTTTTAGGAAACCATCTCTATGAGGGAATATTTTTAGCCGCTATAATTGAGACCATAATTCCGCCGATTCCAACCCTGGCAGTATTTCCAACTGCGGGATTTTTGGCATCTCAGCAAGGAATTCCGATAATTGATGTAATTCCAATGATTGTTCTTGGTGGGATCGGCGCTACCATTGGAACCTCTGCAATTTACTTGATTGCCTTAAAGCTTGGGAGGATTGTCTTGCTTCGATATCTGAAATATCTAAGGATATCAGAGCAGAAATTAGAGCGGGTTGAGATTTGGTTTGCAAAATATGGGGACAAGGCAGTGTTTCTGGGAAGAATGATTCCAGTTATGAGAGAGATGATTTCAGTTCCAGCAGGACTCCTTAAAATGAAAATTCCAAAGTTTGTACTATTTACATTTGCAGGTTCTTGCATTTGGTCTGCTGTAACAATTTTGGCAGGATATTACTTTGGTGAGGCACTAAATCTCGGCATTTAAAAATATTATTCGGTCGCTGCATTTAGTAGATGATAATTCAAACTAGTGAGATTGCATTGTATGTGATGTTGAATCTGTGATCTTTCATCGCAGTTTTTACAATAAAACTCGATTCCTTTTTTGCAAACATCGCATTTTATGCTGATCTCCTGTTCACTTCCACATTTTTTACATGCGTCAATTCTCATGGCTTGCGTATTGTAAAATTTCTTTTAAACCATTTGAAAATTAGAATCAGCTAATTAGTGACAGCTAATATTATTCTCATTATAGAGAATGAGAATGGGTGATTTAGTATCATATTTTTTGAAATTTACAGGATTCCCAAAATCGCCATTACCATTGGAATTCGTGGCTTATCTCTTGCCAGAACCTATACTAGCATTATTTCCAACATAATCTGCCAGAACCGTCAATCATCGTGTAATTATGCAGAATTACATGAGAAAACTTTTGTATTTTCTTGGCAAAACAACCAATTTAATTTCATTTAGACCTTACAGAAATATCTAAATCATAATCAGTTCCCATATAATCATCTTGGAACTGCCGCGAGGAATGAAGGATTTTGAAGAATCTGAAACTGCAAACATTGAGCACGTCAGGCATCATTTCAAGCAATTATCAAATTTGTATGGATTTTCATTTATGGATCCATCCCCAATTGAGCTGCTCTCAGTACTGGAAACAAAGTCAGGCCCTGCAATCAAAGACGAAATCTACTATTTCAAAGACAAGGGAGAACGTGAAGTGGCATTACGGTTTGATTTTACAGTCGGATTAACAAGATTCGCAGCGTCTCAGAAATCAATTAAACTTCCAGTCAAAATCTCAAGCTTTGGCGGAGTATTCAGATATGACGAGCCTCAAAAGGGCAGATATCGGTACTTTCACCAGTGGGATATAGAGATTTATGGCAAGCCAGGACTGGAATCAGAATCTGAAATCATTGAACTGACATCTAGATTATTTGATTCCTTACTCCTCCGAGATATCACAATTGACATTAACCACAGAAATCTTGTGGAATCCTACATCTGCAAGATATTTGATTCTACAGAACCGCAGCTAGTGGCAGACATTCTGCGAGCAATAGACAAGATTGCAAAAAAATCAAAAGATGAGATCCTAGCTGAATTCAGAGGCAGATATGACGTATCCAAGCTAGAAAAGATTCTAGAATTTGCACAAATCAAGGGAGGCATTCATGAAGTAGAACACGCATTTGATGTATCGCAGTTAGAATCATGGGATGAGCTAAAACGGCTCTTTGACTCGCTGGAAAATAGGGGAGTATCAAATATCAGAATTAATTTTGGGATTGTGAGGGGTCTTGACTACTATTCAGGAACAGTCTTTGAGGTATTTGATAAAAATTCAACACTGGGAGCCCTAGCCGGTGGAGGACGATACGACTCTTTAACTAAAGCATTTGGTAGGGAAGACATTGGTGCAACCGGTGTTGCAGGCGGCGTGGAACGAATCATACTAACAATGCAGGCACAAAAGATAATTCCAGAACTGACACAAAAAAGAATTGCAGTGCTTTACACTAATAATGAGATGCAAAAAGTCGCAATGTCAATTGCGTCAATGCTAAGATTGGAAAACATTCCAACGGATATTGACATTGTGGGGCGTAATCTAAAAAAACAAATGGAACAGGCAAGAGATACAAAACTTGCAATAATTGTTGGACCTGATGAGCTAAAAGAAGGAAACGTACTACTACGAGACATGGTTAATGGGACAGAAGGAACCATACCACTGGAAAAACTGACCGAAGACCCCGGTTCTATTCTTAATTTAGAAAAGCCCTAGTTAGCATCATAATTTCAGATCCCGTAGTAAGTGACCCCACTACAATGGCATTGTTGTTGGCCAAAATTCCAGATGAGACATAAGGAATTCCATTATTAATTGAACTTTGCTCAATTTTTACGCCTAGTAAATTGGCAAAAGTTTTCATGTCTTCCTCATCAGCTTCTGGATGAATTACCGCACCGGAATTGTTTGCAACAAGAACTACGCCGGTTTGATTAAATCCTGCAATTCTTTTCTGAATAACTTCCACTCCCAAAACATCACTAACTGTCTCACAGTCTGTATCTGACAACCACGGAGATACAACTGCACCCTTATCATTTGCACAAATCACATTTCCAAGTGCAGTAAACTTTGAATCTAGGACTCCTACCTCCAAATCGGTCTCTTTTTTTATCAAATCATATTCATTTTGATATGCAGTCTTTGGCAATAGAATTCCTTTGTTATTCATTATACACAATGCGCCAATCAGTCTAGTGTTTGCAATTGATGTATACACTATATCTGCATCAAAATATTTTCCAAGCTTTTCTGCTTTGGATTCTGCATACCCCATTGGAACCAATATCACGCTATCGTTTACTCTAATGTAGACCCCAAGGTTTGGCCCCCTATACACATCGGATTTGAAAATATCCATATTCCCAAAGTTGATCGTACATTGCTTATGAACGTAGGGAATTATTCGTACATATTTGATCTGTATTCGCCATGAAATTCCTTTTTTCTCTAGCTTTAAATAATATCTAAATCAAAATTGATTCATGCCAATAGCAGAAAATTTTCCTGAAGGCCTAAATCCATTGGGTAAGATCTCAATATCTGATGGAAATTTCCACATCATGTGGGGTCCAGGAAGAACAGACGCCGAGGCATTCAAAGACGATGATGTGGTAGCAGCATACAAAGCGAGAGGGGAAGAACAAGTTCCTCTGGGTGTTAGCGGGACAATGGTCGCAGTTGATTGGGACTCTTGTGTTGCAGATGGTGCATGTATTGAGGCCTGTCCGGTTCAGGTGTTCCAGTGGTATAGAACCGAAAAAGACATTCCCGCAAAAGACATAGTTGGCCAAACCTTTGAGGGGACTGGCAGCGATGTCAAAGACGAGAGAAAGGATCTAACTGACAAGGCAGATCCAATAAGGGAGCATGATTGTATTTGGTGTATGGCATGTGTTTCAGTTTGTCCTCCTAATGCCATCAAAGTCGATCAATCAAATGTCGAGGCACACGAAAAAGCAGCTAAAACATTATAAAATAAAGATTTAGTTGAGACTAATTTTATCTAACTTTAAATAATATTTCAAAATAATCCTATCATGGTAGAATTAGTAATACCAGAGGACTTTTGTCACAATGATGTAAAGCCTGTCGGAAAGACAAAGCATTCTGATGGGGAAAATAAACATTTTATCTGGGGCAAAGGTAGCAAAAAAGGTGCGGCATTCTCAAATGACGACGTAAAAGCAGCTTATGAGGAAAAAGGGGAAAAACAAGTTCCTCTTGGAATTCATGGAACCACGGTTGCAGTCGATTGGGATTCATGTGTTGCAGCAGGCTCATGCATGAGTGTGTGTCCTGTTCAAACATTCCAGTGGTACAGAACTGAAAAAGATATTCCGGCAGCAGACTGCCTGGAAGAAACCTTTGATGGTACTGGTCTAACAGAACAAGATGAAAGATTAGACTATTCAGACAAATCACAGCCAATCAGAGAACATGATTGTACTGTTTGTATGGCATGTCAAGAAATCTGTCCTGAAGGTGCAATTAGAATTGAAGCATCTAACCAAGAATGGCACGAGAAAGCCGATGGCACATTTGTAAAAATGACAGGCGGCGGCGGCCCACACTCACACGATTAAAGAAATTTTTTCTTTTTTCTTATTTTTCTATTTTACCTCAACAGATTTTAATCACGTTTTTACACTACTTTCTGCAGAGGTCGCCTAGCTCGGTAGGGCGCGGGCCTTGAGAGCCTGTGTGCGCAAGCATACGGGGGTTCAAATCCCTCTCTCTGCGCTTTTATTTTTCTAGATTTGCAAGTTCGGCCAACATTGCAGATAATTGAATCTCAGAATTTGCTCCAACTAGAATTCTATAATCATACTTTGCAATTACAGTTAGAATTTCAGCCAGTTTGACATGCTTTGATTTGAAGACCGCGGAATTAAGATATTTGAGAAAATCAGATTCAGACATTCCATAAACTTTGATTAATTCGATCATCTTCTCTCTGGCTTCTGTAACCTTGCCAGATAATGTAATTTTTAGAACGTCATCAACATCACTGGTTTTTGTCAGACCCGCAGAAGATTTTACATTCTCTTCTGTAACTCCGCCAAGACTTGCAGTTGCCTGCATCAGATTAATTGCATGTCTCAAGTCCCCCTCGGAATATTCATAAATTGCCTTGAGACCATTTTTGTCTGCTTTCACTTTTTCTTTTTTTGCAATCTCTTCTAGTCTTGGAATTACATCTTCCTCAGAAATTGATGTGAACTTGAAGGTAGCACATCTGCTTTGAATAGGTTCAATAATTTTTGACACGTTATTTGCAATTAGAATAAATCGGCAGATTTTTGCAGTATCTTCTATAATTCGCCTTAATGCCGTTTGAGCATCCGAAGTCATCTCGTCTGCTTCATCTAAGATGATTATCTTAAATGGCACATCGGACATTCCTGCATATCTTGAAAATTTCTTGACCTTTTCTCTGACCATTCCAATTCCTCGCTCATCAGACGCATTTAGCTCAAGGGTATGATCCCTAGAATAATCCCCCAAAACCTGTCTGGTAAGACACAGTGCGGTAGTTGTTTTTCCAACTCCGGCAGAACCTGAAAACAGCAAGTGAGGCATATCTGTTGGATCCTTGATTAGCGCCTCTAAACTTCCAATAATTTCAGTCTGATTTACGATCTCTGAGAGCTTTGTTGGTCGGTATTTTTCTACCCACATACCTGCCGTAGACATATGTTGATTAGATTCAGATCCCATTAATAAATCCGAATTGGTTATTATATCATACACCGCAAATTAAAACTAGTCGTGCTATAATATAGCGATCAGCCTGAGATCAGATAGGATCAATTGATCTAACTAAATTGTTAATAGAAATGATCGATCCAATTCATGAGGATCCAAGGGAGGATCAAGATCTCGTATGGAAATTGATAATATAGAAAAAGTACACTCGATTGGGAACCGCCTAAAGGATGCCAAGGTTACAGTTAATCAGGATTTCAAGTTCAATGTGGCCGGAATCAAGACCGAAGGCAAACAGGGTGATGTGAACAATATGCCCCAGTGGGTCGGAAAGATACTCTCCGATAACAACATGGTAACAATAGAGTCTCAGGATATGATCACTGAACTAAAGCAGGCATTATCAAAAGAAAAGATGGTAGGCGAGTACCAAATCTCAACATTAGAGCCCCATTTTTACATCAAACTAAAAGAATCCATGAAAGAACTGAATCAGCATGATTTTGACAAGGTTGAAAGTATTATGATACAATTGTTTAGAATGAGAAGAGGCAAGCTGGTAAAGATGGCCGATTCAATTAAACTAAACTCTGAACTCTACAACAAGCTAACTGTTGAAGAAAACATATTTTACAAAACTATCCGTGAAAATAGCATAGAGTTTGAAAAGCAGGTAATGGGAGATACAGATGAGCAGAGTTCAGACTAGTACATTTACAGATTCTGCATTATCAGATAAAGTAAAAGAATTCCTAATCCAATTCAAAGACAAGTATGGCAATTACAAGTACGTAGATGCAATCGACGAGATGATGCCAAAGAATGCAAAATACATTATCGTTGATTACAATGACTTGGTGTATGAGCCAGAGATTGAGATTATATTTTCTGAAAATCCTGATAGAATATTTGATGCGTTCTCCAGGGCAATCAAGGAAGCGTTACAAACAAGATTTCCCGATTATGCTGAAAAGATAAGTGATGAAGTTCGTGTCAGACTGGTAAACTATCCATTAGAACGCAGTCTAAGACAAATCAATGCTGAGACCATTGGAAAAATCACCAGTGTTTCAGGAATGGTAGTTAGGGCATCAGAAGTAAAGCCACTTGCAAAAGAACTAGTCTTTGTATGTCCTGACGAGCATCCAACCATAGTGTATCAGCTAAAGGGAATGGATGTCAAGATTCCAGTAGTATGTAATAATCCAAATTGTAAACACAGAGACTTTGAGTTAAAACCAGAAGCAAGCAAGTTTATCGATTTTCAGATTCTCCGGTTACAGGAACTTCCAGAGGATTTGCCTCCAGGACAACTTCCCCACTATATTGACGTCACAATTAGGCAGGATCTGGTGGATAATGCACGCCCTGGAGACAGGATTATCCTCACAGGTATAGTCAGAATTGAACAAGAATCCGTCTTGGGCGTTCAGAGGGGCCACAGTGGATTATACAGATTAAGGATTGAGGGAAACAACATTGAGTTTTTGGGAGGACGCGGTGCAAAGACCTCAAGAAAGATAGAAAGGGAAGAGATTTCTCCCGAGGAAGAAAGACAGATTCGTGCGTTAAGTCAGAGCAATGACGTGTATCAGAGATTAATTGATTCGTTTGCACCACACATTCAAGGTCAGTCACTAATCAAGGAAGCTATCCTGTTACTCATTGTCGGTTCTAATCAAAGACTGTTAGGTGACGGAAGTAAGATTAGGGGGGACATTAACATATTTCTAGTCGGAGATCCAGGTACTGCAAAGTCTGAGATGCTAAAGTTTTGTGCAAGAATTGCTCCAAGGGGTCTGTATACATCCGGCAGAGGTTCTACTGCCGCCGGTCTTACAGCAGCTGTTGTCAAAGACAAGACAGGAATTATGATGTTAGAAGCAGGTGCAGTCGTCCTCGGAGATCAAGGATTGGTGAGCATAGACGAATTTGACAAGATGAAGCCCGAGGACAGAAGTGCATTGCACGAAGTTATGGAACAACAGTCTGCAAGCATTGCAAAGGGCGGTATTGTTGCCACACTAAATGCCAGAACCTCAATTTTAGCTGCTGCAAACCCAATGTATGGAAAGTATGATCCCTTCAAAAACATTACAGAAAATGTAAACTTGCCAATTCCATTACTGACTAGATTTGACTTGATATTTGTTGTAAGAGATATTCCGACCAGAGAAAAAGACGAAAAGATTGCAAGACACATTATAGAACTGCATACTCCGCAGGGAACAGACAAGCGTTCTGTAATTGACGTTGATTTCCTGACAAAATATCTGGCACATGCAAAACGTGGCACTCCTGATTTGACAAAGGAGGCAGAAGAAAAAATTCTGGATTATTATCTTCATATGAGAAATGTGGAATCCGAAGAGATGATTACAGTTACACCAAGACAGTTGGAGGGAATCATCAGGCTATCTACTGCCAGGGCAAGATTACTCATGAAAAACAAGGTGGAAGAAGAGGATGCAGAGCGTGCAATCTTCCTTATTCAGAGCATGCTGCAAGATGCAGGAGTTGATGTCAACACCGGAAAGGTAGACCTTGGAGTATTGCAAGGAAAGCCAAGAAGCGAGGTCTCAAAGATGCAGTTATTCATGGATGTGCTCAAGGGTCTTGAAGGGGATAACAAGGTAGCAGTAGAAGAAAAGTCATTTGTAAAAGAACTAGAAAAGACTGAAAAATTTACTGAAGAAGAGGCAAGAACCTATATCAGAAGAATGCTCAGAGAAGCATCTATTTATGAATCAAAACCCGGTCATTATAACCGGGTATGAAAATAGAGAAATTAGATATTCCTGATTCAGCAATCGAGTTTTTACAATCACAGGGATTTGAAAAGTTGTATCCACCACAAGCTGATAGTGTAAAATCCGGATTATTAGATGGAACAAGTATTCTGGTTTCTGCCTCTACTGCAAGTGGAAAGACACTGATTGCAATGCTGGCAATGATCAGTTATCTTTCAAAAAATAACGGCAAGGTGGTTTATCTTAGTCCATTACGTGCACTAGCTGCTGAAAAATTCTCAGAGTTTAAAAAATTAGAAAAAGTCGCCATTGGAAATAAAATAAAGGTTGCAATATCAACAGGTGATTTTGAAACAATTGAAAAAAATCTAGAAAAAAGTAACGTATTGATTTTAACAAATGAAAAAATGGATTCCATAATTCGACATGGTTCTGAATGGATTGATGAAATCGGTTTGGTAATATCTGATGAAATTCATTTGATTGGTGATGAAAATAGAGGACCGACACTTGAAATGATCCTTACGCAACTCAAACTATTAGAAACAAAACCTCAGATTGTCGGTCTTAGTGCGACAATTACTAATTCTGATGAGATTGCAGATTGGCTTGGCTGTAAACTAGTCAAAAATGACTGGAGGCCTGTTCCACTATCTGAGGGAGTCTGTGATGAAGGTCAGGTTACAATGGGTGATGGTAAGACCTTTGAAGTTGAACGTAGCCTGATGGGAACTCCAATTGATTTAGGAGTGCAATCAGTGTATCAGGGGGGGCAGTCTCTAGTGTTTGCAGAAACTAGGGTCCGCTCAAAATCGCTTGCAACAAAAGCAGCAGATGCCATATTTCGGATATTAGAAAAAAAAGAAATTTCTAAACTGGAAAAAACATCAAAAAAACTTTTATCAGAAAATGAACACACCGAACTAGTCAAAACACTGGCACTGCTAGTAAAAAAAGGAGTTGCTTTTCATCATGCAGGACTAAATCAAAAGTGCAGAGAAACAATAGAGACGGAATTCCGTAACGGTACAATCAAATTGCTGTCATCTACCCCTACTTTAGCTGCAGGTGTCAATCTTCCTGCAAGACGAGTCATAATATCAAATATCAACAGGTATAACGCCAAAGTTGGTGCAAACAGACCAATTAGTATTTTGGAATACAAACAGCTTTGTGGAAGGGCCGGAAGGCCACAATACGATGATTATGGAGAATCAATTATTGTTGGAAATGGAAATACCAAAGAGCTAACTGAATACTACATTAACGGAGAACCAGAAGCAATCGAGTCAAAAATTACAGATGACAAATCTTTACGAACCCACATACTCAGTGTCATAGTTACACATCCGGGAATTAAGAATGAAGAAATTCTAGAGTTCTTTTTGCAGACCCTGGGTGGATTACAATCAAGAAAAGCTACAATAAAATTTATGATTGGCATTTCATTACGATTTCTTTCAAGCAAGCTTTTGATAGTTAAAAAAGGTAAAAGATACGCTGCTACGGAATTTGGAAAAAAGACATCCATGCTGTACATTGATCCATTAACTGCAACATACTTTAGGGATTCAATTGAAAACGTATCTCAAGAAAGAAAACACACTTTTGGATTTTTGCATTTGATTACAGATTGTGAAGAATTTTTCCCAAAATTTTCACTTCGACAAAAAGATTATGAGGCTGCCAGTTTGATGATTGAAAACAATTCATCCCAGTTGCTAGAGCCGATTTCAGAGTATGACTGCTCAAGAAGCCTTTTGGCGTTACAATCATGGATTACAGAATCCACTGAATTATCTCTCTCTGACAGCCTCAAAATTGAATCAGGAGACATGCATAGAATGACTGAAAATGCCAATTGGCTATCTTATTGTCTTAGGGAGATCTCCAAGCACGTTGAGAGGGCAGATTTGCTAGAGGAATTAGGTGATTTGAGAAATAGAATAATTTATGGAATTAGAGAGGAATTACTTGATCTAGTCAGAGTCAAAGGAATTGGAAGAGTCAGGGCTCGAATTCTATTCAAACATGGCATAAAGAATCTCGATGATTTGAGAAAAATTCCGGTAAATAAATTAGGAGAGATTGATAAAATTGGTTCAACCATTGCAGATAACATAAAGACAGAGTTACAAAAGGTTAGATAATTGATTAATTTACTGATTCCAGCTATAGTTTCTTGCATTGTTGCATTTTTTGTGGTATTTCTTTTGACTCCCCCGCTAATCAAAATTTTAGAAAAAAGAAATCTCGCAGTAAAAGACATCAGCAAGAAAGGGGATGTCATGGTGGTAAGACCCGGAGGTCCTGTAATTCTTGCAGGAATTATCGCATCAGAGATTATTCTTTATGCGTTTTTACAGATGAATGAAATTCTTGCCATACTAATCACAACGTCTGCCGCATGCGTCATAGGATATATTGATGATCGAAAAGTAATGGGTGGATGGTTCAAACCCATTGCACTTGCACTAGCTGCAATTCCCATTATTGCTCTTGGCGGGTATGACACTAATCTTGCCTTTCCATTATTTGGAACGGTACAAATTCCGGTGCTGTATCTTGCAATAATTATATTTATGATACCTATTACTGGAAATACAATCAACTCTATTGATGTTTTAAACGGTGTCGCAAGCGGATTCATGGTAATTGCTAGTTTCTCGCTGTCTCTTTGTTTATTCATTGTACAAAACTATGAGATTGCAGTTGTGAGTCTGCCGCTTGGGTTTGTTTCATTGGCATTTTACAAATACCATAAAATTCCAAGCAGGATTTTTCCAGGGGATTCTGGAGCACTAACACTAGGTGCAATGTATGGCGTTATTGCAATTGTTGGTGGCGTGGAGATTATCGCGGCAGTTGCCCTTTTACCGGCAGTTATCAACTCATTTTTGTTCCTATCAAGCGTAAAACGAGTCGTAGAACACAGGCAGATCAAGAGAAAACCCGTAGAATATACCGATGATTTTCGACTAAAAACAACTGATGATAAAAAGGCACCTGTTACTTTGGTGAGATTAATTCTTGCAGGCGGTGAACCAATGACTGAAAAACAAGTAGGAACTGCAATTTTCAAACTAGCGGTATTTTCAGGAGTTTTAGCTGTGATTACTGCATTTATGACGGTGTTTCTGATTTGAAAAATCCAGATATTTTCATATTTTTGTTTGCAATGTGGTGTTTGTTAATTTTAGGTGGTGGAATTCTAGTTTTGATTTTAGGACCAATTTCGATCTCCGGCTATGGTGATTTTGATTATTTTCTCACATCAGGATTAAAAGCCATTATTGCAATTGTTCTAGTAATAATTTGGATAATTGTTTTGTCTAAAATGAAAAACAAGATTTTCAACAAAAAAATCTAATTTTTAAATCAGGTCTTTCCTATTATTTTACCTACTATTGTATTGTCTGCCCTAACATGAGAATTTGGAGGAATGTTTTTTGTGATTAGACAGCACATATCAATTAGAGAATTTTCTCCAACTCTCACTCCCGGAGCCAGTCCAACATTCACTCCAATTCTTACCCCGTCTTCCACAAATGGCGGATCTCTAGAATCATCTGTAGTGTTTGGATAGCCAAATTTACCTGCGCTTATTTTTGGAGTATTTGCAGTGTAAAAAAACGGTGCAATAAACACATTGTTTCCTATCTCCACTCCCCATGTAACATGACACTGGGAATGAATTGTAGTCCATGAACCAATCTTAACATTTCCTTCCGAGGTGGATAATGTTCCGAAAATGGTGTGATCTCCTATTTTTGTATTTGATTTTAAAACGGCAGATGTGCCAATTATACAGTTTTCTCCAATTTCACAATTATCGTAAATTACTACTCCCGGTTCTAATTTTGTATTTTTTCCAATTTTTATTTTTGAAGTATTGTCAAAATATTCATCATTGAATTTCCTACTTTTTTCTACAATATGCAACATGTTATAATGACACACAACTGAAATTTAATTAATACTTTGTTGATGGACAATTAGGCCGTTTTTAATCAAATCTTACATCCTGGCTGAATTAAATATGCCATGGCATTCCTGCAGTTAAGATTTTTTCAGGTAATTCTTCCTTGTATTTTTTCAGAAAATCTATCTCCTGTTTTTTATCTCGTAATTCATCAGGCAGCATTATTGGAATTTCCTCAATAATTGGATAAAATCTGGAACATTTTGGACAGAATATCGCCCCTTCTGAGACAACATTATCTTTTTCCTTAATTTCAAATAATTCTAAAGGATGGTGCTTGTCTATAGGGCATGCCAAAATATCCATCATTGTTTTGTTCATTTTAGATCCAGATAGATAGGAATTCCTTTTTGACTAGATAAAAGTGCAGCTTCTGCAATTTTTGTCACGTTGACTGCCTCTTGTGATTTTACAACTAGAGCATTTTTGCCCTCAATTGCTCCAAGGAAACTTTGAATTTCCAATAACAGCGGTTCTTGTTTTTCATTTTGGATGGTTTCTGATTCTTCATTTTTTTCTACAATGATTTCTTGACTGATAAAATCAGATGAAATTATTGCATCAGTACACACGGCATTGAATTTTCGTACTTTTTTTGAGGTAATCCAGTTTGATGATATAATTGCAACTTTATCATTTTTGTACCCCAGCATTATACACGCAAAATCTTCGTGTTCATGTTTTATTTTTCCCACTCTTGCAAATACCACTTGTGGCATGTCACTGAACAGCCAATTTGCAGTATCAATATCATGAACTGATGTATCATAAATAACTCCAACATCTTTGATGTGAAGAGGCATTCTATTTTCTCTGTGAAATTCAAGCATGACTAAATCTCCGTGTTTTTTCTCATTAACCATTTTTTTCACTACATCGACTGCGGGATTGAATCTTTCAATATATCCACAAGTCAGAATCACCTTATTTTTTTCCGCTATTTTTGCGAGTTCTTGACCGTCTTCTGATTTGTAAGTCATTGGTTTTTCTACAAAGACGTGTTTTTTTGCCTCTAGTAATTTTTTTGTAATTTCAGTATGGGTTGATGTGGGAGTTATTACAAATGCGGCATCAAATTCCTCAGCAGCTAGTAATCTGTCTAATGATTCATAGTAATTGACAGAGTGTTTTTCCCCATACTCTTTACTTTTTTGAAAATCCGAATCACATACAGCTACTAGCACCCCTAGCTGTGACAGAATTCTTGCATGGTTTTTACCCCAGCCACCGGTTCCAATTTGAACAATTTTCATCTAATATACCTCAGTCAGCCAATGTGAGTAGTCATCGTTTTTGTTCATTACTATCTCTGTATATACTTGCATCATCTTTTTTGTAATGTCTCCTGGTTTACCGTTTCCTATTTGCTTTGAATCCATCTTGATGATTGGCGTGATTTCTGCAGCAGTGCCTGTTAGGAAAATTTCCTCCGATATGATTAGTTCACTGCGCGTAATGTCTCTTTCAACCACATCAATATCCAAATCTTTTCCAATTTTGATTATGGCATCACGGGTAATTCCTTCCAATGCAGATGAGGCCAGTGATGGTGTTATCAATTGACCGTTTCTTACAATGAAAATATTTTCACCTGGTGCTTCACTGACATTTCCGTTATAATCAAGCAAAATTGCCTCATCAACCCCGTTTCTTTTTGCTTCCTGTGTGGCGATTATGGAATTTAGATAGTTTCCACCCATCTTTGCTTGTGGAGGTGTAGACATGTCAGAGAATTTCCTCCAGGATACAACTCCCGCAGTAATACCCCTTTTGTTAAACAAATCACCGAAAGGGAATGTAATGATCGCAACGTTAGTCGGTGCTTTTTCTGTTACATGTAAATTGATTCCATAATCCCCGACAAAGTAAAACGGCCTGATGTAACATGATTTTTTAATATTATTTTTTTTACAGATTCCAGTAATTGCATTAGTGATAACCTCGTCTGAGAAATTAAGTGAAATGTCGTAAAATTTACCTGATCTTCTAAATCGTTTTACGTGTTCGTCTAATCTAAACACATGGAGGTTTTTTCCATTCCAATATGCCCTTATTCCTTCAAAGATTGATGTCCCATAATGAATTGCATGGGTGGTTATTGGAACCAGAGCCCTGCTTGCAAGGACATATTTTCCGTCAAACCAGACATATTTTGAAAGCGGGGGTTTCATAGAAAATTTTTACTAGAAGCGTATTAATCTCTATTTATTTTGACCATCCTTCTTTGGGAAATTTCATTCCTGCAACTCTGGTGGTATTATCATCCATGTTTGCAAATTTCTCAACTGTCTGCCAATCATCATCGATAAGTGTGGCGATGCTTTCTGGCACGTCTTTTTTCCACGAGGATTCTTTCCCAAGGGCGGCATCAAACAGTTTTTCTTTGACTGATGATGCAGAAAGTATCTTTCTCTCTCCGATTCTTGGTTTTAGCCCGTACATTTTCAGCATGTATCCCTCAGTTTTGTCTCCGGTATAGGAAAAAAATTTTCCCTCAACTCCTCGTAGAATTTGTTTTCTTAATTTCCATGATTTTGATCTGATTAAAGGTGGCAAGTATTTTTTAAACGGAGCAAAAAAGGTGTAATCATCTGTAATTTGAATTGAATCGCCAAAAACAGACATGAGCATTTTCTTTCTTGTTTCAAAATTAAATGGAAAGCTTTTACTGTTAACTTCTCTTTGGTCGTATTTGAAAACTACCGGCATGACTTTGACAATGTCGGCCTCTTTTTTCAGATCTGAAATAATTTCAACATGTGCATGTGTTACCGGGTTAAGATGTGCAAGGTATAGCGCAGTAATCAATTATAATCACTAGATAAATCTCATATTTCAATGATTGATTTTTTGGAAAATTCTATCCGTATGACTCATATTTGACTTCAAAACTTCCGTCCTCACGTTTGTCATGTTCGGTTACAAATCCTTTTGGCTTTAAAAAGTCCATTACACCATCAATGGTTCCCTGCCAACCACAGACATAAAATATTGTATTTTCTTTGGTGAGTTTATCTCCGATCAATTCCTCTAGTGGTGATGTTCCGTCTTCCCTAGGTCTTAGGAATGTTTCAACCCTGCCGGTTTGACCACCCCATGATCTGTTAAACCATTCCTGAGGTCTACTGATTGCGGCTCTATATCTAAAGTTCCACTTGTTCTTTCCCCTTTCAATACTCTTATCTTCAAGACCGGTTAGCAAATCTTTGTAGCTTAGCTCATCAACATAACTAGCACCCTGTAAAATAATGATTTCGCGCTTATCTCCTGTATCATGAAAGTACTGTGCAAAACTGACAAATGGTGCCAGACCTGTTCCCCCGCCAATGCATACGATTCTCCGGTTATCTTTTTCACCGTTTGGAAGTTTTTCATTAATTGTTAATGCTTTACCGGTGGGTTTTAACCAAAGAATTTCGTCTCCTTCTTTTAGATTAAATAATTGCGTAGTTAGCCTGCCAGGAAGTGGTTTTCTAACCCATCTAATTACAAGTTCGATGTAATCTTTATTCTGCGGATGAGACGCAATGGAATATGCACGTCTAACAATCTTTCCACCTTCTAAGGGATTTGGCAGCCCCAATGTGATGAATTGACCGGCTTCAAAATCGGGAACCGGAACTTCCTTTGGAACTAGTCTGATAATTACAAGATCTTCTTTTAACAGTTGAACATAGGTAACAGTCGCCTTATTATCTACTACCATAACGATCAAATCATCATAGTCATGGTTAAATATATTGTGTTAATTTTATAACGATGATTTCAATTAAATCGTTAAACGTTAATACCCACTTTGAAAAATGTTATTTAATCAGAATTCTGATAGATGGGCCGGTCGTCTAGTCTGGTAGGATAGGTGCATGGCATGCATCGGATCAAGGGTTCAAATCCCTTCCGGTCCACTTTCACTTTGGATTCAGACCGCTGTCTTTTGCAGGACGACTCGTCTGTCAGGAAGTGCTACAACAAATCGCCCTGCATATGGGGCTGATGGCAGTAGTTCCCCCGGGTTTTTAGCATCGTGATCACACCGTCAATTATCATCTTTTTTCCTGGAATGATCTTTTCAAGTCCTTGGGAGGTGTTTTTCGAATAATTTCTGCAAGTCGTTTTGCAGTCGGCATAATCTCAGTATCCGTTTGTGAACTGTAGATAGCGGCAGACGGTGGTCTGATCCACGTCAAACCGTGTAGCTATCTATCCTGTGTATATTTTCCCATCAGGTACGTCATGGTCAAAAGCAGCACATGTCGTATGTGCAGCATGCATCTGTTTCCAGAATCCGCACTGCTGTGTTGGTCCTCCTAAAAAAAGCAGTCTTCTCGGATCTGCCATGACCTGCTTAGAATCTCTCCGATGTATTCAAACTCTTTAATGTTGCATCCTGTTGCATTGTGAATGTATTTGTGGTACGCATCATGCTGTCTAGTAACCTACTGCGTGCATGCGTACTGCATCAGAATTATTCTGTCCTGGTTTTCCCTTGACTGCCAGTCCATTCTCCTGTACCTGCAGATTCCGAAGAATGATGAGTTCATCATGCATCTCGTTTATGGCAAAATGGAGTTCACGTATAATCTGATCCTTGTCCATTTTTTTTATGATGCTAACCTTGCTTTTAGATCAGGATCGAAAGGCATTATCTAATAATGTACAAGTCAAAAGAATAGAATCATTTATGAATCCAAACGTGGATCGTATCTTATGGTTATTTCATATGTAATCATCGGAGCTATAACAACTATTGGTGCCATCCTACTCCGCTATTATCTAGCCGAACGCAAAAAAACTCCTAGAAATGATAAATTTTGTTATAATTGTAATCTAAATTTTCCAAACAATTACAGCATATGTCCCAAATGTGGAATACAATTTGGTAGGTAGGAAAATGAAAGCAAGATTTTTGTTGATAATTGCAATGGCCGGTTTGGGCTTTTTCAGTATTTCATATGGTGAATTTGAAAAGGTGCCAGATAAAACAGATTCCTTTGATAAAATTCAATGGAATGTTGGAGAGATAGACTGCTGAACCCATTTTATTCCGGCAAAGAAAATTCAGTAGCTACGTTGCGTGTAATTGATCCCGACTTGGTTTTATTTCCTGATTCGGTTGATTTTATCAGGATTCATGTGTATTCAGATACTGATCCGTTAGGAACTGACATTATACTTACAAACACAATTGAAAATCCAGAATTTTTTGAAGGTGACGTGATTTTCACCCATGATTTTCCATCATCACGGGGAGGCGTATTGCTAGTTAGTGACAGAGATATGATAACTGCAAAATATACCGATACCACACTTCCAGACGACGTTGATTCTGACAAACAAGAACTTTTTAGTTATGCAATAATTGCAAGGCATCGTGCTCCTCCGGTTGAAAGTGTGCATGTATCATCACTGGGAATTGAGGATTTGGATCAAAATCAGGTTGATAATAATAATGTGCAGGTCGGACAACAAATTTTGTTTAGTTCAGAATTGATTTCTCAGATACAAAATAAACGTGATTTTGCATATCTGGTTCAAGTACAAAATGATAAAGGACGTACAATGTATTTGTCATGGTTGTCTGGAATTATCTTGCCTGAGCAAAAAATTACATCTTCTGTATCATGGCTTCCAGAGTTGCCTGGATCTTATACCACTACAGTGTTTGTTTGGGAGTCACTAAATAATCACAATGCACTGTCTTCACCCCAGAGTATAAAATTTCTTGTGAAATGAATTGGGAGCAATGAAAAATAAAAACTAGAGTTTTGATAATTCATCATGTTTTTGTCAATATGGAAATTAATTTTTCCATCTCAGGATCATTTTCTTTATTAATTTCATTGGTTTGATTTTCTGAAATGGTAATATTTAGATCAATGATTGCCTGTATGGCACTTTTTCTTACTTCCAAATCATAATCTAAAAGGGATTTAAGAAGAATTTCCTCGGCTTCCAGAGCCCCAAGATGTCCCAGTGCCCCAACTGCACATGATCTGACCATAGAATGTCCATCATTTGCAAGTTTTATTAGTGCCGGAATTGCCAAGGTTTCATTTCTATTTGCCAATACCAGCGATGCAAATCCTCTGATGTTTTTATTTGCAGAATTCAAACTTTTGATTAAAAAATCTGCAATTTTGTTTTCGTTTAATACAAGCGAGCTAAATGCCTCCCCTCTAACTTTGATATCATCATCATCCAATCTTGAAATTATCTTTTCCAAAATTTCTGGATTATTAGTATGATCCAAAGTCTCCAAAATTCTGATTTTTTCTTTACTATTCCCAAATTCTAAAACTTTTGAAATATTTTCCAAGTTCTGAGCAAATTACTCCTTTCTAGTTAATAATAGTTCAAATCTGCCAAAAAATTTTCATGATATTTGAAAAACCCCTTTTAGCTTTAAATTATCCCTAAATGACAAATTTTCCATGTCAGACGAAGCCAGAGACACCGTATTCATCGGTAAGAAACCATTGATGGCATATGTTACATCAACGCTAATTCAATTGGCAAACTTACCGGCCGTCAACATCAAAGCTAGAGGACTCAGCATTGGTCGTGCTGTAGATGTAGCTCAAATCATCATACGAAAAACAGAAAATGCAGGCTACACTATAGGAAACATCAATATTGGTTCAGAATCACTAGAGTCACAAGACGGTAGAACCAGAAACGTTTCAACAATAGAAATTGAAGTAAAGAGAAATTAGGCATAGCCAGTCTTTACTTGAAATTTTTCTTTTTATTTTCTTTTTAAAGTTCCAAATTTCTTTTCCATCTTTCGAAACTTTGAGAGTTCAACTAGGTCATTAAACTGATCAAAATTCACAATTTTTTGTTTATACTTTGTAGTATTTCCTGATTTTTTTAGTTCTTTTAGAATATTCATGGTTGCAAATGTATTGGCATACAGCACAGATAAAGGATATAGAATTATTTTGAATCCGATTTTGTTTAATGTTTCAGCAGAACTCAATGGAGTGGCTCCACCTTCAATCATATTTGCAACTAGTGGCGCATTAATTTCCTTTCCAATCTTTTTCATTTCTTCTAATGATTCTGGAGCTTCAATAAATATTGCACTTGCACCCGTTTTTTTATTTTGTCTTCCGCGTTCAATAGCTGCATCTAGTCCCTCAACGGCTCTTGCATCTGTCCTTGCAACAACTATGAAATCCTTGCTTTCTCTTGCATCAAGTGCAGCTGATAGTTTTTCAGTGTACTCTTCTTGTGAAATAACCTCTTTTCCTTGCATGTGGCCGCATCTTTTAGGCCATCTTTGATCTTCGAGAAAGATTCCCGAGGCTCCAGCAGATTCCAATTCTTTTACCAACTTCCACACACTGAGTGCATTTCCATAACCCGTATCAGAATCAACAATTACTGGAACTGAAACTGCCCTGCATATTCTTCTTGCGTTATCAAGTGTTTCTGCCGCTCCAATAAACCCATAATCTGGCATTCCAAACAGTGTTGCAGACGTACCATAACCCGTCTGAAACATTGCATCGAATCCAACTTTTTCTGCAATCTTTGCGCCGATTGCATCATAAACACCCGGTATGACTAGGGGCTTGTTTGACTTTAGCATACTAGACAAGCTTTTCATAACTTTATTCTTTCTATGAATTATTTATGATTTTAAAAAATACAGTCAAGGGATGATGGCGACACGCTTGTTTCAGGGTTAATTCCGCGTCAATTAGAATCATACAAGCCGGTAGTGACATCAATTCCAAGTGAAACTAGAGATATTTTGAATTTTTCAATCCCCACATCTTTTGTAAAAATGTCAGGCAGGATCAGATTGGGACGATGCATACATCAATCCTCGCATCAAAAGTAATGAAAAAATGAATTTTTTGCCCTTCCTGAAAGTAGCTCATTATGAGGATTTTTCCGTTTTTTTTTGTTTTGCAAGCTATCTAGAGGCAAAAGTAATCATTGCAGATGAATACAGGATACAATCACACCAGAATTCATTCTCATTGGGTAGTGGCTCTTGAGGAGTTTTTATCAGAACGGAGATGAGAAATAAATAATGACGACTGTATGTAAAAACATGCAAAAAGTGTTCTCATGTATAGGGGTACACTACATATTTTTGATAATTACCATATTTGTATTATTTATTTCACAGGCATTTGCACAACATTATCATCGCAATCTTTACTCCTCGCCCGTATTTGTTATGTTTAACAATCCTCCATTTACAGCTGGATTACTTTTTGGAATTCTTGGCATAATTGGTGTTTGTATATTTTTTATAATTCTATGGCGCAAAAGTAACCCTGCTAGAATCAAGTGGTTATGTCTCATCATCTCTTTGTCAGCACTACTATTTTTTTCATTATTTCGTGTCCTGAGTCATTTAACATTCGAAATAGTTCAGTTATTATGGTAACCGTATGTAAAGAAAAAACGAAATTCAGATGGTACTGGAATACCCCATCTGGAAAAAATAGTTTCCAAGAAAAAAACAAATTATTAGGACAAAAAACTAGTTGGTTTTACTAAGCTAAACACGAATAACCAAACTGGGGTGTTTTGAGAATAATTCACAAACTTGTGCTTCTCGCCATACAACTAACATCAGAATCAGAAGTGGTCATCCGGATCAGAATTCAAAAACCATCAAATGTTGTCGTATAGTAAATGATACCTTACATGTGTGAAAAACGGATCAATTTTACTTTGCAAAGATACCTATTCTATATTGATCCGTTTTCCTTTCTTCTTTACGTTCTCTTCAATTTTTTTAAGTTCGTCTTTGAGGAAATTTTTATATTTTTGAGTCTCTTCAGCGGTCATATTTGCAACATTTGAGCTTAGAATACAACCCATTGTTGATATCCTTTCAATCAAATCTATCGCGACAAATCGTCCAACATTGCCCAATCTAAACAGGACATCTAGTTGATTTTTTACAATATCATTAATCTTATCAACATCAGATGCAGTATCTGATCCTTTTTTCGTCAACTGATATTTTCCATCTCCTGCTTCATCAATCAAACCTTCATCAAGCAGTCTCCCCAACAAAGGATAGATCAATCCAGGTGATGGCTTCCAAATTCCATTACTTTGTTCAACTGCATAATCGATAATCTCCTTTCCAGTATGGGATTTCTTTTTTAGCAGTTCTAAAATGAAATATCTTGAAAATCCTCTAGGAATCGAACTTCCAACTCTCTGAAACCATTCAGAAATCATCACTAGTGATATCACTAGTGATATATTTTAATATTTTGGATGCTTCTGCTACATATTTGGCTGATCTTTCTTCATGTTACAATTCGGCTGATTATGCGAGTTCTGCTACGGATTCGGATGTTTTCTTGGGGTGTTATAATTCGGATAATCAGGCACTTGGGACTTTTTATCGGTCTTCATCCCTACTTGACGTGGGTACGATGATTTCCGGCCGTATCATCTTTGAGATCAAAAGGGGTAAAATCACATAAGGACCTGACTATTTTGTTAAATACGGTGGATCATGACTGTTTGGCACTAATTTTGCCAACATTTGGAACATCCTGTCAATTACTACATATTTAACTCGCTCAAAGCAAGTTTGTCTGAAAAATGGTCGATTCTATAGACTTTGATTTAATAATTTGCGGTTCTGGTCTAGCTGGCTTGAGGGCTGCCATAGCTGCTGCAAAAAAGGGCCCCAATCTCAAAATTGGAATTGTTTCAAAACTGCAAGTAATGCGTTCTCATTCCGTGTCTGCAGAAGGAGGAACAGCCGCCGTTCTTTTTGAAGACGAGGGAGACACGGTTGAATCTCATATTTATGATACCGTTAAAGGAAGTGACTTTCTTGCAGACCAAGACGTAGCTGAAAAACTTTGTGCAGAAATGCCAAAGGAAATTTATCAGCTGGATCATTGGGGAATGCCATGGTCTAGAAGGGACGATGGCAGGATTGATCAGCGAAACTTTGGCGGCTACAGCTTTCCAAGAGCGACATATGCATCTGACAAAGTTGGCTTTTTTGAAATGCAGACTCTTTATGATACATGCCAGAAATTTGAGAATATTGAATATCTTAACGAATGGTTTGCAACATCGATTGTTCATGATGGAAAACAATTCATGGGTCTTACTGCAATAGAACTGTCTTCAGGTACATTTTACACAATCAGGGGAAAAGCCCTCATTATTGCAACCGGCGGAGCTGGAAGAATGTATAGTTTTTCAACTTATGCGCTGTCATCGACTCCCGACGGATTGGACATGGGATTACGTGCAGGTATGGCACTAAAGGACATGGAGTTTGTACAGTTTCACCCAACAGGGATTTTACCATCCGGAATTTTGATTACAGAGGGGGCAAGGGGAGAGGGCGGTTACCTGTTAAATAACAAGGGTGAACGGTTCATGAAGAAATACGCTGTGAGTAAAATGGAATTAGCTCCGCGTGATATTGTATCAAGATCAATAATGACGGAGATTCAGGAAGGCAACGGATTCAAACACGAGACGGGGGTTGACTGTATGAAGCTTGACTTGCGACATATTGGCGATGAAAAAATTAAGGAAAAGCTAGGAGGGATTAGAGAAATATCCATTAAATTCTCAGGAATTGATCCTGCTGAGGAACTGCTTGACATTAGGCCTGTCTGTCATTATATGATGGGGGGATTGCACACTGATATTCAGGGTGCTACAGAAATTCAGGGTGTTTGGGCCGCAGGTGAAGCAGCATGCAACAGTGTCCACGGCTCTAATCGTCTGGGCGCAAATTCAACCTCAGAATGCATAGTTTGGGGCAGAATTACAGGCGAGCTGGCAGTGGAATACATTCAGAACAATACCCAGTCTAGTCCTTGGCCCCATCATCTGGTTGCAGCAGAGGAAAAGAGAATCTATGACGGCATATTTAGAGGAAGTGGCGGTGTAAATCCGTATGAAATTAGACAGCAGCTCACCGATACCATGAACGAAAAGGCATATGTTTACAGAAATCAAACCGATCTTGTGGAAGGGCTTCACAGAATTCGTGAACTAAAAAAACAGGCTTGGAGGCATGTTGATGACAAGGCAAAAGAATACAACACCAATTTTTCAAACGTCATGGAACTTGATTCCATGTTCCGAGTGGCAGAGATCATATTACTTGGCGCAATCAACAGAAGGGAATCCCGCGGGGCCCATGCAAGAACCGATTATACCAAACGTGATGATGCAAACTTTTTACACCACACACTTGCATACTATGATCCAGACGAGCCAATAATGAAGACACATCCGGTAACAATTACAAAGTATCAGCCAGTGGAGAGGAAATATTAATTGACCCAAGACGAACACAAAGAAGGCATTGGCGGCATGGCCAATCCGCGCCGTTATGGAATTGAAAGGGTCGCATACTGGTTGATGCGATTAAGTGGGCTGGGGCTCTTGGCATATTTTGTAGCTCATATTTATGAAACAAGCAACATTCTTCGTGGCAAGGTCGGATGGGACGAGGTAATAGAAATGACACAGACTACAGAGGGGCATGCAGTTTTGGCAATTGTAATTGGAATGTGTGTGTTTCATACTGTTAACGGAATTAGAGTGATGCTGGGGCATGGCGGGATAGGCGTAGGCAAGCCTGCAAGGCCTGATTATCCATACAAGCCAGCATCACAAAATTACAGGCAGAAGATCGGCATTTATTCAGCAATTTTTCTTGCGGCAATTGCAATGATGTACGGTCTGGCAGTCATGTTCGGTGAGTGAGATGAGAGAAAGCACGATAATGAAAATTCACTACGGAACGGCAATTGCCGCCGTAGTACTGGTGGCAGTTCATGTTTTGATGCGTTTTACGACCAATTTTGCAGATTCCCTAGAGTATGAGACGGTCCTTGCCAACTACAAATTCATCCCATATGCTGCAATGTTGGAACTGATACTAATCCTGCTTTCAATTCACGGATTTAACGGACTGAGAGTCATCTTGTTGGAATTAAAACAGGGAAGGCTTTACGAAAAAGCTGTTTCTTATGGTTGTCTTTGTGCAATGATTGGTTTAATAGTATACGGCTCGAGAACAATTATCATGACTAACATGGGGATGGTGTAAAATGGCACAGGTATCTAGTATTGCAAATGAACAGACATCAACGCCGTTGTCTTCTTCAAAGTCAGTCAAACTTCGAATTTCAAGATATAATCCAAAGTATGATGAAGCAAGCGGATTCATGGAGTTTGATGTTCCATATGAGAAATGGACGACTGTTCTAGAGGCAATCCTTGAAGTCAAAAAACATTTTGATCATTCAATAGCAGCCCGCTATTCCTGTAGACAGGCTACGTGTGGTTCATGTGGAATGATGATTAATGGAAAGCCAAGGCTTGCATGTTTTACAAAAATCAGTGAACTAAATTCCAAGGTCATTACAGTTGAACCAATGAGTAATTTCCCAGTCATCCGTGATCTGGCAGTAAAGTTTGAAAGGCTGTTTGACACCCATCATAAAATCAAGCCATACATTATCCGTGATGACAGTGAGATAGAGTCGGATCAAAAGGAATTCTTGCAGTCTCCCGAGGAAGTCGAACAGTACATCCAGTTTTCCAACTGTATCAAATGCGGCTTGTGTAATTCCGCATGCCCTACAATGGCAACAGATTCTTCATTTGTCGGACCGCAGGCATTAGCTCAAGCATATCGCTATGTTGCAGATAGCAGAGACAAGGGAAAAGACTCTAGGCTAAAGATAATTGATGAATCCCACGGCATATGGAGGTGTCATTTTGCCGGTTCCTGCAGCCAGGTATGTCCAAAAGGAGTTGATCCGGCGATGGGAATCCAGTTACTTAGGGGCTATCTGCTGGGATTCAAAAGCTAGCTGGATTTTTTTGGATTCGGACTGTTATTTACTTGATTGTTGATTTGCTCGGCCATAAAGTGATTTGAGACATTTACCTTCACATCATCTACCCCATCTACCTTTAGGAGGTTATCATGTACGTCCTGGCAAATCTTAAACCCGAAAACTGCCGGGCAGAAGGGACTGGTAAGATGCAAATCAACTTTAACGTCGTTGTTGTTGATGTCAACCTCGTCAATTAATTCCAGTTCAACAATGGATGTGTTGATTTCCGGATCCACGATCTTTGATAACTCATCGAAGATTTTTACTCTGAGCTGCTTGATATCTTGACTCATGTCGGCAAAAGCGTTGTTGCTATATATAACCATTATAGAACCTTAGGTATGTATCGTTCACGTCTTGGTACTGATCTGAGTGATATTACTTTGAATTATGTTTCATCAGTCAAGGATGATTCTGAGATAGCCTTTTATGACATCCTTGGAAGTCAGGCCCACGCTTTGATGCTGTTTCAGAATAATATCATAACAGGCAGTGATGCCAAAAAAATCCTGACTGCCCTGGAGGGTTTGAAGGATGAAAAATTCAATGCCCCATCTGGTGCAGAGGATATCCATGAGCTAATTGAGACACTGGTGATTAAAAAAGCTGGAATGGCCAGTGGTGGAAAAATGCATACTGCCAGATCTCGAAATGATCAGGTCGTACTAGATATTCGAATGAAGATAAGGGACGATATCAACATCATCTGTAATTGTCTTTTAGATACAATAGAATCTCTTGTATCTGTGGCAAAAAATCACCAAAAAACAATCATGCCGTTATACACACATCTTCAGCAAGCACAGGCGGGTCTGTTTTCCCATTATCTTTTAGCACAGGCTGATGTTTTAACAAGGGATTTTGAAAGGCTGTTTGGAACGTTTGAAAGAATAAACCAGAGTCCGCTTGGTGCAGGACCTGTCGGCGGAACAAGCATTCCCATTGACAGACATAGCACTGCAAAGATGTTGGGTTTTGATGGCCTGGTTGAAAATTCAATCGATGCGACAAGTACGCGGGATTTTGTAGCAGAATACGTTGCAATGATTTCAATTCTAATGACTAATCTTAGTAGAATTTCCGAGGATTTTGTTATTTGGTCAACTTCTGAATTCTCGTTTATTGAACTGTCTGATGAGTTCACGTCTCCGTCTAGTGTGATGCCACAGAAAAAGAATCCCGACATCTTGGAACTCACGCGCGGGAAAACAGCCGAGGTCATTGGCAATTTGACTGCGGTTCTAACAACGATTAAGGGATTGGCATCCGGATATGGACGGGATCTGCAACAGATTAAATCCTCTATTTGGTCTACCTCAAAAATTTCTATTAGCGCACTGATAATTTTAAAATCAGTTCTTTTGACATTAAAAGTAAATGAAAAACAAATGAAAAAGGCAACTGAATCCAGCAATCTAATTGCGTTGGATATTGCCGAAAAGTTAGTCCAGGAGGGAATTCCGTTTAGAGTGACACATAAAATTTCAGGAGTACTAGTTCAACTAGCTCATAATTCAAAAAAACCAATTTCAAAATTGACGTTCTCTGAAATTAAAAAATCCGTGGTTGACACTAGAGTTGATCCTAAAATGGTCTCAAAAATCATATCTTCTACAACTGTGGTGTCTTCGCTCAAGGACAGAAGATCTTTTGGTTCTTCAGGCTATGATGAGCAAAAAAGAATGATTTCAGATAGAATTCAAAAAATTAATCAATACAGATCTGATGTATTGCAAAGAGAAAATAAAATCAATGCATCAATTGATGATTTGAAAAAACAAATCAAGGCAATAATTTAACGATGGGAATGGGGGCAGGTCATAGATGATTTGGAGTTAAAACATAACAAAAAATCGACATTTTTCCATCTGTTTTTACAATTATGACGACAAACCTGCCTTTTTCTTTTTTTGATAATTTTCAACAAGACTGTTAATCCACAATGCGATTGGTACCCAAAAAATTAAATTGCCAAAAACAAACACTATTGGAAATAAGAAAGTCATTTTGATACTTTCAAGGGGATAATAAAAAAGAGCTCCAATTAAAACAACAGGTAAATTTAGATAACTCGGTATTGGTCCTAAACCTAAATCTTGTGGAATTTGTAAAATCAAATTTCCATATATCTGCAATCCAACAACAAGTGATAGCTTTAGTTTATTCATAATAAAAAAGGATGTGTCGGTATAAACTACAAAGAATGTCAGTAATGATAACACACCCAAGTATGCAATGAATGGATATGTCTCAGATAAGGACCCATCAAGTATTATCAGTGGCACGTCCAATAGAATCAATGTGAGCAAACCAATGAATCCCAGAGATAGAATAAGCATTAATGGTACGATAAAAATTTTTATTTTTTCTACTAATTTTTTGAAAAAATTTAAAACGGTTTCAACTTTTAGATAAGACATTTTATTTTTAATCATTGGGATAATTCTTCTACAGATTCTAATTTTAACTTTTTATCAATTTGATATTGAACTATTAGGTCAGAGTCTTTGTCTTTCCCCCCCCCCAGAAAAAAGATTATTACTTAAATCATAAACATTCAGAGTCATACTATGGCAGATATACCCGGCAGGAGTCAGATTAGAAAGGGCGTTTGTGTATCCATTGAGACAAAGGAGAATCAAAGAACCGGCAACCTCACAGACGGGACAGTAAATGAGATTCTGACCTCTAGTGAATTCCACCCCCCTGCTTCTGTCATGCTACAAAGCGTAACTGACATAAAATGAAGGTCTTTCTTACTGCATTATCATCAGACGTATTAGAAAAAGATGAGGACTGGATAAACTATGTTGCCTTGAGTCTAACTGACGTGCCCATGATATCATGGAAAGACGGCGATCATAAAATATTTGAAAACAACCTTGTAGCAATATCTCATAAATTCAGGCGTCTTGCGTCCATGCATTTTGCAGATGTTTCTGATAATTTTGTAAAACCGTCCTATCAGGTGGCGGTAACACATGCGGATGGAAGCGGGCATTACAACGGTGTCATTAAGGTTAGAACAAAAAAAATAAATGCAGAGACTTGCAGATAATATAATAAAAGATATGAAGAAAAATGGATTTACAAACAACAAGGACATAAATGCACTCATAGCGATACTGAATTCTAGATCATAATGGATATAATTATTGTAGCTGCAATGGATGTTTCTGGTGATCCTAGTATTGGCAATCATGGATTTATTGGAATTGTTATTGGTACAAAAGAAAGTATCGATTCAATGGCAAAACATCTGGGATCGAATAAAATTCATATGAGTGAAATCAAACATAAAAAAGATCGTGATAGCATCATCTCTCAATTAAAATTTGATAATAGAAATAACATTGCACTCTGTGTTAAACTGAATCGTGATGTTGTGATTAGTAGGATAAGAAAGATGAAAAGAATTAGACAACAAAATATTCCAAACAAAAAAATTCTACGTGCATATAATAAATTTGTACTATATCATTTGCGAGAAAAGATTACAAATTTTTTAACTAAATATGGATATACGTTGTCAGATATTGTTTTCGAGTGTGATATGGATTGTAGAACATTGCTAAAAGATAATGGACTCGGTTATACGGACAAGAATACAGCACACATGCTGTCGGATATTATTGCATGGGCCAACAACAACAATAAAGAACCAAAAGGAGTAATTTCAATTGATCTTACGGAGATAATTGAAATAGAATTGAAAAAGGCATTTAGATAGATGAAAACAGCCGTACCCACATGAGCCCCTGGCTCGCCAACTGGATAGTCCCGTTGACCCAAGGGATTCGAGTACGGTTAATCATATTACTTTAGACTAGTATAATAAATTGTTGGTTTATTCAGAGGGGTCTATTGTACGAAAAGTAGATCCGCCCCGGATCCGAAGTGCAATAGATGATTATTTTAGACTGCGCCGATCACAAAAAAGCATGAAAAAAAGACCGACAGAAAAAGTGCTTGATTCCAGAACTAGACCTCAGTTACACCTTTAATCATACGGACATTCTATTCCATATCTATTTTCTCGGAGGTCTGGATATTTGGTATCCGCACACACAACCACCGAGTACACCTGCCGTGTTGTGTCTGTTCCATCTGATGCGGTGACTCAGAATCGATAGATCTGGTTGCGTTCGTGGTGGGGTGGTGCGATGACGTTCGAAAAATCGATTGATATGGTTGCAGTGCCGTTGTCGTGGTTTTTTATCTGTATGACATTATAGGGCATCAGTACTGGGAGGGTGTCCAAGACACCATTGTGATTGGGAGACAACGAGCCACGGTCCATGCCAAATATAATATCATCACCGTCCGCGTCTGATGCCGTCTCTGTAAATGATGTGTCTTCTTAATTGACCATGACATCTTTTTTGATTATGATACCGGTCTTTCGCATGATAGAGGTCTTGAATTAGGCGGTTTTACATCATTTTATAAAATAAAGAATGGTGAATCCACGATTCAGACAGAGTTTGGTAAGAAATATCATCATGAAAACCCCATCGAACTTTTAGAAGCTAAGGAAACCATCAAACAAATAACTAAAGAAGACAAAGACAGCCAAAGTCCATAGTCTCGTGGTTCTGGTAAATTTTGGTGATCTGATCACTATTTTGCACCGGAACCAATCTACTATATCGTTTGAATTGATCAGAATCCCACAAGATGTATCTATCCCACTCTAGATAATCCCACTAAACCCTACCAACAAAGATTATTATCAATATCCTCTTTTGTAGGGTTTTTTATGTAAAGATAGGTCTATGTTTTATCAGATCTGTCACAGACATATGCAAATCCATACTTGCCAAAATCATCATATAGTAGTAAACTAGCTGTGAGTTTGACATTAGGAGAGTCAATGCCTGTATATCCCCACGTGGGGAATATCATTCCAAAATTTTTGACCAGACCTGTAATATGTCCGGGGTATTTTTCTTTGAAATGTTTTACAATGTCTTCGTCATCGAATCTTTCATGAAATTCCTCAAGGGTCATTGTAGGCAGATAATGAGAGAGTTCATATAGAATTATCCATATGGATACTAAGTAAAACCACAAGTGGGATTAACTTTAAATAATTTTTGTTCATTTTAACTAGTCAAAAATCATTTAATTTATTAATTCCTAATAAAAAAAGGAAAGAAATTCTAGTTTAAGACGGGAGTTGCAGCCATGTCTGAAGTTATTCTATCAATTGCTGTATGATAATCCCCAGAAATATGCCTGACGTAATATCTCCTGGTTTCGGCGGTTTTGATACCATCAAGGAATCTCTGATATGTATCCCCTTGCCCAACGGGTGAAACATTTTGAAAAGTATCGCCTCCTAGATCTTCCCAGATGCCTTAATGGGATATAACCTTAATTAGAATATATTGGCCATGTTACAATATATCCTCTTTGTTGCAATTCATCAAAAGAATCAAAACTTACACAAACAGCCTGACCCCTTGAATTTAATCCCTTGTGATGTGAAATAGAACATGTAATTGAATGTATTTCTTTTTGAACCGGATTCCCATCCCAACACGATTTTGGTAATTCTATATAATTTGACAGATGCATGAATTCGGGAATCACCGCTATAACCAAGTCAATTTTAGAGTAACCCTCATAATTTATCATCCATTGATTATCACATGATGTCTCCTTAAAATCGGCACTAATTTCTTGCCCATTTAACAGAATAATCACATGTTCAATGGCATTCAACGAGGGCATGGTTTTTGGTAAGCTTATCTTAAATTCACCACTTGTGCCATTTATTACGAAAGAGATTTCGCTTTCATCATATTTTTCAAAATCAATAACATCTCCATTTGTGATTTCATAATTTAAAACATATTCGTGTCCATCAAATTCTTCGGTTATGGATTCAGCATATGCTGATTCAATATATGTAACAAATATCATCACAGTAAAGACTAGGGCTAATGCACCACCAATTTCAACGTGTTTTTTTTTCATAGTTTAATAGGGAAATAAAAAGATTAAAAGTTCCATTTGAGATCATTCAGATATTGTGTCACCCTGCTATCTGCATATGTAAAATTCATACCAGAGACAGGTAGAATCATTGCAACAGTCAAAGATGCAAACAATGTGGTTTTTTTGATGTCATACATGTTCATACCATACCCTATACACCCTTATTATATAAGAAGATTGATTTGAAAATAGAGTGCCTTTTCTAAGATCTCATATCTGTTGCCTGCAGATACCGAGCATTTTATGATTTACTGGGACATAAGGTATCTGTGACAAACTTTCGCAGCAAGATACTGTGCGAGGGCAATCAGGCCCTGATTGGCGCAAGTTTTCTGGTACTCGTTACTTTGAATCCAAGACATCATGTGGTAAACGTGGCAGGAAAGTCGGCCATACGCATATCCTGGAATACGCATCCTAAAATGGCAAAAAATGCCGGTATGTGAACCTAGATAGTAGCGGGTCTAAAGGGATTCGGACCCTTGACAACCGGATTAAGAGTCCGGTGCGCTACCTGGCTGCGCCATAGACCCACCGAAATTAATAAATCCCGAGTTGTTATTAATCTTGAGATTTTAAAATAAATCAAAATTTAGTTTTGTGCCTTGGCTTCAATTTCATTGTACTTTTCAATAATTGCCGTAAGTGCAGTCGAAACTGGAACATCATTCATCTTTTTCTTTTCAGCGAGCAGTTTTTGATACGCATCTAGGGTAATGTATACAGGAATAGAGCCGTTTCCTTCAAGCAGGCCTCTAACGTTGTAAAGAGCCGTCTCCATACCCCTCTCAGCAGATTTGGCAAATTTTGCTTTATCCAAAATTGCTCCTAGCGGACCAAATGGCATCTCATATTCTACTGACATGGTTACTCTAGTAAGATTATTACCTAATGCCTTGAATTCATTGATAATTTGCCATTTCTTGAAGGGACCTTCAATCTGCTTTGCAGAGATCTTTTCATTTCTAACAAATTCAGTTGTCTCACAATCCCATTCGAGCCGTTTACCGCTAAAATCACCGATAATTCTAAAGGTTGTACCTACACCCATTCCTTCTTTGATATCCATAGGAATCACTGTCATGCCTACTGTGTCGGATTTTATTTGGTCAGAAACGTGTTCTGGTCGTGCAAAGTAGGTAAAAACATTATCTACTGGTGTTTTGACATCTATTGATTTAGTAACAAAAGTCAACGATTGAATCTCTTGTCAATTGGGATTTAAAGGTTTTGAAGATTTTTGTAAGGAAATTGATTTACAATATATTCATCTACTTTATAATAATCTAGATGACTAAAAAGCGATCAATTTTTCTGATCTTTGTTTTGCTGCTTTCTTCCATTTCAATTTTTGAGTATGCCCATGCCCATTCAATGTTTAATTCCGCTGAAAAATTTGAAAGCGGTTATAGGGTTCAGGTAGCCACTGCGCCGGAATTTCCACAAATTGACGAGCCATCACAGTTTTTGATCAGGGTTACGGATACAGATTTTGAGGAAGTTGATCAATTCACAATGGGAATAAAGTTTTTCTTTAATAATCAACAGATAGATGCAATTCCACCCACGTCAATTGACGGCGCCCATTGGGATTTTGATTATGTATGGAAAAATCAGGGGAACCATATTGTAGAAATTTACCTGTATGATGTCGGAGATGATTCAAAAGTAATTACCTACAAGTTTAACATGGGAACACAAAGTCCGTTTGGATACATCTTCATTAGTGCAATAACGGTGGGAGCATTATGTTTTGTAGGGATTATGGGATATATTTTTCTGCCTAGAATTTTCAAAAAATCTAGGTAGTTAATTTGGAATATTTTGATATTCTAAATGCAAATAATGTAGTTAACAGCACCATTGCAAATAACCAAATTCCTATTCCCAAGTGTATTGCAACTAGTACTGCATGAAGTTTTGTATCAATTACCAAGGCACCCAAGGTAATTTGAGTAATTACCAACACAGTTGCAAACAAGCTTGTAATTTTGATTTTTGAATCGGCATTCTTGTTAATGAAACTTGCAATCATGGTCGCAATAATTAATACCCCGGTTGTTGCAGCAGTAGTTCTATGAATCCATTCGATAAGATATTCTTCTGATGGCATTATTCCATTAGGGCATAAGGGCCATTCAGGACAAGTCAGTCCAAGTCCGGCCGCTGAAATATATCCGCCAATAAACATCAGTGAATACAAGACTATCATCGTTGTTAATGCAAGATATTGAATTGCCAAAATTATTCGACTCTAATTTACCGTGATGTTGCCAATCATCCAGGGATGAAGCAGGCAATAGTAAGGATATTCCCCGGATTCATCAAGGGTTAAAGAGAATGTATCGCCTGCTACAAACAAACTGCTATCAAAAATCCCATCGGGAGCTCCTGGTAATCCACTTGTTACAGTATGAGCTACAAAGTCATCATTGGACCAGATGATTTCTTCACCTGCTGAAACTAGGACATGGAATGGAGTATAGCATGAGTTGGTATCATTACAGCCAATAATTCCAGAACCGTCTGGAATAGATATGACCTCGTTAAATTCCACAGGTGCGGGTTTTGGTTCCATGACTTTATCTGTTACCTCTGGTTCCATGACTTTATCCGTTGCCTCTGGTTCCATGACTTTATCTGTTGCCTCTGGTTCCATGACTTTATCTGTTACATCAACATCACCTACAATAATGCTACCAACCATTCCTTGTGCTCTGTGACCTGGAACAGTACAGATATAGTAATAAATTCCATCCTCACCTGCGATAAATTCAGAAGAATCACCTTCGCCGGGCCTTAATGGGTTTAACGCTAGTCCAACTTCAGTTCCGGGAATGATTCCTCCAACGCCTTCAGGCTCGGAAGTGACGCCAAAAGAGTGGAATGATTGTCCCGCATTATCTACATTAAAGATTACCTTATCACCCTTATTCATGTAAATTGTCGGGTTGTTGTCAGGCTCCCCGGGTAATGCATTAAACGCCAAAGTTATAAAATCTGGCGCTTCGATAAAGTGAAGATCTTGTGTAATGGTGTCTCCCGTGTGTACTCCGATCTCAGCAACATCAGTTTCCCCTGCCATCATTGCTACAACCGGGGCAGGCTGTGAAACCCAATAGTCCCACAATGAAAAGAAAATTACTCCGCCGACAATACAAATGCCCAGCATTATGACCATCATTTTTGTAGTCCTACCGGTAGTTGTTCTGTATATCTGAGGTGATGCCTCGCCAACTGGATGTTCTATCTCGTTACTCATACAATTCACTCCTAATGATGTGGATTCCTCGCTTCAAACGGATAGTAATACTTGCCACCTAGACCAAATGGATCTTCAGTGTTTGCAGGTCTTCCTTTTCCTGAGCTGTGAATCATATTTGCCAGGAAGATTGCCATGCTGACACCGATGATCATTGCGCCTACAGATGCAATTTGGTTCATGGCAATCCATTCTGGAATTGGCGGATAATCGAAAATTCTTCTGGGCATGCCATACAAGCCAAGTATGTGTTGTGTAAAGAAGACCATAACGGTTCCTACAAAGGACATCAAAAAGTGTATCTTGCCCATGGTTTCGTTGTACATTCTGCCTGTGACATACGGGAACATGTAGTAGAGGTAGCCAATCGAGCCAAATGCAATAGTACCCATTACAAACAGATGAAAGTGTCCAACTACCCAGTATGTGTCGTGTGTTGAAAAGTCCAAAGGCATTGCACTATTTACCACGCCGCCTGCGCCTGCCGAGAAGAACAACGCAATTCCTCCAACTGCCCACATCATCGGTGTTGAGAATCTTATTCTTCCGTTCCACATTGTTGCAATAAAGTTAAACACGTGCATGGCAGATGCCGGAACTGCTGCAAGAGTTCCCACCATGAAGACTGTTTTTTCGGTAAATGACATTCCGGTCGCATACATGTGGTGTGCCCACGATGAAAAACCGACGATGGATAACAATACAAATGCAAAGACACCAGAGTTATAGCTGTAAATCGGCTTTCTTGAAAATCTTGGAATAATTTCATACATCATGCCAATTGCCGGAATTACCAGAACATAGACCTCCGGATGGAATGTAAACCAGAACAAATGCGCATAGGCAATCGGGTCTCCACCCATTGCAGGATTGAAAAATCCACTTACGCCGAGTCTGTCAGTCAGAAGCATCAGCAGGGCTGCTGCAAATGTGGGAATTGCGACGATAATAATCAGGGATGATGACAAAAAGGACCAAGCCAGCAGTGGAACCTGGCCAATGGACATGTCAGGATGCTTGCATTTGAGAATTGTCACGACAAAGTTGATTGCACCAAGTACTGATGAGATTCCTAAAATCTTTAGTCCGAATATCCACATGTCAGCTGCCGGACCGGGTGCGCTGATAATAGAGTACGGCGGAGTCGCATACCACGTAAAGTCTGCAAAACCCAACCAGATGAGTGCACCAGATGGGGGAATCATCCAAAATGCAATTGCATTAAGTTTTGGATATGCCATATCTTTGTATCTGACCATTATTGGAACAAAGTAGTTGCCAACTGCAGATGCAAAAGGAATGATAAACAAGAAAATTAACGTTGTACCGTGAACGGTAAACATCCTGTTAAAGGTCATAGAATCTGCGATAATTTGCGAACCTGGCAAGAACAGTTCTGCTCGAATCGCAAGTGCCAGTGTACCACCTAAGAACAAGAATGCCAGTGATGTAATAAGATAAAGCAGTCCAACATCAGTGTGATGTGTTGAAAACATTATTTGCCAGATTGGACGCGGTTTTTGTAGTTGTAGAACCATTAGTTGATCTCCCCACTTGAAACGATGAAAGATTGTGACAATAGTCCCATCATGTTGTTGGTTCCTCCACGTATAGTGTGCCACGCATGTTATAGTGGATTAATCCACAGTATTCTCTGCATTGAATATCATGAACTCCCGGTGCATCAGGGGCAAACCACACAGTATTGACTCTGCCTGGAACTGCATCCATCAAAACGACATAATCATGAATGTTAAAAGAATGAATTACATCTGTTGCCATTATCTCAAATTTGTAGGCCGTTCCGGCTTTAACATGAAGTTCGCCGATCTCTTTTGTTCCATCTTCATGTTCAAATGTCCAAAACCATTGCTGTCCAGTTACTTTGATAACTTCGGCATCCTCTGGAATATGTTCTACAAGTCTTTCTGCTTCCCATGCCTCAGCTCCCACCCAGGTCATCAACGCAATTACAATTGCAACATAAATCCATTCAGGCCAGTTAGAGTGTCCACCCATTTCTACCAGTCCTTGCCCTCGTATGCAGTAGGTGTTGCTTTTGGATGGGATTCTCTAAATCTCCAGCACAGCCAGATGATTGTTCCTGAAACTACCGCACCGACTGTAAATGCAACAGTCATCATTCTAAAGAATAAATTCCAGATAATCACCCTGCGATCAAGATATTCTCCAGGTTCGTCACCTGCGGCAAATGCCGATTCTAAAGCTGGAATCATTACTGAAACTGCCAATACTAAGAATAACCATACAATACTCTTCATTAGCGATTGACTGTCGTGCCTTATAATTTCTATTTAAGGGTTTTCAAGATTATTAACTACCAACTTTGATCGAAGCGTGACGGATGCATTACATTGAGTCCAGAAAGTGAGAACTTGCTGTCTTTTTCTCTAAAGATGTTCAGGGAGGCATTTGCAATTATTAGTTCAAAGAGGTTCGTAGGAGACAGGTCTACGATGGTTGAAAGCATTGCCTTGATTGGATCCATATGAGTTACAAGCAGCACGTTCTGATCGGGATGTTTTTCCAGCACATGGTCAACTATGCCTAAAATTCGTTTTCGAACATCTGAGAAGGTTTCTACTCCATTATGGGCAATCTCAAGTTCGCCATTATAAAACTTCATAAAGACATTGCCATGGCTGTTAATGATTTCATCGTATGGCATTCCGGTAAATTTGCCCATATCAAGCTCGATTAAACGATCGTCAGTTGTAACATCAAGTGAATTGTTTTTTCCGACAATTTCTGCAGTATGCTTTGCCCTTTCAATTGGACTGGAATAGATCGCAGATACATTCATGAGTTCAAGCAGCTCAGAAGTATGTTCGACCTGCTTTATTCCGGCGTCAGTTAATGGAACGCCTTTTGTTCTGCCTGCCAGAATTCTTTCAACGTTATTTTTTGCCTGTCCATGTCTGAGGAAGATGATCTGTCCCAACTTGATCGGAGTTCAAATAGAGATAATAATAACATTCTCAGATAGATAACCGTGAAAGTAGGGATTATTGGTGGAACAGGCGGAATGGGAAAAGGCTTTGCCATCAGGTGGTCTCAAAACCATGATGTACTAGTCGGATCCAGGGATGCCAAAAGGGCGGCAGACTCTGCAGTGGAATACACCGGTCTTGCAAAGGAAGCATTTGGGGAAATAAAGGGAAGCATTTCTGGAAATGATAATCTTTCAGTTGCAAAAGAAAGCGATGTTTTGATTTTATCAATCCCATATGAGAATATAGATTCGACGTGTTCTGGAATCCTGCCGGAGGTAAAAGATAGTTGTGTTGTTGTATCTCCAATTGTTCCGATGACAAAGACAGATGTTGGATTTGAATGCATAGCAATCAAAGAAAACAAACCGTTTTCATATCAGCTGGTACTAAATCATATGAAGAACAAATCAAGACTTGTTTCAGCATTTCATGTGATTTCAGAAAAGAAGCTTGTCAATCCGGCACTGACACTTGATTATGATATCTTTGTGTGCGGAGACGATGATGAATCAGTTCAGATAGTAAATGGATTGATTAATGAAATCACGGGACTAAGGCCGATTTACTTGGGTCCTGTGGAGTTATCCTATTTTGCAGAAATGTCTACGCCGCTCTTGCTTAATGCAATGATAAAAAACAAGATAAAAAATCCAGGGATCAAAATCATCTGAATCAATTTTTTCATTCATCATGAATTACGAATACCACAGACGGGGCAGAAATTGGTTCACGGCAATGGGTGTGCTTTTTTCTATAATGGCCGCAATAGTACTGGTCAGGCAGATGTTGATCTGGGGGTGGGAGTTTGTTGTAGAATTTTTATTCAACATGGAAATAACAAATGAAAAAATCTCTGTTGCAATGCTGGGCTTTGGGATTTTTATGATAGTGCTAGGATTTGGAAAACATGAACAAGCGAGATGAATTTCTAAAATCACAAAAAGTGCTGCGGCTTGCAACTATTGATAAGAACAAAACTCCGCATATTGCACCTGTGTGGTACGTGTATAGTGGAAAAAAGATCTACGTAGGAACAAACACAAGTACGAAAAAGGCCAGAAACGCAAGGAGAAACAAGCGTGTTTCGTTTTGTGTGGATGTGGGTGTAAATGCCCCAGACATTTATGGGGTCATGGGGCAGGGCAATGCAAATTTAATTTTAGAGGGCAGCAAAGTAAAAACGATCGCAAAAAAAATTCTCCGAAAGTATTTTAAGACATTAAAGACAAAGTCGGCAAAAGAACTGCTTGATGATACTGACTGCATTATAGAGATAACCCCTGAAAAGTTTTCAGTCTGGAGTTACTGACTAACAAAATCCTCGATTTTGTTCATTGCAGAATCTAGTACCTGAAGACTGGGAAGATAAACAAGTCTAAAATGTCCGCTTCCAAACTGTGTTCCAAACCCGGAGCCAGGAACAGTCAGTACGCCCTTGGTTTCTAAAAGTTTTGTGACAAATTCCTTGTCCGTGCCAAATTTGTTCTCCTCAATCTTAGGAAATGCGTAAAATGCGCCTTTTGGGTTGGAACAGGATATACCGGGCATTTCATTGAGACGTTTTACAACCAAGTCTCTTCGTTTTTTGATTTCAGATACAAAGTCGGCAATGTAACCCTGAGGACCGCGAAGGGATTCCAAGGCAGCGTGTTGAATCGGCAGATTAGTTGCAATTCGGACCCTTGCCAGTTTTGGAAGATTCTCTTTTAGTGCTTCAAGCTGGGGTGATTGATTAAATGCAATGTAGCCAATTCTCCAGCCGGTCATGAGATGAACTTTTGAGAATCCGTTTAGGATGATTACAGGCGAATCCTTTGCAACCTTGCCGATTCCCACAAATTTTTCATCAAAAATTATTTGATCATAAATTTCATCACATATTATGTAGAGGTTATGTTGGTTTGCAATATCTACTAGTTCTTTAAGTGAATTCTCATTAAATACCACGCCCGTAGGATTGTTTGGGCTAATCAAACAGATTGCAACAGTCTTTGAAGTAATTTTGGATTTGATATCATCAATATCAGGTGTGGAATTAGTCAGGTCTACTGCAAATTCTACAGGAACACCTCCATGAAGTCGCACATATGACGCATATGGCGGATAGTATGGACCGGGCAATAGTACTTCGTCGCATTCTTCCACGATAGAAGAGATTACCATGTCAAGTCCCTCAGAAACGCCGTTGGTAACCAAAACATCATCAGCTGAAATTGATAGTCCCTTTGCATTTTCTTTGCTGGCAATCTCCTGTCTTAATTCCAGGAGGCCTTCAGAAGCAGAATAATAGTTTTCTCCCTTGTTAATTGCATTAATCAGTGCTTCTCTGACATTATCTGGCGGTTGAAACCCAAACTGTACGGGATCGCCGATGTTAAGATAGTCGACTTGCATGCCTTTTTGCTGCACTGCTCTAGCGGCTAAAACGATGTCCCGAATTGCATACTCGACGCCTGCAACTTTTTTTGATATTTTCAAAGTATCTAGACAGATATTCAGACCATACTTTACTATATCGATTTTTACTCACTTGATTAATAATTCCAAGTCTTAATTCCCAGATTAGCGTGGGATTTTCAGATGTATCAGAATAGATAACCATCTGTAGAACAATGCTTTGCAGGTACTATCATACCATCTGATTTTTTTTCTTTACTCAATAGTTACGTGCGGAAGATCATGTTTGATTTTTCAACAACCTGCCTTGTCTCAACTCTCAAAATAAAGCCGTTCTGTAAGATCCTCGATCAAGTGACGATCCGACAGATTAGATGCCCATCGAGCCATTTCAAATCTAATTTAGCCATGATTTAGACCGTTCGGAGTGGATTCTTTGTAACTGTCCCCCCTCATCAAAAGAGATTATAAATCATCCCGAAAGCGGAATCTCACCATGGTTTTATTATGATTAAATGATTAGTATGCATAATCGATCCCAGACGGACACGCCATGAATATGTAAACGACGTCAGTCGCATCCGGGATTACGATCTGAAAAACTTGCCCGTGTGTTAGTTGCTTGTTGGGTCAAGTACGCATAAATTTTAATAATTCTTTAGCTCTATCCAGTGAAATCTTCTTCTCTTCAATCATTTTTTGAACAATTTTATCTATCTGCTCAGACTTGGCTCCTGCAGCGGCGGCAAGATTTCTTGCATGCAGGCGCATGTGTCCTTTTTGAATTCCCTCAGTTGCAAGCGCTCGGATGGCGCTATAATTTTGAGCCAGACCGGCAGCAGCCATTACGCATGCAAGTTCTTGGGCAGATGAAACGCCAAGAATCTTTGCGCAGACTTTTGCCGCAGGATGAACGTTTGCAACACCACCGACAATGCCAACAGAGAGTGGAAGTTCCAAAGTTCCAACCAAATTACCGTCATCGTCCTTGTTCCATTTGCTAAGAGAACGGTATTTGCCAGATTTGACGGCATATGCATTTGCTGCGGCCTCGATGGCTCTACTATCCTGTCCGACTGCATTTGCAACAGATATGGTTCCATTCATGATTCCCTTGTTGTGAGTGACTGCGCGATAGACATCATTATCTGCAAACTCAAAGGCCAGGACAATATCATCAACGATCTTTTCTCCCCCGACTGCCTCTTTTTCAAATACCGCCGTAGCTTTGGCAATTCTTCTAGTGGAATAGTTTGACAATATGCGAAGAAGGGTTCTTCCACCGGTAATCTTTTCAATTAATGGGGAAACGGCTTCGCACATGGTATTTGTAATATTTGCACCCATAGCGTCTCCAACATCAATTAAGATTTCAACGATTAGCATCTTTCCAGAAGGGGCATCAATCTCTTTACAGGAGATTTCCTTTGCACCTTTGCCCATTTTGGACAAAGTGCTGCTTTTGGAATTTGCCAGTTGTAGAATTTCACTTGAGGAATCATTGATTTTTTCAGATGCAGAAGCAATGTCGGCATCCAAAACTTGAATTTGTCCCATACTGTAAGATTCATCTGCTGTAACTAGGAACCCCCCTTTGATTCGCGCAGTTTTGGCCCCCTTGGATGCCGCTGCAATCACGGATGGTTCTTCAATAACCATTGGAACAAGGTAGTCCTTTCCATTAATCGTGAAATTCGTTGCAAGTCCCAATGGTAATGAGAATGTACCAATGGCATTTTCTACCATCTTATCGGCGCATTCAAAAGAGAGCCCGCCATTACTGCTTCGTAAAACATTTAATTCTTCATTAGAAAGATTTGCAAAATCTGCAACAATGTCCAGTCTTTGCTCCCTTGACTTTTCAAAAAATTTTGAAATTGATGAATCAGGCATCTTATTTCAATATCCTCAGTAGTTTATCATCCATACTATCAGGAAAACCTTTTCCATCGGTATTTGAAGTAATCACATAAAGACTCCCATCTGGATCTTCGACGACATCACGAATGCGGCCAATTCCGCTAAGAATGGATTGTTGGGAGCTGAGTCCCTCTTTGAAATCCAACTGATACAAATTGGCGGCCCTCATGGAGGCCAGGATAAACGGAAATTCAAAATCAAGCGTGTCCCCGGTATAGAAAAGAATGCCGCCGGGTTCTATACTTGGATCGTAGCAAAGAACGGCATCCTCAAAAATTTCATCTCCCGAACACTGCTCTTCAGGCCAGCCATAATTTTTTCCCGGTTGAATCAGATTGATTTCATCATTTTTTTCCGGTCCAAATTCGGCTACAAACAGATTGCCGTTATCATCCCAGGTCATTCCCTGAGGATTTCTGTGACCAATGGAATAGACCGGAGAACCTGAAAATGGATTATCATCAGGAATGCTGCCGTCATCGTTTAATCTCAGAATTTTTCCAGACAAGGAGTCAGGATCCTGTGGAAGATGGGAGGCATCAGAAGTGGTTCCGGTGCCTACATATAATTTTTCATCAGGTCCAAATTTTATAAAACCGCCGTTGGTAAATGAAGAGCCTGGAATTTTATCAAGTATGGTTGTGACATCTTGTAGTTTGTTTTCAAACTCGGTTATTTGCAAAATCTTATTCCACAAATTTCCATCTTCCTCATATGTTAAAAATACGTAGATAAAGTGGTTATTTGAAAAGTCCGGATGCAGTGTAATCCCCAACAATCCACCATCAAACACGTTTGGAGTACGAAACACGGCCAGGGGTGATTCTAACAAATTATTGTCCTGAATAACTCTGATAAAACCGTCTTTTTCGGTCACAAAAATCCGATCATCAGAAACGGCAATTGCGCGGGGTTTGTCAAGATTTTCAGCCAGAATAGTTACAAAATCATTTTGGGAGTTTGATGTGGGTTTTGGTATCGGGAGAGGATCAGAGGGCGAAGTCAGGACAGATACTGAAAATATCACAGCTCCAACAATCGCGATGATTTGAATTTTTTTGTTCACAAAAGAAGTCTTTTCAAATCCTATTAATTACTTTCAAGAATTTGATAAAGCGTATATACGGCTGACCTTCATTTATGATCAGCGGGGTGGGGAAGTCAGACTGTTTAGGACTAGGTCATCCCGGCGGGCTCATAACCCGCAAATCAGTAGTTCAAATCTACTCCCCGCTACTTTAGTCTCTATAAACGCAAAACCATGAAAGAGATTCATCAAATTTAGAAATTTTGTTAGACAGCCCCAATCGCTGCAATGGCCGCGTTAAATGCCGATGGGCAGACATTTCTGGGAGATAGAGTTGTTTTTTGATTTTTCTTGGGATCTCAACTGATATCTTTTTGGAGGCTTTTTTCCCACATCGGATACATTGAAATCCCTGGTTCTGACCTTGGGATTTCATTTTTTTGTTGCACTTTTTGCAGGGAGGGTTGGATTTTGAAACGTTCTTTTCAAGATCAAGAACGTCGATGAATTCAAGATTGATGATTCGGGGGAATTTTTTTGATGCTTTTCTAACACCTCCGCCTACGCGTATCTTATCACCCCTTGTCAAATTCGAGGCAACAGATGAAATTCCCGTAGGTTTGTAGACTGCGCACCAAAACTCGTGATTTTGGGAAATGATTTTAAAAAATACATGACCGCCATTTGCTATTTTTGGCGTGTCTGATACAACCCCAGTTATTTTTCCAGAGGCGTATGGTTTCATGCTCTCCAAAGTTAATTCATTTTTCAAATGATCACCTGTCCCCTGATTAGATTTGAAGATCATGTAACCGTCCAATTTTTCATCACTCTTCAGAATCCTTGTGGCGTACACCAACGACGAAACATTTTCACCCCTGACACCATAAAATACCGGATCAGGTCCGTGGGGAGTAATCAGAATTCGTCCTTTTTTGGTATCAAAACTATTAAACGTATCAGGAAAAGTCTTTTCCTGCATAATTTTCACACTTGATGCACAGATACTCCTCTGCTTTCCGAATTTGGTTTTTTTACGATAACTCAATAGTTCCAATGTGTGATCTTCAAAGTCATATCCTATTGCACCGATTGCGCCGACAAGTCCCTGTCCGTTTCCCTGATAGAAAAAATCAAGATCGTTTTCTTGTGCAAATTTTTTTGCATTTTTTCTGTTAATTAATTGCCACATAGCCAAATTGCTGAAATTTGTAAGGTCGGGTGGAATTTCATCACTTTCAAAAAACACCAAGCCGGGATTTGCGCCGTTTTTAACATCAGAATATTTTGAGACAAGATTTCTAATCTGTGTTTTTATCCTAGAGGGATTTGCAGTCTTTATTTGGATTGAGACTGCGCCGTTTCCGCGAGTTTTCCATGGAATATTGGGATTAAATCGAACCAGTCTTGGAAAATCAAGGAATTCTGTTTTCTGTTTTTTCAGTGAATCAACGATTTTGTATGCCAGAAACGTGGTACACATTCCCTTGGGGGAGTCAGTGTCATCAAATCCAACATGAAGCGTTGTTTTTTCGGCCATGAATCAGCAGGGGTGGCTCGGACATTTTTAGTTGTTGGAGGTACAGTTGATTTAAATTAATAATGCCCGATTCCAAGCTGAATTGATAGTAATAGACCAGGACAGAATCTTCAGGGAGATTGAGGAGAAAAATCCCGCATCTGTTTCATTAAACGGTCCTGATGGAATATTGCCCCAGGTTCAAGAAATGGCCATGAAGATTACGGAAAAATTCGCAATTCCTGCATATATTTTGGCAGACACCACGTGGGGAACCTGTGATCTGAATTCAAATGGTTCTAAAATACTCGGGGCGGAGATCCAGTTTAATATCGGACATACAATAAACACCGAGTCACCAGAGGAGAATCTAGTCCTAATTGACGCATTTGATAATGTCGAATTTGACAGTGTTGCAAAAAAATGTGCCAATACTTTGAAGGGAAAAACAATTTCACTAGTTACAGATAGTCAGCATCTGCACCAGATAGACAAGGTTGAAAAAATTTTAACAGAAAGTGGAATCAACGTAAGGATTGGAAAGGGAAAGGGGCAGTTAAATGACGGTCAGGTGTTTGGCTGTGAATTTTATCCCGCATCGGAATTAAAAAGAGAGGTTGATGCGTATGTCTTTCTAGGACAGAGCAATTTTCATGCGGCAGGAATCGCACTATCAACGAATTTGCCAACCTATGTCTTGGATCCCTACTTTAATGAAGTAAGAGAGGTTACAGAGTTTGCACAGAAATTAAAAAAGAAAGCTACTCTTGCAATATACAAGGCAGCAGAGGCAAAATCATTTGGGGTGATTGTGGGGCTAAAGGAAGGACAGCTATCCAAGGTGTTTGCCTTGAAGATCAAAAGAGAGCTGGAAAAAGAGGGGAAACAGGTTCAATTGTTTGCACTAACAGACATTACAAATGAGAGATTGAAGAATCTCAGGGGAATTGATGCTTTTATTCAGGTCGCATGTCCAAGAATTTCCACAGACAATCAATTTGACAAGCCGTTGTTATCCACGCCACAGGCAAACGCCCTGCTCAAAATTTTACGAAATGAGAGCATCGATGAATATCTACAGATACCACATTGGTTATAGTCAGGACACCAATTTTTTAAATCTGGAATTCTCTGATAATTTTTCAAATGATTTGGATTTTTTTGCCTTTATTTTGTACTGTGCTCCCTGCGAAATTGCGTGCTCAAGCAAGTCAAGTGCACTGTCAACTTTTGACAGCATTGCAAGAACACATGATTTGTCAAAGAGGACATCGCCATTATCCGGATAATCCTTTAGAATGATATCACAGCATGAAAGGGATTCATCAAACCGCTTCATGGAGGATAAAATTCGTTCCTTGTGGTATAATACGATATTATACTTTGGATTGTCATTTAGAACGTCATTACACAGTGATAACGCCTCGACAAAATCCCCTTTTTTTCGAAGGGAGGATATCTTGTTAATTAATACGGAGAGATCATCTGGATGTTTTTGTAAGGCAGTGTCATAGCACCTTATTGCATTATCAAAATCCCCGAGTTTGCTTAGGGCATATCCCTTATTGTTAAGCGAACTGAGATGAGCCGGGTCGTCATCTAGAATTTTCTCATAATACGAAATTGCCTCTTCTAGCTTGCCCTGAAGAAACAGCCTGTTGCCCTCGTCTAAAATTGAATTGGTTTTAGGATCGGTCATATCAATCAGGATTTGGTTTCATCAGGATTTTGCCAAAACGTCCCTTTCCTTTGAGCATTTTTGTATGAGCTTCGGCTGCTTGCTCTAGTGGATATGTTGAATCAATTATGGATCTTATTTTTCCCCGGGACATCCAGTAAAGACCCTGTTCCAGCTCGGCCCTGGTTCCCTGGGTCGAACCTAGAATGTTGATTCCTTTAAAGAAGATATAGCGCAGGTCAGTCTTGGCATCATAACCCGTCGTGGCGCCAGTTGTCACAATTGTTCCACCGTAACTTAGCAGGGAGAGTTCTTTATTCCAATGAGAGCCGCCAATATGCTCAAAAATCACATCGACTCCGGGAACATCGCCGTATGGTTTGGAAAGTTTTTTTGAGATCGCTCTAACCTCTTTGTACCAATCATCGTTTCGGTGATCTACTGCATAATCAGCACCTAGTTCCAATAATTTATCTAGTTTGTCAGGACTGGCAGTGGCAATCACCGTGCATCCAAAAAGTTTTGCAATTTGAATTCCATAATTTCCAACACCGGAGCTTCCGCCCATAATCAAAACCAGTTGTCCGGGCCGGATTTTTGCCCTGCCAATAAGCATGTGCCATGATGTAACTAGCGTCATCGAGGCGGCTGCGGCATCATCATACGATACGCCGTCTGGAATCCTTACAACATTGACTTCGGGAAGATGAGTCTCCTCACAGTATCCGCCCCAGAGTGGACCGGTTTGAAAACCCCAGATTGTTCGCTTTGTACAGTCGTATTCCCGTCCATCAGTACAGGCTTTGCAGACTCTGCATGAAATGTTTCCATGAGATACCACCCTGTCTCCAACTTTGACGTGTCTTACATTGCGGCCGACTTTGATAACCTCCCCTGCGGCATCGGTTCCAGAAATATGAGGCAGCGGAATTGCCAGGGGTTTTCCCCTCATTCCCCAGATATCATCATAGTTTAATGACGCTGCCTTGACCTTGAAGATAACTTCATGGGGCGCAGGCTCTGGAGAAGGAACGTCCTTGATTTTTAAAATTTTAGAAAAATCATCATTATCAGCATATTGATCATACACCAGGGCTCTCATGGTTTTTTTTAAATTTTTAGAGATATATGATTTGCCAATGTCTCACCACAAACAATTATAATCATAACAGCGAAAATCATATCATGTCAAATAATACAATATTTCCAGGGGACAAAATAGCATCTATTGAGGAATATGAGGCAGGATACAACGCTTTTGATGATGGGGATATGGTCAGAGCGGCAACAGTGGGGCAAAAAGAAACGGATAGCAAGACACGAACCGTCAATATCAGGCACCCAAAATCCCTGTCAATTCCAAAAGTAGGGGATATTGTTATCGGGACTGTGGCAGCAGTGATGTCATCTATGATTGCAGTATCAATAGACTACATCAACGGCAAGCCTACCATATCAAAAGTAGAGTGCATATGTTCAACGCGAAATATCAGAAGAAAGAACGTGGCCCTAGTTAGTGATATAATTACATTGAAGATACTTAATCATCTTAATGGAACAATTCATGCAACAGTTGATGAGCCACATCTGGGGGTATTATTTACAAAATGTAGAAAATGTGGAAATAAGGTTGTTTTAATGCGCGATGCCATAAAATGTACAGAATGCTCTTGGATTGATGAGAGAAAGCTTTCTGCAAATTTTGGCAACGGTGATTTTGTAAAACTGAGAGACTAGGAAATGATACGTGTTTCGTTCCAAGGTGAACGGGGGCATACAGTGAAGCTGCGGCAAGATCATTTTTTAATGAAGAAAGTCAGGCTGTTCCCCTTGCAACATTTGCAGAGGTTTTAGAGAATACGGCTAGGGATAAAACAGAATATGCAATTTTGCCTGTGGAGAATTCATTGGAAGGAAGTGTTGGTGAGAGTTATGACCTGCTTTATTTAACATCCTTGAATGCCACAGGCGAGATTTATCACAGAATTGAGCACTGTCTGATCGGAGTCGGAAAGCTAGAGGAGATAGATACCGTGTATTCACATCCCCAGGCATTGGGTCAGTGCAGGAAATTCATCGAACGGCACGGCATGAAAACAATTCCCTCATACGATACGGCAGGCAGTGTAAAAATTGTCAAGGAGCTTGACAACAAAAATTATGCGTGTATAGCCAGCAAAACAGCTTCGGTCATATACGACATGCCTGTTATCTCCGAAAACATTGCAAATAATTCAAACAACCATACGAGGTTTTTGGTCCTGTCAAAAAAGGAATCTCCGGAAACAGGAAATGACAAGACATCAATAATTTTTTCCATCAAACACGAGCCAGGCTCATTATATAGGATAATGGAGAATTTCTACAAAAATGATGTCAATCTTACAAAAATAGAATCAAGACCCACTAAAACCAATACATGGGAATACAACTTTTATGTGGATTTTGAGGGTCATAAAAAAAATACCCGGATTTCAGAAATGTTGGAAAAAATAAAGCAGGAAACGTTATTCATGAAGGTATTGGGTTCGTATCCCTGTGCAAAACTAGGCTAAAATCCCTTGGGTTTTCTCAAGGTAAAACCCATACTAAACCCGATAATGACCATGCCTGAAATAATCACCATGAGATCAAAAGTAAACCAGATTGGATCGGCGCTTCTAACTAACACTCCCGTAATTTCCAATTCCGTACTTCCTGTATTTTGAATTTGGATCTTTGTTTCACCATCCACTAGATGGGTCCACGCAAGACTGGCTTTGTCCTTATAGGATTCTTGTGGAATCTGCAATCCATCGCCGGGACTTGCAAGTTTTAGATCAAAGGAGGCACCCACGATTTCCATGGACTGTTTGGTGTTGGCAGGTGCGGGAATTATGTAACCTGCAGAATCGCCGACAACGACTAGATAATTTTCATTAATGGTGATTGGCCCAATATGCTGAATTAAGGAAATGCCGCCAATTCCAATAATTGCACTTCCGATTACCAGTCCAATAATGGTTCTTTTGGAGAGCATGATTCACTAGATTCAGATACCGTTTAAAAAATTATCTACATCAAGGAGACATCATGAGGCTGGCTTTCTGCAAATCCAGCCCGTGACATTTTGATAAATTCTGCATTTTCCTGCATTTGAGGAATCGTATGTGCGCCACAGTAGCTCAGTCCGGAACGCACGCCTCCCGTAAGTTGTTTTAGAATATCAGTCACAGTTCCCTTGTAGGGAACCATGGCTTCCACCCCTTCTGCGACATAATCATTAAGATCATCATCAAGTGAAATAAAGCCTGTTTCCTTGGATTTTCTGCCAATCGAGGCTGCAAGAGAGGCCATTCCGCGATAGACTTTGAAGCGTTTTCCATTTTTAGTCAAGACCGTGCCAGGTGACTCGTCGGTGCCGCCAAGTATGCTGCCCACCATTACAGATGACGCACCTGCGGCCAATGCTTTTGTTGCATCACCGGAAGTTCTAGTACCGCCATCGGAAATTATTGGAATGTCATGATCCTTGCCGACCTTTGCACAGTCCATTACCGCAGTCAACTGGGGCACGCCTGAACCGGTGATGACTCTGGTAATACAAATTGACCCGGAACCTACGCCGACTTTTACTGCATCGACTCCCGCCTTTATCAAATCCTCGGCTCCCCGGGCAGTTGCAACGTTGCCTGCAATTAATTCACAGGCTGGAAATGCTTTTTTGATATTATGAATTGTGTTTAGTTCGTTTTCACTGTGGCCGTGTGCGATGTCAACAACAAGTACGTCAGCTCCTGCCTCCAAAAGGGATTCACTTCTTTCTAAAAAATCCCCCTTCACACCAACTGCCGCCCCGACTAGCGGTCTTCCTTTCTTGTCTTTGGATGCATTTGGATAATCCGCATTATTTGTAATGTCTTTGCTTGTAATCAGGCCCTTGATAATTCCCGAATCATCAACTATCGGCAGTTTCTCAATTCTATGCTTATGTAAAATGGATTTTGCCTCATCTAGTGTAACCCCGGGTTTTGCAGTTACAACGTCCCTGGTCATAACATCATGAATTGGATTGTTGGTATTGGCAAACAGTGAATCCCGTTCGGTTATTATTCCCACCAATTTAGAACCGGAATCAACTACCAAGAGGCCGGAGATTTGTTTGTCTTCTGCATAGTCTAAAGCATCCTGTACAGATTTATCAGAAGATATGGAGTATGGGTTTTCTATCATTACGCTTCCTGAACGCTTTACCTTGAGGACCTCGTGGGATTGTTCTGAAATAGTCAAAAACCTATGAATAATTCCCAGACCGCCGGCACGTGCCATGGCCATTGCCATGGATGATTCTGTGACAGTATCCATATTTGCGCTAAGAAAGGGGATGTTAATTGAGATGTTTTTGGATAGTTTGGTACTCAGATCGGTTTGACTTCTGCTTGTAATATCTGAATATTTGGGTACAAGAAGAACGTCGTCAAAAGTTAATCCTTCTCTGAATTCCAATGAAACCTTGTTAAGAAAGTTGAATATTGATTATAAGCCTTTGTGTCATTTTGACAGTCCTGAGGCAATTGTTATTGCCTCCTTAGTTGCATCAACACTATGGGTACGAATAATGTCGGCGCCATTAATAACAGATATCGCCTCGGCAGCTATCGATCCAAATAATCGATCAGACGGATTTTTTTTGCCTAAAATACTTCCTAGAAAGGATTTATTTGAAACAGAGACCAATATGGAATGGTTTTGCTTTATAGATTTCAAACTTTTAATGACGGATAGATCCCTTTCCACCCAGTCTGACTTTATTTTTGTAAAAAACGGACCCTGCCCGGTTTTTCGGAAAAATCCTATGGCAGGATCCAATACGATTTTTTCAGATGGAACATGGGATTTTTTTGCAATTTGCAAGCTTTCCTTGAGTAGTTTCCGGGTTGCAGTTACAGCATTCCCAAGGACGGTTTTGGAATCATATGCACATAAAATCAGAGACGGGGCAAATTCTGAAACAACATCCTGCATCTTTTTATCATATTTTAATCCGGAGATATCATTGATTATATCAACACCGTGTTCTAATGCATCTCGGGCAACTCTGGCCCTGCAGGTATCAACAGAAACCGGCAGATTGGAAACATTTTGGATTATTTTGATGGCATCAAGAATTCTTTTTGATTCGAGTTTTTCTGAGATTATTGTGGACAGATAAGGGGCAGTAGACATGCCGCCAACATCAATAAAATCCGCGCCCCCGTCTTCCATTTGTTTTACGGCGTTTTTTACCTGTGTTTTGGTTATGTGAACGGATTTTTTGTAAAATGATTCAGGACTGGTGTTTAGAATGCCCATTATACGTACGGGGTTTTTTCCTCCTACCCGTACATTTCCAATTCTGGTCACAGGGTTTATCAAAAACCAATCCAATTTGAGTGATATGATGGTTTCAGGTTGGAATAAGAGGTATTTGGATATTTTAAGGGAATTCAAGTATAGCGGGGAAAAAGACAGGGAATCGGCCATCCTGTTGAATTCAATACTGCGAAATTCTGACGGTGAGAGAAAAATTATCAATTTGCTCAAAGCAAGGACTGTCTTTGTAATAGGTTCCGGTCCCTCCCTGTCAACTGCGATTAAAAAATTACAAAATTACAAAAGCGCAATAAAAATTGCAGCAGATAGCTCAGTTAAAGCACTGATAGAAAATGGAATCATTCCAGATATTGTTGTTACTGACTTGGATGGGGACATGGAGGCATTAAGGAAAATCGCAAAAACAAAATCGATGTTTGTCGTACATGCGCACGGGGACAATATGGAAAAGCTGGAATTGGCAAAAAAATTCAGGAACTGTATTGGTACGACCCAGTCAAAACCTCTTGGCAGGCTTCAAAATTACGGGGGATTTACTGACGGGGACAGGGGGGTTTTTCTAGCCAGTCATTATGGTGCAAGGAAAATTATTCTGTTCGGGATGGATTTCGGAGATCGAATTGGAAGATTTTCAAATACAAAAAGATCAGAGAGGAAGATAAAACTGATGAAGTTAAAAAGGGGCGGGGCGCTGTTGGAATGGCTTTCAACTACTACAAAGTCCGAATTATTTACCACGTCAAGGCCGATCAGGGGGTTTAAAAAAATATCCTACAAAGAACTAGATGCTGCCATCTAGAATGCATTTAATACCCATTCCCTCATTAATCAGATTATGAAATTTACCGAAGAGCAGGTCAAAGATATCGTCACCCTGAAGGAAAATTTGAACCGGCAAATCAGCAAGCATCAGAAAAATATAGTAATGTTGGAAAAAAACCTCGTAATTTTAGATCTGGTCTTAAAGGAATCCAGTTACACAAAAGCCTCACAGCTAGAAAGGAAAAAAACGGAAATTCAAAACAAGGCAGAGACCACGCAAAAGCCTGCAGAAAATTCCATTCCAATTACAAGGGGAAATGATGGCAAGGTAATTGCCAATGCATTTGTCACGCCAGAACAGGTTTCTATAATTTTAGATGATGCAATCGAGATTAGCGATGAGACGCCTCCATTCAAATCGTTCTTCTTAGATAGAGTCATCGGAGAGATGAAGAAGAAGGATTTCGCAGAGGTGGAAAACGGGAAAATCCAGAAGGAATCAATCATTGACTTTGTTATAAACAAGAATGGCTCGGACATGAGGGAGATTATTATCAAAAATTACAGGCAAAAGGAGAGAGTAAGTGAATTGATCAATACGGCAGGCTGGTCACTAACACGAATGCTTGAAAACATCAACAAGTGATGATATGGACAAAATTCTAGTTTTAGATTTTGGATCACAGTACAGCCATTTAATTTGTAGAAGAATCAGGGAATTTTCCGTTTATGCCGAACTTGTTCCCTTTGATATCAGTTATGAGGAATTACAAAAACATGATCCAAAGGGAATAATTTTTTCAGGAGGCCCGTCAAGTATTTACAATTCAGACGCACCGCTTCCGGACAGTAAAGTTTTTGAGATGAATTTACCATTGCTTGGAATTTGCTACGGTCATCAACTGATTGTAGACAGGTATGGCGGAAAAGTAAAAAAGGCAAACAAGGAATACGGTTCATCCTTACTTACGATTGATAATGACGGGGATCTACTAAACGGTATAGGGGAATCAGTCAGGGCATGGATGAGTCATGGTGACGAAGCAGAAGAAATCCCGCCAAAATTTCAGGTCATAGCACATACGGAAAGTGCAAAAGCTGCGGCAATTGCATTAGAGGAAAAATCAGTTTATGGCATCCAGTTTCATCCAGAAGTAGTGCATACAGAGCATGGTACAGAGATTCTGAAGAATTTTGTTTTAAAAGTGTGCGGGGCAAGACAGGATTGGACCATGGAGGGTTTTGTCAAGACGGCCGTGGAAAAAATCTCAAAGATAAAAGGAAACGTACTTTGTGGGGTCAGCGGAGGCATAGATTCAACGGTAGCTGCGCTGATAATCCACAGGGCCATCGGAGACAGGCTAAAGTGTGTTTTTGTAAATAATGGTTTGCTGCGACTAGATGAGGAGACGGAGATTGAGGCGATGTTCAAAGACAACTTTAATGTGAATTTTACAGCAGTCAATGCGGCTGATGAATTTCTGGGAAAGCTTCAGGGAATCGAGGATCCCGAGGAAAAAAGAAAGATTGTCGGGGAGGAATTCGTCCGTGTTTTTACCGAATTTGCTGAAAAAAACGGCCCCTTCAAATGGCTGGCTCAGGGCACGCTTTATCCAGATGTGATTGAGAGCGGGGTATCAAAAGGACCTGCAGCAGTAATAAAATCCCATCACAATGTAGGCGGATTGCCAGACTGGCTTGATTTGGATATTTTAGAACCGTTAAGGGAGTTATACAAAGACGAGGTAAGAAAGATGGCAAAAATTCTCAAGGTTCCAGAAAACCTTCTGATGAGACACCCGTTTCCCGGCCCGGGTTTGGCCGTAAGAGTGATGGGAAAAGTGACTCCGGCAAAGCTGCATATTGCCAGGGTGGCAGGTAAGATTGTCGAGGATGAACTGATGAAGGCAGGCTGGTATGAGAAGATTTGGCAGGCTTTTGCCGCAGTCGGAGATGACAAGGCAGTCGGCGTGGTAGGAGACAAAAGAAGATATGGGAATGTTGTAATGATACGAGTTGTGGACTCTGTTGATGCAATGACTGCGGATTGGACGAGACTTCCACACGGTGTTTTGGAAAAAATAAGCAATAGAATTACAAATGAGATTGAAGACGTTACATGGGTGAGTTATGTGATTTCAAGCAAGCCGCCTGCAACAATCGAGCCGCAATAGGAGAAGATATGGAATACGAAAAAATCTGTGATGAAATTTTAGGATGTGATGAGAAGATCAGATATGTGGGCGTGTATGATTATGGCGAGCTATATGATAAAATGAGGCAGGGACTGAAGAATCATCTATCAAGGGCAGAAACAGAGTTGTCCTTATCTCAGGCAGTTTACAGGTGGTCTACACGTAAAAAAACTGCAGAAAAGACCGGGAGGCCTATTTTCGCATTAGCAAAATATGAAAAAATTTACCGGGTGACCATCCCCATAGGAGGGGCGGGATTAATTTTGATTAGTACCGAGTTAAATGCAGACATAATTGAAATTGTTGATAAGGTTTTGAAGATAAAAGACGGGTTTTCCTAATGTGAAATGAAATCTCATCAGAGCAAGCATGCTCCAAAAACTCCGGCAGAATCGCCTAGTTTATTTTTCAGGATCGGAGTATCAATCGAGTCTGAAAAAACTTTGCTGTAAACTGACTCTTTTCCTTCGGTATATAAAAAATCAATATTGGATAGACCGCCGCCCATGACTATTACATCAGGATCCAAGATGTCTATAACATTGGCAAGGCCGTATCCGAAATTTTCTAAAAATTCATTTTTCCATCTTCGGCCAATTTCATTGTCGATGCTAGTAAGGATTTCAGGCAGGGATATTGATTTTCCAGACAATGCCGCCCATTGTTTTTCTAATGAAGGGCCGCTGATACAAGTCTCCACGCATCCTGCCTTGCCACAATAACAGGGATTTCCATTACGATGCAGGGTGTGATGTCCCCATTCTCCGGCGATGTTGGTTCTGCCAGAATAAAGTTTGCCGTTAATTACAATCCCGCCGCCGACACCCGTACCCATGATTACGCCAAATACTGAATCAAATCCGGCTGCAGCACCCATTTTAGCTTCGGCCATGGCAAAGCAATTGGCATCATTTTCCATCGAGATTTTTTTCCCCAGTTTCTCCTCCAGATCCTCTTTTAACGGCTTTCCAATCAGACATTGGGTATTACTATTTTTGATCAGGCCCGTTTTTTTGGAAATTGCACCGGGAGTGCAAATGCCTAAGGAAAAATCAGCGATGTCTTTAGAAACATCTAAAATCAGAGACGAGATGGCATCAATGATTTTGTGATAATCATTTTGTGGAGTCGGGATTCTTTTTCTTTCTAAAACATCCAGATTTTCATCAAGTAGGACAGCTTCTATTTTTGTCCCACCTAGATCAACGCCTATTTTATTTAACAACAATTTATGAAAACTAGAGGGTTTGTCTTATCCCATTGGAGGCATGCCGCCGCCGCCCGGAGCTCCGGATATGGCAATTACATCGTCTATTCTGAGAATCATGCACGCCGCCTCGGTTGCAGACTTTATAATCTGTTCTTTGACTACGGTTGGTTCTATAACGTTGATTGTCAGCATATCTGCAATCTTTGTATTTTTAGCATCAATACCAGTCCATTTATGACCCTGATTCTGTTTTGCCCGCAGGTTGGCCATCGTATCAATTGGATCCATTCCGGCATTTTCAGCAATAGTTAACGGGATTGTTTCTAATGCTTCGGCGTATTTTTTTATTGCAAGTTGTTCTCTTCCATCAAAATTATCAGCCCAGTCCTTGAGTTGTGAGGCTGCAAATGATTCAGGCGCGCCTCCACCGGCAACAATTTCCGGCTTTTCAATCACGTCTTTTACGACCATCAAGGAGTCATGTATTGAACGATCAACCTCATCAATTACTCTTTGAGAGCCGCCGCGGATCAGCAGTGTAACAGATTGCGGATGTTTGCAGCCTTCTACAAACACCCATTTGTCAGATTCAACCTTTTTTTGTTGAACTAGATCAGCATGACCTAGATCGTTTTCTGAGAGATCATCTAGATTACTAATTACATGTCCATCCGTGGCTTTGGAGAGTTTAATCATATCACTTTCTTTAACACGACGGACTGCCAGAATACCGTACTTTGCAAGATAGTGTTGTGCAATATCATCAATTCCTTTTTGACAAATCAGGACATTAACACCGGCATCATGTAGTTTGTCAACCATGGTCTTTAGCATTCTATTTTCTTCCTCCAGGAACATCTGCATCTGGGTGGGATCAGTAATCCTAATTTCAGAACTCATCTCTGTTTTTTCAATTTCTAATGCTGAATTTATCAATGCAATTTTTGCTTTTTCAATCTTTGTAGGCATTCCACTGTGAACGATTTCCTTGTCTAAAACAATGCCCTTGATAACTCGAGTGTCTTGAATTGAGCCGCCTGCCTTTTTTTCAACCTTGATATTTTCAAGATCCACGCTGTAATTATCGTCTTTTTTGGTTACAATACTAAAGATTGCATCAACGATAATTTTTGATAATATGTCGCTATCTTCAGAAATTAATTTGGATTGCATGCTAGTTGTTGCAACTTTAAGAAGGGATTCCTTATCATCGGGTTGAATCTTTTTTGATAATTGGGAGTAAATTTCAAGGGTCTTTTCAGCAGCTGCCTGATAGCCCTCAACAATAGTCGAAGAATGAACCTCTTTTTTGAGCAAATCTTCTGCCTTTGCCAATAATGCGCCTGCAAAAACGACGGAAGATGTTGTGCCATCGCCTACTTCGTTATCCACGGTCTTGGAAATCTCGACTATCATTTTGGCCGCAGGGTGCTGAACGTCAATTTCCTTTAAGATTGTGGCACCATCATTTGTAATGGTAACATCACCCAAAGAGTCAACTAGCATTTTATCTAGGCCTCTAGGTCCAAGACTGCTTTTGACTAGTTCGGCAACTAGTTTTGCTGCGGCAATATTGTTTTGTTGAGCGTCCTTGCCTTTTTGCTGTAATGCGCTCTCTTTGAGAACTAAAACAGGTCCATTTGGGCCTTGTTGGATTGATGCCATTTAGATTCAGCTTGATCCCATAAAACCCCCCTTTTTAATATTACTTAGTTGATCGGGTCAAGATAACATCGTTTTTTCACATCTACAATTCCGCCTGAGAGAATTCTAACAGATGGCAGAGCCAGGAATGGCAGGAATAGGGGAATAAGATGAGGTCTGGTAAACTTGCATCCTGAATCCACAATAGATCGGTTGATTCTTTTAAAATTGGCTGAAACCTCTTCAAATGAATCAGTTGAGATGATTCCTCCAAATTGCAAGGGCATTGAGGCCAGAATTTTGCCTGATTTGGCCACGGCAAGACCCCCCTGGTTCTTGATGAGATGGTTTGAGACTAGTGCCATATCAGAGTCATTGGAGCCTATCACGATCATGTCATTTTCATGAAAACTCCAGGTTGAAGCAAATGCCCCGATATCAGCTCCAAAATTTTCTAGAAATCCAATACTATATCTGGATGTTCCATGAGTTCTATCAAATGCGGCAACTTTCCATACATCCGAATCTAAAGAGGCAGAAATATGACCGTCCTTGGGATGCAGCTGGGCGGATCCAATTTTTGTAATTATTTCAGTCTGCAGAAATATTGTATTTGCCAGAACGTCTTTCTTTCTTGATTTGACAAGAAAATCATCTTTTGAGAATTTTTTCAGTTTGACGGTTTTTTTAATCCAGGACGGAATTGTTTTTTTCCTGAAAGGTACGACAAGGCGCCCATTTGAAACCACGAGCTTTCCACCCACAAAGACTTGGGTTGGTTTGAATGATTTCAAGTCGTTAAAAATTAGAATGTCTGCCAGTTTTCCAGGTGCTATTCCGCCAAGATCTTTTCCCATGTTGTAATAGTCAAAATTATTCTTGGATGCCATTGTAACTGCATCTATGGGCTTGAGACCAAGTTTGATTGATTCCCTTATGCAGTGATCAATATGGCCGAATTTTACAATATCTAATGGATCAAGACCGTCAGAACAGAACATTAGGCGATTAAGATAGGTTCCATGTGTTAGGAGACGTGGAATAATTTCCTTCAAGTCACGTCTTATCGAGCCCTCCCGAATCATCACCCACATTCCAAGACGCAGCCGTTCTAGGACCTGATCAAAATTAATCGGCTCATGACAGGAGAGTATCCCTGATGAAACATATGCGTTGAGTTTTTTTTCACTCATGCCTGCAGTATGTCCATTAATTATACAGTCACCCTCCAACATGGTACAAAGGGATTTCATTGTTTTAGGTTCGCGTAAAATAACTTTGGTCCATGAAAAGACTTCCCCCAAACCAAGAACGCCGGGATGCTTTATTGCAGATTTTTCTTGCGATAACGAGAGATGCCTGCTGTTACTGAATTTTGCATCCACCGGAAGACCTCCTGGAACCACTTGAAAAATCCTTATCGGCAGATCTTCCCCAAGCCTGAGAAATTCTTGAAAGCCTTTGTAGCCTGAAACACTGACAATATCAATTGGATCAGAAAAAAGGGAGGTAACGCCGCAAAGAAGCGCCTTTTTTGCAAATTCAGATGGCAGGACAAACTGGTCAATGTGCAAATGAGGATCAGCAAAGCCGGGACTGGCATACTTTCCACCCACATCAATAATTGCCGTTTTGGGACCCATTGCATGCATGGCATCCGGACCAACATAGGCAATTCTGTCATTAATTATGGCAATCTGGATTTTTGGAATGATCTCCTTGGTATATACGGACAGCAAGTTACAGTTTTTCAAAATCAGATCGGCTTTTTTTTCACCCATCGCTACAGAATTCAACGAATGGATCGAATGGGCCAGACTCATAGTTCCTAATTGGATTTTGCACCTATTATAGATTCAATGCTTAAATTACGGTTGAAGAGGTTTTGTTGGTATGAACATTCCCAAGGTGATCAGAAAGTATTGTGCAAAATGTAAAACACATACCGAACAAAAGGTCTCCATTTACAAGGCCGGAAAAAGACGCGGTTCTGCCAGAGGTGAGCGTCGACATGCAGAACGCAAACACGGGTACGGCGGGCAGAAATTCCCAAAACTGGCAAAACCGGCCAAAGTTACAAAGAAGGTTACTCCCATTATGACATGTACGGTATGCAAAAAGAAATACAACAAGCCGGGCATTAGAATTAAGAAATTTGAGTTGGTGGCAACATGAAAAAAGATCACGTGGAGATTCCAAAACCATCAAGCACGTTTCAAAAGGTCAATTGTAACGAGTGTGGTGAACTTCAAGTGGTCTATTCTCATGCATCAACATTAGTTACATGTAACTCCTGTGGTAATACCATTGCAAAAGCAACAGGTTCCAAGGCAGAAATAAACGGCAAAATCTCAGGCAGTGCCGAGTAAGTCATAGTCTTGTTTTGTATTTAGATTAAATGCGATCCTCTTATCATCAATTACAACATAAGATTCGTCCAAATTTTCAAGAGAGGAGATACTTTTGGAATTTACCAGAGATATTCCAGTATAATGACATTTCTGATCTTCAAAATTGATTGAATAGTCAGACTTGATTCCAAGAGAGGTTAGAAATTTGTTTGTAACAATAATGCTAGTCCAGATGTTCCGGGGATTGTATCGGGTGAGAATTTTTTGTATAATTTCTTCATCCAACAATGGCAGATCACCGGAAGTTACAAGGACGTCATCATTGATGGTGTAAAGTACCGAATTTAGATCCTCGACATAGCCTGCTCCAGAGGTATCAAAAGTCGCAACGTCGTTTTCTTTGAGTAATTTTTTTGTTTTAGGTGAATTGGAGCTGGTAACTGCCAGAATTTCTGAAAAACGGTTTGAGTTTTTCAACGAGTCAACAACATGGAGGATTACCGGTTTTTTGTATCCGAGTAATAGTTTTTCACCATCCAGACTCATGCGGGTTCCTTTGCCACCTGCCATTACAATTCCAATCATATTGAGACAAACACCATCAATGAGGCCAGTCTTGCAAGTTCGTTGGTTGCACCAAGGACATCACCAGTGATTCCGCCAAAACTGCGAGTAGAGATTGCCAGCAGGAAAATTGTCAGAGTAACTGCAGCTGCGAGCATCACAAGTCCGGTAGTTCCACCAATAACGGCAACGGGAACAAGCATGATGATAAAAGCCGCGGCAAGCCTTCTCTTATCTTTCATTGCTGAGATGAAGGGGGAGTTTGAGCCCGGTGAGGCCGAGTTTCCCAGGCTGGCCATCAGCACCATTGAGAATTTGGCCAAAATTTCACTAATCAGAATTGCCCTGAACAAATCAAACCCGTCTGTAAAAGAGATGGTGATTACCAGACCCATAAGATACAAGGCAGTTCCGGCAGTTCCGGCAGAACCGGTGGAAAGATCTTTCATTGCTTTTAGTTTTCTGTCTTTGCTGCCTTTGACCATAAGACCGTCTGCAAAATCAGCCAATCCATCTACATGATGAATTCCCGTTATAATTACAAGGGAAGCTGCCACCAGCAGACTGACTAGCAGGGGATCTAAAAAGAAAGACAATCCAAAACCAAGCGAGCCGACTAAAAGTCCGATTACGATTCCGACAATCGGAAAAATGTACATGTACTTTGCAGTGTTTTCTAGCGTGACATTTGATGATGATGGGAGGATGGTCAGAAAAGAAAAGACGGAACTGATTTCTTTAAGCATGAATCCACCATCCAATCACAGATAAAATAGAAATTATTGGAACGGTGATTATTCCAAAGAAAAGGATTGATGTTATCTTCATTATTGTAATTGCAGAGCAGACATGCTGTTTTGTTAGTGTGATTTTGCCATCACCTAATTCATAATGATTGATCTTTTCAAATTTTGTCCCAAGTGCGCCTGCAAATGCAGCCATGGGGTACCCGGCATTGCAGCTTTCCGTGTTTTTACCATCACGCATCATTATTTTGTATGATTCCTTCCAATTATTTTGTAAAATAGCAGCCGAGATGATCACAAGTAATCCCGTGATTCTAGAGGGAATGTAATTTAAGATGGTGTCACATTTTGCCGCAAACCATCCGACATTTTTGAAGATATCAGTCTTGTATCCAATCATTGAATCAGCAGTATTGATAACCCTGTACACAAAGGCTCCAGGCAAGCCAAAAAGAGCATAATAAAAGAGAGGTCCGGTAACTCCATCAACGGTATTTTCGCTGATACTTTCAAGCACGCCTGAAATTACGTGGTTTTTGTCTAGGTTTTTGGTATTTCTCTTTACTATCATGGCCAGATTTGTTCGTGCAGAATCCAAATCGTCTTGTTCCAGGGAATTTACCACCGCTAGGGCAAAATGTTCCATGCCTCGAACTGCCACAGTAGTCTTGAGCAGGATTGCTCCAACTGCGACTGTAACGACTAGGATTATCCAGTCAGTTGCAAGAAACGAGATCCCCAGATTTAAAGTTGAAAGCAACGCAGTGACGATTCCCACGGATATTACAATTACAAAAACCCCTCCAAGTTTTTCAACATATGCATTATGATTTTTAGCCAGCGGTGTCAGATTTGCAATTAGTGTGCCAATCCAGGAGGTGGGATGGTATTTATTTTTAGGATCCCCAAAAACAAAGTCCAATCCCAGGGCAAGGGCGGCAATTACTATGGATTCTAGAATCATTTCAACATCCTCTCGATTGCCTTGATATTTAGATTGCTTTTTGTAATCTTTGCTAGTTTGCCTATCTCTTTGTCAATTTTAGAGATGTTATTTCTGGTCCAAGCAACCTCTTTTGGTGTTACATCAAGCGAGTCCTCTTCTGGTAAATCAATTTTCAGCATTGGTATGGTTCCTAAAACTGGAACCTTTGTAATTTTTTTTATCTTTGTAAAGCCCGGTTTTAGTACATCAATATCCCCGCGAAACTTGTTGAAAATAAATCCCTTGATCATCTTTTGATGTTTTTTTTCCAACAGAGTCATGGTTCCTACTAAACCTGCAAAGGATCCCCCCCTGTCAATATCAGATACCAGCAAAACGGAGGCATTTACTTTTTCAGCAATAGACATGTTTGCAATATCGAATTTTTGCAAATTTATCTCTGCGGGGGAACCTGCACCCTCCAGAATCACCAGATCATGGTTTTTTTCAAGCCTGGTCAGGGAATCAGTTGCAGCCCTGATTCCTTTTGATTTTACAAATTTTGCATAATAGTCCTTTGCATGCATTTTCTTGTAGCGCTTGCCGTTGAGATAGACTGTACTATAGTAATTTCCCAGTGGTTTGAGCATGATAGGATTAAGATCCGGGGTGATTTGGCATCGGGCACCTATTGCCTGAATTGCTTGGGCCCGAGATATCTCAAAATCAGGCGTGGCATAGCCAAAATTTGACATATTTTGTGATTTGAATGGTGCAACACTGTAACCCTTGTCAGCAAAGATTCGACATAATGCTGCAACCAATGTTGTCTTTCCAACACCGGAGGCAGTTCCCTGTATCATTAAAGAATTCATGCTACTATCTCCAATGCATGTATCAGTTTTAGATTCTCCTTATGGGATTTTACCGCAATTCTGATATAATGATTGTTTAAACCTCTAAAACTTTTACAGTCACGTATTAGGATTTTATGTTTTAGCAGCTTTTTTTGAAGTACCGTAGAGTCTTGTCTTGTTTTAATTAGGATAAAATTAGTTGATGATGCATGGCATTCAAATCCTTGGATACCGGCAATCCTGTTTTTAAGAAAATTGGATTCTTTTTTTATTATGGATTTTGCTTTTGTAATATGGATTTTGTTTTTGATTGCAGTTAATCCCGCTTCTTGAGCAAGTGCATTGACACTCCAAGGAATTTTCGTCTTTTGTAAGATGTCTATAATTTGTTTTGAAGCTGCGGCATATCCGATTCTAATACCGGCCAAACCGAATGATTTTGTAAGTGATCTCAGTACAAAGAGATTATCGTATTGTTTTATTAAATTCAATATTGACTGGTTTGATTCAGGAACTAGTTCAATAAAACATTCGTCAACAAATACAAAACAGGATTTTATTTTGGCAGCAGAGATAATTCTGGTTAGCTGTTTTTTTGACAGGATTGTTCCAGTGGGATTATTAGGATTGCAAATGAAGACACATCCATTGGCGGGGATCTGGCAAATAAATGAATCAATGTGTTCAGAAAGATTCATTGTTTTAAAAAAAACAATTTTACAATCAGCCAGCCTTGCAGCAGCCTCATATTCTCCAAACGTGGGAATTGGTATTAGAATGTCTTTTTTTGGCAAAAAGACGCTGCAAAAATTATAGATTATCTCAACTGCACCGTTTCCAACAATCAGGTTTGATTCTGGCAGTATAACATATTTTTTGAGACCGGCTATCAGGTCACTTGAGTTAGAGTCCGGATAATGCTCTATTTGTCCCAGTCTTTTTTTCAGATGTGGTATTACGGATTTTGGCATTCCGGCAGGACTTGTGTTTGAGCTAAAATCCACGATTCGGGGATCCCTGACAGATACGGAGTATCTTCCCCCATGAGGCACGGGATTATGTGCCGTGATGGTGGATTTTGTCCTTATTTTCACAGTATCAAGTAGGAATAGTCAATATAGTATCTTTTGGTAGTTTGGCAGTTCTCGCATTATCATGGTATCTGTTTTCTGAATTTACGCTGAAATCCTGTCTGTTTGATGCCAGATATCAAATGCGGTGCCTTGGCCTGTTTTCTCCAATATTACAGGCATGAGAAATTACGCATCAATATGGAGTTTGAAAAACGATTATTAATTGAAATCGATCAGTTTTAGATATGGAAAAGAAAAGAGTGGCAATTATCGGAGTAACTGGTGCCGTAGGACAGGAATTTGTCCAATCTCTTGAGAATCACCCATGGTTTGAGGTAACTCAGATTGCCGCTTCTGAACGTTCGGCAGGCAAGAACTATCTGGACGCAATCAAGGATGCAAGTGGAATTATTGCATGGGATGTCGGTGGAGAGATTCCAGAATACATCAGATCAATGACTGTCAGAAAGACAGATGATCTGGATGTATCACAGTTAGATCTGGTATTTTCAGCAGTGGAATCCGTGGCAGCACGTGATATTGAAACTAAAATGGCAGCAGATTTGCCGGTAATTTCAACTAGTTCTGCATATAGATATGAGGAAGATGTTCCGATTCTTATTCCAGGTATAAACGATGAACAGTCTGAGCTGCTCGAAATCCAAAAGAAAAACCGTAATTGGAAAGGTTGGGTAGCACCCTTACCAAACTGTACTACTACCGGTTTGGCGATCACATTAAAGCCCTTGCTGGAAAAGTATGGTGTAAAGAAGGTTATGATGACCTCAATGCAGGCCATCTCAGGAGGTGGAAAGTCCGGAGTTTCTGCAATGGGAATTACTGACAATATTTTACCATGGATTCCAAAAGAAGAAGATAAAGTCAAAATTGAGACACGAAAGATTCTAGGCAAATTTAAGGACGGCAAGATAGAGAATGCAGACATTAGAGTCAGTTGTACCTGTACCCGGGTTCCCGTAATTGACGGACATACTGAATCAGTCTTTGTAGAAACTTCAGAACATATTGATTCTCCAAAAGCCAAAGAACTTTACAACTCTTACAATCAATGTATTTCAGTTAAAGGATTGCCTTCGGCTCCAGAAAAATACTATGCATTTCATGATGACCCGACAAGACCTCAACCAAGAATGGAAAGAAGCGTCGGAGGTGGAATGACGACAACCATTGGAAGGGTGGAAAAAGAGGAATTATTTGATAATGGTCTAAAGTACATGTTGTTCTCACACAACAAGAAGATGGGTTCAGCAAAAGGCGCAGTGTTGTTAGCAGAAATGCTATACAAAAAAGGCAAGATTTAGACTATTTTTGCAAACACGAAATACCGTTGAGACAAGCGAATTAAAGCAGTGATTCGAAAAACACCCCCAAAGGCATTGAAAATATCATTTCCGGAAAAAAGATGATAGTTATGGTACGATACGCAGGTATGTCCTGCAGACAAAGAACAGAGAAAAAATACATACTTTGCAGGAAAAAAACACAGATAGGAGCACCTGATGGGGAGACCAAATGGGTATTCTGATGCAATCAAGACAATACAGGCAGCACGCACACGATTTCAGTCTGCCCAGGGGTTACGGAACAAATTGGCAGAGGGGAAATAAGGGCCTGTGGAGCCGGTTTTTTCATTCCATCAAACTCTAGACAAAATGTCTCAGAAAATCCAATCTTTTTTGCAAATTTTACAATAATAACTTTATAAGAACCAGAAATCTAGATCGACTCGGGGGTTTTGATTGGTTAAAGTAGATGATTTGGATTTGCAAATTTTATCAGAATTGTCCAACGATGCATCGATTTCTGTTCCACAATTATCAAAAAAGATCAAAGTCAACTCATCAGTGATATATTCAAGAATCAAGAGATTAAGCAAAAGAAAACTAATTGAGCGTTTTACAATTGTTGTTAATTATGCCGAACTTGGCTATAATGTCAAAGCTCTGACTGGAATTAACATGGACACAAAAAAACGCGATCATATAATTGACGAATTATTCAAAATTGATGGGGTACGAGAGGTTGCCGAAGTTACAGGCAGATTTGACATATTGATAACCATGTATTCAAAATCGTTGGATCAGATGCATAAAATGGTCTCTGAACAAATTGGCAGGATTGACGGAATCCAGTCTTCAGAGTCGTTTATTGAGATGAAATCGCGAACAAAAGTAATGCCATATATGTCATCAAAGGATACAGACTAGTATTGCAAAAACAAAAGTCAGAATCTCGTATAGCTGTATATTATGAATTAACAAAACCAAAGATCTGGTATTTACTGGTGTTTACTGCATTTGGGGCAGCACTAACGGCATCTAATATTTACGGTATTGAAGTTTCTCCTGCCACATGGGCATTAATGTTGTTTTCAGTTGCAGCCGGTTCTGCTGCTGCCAATACTTTGACAAACTACCATGACAGGGATATTGATGCAATAATGGAGAGAACAAAAAACCGACCTCTGCCATCAAAGAGAATTCATCCGGCATCAAAGGCAAGAAATTTTGGATTTGCACTAGCTGGAATATCACTGGTTTTAGCATTTGGAATTTCATTTACAACAACATTGGAACAAGGTGTGTGGGCAACCACGTTCATTGCATTTGGATTGATAAACAATATTCTCGTTTATTCATATGCATTAAAACGAAATTCAAGAACCAACATAGTTTTAGGGGGATTATGTGGCGGGTCACCACCGATGATAGGATGGGTGGCTGTAAGCATGTCGGATTTGTGGACAATGGGTCTTGCAATGGCAGGACTGGTGTTTATTTGGATTCCAATGCACATTTGGGCATTGACTTTACATTTCAAGGAGGATTATAACAAAGTCAATGTGCCAATGCTGACTGCAGTACAGTCTGAAAAGACATCAGCGAGGGTAATTGCAGCTTCGACTGTTGTAATGGTATTATTTTCAATTGCACCATTTTTTATAACAACTGAAAATGGGGAAGAAATGGTGGGCAGTGTATATCTATGGACCGCAGTTGCATCAGGGGCATTAATGACTGCATTGTCAATTTGGGTCATAGCTAAACCTATGGAAAAAGCTTCTTGGACACTGTTCAAATTTTCTAGTCCCTACTTGGCAGTATTGTTTATTGCATTAATGGTGGATACCGGATTATGAAATACTGCCATTATCATCAAGACTGTTAAGATCTTTAGTAATTTTGGAGTGTTTTTCCACTAATGTTTCAAGTTCATTTTGTAGCTGTGTAGAATCCCATTTTGATTTGATCATGGAGGATAACTTTGAAACAATACTCCATTGAAGATTGTTCTGCTCATCAATTAATTCTAAAAATCGCTTGCCTTTTGCATCATCATTCATAATTTTCCGACATAATACAATGATAAAAAGTTAGCATGGGTAATAATATAATTTCAAAGTGTTATTAGGAAATACGGAATATCTGATATGTTGAAATGCAGTATATCAAAATGTGGGTTAAAAGCGGTGGAAACCGTGAAAATCAGTTTTAAAGAAACAAGAAAGCTGTGCGAAAATCATTATAAATTATTCAAAAATAAGGAGAAAAAGTACCCTGCAAATTTTACCAAGGCGTCAAAATCAGATATATAATACTTGGAATTTTTCAAACTTCAAAATTATTGAAAGATTTAACACATACGGTTTTTAAACAAAAGTATGGTCGCCAATAAGGAGATTATTAAAAACAAGTCAGCTACAAAGAAGACCACAAAGCCAAAAAAACAAGCAAAATCTTCAACAAAAAAACCTGAATTTGAAAAAGCGTGGTCAGAATACAATTCGGCACTAAAGGGGTGGAAGGAATCCCTTGCACAATGGCAAAAAGCGACAAATGAAACCCTAATAACATATCATGATGCGTGTCAAAAGGCATTAGAATCAGACTCGGAATTATTGAAGAAAGTAAGTTCAAGTTGGGAAAATACATGGGAAGAAATCGGTCCTGAATATATCAAACAGCAGACCAAGATGATGGAAAATATTTTCAAAGAAACTAATCTTGAATCAATGAAAAAATTCAATGACCAGTGGGAAAGATTTCTTAAAACATCAGGAGATGATTCGATAAAAGCATATCAAGAGGCCATCAAGAAATTCAATCAAACGTGGCAATCTCAACGGGTGTAATTCCATAAATTTAAATTTATTATTTTTTTAATTTTCCAATTCGGAAAAGCTTACATTTGCAAATGGGACAAGTTCCTCTAACTGCAGGTCGGCCGTTTTTCATGGTGGTTTCTTTTGGATTTTTAATTTTTCTTTTGGTTTTACATTTGGCACAATAAGCTTGAGGGAACTTTGATTTTGAAGTATTTTTAGTGGAAGTCGAATGAGTAAGTTTTTTCTCAATATTACCAGGTTTTCTAATTTCTTTTTCTAATTTCTTGTCTTTGGATAACTGTTCAGTTGATTCATCTGATGATATATTTAATTGAGTAGATATCACATCTTCTAATTTATCAATTTCTTTCTGTAAATCATTAAATTGTGTTATTTGTTTAGCAGTGGCTTTCTTTGATTCTGGTGCTGGATCAAAACCTTTTGGCAGGGTACCTCGTGGACTCGTTGGTTCTGGTGTTGGTGTTGGTGCTGGATCAAAACCTTTTGGTAGGGTACCTCGTGGACTCGTTGGTTCTGGTGTTGGTTCTGGTGTTGGTGTTGGTTCCGGTGCTGATGTTGGATCAAAACCTTTTGGCAGGGTACCTCGTGGACTCGTTGGTTCTGGTGTTGGCGTTGGTGTTGGTGCTGGATCAAAACCTTTTGGTAGGGTACCTCGTGGACTCGTAGATTCTGGTGTTGGTTCTGGTGTTGGTACCGGTGCGGATGCTGGATCAAAACCTTTTGGCAGGGTACCTCGTGGACTCGTAGATTCTGGTGTTGGTGTTGGTACCGATTCTGGTTCTGGTTCTGGTTCTGGTTCTGGTTCTGGTTCTGGTTCTGGTTCTGGTTCTGGTTCTGGTTCAAAACCTTTTTGCAGAGTACCTTGTGGACTAGAAGAATCTGGTTCTGATTCAAATGTTAATTCTTTGACGGGTTCAGGTAGCGGTACTGACGTTTCAGGTAAATCACCAAAATAATCGAATTTGACTTTGTTTCGATCAATCCGGAGATAAGGCTCACCTGTGATAGAAAAAATTCGAATTTTGTTTCCTTTTTTCCAAGAATCCTTTCCACTGTAAATTGTAATGTAGCTCAATCCATTTTGTATATCAGAAGCTATGGTCAGACGGTCTACTAATTCTCCCGGAGTAATTCCTTGATCGGTATCCTGATGACGGATCGCAGCATAAATCAAACGATCAAAATCAAAACTGACCTCTGAAATTAAATAATCAGCCCATTTGTTCATTAAAAAATAATAGTTATTTTCTAGTAAATAAGCAAGTCTAAGAACAGCAAAATAATGAATTAGCCTCAAAAAATAAGGTTATAATTGGTTCAACAATACCGTAAACAAATGGAAATATCAATAGAGCCATGGAAAAAGCTGGTTATTCATGAGGTAATTGAATACAAATTTGAAGACTGGGTAAAACAAATAGCATTTAGTACAAGAACATCAGGCGGTGGAATACCAACAATGCAGTGGACAAATGGGATTGTTTTTTCACCAGCAAATTTTCCAACAACAAATTCCACTGTTGAAGAGCAATTAAAGGGAATTTTGCATTGGTCCTCAGTATCTTTTGCGATTAAGGAAAAATTTGAAAAACAGATCGTAAAAGAAAATGCCACTATTAATCTAGTTGATGTTAGCGTAAACGAGATCTTCAAGGAATTGGCGATAAATTTGAAGACACGATCAAAATATGCTGTAGTTAAATCCGACAAAGACCAATGAACATCGAAGAAACAATCAAAAATTGTGAAATATCTCTAAAGCAGATTAAACAATATGATCCTGATCCTTACTATGTAAATCATTTTTTTAATAAATACATAGACTCTGTAAATGATACAATAAATGGAATTTTTGAAGAAGGAAACAAGGATTTTGGATTGTTTATTTCAGAAAAGATTTCACAGAAAAAATTTGATGAGAATGCCAGAGAGAAAAATGATGAAAATGCTATGAAATTTTCAGAGTGGTATTCAATGCAGTATAATCATGAACATCAGAATACATATCCAAATTTTATAAAAAAAATCTGTCAATTCAAAAATAAATTCGGAAAATTACCTGAAATTAAAGTTATGATCATAGCATCAGAAAGATACAAAAATGACATTTATCAGCAAATTAAAATTAATTTGAGTCATGAAAAATTACGTTCAAAAGAAGAGTTAGAAATTGAGATAAAAAGACAATCACCAATATTTTTAGAAGTAATCAATCATAAAAGAAATGAGAGTGGTGAGCCCAAAGTAAATAAAAATCAAGTAATCGCATCCGCGTTTTTAGATATTGGGGAAGACAAAGATGTGGAAATTGTTTATGCGGCTCAAATTTACATCCAAGTCATAAAACGCCTGGTTGAGAAATCAAGAAAGAAAATAAAGGAATTAACTGCATGAAAATAATCTCAGAAAGATTAAATCCAAAATGTGTCAATTCATGATGGATGATAATATCTAACGCTGTAAACGTAATCTCCCGGCACTAGAAGAATAAACCAATGTAGACTTGTTTCCATTTAGATTAATGACTTTTGGGCCACATTAAAGTCCAAGTTTCAGCAAATTTTTTCATCATTTCCCCATATGCTTGCATTTGTTCCAATCCGGATGTACTCAAAGTCTTTTGCCAATTTTCAGTAAATTGTGTGAAAACAGAAGTGTTGGAATCATTGAAGGATTTTTTCCAGTTTTCACTAAATTCTTTGAAGGATTGAATTCCTACTTCATTCATTGCCTTTTGCCAGTTTTCGCCAAATAATTTCATGGTTTCTGCACTGGATTCAGCAGTGGCCTTGTCCCAAACCTGATTGAATTTGATTTGCATTTCATTACTTGCATTTTGGATTTGTTCAAAAAGAGATTTCCAGTTTTCAAGAGATTTTGTATATTCCTGCCATAAGGAATCCCATTCATTTGTTTTTTCTTGTTCAGATATTTCATCTGTTTTTTCATTTTCAGACATCAATTGGGGATAGTTTTCATTATTCTTAAATGGATCTATGAAAATCAGATTAATTACTTGAAATATTTCTCTAATTTGATGTTATCAAGTTTTGGAATTCTTGCTAATTCAAATCCTTCTGGACGTTTTGAAAGAGAGCGGGTGGCATCAATGCCCATTTTTGCAGTACGTAATTTCTTTTGATCACTGGAGGGATCAAGACTGGAACCACGGACGTTTTTTATAATTATCAAATCTTTATCTGCTTGAAACCTGGTAGCCATTGCATACTCTACTGATTCTGCATTATTAGGATCAATATCTTCATCAACTATAATTACCTGTTTTAGAGAACGGTGGGATTCAAATGCCTTTTTAATAATTTTTTTGGGATCGGACTCGTTTTTCTTTTTTATTTGTACAACAGCATGTAGCCAATTGCATCCGCCGTTAGTCATTGAAATTTGTCGTGTTTGGGAATAACTTTTCTTCAGTTCTCCATTTAGTTTTGATTCTATGGGCATGCCCATCAAAAACCTATGTTCTGAATAACCAGACAGAACATCATGGAAGATAGGATTGTTTCTAAAATACAGATTTTCAAGTTCAAAAACTGGTTGAGATCTTTTGTGATCATACGTCTGCAGCATTTCAACCATCCATTCAGGATGAGTTTTGTCATGAAGAATTCTTCCTTCCATTACAATTTCAGCGCCGGAGGGTACACTTAATCCCGTAAAGGGGAGTTTTGCCAGAGTTAATTTTCCATTCAAAAGAGAATTGGCAATGTCAATTTCATCTTTTCCCCATTCAGCTTGATATGCACCTGCAATAGAAATTGCAGGATGAACTCCTACAGTAAGTGCGATTTTTAGATCATCACCGTGTTCTTTGGCGTCAATAAAACATCGGTGCAGATGACGTCCTTCTACCATCCTAATTGAAAAATGAGTTTTATCAATTGGCATTAATCTGTGAAAAGAAGAATTTTGTTTCTTAGTTTCGGGGTTTTTGACATATGCAATTGAGGATGTGATAAAGGGTCCGGATTCCTTTTCAAAGTGGGTTACAATAGGCATAGAAAAGATGTTTTTTGACTTGTTTTCCATGAATTTTCCAGAAGGGATGGTTTTTGGTTTTTTAGCTTTTTTTATTGCTGAAATAATTTTTTGATGAATGTTATCTTCTGTTCCTCCAACGGCAAGAGCAAATCTTTTTCTAGTCCCTACCAGATTAGCAACTAAATTAAAATTACTTTCCTTGATATTTTCAAACAAGACAGCATGAGAACCGTCAGCTTTTGCGGTAATTCCTGCAATTTCAAATTTTGTAGAAACTTTTGTTTTTACAATTTTAAGATCTTTGTTCTTTTTTATTTGAGAAATATAATTTCTTAAATCACTCATTCTCAATCATCTCAATAATCTCAGACATTAAGGCTTTTGCAGTTTTTGGTTCCAATTCCTTTTGAATAAACGCAGAAACCAAGGCAATGCCCCGCATCCTGGTACTAATCCGCTCAGACACAAGTTTTAGAAAAAGAGATTCTGTTTTTGATGGTATGACAGTAGTTGTAACCGGAGTGGGACCAGTTGATAAAGAGGCGACAACAGAACCAATTTTGTTAGATCCTTCTGTTATAGAGACAAAATATCCATTTTCAAATTTTTGAATCTGTAAAAAAAAACCGCGACTCTCCAAATTTACCATTTTTTGGAAAAATCCATTTGGAGAGATCAATAAGCTATGAACAAATCTTATGCTTTTATTGCTATTGATTCATTTTCTGAGGAGGTTTTGATGTCTGGGTTTTTCTTGCAATTCTTTTCGTGTTTGTCTGGATAAACAAACAATTTTTCACAGTATTTGCAAGGAGTCTTTTCCTTACCTGTCACTTTTGATTTGATTGTCTTTGTTTTTGCAGTTTTAGATTTGGATTTTGTTTTTGCTTTTACAGCAATAACTTCAATCTCTTCTGCTTTAGCATTAGCAACAGATTTAGCTTCCATAGAATCAGCCTCAACTCTAGCACGTAATTTTGCCTTGTATTTCAAATTACGTGGTTTTGTTCTTAATCTATATCCACAACATGGACACCAAAGTCCCTCCCATTTGATGAATATTTCACAAATTTGGCATCGACGCTGTCCAGAAGCATATCTTCCGGTTCCAACAGGCTTTTGAGCCTTGTATCTAACACAAATTCCTTTACAAGTCATCTTGGTAATTTCTTATAGAATTCACAGCTATATAAGGTTGGATCGATAAAATCTATAAAAAAAAATCAAAAAATATGAAAATATTTTGAATAATTATGCGATCAGCCTAATTAGTTTCAAAAAAAACGGACAAATCATCAATAAATATGTATAGCTGATTTCTGGATCAGATTTTTTGAAAAAATAACAGGTATCAATATAGTTGTTTAACTAAAAATTTCATTTTTTTAGAAAAAAAGACAATAAAATGTAGGAATCCTCATATATTCATCATCATTACGCCTTTGATTACAGTAGGATGATGTTCAAAAATATCCTCATGTAGTAGTAGCAGCGGTTTTTCACATTTTTTTGGGGATTCTTTTCTAGTAGTAAGAACCAGATGTCCTGAATAATCTAGAATTTCTTCAGGAAGTATAGAGTCAAATGATAATTTGAGGGTTTTAAGATAGGTTGAAAATCTATAATATGGTTTACCATAGTCGCAATTCCAATACGGACATTCAGTAAGGGATCGATATTTTGTGAAACAATATATGGGATTTAGATTTATGGCTTCAAAACAGTTGATACGACGTGTTTTACCGCTTCATCAAAATTGGCATCAATTTTTGACTTAATTTCGGATAATTTAGCATCACCTTTTTGAGAAATTTTTGCAGATTCTGCAGTCGCCTTTTCTTTTGAGGCATTAATGATAACTTCGGCCTCTTTTGTAGCTATTTCCCTGGTTTTTTCTAGCAGGGCATCAATTTCAGTCTGTGCCTTTACAGCAAGTTGTTTTTTCATATCAGCGACTTTGCCGTTTAGAGAATCCATATCATCCTCCAGGCTGTTCAAAGACTTTATTATTCCAGTAACTTTGGATTCAGCCATATCACTCATTATACCCAAATTCGAATTTTCCATTAATTAAATCATTCAGTTTTTGCTTGATTTTAGGCACAAATGGCACTTTTGTAGCTAGAAGCATGGTTGCTCTTGCAATCACCCTTGACCTAGAAAGGAAATAGAGAGGTGTAAAAATGGGTTATTTGAGAAGCATGATTGCTCTTGCAAGATCACCTTTGGCCTCCTCTAAAGCATTTTTAGCCTTTTCCTCATTAACTCCGGTCTTTTGGCAGACTAGTTGAATATCATCATCTGAGAAGATAGGAACATCTAACTCACGTTCCTCATAACTATCTGTAGTTACTGTAAAAGTAGAACTATCCTTTTGTTTCATTTCAGAGACGGAGGGTTTGGAGATAATAATCTCCTTTTTGTCGGTCTTAATTATTACCTCTTGAACATTTGGAATCTCGTTTATATCAACGCCCATTTTGTCCATCATTCTTCGCATTTCGCGATTTCCACCCCGCATCATGATTTTCTCTCCTCTTTACGACTTTTTAAACTATCTCTGACCTTAATTGCTACACCCGTATCAAAATCTAAGATCATCTCACTAGATAGAACAGCCCTGCCAACTGCAATGACCTTGTCTTTGAACAGTACCGGAGTATCAGCAGAAATTCGTACTTTATTTCCACACCATACAACATGTTTACAAAATACAGATCTGCCTTCTTTGACAAATGGGGCGGCATCTTTGTTGATCTCAATACAGTTTTCACGGAATACTTTGCTCTTTAACAAAATTTGGGCAAAATAGAGACTGATTGCCAGACCTCCATCAATTCTCAAAGTGCACAGTAGCTTCCCTTTGTGTGTTGCAGTTCTTATTCTTCCGGTTTTTCTAGAAAAAGTCATTTCAATGTCCTTGGGCAAATGTCTGGATACGCCATTTCCAAATAACGCATCAATGGAATACTGAAGCTTGAGAATTTGATCCATATACATAGACGATCCTTTGTAAATATTAGTTCAATGTAAAACTATATCAGAAATATCAAACTATATAGACCAGTTTTTTTCTCTTTAGATCATGGAAGAAATAGGTGAGACAAGGAAAATCCAATTTACAGGAAAATCATCATACATAATTTCGTTACCAAAACAGTGGGTAATGGAGTTGGGCCTAAAACAAGGAGATCAGATTAGAATGGTCAGAAAAGGTTCATCAACATTAGAACTTTACCCACCAAAATTTGAATCTCGGACCCAAAAGAAGGAGGATGCAGTCATAGAGATTAATGTTGAAGAGGAAGCATCTTCAATCGTTAGAAAATTAATTTCTTTGTATTTTTTGGGATTCAAAACCATTCATGTTAAACCAAAAAATGGCAGACTAAGTCCGAATCAAAGAAACACCGTAAAGGGTGCTGTTAAACGGATGTTGATGGGTTCTGAAATTATTTCTGATTCAAGTGTAGGAATCACAGTACAGGTTCTTGTCAATTTACTAGAATTGTCAGTTGATGGAGCGTTCAAAAGAATGATCCATCTAGCAAAATCAATGTCCAGTGATGCAATTTTAGCAGTAAAGGAGAACAACCTGGATCTAGCTCAAGAAGTAATCAATACGGATGATGAAGTAGATAGATTCGGATTTTATATTATTCGTCAATTAAAGATAGCCATACAAAATGAACACATGTTAAAAGAGATGGGTTTTAGAAACGCCAGAAATTGCCTAGGATATAGATTAATTGTAAAAAATATAGAAAGAGCAGGAGATCATGCGGCATTTATCGCAAAAGATCTTCTAGAGTTTAAAAAATCAGTCAAAAAAGAGATTTTAGAAAAGCTGCAGGAGATGAATGAATTTTGTTTGTCAGTACTAGATGAATCATGCCTGGCATTATTCAAAGAAGACTATTCACAGGCAGAAAAAACCATTAAAAAAACAGATGAAATTTCCAAATATGAGAAAAAGGTCAGAGATGCCTCAAAACTGCTAAAAGATGATGAGGAAATTTGGAGGATTAGAAGAATGACTGAGAATATTCGAAGAGTATCTGAATATGCCAGTGACATTGCAGAAATTGTTTTGAATATGAATATAGAAAAGACACTAAAAAAATCAGGATGATTTATCAAAAACAGGTAGAATCTTTAACTCGAATTATGTGGAAGTATTGAATCAAAATGAACTCGGCGATTTTAATCACATATAACAAGGATGATGCAGTTAGTGAGGCAAAAGGACTATGCGATGCAGCAGGATACCAAATAGTTCACGTGATCAAACAAAAGTTCCTAAGAAAACCAAAATACGGAATTAGCGGCGGGGTTTTAGAAGGACTAGAAGAGATGGCAGAAAAACTCAGGCCAGACGTAATTGTTTTTGATGAAATCCTAAAACCAAGCCAGAATTACAACCTTGCATCGGTTTTACACAGGGAGGTTTTAGACAGGGAGGCGCTGATTCTTGAAATTTTTGAAAGCAGGGCATCAAGTGCAGAATCAAAATTACAGGTAAAACTAGCACAATTAAGATATGAGATGGCAAGGGCAAAAGAAAAAGTCCGTCTTTCAAGTATGGGAGAACAGCCAGGATTTATGGGAATAGGAAAATTCGAGGTGGATGTGTATTATAATGATATCAAACATAGAATGCAGACAGTAAGATCTAAACTCAAAAAAGCTGGAAAACAAAGAGAGCTCCACAGACAGGGAAGAAAGAGAATGGGATTCAAGACAATCTCACTAGCAGGATACACATCTGCAGGAAAAACGACATTGTTTAACAAAATGACAGGAGAGACACGAACGCAGAGTAAGGAACTGTTTACAACTCTTTCAACGACTACACGAAGAGTTACGATTAAGCAAGAGCCGTTCCTAATTTCAGATACGGTAGGCTTTATCAGTAAATTGCCTGCATACATGATAGATGCATTCAAATCCACACTAGAAGAGCTGGGACATACGGACATAATCATTGTTGTCGTAGATATTAGCGATTCAATGTTTGAATTAAAAAAGAAGTTTGCCAGCTGCATGAGAACGTTAAGTGAGTTAGAAATTCAAAAAGACAAGATGGTATATGCATTAAACAAAGTAGATTTGTTGGAATCCGGAGAACTAGAGCAGAAAATTAACATGTTAAATTTAACTGAGAATAAAAAATTGATTTCAGTGTCTTCAAAAACAGGCAAGAACGTTAAGGAACTTGGAGTGTTAATCAAGGACATCATAGAAAGTCAGGATTCGTACAAATTCAAGGGGAATACTCTGGGAGTTGAAGAAACATTTGGCAATTGAGGTAGTTAGAATTGGACAACGTCTTGTAAGGGATGACAGGGTTACGACCCATGTCGCATTAGTTTCAAGAGCATTTGGAGCTAGAAAGATTTTCATGACCGAGGTTAATCCAGAAATCAAAGAAACATTAGAAAAGATCAATGATACCTGGGGGGGAAATTTTGAAGTTGAATTTATTGATAAATGGAAATCCGTCATAAAAAAGAAAAAAGAAGATGGTTTTAGAGTTGTACACCTTTCAATGTATGGGGAAAAAATTGATGACGTACAGGAAAAACTCCGAAAAGAAGAAAATCTGCTAGTTGTTGTAGGTGCCGAAAAAGTCCCAAGGGAGATTTATGAATTATCAGACTATAATGTGGGGGTGGGAAGTCAGCCACATTCAGAAATTAGTGCGTTGGCAATACTGCTAGATCGTATCCAAAATGGAAGGCAATTTGAGAGGGAATTCCCAGATGCAAGAAGGAAGATTATACCCACGAAAATGGGTAAGAATGTTCAAGTAAAAGAAACAAGGGATTAATAATAGAAAATTGTCAGTTATTAGAGTTGGTAGACAAATACGAAGATCCTTTTGTTAGAATCGCCTCGATGATTGGAGGAGATGAGTATCTCAAAGTAGCAAGATCGCTGCTAAAAGCGGAAGATGCAACAGATGAAGAGATTGCCAGTTCCACAGGTCTTCGAATCAATATGGTAAGAAAGGTATTGTATGATCTGTTTGGAAAATCACTCATTACCGGAATCAGGGTAAAAGATGAGAGAAAGGGATGGTTTGTCTACAGATGGAGAACCAGAAGAGAAGAAGTCGAACATTTTATTGAAAATCAGAAAAAGAAAGTTTCAGACAGATTACAGCAGAGGTTAGATTATGAAAATGCTTCTGACTTTTATCATTGTGGTAATGAGGATTGCTCAAGAATAACATTTGAGGAAGCACTTGAAGGCATGTTCAAATGTCCGTCATGTGGAAACGTCCTAAATCTAAAAAAGAATGATAAATCTAAAAAAGCATATTCAAGAAAAATTGATGAAATCAACAATGATATGCAACAAACATTCTGATCGCATTTGGAAATAATCAAAATTTCAGTAATTTAAAGCGCCATATATGCAGAATTAATCCGTCAAGTGAAAAGCTGAGTATTCCTTAAGTATGATCTACGCGTACTATATGTGGCGAGGGTGCTCGATAACATCAGTTGTTAAGTAAGGATCAATGAGATCTTGGGAACGCCTTGAGCTTTGAAATACATTCAGGGTTCATGATTCCTGTAAAGGAGGATCCTCGTCAAATTCTTCGTCGTCTTCTGAATCATCTTCTTCTGAATCATCCTCACACTCTTCCATCTCTATATGTGTAGGATTTCCATCTTCTCCAAAGTATATCTCGATGCATATGTCGGTGGATAATGTAGTGGCTAGAGTTTCTACTAGTTCCTTAGGAAAGTTTCCTAGTCTGCTGGGATCTGAAGAATATCTGTATTGAGTAACTTCATCATCATGATAGAAATCCACCTCGATATCTCCATTAGTAAATTTTCTAACTCCCGTTACTTGACCAAACAGGCTATAAGACAAATTTAATTTCCCCGTCCAGATACATCTCTTAGAAGATTTTCAGCCAGTTGATTGTAATGTTCTCTAGACTTTCCCAAATCTTTTAGTTTTGATTCTTCGATTTCATCGAGTTCTTGGTCGACTTTTTCTGAAACATGCTGCAACCGTGCATCTGCCATCATGAATAACCTGTTGTTTTCTTTCCACAGATGTTCGGTAACATGTTCAATATATTTTTGCATATCATCAATCAATTTTGTAGAATCATCTGACAAAAGATATTCTTTGGCGGATTCTTCCATTTGAATTCCAATTTCTCTTGTACGTTGATGATCAATTAACATCATTGCAATAGGTCCCATATTACTTGGCATTCCAGATTGCTCTAATGCAGGAAACAATGATTTCTCTTCCTTGCTATGATGACAAACATCTGTAAAGTTTTTTGAAAAATCAATTACGGGAAGCAGGATTGATTCAGGAATTTTTTTACCGTCATTTAGCAGCTGGATGGTAGATTCCATAGCTTTGATAACTTTTTCAATTAAATCATGATCTCGTCTTAATGATGCAGTTGACATTGTAACTTTACAGAAATTCCAATATCTATATCCTATTTATTTTAAGATAAATAATTAAAAGATAGAAATTAGTTAACGATTTCGCGTTAACAAGTAGGTTTAACGGTTAGAAAGACTTTGTGATTTTACAAAAGCCCAAATCTTTTTAGTCATTTCACTTGGTGGGATTGCTTTGCGTCCAAAAACTTGTTCCAAAGTTTCTTTACGACCTGCAAAACTTATTACATAACCACCAAATGCGGGTTTTTTGGATGTTGATTTCGTCTTATTTTTTGTCGCAACCTTTTTTGTTGTTACAACCTTCTTTTTTGTTGGTTTCTTTTTTACTGCCAATGTCTTACAATTTTATTTTGAATTAAGTATATAACTTACACCTTAACATAATGCAAAACAAGGTAATTTTTGAGCCTTTTAACTGCCTTGAGACGTAAAACAGGGGAATTTGAAATCTTTTCAAAGCCCCTTCCACCTGCAAAAGAAATGGCATCATCTCCCCCTCCAACTAAAAATGGGGATAATGTAACGATTAATTCATCAAAAATGCCATATTTAATAAATTCCCAATTAACGGTTCCACCGCCCTCGACAAGAATTGTCTGAATTTTTTTCTCTGAAAGTTTTTTCAGTAATAATTTAAGACTTGTAGATCTTTGACCGGCAACGATTATGTCTACAGGAAATTCGTGTAGTTTGTCAAAATTTGATTTGTTGATTTTTTTGGATACGGCTATGATGGTTGGAATTTTATGACTTGTTTGTAGGATTTTTGATTTTCTAGATATGCTGCCATTAGAATCCAAAATTATTCTAATCGGATTTTTTCCTTTGATATGTCGTACAGTCAGCAAAGGATCATCTCTTAAGACGGTGTTTTTGCCAACAAGGATTGCATCCACTTTGGATCTTAATTTATGAAGTCTAACGGCATCTTGTTTTGAAGACATCTTTGAATCGCCTGTTCTAGTCGCAATCTTTCCGTCAATTGATATTGCCGCGCTTAGAATTACATACGGTCTAGATTTTGCCATGTACGATTTTACCTCCAATCATTACTGCCTTTATTGCGGATTCTGTTGCTCTGTGAACAATTGATGCATGCGGATTGTGCATTGGTTCCAAATCTAATGCATGTTTATCAAGAAAAATACAATCAGCAGTCATTCCAGCTTGAATGATTCCAATATTTTTTTTCAAAATTTTTCCACCGTTTACCGTGGCCATTTTGAGAATTTCTTTAGGATTGATTCTTTTTTTATGAATTCCCATAGTTGCCTTCCAAAGAAAATCCATTTCTCTGAACATGTCCGGAGAATTTATCATGACGTTATCTGTACCTAAAGCAATCGTGCATCCTGCCTTCCTCATTAGTTCTATATCTGGAATGCCCTCAGCCAAAGAAGAATTAGCTCTCGGACATATTACAATTCCCCGGGTTTTTTTTGCCGCTGTATGAAGATCACGTTTTGAAGCATGAGTCATATGAACCAGAAAATGTGGTTTTAGCAATAATGCCCGAATTGTTTCAGATTTTCCAGTAATTTTTTTGGATTTAGAAACACTCTGCTTGGTTTCAGAAGAATGTATGACCCTGAGTTTTGTTGTTTTTGAATAATAATTGAGAACAGATGAGCTATTTTCATTTGCGCCACTAATGCCAATTCCATCACAGTTTTTGATTAATCCATCAAGATCCGTAATTTTTTCTCTGGGATAAGGCAGATTTTTTCTAATTTCGGCAGATTTTTGATAAAACTCGATCCGACCCAGAATAACTGCGCGTAGAGGAATATCCGATAATATTTTTTGGAGTAAAATAACGCCATCTAATCCGCCCTCTCTGAAATCCACAAATGTGGTGATCCCTTTTTGGATCATAGAATAACACGTATTTTTCATAAAGGTGGATAAATTTTTTTGGGATGTGTTTTTTAGAATTTTTGATTTGGCTCCAAATACCGGATGAATTCTTTTATCAACAGAACTGTCGAGTGTTACATCTTTCCCAATTGAATCACCTATGTGTGTATGGGCATTGATAAATCCTGGAATTAATAAAAGACCTTGACAATCTATGGATTCCTCCCTGTTGTTTGGAGCGTATTTTGACTGAATTTTCTTAAAGGTGTCATTTTGAATGTGAATGTTAGTATCTGAAATGAAATCTAATTCTTCACCAGATAACACACTTGTATTTTTTATTAACATGATAATTCATAAACTTCAGGTTTTTCTTTTCCTGAATCCCGAATTTCTCGTATTGTATCAAGGGATTTTGTAGCTAACTTGACTGCTTCCCTAGCAGAATGTCCATTGCCAATCCCGCAGTTCAAAGAAATTTTGTCATCATTTTTAATCATGTTAATAAAATTCTGGACTGAATTTTTTGCATCATCAGTTGCAATCACCATAAAATTATCACCGCCCATAAAAAATGCAAGTGAATTTTTTGCCAGGAAGAATTTTGACATTTTAGAATATAATTGGAAAATTATTGATGAAATTTCATAGGGAGAGTTGGTTTGTCTTCTTGAAGTAAGATCATCCACATCCAAATGCATTATTGAGACACTTGAATCAGACTTGCCATTTACAAAACCAAAGATGTTATGTTCTTTATCTAGAATTGTCTCATTTTTCTTTCCCTCATATGCCTTCAGATTTGCCTCAAACGGGGATTTGCCGTAGCCAATTGAAATGGTGAGGCGTATATCAAATAATTTTTCAAGTGATTTTTGAATTTGAACATGATCATCTAATCCAAGTCCGTTTGATACGACAAAAAACTCATCTGCCCGATTTAGAAAAACCAGGCAGTTTTTTTCTGAGAATAGCTTTTGTATTTCTTTGTAAAGAGACGCCTGAAGCATTTGTAGTTCATGTTCTCTATCACTTCCCAACGTCAGTGTCCAGGGACCATATCCGGCAATTTTTAAAATACTAAGTTGGATCATTTTTGAATCCTCTGTAATTCTTTTGAGATCTTTACCATTGCTTCAACTGCACGTTCTGCAACAGGTCTTATTCTAGCATAAGCGTGTCTTTCCTGCATTCCGGGGCCGGATATTCCCAAGGAAACAGGTTTTTGGTATTTTATTGATAAATCAACAAGGGATCTTGCCACTGTATGAGAAATCACTTCATCATGCTTTGTTTGTCCCTTGATTATTGCACCCAAAGTGACTACGCCGTCAACATTCTTTTTCCTCAATAATGTATCAACAATAACAGGCATGTCAAATGCACCGGGAACCCTGCACGTATAGACTATCTTTAATTTCATCAGGTCTGCCTTTTCTTGAGCTACAGAAAGCATCCTAGATGTCACTTTATCATTGAATTCTGAAACTATTACTGCAATATTCAAAACTAGTGCACCTTGGCGTATTCTAAAAGTTCTTTTCCATCAATCAATGGAATTCCATGTTGTTTGCCGAATTTTTCTGCTTTATCTACAGATAATGCAGTATACGTTTCAGCATCCATCATCTCACAAATTGCAGTAATTGGAGTCAGTCCGGCAATTTGAGCTAGATAAACAGACATTTCAGTATGTCCCTGACGTGCGGCCAGTAGTCCTTTGGAGGCTATCAACAGGGGAACATGACCCGGAGTTTTAAAAGATGATGCGAATTTCTTTTGTTTGTTTTCAACGTTATAGATATTTGTCATTTCATTGATTGTCAACGCCCTGTCCTTGTCCGTAATTCCAGTATAAGTCTGATAGTGATTTATAGACAGGGAAAAAGTCGGGTGATCACCGTAGGGTGCCAAACCCATTATCATTTCTTTGTTCGAAATCGGGGAATCAGAAAGAATTTCATGCATGTATTTCAAGTCCAAAGATGCCGCAAAATTATGATCTATTGCCATGCACAACAACCCGCCGGCATGTTGACGCATTCTTGCAATATGTTCGGGCGTGACAAATTCTGCAGGTACGACCATGTCAACTTCATTTTCTCTGCCAGCAGAGTCAAACAGTAAAACAAATTCCCCGCGTTTTAGGAATTCCAATGAGGATTCAAGAGGCATATGCAAAAATTCCTGCAATCTAATTATAAAGTTTACTAAAAAATTGGTAATTACCACTAAAATTGTATATAATTGGCTTTATTTTAGGATGTATTTCCCAAGAATATCAGTTTCAATATTAACTTTATCGCCTACTTTCTTGGTTTGAAAATTTGTCAGTTGGATAGTATGAGGAATTAATGAAACAGTTGCAAGGGTGTTTTTGATATCAACAACTGTCAGACTGATTCCATCTACAGCGATGGATCCCTTTTTCACCACATATTTTGATAGTTTTTTAGGAACCTCAAACCAAACCCGGACTTCCTTGGGTTTTTTTTGAATTTTTCTAATAATTCCTACTCCGTCTACATGACCCAATACAAAATGTCCTTCTAATCTATCACCGGTTTTCAGACTTCGTTCAATGTTTACATGTCCGCCGACTTTGAGGTTTCCAAGATCTGTTTTTTTAGTTGTCTCTTCAATCATTTCAAAAACACAGTCAGATTTAGATAGTTTTGTGGCAGTAAGACAGACACCGTTAAGAGCAACGCTTTGTCCAATTTTCAGTCCTTTGGCATGTTTTCCCAGATTGACAGTCATTTGAATGGCGCTTCTATTTTTAGTATTTTTAGAAATCCGTCGTACCTTGCCAATACCTTCAACTATTCCTGTAAACATTAAGAATTGGTACTGATTCTTTGTATAAAATTATTTGGAATCATACGTTTCAAATTCATTCTCACAAAATTGATGAAATACCGAACATTTGTTTTTCTTGGCGTCGATCTTAATTTGTTCCATGTTCTTGTTAAGCACTCCCTGTGCTGCTAAAAACGCATCGTCTTCCATACCTAATTTTCTTAGTAATTGTGATTTCGCAAGCGGGGCTTCCTTCAAGCTAGAATCAATCATCTGGACTTTATCATAATAGTCTACGGCGTCCTTGTAATTGCCCAGATGACTAAGGGAAATGGCCTTGTTCATCAGTGCAGTAACATCAGTCAAGTCTATTTGCAGGGATTTGTCATAACATTCAAGAGCCTCCTGGTGTCGATTCAGTTCGTTGAGGGACAATCCCATGCTGTTTAGAGTCCAAACATCCCGAGAATTCTTGGATAGAATTTCTTTACATAATTTTAAAACCTGTTCGTGTTGTTTCAAGCTTTCAAGTGCGTAGATCTTGTTTTTTAGTGCATAAACATCCGATTTTTTTATTTTCAAGACCTTGTCGCAATAGAGAATTGCCTCATCATATTTTTTTAAATAAATCAAGGCCAGGCAGATATTCTGAAGTGCGACCATATCATTAGGTATTTTTTCAAGCAGGTTTTTGCAGTAATTATACATATCATCGTATTTTCCAGAATTAAACATTCTAGTGATTACATTTGTAGGATCAAGAAGATCAATCATTTACTATGATTTTATTAGAATCCTCATGTCTTTAATGTATTCTAAGAGGTTCTGGGTACTTGACACCTGAAATCACGATCTTCCCAAGATTGAACCACCTCCAAACAGCCCTGAAAAAAAGCCAAGTCATGGGATAATCACTCCCCATGGCGGTTCACCTACTGGGGCATCCCTGCATGTGACTGGAAACAACAGGGCATACATGCGGCAACATTACGCAATCTGGAGTGGTACATAACATCAGTTAGTGTGACGTTTTTAGATGATAGAGTTTATGGTCAATCGATCTTGGACTAGCATCTCGAATGTAAACTGGCATCGATCACATCTGGGATTATGATCTGAAAAATTTGCACGTGTGTTAGTTACTTTGGAGTAGGGTCAGTACGCATAAACTCAGTATCTTGGGACACGAGCTATAAGATCAGAAACCCGATCATACAGATTATTATCTTACAAGTTCAAGCAATGCCTTGGCTTGCTTGAAATGTACCTCATCTATCATTTTTCCATCAACTGTTGTAGCGCCCTTTCCTTTTTTTGTAGAATTTAGATAGGTTTTACAGACTTTTTCAGCCCACAAAATTTCACTTTTGTTTGGATGAAACAGTTTGTGGACTGTTGATATTTGATCCGGATGTATGACGCACTTTCCAGAATATCCCATGCTTTTGCCAAATTTGCAGTCATTTTCTAATCCCTTGGCGTCCTTTAGATCCTGCCATATTGCATCTATTGCAATTATCCCAGCTGCGCGCGCATCAACTGGGATCTTTGTTCTTGAATATTTGGCGCCCCTTGATTCTTTTGTGTATTCTATTCCCAGATCATTTAACAGATCAAAAACCCCAAAAACTATCGCCGTAACTCTTTTTCCAAAGGAGGAGATATCATAGGCATTAACAACTCCCTTGGCAGATTCGATGGAAGGAACCAGTTGAATCGGTTTGAGTTTCCTTGTTTTTTCTAGTGTTGCCAGGGTTTTTTCAATTTTTTTTATCTCCTGAGTATTGTTTACTTTGGGAATCACTATTCCATCAATGCCTTTCTGGATAATTTCCTTGAGGTCATCCGGGATTTTCCCTGATAACGGGGAATTTGTACGGACAAAGATTGAGGATTTGTATGATTTTCTAGATTTTAAGGCAGACTTTATGAGTTTTCTTGCATTTGATTTTTCATTATCAGGAACTGAATCTTCTAGATCAAAACAGACAATGTCGGCTTTGAGTTTTTTTGCTTTTTCAAGAAATCTGGGATTGTTTCCTGGAACGAAAATAAGGCTTCGGAAGAACAGGGTCATTAAATGACTAGGCGCCCTCGGGCTTCATTAAGATTTTGCCAAAGAGTCCTTTTCCAGTTAACATCTTTGTGTGAGCCTCGGCTGCCTGCTCAAATGAGTAAGTTGAGTCGATTGCCGCCTTGATTTTGCCCTGACCCATCCAGTAAAGGGCCTGGTCAAGTTCAGCCTTGCTTCCTTGTGTTGAACCTAGGATGTTGGTTCCCTTAAAGAAGACATGTCTTAGATCAGTGTGTGCATCATAGCCAGTTGTTGCGCCACATGAAACTAAAGTTGCGCCATATTTGAGTAGAGTTAGCTGCTTGTTCCAGTGTGTTTCACCAATATGATCAAATGAAACATCGATTCCTGGTACTTCGCCTTTCTTTTTTGCAATCTCCTTTGTGATTCCACGTACTTCCTTGTGCCAATCATCTTTTCTGTGGTCTACTGCGTAATCTGCCCCCAATTTCAGACACTTGTCTAGTTTATCCGGGCTTGCAGTAGCAATGACATCACAATTGTAGAGTTTTGCAATTTGAATGCCAAAACTTCCCACTCCTGAACCGCCGCCCATAATCAAGACGGTTTGTCCGGGAACAATCTTGGCTCTGCCAACTAGCATGTGCCAGGAAGTAAGTAGGGTCATTGATGCAGCTGCTGCATCATCATATGAAACACCTTCTGGAATTTTTGAAATATTAACTTCGGGGAGATGTGTGACTTCTTGATAAGCTCCCCATGTTGGACCGGTTTGAAAACCCCAGATAGTCCTGTGAATACAGTCAAATTCTCTGCCGTCAGTACATGCTTTACATACCCTGCAAGACATGTTAGAGTGGGAAACTACTTTGTCTCCAACTTTGATATTTTTAACGTCCTCACCTATTGCAATTACATCTCCGGCAGCATCAGAACCTGAAACATGTGGAAGTGGAACAGGAACCGGCTGGCCCCTCATTCCCCAAATATCATTATAATTCAGGGCTGTAGATTTTACTTTGAAAACTACTTCATCTGCTTTTGGTTTTGGTTCATCCATATCCTGAACTTTGAGGATTTTGGCATAATTATCATCTGGTGCATATTCATTGTATACAACGGCTTTCATGAATAAATCAACTTTTTACCCATAATTATATTTTATCTGTACAAGCCTCTCAAAGTGCTTCTTGAGAGCATCAATTCCCCCGACTAGAACGAGATCCACAGTTGATAGTTTGATTTTCAGTCATTTTGACCGTATCTGGGACTGAAGAGGGGATCAGATACGATTTATCTTAAAATTGTGTTTTGGTTGCTGAATGGAGATCAGTATCTGCTTTAGCTGATCATCAGATAGTCGACCGGGGATTTTTCCTTGAGTTGCCATTCCAATCAGGTATTGTTCAACTAGATCAGATAGTTCCGGTTTTACCATTTTGATGTTGTTTAGCCTTGCTCTTGCCTCAGATGTAAGAATTTGTTTTAGAATCTGCTCTTTTTGTGCAGCTAGTTCATGGTTTGTACTACCTTGAGGTTGATCGTTAGATTCCGGAAAACTCATTTTAAATCTAAGTGTACACTTTTAATTGAGGATTTTCAACAATTAGTTCTTTGAGAATTTCTGTTGCTATCCTGTCAAGTTTCTGCATGCCATGTTTAGAAACGACACGTCCCTTCTTCTCGACTTGCACTATATAACCAAGTTTTTCTAATCCATGAATGGCATTACGTATAATTGCACCACTGGCATCTTTATGGTGTGCGGCCCCGTATCCAGACGGCCTGCCGCCGCCATAATCTTTTCTTAATTCATTAATTCCAATTGGACCATTAAGGTAAATTTTTCTCATTAATGATGCACATCTTGTATGCCACCATTCCCTGTCTTGCGGTGGTTTGTCTGCATGAGCCCCTGTTTTGACAAATGGGATCCATGAGGGTGCAGGAATGTCTTCATTCTTTAGAATGTCTGCAAGTCTTCCTATCAACACATCTGCTGGTACGTCGTATACCTTTGCCATGAAGTGAAAAAATCGAGAATCGTCTTATAAATCATTGAGATAATGTGTCTAGTCAGTCAAGTTCAGCGTGGATTTCTTGTCTGTAACACCACTATTTGGATATAATTTTACGATAAGTATGCCCGCATAAATTACAGGAGATTCTGATCGACTTGACAGATGCCCTCCCCATACGAATCCGGGAATTAATTCCAGGCGCAATAAAGGACTTGCATTTTTTGCAAAAAACCATCCTAAGATCATAAGGCATTCGAATTTTGTGCCTGGAACTGATCCTGCGGGCAAGCAAGGCCTGACGCTGAGAAAGCTGGGGGTTTGTTTTTGCATTACTGATTGCATTTTCAATAAGAATCCGCATTCTTTCCATTGCGATTTTTCTAAGTGCGGGTTTCACAATTGTTTCTAGAAATACGCCTAAAAATTAGTTCTCATTATTATGAAAAATGCAGTCAGCGGGATTCGAACCCGCGTCACAGGGTTGGAAACCCCGAATACTAACCAGGCTATACTATGACTGCAACAGAATGGAAATTTTATATCCTACATAAAAATGGTTTTTTCGTACTCATATAGCATCCTAGCTACTACAACATGGCCTTCAAAGGATTCATTACCAACAGAATACAAAGTGTTTATCTTGCTTTTGATTGAATCAGAGAAATTCCCCTTTTGAAATCCTCCAAAAACGATACATGCGTCATCTGAGATCTCTTTTGCAATATTTTCATACGAGTTTGGCGTACCCTGTGTCGAGAATCCGATAACTCGGGATGGGCGGATTTCATCCAATAGTTCTGAAAAGGATTTTTCTTTAATCTCAAGTAATGTTTCACCGTTTGCCAAAATCGTTTTTTCCTGATACAGTTTTTCAATCAAACCCTCAAATCGGTGATATGATTTAGGCACATGCACGTTTTGACCAAAATAAATTATCTTCTCATCAGTTGTATGAACAAAAAGTTTCATCTTGCTTTGAAGGTATAATGGAATTGTAGTAGCTTCAAGTATTGAAAAGTGGACTAGATCCGGCCGTCCTCTTTTAATTTCATTTTTAATTCCTTTCATGGCTGCAAAATGCCAGGAATTATCCAGTAAAATTTCTGACGTATGTTTTCCAAGCTTTCTTGCATGTGAAATTACTGACGGGTGATCACTTAACTCAAAAGGTACCAGTTCTAATGCGGATTCGGATAAAATTATGGAAATCATTAGTTGATCAATTCAATCTGTTTTTTAAATTCATTCCAGCCTGATTTTGGAACATCATTAACATCTACAAGACCTGCATTGCAGACATAATAATTTAGCCTTTCAATAACGTATTCACTACCACCCAGACCGGAACTGCCCCCAACACTAATCTTTTTATCACCAATATCTTGCTGCTCCGTGGCACAGGTACCTTCGGGCCGGTCGTATTGTCTGTACCATGTCAAAAACTCGATTTCAGACTCGTTCTCCGAATAAAATTCAAATAATTCCATCAAAAAGTCCTTTTGGGAATCTGTACTTCCACCTATAAAGTCAGACGTACTCCAACTGACCTCAAAAAATCCCACCTTTTTATTTGGCACAATCTCAAATGCCCTTTGCAAATCCTCCCTGCTCTCTTGAGGGGTGTTTACAATATCATTTAGGTTGTCAACTGGAAAGTATGAAAATGCAACAAAATCACCGATGATTAAATCATCAACAATATGTGTCAGTTCTTTATTTAATACATGATGTAATGCAAATGAATTTCCAAGCTTCACATCGGGGTGTTTTTCCTTTATTTTTTCATAAACTCCAGAAAATAATTCCTTGTATACAGGAATGTTTTGTTCATGGTAGCGAAATTGGGATTCTGTCTCACCGGCAATGATTACGGTATCTATGATGTGATATCGTGAAAGAATCGCATCAAGTACGCTGACGAGTCGTTGCTGGTCTATGGAATTAAGGGATGGTCTTCCAATCCAATCAGGAAATGGACCTAGCGTTTCCCCGTTAATTACCGAGAAGAACAGTGTTACTTTTAGATCATTTTTTTCATTTAATCCCATCAACACATCTGACTGTCTCCAATCAAATTCCCCTTTTTGAGGTTCAACTAGATTCCAAAATAGATACACGTTGTTTCGACCTATTCCAGATGATGCCGCATCTGAAAAAACCTCGTCAACTCGTTGTAGTGATACTGACTGGTTTGACGTATTAATTACAAGGCCGATTTTTTCATTTTTTGTAATATTGAAAGTTTCCGAATCTGGCAAATCAGATGTGACAGATAACAAGACAGCAGCAGATGCTATGCCCATAATTACACCTGCAATTACGCCTGCGATCTTTTGGTTCATACAGATTGAAAAAGAAAAGAAAGTAAAAAAAGTTGTGATTCTTGTTTATCCGGAGGTACAACCGCTGTATCCGCATTCAATACAGATACTGCATCCTTCCACAAAGACCAGGTTGTTTTTGCAGGTTGGACATAAGCGGTCCTCTGAGACATTATCCTGTTTTTGAGGTTCGACTTTGATCTCTTCATCGTGCACTTTAAGCGCAAGCGCGGCATTTACCTGGGATTTGATATACGGATTTGTGATGTGTTTCTTCACATAATCAGTAATGTACTCAGTTGGTAGAACCTCGAATGTTTTTTCTGCATTTTGACTTGTCATGTGAAGTACCTGTTTATGTCTAGAGCCATCACGGTATACGGTGATTCCCTTGAGTCCCATCTCATGTGCTAACAGATATGCAGATTTTACATCCTCTGCAGTTACATCGTATGGCATGTTGATTGTTTTTGCAATTGCATTTCCAATCCATTCCTGCCATACACCCTGGGCCATAAGATGATCAGCCCAGTGGATATCCATTGCCGTAACAAAGACATCTTGCATCCATTGTGGGATCTCTGGGATTCCCTTCAATGAGCCATAGTTGTCAGCAATCTTTTCAAGAATTTCATCGTTGTAAATATGATTTTCTTTCAGGACTTCCTCAACTATCTTGTTTGTATAGAAGAACCTTCCAACAGTTACTCTCTTTTCAAATACAAGGGCAAATGTAGGTTCCATTCCGTTTGAACAGTCAGCAATCATGGATAGTGTGCCAGTTGGAGCGACTGTGGTTGCCAGGACGTTTCTGATACCATATTTTTTGATTTTTTCAATTAATGCATCCCATTCGTAAGAGTGGAATTCCTTTGGTTTCTCATAGTATCCTGCCACCGGAATCTTTCCTTCCGGATATTCAGTCTTTGAACAAAGTGGGAACTCGCCGCGGGATTTGGCAAGGGCGACACTTTCTTCCATGGAATAATACGTCAGGGCCTCGGCCAGTTTTGATTGCAGATCATATCCTTCTTTGGAATTGTATGGAATTCTTAGCTTGTACAGGAGATCTGCTACTCCCATGACTCCAAGTCCGATTCGTCTGGATTCCTTTGATGCCACGTTGATTTCTTTGACAGGATAGGTATTCACATCAATGATGTTATCGAGGAATCTTGTCGTCTTTCTGATGGTCTCCTCATATCTTTGCCAATCAAATTCAAAAGTTCCATCTGCCTGTCTCTTGACAAGATTTACCAGGTTGATGGATCCCAGATTGCATGATTCGTATGGATAAAGACTCTGTTCGCCGCAGGGATTTGTTGCTCGTAGTGGTGCCTGTCTAGCTTTTGCAAACACGTTGTATTTGTTAATTTGATCAAAGAAGATCAATCCGGGTTCTGCGCTTTTCCATGCAGATAATGCAATCAGATCAATTAACTGATGTGCGCTGATTTCTTTAACCGGTTTTTTGTCACGCGGACTGCGTAAAACATAGCTGCCATCTGTGGTATTGACAAGTGAGTGCCAAAAGTCCTCCCAGATACCAACACTTACGTTAAAGTTTTCCAAAACGCCCGGTTCTGTTTTGTTTGTGATGAATTTCTCAACATCAGGATGCCATGCCTCAATAATGCCCATGTTTGCACCGCGTCTTTTTCCCCCCTGCTTTACAACTTCAGTCACGGTATTGATGATATTCATAAATGATACCGGACCGGATGCTACACCAGAGGTTGATGCGACAATATCGCCTTCCTCTCGTAGATCAGAGTAGTTAATTCCCACTCCTCCTCCGGATTTGAAGATCAATGCCGCATCAGAAGTCGACTTCATGATTTGTTCCATGCCGTCTTCCATTCCAAGTACAAAACAGGCTGAGAGTTGTCCCAGTCTTCCACCGGCATTCATCATTGTTGGCGAGTTTGGCAAAAAGTCCTGTGATGTCATTAGCTCAAAGTACTCTGTTATTTTGTCTTCATAACTATCAAGATTCTTTGCCGCCAACAACATCAGAAGATCCTTGAAACTAACTTTCATCTGGTTTTTCTTTGCAAGTGCCACATAGTGGTTGATCAAAGATCTAAAATGCCACTTGTTGAGATAGTAATTTCCCACCTTGAATTTATAATCAAACGCATCTAGTTTTTCAAGATAAGACTGTGCTTCGTCTATATCTTGTGCTGTGGTTCCAGATTTGTCAAAGATTTGTGAGTCATAGAGAATATCACCGATTCCGACTAGAATTGCGACTCTTTCAAACATTTGTGTAGGGGACTCTATGATCTCATTTTTGCCATTTCTGAAAAGATATCTTGATGCCAAGACTCTCAGGCAGTTCAGGTCAAACTTTTTAGAAACAGGATCAAGGGACTTTAGATTCAGGATCCTCATTTTTTCGACCCTTAGTTTTCTTCTCTCCTGTCTATACAGGATAAACGCTTTTGTTATATCGATGGGGCCGCTACTCATCAGGGTTAACTCTACCATATCCTGAATGTCCTCGACAGTAGGTGCCCTAGAGCTGGTAAATCCCTGTTCTACGAGTTTGTCAACTACGTTATCTGCGAGTTGATCGGCTAGACCACGATCGGCTTTAGAGGTGGCTGCCAATGCCTTGAAAATGGCATTTGAAATTTTGTCTTTATTAAAAGCCGTTACTGCACCACTGCGCTTACGGATTTCGTTGATAGTACTTTCTATTTGTGAATTATCCAATTATAATCTCCACGTAAGGGGTATGATGAATGTGGTTATAACTGATTCTGAAATTAATTCCTCAGCAACGGTTCAATAATATTGACATCGCTACTATGAAGTTCATACCGGCATAATTTTAAGGATGTACGATGATCGCTAGATCTGAAAGTGATCCAATAGTTTGGAAAAATGATCGTAACTAGTTTCACTTTCACGAATTTCAGACGATATATGGCGACTTGCACTGTGGGCACTTGTCTTCAAATGGCTCGTCTTTGAAACCACACTCGCCACATATTGCAATCCTCTTTACAGGCTTGAAGGAGGGGGTAAGGGCGGCTGTCTTTTCAATTGATTTTTTGATTAAATCGACCTTTGTGTCGTTGTCAATATTTAGTGTCACGAGTAATCCCCCATTGAGCAGCTTTGATAGCTTGTTACACTCTGAGATGGATTCGCTCTTGCTGGTATAATCGGCGACTTTGGATGCGTTAATCACCACGCCCTCAGAATAAGAATCACTTTCCATTGAGTTGAGGGCAGAATTCTTGCCATATTTCTCGCCGTCTAGACTGGCAAAACGGTGTGAGCCCTCAGTTTCAATCATGGAAATAGTTACAGGATCGCCTAGTTCCTTGCCTTTCTTGGCTGCAACATCGACTGCAGTCTCGATGACTTTGTGAAGAATGTTACGACCTTCTTTGTTGTCTGGGAATCCAAGTATGTTAAAGACTGCTTCTTTGAGTCCCACCAAGTTTACAACAAGAGAGACAGAACTTCTTTGCATGTATTGTGTATTTTTTGCAAGAATTGGATTTAGTCCCCTCCTAGTAAGATCGGAAATATCTTTTTTTCTTAATGCCATTGAAGATAGTGCGGGTTTCATTAGTAATGCAAGTCTTGCTCTAAAGTAAGTTTCATCCTTGTTTGATTCAAAAGCAAGACGTGGAAGGTTTATGGAAACTGATTGCAGTGTTATTGAAAGTGAATCACTGTTCTTTGTAGAACCGTTTGTGACGCCATAGCTAGATATCTGACCTTTGGCAAACATTATTTTTCCACCAAGTGAGAATATTTCAGCAGCTGATTCTGAAACATCGGTAATCTTTCCCTTTTCGTGATCTATAATCAGACCGATTTTTGGAACTGGTGTTATCTTTGTATAATTTTTGTATGCATTGATAATTGAATTGATTATTTTTGTGTCAGAGCCCAGTTGTAATCTAATTGATATGTTGGTACTTGTTTTGTTGTATTTGGAGGTTGTAGATGCAGTTGCAAACGCATTAGTCAGTTTTTGTTCGAGTTCTGGGAGGGATTTTGAGTGTTTTGCAAACAATGAAACTAGTCCATCAAGTACAATTTCTTGTGAGGCCTCCTTTGAGAGAAGGGAGATTACGATGGATAATGAGCTTGTAATTTCATCAAGTTGTTTGGATGCAGGAATTCGTGATACATCGAGGTATTTTCCGCCAAGATCAATTCCATTTTCAATCAGTTCTTTAACGTTGACAAATACTGTATCGGGAATCATAGACCAGATTCCGGGATTGGTAATATGCAAGTCTCCAGAAAGATGCGAGTCTGCAACGTCTTTTGGTAGGATGTTAGTAAGTAGTTGTTCTGCAAACACTCTCTGTCCTGCGTTAAACAAAAGACCCTCAGCACCATTATCTATGTTATCTAGGTTTGACATCATCTCTTTGACGTCATTTACAGGCATGCCTAGGCGTGCAAGCTTGTTTCTATATTCCTCATGACCGTGTTCTAGGAGAACAGAGTTTACCATTTCTCGAATAAGCGAGCCTGTCAGATAGGTAGTCTGATATTTGTAGATTCTATTTTCCACCTCTTCAGTAATTTTTTGCGCAAGTTCCAACGGAAGGCTTCCCTCACGAACCAGCGATTGGATGATTTTATGGGAGTTAAATTCCTCAATGGACTCGTGTGATGTCCTAACATACATTTTTCCACTCTCAATAATTGATCTTTCTTCAATTTGCCGTGCCAGGCTCAAAACCAGCTTTCCCAGATTGGTAATGGTGTAACGTCTTTCAGATTTGTTGAGTGCAACGAGGGATTGTCTTAGTAATTTTCTCAGGTGGTATGCAAATTTGCCGCTCTCTTTTTTTGACTTGAAACCGGCCAGGGACTTTAGCTCAGAATAGGTCAAAGGACCCTTGGAATTTAAAATTCGAAGTATGTCTATTCTGTTAGGACTGGCCATTACAGAGAAGATCATTCTTACGCGTTTTGATGTGGATTGTAATATTCCGCCTCTCTTTAATTCCGAGACTTCTTCACTTAGTTCCATGCATTTTTCTAAATGTGGGAGTAAATAAGACTTATGACTAGATCATTTGATATGATTTTTGATCAAATTTGTCATTAAAGAATAATAATTTGTAATATCAGCGATCTAATTTTAAAAAATTATAAAAGCGATCTTGTTTGGAGATCATTTGGGATCAGTTTTCATGTACATCAAGTGAGAACTCTGATGTAGAAAGTTTTTGTCCACATGAGGGACATTTACCGCTATAAGGATTCATTACGTCTTTTAGGGATTTTAACATCTTCATGTTTGTGATCTTTTCACCACATTTGCCACATGTAATTTCTACAGACATAAGTACGATCAGATATGCAAAATAATTAAGAACCAGTTTTGATTTTTTTTAATAATTCAAGCAAATTATTTTACTGCTTTTCTATGATGATTCCACGTTCATCAAAGCCGGTTATTTTGGCCAGGGTTCCTACAGGCAGATCCGCAGGGGTGGAAATTCCCTCCATAAATCCAGAAATTCTCAGATCTGACGTGTCTAATTGAAGCATCACAAAGGCATATGGGGTGTATTTTTCAAAGCCGGCAGGGGCGACTGTAATTATGGTATATGTGGCAATTGTGCCTGTGCCCTCTAAAAGAACATCTTCAAATGCCTTGCTTCCGCATTTTAGGCAGTAATAAGCAGTAGACAGATGAAGGTGACTGCAGCCGGTGCATTTGTGGGTTAAAAGCTTGCCCTGTTTGGCATTTTCAATAACTTTTTCTTCAACTGACATGTCATACACTCTGAAATATGTGGACTGCACAACTTGCACCAGTAGCACCAAAGTTGTGGGTTAAGCCAATTTTTGCATCTTTAACGGTTCTCTCACCTGCATTTCCGGTTAGTTGATCATATACTTCTGCTACCTGTCCAATACCGGTAGCCCCGATTGGGTGTCCTTTTGATTTGAGACCGCCTGAAGGATTTATTGAAATATCAGAGTTTAGTTTTGTCCTGTCTTCACGGACTGCCTGAACGCCCTCCCCTTTCTTGAAGAATCCCAGATCTTCGGTATCAACTACTTCTGCAATTGTAAAGCAGTCATGTACTTCAGCAAAGTCGATGTCTTTTGCAGTGAGACCTGCCATCTTGTATGCTGCTTCGGATGCGATCTTTGTACTTGGAATGGTTGTAATATGCTCGCGTCCTTGCAACGCAGCAGGTGATCCGCCCCTGCCTGATCCGGTCACTTCAATGTAATCACCGCCGTGTTCTTTTGCAAATTTTTCAGAACAAAGAATTACAGAGCTTGCACCATCAGAGAAGGGGCAGCAGTCATAAAGTTTCAATGGACTTGCAACTACGGCGGAATTCATTACATCCTCAACTGTAATTTTCTTTTGCATGTGAGCTTTTGGATTTAACATCCCGTTATCATGATTCTTTACTGCAACCTTTGCAAAGTCTTCTTCAGTTGCATCAAATTCAGTCAGGTAGGCCCGTGCCATTGATGCAAACAATCCTGGAAATGATGCTCCGGATTGACCTTCATAGAAAAAGTCCGAACAATATGCAAAGTAGGTTGTCGTCCATTCAGTTCCCGTGTGTGTCACTTTTTCAACACCGGTTGCAATAAGACAATCATAAAACCCTGCCGCAATATTCGCATATGCCTCCCTAAAAGATACAGAACCGCTCCCGCATGCGGATTCTATTGTAAGTGATGGTTTATCGGGAATTCCCAGTCTGCTCATCAGGACAGGTCCTATGTGTACCTGCTTGTCTGCAACTCCAAAGACATTTGAGATGTAGGATGCTTTGATGTCTTTTGGAGTAATTCCCGCACTTTCTATGGCTGAAACTGATGCCTGAGTAGTAATATCGGCAAGGCTGCCTGCTAATTTTCCATATTTGGTGCTGCCTGCGCCAAGAACACAAACCTTGTCCACAAATGTCACTGACCAAAGTCCCTATAAAAGTCGTTTTAGTAAACTGATCATAGAAAATGCCGCCAAAGAAAACCAGTCTTCGAGCTGTTCAAATTAAAAAGACACCAAGGCATGTGGTCAGAATTACAAAGTCAAAGACCAGCGTCTTTAGAAAAGAGATTATCCAGTATTTGGATTGTAACGGATACCTCTCTTGGTCATCAAAAGAGAAGAGATACATGATTCTTGGCACCAATTCCCCAAAAAACGGGCTCGTCCGGTGTCCCCAGTGCGGGATCGGGGAATTGATGGTAATCAGATCACCGACAACAAAAAAGCGATTCATGGGCTGTTCTAACTTTTATGGCGGGTGCAAGGCCTCATCCCCCTTATTGCAAAAGGCAAAAGTTAGGGCAATAAAGAGCCCCTGTGGCGTATGTAAATGGCCAATGATAATCTTTCGTTATTCACGAAAACAGAGATGGACAAAACAATGCTCAAATTTCAACTGTAAAAGCAGAGATACTAAGCCTTCAAAGTAGGATAAATATCGGTTCTTCTGTTTTTAAGCAGTGGCAAAATTTTTCGTATCTCTCGCACTTTGTTCAAATCAATGGTAGCAAAACCTATTCCCTGCCTCTTTTTCATGTCAAGCATGATTTTTCCATACGGATCAACTACCAGGCTTCTTCCACAGTAGATGTTTCCAACTTGATCTGGTGCAATTACATAGCATCCGTTTTCAATGGCTCGCGTTTTGTTAATTGTTATCCAATGCTCCTCTTTCATGCTGCCTCGGACCCAGGCAGACGGTACGACCAAAATTTCAGAACCGGCAACTGCAAGAGAGCGCGAGATCTCGGGAAATCTTAAATCATAACAGATCATTACGCCGACTTTGCCCAGCAGGGTCTTTACAGGCTTTGCAATCTTGGAACCTGGAAGCATTTTGTCTGATTCCCGGAATCCCAATGCGTCATAGAGATGAATCTTGCGATAAGTGGAGATTACTTTGCCTGACCTGTCAATCACAAAGGAGGTGTCATATACGCGATCTTTTTTTCCGCTCTTTTCATAAAACGAGCCTATGACTTGTATGTGATTTTCTTTTGCCGCATCTGCAATTGTTGTGACAAAATTTCCTTTGATTGTTTCAGCCAAGTTTGCAAGCTGTCTGGGGGTTTGAGAGGAACTCGTATAAAACATCATAAATTCAGGAAATGCGCACAGTGCCGCGTTTTTTGAGGCCGACTTTGAGATGTATGAAATGATTTTTTTTAAATTGGTTTCTTTGTTAGTTGATGCTTTGAATTGAACAATTGCAGCTTTCATGTGATTGATTAATCAAATGACAATAAAAGGATAAACCATTATGCCAGATGTGCCATGTCATATGCGGGTCTTCCATTGATATACAATGACTGCAGACTGGATATGTTATCCATGCGGTTCTTTTTAAAAAATAATTAAAGTTGGCTTCCTGCCAAAAACCAATTTTCTTTAGGATTCTCCTCAAAAACAACAATTATGTGGCTTTCCTTTGTCTTGAGAATCTCCACTGCTGATTTTGTGATTGCTTTTGCATATTCGTCCTTTTGCTCCTGTGTTCTGCCAGGATACATTGATACCGTAATCAAGGGCATGATAATTTCAAGCAGATTCGGTGATTTATTCTTTCAATAATCATCTGGTCTGTAACCATACCTTGTACCATATGTAAAATCAGACCTAAACATTTTTTTGTAGATGTATCCGGTTCCAAAACCAACTGCAAACCCGCCAATGTGCGCAAGAAATGCAACGCCGCCTGACGCACCAAATCCGGGTACGAAAAACGGAAGTAGATTTTGGAAAATCAGCCAAAAAGGTAAGAAGAATCTGGCCTGAATATGCATCATGAAATAACCCATTAATGTCAAAATTCTGGCTTTTGGAAAAATTATAAGATATGCACCCAAGATTCCTGAAATTGCACCAGATGCGCCTACTGCAGGAATTGGACTGGTAGGATCTGCAATTATGTGAGCTAATCCAGCTATAATTCCCCAACTTAGATAAATTAAAAGATACTTGAATTTTCCAAATTTCTGTTCAATGTTATCTCCAAACACCCACAAAAATAACATGTTGCCACCAAAATGAAGCAGGCCGCCATGCATGAAAGTTGAACTCAGTAAGGATATGTATGGTACGGCGGGACATGAAAGTGCAACAGGACCCCTGCCAAAATTAATAATGGATTCACTTGCGCCTGTAACGCAGTTTGGAACAGCACCCCAGTTGTAATACATGCTAATTGTATTTAGATGGGCTCCATTCTCATCTACCATTGCAAAATCAAAAAACTGTCCGGTAACTGCAACCTGAATAAAAAATACAACAGTATTTGCCGCAATTAATGCAATTGTCATTCGGGGTTTAAATCCCGGAGGATGGGGATTTTCGTCTTTTAATGGTATCATGATGTTAAACTTGAGTAAAATTTGTATAATAAGATTATTGGTGTTTAATTAATTTTAATGATGAGATGACTAATTTATCAGAAAATGGGGGAAAATATGAGAAATGAAAAGAGAGGATGACTAATTTATCATCTGCTGCTGCGTATATGGTGATTTTATCCCAATGGATGAAAAGGAATTGGCTGATTTCTCATATGTGGCATGCCAATAATCAGACCCTGACAAGTCCGGTCAGGATCAACCATTCAACCCCTTTGAGAAATTCCGAATCAGAGAGAAGATCATCAGACCACCATTTTGCGTTGTTTTTGAGCCATGGAGGCAGCAGCAGGCTGGTTTCAGATGTCTGCCCCAAGACAGCATCATCTGAGATATTGATGATGTTTTCCTCGATCAAAAATCGGATTCCCTGGACGAATGAATCATCATCTAATTGCCCGTCTGCCCACCGGCCTGCGTTGTTTTTGAGCCACTCGGGAACAAAGACTGCTTCAATTAATTCGCCATTGGGATCAAATCCGGAGATTGTTAAAACTCCAGATGACTGAGGTTCGACTAAAAATGCCACGTGCCAGTTTCCCATATCATCAGTACTTTGAATCGAATCGACGTGTTGATCATTTAGAGAAACTTTGAGGGATTCATTCTCAGAATATTTGGGAAATTCCAAGTTGATGGAATTTTGAAGAGGCCATCCCTTAATCAAATTAAATGAGAGGCTTGTTTCTTTTGAATCAAATTCAGGATATGACAGGAGAATTCCAGAGTCATATCTTATTCTAAAGGCATCATCACCCCTAGGTACGTTCAGGACAACAACGCTATCCTGGCCAACTGCAAAACAGCTGTAATACCAGACCCTGGTTGCAACAGTCGGATCCGGATACATTGAAAATTCCCTAGTCTCGCCTGGTCTCATCTCAGTAATTGGAAGGGTGTTTTGGCCCATGTCCAATGCCTCATTATCAAATCCATGGATAATTGCAAAGATCTTGATATCAGAGATGGTTTCAGTCCCGGAATTGGTTATTCTTCCAGTCAGATGACCGTCTTCATGAACGATCAAAGTTTGATCATAAATGACATCTACTGGAATCGTTTCTGCCTTTGTTTTTTCAAATGATATCTCTGCTGGCATCAAAACAGGCCAGTTGATTTCTGAAATTTCGGGAAACTTGATCTTAAATGGGATTTCTTCTCCGGGGGGCACAGGTACATGCTGAATTGTTTTAGAAAATGTTTCAAAAGTATCTTTTACCGAGATGAAAATTGTAGGAATTATTGCATAATCAAGGTCGTTTTTTACATTACCAACGACGGTATAAATTCCAGTTGAATCAAAATATCCGACATACTCATCAGGCGGGATAAAAACTTCAGCAAATGAAAGTTGTGGAACAAACAGCAGGGAAGATAAAACCCCCAATAACAAAAACAGATTTTTTGAGACTGGGATCCTAGAAAGAATTGATGATGTCTTCGAGTCCCGACGCCGGTTTCTCAAGTAAGTTCGGTTTATAGTCCTCAATTAACTCATCTACAAGATCTCTTACTTTAATATGATATCTCTTTTTTAGCTCAACAGGTCGGATCTCCACTAAACCGTCTTCAACAAGTTGTGATAGGTATAATGAGACCGTTGATGGGGATTTTTTAACCTTCCTTACTAGTTGCCCAAAGTCCATTCCATCCTCACTGATTAGTGCAAATAGCAGATCACGCGGGGTCTGCCTGCGTAGTGCCTTGATTACCTTTGACTCGTCTTCGGTAATTTGTGGAGGATAAAATCTAGCCTGTCGCGGGCCGCGGATTGATTTTATGATGCCGTTTTTTTCTAATTTTTCCAAGTAATGACTTAGGACCCCGTTTTTCAATCCGGATGAACGCATTATCTCACGGAACTGAATTCCGGGATTTTCTTCAATGATTTGCTGTATTTGTGAATCCCTATCAGTCATTTCTAAACACCCCGCACGCTAACAATCCCAATGTAAGAAATGTCAATAAATGTCCTATCTCCGAAAGTGTCAGTTCACCAAGATCATATAGTACAGGCCAGGTGGCATCAACTAGCAGCACGCCTTCAACGGCAATAAAATTAACAAATGCTATGGCACTAAGCAAAAGTCGTTTTGTTTTTAACCTGTAATATGCAATTCCAGCAAGTATTGAAATAAACACGGCAAGAGTAATCCCTCCCACGTGCAAAAAGATGTGTACCAGATGAAAGCCATGCATCAGGTGGGGGATGATTATTGGCAGGGCCAAAACTGCTACAACTCCGGCAACCACAATAGAAAACAGAGCTGATTTTCTCTCAACCATGCTTTCAGGCCTGAACAAAGTAATGGATTTTGCCTGCTTACTAATTTAAAATAACTGGTTCATATGAAATAAGAACCGATCAGAGACGAATGATTCCCGTCTGAGTTAAAAATTGGATTCCCTGGATGAATGTGTCATCATCTGTTTGCCCGTCTGCCCACCAGCCTGCGTTGTTTTTGAGCCATGCTGGAACGTGCTGGGATTCCAGGGTGTGCGGCAGAGTCTGAGGAACCACGATGATTTTGTTGTTGATGAAATATTTGATTACCTCGATGAATGTGTCATCATCTGTTTGCCCCTGTGACCACAACAATGCGCTGTTTCGAATCCAGTCAGGCACCAGAATGTCATTATCGGGGGTTGTTACGCGGTTAATTACAACGGGAATGACCGATTTTGCAAAGATGTTATTGTCCAAATTTTCAAAATTAAGATGGACTATTCCGGTAACATCATCAGGGATTGTGAATTCTGCAGTGTTGTGCTCGCCCTTGGAATCAGTACTAGTTCCACCCTGTTCAAATATGACTCTGTCATTTTGAGTTACTGAAAATTCATAGTCAGTGGAGACAAGTTTGTTCTTTAGGAAGATGTCAGTAACATCAAACAATACTTTTGCATTTAGGCCGGATTCTAGGTTTTCAGGCTCCCAGGATACAAGAATTCTAAACTGTCCATTATCGGTAACTGAACTCAAATGGGTATAATCACGGTCTGGTTTGATCATAATATTCATTCCATTATGACTGGAGGCATTTTCTAAAACGTTGAACAGTTCCTTTTGATATATGATAAAATGAACTGTGCGTTCGTCGGCAGAAAAATCATCTATGTTGACGATATCTTCAGATAACTTTACATCGTTGACATGCATTGTAAATCCTGATACCAGCAGATTACCGAATTTTTTTGGAATTACAAGCTCTTGATGAACTACCGAGGTTTGATTGATGTTAGTTTCAGTCCATTCAAACGGCATAAAATAGCTTATTTCCTTTGAATTTGAATCATAGTTAAAGCCTGAAATTTCATCATAGTATGTGACTATATGCAGGAATTCTTCTCCAAAGCCCGGATCAATAAAATCATGTTTTGTTGTTTGGGCAATGGAAATTCCCACGTTATACACCAGTGGTTCTTTTAATTTTTTGGAATATTCATCAGCTGCAAGTATGCGGACATCAAATTTGTATAAACCTCCCTGACTCAGTTTTGGTCCCTTTACATGGACCATTCTGCTTTCCAATCCCAGCAGTGAGCCAAGAAAGTTGCCGCTGCCGTCTTCCTCAATTATAATGGAAGCAGTTTCCTCCGATACAAAATTAAAAACTATGAATCCGTTGTCTGCCTTGAATTCCTGTTCAAAAAGAAATTCATCGCCGCGCTCAGCCTTTATCAAGAAAGTCACGTCACGCAGCGTAATTTTGGAATCAAAGTCAATAAATGAGATGGATATTTGTTGATCATCACCAGAATCGGGATTTTCTGTGGAGGATGAAACTTCCAAAGTTACGAGTCGTCCATCTAATTCTGTGGGAGGAAAGGTTTCACTTCCTACTCCGTGACCATATGCATAATCAAATGCAAGTACGGCCATAGATGAGAGTATTAGAACTGTAAGCAGGTTTTTCAATCTAGGTCCACTTGTTGGGATCTTTTTTATGGATCTGTTTTCCGTCGATGGTAACCTGATCCTTTTCTTCAAAGATAGTATGCCATTTTCCGTTACTTGGAAAAATCTTGTCCATTTCTTCAACTTTGTCATGAGTGGGTGATTTGTTCATCAGGGCCCCCCATTTCATATTTGGGATTTTAGGCAGGATATCATTGATGTCTCTCATACAGTATCACATTATAGAATATATTTAAAAACTACGATTGAATCCTTATGATTCCTTCCTCGATTAAAAATTGAATTCCTTGAATGAATGAATCATCATCAAGTGTACCGTCTGCCCACCAGCCTGCATTGTTTTTGAGCCATGGTGGGATCTGAGTTGAACCGGCGGTGGTGCTGCTACTACTTGCACCTTGTGTGGTTGAAGGAATCTTTAGAATATCCTCCTCGATTAAAAATTGAATTCCTTGAATGAATGAATCATCATCAAGTGTACCGTCTGCCCACCAGCCTGCATTGTTTTTGAGCCATGGTGGGATCTGAGTTGATGGCTGGATTTGGGGCTCAACCGGCGTATTTTTTTGAAGACTGGGTTCAATCACAGTCGATGTATTTTTTTGAAGACTGGGTCCAATCTCGATAATTCCAGAACCTATTCCAGCATATTTTGGATTGTAATCCAGTCCCGTACCATATACTAGAACGTCAATTCTATATTGTCCATTAGATGGGATTTGAATTTTTTGAATGTCGATTCCTTCCGTAGAGATAATTCCGAGATTTTGAGGATCGTCTCCGATAAATCTTTCTAGTTCTTGATCATTTTCATCGAAAAGTAAGATGCCATATCTGATATCGTTTATGAGATCTCTATTTTCATCAAAGAATGCTATATCAAAAGGTATGTCATCGCCTGCACCATAATTTCCATCCCATGAAATCTTTACAGTTGTTGGGACTTTTTGATCATAGTTTGTGGGATCAACAAGCCAGAATTCAGTCGAGGTCTTTGATACCTCATCAAGTGGAACCAGTCTCAAGTCCATCTGTCTGTTGTCATAGTTGTCAGGACCCAGAGTTTCGTTTATTCTCTGTAATTCATTTTTTGTAACTAGAAAGTGCACTATATTGAGATCATCATATGAGTAAGGATCATTTAGTAATGCTCTTTGTGTGATTTCTATACCGTTGACATATCCCTTGAATTGTTTGCCATCAGCGTAAGGCGTGAATGTTTTTGGAATTTGAACTTCTTCATGTACTAATTGTACCGTATCAATATAGTCAGGGCTCCAATCAAACGGCATGTCAAACGAGATTGCATTATTTGATTGATCAAATTTGAAATTATCAACATCATCATAGTATGTTTTTATGGTAACTGGAACTTCCTCGGCATTTGCTGTTTGGAGAAAAAAGTTTTGTTCTTGTGCAACGCTAATAAAGGTATCATAACTTAATTCTTCAGCAACTATGGTTCTTGGACTGGTGGCACCTAGAATATCAACCTGAATGTTATACAGACCGCCCTTTGTAAATATTGGACCGGATATTGACGGTCTTGCGCAAATGTCCAGGTTATCTGCGGTACATGCCTGTCCTTGCACAAACAAAGCACCGGGTGCACTAACATGCTCAGAACCGCCATAAATTGTACATCTCCAAAGATCGCTTTCATCACATCCAAACTTTGGCTTGATTTGAACATCTAATGTTCCATCTAAATCATAAAACAGATTTCTAGCTAAAAGTTCACCGTTTTGGAAGACATCGATTTTGTATGTTACTTTGTCAAGATTTAGATCAGTTATCGTGTCAAAGAAACGTACTTGCATGTTGGCGGAGTTAACATCACCCACAGTAATATCAGAAGGATCCAGTTGTGTACGAACAGTTACGTTCATGTTACCAAATGTTATGGGTTCTGCTTGATCCCCACCAATTCCATGTCCAAACGCATTTGGGAGGAGGATGGCCGGTACTGAAAAAATACCAATAATGACAATAAATAATGCAATCTTTTGGTGCAATAACACAATTATGTTAATTCCATATTTAAAGCTGACATAAAATTCCCATGCGTAAGATTTTTTTAGAAAGCAGAGTACGATTTTTATTTATGACATATTGGGAATAATAGTATGAAGTTTTTGTTTGTACTATTACTTGTGCCATTTTTAATAATTCCAGCATATGGCGAATCTCAGACTTTGCCAACTGAGAAAGGCATCCTGGATGTAAGACTAACTCATGATCCAATTGAACCAGACGTTCAATCCAAAATAAATATTGATTTTATTAATCCCCAAACTCAGAAAATACAAGAACATATTGATTATACAATAGCGATTTTCAAAGACGAGAAAGTTGTTTTTGGTCCGATTCCGCTGCGACATACATCAACGGGTACTTTGAAAATTCCAATCGAGTTTAATCTCGGTAATGGGGTGTATTCCATGGACTTGGGAGTTGAGGGAATTTTATTCCAACCAATTTCAACAGAAACAGTTTCTTTTGATATTTCAGTAGGCCAGGCAAATGATACTAACGGACCTGTTGACCCCATACAAAGTGATGATTGTTTGATTGCAACGGCAGCATACGGCACAGAACTGGCACCACAAGTTCAATTCCTCAGAGAAATTAGAGATAACACCCTGATGAGTACTGTATCTGGCGCATCATTTATGACGGGATTTAACGCAGCATACTATTCATTTGCACCAACAGTTGCACAGTGGGAAAGAGATAATCCAACGTTCCAAAAAGTGGTTAAAGCATTTATCACTCCGATGATTTCAACGTTGTCTATTATGGCACTGGCCGAGGAGGGTTCAGAAGCTGAAGTTATAGGACTTGGAATTTCCGTAATTGCACTAAACTTGGGAATGTATGTTGGAATTCCTGCGTTTGGAATTCTAAAGTTGTACCAGTTTAGAAAAAACTAGTTCTGGAATTACTAGTGAGGTTTTTATGTATCCTCACAAGTAATTTGTTTAATGAATATACTGGCTTGCTCTTTCTTCGTAGTATTTGCCATCATATCTGGAATAGTTGCAACAACGCCAGCTGCCTTTGCAGATCATACAGAAGTTACAGTTGAACCGATTGCAGATTCTTCGGAACTAGGCTCATGTGGAGGAGACACCGGAGTAGAATGTTTGGTTCCAGATACTGCGACAGTCGATGTTGGTGGAAAGGTAATTTTCTCAAATACGAGTCCTGCAAAACACGCATTCGTATCTGGTTCAATTACAGATGATACGGTGGGTCTTGTATTCAAAACTGGATTGTTAAAGAGTGGCGAATCATATTCATGGACTGCAGACACTGTTGGTGAGCATCCATACTTTTGTTATCTTCATCCCTGGGAAGATGGTACGATTATAGTACAAGAAAAAGAGGAGAAAATGCAAGATGATGTTGTTGATGATGATGCTGTCAACGGATGTCTAATTGCAACTGCTACATATGGCTCAGAACTTGCACCACAAGTCCAACAATTAAGGGAACTCAGAGATAATACTATTTTGTCAACAGAATCTGGAACCTCGTTTATGACGGGATTTAACCAGTTCTACTATTCATTTTCTCCGGCAGTGGCTGACTTGGAAAGAGAATCACCTGTTTTTAAACAAGTTGTAAAACTAGCACTAACTCCAATGTTATCATCACTGTCTTTACTGAATCACATCGAGATTGATTCAGAAGAGGAGATGTTAGGATACGGAATCTCCCTAATTCTGTTAAATATTGGAATGTATATTGGGATTCCTGTGTTTGGAATTCTAAAGTTGTACCAGTTTAGAAGAAACTAGTTCTAAAGTTACTAGTGAGGTTTTTATGGATCCCCACAGGTAATTTGTCTAATGAAGACTCAAGCAATATGCTCTTTCTTCGTACTATTTGCTATCGTAGCTGGAATAGTTGCAACAACACCAGCTGCCTTTGCAGATCATTCAGAAGTTACAATCACGACAGGACCAGTGCCACTGGGTTATCCTCTATGTGAGGAAACAAACGAGTGCTATACCCCAGGTAATGCAACAGTTGATGTCGGTGGGAAAGTAATAATGACAAACATCGATGCTACCAAACAACTACATACATTCTCATCCGGTACTGTTGAGGGTTATACTGGCACTCTAGATGGCAAATTTGATTCTGGCCTACTAACTGAAGATCAGTCATTTGAATGGATAGCAGGTGCAGAAGGTGAATATCCTTACTACTGTACGATACATACTTGGATGCAGGGAATGATCATAGTACAAGAAGCAGAAGCTCAAGAACAACAACAAGCCGTAAGCGGAGGTATGGTTGATGATAATCCTGATCTAATGATGGATGAGAACCCAAGCGCAACTGGCATGTTATCAGATGGTACGATGGTTTCAATTTGGACCACTAAACCAACAGCAGGAGAAGTAATGGAAATTTCCATCGAATTCGCAAATGCAGAACATGTTAATCATGACATTAGGGTAACACAAAATGGCAATGAAGTAATGTATGACACAGATGCACACAACCACGATGGTAATGGCAAACACACAACAGGACCACTTGGTTCCTCTGATCCAGTAGATGTCACTGTTACCTTCCAAGGTTATGGCGTCAATGATCCTAAAACAGGACCGATTGGCGAACAGGTTGCATTCACAAACGTTGTCCCAGAATTTGGTACAATCGCAATGATGATACTAGCTGTTGCAATCATTAGCACCATAGCAATAACTGCAAAATCCAGAGTTATTCCAAGACTTTAGGAATTCCTCTTTTCTATTTTCTTTTTATTAGAGAAATTATTGCCAAGATAATAGCTGCTGCGGCAATTGATAATCCAAATATTGCATAGTCATAAGCAGCCCCACCATTTGAAACAGGAGAAGCCGTCTCACCCGAAGTTAGTTTAGAAACATCTTGTTGTAGTGATGAAATAGCATTCTTTAGAGCAGATATGTCTGCAGTTCCATCATTGCTGCCCGGTGGAAAATCCAATACTGCAGTAGGCTCTACATCTTCTACAGGTATTTTTATATCAATTGGCGTACCTTCAAGCTGGCCTTTTAGTTCTATCATGTATGTCCCAGTCTTGGTAGGAATTATCGGCGAAAAATAGTATCCAGGTCGGGGATCTGAATTTATATCAATTTTTTTAGTCGCACCGCCAAATATTATGACTGCTTCAACATCTTTGAAGACGCCGGTAATGCCCGTGTATGTGCCCTCAGTTTCCCCACGTTCGACGACCTTGAGAGCAATATCATTTCGTATTCCCACAACAGGCGGTTCAATTCCCCATCCCGCCTCAATATCATACTGTTCAACATGGACTGTTGTATGGGCAAATGATGGTGCGATCATACCTACTGAAAATAATAGGACAATAAAGCCGAAAACTGTTATCTTCACTGCTATCATTTCATTATAACACGTTATTATCTTTACGTGGATTGGTACAAAGCCCGAATTCATGAAGACTGTTTAAATTATCTTAGAATGATCTGAAGATTAAATGCAGAAGAGTCTGATGGTGTTATTTATAATATCATTCATATCAGTTCCATTTGCGGCAGCACACCCCTATACAGAGGAGACCATTCCCAGTTTGACGTCTAATTCACCTGCCGGGACTACAAAAGTAATTGTGTTTTTTTCAGAAGCCGTTGATATAGACTTTAGCAAAATCAATGTGTTTGATGCTAGTGGAAATCAAATTGACAACAAGGATACCAGTTACTATGAGGGGGAACTATCCCTTATCGTTACAACCCCCCCGCTAGAGGACGGAATTTATACGGCATCAATCAAGGTTCTCTCCAAGGTTGACGGACACCTTGTTCCAGACGCATTCCTGTTTGCAGTAGGGGACGTTGTAATTCATCCTTCATTGTTTGAAATAGAAAGATCATCCGAACTCGTGTTTTTGCCTGAAGCAGGGGCCAGATTTCCGGGACTTGTCGGTCAGACAATTCTCCTAGGTGCGGTAATTGCATCGCTTATAATTTGGGGGACGCAAAACAAACAGCTAATCAGGGAGGAATTAGACAAGATAGAAAGCTTCCATCACGGAAAATTCATGTCAGTTACAGGAGTAGGACTGATGCTGGTATTCATTTCAGATATTCTAATGATTGCAGTCCAGACAATCAGGTTGGAGACCTCGCCGATTGAGGCAGTTCAAACCCATTTCGGTACGATTTGGCTTGCAAGAATGATCATTACAATAATTTTGCTTGGAATCTGGTTTGGAATGGACAGAAAAAAACTACTATCAAGGAAAAATCAAATTCCAATGCTGGTATTATCACTGGTATTAATTGCAACTACAAGCATGATCGGACACGGCGCAGCAAGCGAACAAGTTCCCGCACTGGCATTGGATTACATACATAATTTGGTTGCAGCAGTCTGGATAGGTGGCATCTTTTATTTTGTTTTTACACTGCTTCCAACATTCTCCCAGCTAAAAGAGGCAAATCGGGAAAAGATGAGTCTGGTGTCAATTCCAAGATTCTCAATAGCATTTACCATCTCAGTGGGAATCGTAATAATTACAGGACCAACCCTGATGTGGTTTCTGGAGAGTGACGTGGAACTAATTACACAGTCAGTATATGGGCAGTTAATTATTCTTAAAATTGCAATTGCGGCAGCCATGGTTGCGTTGGGGGGGTTTTTCCAGTTCAAAGTTCAGAAAAACGCCGAAAAGTGTTTTTCATCCGGAAAAATTTCGGTTCATAAAAAACTAAAGCGGTCCCTCAGAGTGGATGCGGCGCTGGGAATTGTTCTTCTTGGTATAGTGGCATTACTTACAAATGGAACGCTGCCGGCAGGTGAAATTCAAAAGGTTGATGCCCAGGAGACAGTTTATGGTTTTAAGACTGTAGAATTTACAGAAAATATAAAATTTGACATAGATATTTCGCCGTTTTCTAGTGGAACAAACACAATCCTAGTCAAGGTGGGCAACTTTGAAGGGGGTCCTCTCTACGACTCGGACCGGATTAAAGTAAAGATGTCAAATCCCTCAAAAAACATTTCACCCATTGAAGTTCCAATGGAAGTAGTCGTGCAAAAGGAAGAAGAAAAGCCAGTTGAATTCCGGGGTGAATTAACATTTGGATTTTCAGGGGAATGGCTGGTAGAAATTGAAGCCCAGAGAACAGAGAATGCAAATGAATCAAAGATTCTAAACCTGCTTGTAAAACCAAGATTAAATGACATTCAGACCCAGATTACAGAGTACGAATTCCCAGAAAAGGCAAAACCTCTTTTTCCAATATATGATGGAGTAGGTTCCATTTGGACAAGTGATGCATCTGCACCACGGTTATGGCAGTTTTCACTAGAAACGCAGGAATTTACTTCATATTCGTTTGACGGGACTGCCACATTATTTCTAACACAGGACAATAAAGGACGCATCTGGTTTACTGACACCGGGAAAAATCAAATCGGATTTATCGATATTGAAAGTAAGGAAATTACATTAAAAACAATTCCAAAATTTGATCCGATGACAAGTGAAAATGTTCCAATATTTATTCAGGCAGACGATGATGGAAATATCTGGGTTACAATAACCAACAAAAATAGAATTGTAAAATATCTTCCGGAACTCGACGAGTTTGAGGAATTTGTATTGCAGGATAAGGAATCAGTGCCGTTTGCATTAGCCATTGACGGGGAGGGCAGGATTTGGTATACAGCTACTGGCACAGGCAAGATAGGATTCATTGATCCCCGGGAAAACAAGATAACAGAGATTTTGAGTGAAACCATTCTAAAGAGTCCTGAAGCCCTGCTTTTTGATGATGATGGGAATTTATGGATTGCAGAACACGCCGGCCTGGCAATTACCAGATACAACCCGGTTTTGGAGATATTTGAGAGAATTTTCGTGCCTGATAATGCCGCATTGCCGTTTGGAATGACATTTGACAGGTATGGAAATATCTGGTTTGCACAGCATGAGGTAGATAATCTCGGAGTTTATGATCCGGATAATAACAGCCTGATTGAAGTGCCAATTCCATCTGAAGCATCAAAGATTCAGTTTGTGACATCAGATGGTGATGACAATGTTTGGTTCGTCGAACAAAATACAAACAAAATCGGAACGGTAAGGATGACGGAGATCCCCGTCAATACTTTGCAGATTCAGCCCTCAAATGACCATAAGATAAAATACACCGAGCTTGCCTCACCGCTTATCGCATTAGGAATCATCTTCACATCGTTGTTTTATGTCAAAAGCATACATGACAAAAGAAGATTAAACTCGCTGATTAATTCTTAGATAGCAGTCCGGCGGATTTTATTCCCATTGTTCCTGCAAGTAATCCAATTGACAGTAAAACAATGGTTCCCGCAGGAGTTATGTCAAATACGTAGGAGATCAGAATTCCTGCGACGACAGAAAAGACAGAAAAGCTCATGGAGATAATTACAGTATGTTTGAAACCCTTTCCATACATTATTGCCGAGACGTTGGGAATCACAAACAGTGCTGAAATCAACAAAACACCGACAAGCTGGATTGAAGTAACAACGGTAAGCCCTGCCATAAACACGATCAAGTAATTTATTTTCTCCACTGGAATTCCACTGACTTTGGCCTGTTCCTCGTTGAATGTTGAATATAGAATCTGTCTAAACAGCAGTAAAATTACAATTAGGATTGCACCTGTCAATGATAGAATCATGACCGTATCATCTGCGCTGACAAGAAGAATACTTCCAAACAGAAAGCTAAAGATATCAATTGTAAAACCGCCGGATAATCCAATAACTACAAGCCCAACGGCTATGCCTGATGATAAAAGAACCGCAATTGCAGCATCACCAGATATGTTGAATCTGTCCTTAATTCTTGTAATTATTAACGCACTGATTATTGAAACGGCATACGCAGTCCACAGTGGATAAACACCGATAAGCAGACCCAACGCGATGCCGCCAAATGATGAATGGGCAATCGCATCACCAAATAATGAATAGCGCCTCAAAACCAGGAACAACCCGACGACTGAGCAGAGAATCGCAATGGCAGCCCCGGAGATTAATGCCCGATGCATAAAGCTGTAACTTAGGATTTCCAAGGACATGATTAATGATGATGCATGTGTTCCTGCATTGATGCCTCTGAGTATTGTTTAACAAGTTCATCATTAGAGAAGAATTTTTCTGATTTGCCGTGGAAAAACAGTGTTCGATTCAGACATGCAACATGATCAGCTAGCTGATTTACCGCATCTAGATCATGTGAAGACCAGATGATTGTAATTTTTTGTCTAGAGTTTAGTTCGCGAAGGATACTGTAGAACAGCTCTATGCTTTGTTGATCAATTCCTGTGACAGGCTCATCAAGAATCAGAATTTTTGGATTGTTGACCAGGGCTTTGGCAATAAAGACCCGCTGCAGCTGTCCTCCGGATAACTCGCCGATTCTTCTGTGACCCAGCTCATGAATCCACAGCTGCTGCAGAATTTCATCAATCTTATCTTCATCAGACTCTTTTCTCAGACCCATTCTCACAACATCAAGAACAGTTACGGGAAAATTCTTCTCAAAAACCGGTTTTTGTGGCACGTATCCAATCTCCTTGAGATAATCCGTGGATTTCCTGATATCTTTGCCAAAAAATTTGACTGTACCCTTGTATTTTGTGTTAAGATTCAGCATTGCATCAAATAGTGTGGATTTGCCTGCCCCATTAGGTCCAATTATGCCCAGAAAATCCCCCTGATTTACTACAAAGCTCACGGCATCCAGTGCCTTGACATCCGGATACTGAACTGTGAGATTGTCAATTTCAACTATTTTCAACATAACGCCTCCTTTAGATTATTAAGATTCTCAGTCATTTTGGAAATATAGGTTCCTTCAGAAACAACTTCCAGCGGAGACAGAACCAGGACACTTCCCCCTATTTCATCTGCAATAATTTCCGAGGTTCTAGGATCGGCAGTATCCTCATTAAAAATTATTTTGATGTCTAGTTCCTTTGATTTTGAGATTATATCTTCCAGTGTCTTTGCTGTTACTTCATGTGGAGCATTTGACGGAATTATCGCATGCTGATTCAGATCATATTGATCCGCAAAATATGAAAACGCGTCATGAAATGCTACAAAATCAGATTTACAGTTTGATAACTCGTTTCTTATTTTTTGATCAAGCAAATCTAATTCTTTGATATATTCTGCCGCGTTTGATTGATAGTACTGTTGGTTTTGAGGATCAGAGTTGGAAAATGCGTTTGCAATGTTTTGTACCTGAATTTTTGCATAAACAGGATTTAACCAAATATGCGGATCTCCAGAATCATGATGATTCTCCTCTGTCAAAATTCCATTGCTTGTATCAATAATTTCTCCCTGATAACCGGCTTTGGCCAAATTTTCAACCCAGTTTTCAAAACCAATTCCATTAATGATTAAAAGATCAGCTGCCTGCATTTTTTGTACATCCTTGATTGTTGGTTCCCAGTCATGTGGTTCAATACCAGTCGGGACTAGTAAACTAACATCAACTTTGTCCCGTCCGACTATTTGTGAAAATTCATAGAGTGGATAAAATGATGAAATAACCTGCAGTTGTGAATTATCAGTTGTGATCAACTGCCGGCTCGAGTCAGTGCTATAAACTGCAATAGAGACAAGTGGAATTATTATCACTATTGCCAGGATTGCCAATTTAGTTTGAAGATTCATCACCCGATTCATACATAAATTATTAATAAATGTATAAAATGTTAATAACATTGATTGCTAAACTTATAAGATAATTAATAACATTAGGCGTATGCCAATAGTCTCAATCTCATTAAATGACGAAATTCTCTCAGAATTAGACAAGCTGCAATCAACTCTGGGATTCTCAGGCCGGTCTGAGGCCATCAGGGCAGGAATTAGATCATTTGTTTCTGAAGAAAAACAAAAATCAGATCTGTCCGGAGACATTCATGCAATTCTTCTAGTTGTACATAATGATGAATTCGATCACGTTGTTTCAGGCCTTACTCATAATTTCGAGGATCTGATTATAACACATCTTCATAGTAAGATTGACAAGGAGAAATGTATGGAGCTGTTCGTTATTAATGGCGATGCAGAAAAAGTATCCACAATGACAAAGGATTTCCAGACTAACAAAAACATGGATACTGTAAAGCTAGTCGCACTTTAGATACTAAATGAGCTTCGTTTGGCAGCAAGAATCATGCCAGTTACTGATGTAACAAAAACAAGTAATGCGATGGTTCCAAATTCCGGAGTTACGACAATTCCAAACGCCGTCTCCTGACCCGTATTTCTGATGTTTTCAAATTTTATCATCATAGGACCTGTCTGATCCTCGGCAAACGTGAATTTTTCAAAATCACCTCCAACCTGTGCCGTACCTGACGCACGATGGATTTCCTTTCCATTTTGGATAATTACAAACGTATAATCAGAATTTCTCAACGGTTCACCGGTGGCTCCGTCTCTTATGGTAAAAACAAAATTTGTATCAACACCTGGTTCTATCTCAAGGGGATCCCAGGAAAGATTCAGCTGAAAGTCCTCGCTTTTTGTATATGCAATCAAGGGAAAGCCGATCTCGTCACTGGTAGATAATCTAAATGCGATATTATCAGGCAGCGGCTCGTCTGATTTTTTCATTTCATTTTTTAAAATTCGAAGATGATCCTGTAACAAAACAAAGTGGACTATTCTTTCATCATCTTCTGTGTAATCATCAATAGTTACAGAAGACTTGAATAATTTGATTCCGTTTGCGTGTCCGGTATAGCTAGTGGAGAATAGCTCGGCAAAATCTTTTGGAAAGTGAACCTCTACATGAATGATGGAAACATGGGACAGATGTTTTTCACTCCAGTCAAATGGCATCTCAAATGTAACCTGTTTGGTCTCAGGGTCGTACTCAAAATTGGAGATTTTATCAAAATATGACTTTATACTAAATTCCACATCATTATCTTCTGCATCCTTTTGGGTATGAAAAGTAGTCTCAATTACGCTCAAATCAGCATTATATGTTCCAGAATTCTCTATGATGTTGGTTGGTTCATCTATGGTTCGTACCTCGATTTCAAAGGTATACAACCCACCCGCACTAAAAAGCGGACCGGCAATTTCAATGGGGTTTGATTCTGTTCCATGCCAGGCACCAAGCAGGGAATCCTGCTCCCCGTTAATCACAAGATTATCAAATTCCTGGTTTGGCATTATCTTAATAGGCAGCACGCCGTTATCTGTAAAGAAATAATTTCTAAAAATCATCTCACCATTGTGGAATAATCCAATCAGAAACGTAACATTTTTTGCGTTTTCCTGGGTTTTATCCTCAATTGCAGTAATTGTGATCTGCTCTTGATCGTTTTCAAAATATAACGGCATCTCAACTGAGATTGTGATATCCTTTCCCTGAATATCAATTGACGGGATGGTGTCAATTCCCAACCCGTGACCGTAAGCACTGCCTGCCGGAAACAACAAACCGATGGCCAGTGCAAATACTCCAAGTTTTATTAATAACAACATTTTTTCATCTCATCTCCAACTATCTCACTGTTAATAATTCTCTTACGTTCTGAATTAAATCTTTCATTGATGTGGATTCCAAGATAGGCTGAAGATCGTCTGGAACCTTTGCACCAAGTGAGGATAGTGAATAGACATAATCAATTGTAGGCGTATCAGTCGTAAGATAGTATTGTTCCAAGACGTGATCTAGTGCATGAGGTTCAACAACCTCTGGCAGTGTCTGGGCAATGATTTTGTCCTTCCACAATGCAACTAGTTCTTCCCATTGTTCTAGTGAAATACTTTGATCAATTTCTGGAATCATTTCAACCTCAGCCCGGATGTACAGCTTTTCCTCTGTTCCAATTTTTTCATGCATGTCGGATATTTCTTGATGTCCCTCCACCGAAAGTGGATCGTAATTTACAGGCTGGGGAATTGATGGGGCAATGATCTTTTTAATTTTAAACGAGTTTCTGCCCAGTGTTTCAATGTGTAATTGCAATCCATCAAGTTGGAGATCTTTACATTTTGTGATTTTAACAATCGTTCCAACCAGTCTGGGAGAGTTCCAGCCATTAACGGAGTTTTGTTCATCAATCAGGCACACTCCGAATTGACCGTCACCTAGCATGCAATCATCAACTAGCTGCTTGTAACGGGGCTCGAATATTCGAAGTGGGAGTTCCTGTCTGGGAAATAAAACCAAATCCAGGGGAAATACAGGAATTATTTTTGTCTGTGACAACAACCATATTGAAATGTCTCCAGATATATGGAATACGGATTAAGACAACTAGAATCCGTTTTCATTGAGGATCAGGCCTAGAAGGGCCGCACGTGTATGTTTTCCATATTCGGCCTGTTTGAAATATTTGGCATTTTTTGTACTATCAACATCAGTTGAGATTTCATCTATTCTTGGCAGCGGATGCAAGATTATGGAATCATCTTTCATCTGTTTTAACAAATCCAGTCCTACGATGTAACTGCCCTTTACTTTGAGATATTCCTCTTCATCGGGGAATCTCTCCTTTTGTATTCTTGTTACATAAAGAACGTCAAGGTCATCAATGTGTTCTTCAATGTTAGTTGATTCGGTAAAATCCAACCTCTTTTTGATTTCATAAATTGAATCAGAACGTATCCTAAGGGACTCTGGAGAGATTAAATGGACATCAACGTCATAGTTTCCCAGTCCGTACAACAGGGAATAAACAGTCCGCCCGTATTTTAGATCCCCGACAATTCCAATCTTTAGTCCGTCAATCTTTTTCTTTTCTTTTTTAATTGTAAACAGGTCTTGAATTGCCTGTGTTGGATGCTCCTCCGTACCACTGCCCGCATTAATTACAGGTTTGTCTGAAACTTCGGCTGCAAATCTACTAGAACCATCCAGTGGATGTCGTAAAACAAGAATGTCCGAATAGATGGACATGATGCGAACGGTATCTGCAAGACTCTCACCTTTCTGGGTCGATGAGGATGACATGTCGGCAATTCCCAGCGAGTTTCCACCAACTGATGCCATGGCCGCATCAAAGCTAAGGCGGGTCCTGGTACTTGGCTCATAAAACAGGTATCCCAATGTTCTTCCCCTGCAGATCTCCCTTCTGTCAGCAGGGCTCATCTGCATCATCTTCTCAGTTGATGAAAAAATTTTTTCGAACTGCTCCTTGTTATAATCCTTAATCGAGATAATATCTTTCTGATGAAATTCGTTCACTCTTTCAATGATATATACAAGAGACTATACAAAGTATTCTGATGGAGCAGTCCGAACTCATGGTTCGACGAATCAAGGAAGGTACTGTAATTGACCATATTGACGAGGGCAAGGGTCTTCAGGTGCTCAACGCGCTGAGAATTGACGGAAAGGATGGAAGCCTGATTACCATAGCCCTGAATGTTCCAAGCGGTAAATTCAAGAAAAAAGACATCATAAAGGTTGAGAACAAGTTCCTAAAAGACGATGATACAAACAAGCTTGCAGTAATTGTCCCAAAGGCGACTATCAACATGATAAAAGACTACAAGCTTGTTGAGAAAAGAAGGGTGTCACTACCAAACGAAATAGACAGGATATTTCGATGCTCAAATCCGGATTGCATCACAAACAGTACTGAACACATCGAATCTGTAATGGATGTAGTTGACAGGGAAGGAAGGGTGCTCAAATGCAGGTACTGCGCAAGAGTTTTGGATGTTGACAAGTTAAAATATAATTAAATGAAAAATTTGAAAAAGAACTGGTTTATTGTCCCAAGATGATAAACATCATGACTATACCATAGATGGCAATTGATTCTACCATTCCTACAAAGATGAATACTTTGGACTGTAATGCGGGATTCTCACTAATTACTGCAAGACCTGCCGCACCTACCTGACCTAAACCAACACCGGCACCGCCTGCGGCAACACCAAATGCTATACCAGCACCAATTAACTTGGAACCATCAGACATGCCACCAGTCTCTCCTTCCTCGGCAGCATATGCCATATCTGTAAGACCGGAAGCTACTAGTGTAATGGCCGCTACTGTTAACAATAAAACTATAGGTTTCATCTGTGTTTGGATTCCTTATAGTTCCATATTTAAATCATGATGACGTTCAAACACTAAATTTGATCAAGTGTTTTCTTTTTGAATGATTGTAAATCGTTTCGGATGGATTCTGTAAAGTTCATCTGATCCTTGTCTAGTTCGTTTTTAGAACTTTGCAGTAATTTTTTGATTTCTTCTTTTGCCATTATTTCCTACTTTCCATCTTTGCCTTCACTTTTTTTAACTTTGCGAATTCCTCCCTCTCTCTTTCCTCAAGAGTGGCAAGAATGAATCGAATTTTTTGCTGATATTGGGGAATAATTACATTTTCAAGCGCATTTAGCAGTTTTTGGGTCTTTTCTAATGCTTTTGCAAGACTAAAGATAGAATTTTCATATTCTGCTGCCTTGCAAATTTTTGGAAGCAGTTCCTTGATTTGTTTTGCGGCCCTATCAATTGACGAGTTCGTATCGGCAAATCCGTAGGGCATTGATTTTTCATCTTTTTCTGTAACAGATAATGCCGGAATTTTTACATCAACGACCCTGCGTATGTTAACATCCACCTCCATTACAGGCGGGGTGGATTCGGCAACAGAATCAACTGTGTCAGAGCCCAGGGCCAGATATGCCTCATTGACTGATTTGTAGATATCCTGCAGGGGATCCCAGATTCCCCCCCTTGCCTTGGATGCCTCTTCAATCATCTCCTCGATGTTCTTCAAGAGAACCTTGCGTTTGTCATCTAGGATTTTCTGGACCATTACGGCGACCTGGCTGGATTTTTTATATTTTAAGAGTTCAATCTTTGTGGCTGCAACATTTTGTCCAAATGACATTTTACTACTTTTCCTGATAATACTGATCTATGAACTTGTCTTTGATTTTGGTAATCTCGTTTCTTGGAAGTTTGGAGACAATCTTCCATAAAACACCGAGTGTTTCTTCAATGGTTCTATTCTCATCTGTAGCTTGTGTGAGGAATTCCTTTTCAAAGACATCACCGACATCCATGTATTTCAAATCAATCTCAGTCAGTCCGGCTTTACCGACAATTCCTGCCAGTGCCCTTACTTCCTGTGCCCTAGAATATGCATCATAAACCTGATTGGATATTTCACTGTGATCTTCTCTGGTACTTCCTTTGCCGATTCCGTCCTTCATCAGTCTGCTAAGACTCATCAGAATGTTGACTGGCGGGTAAACTCCCTGTCTGAACAGGTCCCTGCCAAGCACTACCTGTCCTTCTGTAATGTAGCCGGTAAGATCCGGGATTGGATGTGTAATATCATCAGATGGCATTGATAGAATTGGAACTTGGGTGACACTGCCTTTTCTTCCGTTTAGCTTGCCTGCTCTTTCATAGATTGTTGAAAGATCGGTGTAAAGATAGCCTGGATATCCCTTTCTTCCTGGAACCTCTTCTCTTGCGGCACTAATCTCTCGGAGTGCTTCTGCATAGTTTGTCATGTCAGTTAGTATAACTAGAACGTGCATTCCCAACTCAAATGCCAGATATTCTGCCACAGTCAGTGCCACACGGGGAGTGATAATTCTTTCAATTGCAGGATCATCTGCCGTGTTAAGGAACAGAACGCTTCTTTTTAGTGCGCCTGATTCTTCGAGGCTGCGTTTGAAATATTCTGCCTCGCTGTACTGCACGCCGATTGCTGCAAACACCACGGCAAAGTCATCATCAGTACCAACGACGCTTGCCTGTCTTGCAATTTGTGCTGCCAGAAGGTTGTGCGACATGCCAGAACCGGAAAATATTGGAAGTTTCTGTCCCCTGACTAGTGTGATCATTCCGTCAATTACAGAAACTCCGGTCTGAATAAAGTCCTTAGGATATTCACGTTGTTCAGGGTTCATGGGTTCGCCATTAATGTCGATGAATTGATCAGCGATTGGATCTGGCAGTCCGTCTTTTGGTCTTCCCAATCCATCAAAGACTCTGCCAAGTACCTCCTTTGATACCGGCATCTCCATGACTTTGCCGACAAATTTTGCATTAGTTCCAGAGATGGATAGTCCGGTGGTTCCCTCAAAGACTTGGACGATTGCCTTGCCATTTCCTACTTCGAGGACCTTGCCCAGCCGTCTTTCACCTTCATTGGTCTCGATTTCTACAAGTTCGTCAAATGCGGCATTTTCAACATCATCAACAATTACCAGCGGTCCCTTGATTTCTGCAATCTTGCTGTATTGAACCCCGCCTTTTGTGGTCAATTTGATACTTTCACTCCGGTAATTGATTTGAATTGTTCTTGCATGTCAGTTTGCAACTGGTCAAGTTTGGAAACCTCGTCATCTTTGATGTCCATTCTTGCCTTGAGAATTGAAGAGACGATGGACATTTCACGAATATCAGATAGTGTCGCACCTTCCTTTAGTGCTTGCTTGCCCTTTCTGTAAAAGTCAACTAGTAGTTTCAATAGTTTGTATTGTTTTTCTGGACTGCAATAAGTATCGACATCATCAAATGAGTTTTGTTGTAAAAGACCAATCTTGATCATTCTTGCAACTTCAAGAATTAATTTTTCCTCATCAGGCAGTGCTTCAGGACCTAAGAGTCTGACAATTTCTTTTAGTGTGTCTTCTCTTTGTAAGACTCCATATGCCTCACTTCTAAGACTCAGCCAGTCCTCACTGATGTTCTCGCTCCACCATTTTGCAATGTCGGCAAGATAACCAGAATAGCTGTTCATCCAGTTGATTGATGGGTAATGTCTAGAGTATGCCAGTTTTGCATCCAAGGCCCAGAAAGTTTTGATAAATCTCATTGTATGAGTTGTCACCGGCTCTGTAAAGTCGCCGCCTGATGGAGATACAGCACCCACCAGGGTAACTGAGCCGTCGCGGTCCGGACTGCCTGTCGCCCTTACACGGCCTGCCCTTTCATAAAATTCTGCCAGTCTTGACGCAAGATATGATGGATATCCCTCTTCTGCGGGCATTTCTTCTAATCTGCCGCTCATTTCTCTGAGTGCCTCGGCCCATCTGCTTGTGGAATCTGCTACAAGTACAACGTCTTTGCCCATGTCTCTGTAGTATTCTGCAATTGTTACGCCGGTGTAGATACTTGCCTCTCTTGCCGCCACTGGCATGTTACTAGTGTTTGCGACAAGTACGGTTCTGTCCATAAGTGGTTTTCCACTACGTGGATCTTTAAGATGTGGGAATTCAACTAATACTTCAGTCATCTCGTTTCCCCTCTCACCGCAGCCAATGTAGACAACAACTTGTGAATCTGCCCATTTTGCAATTTGGTGCAATGTAACGGTCTTTCCTGTTCCAAATGCCCCTGGAATTGAACCGGTTCCGCCTTTTGCAATTGGGAAAAATGTGTCTATAACACGTTGACCCGTAAGTAATGGAATCGTAGGATCGTATCGGTTCTTGTATGGACGGGGTTTTCTAACAGGCCATCTGTGATACATTTTAAGTTCAATTTTTTGACCCTCGTTTTCTGTTGTTGCCAAAACAGTTTCTAAATCATAATCTCCTTCAGATACAATGTTTGAAAGTTTTCCACCTGGATGATCCGGTGGAACCATGATAGAGTGCTCGATAAGATCGGTTTCTTGAACGGTTCCAATTACGTTTCCTGCAGAAACTTGATCGCCGTTATTTACCGTTGGAACAAAGTGATATTTCTTGGTCATATCCACCGGAGTTGTAACAATACCTCTTCCGATGAATGAACCGGATGCCTTGGATAGTTCCCTTAGTGGTCTTTGAATTCCATCGTAAAGCTGTCCGATGATTCCAGGACCTAACAATACACTAAGTGGATTTCCGGTACCAACTACGGGCTCGCCTGGCTTTAATCCGCTCGTTGATTCATAAACCTGAACAAATGCCACATCACCGGTTAATCGAATTACCTCGCCTACTAGTTTGGAATTGCCAACGGTTACAGTTTCATACATTTTTGCATCAGACATACCGTCTGCTCTTACTGCCGGGCCGCTTACCCAAACAATTCTACCTTGAGCTGCCATACTAATTTCCCACTCCGAACTTGGATGCAATTGCCTTCCTTATTAAAGGCTTCATGCGTTCAATTCTCGCATCAATGGTATTATCAAATGTCATTGCACCGTCTTTGGATTTTACAACAACTCCGCCGATGCAGTCAATTGTTTCAGACGACAACTCTGCTTCGGGGAATTTGGATAATGCTGATTGGACTGCATTTCTGTCCTTGGCATTTGTAAAAACGGTTATTTTGGATGTTTCCAAGATTTTAGTTGATTCATCTAACAGGGTCTTAATCAGACCCGAATGATCTTCGCTTTTAATTTGATCCAATGCCTTTGAAAAGACCCTGTCAACTGCCTCCTCTAATACCATCAGTTCCTTGTTTCTAGCCTCCAGATCGGAGCTGCCAATGATCTGTTTTTCGATTTTATCGGCCTCTTTGTTTCCATTTGAGATAATCTTGTCATATTCCTGCTCTAGCTTGGAGAGTGCGTCATCTAGTGTTTTTCTGGAATTTGAGCCTGAATTTTCGAGATCGGTGAGGAACTCATGCTCCGTTTTCTTTAGAATTTTATCTATAGCTTGTTCTAATGCCAAATTTGCCAATATGTGGCGATTATTTAATAATAGATTTTAATGTTTGGGACTGATTGGGATGTTCTAAAACCACAATTCAGATTTGGATTCGGGGTTTTGTGTAATCTTAGAGATCTCAGGATTGAACCATTCTGGCGGTTCTGGCGCAAAATACTGATCTGATATCAGGATACATCAGAAACTGAGAAAAACAGGTAATGAAGATGATCTCTCATTACACAACCCAAAGTTTGTTATGAATACATACAAGAGGTCATAGCATATCGGGAGGATTAGAGCGGAAACAGCATATCGTTGGAGGAATTTCATTTCAAACAGAAAAAAGACGTAATTAACTTGATGGAAGCGCCATAACAAAAAAATGGCATTGTAGGGATTTATCCTATTCAGGAATTGAAAAAACCGGTAAAACAATTATTGTCGCAAGCACGGATTGTGTGGTATTTGTATTAGATATAAAAAATTCCTTGAGAATTGAGAAAATCTCAGGAGGATAATTCTGCACTGCCAAATAGGACACTAAATGCTTTGCACCAAATCAAGACCTTGTTGTACTTGTCAAGATCAGTACCTTCTGGAATGTCATAATTTTGATTTCCGCGGTTTGCTTTTAGATCTCCCAGATTGATAAATTCTGATGCTCTGTCATCTGTTGACAAGTAGACAAATAGGTCCGGACCGTTGGTAGACAAAAAGTTTTCTAATCTTAGTACGTTACTTCCATCTTCTAGTGGAATGGTGTATGCGTCTCCTTCTGCATGATGAATTCCATCATTAGCACCTATGAATTGTCCTGCATATGACATTGTTGGTTCTTCCATCGTCATTTCCTCCTGTTCCATCATTTCTTCTTGTTCCATCATCATTTCCTCTTTCATCATCATCTCCTCTTCCATCATCATTTCCTCCTGTTCCATCATTTCTTCCTCTTCCATCATCATCTCTTCTTCCATCATCATTTCCTCCTGTTCCATCATTTCCTCTTGTTCCATCATCATTTCTTCTTGCTTCATCATTTCTTCTTCTTTTAGTTCTAATTCCAAAATACGATTTTGCTGTTCTCTAGATTCTCTTTCCAATTTACTTATCTGAGTTTCCAGTTCATGAATCTTTTGTGAATCCCCAACTTGAATAATATCTGAATTGATTAGGAATTCCAATGATTCTATAAATTCCGAATCAGTTATGCTGTCTTCTACCCAAAATGCGGCAATACCCTTTACCCATGCGGGAATACTGTCACCTTGAGAGTATACAGTTCCAACACCAGATACTATGACAAAGAACAAGACAACACCCAGCAGGACTTGATATTTGGGAATCCTCAATGAAAATTTTGAATTTTAGGAATATAAAAATTGAGCAGTGATTTGGAGAAGAACCATTTTCAGGTCTTCAATATTATGTTGGACTCGAAAGATATTATAATGTAATATCTTTCGTTTGAAATGTGACTGTTGCAGAACTTTTGATGGGCAGTGTTATACTACCAAGAAACGAGTCGCCAAAAGCCATATCACGTCTGACTGAATTTGAATGGTTTCACAAAATGGAGATGGAAAATGAGACAGTTACGCCTGAAATCGATGATCTTCTTTTACGGGCCCAAAAAACACACCAATTCATCGAGGATGTCATCAAAGGACTGAATATTCCCCTGCGTGTTGGTATAATGGAGATTCTTTTCAAGGGTACAGTCTTAAAAAGGAAGAATTATGATATTGATGAAATTGAGGGTCTAGTTGCAGAGCTTGAAAAGACTCCAGAATCAGTCACTAATGCGGCCAAGGTATTGGAGGAAAATGCAAAAGTAAGTCACTCTTTAGAGGAATTCAAATCGTTAAAAGAGACGCTGCAGGTCGCAAACAAGCTAAAAGTTGATCTTGCTGGTTTTGGTTCCATGAGGTATTTTTATACAAATCTATTTGTCATCAATTCCTCAGATTATGAAGAAATTGAGCGCTCGCTGCAAGGCATGCCAATTTACAAATATGATCTGGAATCCAAGGAAAAATCAGCAGTAATAATAATTTCCGATATCGATGATTCTGACAAAATTCTCAAGATCATGCGGGCCCTTAATTCCAATCCATTTAGCATACCCAAGGAATTTCCCCAGATACCAAACGAGGCGTTTGCCTTGGCAGAATCAAAGATCAAGGAACTAACAGAAAAGAAGAAATCCCTTTCAAAAGAGCTGGCTGGAATTACAAAAAAAATCCGTGGTGAAATTCTGGCAATGCATGAAAACGCATTGGTGGCAAAAGATGTTCTTGAGACATTACGCAAGCCAGGTGGTACGAAAAATTTTGCGGTAATACAGGGATACATTCCAAAAAAAATGGAGGATAAATTCAAACAAGTAACAAATCAATGGACGTCAATTACCGAAGAAATAACGGATCCAAAGATTCTTTCCAGTCTTCCCGTTTGCCTGGATAATCCCAGATGGGTTAGAACGTTTGAAGTAATTACACAGAGTCAGGGAATTCCAAGGCGTGGGGAATTTGATCCCACATGGATGATTGCGCTAATGTGGCCGATATTTTACGGATTAATGTTTGCAGATGTAGGTCACGGGTTGTTGTTGATGGGATTGGGTTTATTGTTCAAATTCAAGGGACAGGGAACACTCTCAAGATGGGGGATGCTGCTGGCAATATCTGGCGCGGCAGGTGCTGTTGCCGGGGTTTTCCAGGGCGAGGCGTTTGGATTCCATCTGGATCACTTGGCAGGACTAGAGGCGTTACTGCATGAAGGCGGGCCGCTTCATTCCATATCGTGGCTGATAGGCGCCATCACCGTAGCAGAACTGACATTTGATCAGGTAATTATGATTCTCAAAGTTTCAATCTTCATCGGAGTCATCCATCTGGGATGGGCCTTTATTTTACGCATCCACAATTACTGGAAGAGGGGAGACAGGGACACTCTGATCTTCGAGGCCATTCCAAACATGTTCATGTGGTTGGGTGTTTTCGGAGTGATGATGGGGGCGATTGGTTCAGGATATGATGTCATAAACATGTATTCCAAGGTTCACACGGAGGCAGTTCCCTGGATCACAGTACTAGTTGGAGACTGGGCAGTCGTATGGATAGTCGTCAGAGTCTCAGTAATCATTGTTATCGCATGTGCTGCGTTGATGATAATTGGTGGAATAAAACACAACAAGAAACACCCAGATGACGGCGGAGACATGGTAAGTGTAATCATGGAAGTCTTCCTTGGAAAGACCATCGAGTGTCTTGCACATACAATCAGTTATGCCAGGATAGGAATCATGCTGCTTGTGCATGCCGCGTTATTACTCACAGTTAACAAGGCCTATGAATCCCTTGGAGGACTAGATGCGCCGCAATCCCTTGTACTAATTGTCGGAGGACAGATAGGAATCATGATGATTGAAGGTCTGATTGTCTACATCCAGTCCCTAAGGCTTCACCTCTACGAGTTCTTTACAAAGTGGTATGATGGCGGTTCCCAGCCATTCAAACAGCTGGTGCCAGAAATGGTTTACAACTCTTATTCGTGGAAGGACAGGAAAAAGTAGGTGCAAAAAAGATCATGTCAAAAGAAGCAATAATCACCACAATTCCGGCAGTCATCATGCTTGGTTTTGCCATTTTTGGCATAACAGTAATTGCCCCGTAATACCAATAAAATCAGCAAGTGATTATTTTTCTACGGGCAGATCCAGCTTGTTTCCCCATTCGCCCCAGGATCCCAGATATACCCGGACGTTCTCAAATCCGAGTTTCTTTAATGCCAAAAATGAATTGGCGGCACGGTATGCCCCCTGGCAATAAACTACAATCTCAGAATCCTTTGGAATCTGATAGAGCCGGGATAATTCATCATCTGACTTGAAGGTGCCATCATCACTGATATTGAGATTCCAATCAACATTGATAGCTTTTGGAATATGTCCTGTCCGGGCCGCCCTTGTTGTAGTTCCGTCATATTCCCCCCGGGATCGGGCGTCAATAATTTTCAGGGTATCAAGATTTTCCAGAACATGCTCGTAGCCGGTAATAATTTCAGGATTGACTCTTCCAGAGAACTTTGAGGGCCGGAAGGGATTGGATTTTGTCTCAGTCGGCAGGTTCTCTTTCTTCCATTTTCTCATACCGCCGTCTAAAACGGATGCATCCGGATGCGAAAAGTATCGCAGCATCCAAAGTCCTCTTGCAGACAGCATGCCAGAAACACCGTCATAAAAGACGACCTTATCTTCAAAAGTTACTCCGGCAAATGAGAAGAGCATCTCAGCTTGCCTGTTAAAATTTTCCATCCCCTCCCTTGTCGTATCTATCCAGTGAAATGCAAACAGATCTAAATTTACAGCACCTGGAATGTGTTCCTCGGAATATTCCTTGAAGGAACGGGTGTCAATAATCAAGGTATTTGAATCGTCATCCAGGATTGAATTCAGATCAGTTGTAGAAATCAGCATGGTTTTTGTAAATTGATCAAATCTAAATTGGTTTGTATTGAAAAATAAAAAGAAAAGAAAGGGGTGTGTGTTTTTCTATTCGTTAACGTATGCTCTTTCGCCATGCTGAGCCAAATCAATGCCAATCTCCTCTTCTTTAGGAGTGACTCTGATTCCGCCAGGCCATACGGCATCCATTACCTTGAAGATTATAATGGTAACACCAAAGGCATAGCCTACAGTTATGCCGGCTGCCATGATGTTGATTGCCTGCTGTTCCATTCCTTCTGCAGTACCAGTCCATGCACCAATACCGTCTCCGGTATCCCAAATGTGCGGACTAGCTAGTGTACCAGTCAAAATTGCACCGGTCAAACCGCCTATTCCGTGTATTCCCCATACATCTAAGGCGTCATCCCATTTGCGTGCACTCTTGAAGGCGATTGCTGCATAACAAACTGTACCAGCTGCAATACCAATTATAATCGACGCCATTGGACCTACCCAGCCTGAAGCTGGAGTAATTGCTACCAATCCCGCTACTGCACCTGATGCGGCTCCTACTACACTTGGCTTTCCTGTATGTGCCCATGACATCAAGACCCAAGTTATAACAGCCATACCGGTTGCGGTATTTGTAACAGTCCATGCGCTGACGGTAATGCCGTCTACCATTGCTTCACTTCCTGCGTTGAAACCAAACCATCCGAACCAGAGTATTGAAGCTCCGAGAACTACAAATGGAATGTTGTGTGGTTCCATTGGCACTTTGCCGTATCCAAGTCTTCTGCCAAGGACTAGGGCTCCTGCCAATGCAGCGAATCCTGAAGAAATGTGTACTACAGTACCACCAGCAAAGTCTAATGCGAAGGTCGGAGATAGATCTGGATCAATGTCGAGTCCACCTCCTCCTATTGGTCCGCCTCCCCAGACCCAATGTGCTATTGGATCATAAACGAGGGTTCCCCATAGAAGTACGAATATGACTATTGCGCTGAATTTGATTCTGTCAATCAGACCACCAATGATTAGTGCTGGTGTAATGATTGCGAAAGTTGCTTGGAACATTGCAAACAGTTGGTGAGGTATAGTACCCGGCCAACCTTGGCTGCAAAGTTTACCATCATCCATAGCACTCATCTGATAAGCTGCAGACCATGTATCGCTACATGCGCCGGCTTCACCTAATGGTGCGTACGGTGATACCATGTTAAATCCGACATAATCGAGATTTCCCATGAATTGGTTTGCATCAGAATCAACGCCACCAAATGCCAGTGAGTATCCCCATAGGACCCATTGTACTGACATTAGACCCATTACCATTAGGGTCATGCCAAGTACATTGACAACATTCTTTGATCTGGCTAATCCGCCATAAAAGAATGCAACGCCAGGAGTCATGAAGAGTACCAGTGATGTTGCAGTCAGCATCCATGCTGTATCGCCCTGATTTATAGGGCAAGGCAATATTGTGCCTTGATCCAGCATGACGCCGCCGTCTGCATCAGTGATGATGTTACCATCATCATCAACAGAGTACCAGCATTCGTTAGGATTTCCAGTGTAAATTCCACTGGTTCCTTTGACATATCCATCCATACCATCTTCAACACTTTGTGCAAATGCCTGAGACATTGCACCAGTTGCTGTAATGGATACTGCGACCACAAGTAATAGAGCATACTTATGGTTCCTAGAATTCATTAAATTAATCGAATTTGGAACTTATTTAAGGGTATGAGATACTAAAATTTGGAAAAAAGTAAATTGTTATATTTTAGTATATTCTGATATTAACATAGAATATGAAAATAAAGTCATGGAGAATCCAATGAAAGTGAGGGAGGCCAACAGATTAGCAATTTTTGATACGTTCAAGACCAAGGGCGATCATCTGACAGGAGAAGCAGTCAGGCAGCGGGCAATTATTACCATACTTGCCAGTAATGCCAATCCTGCAGAAAGAACCAGGACTGGGATCTCTCAAAGAATGGCAAAAAAACAGGGAACGACTTGGAAGAACATCTATTCAGGCATATTCCGCGATATGGACAAAATTTTACTTCCCATGGAGATCGCAGAGGAGAAGGGAAGATTGCCCCTAAAAAGAGGTCCAAAAGCTCTTCAAGAAAAAGGAATTCCATACTATAATCTAACCAAGAAGGGTGTTCTGATCGCATTATCAATTAGCGAGGATAAAAACAGGGAAAAATTATTTAACGAATTTTTCTCAGAGTCTGACCCTGTTGAAAAAGAGTTTGAAAAGATTCTCTCCAGTCTTTTAAAGAAATGTCCCAACTTTACACATTTAATTTTTCAAAAATATGTCAAGGCTTTTTGTGATCAAAAAATCAAGGATCTTCTTCCTTTTGAACTCTCAAAATTCAGCGAGTTTTCTGACGATTCATTTGGGATTCAAAAGGAGGTTTTAGAGGCATTTTTAGAACTATCAAGGCAGGAAAAAGAGGGCGTCATAAAAGTCCTCAATAAAATAACCGGATAAACGCAGGATAACGCCAAACATTAAAATCAGTTATTCATTGAGAACAGTCAAAATGGGTGGATCTAAAAACGTCTATGCATCTGTAAAGTCATACAGCAAAAGAGGAAAACTACTAAAAAAAGCAGATTTTCAAACTTTGGCAGAATCAAGGGATCTAGATGAATTAATGACTAGAATCAAAAATACCGTTTATGGGGATGCAGTATCAGATGTGGAAAAACCCTACACGTCCCACGGCATTGAATCTGCCCTCAGAAGCTCCCTGGCAGACGTTCATTACAGCATAGGCAAAACCGCAGGTGGTGGAATCATGGATGCATATTATTTGAAATTCATCATCTCCAACCTGAAACAGATTCTAAAAGGAAAGGTTTTAGAAAAATCCCAAAAAGAGATTGAATCCCACATTAATCTTCATGCCGAGGAGCTAATCAAACAAAGGGATGTGGTTCTCAAGGCACTTGTTGCAAAAGATCTAGAAGAGGCAGTGGCAAATTTGAGCCAGACAGAGTTTGGAGAAGAGATTGCCAAGGCCGCGGCTTTGTATGCAGACAAGAAGAATCTTCAGATCTTTGATACGTATTTTGATAAAATCTTGTATTCACGTCTTGTAAAGGCATTAAAATCAGGAGATATTGATGCAGGCAAGTTAGTTGGAATGGATATTGATTTTTACAATATTCTTAGTGTGATTAGGGGAAAATTCTGGGGATTAGATGAGCAGCAAATTCAGGATTTGATCGTGATCCAGTCCCCGGCTGCAAAGGATCTGCTAGGAAGAATGATGTCGGCAGCAACAATAAGGGATGCGTTCAACGAGCTTTCCAATACCAAATACAGGGGTTTGGTTCCACCCCAGGTTGAAAATGAATTGGATGCCATAGCAGAGTTTGAGCGGGCTTTTGAAATAGCGATTTATCAGGCATCACTGAACTCTTTTACAAAAATGTTCAGTTTGGCAACAACGGTAGGAATTACAAAACTAACTGCATACGAGGTAAGAAATCTCGCAGCAATCGCCTATGCAGTCGAACAGAAAATACCAACAGAAACTACAATGTCAAAATTGATTTTAGAGACAGAATAACTGATAAAACATGGATAAAACTCCGCCAGAAAAAACTAAAGCGCCAATTAACGTTCTGACAAATTGGGTCAGTATTTGTATGGCACTGATTTTTGCTCTGCCGTCACTTGGGGTATTTTTGGGGATTTACTATGGAACCGGAGATCTGCTCGTCGGGGCGGTCCTGGGATTTGGAATTCATTTTCTCATGCTTGCATTTTCAGGCAGGATTTCAAGGCGTCTGGACAGAATCATGAATTAACCTATATTGATCTAGTTGTGAGATGATTTACCATGATGGGCGATAGGGATTTTCGAAGTATTATTAAAAATTCAATTGACTCCCTAGGAAGGGAATTGGAAGTTGAGATAGATTCCAAGGATGTTCAGACCATTCATCTCAAAGAGGTGACCCAGTGTCTAAGACGCTCATATTTTGACAGGGTGGATCCCACCGAAATTGAGAGGAGGGGATTTAATGATCTTCTCTCAGGACTGCTAAGAAAGTTACAGTATGGAAGCGAACCAAAAGAGTTTGCAATTGAAGACATCAAGCTGAGGGGACATGCAGACATGATAGTCGATGATTACATCATCTTATTTAGATCAACGTCTGATAAATTGGAAAATCCCCTGGCCAATGATATTCTATATCTGAATGCGTGTATGTGGATATATGGAAAAATCGATGGAATGATCGTGTACATCACAGGAGATAGAAATGAAACAAGTTTTTCATTGACACGTGACAAAAAGATGTTCGAAGAGCTTATCAGAAGGATCAGGGTACTAAATGATCTTCTCAAGGAAAAGAAAACACCCATCTTAGAGCCGTCATCAGAATGCTCTGATTGTCAGTATTATGAAAGATGTTTTGTAAAGAGGAAAAATACCAAGCAGGTGTTTCTATCAAAAATATTCGATATGGAATAAAGATTAGAAAAATGAAAAATATGAAAGGGGATTATTCCTTTGTTTATTCGAGTGGTTCGGGATGTCCCTTACCACGAAGAGCGAAACACACTACTGCTAGTGCAATTGCGACTCCTGCTGCTGCGCCAAATGCGGCCATACCTGCTTCTGCCATTTGATAAAAATCCTCTTTACGGGCTTTTATAACTTTGTCAATATTTTTCTTCTGAAAATAAATTATCACAATTTTGAAATTTTATGATACTATAATCTATCTGAAAAACTCAAAGTGAAGGATATTTTCCTGACCGCTAGTCATGGAACTTAGATTGTAAAATACGTCACCAGAGACACTCCAGGATGCGGTATTGTCTGTAAGATCGTCCCATAATTGGGGAGTATTTCCAGAGTTTTTCAGTGAAATGACGTCCTTTAGTACGATGGAATTATTACCAAGCAGGGTAAAGTAGTTTGAACCAAATTCCACCATTCCCGTAGGCCTGCTTCCAATCTGACCGCCTGAGATTTGCTCGGATTTGGAATAATTTGTCTCAAACAACTGATAATCCATTGTTTGGACGATTACTGCACCGGGATTGGGATTGCTGATCTTAAATGCAATGTTAATCGTGGCTGCCCGTTCTGAAATTCTTGCAACCAAGATATCATCCAATTCAACTTTGAGGGGTTTGGCCTTGATGATGCCTGGAGCATCAGAGGATTCGTATTGTGATGGTATGATTACCGAGGGACCAGTTAGAAGAATTCCACCCAATATGGCCACAAGTGCAACAGTTGCGATACCAATGAAGATTTTAGGATTCAACATATTTGTTCAATCATTAGATGTCTTAAATGTTGAGATAGTTATTATATCATCAGAGATAGAAAAGATCATGCAATATTTTCAGGCAGTACAAGAAGGAAAACGAAGGGCAGGCAAATCACAGATGAAGATGTTTGAAGCGGCCGGATTTGGAATGCTGACTTTGACTACCAAAAAAGTCGATGGGGAATTTCAACCAATCGGAGAGGAGGAATTTACTGCTGTAATAAATTCTCCTGACGGACATGTGGTGATAATTACTGATAAGGACGGATTTACAAAAGCCCAGTCAAAGGCAGTAAAAAAAGAAGATGCAATGTCAATTTTTAAAAAACTCAGAGAGTCAGGAATTGCCGAATATTCAGGAAAAGAGATTCAGATTTGGTCTGAGACAAGACCCACAATTCAGGATAAAATTTCCGAGTAGTTACTTTGGAAGAATGATTTCAGTACCTACATTGCCGCCTCTAATGGCCTTTTCAATGATTTTTGGAGTGGCCTTTAAAATTCTGGTTTTGATTTTAGAGCGTTCAATGATTTTCAGAGCAACAATGTCCATCAAGTCATATCCTCCTGCAACAGAATCCTCATGAACCAGCATGTTTTTCAGGTTTTTTAATTCGATTCGTTTGAATTTTTTTGCGTTTTTGAATTTGTTAGGATCCATGTCATAAACCCCGTCAACATCAGTGGCGTTAAGAAACTGTTCGGCTTGCACCTTTTCGGCAATCAATGCAGCTGTACCATTCGTACTTTGACCAGGATGCAGGCCCCCGGTTACGACGATTAATCCATCATCTACTGCATGTCTGACCTCTTGTAAGGTGGATGGTGGATGTGAGTATGCCCTGTTCTTCAAGGCATAGATCAATAATTTTGCGTTGAGTCTGGAGATTTCAATTCCAAGTTCGTCAAGTGTGGACTCGTCTGCACCAGAAGATCTCGCATGGGAGATGTAATGCCGCGCAATAGTGCCGCCTCCGGCAACAACAATTGGCTGGCAAATTTTGCTGATTTTTACTAGGAATTGGGCATAATCCTTGAGAGATTTCACATTATCAGTACCAAAAATTCTTCCAGATAATTTGATGACAATTCGTTTTTTCATTTTAGATTACCAATAACTGATTTTACGGCAATTTCAACTTTTTTTCTGTTCTTTTGATGGGTATAAACCCTAAGAATATTCATGAATCCAGAGATTGCAGAGACTAGGGGTATTTCAGATATTGGCATCTTGCGTGCCGAGGATCGTCCATTATCATGTGTAATCAAAATTATTGATTTTGATTCATTTTTGGAGGGTGTAAGGGAGATGGAGGATGTAACAGAACTGTCAACGAAAATTTCATTTTCATCGACTCTGGATTTTTTAGAAATGGCAGTTCTGAGTTCTTCAGTGCGGGTTTTTTTCAGATTGGTCCTGCCAGTCAGGATTCGCTCATATACGCATTTTAGCAGTCTTCTGTTCTGATAATCCAGGACAAATTCTCTGGCACGTTTTAGTTTCGGGGATGTAGATGAGGAGAGCCTTGATAAAATGGATTCATCAGTGAGTTTTACAAATTCGTCGATATTAAAAGTGGTAAAACCAAATTCATCATCAGAGAGTCTTAATGCCTCAAGCAACATGACTTCTGCTGCCCTTACAGTTTTGTGGAAATATACTGCCTTGAACATCTGGTATCTGGAATGCATCATGGATTCAAAAGAGTACAGTGCAGAGCGCTCCAAGGCTAATCGTTTCTGATGTACGTCAAATGATTGCGTGATTCTTTTGTGGTCGATTTTTGCATGTTCTGCTCCCGTGAAATACCCGTCTCGAAGCAGATAATCCATCATATCCGCACTCAGCGCACCGGATATTATCTCATTCATGTATGGTAGTTTGGAATCCCCAAAGGCGATTTTTGTAACGAATTTTTTATCAAAACCGTTTTTTGACAGGCTGTCACCAATTTCAGATTTTAAAACAAGTTCCCGGCCAAAATCCTCATGTGAAATTTTTTTTCCGCGTATTATTTCCTCAAAAAGATGTGAGAATGGTCCGTGACCGATATCATGCAGGAGACCGGCCAATCTGAGAATTTCAATCTCGTCTGATTTGATGATGCCTTTTTCATTTAATGCATGGCCTGCAAGACTGGCAATATGCATGACCCCCAACGAATGCTCAAATCTTGTGTGCTGAGCCGCAGGATATGTCAGATGGGCGCCGGAGAGTTGTCGGATCCTCCTTAATCTTTGAAAGATGGGACTGTCAATTATTGATAATTCATGTCTGTAGACCCGGATAAAATCATGAATTGGATCAATTATATCTAGATAATTTTTTTTCATATCCCTATCTTCTTTGAGAATGTTTTTAAAATTTCTTCGTGTATCTCCTGTTTGGATTTTGAGGCATCAATTATCTTCCAATGTTTTTTTGTGGCAGTTCTTTTGTATAATTTGGAGATGTTTCTTAAAAATTCCTTATTTTTTTCAAATTTGTCCCTGTGGGTTTTCTGCCTGCGGAATGATTCCTTTTGTGTGACATCAAGCAGGATTACAAGATCGGCCTTTGGCAGACCGACATCAAGATTTTCAAGCCATTTTTGATTCATGCCGTTTGCCAGACCGTAAACAAGATTAGAGTGATAGTAACGGTTCATGATAAGAACAGAGTTTTTCTCCTGTGCAGATAAAATTTCATCACGTTTTTCCCATCTATTTGCCGCCAAAAGACAGTGAATTACCTGTGGGGGAAATTTTCTTTTGCCGTCCAGATACTGCCTAATCTCTTTTCCTACGGGAGTTTTGTAATCAGGAAAATGGAATGATTTTGTCTTTATCTTTCTTTTTTTGAGCGCCTTTTCCAGTAGCGTTGACTGCGTCAACTTGCCTGCCTGATCTCCGCCCTCTATTACGATTATCATGTCATAAAAACAGAGGGAGTAATTGATTAAAAATCTATCAAGTTGGGCTTTGCTATGTTGGTATCATCAAATAATGGATAAATTGGATAATTATGCGAATTTGCCGCCCGATCTAAAAGCAGGGAATCCCCCAGCCAATCCATGTGGCGTGTTTTACCGCATGCTGCCAGATCCGCCGTGAGGTGAGGGTCGTGTCAAGACACAATCAGAATTTCTGTACAAATCGAAAATCACAAAAACAACTCCAATGACGTAAACACGCATCTAAATCCACCAAGGTTTATAACCAAAAATTGAGTAAATAACAAAATGGGACTAGTCAAGGATGTAATCAAGGAGATTGGAAACAAATCAAGAGAGTTCTACGAGTTTGTCCTGCCGCCAATTGACATGTACCTAAATGACGATGAGCTCAGGGTCGTAATTGATATCCCCGGATTTATCAAAAAAGATATCGAGCTTGCCTTATGTGGAGACATCCTTTCAATCAAGGCCCAAAAAACAGTACCTGAAAAAGAATCAGAATCGTTAATTTCAAATCAGAGACCCAACGTAATTGATAAAAAAATCAGGCTTCCCATCGATGTAAAACAGGGGGAGGAGAAAATAAAATCTGCAAAGTATGAAGACGGTATTCTTACATTAATTATTCCTGTAACAAAAAAAGGAAAGAATATCGCAATAGAATGATCTAATACTTTCTAAAGAGTCCAGAAGATATCATTATCAAACCAGACGCGATTATTCCACCCAGACCAAGAGACTCGTTTGACTGATACAAAAATACCGAACCAAGAAAAACCGCAGAGGCAAAGATACTTCCGCCAACTAAAATCATGGGCCTTCTTTTTTTCATTAGTATCTTGGTTTCATCCATAAATTTTTCCATCTCCGGTGCCAGTCGAAATACAGAATCAATTGATTTTGAAAAATTTTCAAATGAGATTTTCAATTCTTCGACGTATGCTTGTGGAATAAGATTTTCTTCCTGTAAAATATTTTTTAAAACCTTGACAAATTTAAAATCCACATTGTGTGTCTTGTAGATTCCCTCGATTATTGATGCCATTCTCATGTACAAAGCCAGGTTCTTTGGCAATACAAATGGGAACTTGCTCATCGTCTGATTTGCAAGCTCCATCAGACTTTGCACTTCCATTTCATCTGGTCTGTTTCCATGCATGGCACGAATCGAGAGTTCAATTCCCTTTTCAATTACCGTTCTGTTGTAGCCAGGAGTAAGCATTCCCAGATCACTCATGGCATTAACTACCCTGGGAGGGTTTTTTTCAACTAGTGCAAGATACAGCCGAATCAGCTTGTATCTTGTCTCATTATTTATGCGTCCGACCATTCCATAGTCGTATAAAATGAGTTTTCCATCATCAGTTATTGAGATATTTCCGGGATGGGGATCTGCATGAAAAACCGAGTACTTTAGCAGCATGGTAAAAAATACCTTGTGCACATCAATGACTAGTTGTTCCCTATCAATTCCCTTCTCATCAAGTGCCCTCACATTTGTGACTTTGATGCCCGGAAGGTATTCCATTGTAAGGACGTTTTTTGAGGAAAAATCATCAAAAACCGAAGGTATGATTACCTTCTTGACTCTGGCCATATCTTTTTTTATTTTTTTGAGATTTGTGGATTCGATGGAATAATCCATTTCCTCGTAGATGGTTTCAACAAATTGGGAGAGCATGGCTTTTGCCGAATAGCGTAAATTTGGATCAACGAATCTCAATGCCAGCGGAAGGAGTTTTTTCAGAACTTTGATATCTTCTGCTACAATTTTTTCAATGCCGGGTCTTTTTACTTTGATGACAATCTGCTGGCCGGAAATGGATCCGCGATAAACCTGTCCTAGTGAAGCGCCGGAAATTGAATTGGTGTCTATTTCATCAAATTTTTCATCAATTGGTCCAAGATCGTTTTCAATTATGGGTCTTACCTGATCAAAGGGAGCCGCAGGTACACTGTCTTGTAGCTTTGATAGTTCCTCCAAATATGGCTGGGGCAGGATGTCTGCCCGGGATGAAAGCCACTGGCCTAATTTTATGTAGACGGGACCTAGTGAAATAAACGTGTCAAGTACCTTTCTGGCGTTTTTTCGAAATTGTTCTGAATCAATCTCGCTTTTCTCCTGATGAATCCATGTTTTTCTGTCTTTACGTAATGCAAAAATTGACGGCAGCAGTTTAACAAGTACTTGGAAGGTTCTAGATACGGACATGATATCATCCTAGATAGCTTTTGATTTTTTTAGTTGCGAGATATCCCACATACCCGTAGATCACCGATGAGATAATGCCGGAAGTTAGCGGTAATTTTTTTGTATTGACAATTTTTTTAACAGCCTGTGAACTGCCAAAAATCGCACATGCCAGACCGATTAAAACCTCGGGTGCATCATGAATCAGATGTCCGATGGGATCTTTTCTTGGATCAATTTTATCTGTATGAATTAAAAATTTATCATCATATTCTCTAATGTGTAGATTACCATAGCGATACTGTCTGAATGCCCCGTTTTTTTGTCCAAGGAAGGTCTCCTCTGCATCTTCTAGCATGAATTCTCTTAATTCCTTTGGGACCATGATCTCATCTCCGGGCATAATCGCAAGATCCTGTGATTGCTTATAATCTTACGGTCTGCAGATGCCGCATGTCTTTGGGTGTTGAAAAACATCCGAGTTCCAGTTGACCTCACGGGTTTTTGATTCTCATTATATAATGACTAGGATGATCCCAGCCGGTCTTTTGTAAATACGATAAAACTGATGGAAAAAGCTGCCAGCATTGCAATCCCCGGAATATATGCATAATTAAATCCGATTCCGGAATGATCCACCTGGTGGTTATAGTTGATTAGAAATGTTACAGCCAGCAGGATCACGCCAATAATTGTCAGCTTTCTATGTATCTCCAACAAACATGATACGGCAGATATCTATATGAATTTAGAAACAACTGTAGGCCAGATTGTGTGTGTATCCCTCTCTCTCTTCTGCTTTAGATTTTAAATTTAATCTAGTTTGCCTCTATTGCAGTTTTTTTACGCCTGCGCATTATGTAGACCCCGACAGCTGCTGCTAGTACAACTGGTATGACTAGCAACATCGGATCAGAATTGCCCTCATCATCATCATTTGATGGCTCGTTGAGAAGGATGGTCGTATCATGGGTCAGAAAGATCTCATCCCGAATGCTGTCTTTGTATCTTACAGTGATGGTAATATCATGCTCACCGTAACTTGGATCACCATCAAATTCAATGGGAACGTTAAATGGTACCGGCGCATCCACTTCAATTTCATCAATAAACTGGGTGTTTGATTTTATATTGGAATTTTCACGTGGTGCAACGGATACAAAACCAAACAATCCGTCCTCGTTTCCCTCATTAATTATTTCCCCAATTATCATTTGCATGCCGGAGAGTTCAATCACATCAACGTTGAAAACACGAAGATCAATGAGTCCTTTGACGTAAAAGTCCACAATCTTTGAAACCTCGTATAGATCACCGTGTGCATTATAATATGAAATGGATAAAGGAAGTCTCAGAGTATCCCCCTTTAATGATTCAGGTACGTATATTGTCGCGGCAATCTCTCTTGTAGATTTGGGATCAAGATGACCTACATTCCAGTTGGATTCCAAGATAACGACGTTCTCCAAATTCGTAGTAGATGAGGATGTAGATGCAAGCTCAGTTTGGGTGTTGCTGGCAACAATATCCACGCCGGAGATCGGAGCGGTGCCATCATTGGCAATTTTAATTAACACGTCATTGGACCTTAGAGATGTAAGAAACGGTTCAAGTGCCATTACATTGATAATGCTGTCGCCTGTCACTTTGAAATCAAAGTTGGCAAAGGTTGTTCTAACTCCGGATTCCCTAAATCTGGAATAATCAACTTTGACGGTTCCAGGATACAGCTGAATTTGGACATTGTTATCTAGATTGACAAAAAATGTCAGGTGAAAATTCTCCCCTGCCAGGGAATTAGAGTCACTGTCAGAATAAATTATCGAGTCCGGACCATCAGATGCAGAAAATCCAAATGGCAGCGATAACTGACCCCTGATTCCGGTAATGTCCTGTGTTCCAACATTTGCAAGGACTACGGTAAATGGGACGTTGCTGTCTCCTGCGTCGACTTCGATTTTTTCATCTAATGTACCAAAGTACGCATCCAAAAATTTGACATCAGCATAGTCACGCTCAAAGGGGGAGTTGCCAAAACCTCCAGAGACAATCTGTGCATGGGAATCATCAAATGCAGCTGGACCAAGTCCGATGACAAACAACGGCACCAGGAATTTGAGATTCATCATGCCAGGACCCCCACTTTTGCTGGCAGATCGCCTTCAAATGCCTTGCCGTCTTTTATCGTAATCACCCTGTCTACATCGCCAAAGTGTTCTCTTTCATGTGTAACTATGATAAACGTCTGATGAAGTTTTTTTGCCATGTTTTTCATCAGTTGGACTATTATATCTGAAGTCACCGAATCAAGATTTCCGGTGGGCTCGTCGGCCAGAACAATAGAGGGGCTGTTGATTAATCCTCTTGCAATTGCAGCCCGCTGAGCCTGTCCGCCTGAAATCTTGTTTGCCCGTTTATACATCTGATCTTCTAGTCCGACTGCCTTTAGCAGATCTCTGGCATCCTTCTGGGCAGAGTCATTAGTTGATGCAATCTGTCTGGGCAACAACACATTCTCTAAAACCGAAAGATCACTGAGTAAATTGGAAAATTGAAAGATGAATCCCAGTTTTTTATTTCTAAATGAAGAAATTTTATTGTCATCAAGCGTTGTAGTGTCGACTCCATCAATGAGGATCTTTCCATGTGTGGGACGATCCAGCAGCCCGATCATGTTAAGCAGTGTGGATTTGCCAGAACCGGAACTTCCGACAATTAGGACGACCTGGCCCTGCTCGATTGAAAATGTGGCATCATCAAGGGCCATAACCTTGTTTTCTCCCCTGCCGTAAATCTTGGTCAGATTACTAATCTCAAGTACTTTAGACAGTTCTCATCGCCTCCACAGGTAATAGCTTAGTCGCCCTATAGGACGGGTATAATGACGCAATAATTGCCAGTGTAAACGAGATAAGGGCTGTTTGGATGATCTTCTCCCAGTTGTAGCTGACTTCGAGAGGTAGGCTGTTGTTAAATGACATCTTTGTCTCCTTTGCATAAAACGTATAGCCCAGCCCTGCCGCGGTTCCCACTCCTGCCCCGATTGCACCAATTATCATTCCTTGGAAGATGAAAATTATCAGGATGTCCTTTCTCCTGGCTCCAATTGCCCTCATGACGCCGATCTCTCTGGTTTTTCCATTGACTAACATCATCTGTATCGTAACAATGGCAAAGGCCGACGACATCATTCCAAAGTAGCCTATCATGTTGATCATTGCAATGCCGGATCTAAAACCGGCAAGCTGCTCCTCAGCTGATTCCTCTATGGTTTCTGCAAGAAAATCATCGTTTGGAAATGACTGTAAGAAGAATTCCTTTACCTCAAGTGCCTTTGTGGGATCGTTTAACTTTACCATAAATGACTCCGTATCACCTGGTCGTTTCAACATGTCACGAAGTGTATCAATGTGGATAACAGCAGAATAGTCAAACCCCTGACCGCCTGGAGATGTCGCAATTCCAGAGATGGTAAACCGTCTTATCTCGTCTTTGCCATTTCTATCAACTACGAGAACTTTGACACTCTCACCGACCTGTGCTCCTCCAAGATCCCCTGCCACATTGGATCCCAAGACAATGGAATTTCTTGAGAAGACATAGCTGCCTTCTGAAACGGTTTCATGGACGGTAGATGCCCTAATATCATGGAGTGGATCAACGCCGACTAGCGGAACTCTGGTCTGTTCAATTATCCTGCCGTTTTTTGTCATGTTCATTTCAGCCGTCGACGAAAGCCGCGGCGTAGCCGCTTCGACAAACGGGATTCTTTCAAACCAGTTTATTAGCGTCATGTCTGATTTGTCGATATAGTCTGCATCATCAGTTACAAGAATGTCGCCGTTTCTGTAATCACTGATGTCTCTGACTATGGCATCAAAAAGTCCCTGAAATATTACAAAATTTACGTGAATAACTAGAATTCCGATCGTTACAGCTAGAACCGCACCAATCAAGCTGCCTTTTTTGTTAAAGAGCATTCTTTTTGCCAGCCGCAGCCGATATTCCATGAATTCATTAAATTAGTCTAATATTTAATATATATGGTACATAGTGCTAGTATTCCAGACAATTTTATATCATATTAGTTGTTTATGTGTTCTAAAAACGACTAATAGATGGTAAAATAGACAATTTTATATCATATTAGTTGCTTGTACATTCAAGGAGTACAATCAGATCATAAAATGGACAATTTAGATATGAAGATTTTAAGCAGACTGCTAAACAACTGCAGGGAATCAGACAGGCAGATAGGCATGGAACTAGGTGTCTCCGGCGGGGCAGTACGGGCCCGAATCAGAAAGATGGAGGAAAAAGGCGTAATTGAAGAGTTTTTTGTAAAGGTCGAACCGCCCGTACTAGGTTGCGGCATCTTGTACATTGTCGTATCAGGGCAGAATATCGATGAGATACTAGAACAGGTCAGTCTTGTAGGCAAGCCATACTTTGTGGTTCCATGTATAGGCGGGATCACAGTCTGCAGTATTGTCGTAAAAGAAAATCTGGAACAAAAGATCGAACTTGCAAGAAAATTAATGAGGGATGTCAGGGTCTTGTCTATTTTTGAAGCAAAGAATCCTGAATTTAACTCAAATCTTACAAAAACTGATCTGGAAATTCTAGGAGAACTAGTCAGGGATCCCAGACAGAAGATCGAAAAAATTGCCAAGAGCACCAGCATGTCGACAAAAACAGTAACAAGATGCATTGAAAAATTTCATGAAAATGACGGAATTCAGTTTACATTGATTTATGATCCCAGAAAGATCGAGGATTTCATTCCTCATGTGATACTTGCCTTGATAGAGGGGGATCAAAAAGAAACATTGAAAAATCTCAATGACTTGTTTTCCGAATCGTATCTGCAGAATCCATTTATTGCAGAGAATCAGATTGTTTTATTCATGTATAGCGACAGTATCTTCAAGATGGACGAGCTGACACAAAGAGTCAGAACTGTTAAAAATATAAAATCAGCCGACCTGTTCATACCAAAAAAACTCTCGTTTTATCTCAAATGGATAAAGAAGGCCATCACGGATTCCAAAAAATCACCCAGGTTACATCTGACATATCAAACAAATTAAATAATAACAGTTTTCAGGATTTTTATGAACAAAAAGAGGATCTATGAGGGGAAGATTTTGGGTCTTAGTGTGTATGACGGAAAGATAGAGGGAAGAAAAGTAAGGCGTGAAATGATAGAACACAGGGGTGCAGCGGCAATGCTTGCATTTGATGAGAAAGACAGGGTGATTCTTGTCAGACAGCACAGGTTTCCCCACGGATACGTATTGGAGATACCTGCCGGGACGTTGGAGAAAAAGGAAGAGCCGATAAAATGCGCATTTAGGGAATTGGAGGAGGAGACAGGATACAGGGCATCAAAGATGACTCCGTTGATTACCTATTATCCGTCAATTGGTTACAACACCGAGGTAATTCACTGCTTTGTAGCCTCGGGATTAAAAAAGACTGCCGATTTGAAACTAGATGCTGATGAGATATTATCAGTAGTAAAAATGGATATGAAGAGGCTGCTACAGATGATCAGAACCGGAAAGATTCAGGATTCAAAGACGATTTGTGCGGTTTTAACATATGCCAGTAAAAAGAAATTATACTAACTAACTATGAAGAAAAAACGAAATTCAGATGGGGCTGAGATATAGGATCAGATACCGTAACCCAGAATGCATAGTCGCCTGGTGCATAGCAGTTGGGATTTATACACAATGCGGATACATCAAGAAAAGTTACACCAAAGCCTGCAATTAATAAAATCAAAAGTAGGAATTTCATTGCCTGTCCAAAATTTCCAAAAAGATTTCTTTATAGGTTTCCAATGGTAATCCCTTACCGCCCACACCCAACTTATACTCTGATGTGTAAAGAGAAAAATCTTTTATGTTTGGATTTGTGAATAACAGGAATCATAAACGCTACAGTCTGTTGCAAACGCATCCGGATAACTGGCAGACAGTACAAAAAGTGCAGAGACTGCAAAAAATAATAACAAAAGATGTTTTCTCATCAGTTCATCATACTCTCAAACACCGGGATTAGTTCATCCAAGGTATGGTAAGCTGAATTTACACGCACAATTGTGTATTCATCAGGATGAAAACTAACTCCCGATTGATAATAATTCAGATCGTTTCCCCCAGCATAAGCATAAACCGTCTTGCCATCCCGGATCATCTCCCTAAAACCGCCATAATTTCCACTTTGGGATTCTCTGCTTTCTCTAAATTCCTCTTTTATGTCTTCTATTTCATCGTGTTGGACATTGCTAATTTCTACAATAGCAGCATAACCATCGGATCTATTAAACAGAGTGTGATAAGTAGCATCAGGTTGCAACACATAATCAGTTGGAACAAAATGATACCCCACATAGTGCACGTTTTCACCTGATTTGTATTCTTCATACCCCGTATGGGCATACAGCAACCTATACCCATCAAGAATATGCGCTGGCATCCAGTCCTCAATGTATAATCCGACACCAGGATTCTTTGAATATTTTGTATGGGGCACGGATGTAAACGTGGTTGATCTGCTGGTCTCACCGCTTACATCACTACCTGGGAAATGCAAAATCATATGACATTACTCTGTCATAGATTGGGGGGCTTGGAGGTCTTCTCTGATGTGCTGGTGGATACTCCCTGCCGTCATCTACAAACTCTACAGGGATGCAATGTTTAGTGTGACAGTTGTTATCTCTGAAACAACATCATCATCCGTATGGGCCTGTACCACATTAACTGACTCTCCGCCTATTTTCACGCTGTCTTGTACTGATACGGTATCCTGAAGATCCGAGTGCTCAGAGACTGATGCTGCCAAGGGCTCGGTGCTCTCAGCAACTAATATCCTCCACCCCTTCTTTTCGGCAGTCTTTTCTGATACACATGCAGGAGATCCGTTATCCCGAATCACCAGGACTCTATTCACTTTACACGTCACATCCTCTGGTAACACACCTGATTCCAGCTGTTTTTTTGGAGATATGTAATCAGAATAAGATGGCATGGTAATGCCTGAGAATAAAACCAGTGAAAATATCACACTTGTAAGAATGATGCCTGTTTTTCCCATTATCATCAAATTTATCTCATACATTAAAAGAATTAGGATCAAAAGATAACTCTGATTATATGGATGAATAAACAGCCGCCAAAATCACGGTGTTTGTATATCCCGCATTGCCATTGTTTGCAGCCAGTCATAAAACGCTGCCTTGAATTCTCACATATATTGGAATGAGACTTTGGATCCCCCGATATATCTTCAGATATCTCATCTGGAAACATGGATACATTTGACGTAATGTTTTGATTCCAACATTTTATGTTATCAAGGAGTTTCTGATATGGTACACCATCCCGATACTGTCTAGATCTATCCAACATTCATATTTTATTGCCTGAATCAAATAAGCACCATAGGAGAATGAATCAATGTCTATACATTCAGGATATTAATCTGGGATCAATTACACACAAACCCTACTATTTATTGTAAATGGGTTTTACCAGATCTGCAACATCTGCCCAGGACTGTACTATCCTCTCAAACATGTAAATCAGATCAAGAAAGTCCATTGGAATCTGTTTTTTATTACCCAGTACCGTCCTTAGCTTGCTTAGTTTTTCTGCAAATTTTTTATGCGATGATATTGCCTCAATTGCCAAAAGTCTGTCAGGCTTTGTAAAAGCATTGATGGATTTTTCTGCAAGTTTGCCAAAATCTTGGACCACATCAAAGATTTTCTTAGAGTACTCCCGTGATAACGATGAATTGAATATGAAATTAGAGAGTTCAACAACTGAATCGCCGGCATTTTCAAGTATGTTTGCCGCCACCCTGTAATCGAGCACGTCAATATTTTCCAGATTAAACACGTTGGCCAGTCTCCGGTCAACGAGGGTGCTGCGGATCAAACGAACAAGTAAAAAGTACTGCCTGTTTACTTCGACATCACGGTTTGATATTGTCTTTAGGTTTGATTTGTCATCCAAAACCAGTCCGTTTGAGACATCATCATACATGCCAATTGCAAGTGAGCTCATTCGTTTGAGGATTTTTTCCGGATTTAACGTGGTTGCATCCAAAAGAAACTGCATGTTGATATGGGACGCATCCTCCTCGATGATTTCCATTCCGACAAGCCGTCTCATTGAATTACGGATTTTTTCCCTTTCGTCTCCGGGAATAGTTGATTTGGAATTAATCTCAATTACGTCATATCCCAGCAGGTAGGCTCCTGTTATGTCAGCTACGATGTTTTCTTCTCTTGGCAGCGGATATGAAATTACAAGCTCTTTTGTTGGACGTGTCTCCGCATTTGCAGATATTGAGATGCTGTCATGACCCGTCTCTAGTTCCACCTGATTGCCCTTGTCTAGATTGTTTGCATCCACCCACTCTTTTGGCAGGGATACAAGGATGCTGCTTCCTATTCGTTGCAGGCGTCTAATGAATTTAGTCAATTTATACTAATTTAATTAGTTTAAGCCATATTCTTATATTTTGTGTAAAATTTAAACTCATGTTAATGGAGGCAAAAGCATTTTGTCCGGCTCATATTACGGGTTTTTTCAAGGCTCATTTAGATGATAGTCAAGACGCATTAGAGGATTTGGGATCAATGGGTGCCGGATTTTCAATCAAGCAGGGTGTCACAACCAGGGTAAGAATCAACTCTGTGGATAACAAAGAATCAAACTTTAGAATTATTACAAAGGGGTATCAAACAGACAAGACGGATGTTTCAGAATTTGTTTTAAATGAATTTTTAAAGCTGGGGGATTTTTCGACAAAGTTTTTTGATATTGAACATGACATATCAGTTCCAGTCGGATACGGCCTGGGTTCTAGCAGCGCTGTTGCCCTGTCACTATCATTTGCATTAGATGAGGCCCTGCAGACAAAATTAAACAGGACGAGAATCGGACAGATAGCACACAACGCGGAGGTAAGCTGTAAAACGGGACTGGGTGATGTTCTGGCATCGTTTCACGGGGGTTTTGAGGTTCGTGTAAAACCCGGTGCTCCCGGTGTAGGCAGCGTCAAAAAAATCAGCACTGAAAAGATCTCCATAATCATGATATGTTTTTCCCCGATTTCCACAAACAGATTCATCAGGGAGCACCTCTCAAAGATTAACGGTCTTGGCGGAAGAATGGTGGATGATTTATTGACATCAAAAGACTATAGGCATTTCCAGGACATGTCACTGGAGTTTGCAAAATATATTGATGTGATGACTCCAAGAATGCAAAAGCTAGTAGATCAGTTGTATCACAACGGCATTAAATGCGGAATAGCGCTATTTGGGGAGACGGTTTTTTCAATGGTTCCAAAGAGAGACGAGCAAAAAGTTTTAGAGATTTTACGGGAACATCCTGATGGAATACTAATAAAATCAGAATTAGACGACGTTGGAGCAAGAGTTCTAAATAATTAGCAGAGATAAATGTCTTCAATTCCCAAATCACATCCAAGGGCCAAATCACTTTTGATTCGTGAGAGGTTGGTGAGTGGGTTTGATAATGGACTGGTTGCAAAAGAAGGGCTTTTGGCCCAGGGAAGGGGGGAGGCCTTTGATTACCTGCTAGGGGAGAAAACCAGAAGAACCGCAAGACGGGCACTCAAGGCGGCTGCCGCACAGCTGCTTCTAGCAGAGATGCCGGTGATCTCAGTTAATGGCAATATTGCAGCGTTGTGCCCGGAACAAATTGTACGATTATCAAGGCAGATCAATGCAAAGTTGGAGGTGAATCTGTTTTATGCAGACAAAAAGAGAAGGCAGGCAATAGTCAGGACGCTCAAAAAAAACGGCGCAGACAAAGTCCTGGGGACAGAGCATGCGGCATTAACGAGGCTGTCTGGAATAGATTCTGCAAGGAGGCTAGTCGACAGAAACGGGATATTTGCATCAGATGTGGTAGTTGTCCCCCTGGAGGACGGGGACAGGACGCTGGCACTAAGAAGGGCAGGCAAGGTCGTCATCACGTTTGATCTAAATCCCCTCTCTAGGACTTCGCAGACGGCTGATATTACAATTGTGGATAATGTCACACGGGCAGTTGATCTGTTGATTGCAGAATCCGGCAGATTATCCAAAAAGAGTCAAAAGGCACTCCGAGAGATTGTTTCTGGCTTTGATAACAAGAAAAATCTCAGCGAAGATGTGATTCAGATAAGAAACAATCTGACAAGGAGGGCAGCCGGCATTGCATAAATCGGTTCAGGATATTACCAGTATGAAAAGAGAAAAGAGAAAGATCACAGTCATTACAAGCTATGATTATACGATGGCTTCACTGTGTGAAAAGGCGGGAATTGACGTGTTGCTAGTCGGGGATAGTGCGGGAATGGTAATGCTGGGTTATGAGAATACGATTCCGGTAACAATGGATCAGATGTGCATGTTTACAGAGGCAGTCAGCAAGGCAAGAAAGAACGCTTTGCTGGTATCAGACCTGCCGTTTATGTCATACCAGGCAAGTATTGAGGAGGCAATCAAGAATTCAGGCAGATTGATCAGGGCAGGTGCGGATGCCGTAAAACTTGAAGGAGGTTCAGCCATGGCCGAGACAGTTAGTGCGATCGTGGATGTTGGGATTCCGGTGATGGGACACATCGGGCTGCAGCCACAAACAACGATGCTTTCACAGGGATACAAAGTACAGGGAAGAACAAAAGATGCGGCCATGAAGCTAATCGAGGATGCAAAAGAGCTTGAAGAGGCAGGCGCATTTGGCATTGTACTGGAGATGATAAGTCACGAGGTATCTGAGATAATTTCTGAGACTATTAGCATACCGACCATCGGAATCGGGTCCGGTGCCGGCTGTGACGGACAGGTACTGGTGATACAGGACCTGCTGGGAATGTATGACAGGATAAAGCCGAAATTTGCAAAAAGATACATGAGTCTGTCCAAAGATATCGTAACATCACTTGAAAGTTACAAGAGGGACGTGGAATCAGGCGAGTTTCCTGCAGAAGAGAACTGGTTTTCAATGGATATGAAAGAACTAGAAAGATTACGTGGGAAGATTGGCAGCTGAAAAAAAACCAAGTAAGAAGAGCCATCCGTCACTGGATATTGTCAGTTCGCACGGCACCGAATTATCAGGAAGGAGAATCGTGCTTTGTGTGGCCGGAAGTGTTGCAGCATACAAGGCAATCGAGCTTGCAAGACTGCTGATGCGGCACGGCGCAGATGTCACGTGTGTGGCAAGCAACGCCGTTACAAGATTGATACAGCCTGATTACTTCAAGTGGGCCACGGGAAACAGCGTAGTTACAAGGCTTACAGGCAATCTTGAGCACATCAGACTGGCAGATTATGGCCAATCAGATCTGATAATCGTGTATCCCGGCACTGCAAACACGCTGGGAAAGTTGGCAAACGGCATTGATGATACGCCGATTTCCACGGTACTTACAGTGGGATTTGGATCAAAGATTCCAATCCTGATGTGTCTTGCCATGCATGAATCAATGTATGGGAATTCGGCGGTGCAGAGGAATATGAAGTTTCTAAAAAACAGGATTGAGTTTGTTTTGCCCAAAATGACTGAGGGAAAGGCAAAGGCGCCAGAACCAGAAGACGTGCTTGATTACACCCTGATGAGGTTTGGGGCATCACCGGTTCTAAAGAAGCAGAGGGTCCTGATAACTGCGGGACCGACAATGGAATACATTGATCCCCTCAGAGTGATTACAAACATCAGTTCAGGCAAAACCGGCGTTCTTCTGGCCTCGGAGCTGGTTTCAGCGGGAGCAAAAGTTACAATGGTGTACGGTCCTGCAGGCCTGAATCCGCCACGGGGGGCAAAGACGATCAGGGTGAGGACCGGCAGTGAGATGTTTGATGCTGTAAAAAATCAGTTAAAAAAGAAATTTGATCTCATAATCATGGCAGCTGCCGTCTCTGATTATACCCCACAGAAAAAAGCAGGATCAAAGAAGATCAAAAGTGACCGGAGAACGCTGACAATTAAACTCAAAAAGGCGCCAAAGATAATAGACCACGTAAGAGAATCCCAGAAGGATGCGTTACTAGTTGGATTCAAGGCAGAGACGAACATATCAAAAAAGTCGCTTGTCAAATCAGCCCAGAAAAAGATGAGGGAGAGCGGGGCAGACATGATAATTGCAAATGATATCGGCGCGAAATATCAAAAAAATCCAGAGTATAACCAGGTGGTAATAGTAAGTTCAACAGGTATGGTTTCATCGGGGCGAAGAAAGAAGGAACATATTGCAAAATTCATCAAAAGGGAGATTGAGAGGAAGCTAAATGAAAAACTCTGAGATTAAAATTGGCATCATCAGATATAAGATCAGAGAAGAGCGCAGAAAGAAACGTGCAGGCAGTCAAATACAATCAAGGGGATTGAACACTTCATGAAACGGGAAGAACATTAAAATCTGATTTGAATAATTTTAAAAAAGATTGAACCAGATAAGATCGTCTGAATATAAAAAACGAAACATGGCAGTTTGGAACGAGGTCGCGCCAAGATATCACAAAAGGTGGGCCTCCTCCTCTAACTGCGGCCCGTTTCAGAGTACGCAAAAGCTAGTAGAGTCAGTCAATGTCAGAAAAGGCGACAGGATTCTAGATATGGCGTGTGGTACGGGCGTTGTAACCAAAAGACTGCTCAGGGGCATTGGCAGGTCAGGTTATGTGGTTGGTGCAGATACATCCATCACTGCAATAAAGATTGCAAAAAAGTCGAATTTAAAACCGCCAAACCTTGTTTTTGTAAATGCCGATGCAGAAAATTTTTCCTTTAAAGAAAAATTCGACATCATAACGTGTCAGTATGCGTTGTTTTTCTTTCCAAACGCCCTCAAGGCACTAAAAAACATGCGAAAAAGTCTCAGTGAATCAGGTACCATGGGCATATCCGTGCACGGTCACAAAAACAAGGTGCCGTTTTTTGCAAGTATCCTAGATGCAGTAACCCAGTTTATTCCAGATTACGTTGCCCCAGGTACCCCCTCCTTTGACAGGTATGGGACAAAAAATTTGCTGCGCAATGAAATTACAAAGTCCGGATTCTCAAGAGTTACAGTCAGGGATTACACCTTCCAGTATAGTCCGGGAAGTTTTGAAGAGTACTGGAGGGATTATTTCAGATATGTTGCAAGACCGATCAGGGAGAAACTGGACCTGCTTGAAAGATCGCAGCGAAGGGAACTCCGGGGGATGGTAAAGGAGAATACAAGGCCGTTCACAAACAAGGATGGAATAATACGGTTTCCTTGGCAAGTTTTAATTTCAACTGCAAAACACTAGATTCAGGGAAGAGAGATGGGAAGAGACGCAAGAAAGAAAAAGAGGAAGAATGATGAAGATAAAGAAAGGCCGAAAGGATCAGATTTCAAGGCGTTTCTCAAAAAAAGAGCCCCGATCTATCTTGGCGTGATCGCCTTGTTTCTGGTCTTTGTAATTCCCGAATTGACAAAGGGGGATCTGCAAGGCAGTCTGCCGGAGCTTTCAGCAGGGGAGCAACAGGCAGCAGACATCATAATGGAGTATGACGGACCAAACAAGACGGGATTGAGCGTAATGGATGCAATTACAGATGAAATTAGCGAGACGTATCCCAATGAGAAAATATTTGACAACAAAAAAACCAGCGTGTCCCTGACGGTTTCAGATATTGATGATGAGAACCGTCATGTTGTTTTTAATTTTCAATCACACAAGGGGGAGATACGTTATGACTGGAATGTCAATATTAATTCGGGGGAGATCACGCCAAATGACCCAGAGTCAGAATACATTATTGATCTGGTAGACTATTACGACTAGCAGACTGTAACCAGGTCTTTGGTGAATTTGTGCATTACAACGGGTCTTTCCCTTACAATAACAGAGTCCTCGATTCTGATTCCGAACTTGTTTTCAATGTAGATCCCAGGCTCCACGGTAATTGCCATGTCTTTTTTTAATTTTGTACCGCTTTGATATGAGACGGCCGGGGGCTCGTGCACCTCCAGACCGATTCCGTGTCCGGTGGAATGGATAAAATACCGGCCAAAGTTTTTTTCCTTGATGTAATCCCGGCATGCAGAATCCACATCCCTGCAGTACGTGTTTGGTCTGACTGCCTTGAGGCCCAGCTTTTGTGATTCCCTGACAACTTCATATGCCTTGCTTGCCTGGGACGGGATTTTTCCAACTGCAAAAGTTCTTGTCGCATCAGAGACATACCCCCTGTATCTTAATGTGAGATCAGCGACAATCAGATCACCTTTCTTGAACTTTCTTTGGCCCACCTGGGCATGAGGTAAGGCGCCGTTTGGACCTCCGGCAATAATGAGGGGGTTGAGCGTGGATTTGTATCCGGTATCAAACATCTGCTGTTCCATCGCATATGCCATCAGAATGCTCTGCAATTCCGACTCTTTCTGGCCTTCTCTGATCCTCTCAGAGCAGATCTCGAACATTTCATCAATAATTTTTGAGGCGGTTTTGAGGATCTGAATCTCTTTTTCATCCTTGATTATCCGAGAATTGTAAAACGGTTCAGTTGAGGCCTTTATTTTTGGAACGGATTTCTTCAGCGACATCATGGTGTGGTAGTTCTGAGAGTCGGTGCAGACCTGTTTTTTCTTGATCCGCCCGGGAAGCTGGGAGGCCAGGCCGGTTCGGCGCTGCGCTGTAATCACGGTACAGTCTTTGGATTCTGCCTTTGCCCTGCCCACCTCGAGTTCCGGGGCAATGATGGTGGTTTCCCCGCTGCCTTCAAGCAGTCCTACTGCCTCGCCCCAGAATCCAGTCATGTAAAACAAATTTTCAGGCTCAAATGCGACTAGCGTATCACAGCCAATCTTCTGGGCATGTTTTAGAAGATTCTTTCTTCGAGGCCTCACACAAAGACACGCCAGCCTTGCAATTTATGTATGGTGCAAAGTTTGTATATGGAAATTCATGTAGATCGTCATGGCAGAAGAAAAAGAGAAGAAGAAAGTAGTGGCGCTACTCTCAGGCGGTCTTGACAGCCAGCTTGCAGTAAGAATGATGCAGGAACAGGGTTTTGATGTATCGGCTGTTGCAATAAAGACCCCCTTTTGTGATTTTGATTGTGGCAGGGGATGCGGATTTGAGATCAGGGAGAGGGCCGATGATCTTAATGTAAATCTAAAGACTGTTTATCTTGGTGATGAGTATATCGAGATGTTAAAGCATCCCAAACACGGAATTGGCGCGGGTTTTAATCCGTGCATTGACTGCCGTGCCATGATGTTTGATGCTGCAAAAAAACACATGAAGGAGATTGGCGCGGAATTTATTATTTCAGGAGAAGTGCTAGGCCAGCGTCCGATGAGTCAGCACGGACCGGCGTTGAGGATCATTGAAAAAGAATCGGATCTGGTTGGAAAGATTGTAAGACCGTTATCTGCCGCACTGCTGCCGGTAACAGACCCCGAGAGGGACGGGCTGATCAAAAGGGAGAACCTGGGAATGATCAGGGGCAGAACCAGAAGGGGCCAGCTACAGATGGCAAAAGAGTACGGCATTGAAAATCCGCCCAATGCCGGGGGAGGATGTCTGTTAACAGAGCCACAGTTTGGAGTCAAGGCAAAGGATCTGTTTGGACACACCGAGACTCCGACGATCAACGATGTTGATCTGTTAAAGATTGGCAGACATTTCAGATTGGATGAGGAGACAAAGTTTGTAGTCGGAAGAAACAAAGACGAGAACGAGATGATCAAGGCAATAGCGCTGCCAGGTGATATATTACTTGAGGCCAGGGATTACATGGGACCGGTTTCAATTCTGCGCGGCAAGAACGCAGAGACACATGTAGGATTTGCATCATCTGTGACACTAAGATATTCAGACGCTCCAAAGGACCGACCCGGAACCGTTCTAACAAGAGATGGCAGTACATCTGAGGAAATAAGCATTCAGAACGCATCAGAAGAGTCCTACATTAAATTTAGAATTTAGGCGTGAAATTTTTTAAAAATTAGTTGGAGCTAGGGAAGAGTTTTTGAGCAAGTAGATATCATTTTCATCAAGGATGCAAAAACAGGAAAACCCAACATATCTGAAGGCCATAACAATCAGGGATATCAGCGATGTTCACTCCATCAAGGAGGACATCAAGAAGGGAATGATTCTGATTCTAAGGGTGACGCCGCTTGCGCAAAAGGATGTGAATCAGCTTCGCAAGGTCGTCGAGGAGCTGTACACCATTGCAAAAACTGCCGATGCCGACATTGCAAGGCTCGGAGAGGAGAGAATCATTGTTACGCCATCAAGCATAAAAATCTGGAAGCCAGAATACGATCTAAAATAGTTTTATTGCTTCTTGAACCTGCGGATAGTGTGCCGGAATTCTGTACATTCGTCTGATATTCATGGCCAGGTTTTCTGATTTTTTACGTTCGCCGTGATTGACCAGGATTCTTTTGAGTTTTGGCCGCAGTCTTTGTACAAACGACATTAGCTGGTTGTAGTCGCTGTGACCGCTAAACCCGTCCAGTTTTTCAACGCTGCAGTTGATGGTGACCACCTCGACTTTGCCCTCTCTTCCCAGCATTGATACCTGCTTGGAGCCATCAAGGACCCTTCTTCCCATGGTTCCATTAACCTGATATGAGACAAACAACACCTTGTTCTTTTTGTCCGGGGAGATATTTTTAAAGTATTCCAGAACGGGACCGCCCTCCAGCATTCCGGATGTTGCCAGGATGATACATGGCGTGTTTGCCCGCATCGGCTCCTCTCTGGCATCTGAGTGTTCGATGTTTGTAAAGTATTCCGAGTCAAACGGATTGTCATCAGTCTCCAGTATTTTTTGTTTGAGCTCCCTTGCCAGATACTCCGGATAGGATTCATGGATTGCCGATGCCTCTGAGATCATGCCTTCGGTAAACACGGGGGCCTCGATCATCTCGCCGGATTTCATATAGTGATCAATTACCATCATGATCTCCTGTGCACGTCCGACTGCCGGGATTGGTATCAGGACTTTGCCGCCGTCAGCCAGGGTGTTGTTTACCGCGTTGATGAATGCGGATTCCACCTCCTGTCTGCTTGGTTGAATGTCCTCTTTTAGGCCATACGTGCTTTCAATTAGCAGCGTCTCCACTCTTGGAAAGTTCCAGCTGGCTGCCTCAAAGAGGATGCTCTTTCCAAACTTTATGTCGCCGGAATAAACAAAGTTGTGATTGCCATTGCCAATATGAAAATGACATAATGCAGAACCCAGGATGTGGCCCGCGTTTGCAAGAACCAGTTTTATGTCAGGGGAGATGTCAGTTACGGTTCCGTATGGCAGGGTGATTGTCTGTCTCATGACCTGTTTGACATCCCGGTCTGAATAAATCGGGGATCTGCCCTGGGCTGCTGCCACCTTGATTGCATCAAGCTGGATTAGATTCATCATGGGAAGTGTCGGCTCCGTACAGTAGATGGGGCCCTTGTAGCCGTATTTGCAGAGAGCCGGCAGGAATCCCGTGTGATCCAGGTGCGCGTGTCCGATTACCACCGCATCAAGTTCGTCTAGCGTCAGACTCAGGGAATCCAGTCTAGGATACGCATCCATCGGCGAGCGTGCGCCTGGATTGATTCCGCAGTCAATTAGGATCTTGCTCTCGGGGGTGGATAACAGCATGGAGGATCTGCCCACCTGGCCGAATCCGCCAAGCGTGTAAAGGGAGACCTCGGTCCGCGGGGAGAGTCTTGGCCTGAAGATGTCATCGCCTACCTGCTTGAGCTGCTTGCTTCGCTCAGAAGAATACTGTTTTAGCGTGGAGTTGATTGTCTGAATAGTACGTGATGGTATGGTGGTAGCTTTTCTGACGCGTATCTTCCATCCTATTTTTTCTGTAATCTCGGCGTGATTGAACTCCTTTGCGTCCCTTTGCAGCAGCCACGGTCTTTTGGCCTCAATTGAAACCTCGCCTGTGGCAGTATCAAAGGTGGTTCCCTGCAGGGCCGCATCCTTTGGAACACAGTCCTTAAGAATCCGTCCCGCCTCGACTTCGGGTTTCCTGATTGATTCGTCAGTCCTTACAACGATTCTTTTTTTTATTACGTTGACCAGATTTGATATCGTCTCGTTGTTTTCCATCAGAAAGCGGGGGGTGTTTGTGTAAAGGGCAATCCGCGGTCCCTCATATTCAATTTTTGTGACGTTTGCATCCCTGGGAATACTTTGCAGTATGGTGGCCATTATATTCTGGCTAGTAGGTATGTCTTTTTGTTGTTGTTGTTTTCGTTGCATTAAATCACTAAAGTTCGATGACGGCTTTCTTTTGCTCGTCAGTCAAAAGACGGAATCCGTCCTTGTCCATTACTGCGACGTTTATTCCGTCGCCAGTACCGATATTTCTGATAATTGCGGCCTTTACTGCCCGCAGGGCGATCTTTTTTGCATCATCAACTGTAAGATCGTTCCGGTACTCCTCCTCAAGCAGACCGTATGCCACAGGTGAGCCGCTGCCGGTTGTAACATATGATTTTTCCTCGACTGAACCGAACATGTCGATGTTAAAGAGTGCCGGACCGTCTGCATCATAACCGCCGACTAGGATGTCGGCCATGAAGGGATAGCCCCTGTTTTGATGGAATATCAAAGAGCAGAGTCGTGCAAGGGAGTGAATCGGGATTGGACTCTGTTTTTGAACCCTGTGAAGATTGGAATGATAGCGCAGGATATCAACAATGTTTTGAGCGTCTGCCACGCCTCCTGCCAGCGTCAGTCCGGCATGCAGGTCGATTTTCTGGATCTTCATCGTGTTGTTGTTTGCAATGAAATAACCGGCACTTGCCCTCATATCGGCACATAATACAATACCATCGGTGGCCTTGATACCTACAGTGGTAGTCCCGTGCAGAATTTTTTCTTCAACATTGTTCGACAAAAAATACACCTATTAAGATAAGTATGTGTCATTACACCCTTTTAAATAACTTTTTGATCCCTTGAAATAATAAATAATGACAAAAAATCAGGATCGCATGCGACCTCACACCATGGAACTGCCTAGGCTCATCGAGATCGGCGAGAAGAATATCGGGAATTTCGGGAAATTTCTGGTTTCATTAAACAAGCCAAAAAAGGTCTCCCTGATATCAGGGGTCAATGTTCAAAGGGTTCTAAAAAAGAAGGTAGAGAGATCGCTTGAATCAAAAAAAATTCAGTGTATATGGCATACGTCAGGGGACAACCAGGTAAAATCATTAAATCTGATCCAAAAGGCCGTCAAAAAAGACAGTCCGGATCTGATTGCCGGAATCGGCGGGGGCCGTTCGGTGGATACAGCAAAGATGATCTCGTATAACCTGGACAGGCCGTTTGTAAGCCTGCCGACTGCGGCCTCGCACGACGGAATGGCAAGCCCGTTTGTCTCTGTAAAGAGCGACAAGCCGCACTCAATCGTGGCCTCTGCACCGATGGGCGTCTTTGTGGATATTGACGTGATCAAAAAGGCCCCTGCCAAACTGCTGGCTAGCGGATGCGGGGATTTGATTGCAAACATCATTGCAGTAAAAGACTGGCAGCTGGGTCACAAAAAGAAGAAAGAGTACTATGGGAGGTATGCGGCGGATTTGGCATTGATGAGTGCCAAGATAGTTATGGAGAATTCGGCCAGGTTTGCAAGGAACGGGCCGGATGCAAGGGTGATCGTGGAGGGATTGATAAGTGCGGGAGTCGCCTCGTGTATTGCAGGAAGCAGCAGGCCGTGTTCGGGTGCAGAGCATCTGTTCTCACACGCACTTGACAAGATTGCACCGGGTGTGGGACTGCACGGGGAAAAGTGCGGGATTGGATCCATAATGATGGCAAAGCTGCAGGGACAGGACTGGAAAAAGATTGCAAGGACGCTAAAGGACGTCAGGGCGCCGACTACTGCGAGGCAGATTGGTCTCAGCCCCGACGTGATAGTGGAGGCTCTGACTATTGCACAGGATCAAAGGCCGGAGAGATATACGATTTTAAAGGAGATAAGGATGACTGGAAAAAAAGCGTACAGTCTTGCTAAAAGTACAAAGGTAATTTGACTAGGGCGTGGTTTGTTTTGTTTCAGGCTTTGATTCTGGTGTAGTTTGTTTTGTTTCAGACTTTGTTTCCGGTGTAGTTTGTTCTGATGTTGTTGTCGCTGTTGTTTCTGGTGTGGTTTGTTTTGTTTCAGACTTTGTTTCCGGGGTCTGTTTGTTTAGATATGTTTCAACAAAACTTAGCTTGTTTAATGTTGGAACAAATTTGAATACATCCTGTTGAATAAAGTACTTTGTTATTTGCAAACTCTCTGCACGGAAAAACTCTTCTGGAATTGCAATATCTACGTCATTGTCTTTCAGGTCAAATATGATTTTTGCATCCTCGACATCAAATCGGTTTTTAAGGATTCCATCAATTTTATCATGGGGAGAATCAAGTGATTTTATCACGTGTACATCAAAGAGGATCGTTTTGCCTGCATATCTGTGGTTGTAATCCATCTGTACCCTGCCAGAGCCAATAAAACGGATAATTCCCTTTTTGTTATCAACTTCGATTGTATCACCTACTGAAACTTTTTCGGCATCCTCGCCTAGTTTTCTGATTGGAATCATTCTGACTTTTTTGGAGTCTCTTTGGCCAAATCCCTTATCGGGCGTGACTTCGACTGTAAGTTTGTCTCCGACAGATGTTTGTGCAAGCGCCTCGTCTAGTCCTTGTAGAACAGAAAAGGACACCTCGCCAATTGAGACCAGCTTTGGTCGATACGTGATGTGTGATTCATAAATGGAATGTTTTTTTGCTGTCTCTTCATTGGTGGTATCAAAGACCTCGTCATTATCTTTTATTTTTGCAGTATAATCCACCTGGATCAGCGAACCCTTATTGAAAGTCAATGTGATCGGTCTTGAATTTCCTTATATTAAGTTAAACCTAGATGAGCTCTAATTTAGCACCGTAAATCAGAGATGAATGTTTTATCAAAATTTATCATGAGATTAGCCGTTTGGCTGGAAATAACGGGAAAACATTAAGATGAATCACAAGATATCAAATATTGTTAAAATTTCCAAGAAAGATCATTGAGAAAAAATATCCGTCAAAAAATATGTACATATCTTAGAAAATTATTTAAAGATAGAAATTCAAGTCATAAAAATGACCATTTTTACTATAGATTCAGAAAAACTATCTCCTGTGTCAGAAATTCTCTTTAAACTAGAAAAGGATTTGCAGAAACTTGTTGAAAGAAATCTCAAAGAGGTATTTGGATACAATTTTGTAACAAGTGAATTTCAATTATCTGGGCTACGAATAGATACATTAGCTTTTGATAAAGAATCTAATTCTTTTGTAATCATAGAGTATAAACGTGAAAAAAGCTCATCTGTGATAGATCAAGGATATGCTTATCTTTCTTTATTATTAAATAATAAAGCAGAATTTATTCTCAATTACAATGAAACGCAATCTGTGCCACTAAAGAAAAAAGATGTAGATTGGACACAAACTAAGGTAATTTTTGTTGCACATTCTTTTACGCCACATCAACAACAGGCAATAAAATTTAAAGATTTACCAATAGAATTATGGGAGGTAAAAAAATTTTCAAATAAAACAATTCTTTTCAATCAGATTAGATCATCAAAGAAAAATGAATCAATAAATAAATTAGATTTAAAAAGTGATGTTGTTCGTTCAGTAAGTAGAGAAATAAAAACATATTCTGAAGAATATCATTTTGATAAAAACGGTAGTAAAAAAACTATTACACTTTATGAAATACTCAAAGAGAAAATTATGACATTAGGTGATGAAATAGAACCTGTTTTTAGAAAACATTACATTGCATTCAAATCAAAATCCAATTTTATATATGTTAACATACAGAAAAATGTCTTACATGTGGATATATCATTGCAGCTAAATCAACTAATTGATCCTAAAAAAATTGTAAGAGATATGTCTAAAATTGGTCATTATGGTTCTGGAAATTCAAGAGTAACAGTAAAAGAGACTAAAGATATTCAATATCTTATATTTTTAATTGAACAAGCCTACTCAAAATTAAAATAATTTTTTAATCAAGATATCACTGCTGTATAATCATAATTTTTTTCTTTTAGAAATCTATGAAATCATATTAAAGCATATTACAATCTCCAACATCATTTTGATAATAACAATCCAAATCACATTTATTTTTAGAACTGGTTCCCCAAAATTAGATTATAGTTTCTTTTCTTCTTTTTTTGTTGACAATTTCATATCCCAGTCTTTTGATGATGGCATCCAGTAATTGGTACAAGTCGGTTTTAGTTGTGTATTTTCTTGAATAAGGTCCTACCGTGGTTCTTTTTCCCCGTGCAAGTTCGTATGCTTTATGAACAGACCCATCTCCAAAAATCCCTATGGCATTTCCATGATTTCCTTTAACTGCAGAAAAGCATGGAATATCAGTTGGTCCGTCACCCAGATAAATCATGTACTCAAACGGTATTCTTCTATTTTCAGGAGCGATTGAATCATTAACACTGTATGGATTTTTTCTCATCATTTCTACCGGGATTCCCTTGTTAATAGCATAAAGAAATTTTGTTTTTTCTGTAAATGTAACACTTGATTTTATTCCAGTGATTTTTTTTGTTTTTTGATCTTCTAGAAGCTTTGCAGCATAGATATCATCAAAATGTTTGTTTAGTGGACTTCCTTTGATGATGTCTTCAATTCCTGAGGAGATGATATAAGATTCTAATTTTATTCCGGCATCAACAAAATCACTGTTTTTATTGACGGATTTTTTTAATTCTGAGATAAACTTGGTTACCCCCTTGTACGGTTTGACTTTTTTTCCAAAATCAAAAAGTTTCTGATTGGTATTTTGCTTGATTTCTCCGGAATTCATCATATCTACAATTGCAGTCATCCAGGCCAATGGTGGATCCCATCCCTGTTGGACCTGTTTTGCAATTTTCTTGTTCCAAAACGACTCTATGTCTATTCCGTTACTTTCTAAAAGTGCACTTGTAGTATCTGGCGCCAAGGTATCATCACAGTCACAGATTATTGCAATAATATTTTGCATATTGACCTACTCTAAAGTTTGAATAAAAACAGTTTGCTTTTGATTTTACATCTCATTATGACATGCTAAAGGGGTGGGTATACAAATTGTCAGGTTATGTTACTTGGAGTAGTAACAGGAATAGAAATTCAACATCAGTTATGGAGATTGATTTTACAATGGAAATTCCAGCAGTAATAAAAGATGTTAAAATTAACACAAGGGATCGATACCCAATTGGTCTAGAGTATTACTAGCAGGTTTTCGGCGTGGTCCCATTAGCCTCAAGGGTACAAGTATCGATGTATGCTATACTAAATCCTCCTATTTAGGAATTTCGTAGGACACCTGAATCTTGATATTTCCATCCATATCAAAAAGACGTTAAATGAGGGTTGTTCATGACATGATTATCGTAATAATAGAACCATCATACGTGAATTATTATCAGACTCTAATAGAATATGTTGCTAATCGTTGTTGCAAAAGAGATCCAAAATGAGCTCAAAAAACAACATTTTCCTCTCCTCCCCCTCAATCGGATATCAAAAGTGGAATATGTTTCCAATCTCACTTAGCAAAAGTTCTGAGTGGAATAAACACCTTCACCACCATTAATTATTACGCCGACTCCGATTCTATCATACTCTTCATCCAGAATATTTTCCCTATGTCCGGGACTGTCCATCCAGCCATCAACTAGTTCCTTTGCAAGTGTCTTCTCATCAGCTATCCAATTGTAAAATATTGCAATTCCAACAGTGGTATATGAATAATATGTATGACTTTGGTAAATGTTCTCGGCTAGTCCCTCCGTATAATATGAAAGGTATTCTTTCTTACATGAATATCCTGCCTTGTTTCCCCTGTCTGTTGAATCCTCTCCTTCAGGGGAATAATGTGAAAAATAATCCCTGTCGGACATGTCCCAGCTGTGGTCTCTGGCAATAGAGTCGATTTCTGAAATTCTGGTTAATTTTTCAATTCCTCTCTGTTGTCGTTCATCATTTGTAAAATTGTAAATATGTTCTTCAATTAATGAAGGATTAAATTCGGACTTTAATCTTACTGGCAAAGTTGAAACATCCGGAATCTCAATCTGGGATATGGGGTATGTGGAATTATTAATTATATCATCAATAGAGTCTGGAAATTCGATTTTAGATATTGTGGTAATGGTACTGTCTGGAATATGGATGGTGACAAAATCAGTTATTTCCTGTATAATCTGTTCTAATTTTTCTTGATCTATTTTGATGATTTCATTGGAATAGCCAAAAACTATGATTATGGTACACATCACGATTGTAATAGTTAATAATGCCGCAACCTTCTTTCCCGACTGCCTTCTCTGAGAGCGACGGTATGATTTTTTCCCACAGCTTGTACAAACAAAATATTCTGGAGTATAGACGTAACTATGATTACAGCCCATTGATTCTCTTTACAAATTATGAACTTAAACATATTGGATGTTGCACTGGTAAGTTAGTGGGTGTTTTGACTGCTAGTAAAGTTGGGACGTTTTGCAAAATTTTATCCCAAATAGCGATCTTCTTTGTATTGAAAAATTGAGGGCACGATATATCCTGATGATCAGTTCCATTTTACACCAGTCGGAATTGAGCTCACGCATGATCTGAAAAACTTGCCCGTGTGTTAGTTTCTTCGGAGATGGGTTAATTACACACAAATTCTATTAGATAGATGTGAGATTGCATAGATTGAAAACCAGAATTAAAATCATAATTCCAATAATTATCGCAATTTCTATTTTAGCAGCTGTATTATTTGATACGGCATATTATACTGTACATAAAGACTGGGAGGGATTTATTCTGGATTATTTTTCTGATAACGAATTCCAAGAACTACTCAAGGGGGATTACGTGCAGGAAGCAGATATTGTAACTATTACTGACAAAGATCTGGAGGAGGTTCCCAAATTAAAGGAGTTGATGGACATGGTAGTGATAAAGGAATTCCCATTTAATGAAATCGGTAGTGTCGCATCTACGGTTGATACGATAAAAGAATATCACAGATACTATGCAATCATTTTAGCAGAAAAATATTCAAAAAATTCTGAGGACTTTTTTAGAACATCCACTGTGTCCGCCGATATATTGGAAAAATATCCTAATGCATATAGATATGAGTTTGATGGCGCACACTATGTATACAACGGAGTGCAGTATTCCTGGTTCAATGGATCTATGCTCATCCGTGAAGAGGGAGAATTGACAAATATTAGCACTGCAATAATGAATCATCCCCTAGATCCAAATCGCGACATATGGGCCACTATCACCGATGAGGATTTGGAAAAAATGCCGCTGCTCAAAGAGGCAATTGGCAAAATTGGAACCATAGAGAAAAATATTCAGGTTCGCAGTGATAACATGTTACATGCGGAATATCTCTCAACATATCAAAGATGGTTAGATGAAAAAACCTCCTCTTCCGTGTTTGAGTATGATGGGAAATATTTCCACGTGGGATGGTGGATGGAATAGAATGAAAACTAGATTTTTGATAATTATCATCACGATTCAATCCCGGTGTCATTTTCCGGTGCTACACAATTCTTAGAGACATTTCATTTTCTCTCAATTCTGTAAACTGGGATGAACCCGAGATTATGAGTTTTGATAGATTAATCAGATATTCAACTGTTGAGAGGTTTCCTTTACAGACGTTAGTGTAACGCATTAATACAGATTTGGCACAGAGTAAGTATGGAAAAATCTAAACTCAAAGATGAGGAACCGTGGGGGAAAAGAGATGATGAAGTATTTGAGAGATATGAAAAAAGCCTGAAAAAATCAAAGTAATCTAATGACTCATGTTCTTCATGTACAATTTGACAAAGAATTCAACAAGTACTAAATACGCCTGATTCAAACTGCAAAATTGATACTGTAGCAGTTGTTCTGCCGATATAATTAGTTCAAAATTTGCCAATATCCGTTGTCCGGATTTAATTAATGATAAAATAAGAAGAAGAGAGCTACTGAGAATTTGTATGTTTATGCCATTCTCAAAAAATATAATTTGATTTTTGTAGGAGTCAGAAAAATCGGAAAGAAAGTACAACTGTATAACGATAATTAAAAAGTTATAGCGGTCACAGAAATCATCGGTTTTACCATTATGATCAAAATAGATCATACTGATCAATGAATAATGGATATCCAAGGCATATCAACAAACACTACGCATGATACGTATCATGCAATCATATCAGGAAAAACACTGTCTCTTTTTTGCATCCAAAATCAAAGCACACATTTTCCACATGTTAGCATGAATAGCCATAATAAAATATGAATCATAATCAAATGAAAGATCCCGTCAAAATCAAGCAATTAAATGCAAGGATTTACCGATTAATACTGCTGATTCCAAATGGTAAAATACAATGAAATTTGATGATGAAAAACTAGCGGCAATAGAGCATACCGGTTCTGCCCTACTAGTTACTGCAGGTCCCGGAAGCGGCAAGACCAGGGTAATTACAGAGCGAATAAAATTTTTGATAAAAACGGGATTAAGACCAACAGAGATTTTGTGTTTGACATTTTCAGAAAAGGCCGCACACGACCTCAAAGACAGACTGGAAAACGATGATGAGATTAAGGAAAAAATCGACGTCTCTGAGATGCAGATTAGTACCTACCATTCGTTTTGCAGGGATTTACTAATAGATAACACAACATCTACCGGACTGGGAATGAGGGGCGGGATACTAGACCGTCCGGTGTTTCTGGTGTGGGGCGTTCAAAACATCGACAAGTTTGGATTCGATGATCACATAGAGATCGGAAACAATGCAGTTGATCTGATTGAAAAGATGGTTGACGGAATCAGTACGTTTACCAGTGAGTTGGTGACCCCCGACGAATTAGAGGAATACGTCAAAGCAAAATTCGACGGTTCTAAAAAGATAAAAGACGAGGAGGAAAGGGAGTATCTTCACATGCTGGAGAATCTCGTAAAGATGTACAGGGAGTACATCAGATTCAAAAAGGAAAACGACATTATGGACTTTGATGATCTCATAGTAGAGGCAAATAATCTGCTTGGCAACGAATCAAAACCCCACGCGTTAAACCAGGCCCAGAAAAGATACAGGCACATCCTAATTGACGAGTTTCAGGACAACAACTTTGCCCAGTTTTCAATTGTAAAAAAGCTGGCCAAAAACGGAAACGTCACTGCAGTGGGAGATGCGGATCAGAACATCTACAGATTCCAGGGGGCATACACCCAGATCTTTGAGGATTTTGAAAAATCATTTCCGGATCACACCAAGGTAGAACTGTTAAAAAACTGGAGAAATCCCAGACATGTAATTAGCTTCTCAAACCAGCTGTTAAGGCAAGACCGGCTTCGAGTACCAAAGGAAATCACACCTACAAAAGACGACCCCCAGAAGGTGGGCGTAGTGGAATGCTCATCAGAGTATGCCCAGGCAGAATTTATCAGAAAAAAGATTCGTGAGTTGATGGATGGTTCAGACTACAAATTCAGTGATTTTGCCATCCTATCTAGAAAACAAAAAGACGGGCTCAATGTCGCGCAGATTCTGGTATCAGATGGAATACCTGTAAAATACATTGGAAAATCAGAGATTCGAAACTCTGCCAAAGCAAGGATGCTGTTTGCATTTTTACGAATAATTGCAAACCCAATGAGATCCATGATCAGTATCATCAGGATTTTACAAGAGTATGGAATATCAGAGCAGAACATCTCCAAGATAAATCACGAGGCCAAGATCAGGGCACAAGGCAGAACCGATGGAGATTACGCCTATGACGTGCTCTCGGATTTGAAGATAGCGGATCTTACTCAGAAAAAAGAGCTGTCTGACATTTTTGCCATGATTCAGGATTTTATCAATCTTGCAAAAAACTCATCCCCGTCACAGACCATCTATCAGATAATTCGAAACAAGACAGATATTTACAAAAATATTGCAAATGACGACTCTATAACTAATTTCATAGAGCGCTCGATTCTAAATGACATTATAGAAAGTGTATATGATTTTGAAAAGATAAACACCCAGGCGGGAATCAAGGAATTCCTGGAATTTGCAGATGAATTAGATAAATTCGACATTGAGATAAAACATGATACAGTTGATTCTGATGCGGTGCAAATATCCACAATTCACAAGAGCAAGGGGCTGGAATTTAGAACCGTCTTTATCATCGATGTTGCAACATACAAGATCCCGCTAAAGTATACTGAAAAACCGTTTTTTGTGCCAGAAGAACTCTCAAAAGGCGTAAAACCCGCATCTGATGCAAAGGAGGAATTTCTGCGAGAGGAAAGAAGGATATTCTATGTGGGCATGACTAGAACCATTGATAATCTGTTTTTGATGTATCCCACACAGTATGAGAGCAGAAGCAAGGCAAACAAGGCATCAAAGTTTCTTGTAGCGTTAAAACCCGAAGAAAATGACGATGTTGATTTTAAAAGACATGATTCTATTGCAAATCCAGAGGTTTCAACCACGTTTGATGCAATAGAGATTCTCAAAAACGAAAAGCTCGAGCAAACAATCAAGAACCTTCACAGTGAACAGTATGAAAGTGCGGTTCAGAGAATCCAAGATTTGGCAAGGATTAGCTACTTTCAAAAAAACCAAGAGTCAGATGGATTCTCTTTTGGTGGATTGCTAGAGCAGTCACAGGGCAAGGAACTTGAGGCACAGTTACTTGGAACACAGCCAGAGAAATTGGGGTTTTCAAAAAAGAATCTCTCCTTTTCCAAATTTGATACGTACGAGAGATGTCCAAAACAGTTTTGGTATCAACACGTACTCAATGCACTGCCTGAAAACCAGGAGATGCCCGCACTATACAAAGGAAGTACGTTTCATGAGATCGTAGAGAACTCGGCTAAAAGACAGAAGGAGGGCAAGATGGATGATGCAGAAGCGCTGCTAGGCGAACTAGAATCAATATGGGATCCAAAAAAATACCTTACAAGCTCGGTTCAAAAGCAACAGCAGGATAAGAAATCCCTTGCACCGGCACTACAAACATACCAAAGGTGGTCCAGATCAAATCCCAATGAGATCGTTGCGTTGGAGCTGCCATTCTCAATTCACATCGGAGGATTCCCCGTAAATGGCGTGATAGACAGAGTAGAAAAGACCCCCGAGGGCGAGTATGTGGTAATAGATTACAAGACAGGCGGGAAAAATAAGAAAGTTGATGCTGCAAACAGTGTGCAGTTGAACCTGTATAGCATGGCACTAAAGGAAAATCCGGATTTTGGTAGATACCCCATCAAGGCCATGTTTTTCTATGTGGAAAAGCCAGAAGGCGGGCAATTCTTTGAGTACAAGGTGGATCCTGCCAAAGTTGACGAGATAAAAAGCAAGTTGGAAGGGTATGTCAGCGCAATTCAAAACAAAGATTTTGATGCAAAGCCCGGATTGTTTACTTGCAAATGGTGTGATTACTCGGATATTTGCGATGAGGCTGAAAAATAGAGTTGGCTGGAAACTAGTTAATTTCTCTTCAATAATGTATTTGTCGATTTACAAGTGTAAAAATCTAGAATTAGTAGTAAACTTAGTCTTTGCCCACTTGCTACAGATTTTTGGAGAAATTCTATTTCATTTCTATATTCTCTCATAACCCAACGGCGTTGTCCATAAATTCATAAAAATCACCAATTACGAGGCATCATAACCTACCCATATCCTTGGATTTCATGCCGATTCATCATATTCCAAATGACAATGCAGTATTTACAGATATAATTCATGCTTTGATAATGCCACAGGCTAGCGATGTAAATGCATTTTCACATTTATAAAATCACACGATCAGATTATAGCTGATACATCGCAGACCAAGTTCTACAGTTATGCCCTTATTTGATATTGTCTTTACCGCGCTGCCGAGTCTCTTCTTCATTGATGAGAATGCCATCTCCACAAGACTGCATTTGGGATATACCTTGTCAAATGATTCCCTGTCTTTTTCATACCAATCCAGCATGTTTATCCGTGCACTATATCCTTTTTTGACGTATCCTTGTTTGGGATATATCACAGGCATTCTTCCGGAACCTACAATCTTTGTACAGTTGTCATTGCAAGTATGCCGCATCAAGTAAAACGTAACCATCCCCATCGAGTATGTCTAACAACATCTTTCGAAATACCGGAGAGTCGTGTGCGATTCTCTCTGTCACATAAAACGCAGAGATCATTCCCTTTGGTTTGCAGAGTATGTGCAGTTTTACAAATTCGTGCCTAGATATGAGGCCTTTTTTTGCATCTTCCCATTCCTGATATCTGTTCTTTGAGAGTCCACTTGAATCCTCGCAGTGTTCCTACCACATGTCTTATGGCATGTATGCCCGCATTTTCCGTATGATGATACGATCCAGACGATGTCGAATCGTTTAGGGTGGATTTTGAAGGTATCTTTTTTAACTTGAAGAGTAGTATCTGTGTGGAGTTCAAGAATGATACAGTATCACGATAAGATAAATTGTATCTTTCTCGAAGTATAAGACACATTACCATGGATGCCGGATCAAGATCTTGACGTCCACGGTTCTTTGCCTTGAAAAAGGGCTGGAGTATGTAAAATAGTTTTCGCATTCGTCGGAGCATCTTCTTGCTCTCCTGTTTGTGCTTTATTTCATAGGATTTGCCATATCCTGGTTTTCATGTCCATTTTTTCTGACTGGTAGTGATTCCTGTATGATCTGTTTTTGTATCGTTTGTTTCTGCATTGAACTTTTACTTGTCATTATATTGGGTAGAACATACTGATTTTTAGCTTTTCGGTCGGATGTTCTTTTGATCTTTAAGCTTTTCGGCATATTTTGATTGAATTTGCGGACAACGCCTAACCCAACAAAACCCTTTATAGAAAAGTATATCACTTTGACTTCTCGTAATAAATTAAGATACAAATTGACGGATAAGATTTCTTGGACCAATCCTTCTGTAAAACTATTAGCTAAAGATCAAGATCCTGTAGATGTTGTTGTAGGTAAAACTAGAGAACTTATCTTTGATGCCATAGATGGAGGATGGAAAGGTCCGCCATACGATCCAGTGAGTCTTGCAAAAAATTTAGGTTTTGATGTAATTCCTAATGAAGACGTGTTGGATGCACGGGTAATTTCAAAAGGAACCAATGTACAAATCGAGTATAATCCTAATAAATCTAAAACAAGAATTAGATTTTCTCTTGCACATGAGATAGCTCATACTCTATTTCCAGATTATAAAGAATCTATTAGAAACAGATCAAAACAACACAGTAGACCTGATGGCTGGCAATTAGAATTATTATGTAATATTGCTGCCTCTGAAATACTAATTCCTGTTGTACCTCCATCTAATTTAGGTCATTTAGTAATCACTATGAATAATTTGATTGAGATAAAAAAAAGATATGATGTTTCAATGGAATCAGTACTTTTACGAATGATCAAATTAACAACACAGCCTATTACATTTTTCTCAGCTGCAAGAAAAATAGATGATAAAAATTCATCTTTCCGTATTGACTATGTAATTAATTCCAAAACTTCCTTGTTGAATATTAAATCTGGAATGGAAATTCCATCAGATAGTGTTCTATCTGAATGTTCTGCTATTGGTTTTACTGCCCAACGGAAAGAAAAATGGTTTAAAGAATTGCCTTCCTTAGATATTGAATGTGTAGGTGTTTCACCATATCCAACTAATGTTTGTCCCCGTGTTATTGGAATTATTAAAACAAAATCAAAAAAAAATACTGAACCATTACGTATTCAATATCTTGTAGGTGATGCAACAGAACCACATGGAAATGGGGGGAAAATGATTGTACATATTGTAAATGATCAAAGCAAAAGATGGGGGAGAGGTTTTGGATTAAACATTTCTAAAAAATGGCCCAAACTTGGAACCAATTTTGTTAAATGGGCTAATCTGGATTCATTGACTCTTGGAACATGTCATATTTTTAATGCTTCTAATAATTTAGTAATAATTAGTATGATCACTCAACATGGTTATGGGAAATCTAAAAAACCTAGAATTCGTTATAGTTCTCTTGCAACTTGTTTGGAAATTGTTGCTATTGAAGCTAAGAAAGAATCAGCTAACGTTCACATGCCTAGAATTGGTACAGGATATGCAGGCGGTGATTGGAAAATTATTAGTGAAATGGTTGATGATTTATTAATTAAACGAGGTATTGAGGTTACAGTATATGATCTGCCTGAAACACAACGACCCAGAGAAAATTATAACTTGTTAGATTTTTCATCTCCCGAATTACTTTGTTGAGGTGGTTCTTAATTGCCCGATAAATTCATACTAATATCAGGACCAATATCTTCTGGAAAATCTAAACTCTCCAATCAACTTTCAGATAAATTAGATGCTCGTTTGATAAAAACACGAGATATTTTGATACGTACAAAAAAAATCAACTCAAATGATCGAATATCTTTGCAAAAAGAAGGAGATAAACTAGATAAAAAAACTGATGGAAAATGGGTTTTAGAAGATTTAGATTGTGTAGTTAGAAACAATACTAAAGAAAATACTATTTTTGTTGTTGATTCTGTACGTATTTCTCAACAAATTGAAAGAATTAGAGATGCATTTAAACCCGTCATTCATTTACATCTCACAGCTCCAAATGATGTATTAAAAAAAAGATATCAGCAACGTTACAAAAAACAAGAAAATGTTCCATCATATAAACAAGTCAAATGTAACAAAACTGAAAAAAATATTGAAACTTTAGCACCTATAGCTGATGTCGTTATTGATACCAATCGTTGCAATGAAAATGATGTTTTTGTACGTGCTGCAAGTAGGATGTCCTTATTTGGTGAAAATGGAAATGGAATAGTTGATGTTGTAGTTGGAGGAGAATATGGAAGTGAAGGCAAAGGTCAGATTGTAGCCTATTTGTCTAAAGAATATGATCTTCTAGTTAGAGTTGGAGGTCCAAATGCAGGACATAGGGTTTTTGCAAAACCTGAATCTTACACACATCATCATCTTCCATCAGGTACAAAAAAAAGTACTGCTAAACTTTTGTTAGGACCCGGTATGGTTATCAATCCTAAAAATTTACTTACTGAAATTATGGAATGTGATGTAGAATCTGACAGATTAAGTATTGATCCCCAAGCTATGATTATTGATGAAGAGGATATTAAATCTGAAATTGAATTGGTAAAAACTATAGGTTCTACGGGTCAAGGTGTAGGCGCTGCAACTGCTAGAAAAATTCTCAAACGAAATAAAAATACACTTCTCGCTAAAGATGTTCGTGACTTAAAACAATACATTAAACCTGCCATTAAAGTACTTGAAAAAACATTTGCAAATAATGGACGAGTTTTATTAGAAGGGACTCAGGGAACGGGTCTAAGTATTCATCATGGTTCATACCCATATGTAACATCTAGGGAAACTACTGTTTCAGGATGTTTGGCAGATGCTGGAATTCCACCATCTCGTGTAAGAAAAGTGATAATGGTATGTAGGACATATCCCATACGAGTTAAAAACCCAGAAGGTAAATCGTCGGGACCTATGAGTCAGGAAATCAGCTTAAACGAAATAAGTAAACGTTCTAAAATTCCATTAACTGAACTAAAAAAAACAGAAAGAACTTCTACTACTAACAAAAAACGAAGGATTGGTGAATTTGATTGGGATCTGATAAAAACAGCTACATTCTTGAACAGTCCTACGGATATTGCATTAACCTTTGCTGATTACTTGTCAATTAAAAATCGAAGTGCAAAAAGATTTGAACAATTAACAACAGATACAATAAATTTAATTGAGGAAATAGAACGTGTTACAAAGGCCAAAATATCTTTAATTGGCACTGGTTTTAATTCTAGAAGTATTATTGATAGACGGGATTGGTGATTGAATTAGATTTAATCGCACTAGTAACACAATATCCTTTCTTATATCATATGGCTGAATCTGGTAGTTGGTCAAACATAAAAAAAAATGGACTTTTGAGTACATCTGCTCTTTTGGATTTATTTGAGATTAAAGGAGAAGAAAGAAAAATAATAGAATCCAATTGGAGACCCAAAAATGTGACTATTAACCATAAAAAATATGGTAAAGCTGTTATTAGAGATCAAAAACCATTACCTGAAAATAAACTTGAACCACTTTTAGACAATATATCTACAAAATCATTTTATAAATTATTGAATGGAAAAACATTTTTTTGGTTAAGCAAAGAGAGATTACAACGATTGCTAAATGCAAGAGCATATAGAGAAAGTTCTCATGATGTATTGACAATAGATGCAAAAAAACTAATCGATAAATACGAAGATCAGATTGCTCTTTCTCGGATTAATTCTGGTGCAGCTATTTTTGGCGTGGGTCGTCGCGGTCGATATACATTTCAAAAAATTAAGGATTATTCCTATGACGATATTAAGAAAAAACAAAAAGAAGCAATTGCTGAATTGGCGGTTGATTATGCAGTGCCAGATATTGTTAATCATACACTTCGTGTAGAAACATGGAAAGGTAGTTTTCCTACGAGAGTCATATGGAAAAAATAGTATTTGATATTTGATTGTGTATAATTTCTACGTTTCTTCTAAATACAATAAGCTATAATCTACACATAAAAAAGCCCAAAAAAATCAATATTCAGAGTCAACTCCAACAAATTCTTTCTTTTTTCTTGTAATTACTTGACATCTCTTATGATACATATCTAATTGAGACGGGCATAATAATTTACAAAAATAACTTTCAGTTATTCTCTAGTAATAAAGCATTCTCTTTATAATCCTCGAATTCTCCAATTACCAAATTATAATAAACTATACTGGTAAGAATTTTTATTTAACAGAATTTCAGAGCAAGCAGTCATAAATTAAGAGTTGATTCTTTAGACATGTTATAATTCAAGAATATAAGCACAAAAGAATCACGATGTCAAGCTAGCAGAGTTACAACGCTTTTAGTTTTTCTTCGGCCGTCTTGAGGCCTGCCTGTGTATCTATCTTATATCCCATCATTGCCAGCGTAGACGAGATTGCAGAGATGGTCCTCATTACGTGGTACGGACTGACCTCACCCATGCATCCAACCCGAAACACCTTGCCTTTCAGATCACCGAATCCGCCTGCAACTAGAACCTTGAATTTATCAGCCAGCGTGCTTCTAAAGATTTTATCCTCTAGTCCGTCCAGATAGTTCAGTGCAACAATTGAGATGGAACGATCTTCTGGTTTTGCAAACGGAGTAAGACCAATCGCACTCAATCCCGCGTATAACGCATCAGAGCAGACCTTGTGGCGGTTAAAGACATTTTGCAGTCCCTCTTCGAGCATAATTGAGAGTGCCTCCCTGTATGCATACAGCAAGGGCAAAGCGGGTGTAAACGGAGTGTGTTTTTCCTCGTCATAATACTTGAAGTATCTTGCCAGATTGAAATACATGGTGGGTGGTGGATTTTCAATCATGTATTTTTTAGCTTTGGCACTGACAGATATCGGTGAGATGCCAGGAGGGGCAGCAATTGCCTTTTGTGCGCCGGTCATACATACATCTACATTCCATTTATCCACCGGGAGATGGGCACCGCCCAGCAGTGATACGGAATCTACAACATAGAATGCATCGTTTCTTGATGTCAGATCAGATATCCTGTCAAGATAGTTCACCATTGTTCCAGTCGAGGTTTCATTGTGAACGACATAAAATGCCTTGACATCCTTGTTATTATCAAAGGCCTCTTTTACCTGATCAAATGTCGCATTCTCCCCTGGTGGGGTCTCCAGCCGGATGATGTTGGCGCCCTGACCCTCAATAAGTTGTGATAACCTGTTACTAAATTCCCCATTTACGGGAATGATAATTTTATCGCCTTTTTTAACCAGATTAATAACGCCTGCTTCGACTGCACCTGTTCCTGATGCGGATAATGCCACAATGTCATTCTGTGTTTCAAACACCTGCTGGGTTTTTGCAACCACATCAGTATACAATTCTACAAAATCATCGCTTCTATGATTGATAATGGGTGCAAGCATTGCCCTCATAACTCTGTTAGGTACATTTGTCGGACCGGGAAGCATTGAAAGATATTCCATGTACTGTCTAGTGTCAGTGGGATACGGGGTTTATTTATAATTAGAGATTCTTCAGACGTTCTCTGGCACCAGTCTCAATTAAAAAATTCCTTGTCCCCTCCGGTACCAGATCGTCCCATTTTTGATCGCCGGCAATCAGATCCCGGATGTGGGTTCCAGATAGTTTGTCCCTGTTTAAAAACGGGATGGGTGCCACCGGAACTCCCCTCCTTGAGTACAGATGTCCGGCAAGTTCGTCATTTGAGAAGACCATGTCAAATTTTGGGACGATGGCATCTATCTTCTCAATCCATTTGATGTGGTTATCCAGATCCGGTATATGGTAAATCCAAACCCTCTGCCTTGAGTCATCATCTATCGAGGATAGAATCATCTCCGTTCTCTCTTGGGCGGAAAACGGGTTGTTTTTTTCTACAGGTCTGTTGGAGCTGCCCAGACCTATCCACAGTTTTTCGACTCTGGATAACGCAAATCGTAGTGCCTCAAGATGGCCCAGGTGAAAGGGCTGGAATCTTCCTATCAATAGGCCGTTCATACAGATATCAGGAATGTCTTTTTAAAAAAACTATCATAAAGAGTCGTGATTGGAAGAAACGGTGGATTTTCTCAAAATCAACGGGGGGCACGGCGAGGGAGGCGGACAGATAATCCGCTCTGCAGTTACGCTTTCATGCATTACAGGCAGGCCTGTCCATCTAGAAAACATAAGAAGGAATAGAAGGATCCCCGGACTGCAGGCACAGCATCTAACGGTGATAAGAATCCTGCAAAAGATTGCAGGTGCCAGGGTAGCCGGAGCGGAGTTGGGCTCTGCTGAATTGAAATTTATTCCAGGCAACATCAAGAGTCTGGAGCTAGTCGAGGATGTCAGAACTGCCGGAAGCATCTCCCTGATTTTACAGGCCTTGATTCCGGTGGTATCTGTTTCACAAAAAAGACTGAACCTGACAATCAAAGGAGGAACAGATGTGTCGTGGAGCCCCTCCACGGATTACACCCGGCACGTGCTAAGGGAGGCGTATTCAAAAATGGGCATAGAGTTTTCCATCCAGTTACACAGGCGCGGCTACTATCCGAAGGGCGGCGGTCAGATCAGTCTGCAGGTGCATCCATCCCGTGTAAGACCGGTATCGTTTTCAAAAAGAAGAACAAAATCCGCCAGGTTGATCTGCACGTTCTCAAAACTCCCCGCAGAGACAATCAAGAGTCAGATAGCAGATATTGAGGAGAGACTGACAAGAGAGGGCTTTGCTGTCAGAACGGAGATTCAAAATCAGGACGCAGCAGACCCGGGGGCATCCCTGCTGATTTACAGTGCTGATGAGCATTCAGTAGTGGGAAAGAACACGCTGTTTGATAAAAAAACGCAGGGGTTTGATGTGGATCTCAAAGAGTTTGCCGGGGATTGGCATGGCGTCGATAAGAACCTGGCAGACATGATCGTGGTTCCTGCGAGTCTGACCAGTGGAAAAACGGTGTTTCAGGTCGGGGAGATCACAAGGCATCTAGAGACGAACCTGTTTGTGGCATCAAAGATCACCGGCTGCAGATACGGCATTGGAAAGACTGCCAGCGGATTTGAGGTAATCATAGAGGGTGTCTCAAACCCCGGCATCAAGCAGGGATGCAAAAAACAGGATGGCAACTGACAGGACCACCGTAACCTCGCCGAGGATGATTATCTTTTTTCTCAGTTTTCGAATCTCGGATTCGGGCATCTGGTTTGACATGATCTTCTCCTCAACGTCGCTGCGGATTATCCTGACATGGACGGCATAAATAATGACTAGGATGACAACCAGGATGATTTTGACGGTTAGAAACGTTCCATAGCTTGTTGTTACAAGAAGATCAGGCCTGCCAAACAACAGCGTGTGTGAACTGTATAGTCCAGTTACCATTAGGATAATCAGTGACGGAACAGCTATTTTGTTGAATCTTCTTCCAACGCGGATCATTATCTGCATTCTTTCCTCAAGGGAATCAGTCATTGTTTTGAGAAGCGGCGAGAATACGATGCCAATGAAGAGTGCGCCGCCGACCCAGATTGCAGCAGAAACCAGGTGAATCCAGGTAAGAATTGCCTGTTCCAGCGCAGCCATGGAATACGGTATTTTGGATCAAATATTATGTATTTGGATCTTAACAACGTTTTTTAGTTGTACATGGTCTGAAAGCATTGAAATGGTTGCACTTCAAAGCAAAATGACAGTATATGCCGCACTAGCCGCGATGCTAGCTTTGATGGGGGGAATAATTTACTATGCCAGCCTGGATAACGTGGATCTAGAAAAAGTCGAGATTCACTTGACGGATGTAGTATTGAGTAATGTCAACACGGTAGATAACAAGGCAGAATTTGACGTTACGTTTCTTGTAAGTAATCCAAGCGAAAAGACGTTTACAGTCTCGGTAATTCAATACCAGCTTTGGGGGGGTAACACACTGCTAGGTTCTGCACAGTATTCCAATACGGACAGGGCACTGCCAGGCAGGGTGTTGTTTTACCCGGATGCAGAAATTCCCTTAAAGAGCACGCTTGTTCTTAGTAAATCAACACTTGATGAAGGGGTTTATCAGAGTATCATAGACAGTGAAGGCAAGTTCTCCAAGTTATCAGCAGAGGGAAGCATCACCACCGAGTCTTCTTGGAGTACCATTGATAAGGAATTCAAAACTGAACTTTACGCCCCCGACTAGGTTCTTCAGACCTCTTGGAGTACGTTGATGGGAAATTCAAAACGAGATACTGGTTTGTACCAAACACCGGACGGGATTTGCTGGCTTTGGTCCTTGGCCACATCTGATGAATTGGCAAAGGCAATGGTCTCACATTTGAGCTTTGATTAAATGATTTGACTGATAATCACGTAACGTATAATGGCACATCAATTCCTTGGGTTTTATGAAACTAGTGGCAGGCAGCAGATGATTCGGCCTGAATTGATGGAGTGGGCCGAGAGAGATTCGAACTCACGATCACCGCCGTGTCGAGGCGGTATCCTAACCAGCTAGACTACCGGCCCATCAAAAGAAATACCGGATGCGGGATTATTAACGTTTAACAAAAGAAAGAATGAATACAAAGTAGGAATGTGTAAAATAGTTGAGCGAGGATTTTACTGAGGAAGAAAAAAGAGGGTTCTACAAGGCAATTTACTCAAGAAGAGATGTAAGATCTCATTTTACCTCAAAGCCCGTAGGGGACGATGTTTTATCAAAAATTCTGCATGCCGCCCATCATGCTCCATCGGTGGGATTCTCCCAGCCATGGAACTTTATTTTGATAAGAGACGCCGGGACAAAAAAGAGGATCAAAAAGTCTTTTGAGGAAGAAAAAGATCGTTCATCAAAATTAGTCGAGGAGCCAAAGAGATCAAAATACCTCTCATTTAAGCTCGAGGGGATACTGGAATCCCCGGTGAATATCTGTGTAACATATGATCCGACCAAATTCGGCCCCTTTGTGATCGGCAGATCAAGTATTCCAGAGGCGGGACTATACAGCGTGTGTTGCGCGATTCAGAATTTGTGGTTATCGGCAAGAACAGAGGGCGTGGGTCTTGGCTGGGTAAGCATTCTATCAAATGAAATTCTAAAGGAGGCTCTGGCACTGCCAGAACATGTTGTTCCCGTTGCATATCTATGTCTGGGATATGTCGATGAATTCGCAGAAAAACCGGATCTTGAGACTGCCGGTTGGCTGCCAAGACTTGATCTAAAGGATGTCGTATATTTTGAAAAATGGGATGATAAGGACAATAAGGACTGGAATGCCATCAGAGATCTGATTAAAGACGGGTCGGATTACGCTTAAATAATTAGAAATGTTTTTTCTGCTGGGCTTGTGGCGCAGAGTCATTTGACGCGAAATATGGATAGCGTGGTAGCCTCCTAAGTTGCAGGTCGAGGGATCGAAGCCCTCCAAGCCCGTCTACCTATACGATCAAAGGTGCTGTAATCTGAGACCTAAATGAGGTTTTATTCCATTGCAAAAAAATAATTATCAAGGACCTCAATATACAAATTATCAGAATCTGTTCCCAACCTTTTTTTAGTTTGAAAATATCTTAATTCTAAATGTTAACTAGAAAATATCTCATACTGTGTACAGTAATGATTCCCACTCCTCTGATTTTCTTTATTCCAGGTTTGGATGATATTGTCGGACTCCTCACTAATGATTTTTCGCATATGGGTACATCAGCTTTACAGTATATTGGAATATTCCTCCTTGGACCAATGTCTATTTTTGCTGTATCAGTTATAGGATTGTCATTTACCAAATTATCTAGAAATAAAATTATAATAATTTCATCATATCTAGTGGTTGCTCTTCCTTTTATTTTTGGTTTTCCTATTTGGTTTCTTATAGGAGGTATATTGGGAGGAGGTTTTCATTAAACAGGACACTGCCGTCATTATCCATTGCCCCTATCTGAGAAATTCCTTGTGTGGGTAGATTCCCACAGGTCATCGATTTCGTCTTTTTTTCCATAATGATTTTGTTTGCCTTTTTCTTGGAAACTGTCTTTTTTCCGGCAGGGGGTATTCCTAGTACCATCTGAATTTCGTTTTCTTCACATATAGTTACAAATAAAATTATAAAACACAGGAATGTCTTAAGAATTGTATCTTTATGAGACTAGTCTGGGCGGTAATTTCACTGGTTATGATTGGAGCAGTAGTTGGAATCTCCGAATCATTTGCAGAAGAAAAAACCTGGCATTCCGGAGAAAACCTACAACCGGGGGATTACTTTTCTTTTTATCTGTGTTCTATTAGATACAATGATTGTACGCCACTTCAAATGGATTTATGGATAGAGGCTGAAACTCTGGAAGAAGATGATTTAAATTATAAATGGATTGCAAAAGCTATGGTTTTTGATGGATCTGAGATTGTAGAAACAGAGATGAAATTAGAATCGTTTGGTGCTGATCCACTTCATGCTACATTTAAAATAGAACCATATGTAGACGCATTTGGAGTAGTAACTGCAGTAGGTGGATTTTCAAGTCTGACACCTCCAGGGGGTAGGGATTATGGACCAAGATCGTTGGAAGTAGGAACAGAATGGCAACATGCTGGCACAGGCGGCCCGACAGGACACATCGTTGGAACCCCGATAATACAAACTCCTGCTGGCATATTTGATTCAGTGCTGTTACAATATAAACATGCAAATGCGAACAAGATTTGGATAGTTGATGAAATACCATTTCCAATCAAAGCAGACATAAGTAGGACCTTTAATGGCGTTTTCACACAGTTATACAAATTTGAATTATTAGATTACAAGAAAAATATACATGAAAATCCGTTTATCAGCAGGGTCAACCCCTCAGAATTTCGTTACGAATTAGAACGTCCGTCAGAACATGGACTGTCAGTTAAAGAACAACTAGAGGAGAAAATTTCACCACACAACATAACATGTGCAAAGAAACACATATTGCTTTTTAAAACTTACACCTACTCCCCCATGTGTGTATATCCGGATACTGGCAAAAAATTGATTGAACTTGGAATTGCAACTAGAACCACATCATCGGCAAATTATCCATGAATTGATTCAGGTCAAGATTTCCAGAATCTGTGTGTTATTGTGATGGGTTACTTGACGGCTTCCCTGAATGTGGCAAAATATCAAGTTCCGATACTGCCTCATGAACTTTTGATCGTCAATATAAATATGGATTCCGTCAGAAATAGATAGATTGCCTGGTCATCTCCAACAAATTAAAACTTGTAATGGTTCTCTTTTTATCATTTCTGATGCGCGCCAGCATTTCATTATTATCAATTCCGTTCAACTTCAATCTTGCAAAATTCATGGGTACGATTACTCTGCTAGTTCTTGCAGTGTCACTGACCGTCTGGCTGTAAGGCCGTTATCATATGGGTGTAAACATGGCTTGTGATAACGAAGCCAGGGTGCCACTCTTCTGGATACCGGTAGCACTGTGGGTAATATGGGCTATATGCATTCTAGTCTTCATTTTATTACAGTCCGGAATTTTTTTCATATTTACAATTCCCCTCCTTGTTCTGGCAGTCACAGTATCTGCGTTCTGGTGGAGGGATCATAGTCGTAGTAATCGCCGCAATCATGACCTGCAAGAACAAACTTGAGGTCGCCAGATATTGATATTATGAGTCATCCTTGTATCGTCATTAATATGATATCATGGGCTTGGCATCATCTGCAGTCATTTCCTGTTCCAACTAGATTCTGTCATGGTAATGCCCGAGCCTGGTTCTGTGCCCCCTCCCTCTACTACGGCAAACAGTCTTTCCTCCCTCCCTCAGCCTGCCAAATTCCACATTATGGAAATTTAAATACGGAGATATGCAGTCTGAGATATGAAGGTTGTAGTTATTTCCGGCAGTCCAAGAAAAAACGCCCTTACACAGGTTGTAATGAAGCATGTTTATGAATATGCAAAATCCAAAAATCAGGATACAAAACTGATCAATCTGTCAGATGGTCAGATTGAGTGTTATCGGGGACCAGATGAGGAATATAACGAAGCTACAAAGAATGCTGCAGTAGACATTACGGATGCGGATGTCTGGCTGATAGGATCTCCGATCTATAATTCATTTTTTAGTTCCGCATTAAAAAATTTGTTTGAATATATCAATTACAAAAAGACCGAAGGAAAGGTTGCAGGAATGGCGATTTTGGCTGCAGGGAACATCGGATTTATAGACGTCCAGACATTGATCACACAGTTGCTATCATACTTTAGAGTAGTGGCAAATCCCAAGGCCGTATTTTTAACCACCGAATCTGTTTCTGGGAATTCCGTCTCTGATGCGGATGCTCAACGCAGGCTAGAAGAGATGGTGGATGAAACCTTGAAGATTGCCTCCAAACTACAGCGGGATTAATTGGTTTGTCAACTGATTGATGAATACTTTCTGGGTTACATATCACGGTCGTTAGCATTATTTAGAAAGTTCTATTCATGCAACTCGGAAATTTGAATAGCATGAATTATTTAATAATCCCAAATTAAAAACGTGGCTGCCGTATTCTTGGAAGAGTAGTATTTTCATATAATTGCAATATTTCCCTCAAACTACCTGTGCAATTTATTCCAGTTCACCGGATTGAAAAAGACAAATAGCTACATGTGGAATGTTTGTCATGAGTCTAAAAAAAGATCCGACTGAATTGTGTTCATGTAAATGCCATTTTGGCGGTGCCGTAAGCTGTCCTGGCTGCAAGGACAATCACGGCATTGTATGTTCTCATTGTGAGGGCTAGGATCATTTGCCCCTGGTTTTTCGTTTAGAAGCTAGCATTTTGAGGTTGGCCAGCTCGGTTTTCAATGATTCAATCTGAACCAAGGTTTGCAGATTGGAAATTTCTTGATTCAGTCGCTGAATTTCACTGTCTTTTAGTTTTACAAATTCTTTTATTTCGTTTAATTCGGAGGATAACTCATTTTGAATCTGTTTTATTTCTAAAGCGGTATCACGGTTGTTTGTTGTAGTTACAACGGTCTGCGCACTATTCAAGCTTTTTTTTTCGTTATTGGCATGCTCTGGGGCGTGTTTATGGATGTAATCGGTGCTTTTCTGGGCTAGCCAGCACATCAATGTGAGAAACCACGTGATGAGAACGGCCATCAAAAATATGAAATTCAGCGCCGGTGCAAAATCAGCAAAATACGACCAAAGACCGGTCAGAACGGCGGCAAATATTCCAGTTATGATTGTTGCCAGATGATTTCTCATATATCCCATAAATTATTTGAAAAAATCATTGTTTATAACAGTAATGCTGAAAATCAGAAAATAATATAATTAAAAATAAAAAAAGAGCCGAAATTACTCGTCTGTTTCAGAGGTGGTTGTTTTTGGCGCATCAGACTGCAGAATTTCTATCTTTTGTAGTAATTCAGTCCTTAGATCTCTTGCAACTCTTCTTACAGTTGGTCTTGGGACACCAAGTTGATCAACTACTTTGGTATAGATGTCGTGCTTGTCTGTAATTCCTTTGTCAAGATAAGAATTAATCGCTTCTTTAATTACCGTGCTTTGGTTTGTACGATTCAATAAACTCTAGACTTTATTTGTTCTATATAAGACTATAATTTCCTGACTTTGAAAATGTCATATCAGATGAATCCTGATTTTTTTCAAAGTCGGAGAAGAATAAAAAATCCGGTCTTTAATTGTAAATTTATCAACGAAAAACGTATCGATGATATGGATATTCCAACTTACTTGAAATATTTATTAAAAAATTTACGGGGATCTTCACAAAAGACTCTTATGATAAGATATCAGATTAATTTTGATGGGTACAATCAACATAGAAACCAGTCTTGGAAAGATTTCCTTCAAACTTATACCAGAGTTGGCGCCAGAAACGGTTAGAAATTTTGAAAAACTGGCAAGAGACGGATTCTATGATGGAACTCTCTTCCACAGGGTTATCCCGGGATTTATGATTCAGGGAGGGGATCCGAATACAAAAACCGACAACAAGGGTTCGTGGGGAATGGGAGGACCAGGATACAACATCAAGGCCGAATTTAGCTCGAGATCCCATCTGCGAGGCATGGTTTCCATGGCTAGATCGCAGGATCCGAATAGTGCAGGCTCGCAGTTTTTCATCGTAACCTCAGATAGTACGTTTCTAGACAAACAGTACACCGTATTTGGTGAAGTGACAGATGGCATGGACATTGCAGATAAAATTGTAAATCTCAAAAGGGATGGTAATGACTGTCCTTTAGAAAAAACACAAATGACTCGCGTGACCGTGGAATAATGATTGGAAAAAATTTTGGGTTTTTGGCAATTGTGTTGATCATATCTGCCATTCCCGCAGTTAGCGCACAGATTGAAATCGGTGAAAAAGCCGTACAAAGATCAGTAGAAGTCAGCATAAATCCAGCCGGGGATGTCCATGTTATACATGTCATTGATTCATCAAATCAATTACAATATCTTGAATTGATTGAAGGTACGGTCTCAAACATCACAGTAACAGACGAACAAAAAGAAGAGATCCAGTTCATAGATGTTGGAGGTAGTAACAGAGTATCAATTTTTCCCTCACAGGAGGATTCCATTGTCGAGTACGATCTTGAACAGAGAGTTGCCCAGACAGATGATGGAATATGGACGTGGAATTTCAGATATCTTGAAAAAACCGTCTTTATTTTTCCCGACAAAGTGGATTTGATCTTTATCGATGAACGCCCCATCTATTTCGAGGAAAAGAGGACTATTGCCTGTCATGGATGCCAGATGGTTTTAGAATACACCACTGACGAACCGAGAATTTTTGAAAACGTAAAATGGGAAGACAGGGAGTTTGTGGTGGAAATAGAAACCTATTCTGATGTCGACAAGTTTGTTTTTGATCAACCGGCAAAAAGTATTACTTTTGATGTTAATAGCAATGACAATTATGTTATTGTAGTAATTCCATTGGAGCTGTTATGGCAGCCATATGGCGTATTTGTTGATGGTAAAAAGACATTCTCCCACGAATACACCAGCAATGGAACCCATGTTTGGCTCAGCATGAAGCCAGATACGGCAGGAGAGGTAATGATTATAGGGACAACAGTAATTCCTGAATTTCCAATAATTGCTCCCCTGGCAATAGGATTTTTAACGATTCTTGCTTTGCCGTTAATAAGAAAATTCAATCTCCGCTAGAGCCACACGAGCAAAAACCGTATTCATCAATCCTGACATCACAGATTGGGCACTTTTCCCCATAATTTACCTCCCACGGTTCCTTTCCAAAAAGCTTGAAATGATCATCAATTTCTAATGGGATCTCCCTCTTCTTTTCCAATGGGATCTCCCTCTTCTTTTCCAATGATTTGTATATGTATTACAACTATACAACATTATCGGAGAAAGATATGAAGGTTGAATGTGGCTGCCACTGCATAAAATGCAAAAGTACGGATCTTAAATCAGACAGAACCGGCGAGGTTGAGGGGGACGGATATTTTGACATGCACCACACTTGTAACCGGTGCAATACGCATTTTGATCATTTAGATGGGGAGATTTTTTCTGATTGTGAAAAATGCAACTATTCTTCTTCTTCTTCTTCCTCTAGCTAGCCACCAGCGGCGCTTTGACAAAATAATGAACCAGGCACTCATCGGAGTTTTTCATGATTTCCTTGTTTGATGCCATTTTTGCCAGGGTTTTTGACACATCTAGCGGACTTGCAGCCCAGCCGTATTCCCGAAGCTGTTCAACGGTTTGAGTGACGGTTCTTGGCAAATCAAAGAACCTGCCAGTTGTCAGAATTCTCAGCTTTGATTTGATTTCATGGGGTGCAGTATACTTTGGCTCGCTAAATTCCGGCTCGTATGCTTCTGCATCATCTAGATATTCCAAACCATGCTGGCCCGGGTCTTCAGAGCCGGATGGCCCTGCGGCAAATTCTGAATCATGGACGATCTTGGCATGATTTTCCGGCAGATGATGTGAGATATTTTCTATGATCTCGCCAATTGTCTTATTATCAACATAGAAATCTCTAGAGTCAACTTCGATCTCATTTTCTCCAAGCTTGAGTTTAATCCTTGCCAATGATTAATTATCGCATAATTTTGATTTATTTTGTTAGCTCTAATGAGGTTTAAGATTAGATCAAAACTTTTACACAATTTATTGGAATTTTTTTCCTTTTTCAGTTAAAATGTAAATTTGTAGACACTAGGCATGGATTCGTCTAAAAAAAGGGGTATAATCGTACTGTTTGTGCTAGGCATTGCCATCTTTGGATATTCACAGTATGCATCAGCGTCACAAATCGGGGTAAGTGTCACCCAGAGTGAGTTACTGTATGAAAATGAAGGGGGATCAGACTATAACATAGAATTAGAGTTTCAAAACCCCTCACTACTAATACTGACTGCCGGCGAGACCGAGTTCTTCATTATTAATAATGACAGGACGGTAGGAGAGGGTCAGTTGGAACCATTCACGCTAGGACCACTAGACAGCAGTAATGTCAAAGGGACATTCCATACGGGCTCAGACGGGGACAAGGCCCAGTCCGTGAAAATTACGGGAACGACAAAGTATGATGTGTTCTTTACGTCTCTGGATATTCCATTTGTCTACTATCCAACAGAAGAGCAGGCAAGAGAATTTATACATCAAGACTAGTTTTCTTTCAAATGCTAACTGTTTTTGGTTCAACCGCACTAGATACGATTAGGACTCCGAAAAAAACATTAAAGAATGTTCTGGGGGGAGCGGCAACCTTTGCGGGGATTTCTGCAAGCAATTTTGTAGATACCGGACTGATAGCAGTGGTTGGAAGTGATTTCCCGGATCAGCATCATAAAACCTTGTCCAAATATCTGGATCTGCAGGGATTGACAGTCAAGGACGGCAAGACGTTTCGTTATGATGGAAGATACGACAGTACGCTAAGCGTCAGATCCACATTAAAGACAGAACTAAACGTGCTTGCAGGCTTTAAAGCAGTCGTTCCCGAAGCTTATAGGAAATCACAGTTTGTATATCTTGCAAACAATGATCCCGAGCAGAATATTTCGCTGATCAAAGAGTTTGATAAAGTAAAATTTTCCATGTGTGACACCATAGATTTTTGGATATCAACAAAACGGGAGGCGGTAATCAGGATGATAAAGGCAGTTGATGCAGTTGTAATAAATGATGAAGAAGCCAAACTCCTTACAAAGGAATTCAATTTAATTAAATGTGCAAAAAAGCTGATGCAGTGGGGGGCAAGATACGTAATCATCAAAAAGGGGGAGCACGGTTCCCTGATGTTTTATGATGATATGATTTTTCCAACTGCGGGATTTTCATTGGAGGATGTCGTGGATCCCACCGGTGCCGGGGATTCTTTTGCAGGGGCAATGATTGGATATCTGGCAAGCAAGAGATCAACTAGCCAGTCTGAGATCAAAAAAGCAGTCGTTTATGGAAACGTCCTGGGATCATTTGCAGTGGAGAGATACGGTCTGGAAGGACTGCTGAGAATCAAAAATGGCGACATTGCAAAAAGAGTCAGACAGTATGAAAAAATGATCAGATTCTAGTCCTAGGTGTTTTGCCGCCGTCAACTGCCTTCTGGAATTAAGAGGATTGGAATGATGTTCCTGCTTTTGCATGACGCAAAAATCATAATTCGTTGAGATCTAAATAAGTGGATGATCCCAATTTTAAAAAGATTTAAGTTCAATTATTTCCAAAGATGATTCGTCGTTGTCGCAAGAAACTTCTAAAGATCGATTAGATACCATATTCAGACTTCAAATGGGTCTGGCAGAAATGATGGACCCTGATAGATATCCCAAGGATTCTCAAGGCAGGGTTTCTGCCCTGTCTACTGCAATTATTCACGAGGCAGTGGAGCTGCAGCGAACTACAAACTGGAAGTGGTGGAAGGTGCCAACACACTTTGATGAGGCAGAGGCCAGGGAGGAATTAATCGACATATGGCATTTTGTTATTCAGGCATCCCTTGAGCTTAATCTTACACCAGATGACATTGTAAAAGAGTACAAAAAGAAAAACGAGATTAATCGGGAAAGACAGAGAAGCGGGTACTAATTTTCACAGCAGAATACTGCCCAAACCTAATTATCTACAGCACATCATGCATGGCCTTGGCAATGAATCTGATGTTTTTTTGAGTTACTTTTGGATGGATTGGCAGGGAGATGACATGCGAGGCGGCCCAGTCAGTGACAGGCAGTCTAATTTTTGATTTGTAAAGGGGGGTTTTGTGGACCGGGGTCTGGTAATAAGACGCCGCACCAATGCCTTTTTTGTTGAGTTCGTTGAAAAGTTTTTTACGTTTTGTAGTTGCAATCGTATAAAGATACCAGTTGAGATTTTCATTCTTTCGCTGGGAGGGAAGTTGTACATTGAGATCAGAGATCAACTCTGACAAAAGTCTTGCATTGTTTTTCCTAGACCTTAGAAAATTTGGAAGTTTTTTCATTTGGATGTTTGCAATTGCGGCGCTAATTTCAGGCAGCCGCAGATTCAGACCGAATCTTTTAGAATCATATCCGTGTACCATTCCATGATTTCTAATCATCAGTAATTTATCCCGCAGTTTTTTGTTGTTAGTAACAATAAAACCGCCCTCTCCGGCAGTCATAACTTTTGCAGGATACATGCTGTAACACCCCATTTCAAAGAAGGTACCGGTATGTCTTCCCTTGTAGGTGGATCCCAGAGACTGCGCCGAATCTTCAATGACTGGTATGTTGTATTTCCTGGAAATTTCAGACAGTCTTTCCATGCATGCCACGTTTCCATAAAGGTGGACCGGAATAATGGCGCGGGTTTTTTTTGTTATCTTTTTTTCCAGATGGTCCGGATCCACGGTATAGTTCTCCCTTTGAATATCGACAAAAACAGGTCTTGCCCCCGTTGAAGCAACGGCATTTGCAGTGGCAACAAATGTAAATGACGGAATTAGAACTTCATCACCTCTTGTAATATCCAATGCGTAAAGGGCGGCCTGCAGCGCCGCAGTGCCGGAATTGACGGCAACGGCATACCTTGATTTTACAAAAGAACTCACGGATTTTTCAAATGCCCGGACGTGTATACCTCCCTGGTTGGCAGACGAGGTCAGGGCGCCATCCCTGAGAATGGAGGTGACTGCGGAAATCTCTTCTGTTCCCACGATGGGTGCGTTAATTGTTATTTTCAATAGTAATTCTGTCCATAACTAGTCTATAAATTCCGTTATGCGTGGACTTATATTTCAAAACTTGATAGGCGACATATGAAATCCCCACACCTTGAAAAAACAGATCCGGGTTACAGGGTTTATCTGTATATCTTCTATATTTGCGCCCTGATGATGGTGACATCGCTTGTTTTTGGCATTTATGTAACAATGATAGAATGGATAGAGAACGGGATTTACGTGATGGGCGAGGCAATTCACAATACAACCATCCCATTTGAAAATTTTGCAAGGGTGTCAACTTGGATATTTTTTTCCACCATAATTGGATGGTACTGTGTTACTAGAATCGGCTGGAGGAGAACAGCCGGAGAGAAGATTGTCGGAACAAGGATGGCGCTGCTTCAGTTAATGCTGCTGGGATTCTCAATTATTGCATTCTATGAGGTATTATACAATTTTACGGTGCTAAACGCACAGATATCTGCCGGAATCATTAATGGGATGGTTCCAGATATCGATAGATTATCAGTCGCCTATCCGGATCCTGACAGGCCGTGGAATCTGGTTTTTGCAACCAAGGTGTTTCTGGCAGCATTCATTATTAGCAGCCACGCATTTTATCTGAGTATAAAACCCAGAAAGAGCCTGGATATGCCAGAGGATAGCTAGCAGATCGGCATTATTGGCGGTTTTACGTAAAAACTATTTTTTCTAGTATGCAGATGAATTCATATGGGATTATTCGGCTCGGGCAAAAATGAATTAAAATGCAAAAAATGCGGTACTATTCTTTCTGATCCTGAGAGGCTGAAAAAGCACCAGGAGAAGGCACACAACAAGAAAAAAGAAAAGTGCAGGGTATGTGGAACTGAATTTAACACCCAGGACGACTTGCGGAAACACAAGAAAAATTGCAGATAATTAGTATAACTTTATAGGCTCTGATCTCAAAAGTTGTTTTGATTTGGATGTCACAGAAAAGGTAGAGTTGGTCCAAAGACCGCCAACAGAGGAAGTAGTAACACACGATGAATTAACCGAGCTATTCAAGACAAACTCATCGCCAAAACATTATATCGGTCTGGAAATTTCGGGGTTTTTGCATCTTGGCAGCCTGATTAGTACCGGCTTGAAGATTAATGATTTTGTAAGGGCCGGCATCAAATGCACGGTTTTTCTTGCAGACTGGCACACCCTGATCAACGACAAACTAGGCGGGGACTGGGAGACGATAGCAAAAGTCTCAAAATATTACCAGGACGCATTCAAAATTGTTTGTCCTGATGCAGAGATCGTCCTGGGATCAAAACTGTACGAAGAGAAAACAGAGTACTGGTCTGAGCTTGTCAGGTTTACAAAACACATGTCTCTGGCCAGAACAATGCGGACACTCACAATTATGGGTCGCTCTGAAAATGAAGAAAAAATTGACGTGGCAAAATTGCTGTATCCTGCAATGCAGGCAGTTGATATTCATTCATTGGATGTGGATATCGCTCATGCGGGAATGGATCAGAGAAAGATCCACATGCTGGTAAGGGAGGTTTTTCCCAAAATGAAGTGGAAGGTGCCAGTTGCCGTCCATCACAAGCTGCTGCCCGGACTTTCAAAGCCTGCAGATTCCGGTGATTCAAAGACTGTGACAAAGATGAGCAAGTCGGATCCGAATTCAGGTATTTTTATCCACAATACAGACGATGAGATAAGGAAAAAGATCAACAAGGCATGGTGTGAGGAGGCAAACACCCAGAACAACCCGCTGTTGGAGATGGCAAGAACCGTAATTTTTCATGAATTCAGTGAAGTAACTGTCAGCAGGCCGGAAAAATTTGGGGGCAACGCATCATATGCGGATTACAACCAGCTGGAAGCGGATTTTGCCAGAAAGATGCTGCATCCCGGAGACTTGAAACAGACTGTCGGGGATTACCTGGTAAAGATAATCTCCCCAATCAGAGACACGCTGAACCTTGATAAGGAACTAGAAGAGACGATAAGAAAAAGCTTTTAGACCTTGAGATCCGGATTGGTCTGCTCCTCTAAATTATATTTTGATTTGTATCCCCTTGGATTTATCATCAAATCCTTGTAGGTATATGTGGATGAATTTCCAACAATTACAGTGGTAATCATTCCCAGTTTGTCTGAATGGCTGGGCAGATTTTCCAGATCCGTCATTACAACGGTCTCAGATTCCCTAAATGCCCCCTTGATGATTGCGACAGGTGTTGTGGGTTTTCTGTATTTTAAAAGAAGGGTTCTCGTATCTTGTAATTGATGGATTCTTTTTTTGCTTGCGGGATTATAAATGACAATTACAAAATCACCCCGTGCGGCAGCCTCGACTCTTTGCTTGATGATCTCCCACGGCACCAGCAGATCACTCATGCTAACGACTGCAAAATCAGTCATTAACGGCGAGCCGACTATTGATGCACAGGAATTCAGTGCAGATACGCCTGGAATGATCTCGACTTTGAGATCATCTTTTGGATTCCAGCCGCCTTCTGCGAGTGTCTCATAGATTAGTCCGGCCATTCCATAAATTCCAGGATCCCCGCTTGAGACAAGTGAGACGGTTTTTCCTGATTTTGCAAGATCGATACACTGGTGGGCCCTTTCAACTTCCTGAGTCATTGCATAGCGGTAGACTGTCTTGCCTTCAATCAGATCTTGGACCAGATTAACGTATGTCTCGTATCCGACAATCGTATCACTTTGAGCGATTACGTTTTTTGCCCGAAACGTCATGTGGTCATGATGTCCGGGACCAACACCTACGATGTAGAGCTTGCCTGTCAATTAAAACAGGTACTTTGCAAAGTAATTTATCCGTTTAGTGTTTACTGGAACGGATCTATAAACGGGCAGTTAACTATATGATCACTGCTGGTTGGTCGTGCAATACTTACAGATAACAGGTCATCTGCATGAAACGAGTCAATATCGGATTTTGTTTCCAGAATCTTTGCCGAATTTTCATCATTCCATTCAACTAGGTAAATTCGCCACATCGGGCTGTAATTTTCATCACCTAGGACGGCACCTGCAACTCCTGCCTGGAATCCCAGCGGACCGGATCCCTTGATTCCGTTTTTGAACTGAAAGAGATCAACTGCCCCTGAATGGGCTATGAGACTGGCAGATGAGGGCGAGGAGACAACGCCCATGGTTTGGGCAGGTCCTGACGGAGTGGCATCAGTGACGATATAGTAGACGGTTCTTCCATCATGGCCCCAGCCCCTGTGGGCGACAAATGTTACAGTCATGTCCTGTTCGTTAATTTCAGTTATCTGGCCTCCGTCATACGGGATTTCATCTGTAATTTCTTTATCAGGACGTACCGGCATTTGTCCATCAGGCCAAACAATTTGGGGGGTGTTAAGGACGACTCCCGTTTCATTGAATTCAATTCTGCCGGCCTTGTTTGCAGCCATGACATCAGCTGCGGATTCAAAGACCGTCTCCTTTTGGCCTGTCTTCCATGTAATTTCAACTATGGAGCTCAGCGCACTGTACTGTGATTCCTGTGATGGCGTGCTTGAAAACACCTCGTCTTGGAATCCGTAAATTCCGTCTCCTCTTATTCCATTTTTAAACATGAACAGTTTTTGCAGGGCTTCATCTGGTACGTCTCCGATTGCCTTGGCAAGTTCGACGTTCCATCCCTGTTTTTCTGAGAGGGTCTCTGCATATTCCTCGTCACTGCCGTCAGTTATGATGTAAAGGACTGTCTCCCCGTCATGGATTCCCTTGTGCATCGGGATTGTGGCAGGTACGTTTGTTCTTGAAAGCAGGTATGATGATTCCTTCTCCGGTTCAATATTTTGCACTATTACCTGTGTGGGCTCCCCCCGTATCCAGCCATCAACGCTTGCGGTGACAATGAACTCTTTTGAATCAGGCGAATGAAATGCCAGGGCGGCTCCCGTGAATTCAAAAGAGCCTGATTTTTCCCCCGCATCTATCAGGGACAAACCATAAACGGTTTCTCCATCAACAGTCCAGGTGGGCTGGCCCCTTGCATCCCTAGAGGGAATCTCATGCAGGACTGCAATCTGGACTGGTTCGCTTGAAACAAATGTCATAGAACCATCGTAGATGGTTCCCTTGTTTGGCGATAATACAAGGGCCATCTGATGATCCTGATGGCCCTGTCCGGGATCCTGGGATGACTTTATGGTCTGAGTAAAATGGACCTTTTTTGTGGAACCGGCATCTACGAACTGATCAGTAAGATAAGAAACGGAGATCATGCCAGCGGCAAGGATCCCGATAACGAGAACGGCAATTAACTTGTTCAATAAATGTGGCTGGTTTTATTCCCTTAAATGATTTTGTTTTAGTTTATCTTATCTAGGGCAAACGCATCATGGATGGCCACTACTGCGGCATTGGCATCGGAATTTTTTACGACTAGTGCGAGATTAAGCTCAGATGAGCCCTGGGTAATCATTGATATGTTGATTTTGTTCTTCTCGACTGCTCCAAAAACCTTTGAGGCGACCCCGACAGTCCCCCGCATGCCTGAACCGATTAGTGCGATGATTGCCACGTCCGTGGTAACCTCCAATTTTTTGATGATCTTTCCTAGCAGTTCCATTTCCAATACACTGACTGCCTTGTCAAGATCGGCATTCTTTACCACGATGGTTATGCTGGATTCTGAGGGATTCTGCGAGATCATCATTACGTTGATTCCCGCTTTTGCCAGTGTTGCAAATATTTTTGATGCAGTCCCCGGGGTTCCGACCATGCTGCCGCCCCGGATGTCAATTAATCCGTTGTTGCGAATGTTACTTACACATTTTACGGTGTTTTTAACGGATGTGGCGGCAGTTACCAGGGTTCCCTCGTTTTTTACATTAAAGGAATTTCTTATCTTCATGGGGATTTTCTTTGCAAGGAGTGGCTCAAATGTGCGCGGGTGTATCTGTTTTGCACCAAACAGGGCCATTTCAATTGCCTCTATATACGATACTTCCTTGAGCAGTTTTGCATTTTTGACAATTTTTGGATCTGCTGACATTAATCCGTCCACATCACTCATCAGCCAGATTTCATCTGCCTTGATGCAAGAACCGATGATTGTTGCAGAGTAATCCGAACCGCCCCTTCCAAACGTGGTTACGTGTCCGTGCTGATCCGCACCGGCAAATCCCCCCACGACTGGGATCGTCTTGTTTGAAAACAGATCATTTACCGTCTTTGATACCCGGAGTCTGGTCGTATCCATTAACGGCTTGGATTCACCAAAGTTTGAATCAGTTACAATTCCGATCTCCTTTCCGGTAAGTGGGGCTGATTTTTTTCCAGAATCGTTGATTGCCGCTGAAACCAGTTTTATTGACAGCCTCTCACCAAATGAAACAAGATAATCCATTGATCTTGAGGTGATCTCGCCGAGCAGGATCATTCCATCAATTAATGCGGCAAGTTCGGAAAAATCCTGATCCAGCCGTGTCGATAATTTTTTTAGCACGTCTGGTTTCCCGGTTATTTGTTTTGCCAGTTGCCTGTGTCTGTCGGTAATTTTTGATACAAGTTGCTGGGCCCTGGATTTATCCTCATTTTTTATGGACTCTGATATTCCCATAAGATCATCTGTAGTTTCACTTGTTGCAGAACAGACAACGATAACCTCGTGTTCGTCGGATAATGAACTGACGTGTCTGGCTACATCCTGAATGTCTTTTGCGGCAGAAATTGATGTTCCGCCATATTTTATCACAAGTCTCATTTCAAAATACTTGGATCAGTTAATCTTTAAATGCTTTAACTTTCCACGCGTGGGGCCAGGTAAAAGTGAATCCTGCCGATATTTGCCACCTTGAATTCGATTCGAAGTGGTTTTGCGCTTGAAAATTCACAGGTAACCGAGCCTGCCGTAGTTCCAACTGCCTTTATTACCGGATTAAGATATCCAAGACTGTATGTACCGGTGCTGTCTTCTTTTGAAGAGACTTCCTCGACACTCTCATCGTCTTTGTCAAGATCAATCATGACCTCGCCAGAGTCGCCCTTGCCTGAGAAATCCGCCTTTGAATCAGACGTGTGAATTGTCAGATAGTCAGATACAACATTCACATCCCCCAAAATCTTGTCAAATTTTGAGGAAGACAGGATGATTTTTGAATCGTATGGAATCTTTGGCAGCGGGGTATCAGTTGCAGAAATTTCAATTAAACGTATTTTGTATTTTTTGTTTTTGCCGACTGCCACAAGCAACATATTCTGATCAGAGATGCTGATTTCTATGCTGTCTTTTTTGTCTGCCCTTTTGATAATCTTTGAAAATTCATCTATTCTTACTCCAAATTTTATGTCACTGTCACATTCATAATTTTCAAATGCAGAGTTGGGCCAGGATATGTCAATCAGGGCAACGTGTGAGGGATCCATTCCTCGGAAGGTGATTCCTTCTGCGTTTGCAACAAAGGTTGCCTCTTCAACAAGTGTAGATATAGCAGATATTATCGCCTTTAGATCATCCGAACCGCTTGTTTTTGCAGCAAAAGTCAAACTAGTTTTCTCAATTTTATGTAAGTTAAATGTTTATGCATAATTCCGCCAGGTGTGCTTACACTTTATACAGCGATAGAACTGTGTTGTGGGTTCATCAGCACTTCTTGTTTGAAGCATCCACCAGACTGCCTCGTCATTCCCACACTTTCCACATTCTATTTTGATTGTTGGCAGGGATTCCTCCCCCTCGTTTCCTTCAAAGGCAAGAATGGATTCATCCGGTATTTGTTCTTCAATGACTTTTTTGGTATGTTTTACTTCTCCCTCTGTGTATCCGCATTTTGAACACTGGAGACCAGAATCACTCTTTCTTAGTTTGACCTCACATTTGGGGCAAAATTTCAATCTAATTTACCTTAATTTTAGAATTAAATAATTGTTTGAACTCTTCTGCAGTCTTTATTGCCGAATCCGTGGATTTGTTAATTATCCCCAGTGGCTTTGTACTGGAACTGACCCTCATCCAGCATTCGTTGGTGAGGGGGTGTTTTATGATGACACCTGCAAAATTGGTACTTGATTCCTTTAGAAGCTCGTGTTGGATAATGTATAAGATTCCTATATCAGTCTCTGTGATTGAAATGTTGATTTCCTTGGGTTCTGAGCTGATCACTTGGGCGTTCATGTATTCGGAAAAAACACTTATTGTGGATATAAATCATTACGAATGATTACAGTGGGAGAAAGCAGGATTTCGGAGATTCGATTGGTGAAATCCAAGGAAGGGTACTCATCAGACGAGAACGTTGAGATTAATGTCCAATTTTCAGTTGAGGGGAACCTCAGAGAGGCATTTAATGAGGCAAATTGGACCAAGGCATACAACAATAATGACGTATCTTTCAAATTGAAATATGGCACAAAGTTGACATCTGGCGGATTTAGAAAAAAGGAGCTGGGCAGGACAGTCGACACTTACAGAAAGGCATCAATTTTTTGGACAAGAAATCCAAAACTGGTCAACCCCATGAAAGACAGAAGAATCTGGATTCAGGTCGCCAAAAATTTTGAGCCGTTTATCAGGCTTTCAGAAGAAGAGGTAAGAGAAGAGTTGTTTGACTTTGATGAAAAATTTGTATTCAAAGCATCGGATCTGGGGGAGGGCAAGCACAAGATTGGTGCGGAGGTGTTTGCATCATGGCAAAAGCATGATTATACGGAACCAGAAAGCATAAAGAACAGCTCTGAAGAGATCGAGATTACGATCAGCTAGATTCAGGATTGAGCAGCTACGGTATTTTAGCAGTAGTTGATTTGTTTCATGATGGAGTCGTATCATGAGGATGCATATCATCTTGCAGGAAGTTCTTGGCAATTAGGTGTTAGTCAACGTGGGTTGCATGAAAGTTTTAAAAATATCGGATCGTTGTAACATGAAAGTGGCAGAGAAGATCGAATATCAATCCGTTGGCATGAGTAATTTGTTAGACCGTCCATTAAATGACATTGAGGGAAAATATGCTCCAGAAACAATCTACTACAAGGGAGCAATAGAAATTCCGTTACCACCATGTCCCAGGGTCTCAGTTATTGGCACGAGACAACCAACAGAGGAAGGAATTTCAGCTGCCAGAAAAGTAACAGAGATTCTTGTAGAAAATAATGTCATCATTGTAAGCGGACTTGCAAAGGGAATTGATACGGTAGGGCACAGGACCGCCATAAAAAATAATGGCAAGAGCATTGCAGTTATTGGAACACCGTTGAATAAAACATATCCAAAAGAGAATATGGGATTGCAAGAGGAACTTGCAGAGAAGCATCTGGTTATTTCTCAGTATCCGACAGGTTACAAGACCACTCCCAAGGATTTTGTATTACGAAATCGTACGATGGCGTTAATCTCTGATGCTTCTGTAATTGTGGAAGCAGGAGATAAAAGTGGAACATTGCATCATGGATGGGAGGCAATACGACTGGGAAGACCGTTGTTTATCTGCAAGCAGGTGGTACACAATCCAAAATTAAAATGGCCAAAAGAAATGATGAAATACGGTGCAATAGAGCTCGATGAGCCTGCAGATATTTTAGAGGTTCTTCCATCAAATGTTAAAATGCCAGAATTATTCCGTCAGATGGACATCAAAGGTTGAGTTTGATCATTATGATGTTCCAGGAAACCAGAGGGGTGAATCTGGCCAGAACAGTATGACACATTTGAAAAATGACAGAGCAGTGAATTCTGGAATTTTGTCATCATGACTAGTCCAATTTGACCTTAGCATCAGGTCGAAGGATACATTGCTCAGGCTTGATTCCTTTCGAAAAATCAAATAACTCAGCAGCGTCACTTTCTAATTCCGAATCTGACTTTGAAACTACTGTTTTATCCATTGTTAAACTAATACCACGACGTTACAATTTAACTATTGTACGTCTTAGTTCTGTGTGATCTTCGGTTCATAGACTGAAATATGGATCTTCTCTGAATTGAAGATTCTACACTGTTCAATCTCCATTTAGCAATATCTTAAAGATTACATGGTATACTGAAATTGATGTTTATTAAAACATGAATGTTTTCAAGCTGGAACTATACAATAATCAACTTGAGCATCATCAGTGTTATCGGTGTTTTCTACACGTATGATTTTAAATTCTTCAGTTGAGTAACCACCTGTAATTGATAACTTGTGAATAGGTATGATATCTCCAACATGGAGATTCGGATCAATTCGCATTACTTCTGGTTTACAGTATCCAGCCATTACAGTCCAAAATTGATTTGCATCTGATAGAATAAAGACTCTTCCCGTAACATAATCAGTGATAGAAGTTCTCGAACTTTTCATACATATTAAATTGCAGAATTGTATATAAATATAAAAAAGTGGATTAGATGCCGATTAAGTAGTGAGTGTTTTCATTGAGAAATATTGGAACCAGCTTCAACCATTTTCCAAATTGATCAAGAACCAATAACACCCATCATAATACTTGCCAAACTGCATCTGGCACATCATGATCTACTTGACCTAACTGCAGAACCTGTGCTTTCCTTGCATGTAAAATCATGAATCTCATCATAGGAATCATGAGAAAATCCACATTTCAGCCATCTTGTAACAACAAATCATCTAGAAAAACCATCTTTTTTGTAACCATCAGACTCGAGAACCTGTAAAAAATAGAAAAACAGACAAATCCCGTTTGAACCAAATAATTGGAAATTCAGGCATTATAAAAAAATATCAGGATCAATTAGGGATATAAGGAACTTTTTGATTGAATCAGTATGGCAAAATACGATGGTCTGCTAGGACAGCCAATACTCGAAGTCGAAGAGCCTGACAAAGAGGGCGGAATTACCTTTATCTTCAAGGACAACAGGTTTATGTTCGTAAAGGCAGTTGATGGAAAGATTGAGACCGTGTCAATTCCAGAATAGGTGAAATGTAATGGGAAAGTTTGATTCAATCAAAATGCTTGAACTTGTAAAGGTAGAAGATTCTGAAGACGGACTGACACTGTTCTTTCAGGAAGACAAAACTTTGAAGATCAAAATTGTTGATGGAAAATTAATATCAGAATTTACCTAGGCTGATTTCTTACATGTTTTTCATAAAAGCCAATAGCCATCTCCTGTACTCTGGACTGGATGGAACCGGGTCTCTGCTCCCTGATTTTTCTAATTGCATCGGCTGCTGAGAATTTTTCATATTTTACAAAGTAACATGCAAGGATCGTTCCAGCTCTTCCCATTCCGGCAGCACAGTGAACCATCACCGGCTGGTCATTTTTTATTTGTTCATCAATGAAATCCACTGCCGAATCTATTTCATCCATGTCAGGTGAGGTAAGATCGGGGGTCGGCACATGCAAGTAACCAATATCTTTTGTCCAGTCTTCAGGCAGTGCTTTTTCAGTCATGGTTACAATGGAGCTTATCCCCTGATCAAGAATCCAGTTAAATTCATCAAGACTTGTCGGTATTCCAGAACCTGCCAGCTCTTTGTCAATCAGCCAAGAAAAGTTAGTCGGCTTTTTTGTTATCTTCCCACGGACTCTTCTCCAGATATTTCCAGGTCGGCTCATGCCATATGTAGATATTTTGCCATATTTAGCATTACAATCGGGAATTAATCATAACGCAATTGCCCTTACAGGCGAGCCTGTGGCATCCTTTAGCTTTAGTGGAAGAATGACAAAATCAAACTCTGTTGAGGAAATTTTGTTCAGGTTTGCCAGATTTTCTACAATCAGAACGTTGTTCCTTGATAAAATATGATGGGCGCTAAATAACTCATCCCCGCCGACATCAATACTTGGAGAGTCTGTTCCAACCAGATTGGTTTTCTTTAATGCAAGGTATCTAGCTGCAGATGCGTCCAGTCCCGGATTTTCTGAAAAATAATTGTCTTTTTTCAAATTTTTTTGCCATCCGGTAAAGAAAAAGACAGAACAATGATCGGGAATTTTCCCGTTCCTTTTTTCAAATAAGATGATATCCGATCTTGTAATGGCGGCATTTCTGGATTTTTTGAGTCTGATCATCGTGGCCTTTCCCACCAGCCTGTCAAGCGGAATTTGATCTATTTTAAGACCGTTTTTGACAAAATGATAGGGCGCATCAAGATGGGTTCCAGTATGCGAACTCAGGAACAACAATTCAAGGTTATACCCGTCTTTTTTGATATCAGACCACGGAATAAACTGGGGTTTTGGGGAACCGGGGAAGGTTGGAATGGACCCGGATATTGCAAGGGTGAGATCAATTGGCTTCATATCACTAGTTATGGGTGGGGATTAATCAGTTTTTGAACTATGAAAGGTTAAATACTCTTTGATGAAAATTTTCATGTGCCAACTGCATATGTTCTGTTAAATTCGGATTTGGGATCAGATGAATCAATCATCGGTGAAATCAAACAGATTCTTGTTGATGAGAATGTCACATCTGAAATTCAGGGAGTCTACGGGGTATATGATATTGTCTTAAAACTCTCCTCAGATAACGCGGAAAAATTACGGTCAATCATCACCAACAAAATCAGAAAAATCAGCAAGGTTCAATCCACGTTAACTATGATGGTAATCGAAGAACAAGAAGGCCTATAATTTTTTCAATGCGTCAATTACGCAAAGTATTTCCGGCTCGGTATTAAAAAAGTGGGGCGATACCCGTACAATCTTTTGTTCCATAATCTCCCTTACTGCCAAAATGATGTTCTGTTTTTCAAGTTTGTCCACAATTTCCTGCGGATCAAAACCCGTGATGTTAAAAGATACAATACTTGTTCTGTCGTCTGGATTTTCCGGTCCGTATAACACAACGTTTGGAATTTTTGAGAGTTCGTCCCGGAACAGGCTTGAGAGATATCGGTTTTTTTCACGAATGTTTTTCATGCCAAACTTTTGCAGGTACCGTATGGATGACGCCAGTCCGACAATTCCAACATAGTTTCTAAAACCGGTCTGGAACTTGTCAGGCAGCTCCTTGAAGGCAAGCTTTGTACCATCATAAAGAACTGCAGATTCGCCCCCGATTGTTGCCGGCTCCAGTAATTCACTTGACTTTCTACTACAGTAAAACAGGCCGGTACCCATCGGACCGCAAAGCCATTTGGAGCCGTTAAACGACATGAAATCACATTTAATCCGAGAGACGTTAACATCGTCATCACCCATACAGCCCACCGTTTGCGCGCTGTCAACAAAGAACGGGGTGCGGCCCTGTAAAATATTCCCGATTTTTTCAACAGGTAATATCGAACCGGTATTGTATAGTGCATGACTTAACGATACGAGTTTTGTATCAGCATCAATGAGGGATTCTAGATCATCTAGTTTGAAAAAACCGTTTTTATCTATGGGCAGGTTTTTGATCATAATTTTTTCCTTTAATTTAATCCAGGGATAAAAATTCGAGTGGTGTTCATGTGCCATTCCTCGAATTATCATGTTGGAATTCTCATCAAAGGAGCGCAGGCCGTTTGCCACGATGTTGATCCCATCAGTCGTGCTTTGGGTGAGTATGACTTCATCAGGCTGGCAGGTAATTATTTCTGAAACGGCTTTTCTTATATCCTGCAGCTTTTCAGTTACAATCGAGTCAGAGTCCTTTGAATCAGGACCGGCAGAATTGTATGAGATCATAAAGTCCTTCATGGCCTCAATACTTTGGGAGGGCATCAGGGATACTGAGGCATTATTCAGATAGATCTTCGCCGAGTCTGGAAAATCATCTGAGATGTCCTTGGATGCCAAATTCATTATTATATCTGTAAGTCGCTAAAATAGTGTTGGATAAAAGTCCTGAACAGGTTTTAGACAATGATTTAATGCAAATTCAAGATGAATTTGCAGCAAAGATACCAAGCATAATACTGTGTTCAGAGCCATTTGAAAAGGCAGAATTCCTCAACAGGTTGATTGGCTCCATCAAATGTCCGGTCATCTTTATCGACATGGATTTACTATACACCGGATATGTCAAATCAGGAATGATTCAGGCAGAAAAGAGTGTGACAGTCGTCCATCCCGACAAAAACAGCTGGAAAAAAGAACTAGCCAGGGTCATAAACAGGGCATCAACTGAAAAAATCCTGGTCATAATCGACTCATTTAACGGGGTTTACAACACGTTTGATGATATTGGATCTGCAAGATTCATCAATTCATGCATCATGCTGCTCTCCTCTATTGGAAGACAGACAAATTCATCCGTTGTTGTCACTGCAATGGCCAGAAAAAAGGATGACGGGGAATGGGTGACATCACCGGGAGGAAGAAAGATCATAAAATCAAAAGAGACAGGTGTCTTTTTTCTGAAAAAAATCGCAGGTGATCTGACTCTAGGCACGTTAAAAGAGGCAGATACCACATCAAAGATATTCAAAATAAGAGCAAAAAAGTGATTAATTATCTTCTGCGATCAGAATTTGGAAACGGCGTTATAAAATCAGAAACGGCGTTATAACCTGATAATTTTAGGCAAATTATATTAAGACCGAATTGAGAATGAAATCTGTTATGCCAGTAGGAATTATTCCAGACATCAGCGAACAAATGTGTATCGGATGCGCACTATGTGTAGAAATCTGTACCACATTGGGACCAGATGTCCTCAGAGTAAAACCAGTCGAAGGCTGGAAGAGAGGTAAAGCATTTGTATTTTATCCAGAAAGATGTATTTCAGATGGTGCATGCATCGGTGTATGCCCAACAAAAGCAATCTTTTGGATGAGACCCATGGACTTTACCGTTGGACAACCAGTTCCACTCTACAAGAACTCAGTCTTCGTCAAAGGTTGGACTGAATTAATCGATTAGATTAGTTCAATCACTTTTATTTCTTTTTATTATTTTAGATTTAAACAGTGAATACTGAAGCTCTGACAGTTAAGAACAAATATGAAATAGGGATTATCACAAGGAAATCATAACTCGGCATTAATCCTTACATGCCCTAACAATAAATCCAAAAATCTGTTAGAATCATGCTTAACGGGAGAAAAAAATGGAAAAGTAACATAACCTGATACAGAATAACCGAGTTTTGTATTGAGAATATCTAGTCTTTATAAAAATCTGGATATTAGGTATCTTATGTCCGTCCTAGTGACTGAAGATTACAGATCCTGAGTCTGGCATAAAAAATCTTTAGAAACATTAATCTCAGATCTATTGATAAAAATAATATGGAATTTTGTCCCAAATGTGGAACTCGAAAGATCGACAATTATAAAAAGATCTGTTGTGATTTTCGTCGGTCAGAAATTGAAGAAGAAATACAAACACGGAGAAATCAAGAAGGAATGATTTTTAAATCAATACCTCCAAAGATTACTTCATTATATCATATTACTCACATAGATAATTTGGAATCAATATTTTTTCATGGCATATGTTCAAGAAATTTTTGTGAGCAAAATAATTTAATTAAAAAAGAAATTTCTAATGCAGATATTGTTAATAGAAGGACAAAGCGAATTGTTAAATCTAATAGAACTGTAACAGATTTTACAAATCTATATTTTCAACCTATCAATGCAATGCTATTTGATGTATTTAACAAACATAATAAAAATGACATAATAATTTTAGAAGTCCATTACAACATTTATCAGCCAGATATTTTTTTTATTGATGGAAATGCAGCCAAAATGAGAGACGGAGAAGAATCTCATATTTTTCCTTCTATTAATTTTGATCAAGAATTTCCAAAAATTGAACAATATCTTAAAGGTGATACATATCGTGTTGGGGAAGAGAAATGGAAACGAATGGCTGAATGTCTGATTTTTGAAAAAATTTCAAAAGATAATATAAAAGCAATTCATATTAGTGAATCTTCTACTATTAGAGATAGATTAACTAAATTCTTGGAAAAAAATAATTTAGAATTGCCAATAATTCAAAATGAAAAGATATTGGGAGCCTCATTTTGATTAAATTAAATCCATGTATTTCTTTAGTTACAGGAAATATTTTCTTTTCAAAGATGCAAACAATCACCGTAACTGTAAATTGTGTAGGTATAATGGGAAAGGGGATGAGCAAAATATCTAATTCCAGATCAAGTATTATCAAAAATCATGCAAAAATAATGAATGTCAGATAGGCACACCTTTAATCTATTGAAAAAACCAATTTTCTAAAAACATCTAATAATAAATTTAAAAAAATTATACTATTCCCAACAAAACAACATTGGAAAATGAATAGTGAGATTATAGGAATTGATCAAGGATTAGAACAAAAATTACAAAAAAAATAAAATTAAATCAATTGCTCTTCCTGCATTAGGTTGTGGCAATGGTGGATTAAAATGGACAGATGTTGGACCTTTGATGTATAAACATCTTAAGAAAATCAACATTCCAATAGAAATCTAATCCAAAAACATACCAGAAAATCAAAAAACAGTCAAATTCTTAGAAACATCCCACCAAAAATTTCAGATTACATTAATTCTAACGTACTGTTAGGGTAAAGGATTTCAGAGTTGTGATTTTTTTGTAATAATCCTAACACTATACAGGAGTTGTACTGGGGCAGGTTTTGAGTGATAGTCCTCGTGATAGCTTGTTTTTTCCGGATTATCATAAACTATGGCGGTAAAATCAACTGATCTTTGCGCCCTGTTTTCAGCGCTTCCAGATACGGTTACACTCCCCTCTGCCAGGATTGAGGGTGAATGAATTCCCTCTATTCTAATTATGATTGAACCCGGATCATCAAAGACAAAATTTCTATAATCACCGCCGATTTGATTCATTCCCCCGTCACGAAAAATTTCTCTGCCGTTTTGCAGTATGACAAAGTCATATTTCATGTTTGCAAGATTGGAATTTGTTTTGGGATCATAGAATTGATATACAAACTGGGTTTTCTCGTGGGTTCTGACTGCCGGAGGATCCCATGACAGATTGACCTCGATGTTAACATCCGGAGTGTATTGTAAAAGTGGAAATTCCAATTTTTTGCCTGCTGCATCATGCGGATAGTCCGGAATCATCTCTTCAACAATTACGACTCCCTCCATCCAGGGATGAATCGTGCAAAAATAAGAAAAGGTTCCGGATTCTTCAAATTTGTGCGACCATGATTGCTCAGGTAAGAATCTCCCGCTCTCAAAGACTCCATCTGGTTTGCCAAATTCCTTGTTATTCATCCATCCAAACCGTCCCGAACTTTCACCACTAGTTACAGTGTGGCTCTCCCTATCCCCGTTATACCAAGTGATTGTATCGCCGACTGTTACGAACATCTGGGGAGGGTCATACCATACCTGTGCAGGTGTGTTTAGCTCCGGATTATACGCTCCAAATGGAATATCCACAACATACTCCTCGGCAGATACAACAGATATGGAAGATAAGATGATCAGCGCAGAAAATACGGCCAGAAAATTCATGTTCTAGGAAATCAAACATAGTTAATTAAGTGCTTGAGATTATTTTCAGCGATGGGAATAACTAGTTTTTAGAGAATCCGAATTTTGATGCCCAGCTGGTTTTCTGCTTTTTGTCCGGTTCCCTTGAAAGATTATCCAACATGGCATATGTGATTGTAAATCCGTTGCCTACCATGGTGGCATCCTTTTCATAGTTTTGTTTGTCAGGTACAAACTCGTTGGCCAAATCCTTGATCTTCTTGGTTTTCAGATCAAATAACCGGATTTTTTTGCCATTTTCAAGTCTGATTACTGCATCCCCGCTTAATCCCTGAATCGAGAAATTTTCAAAAAACCGTATCAGACCGCCGTGTTTTAACGCAATTACAGAATCATAGGTGAGTTTCCCACCATAAAATAAAACTTCACGCGCAGTTATTATTACATCATCTTCGACATTTAGCACAATAACCGTATCAGCGTCAACTGAGACGGTATTTACCAGATTTTCAGCGATGATTTTTCCGTTTGGAGCTGAAATGTGTGTTCTATGTTCCTGAATCTGAAAGACGCCGACTCTTCCCTGCGGATCTTCAACCCTGAATTTTCGGCCAAAGACGTTTCCTATTATGATGTTTCCGTTGTCTGCAACAAGTCTGGCGCCGTTTTCAATTTTGTATTTGTTTTCTATGGCATTGACGAACTTAAAGTCCCCCCGGGCAAGGCGGATGTTTGTTCTAAATTCCTGTGTCCATGACGGGCTAGTAATGCTGCCCTGCATGACTATCGAGCCGTCATAACTCAGACTGCCGGCCATAAAGTTTCCCTTGATTGACAGGGCGCCGTTTGCCTTTCTTTCTAGTTCAATTTCGCCGAGGGTTTTTGAACCGAACAATCTTGTGGCAGTCGAGTTTGCCCTGCACAGTGCAGCTGCCCATTCTTCGGCAGTCCTCATTTCTTTTGAGAGCTCCTGGCCCAGAATCTGATTTTTTCTTCTGACGTTGGCCTCAGAATCATCTGAATGAACCCTGGTGTTTCTTATTTTTTCAGTGTCTGTGTCGGGATATTTTTTACCAATTTTGAGATCATCGTATGCCTGTTTGATTTTGATGAATTGTTCGTTTTGCCCGCCGCGATCTGAGTGATATTGAAGGGCCAGCCGCCTGAATGCATCCCTGATCTCCTTGTCAGTCGAGCCTTCTGTAATTCCCAGAATATCATAATTATTTTCTACCATGATCCGTACTGACTTTGCATTTTGTAATTACCATACTTTAGGTTATTGAATATGACGGGGTTTAGTTCCTCGTTGATTTGACTAGTGCCAACACTGCAATGGAAATTCCAATAAATCCAACTCCAATCCCCGCATATCCAATGTCTGCCTGTCGAGTTTTCTGTTCCAGACTGTTGACTGATTCCTTCAAATCATGAATGTCCCCAATCAGTGCTGTATGCCCGTCAATTATTTGGGTCAATGTAAGATCTGAGGGTTCTGGAAATTCAATATAACTGCGTTCGGCAACGGGGGGAGGATGCATGGATAAACTAATGGGATATCTGCTATTGTTCCCAGCATGTTTGCCTGATAGTATCCTGCAACTGTCGGATTAACAAAGGCGTAATATTTTCCAGAAACATCATGATCAGGGGAAAGTGGAAGTTTGATGCTTTCATTCTTGTAGAGCAGCTGCATTTTAACGGTTTTTTTCAGTCCTTTAATTCCATTTTGAAATTCCTGGGATTCCGCACATTTGATTGCCTCTGAAATCTCAGGACACGGAATCAGCGGGCTGACGTAGAACTCGATCGCATTTGTTTCTCCAGAAACGACCGGTTCGTTCATCCAGCCAATTTCCACCCTGTAACTGCCTACGGCATCAACTGTGTGTCCGTGTGCAGTTGTAACAACAACAAGACCGGAGAGCAGCAAAAAAACAGCAGTAGTAGCAGGAATCTTGGTTTCAATACTGAAAAATCCAGAAATGATTTTAAAAATGTTCTACCTGATCCCAGGTTTGATGATCTACAAATTAGGCATCGGCATACATTGAAACTTCCCATGCCGTGGGAGTCTGTGCAAACGCCGTATATTCCTTGTATTTTAATTCAGAGTATTTACCAAGAAAGTCCTTTGTAAAGACGCCTTCCAGGAATTTTGAATCACTTGACAGGGAGTCAAGTGCCCCCTTTAGAGAGATCGGCAGCGACCCGATGTTGAGTTCGCGTTTTTTTTCTGCAGAAAGTTTGTACACGTTCTCCTCTATGGGATCCCCGGGATCTGTTTTGTTTTTTATCCCGTCCAGACCGGCCAGCAGCAGCGCCGCCTCTAGCAGATAGATGTTGGCAGTTGGATCAGGTACGCGGTATTCAAGTCTCTTGTTCTTTTCCTGGTTGCGGTTATACATTGGAACCCTGATTGCCGTGGATCTGTTCCCCAATCCCCAACAAACGTTGACGGGTGCCTCAAATCCGGGAACAAGACGCTTGTAGGAATTTGTTGTGGGGTTTGAGATTGCACACAGGGCCGATGCATGGCTCAGGATTCCTCCGATGTAGTATCTTCCGATTTGACTCATCTGCGCTACTTTGTCGTCCGGGTCATACATTACATTTGAATCATTATTCCATATGCTTTGATGTGTGTGCATCGCAGATGCATTATCACCAAAAATGGGTTTTGGCATAAAGGTGGCGACCTTGTTTTTTCGTTTAGCTTTTACCTTTATCAGGTTTTTAACTGCAATTACGTTGTCTGCCATCAAAATCATCTCGTCATAAACCAGGTTAATTTCACACTGCCCCGAGGTTGCAACCTCGTGATGCTCTGCCTCAATCTTTATTCCAAAATATTTATACAAATCATCACACACGTCCTTTCTAAATCCCTCAAGCGTGTCTTTGGGTTGCGATGGGTAGTACCCTTCCTTGATGTCTATTGCAGTACTTATGTTTCCCTTGGCCCACGGTGATTCCTTGGATTCGATAGAATAGCCAGAGCCGCCATAGGAATGGGTTGCAGCATATGGCGAGGGATAGACATTGATTGCGTCAAATACAAAAAATTCTATTTCCGGTCCCCAGTTGGTATGGGTATATCCGAACTCCGAGAGTCGTTCAGATGCCTTGTGTGCGATTCCCCTCGAGTCCCGGTTATATCTTGATTCCTTATCTGTGCTTCCATCGTATAAATCACAGAACATTCTTGCATTTTGTCTATTGCCAGGATCATAGTCGTTTGGTAAAATTTTAAACGAGCTTGGATCGGGCATTAAAATCATATCAGAGTTGTTTACCGATTTGAATCCGATAATCGAGCTGGCATCGAGTTTTTCAAGGCCGTTTACAAAACTGTTTTTATCAATCGCATAGCTTGGCATTCCAACGTTGTGAAGTTCGCCAAAAATATCTACAAACCAAAAGTCGATAAATGAGATATTTTCATCTTGTATGGTCTGTAAGACCTGATCCGGATTCAACTGATACTTTTAATGAATCTGTTTACAAATATCATCTAGTAAGATAGATTTGTCAAGATGGTCATTAAAGTCTAGGATTTGGAATTCTCGGATGTTTTGGCAGCCTTGATAGTCTCTAGTTCGTCCTCAAAGAAGAATTTTTCAGAAAATGCAGGCTTTAGATCATCTAGCCATATCGCGTTTTCATCATATTTGGCAAAGAACGGCTCGTGAACCCATCGGGGGTTTCTGCCCTGTAAAAATCGCAGGATTATCACCTTTTGGGCATTAACAGTTGAGGTTCCAACGACTTGTACCTTGCCAGGAGTTGCAGACATGCTAGGCCCGCGGACGGTTCTTGCCAGCCCGCTGACAGAGGAGTAGGCACTGCTGAAAATCTCATATGCCTTTACCAGGGGAATTCCAAAGTAGTGCTGTGCCCCCGTGTCCCTTACTACAAACATGTAGTAGGGAATACATCCAAGCTGGACTTGTCTGGTCCACATTTCTGCCCACATTTGTGCATCGTCATTAATGTGTGCGAGAAGCGGGGACTGGGTCCTGATCTGGGCGCCGGTCTCTCTGACCACGCTGATTGCCGACTTTGCAGCATCAGTTGACAGTTCATTAAGATGATTAAAGTGGCCCATAAATGCCAGATGTATGCCGCTATCGGTAATTTTTCTAAAAACATCGAGCATCTCTTGTGAATCAGAATCTGTCAGAAACTTGTAGGGCCAGTAAGAGAGGGCCTTTGTTCCGATTCTAATTGTCTTAAGATTTGGGAGCCCGGATTCAACGAGGGCATCAACGTATTTTGAGAATATTTTTGCCTTCATAATCATCGGATCACCGCCGGTAAACAGCACATCACTGATTTCCGGATGTTCTGAAACATACTGTACCAGTTGTTCCCCCTCCCGCATGGCAAATTTCATTTCATCCATTCCAACAAATTGCGGCCATCTAAAACAAAAGCTGCAGTACGCATGACATGTCTGACTCTGACTGGGGAAAAAGAGACATGTTTCATTGTATTTGTGCTGCATGCCATACAGCTTGGTTCCATCCTTTAACATTGGAACGTTTAGTTCCATCTGTCCTGCCGGATGCGGGTTTAGCTGCAGGCGGATTTCATTTGCAATGGATGCTATCTCTTTTTTATCAGAGTTGTTTTTCAAGGCGGTCTCCATTTTGCCGTAGTGTTCGGGTTTTAACATTCTTTTTTGTGGAAATGTCAGAACATACATTGGATCATTGGGGATGTTGTTCCAGTCAATTAACTGTTCAACAACATAGTTGTTTGCCTTGAAGGGCAGGACGTTTCCCACAACCTCCATCTCAAACCGTGTCTCCTCAGAAAGATTCTGGATTTGTGGTAACTGGCGAAAATTTGATAACGTATATGATTTTAATGATGGTGAGTCATGCCACACCGATTCCTGACTGGTCATTTAATAGGTATCATGCCAACCCTTGTTAAATGTTGCAGGCTCGTTACGCACAATATTTTTTGAATTTGATGATAAAAAGGATAATTCTTTATTCTAGGACATGAATTTGATTAGAATGGTGGTTAAAAATGGCTGAAGATGATTTGACACAGATTTCTGCAGGGGAGTTTGAAACCGTTTCGCAGCTTTTAGGATCATCTGAATCACTTCAAATCGCGTTTTCCGTTATGATCGTGGGTGTAATTGGAATAGCCATCGGATATAGAAAATTTTCCTCCTGGGTGGGTTCACAAAAGTTTTATTATCAAAAACCGCATTTTTCAAGATTTCTGCGAAGGGCAATCCTTCCGTTTTTTGCAATTGCGCTGATTACTGCAATCAACATCTACGTGCAGACTGGCGTGTTGCTAGAAGATGTGCCGATAATTGACGGTAAATCCGCATCACCCCAGGAAACGTTTGCCAAGATTCTCAACACGTTTAATATTCTGGTAATCGGCTATACTGTCTCACATCTTGTTCCAATCGCCCTCACCAAACGTGAAAAGTCTTCGCTGGAGAGAGAAGACTTTGATGCATGGTTTGAGATGAGGGGGTTTGTCGACGATCAGGATGATCTGTTTCACAAGTTGTACAAGTGGGTTCCACCAAAGATCATCCCCGAGGACATTGAAAAAGAAAAATTCGAGGAGATGCTCAAGACCGAGGAGGGAAGGCACAGACTTGAGCAGTTCCGTACGATAAAGGGAAATCCGATTGGCGGACATGAAAAATTAGTTGATGATCCGTTTGAAGAATGGAAACAATCAGAGCGTACAAAATACAAGAAATACTTTGAAAACTGTATCAAGGGCAACAACCAGTCCGGGAGAAAGTTAAAACCGGGTGTAAAGCCAGATGAGATATTTCCAATTGATGTGTGGAGACAGGAAAAAAGAATACACGGATACGAGCCGTTAATTCCAAGTTCCCGTCCCCCGGGATATGCAAGAAAGAAAAGCGAGGGAATTCCAAAATCCGCAAAACAGATTCTTCCAATAGGAATCTTTATTGTGACAGTTCTGGGCGTTGTTGCATGGTGGGGGGTGGACCTGATCGTACTTGCAACAGCTACGGGAGGAATGGCAATCGGGCTGGGTCTGGCATTGCAGGAGACCATGCAGAATTATTTTGCATACATCTTGATTCGAAAGGACAAAATATTTGTGGAAGGTGAGCGCATAAAACTTGATACGGGATATAACGGCTATGTACACAAAATTACGCCCAGGGTGACTTACATCAGGGATGCATTAAACGAGTCAATGGCGATAATTCCAACAAGGCAGTTAGTCAATGCCCAGGTGATCAACTATACGCAGGGGGTAAAAATGGTACCAGCCATTGTAAATGTGGGTGTCTCCTATCTTAATGATCCCAAACAGGTTTCGGCGATTCTTGTAAAGATTGGAAAACGTGCAATGAAGGAGATAGTTGACAGCAAGGGCAGACACCTTATCAGACAGACACGGTGTCCATATCTGGAGGGAAACCAGTCTAGTTGTGGCTGTGACAAGGACATTCACGTGGATATCAACCAGCCAGTCGTGAGATTCAACGAGTTTAATGATTCATCACTGGATTTCTCATTATGGGTTTACGTCAGGGATTACGGTGCGCAGTTTAAGACCAAGACGGACATTAGGGTAATCATGTATGATGAGTTCAAGAGGTATGATATCAGGATACCATGGCCAATTAGGACAGTATACCAGGGAGATGAAAAGCGCGAACAGGAGGAGATAGACAAGCTGCACCAGCAAAGAGACGGTGTTATTGACAAATACGGCATAGGGGATCTTGGTCGTGGCAGCGGCGAAGACGAATGATCTTCTCAAAACTTAAGAATCCCATTAAATCACATTTTCTTATTGATTAAACCATCAGTAATTGCCGGAAAATCCTCAGAAGACCTGGCAAAAAGGTTGTCTAGAAAGATAGGGGCAAATCTCGTAAAAACACGGGTCAGGACTTTTGCCGACGGTGAGAGCAAGATTACGCTTTGTGGGGGGAACCTCTCCAAAAGTAAGACCGTTGTGGTACAGTCAATTTATCCCCCGGTGGATACCAACCTGGTTCAGGCATTATCACTGATTTCAAAAGCCAGTGAAAAATCATCCAAGGTGGTCGCCGTGATTCCATACATGGGATATGCAAGGCAGGATCGGGAGTTTCTACCAGGGGAAGTTGTCACCATGAGGGTTCTTGCCGATCTGTTCAAGGGTGCCGGCGCATCCAGAATTATCGCAGTTGACATACACAGCATGACCGGTCTGAAACATTTTTCCATAAAGACAAAAAACGTGACTGCAATTCCAGACCTGGCAAGATATTTCAGAAAGCAAGGTCTCAAGAATCCGCTGGTGGTTTCGCCTGATCAAGGCGGAAGAGACAGGGCCAAAGAGTTTGCAAAAGAGCTTGGATCAGAGTACATTGCCCTGGAGAAAAAAAGGGATAAAAAGACCGGAAGGGTGCAGATTAAAACAAAAAACGCAGTCCAGGTTTCCGGAAGGGATCTGATTCTAGTTGATGACATGATAAGTACGGGCGGGAGCATAATCAAGGCCACGCAGTTTCTTAAAAAACAGAAATGCAAAAAGGTGTACGTTGCATGTACGCATGCCCTTTTAATGGATAATGCCAAAGCCAAGATAAGAAAGGCCGGAGTAACAAAGATTGTCAGCACAAATACAATACCGGGCAGTACATCAGTTGTGGACGTATCTGATACGATTGCAAGGGCAATGGTATAATGCCGGAAAGTTTTTTCATTTTATCCAAGGACTATCTAGAGTTGGGAAGCAACGAGCTGGTCTCTCTGGCAAAAATGTATGATAAATTCGCCAAAATCAGGATAATTTCCAATTTAATAATCATTTCATCAAAGACTGACTGGAAGAAGATTGCCAGACGCGCGTCATTTGTCAAAGTCTCCGGACAGATATCAAGAAGGATGTCGGGGTTGTTTTTAGATGGTAAGAATCGCAAGATACTAAAAAATTCCATGACGTTTAGATGCAGGGCAATCAACTTGTCATCAAGACGGTTCAATATTCCAGAACTGGAGAGTTCCATGGGAGATATGATATCAAAGTTCTCCCGTGCAAGGGTAAAATTAGATGATCCCGATATCACGGTATATCTGATTTTTGCCGGCGGGGGCGAGGGTTTCTTTGGATTTTCAAAACGGATCAAAAAGCAGAGCAGGCCAAAGAAGATCAAAAATTACCCCCATGAACTAGATTGGAAGCTTACTAGGGCCATGATAAATCTGACTGGAGTAAGGGAGGGAGAAACAATATGTGATCCATTTTGCGGTACTGGTACAACACTTCTAGAGGCAGAGTCCATGGGTATTAACGCGATCGGCTTGGATTTTGATGAAAAAATGTACAGAATTTCAAAGGAGAATGTCAGGACCAACGGGTACAAATCAAGGGTTCTCAAATCTGATTTCCAGGAATTATCCAGACTTGCCTGCAAGTTTGACGGGATTGTCACTGACCTGCCATATGGACGGTCATCAAAAACATCAGAGAGACCAGAAGAGATTCTGAAGAAATTTTTCGCAATCATGCCCAAACACAAGAGGGTGGCAGTTATGTACAAAAAGGGATTTGATGGAAATTTAAAGTTAAACGGATTAAAAAAGTACGAGATCTATAGGCATAAAAGCTTGACTAGGACAATCCTGATTAAATGAAACTGGTATTTCTTGGAACATCAGCGGCGCAGCCAACTGAGAACAGGGGACTCTCATGTCTGTGTCTGGAAAGGGAGGGGGAGATTTTCATGTTTGATGCAGGTGAGGCAGCACAGATCTCCTATATGAAATCAGGCCTGGGTTGGAACAAAAAAATGAAGATCTTTGTAACTCATCTTCACGGGGATCACTGCATAGGAATTCTTGGATTGCTGCAGACAATGTCAATGCAGAAAAGAACCGAGACGCTGGAAATTTTCGGTCCCAGTGGAATTGATGAATTCATTGCGGCAAACATCAAAATACTGGGTTTTGGATTGACGTTTTCTATCCTGATTAACATCACAAAAGAGGGAAAAATATTTGATAATGACAAATTTTCAGTGCATGCGTGCAGGTCCAATCATTCAGTTACATCATTTTCATATAGATTCGAGGAAAAGGACAAGCCCGGACGGTTCAACATTGAAAAAGCCAGGGAGCTTGGCATACCAGAGGGACAGTTGTGGAGTAAGCTGCAGGGCGGGATGGAAGTTATAATTGATGCAAGGACGATAAAACCAGAACAGGTGTTGGGGGAAAAACGTTCTGGTAAAAAAATAGGAATTTCAGGGGACACCATACCCACAAAAGAGTTGGAGGAGTTTTTTAGTGGATGTGATTTTCTTGTATTTGATTCGACGTTTCTTGACGAGCATAGACAAAAAGCACAGGATACGTTTCATTCCACTGCAAAACAGGCCGCAGTCTTGGGGAAAAACGCAGACGTAAAAAATCTGATTTTGACACATTTTTCGGCCAGATACAAAGATGAGGTTGAACATTTGAGGGAGGCGCAGCAGATTCACGACTCGGTTATAACTGCAAAAGATCTGCTGGAAGTAGAGATTAAATAAAATGTTCGAGTCAATCAGTGATCAAATCAAAGATTACAAAAAGATTGTTTTTGTAACAGGGGCCGGAATTTCACAAGAAAGTGGAATTCCCACATTTAGAGGAAATGGGGGATTGTGGAGGAATTATGATGCGATGAGGCTTGCCACTATTGGTGCATTTAACGAGGATCCCAAACTGGTGTGGGAGTGGTACAATGACAGACGGAAAAACATTTTTCAGGCAAAGGCAAATTTGGGTCATAAAGCAATTGCTGAACTTGAAAAATATGCCGAGGTGGTGGTTCTAACACAAAATATTGACGGGCTTCACCAGCAGGCAGGCAGTTCAGAGGTGCTGGAGCTGCATGGAAGTATGGTGAAGATCAAATGTACGGTATGTGATTTTAGAGACGAGGTTGCAACAGAGTTTTCTGAGACTCCGCCGCTGTGCAAATGTGGGAACATACTCAGACCAGACGTGGTATGGTTCGGGGAGGCCCTGCCGCAGGACGTATGGAAAAAAGCCATAGTTTATGCGGGTCGGTGTGATTTGATGGTAGTTGCCGGCACGTCCCTTATCGTGTCACCTGCAAATACGCTGCCGACTTGTGCAAAGAAAAATAACGCAGTCATGATTGAAGTAAATCCAAGCAGCACGACGATGTCATCTCAGATGGATTTGGTCATAAGAAACACCAGTGCGACAGCACTGCCTGAATTTACTGCAATGTTTAGAAAAAATAGTCATGATTGATGATAGGCTGTGCGGTCAATGGCAGTTAATTCCCAAGGAACTAACTAAATGGTTTGAGGTATCACAGGCTGTTTACTGACTTTGCTGCAGATAATGTGATAATCTCAACAGGTATTGTTTAAATATTATTTTGTAATTATTTTACCATGCAGCCAAAACACTGGAGGATAATATCTTTTACATTAATTGGTATTGGCGTATATCAAGTAGCACACACACTTTTAAATTTTTATGAAATATTCATGACAGTGCAATTGTTTGCATTTGGTTTTTGGAATGCTGTATACGGAATTACATTCAATGTGTTGTATGCTTCTCTTGTATTTTTTATTGCGGGATACCTTTGTTTTAGAAGATCCAGACCCAAGAAATTATCTCAAACCAACTAATTGTAAAGATTACATGGGTTTGATAAATAAATAAATTTGATTCGGTGGTTTTGTATTTTGATGATCAGACCGCCATTTTGCAGCAGAACCATCACGGATATTTAATTCGAAGAGTATTCCTACTAAACGATCTTGTTAGAACGTTTTGGGAGCTGGCATTTCCATCTAATGTTTCATATACTATAACGGCACTGCCTTGTCCCAGCTGGCCCTCATCTTTTTATTGTCTTTGGAAAATATCCACGTCCAAGAGCCGTCATCATTATCAATTACCATGCCCAGTGATTGTAGATATTTCAGAATTACATCCAACACTTGAATTTTCATGCTTCCTCCCAATGCTCTGATCAACTGTGTTCTCGAATCAAATTCACCGTTTTCCAAAAACAGTTTTTCTACCTTTAAAATGCTCTTTAGTGTAGGATTGTGAATCTTTAGATCTTGGGCCAATTCTTTGTTGTCTGGTTTATGATTCGGTGTTGGCATGACCACATTAGAAAAGTTAATCTTTATAGTTGTTTTTCTGAGTTTTGCCTTTTGTTAAGGCGCATTTTCGGATCTCTTTTTTGGAAGACTTGGTACTGATACCTGTATCAGTAGGTCAAGCTCCGCTACTAAATCAAGAACCCATAATACAGATATATCAAATTGTGTTGATATATTTGGTGTCACACAAAATCAAATTATTTCATATTGATGATGAATCACTAAAACAGCTCGGCGAGTTATTAAGCAACCAAACAAGCAGAACAATAATCAAGGCACTAATAGAAAAGGAATATTACACAAATAAACTCTCAGAGAAGCTAAACATTCCAACAAGTCTAGTTATTCATCACCTCAAAAAACTAGAGGCGTTAAATATCGTAGATATAAAACAAAAACAGATTGTAAAAAAAGGAGTTGATCGTAGATTTTTCAGGATACGTTCGGATATTTTCATAAAATCTACAAAAGAAAATAAAAAAGATGCGGGAGGAATTAAAAATATTTTCAAGGACGGTGCAAAGTTTTGCGCAATAGGGATAGCGGCCATATGTTCTTATTTTATGGTCAACTATTATCAAAGCACGGTTGAAACGTGGTACTCAGCTGAAGGCAGTACCGGTATAGAATATAATTATTCAATCATAATTGCACTAGTTGTAATAATAACGGGATTGATTGCAGAAAGACTTTATTTTAGAAAAATAAAAAACGGTTAGGATCCCCGACTGCCTTCCACCGGATCACAGCTGGAAGATGTCTGGACATTCTCAACTCATCCAAATTCCACCGGGGTGCAGTACTACTTTGATGTGATTAGGTACCACACTTTGGATAAAGGCAGCATATGTCTCCATATTTTCAGGTGTTACATAACCAGACTCTATTCCTATCAGGATGGCATCTACTGCGGAGCTATATCCTATTGTGGTATATGGCACAATACGTCTGTCTCCATGCGCTATATCTTCATCAAATAGCTTGTCTGCTAGTTTTGTTGCCTCACTACGGTATTCTTCGCGCTTTGCTTCACTGATTGCAGGCAATTCAGATAATGCGTCTTGCTTTACTTTTTGCATTTTTTGAAGGATTTCATCTTTTTGAGATATACTGGAGGATTTTTCAAGCTGCTCGTCTAGTTTCACAAGTTCTGCTAATGCATCATCCATTACCTTATTTTCGACTCTTTCTGTCTTTATGATGACATTTCCAGTGTTATCTGCATCATCTGCCGTTACAAAGTTGAAACTAGCAAGGGGAATTATCATTGCAACAGTCAAAGATGCAAATAACGCCACTTTGATGCTGTTTTTTGTCATTAGATACTAGAGAACTGAGATGGTATTAAGAAAATCTTCAATTTGGATTGATCAATTAATTATTAGTGATATGACATCCTGCAAGTAATCTGATCATAATATACCAGAACTACGTTCCGTCTATGACGTGAACTCTTATCTGCTGTTATGGGATGAACCTCCATCAATCGCCGTTCTCAGAGGATCCATGCCTGCGATGCTGTATTTGGGATGCCGACTTTGATTATCCATGATGCTACGAATCCAATCACCACTCCTGCAGTGAGTCTCAAACCCCATTTCAGTGATATTCCCCGATAATCTCTTTTCATTATACATATCAGGGAATAAACGAATAAAATCTTTTTGTTCTGTCACCCTGTGAAAATATTTTCAATTGATTTAATGGGATCAAAATTGAAAATTTTCTCGGTAATTGTTTGCTGGAATGATTCTTTTTCCGCCGATGTTTCATCAGTAGAGTCATCACCAGTGTCGGTAATTTCATCAGTTATGGTATTGCTTGTGACGTTTGTTATCGTATCAACTGATTCATCAATTCGCTGTTCAACAAAATCCGATGCCTGGGCACTAAAATTAATCACGTCCTTTTTTAGGGAATCAATTAAGGTATGGGAGGAATTGGGGAAGAATGTGTCAATTTCATTTGTAAAGATCATCGCCCCCAAGATCACAATGCCTGCAATTATGCCTAGTTTTATGAACATCAAGCAGTAATGCTAAAAAACAAATTTTAGATCCAAGCTTTAAAAAATACTCAAAAATGAGTGAATTTTCTTAACAAAATTCGTATTATTGGGTAAACCAGCTAATAATTCGATCAATTTCCGGTGAAATAAGAATTATCTTGATTGGTCCCAGCGGGGATTCATCTGAATTTTCACAAATGACAATCTTTCCCGCATATGCGGCCTGCTTGTTCAGATAAAACCAGGTGTTGTTGTTGCCTTTTAGATTTTTTTCGAGGTTGCGCCTGTAGATTTTTTGGGATCTTTTTGTGTGAATTGTTTCATAAATTTTTTCAAGACATCGCAGATCCTCGGATTGGGAGCTGATTGAAAAATTTTTAGAATCAATATTCAGATAAGGAAGAATATTTGATACTGCCTTTCTTATTTTATCTGGATCTTCAGATGGATTTACCGGACAAAACACCTCTATCTTGCAGTCAATCTCTGGGATATTCATTCCATCCAACTTTGAATAATTTGAAATGCAGATTCGATCAGTTCGTCCTTTGTCAGACCAGTATTAGATACTGCATTATCAGACAACGCGATCGGATTGCTGATTCCAACACCCAGTTCGCAGCTGTCTCTTTCTACAAAATGCTCCTTTGTTTGTGGATCATCTGATCGTCCCCTTTTTTGCAGGAAATCAAACCGGGTGTCAGTTGATGCGTGAACGGCAAGTAATCTTACATTGCCGAAATTTCTGAGCACCTGTATCTCATCAATGGATCTTATACCGTCAATTAGGACCACGTTGGCTGTAGATGACTCTATTTTTGGCTTGACTAGTTCTGCAACAGCGCCAGGACCGTTTATTTCTCGAAGCTCCAACATCAGTTTCCTAAGGTTTAATCTTGATGGTTCCAGGTTTTGCCTGGCCGCCTCTTCTCTGACGGCATCCCCCATATTGACTATGTCATATCCTTTTAATTCGAGTCCGTCTGCAATCGTCGATTTTCCCGCCCCGGGCATGCCTGTCAGACATACGATCAGTTTTGCCAATATGCACCAAAAAAAGGTCTGGTCTATGAAGCTACCGGAAATTATTATATGGATACATCGGAGGGTGGTTATGCGAGTATTTGTGGCAATTGAGATCTCAGATGACAAGATAGTTGATTCCATAAAAAAATTTCAATCAGAGATCAACATTGATGCCAAGGCAGTCGAATCTGGAAATTTTCACTTTACCTTGCAGTTTTTAGGTGAGATATCAGAGGGGGCCTCGCCGAAGATCATCGAGGCACTCCATACCGTAGAGTTTTCAGGCTTTGATGTTAGTCTGAAGGGGGTGGGTGTATTTCCGGAATCCGGATCTCCAAAAATAATTTGGATTGGTACTGACGAGGATAGCAGGCAGAAACTAGTTGAGCTGGCAAAAAAAGTTGAAAAGACGCTGTTATCTCTGGGATTTCTACCAGATAAGACATTCAAACCCCACATCACGGTCTTTAGAATTAAAAAGAAGGCAGAGGATATAACAAAAGAATTGAGCGGCAAAAAAACCACATATTTTGGAACACAGAATATTACGGAAATTAAATTGAAAAAAAGTGAATTTACACCAAACGGACCGGTTTACTCTGATTTGGGGGAGATCAAGGCAGGAAAATGAACCAGGTTATCTCCAGAGTAGGCAGGGATGTTATTCCATCAAAAACTGTAGAAAAATCAAAAAAACGGATTGCCGAGATGGCATTTGATCTGGTCAGAAAGGAGGTTGAAAAATTTCCCGAAGTTATGGGATTAGAGTACGGGGGTTCGTATGCAAAGGGTACGTGGTTATCAAAGGATGCAGATGTGGATATTTTTGTCAGATTTGAGAAATCCATCCCGGATGAAAAATTTGAAAAAATTTCAAAGAAGATTGGTTTTGAATCCCTGAAAAAATACTCCCCGTATGTCAGATACTCTGAACATCCGTATGTTGAGGCTAAAATTAAAGATACCAAAATTAACGTGGTGCCGTTTTACGACGTAAAAATTGCAAAATGGAAGAGTGCCGCAGACAGATCACCGTTTCACACGCGATTTATGAAAAAATCTCTGACGCCGAAGATGCAAAACGAGGTGAGAATCCTGAAAACGTTTCTAAAGTCAAATGGAATTTACGGATCAGAAATTGCAAAACAGGGATTCAGCGGATATATCTCAGAGGTCCTGATACTGAATTTTGCAAGTTTTGAGAATGTGATCAGGTCAATCTCAGCAATTAAGGAGGGACAGGTCGTTGGGAAGACGTCAAGAAAATTTGCAACGCCGGTGGTAATCATCGATCCAATCGACAGTAACAGGAATCTGGCCGCGGCAGTCTCTGTGGAAAATCTTGGAAAGTTTATTCTTGTTTGCAGCGCCTTCAAAGTAAAGCCCACACTGTCGTTCTTTAAGGGCAGAAAACCAAGGGCATCAGAGAAGCACTGGAAAAATCTGCTGGTGGTAAAATTTAATTTTAAAATTAGAAGTCCGGACATAGTTTGGGGGCAGATACAAAGGGCCACCGCATCGTTATCCACACAGCTGGAACTAGGAGGGTTTAACGTACTGAGAAGCAAGCCCCACACAGATCAGCAAAAAGAGGCATATCTCTTTTTCCTGCTAGAATCCAGGAGCATTTCCCAGACATATCAAAAGGGCGGACCGGACTTTTTCAGGGAGGGCAGTTCTAAAAGCTTTATCTCCAAAAATCTTAAAAATGTAGAGTTGATGTGGATTGGAAACAACCGAAAAATAATGTCGTTGGAAAAAAGAAAGCATACAGACGCAGACAAATTCATCAGGGAATATTTAGAAAAGAATCTTCTGACAGGAATGCCAAAAGGTCTGCAAGATGATCTCAAACGGGGCTTCAAGGTTTCGGTGGGGGAGAGAAATCTAAGCAAATCAATTAAAGAGGCAGCAAGTGAGCTGATTTCAACAGATGGCACCTTCCTTCATTTCAATTAAGAAATTCGCAGACGAGCCGTACTCAAAAATTCTCGGATATCCCAGAGCCACCAACCGTCAGATTAGATCAAGAATCAATGAGTTGGAAAAATTAAAAATCAGATCAATCTCACTGACTGGTCCCACCACGCTTGGCAGGCTGGCGATTTTGGGAAAGGGATACGTCGGTGTCGTGGTTCTTGCAAAAAAGGGAACCCGGCAGGTTGCAGTAAAAATTAGAAGAACAGATTCGCAAAGAGACGGGATGAAAAACGAGGCAGACCTGCTGAAATTAGTAAATTCAGTTGGTGTCGGTCCAAAAATGTTTGCTGCCAGTAAAAATTTTCTGGTTATGGAATATCTTGAAGGAATGAAAATCAGTGAATGGGTAAATAAACTGGGGGGAGCAGGCAGCTCAAAAAGATTAAAATCCACAATCAGGAGTGTTTTGGAGGATTGCTACAAATTAGACAGCATGGGCTGTGATCATGGCGAGCTGAGCAACATCACAAAGCACGTCATTGTCGGAGAAACACGATCAACTCTGATTGATTTTGAGAGTTCTAGCACCAAAAGAAGGCCCTCAAATGTGACATCAGTTACCCAGGCAATTTTTATCGGTTCGGGAATTGCAAAAAAGACCCAGAAAATTTACAAAAATCCCACCAAAAAGAGGATCATAGATGCGTTAAAGCAGTACAAGCAGGAGAAGACACGGGAAAATTTTGATAGTCTGCTAAAGATTCTAAGAGTGTAGGATCTGCTGATCCAGGGCGATCTGCTTTTCGTACAATGGGATTGAATTATGATAACCAAAGATAGGCATAATTTCTCAGAATCCTTTATCTGTAAATGATGTATAGTTCAATGAAGAAATATGGCTTTGAACGAATTTGTAAATTTCTTAGATAAGAATAAGATGATTGCAAAAGAACACATAACAGATGACAGTGATGAAGGATTCAACAATAGACTGCGAATTCAGAAATATGTATTTCTTTCCAAATATTTTGGATTAAATTTGCCATACAGTTACAACATGCATTTGAAGGGACCATATTCAAAAGATCTAGTTCGTGATTATTATAACATAGATGACTCTAATAACAATCCAAACGCATTGAATTCTTTGAATCGTGATAAATTTTTAAATTTAGTACGGGAAAAATCTGATGGATGGTTAGAGTTGGCTGCAACAATCCTTCACAAAAAAGGGACCATAGATGACGAGTTGTTGTTAGAGTATATAGCATGGATAAAATGTGATTTTTCTGATGAAGAAATAGAAAAAGTCCATAGTGACTTGCAGGGAAGTATTGAAAATGAATAAGAAAATTTTCATTCCAGCAATTGCCGCAATAGCTCTCCTCCCAGTAATGATGTACTTTGGAGGAATATTTCCGATGGATGTAACTACATACGCACTTTCACCAGCTTATGACAAACAAGAACTTGTGAAAAAAAGTGATATTATTGCTTATGGTACGCTTGTATCTAGCAAGGCATATGTAGAATGGTCAATGAATGGAAACATTGCAGTTCCCTCAGTTTACACAGTTTGGACTCTGCAAAAAAGTGAATCATTAAAAGGTAATACAGATAAAATTATTGAATTTGTTGTTGATGGTGGAGAATATAACAACATCAAACAAACAATTATGTACGAAACAGAACTGAATGAAAGAGATGATGTACTTGTATTTTTGTCAAAAGAGACTGATAGTATCTATAAAGACAATTATTACATAACAGGACTTGCGAATGGAATATTCAAGATTAAAGATGGGGTTGTAAAAAACAACTTTATGAAAACATCTGAGAATGCCGATTCAATGAAGGCATCTCTAAAGTTATTCAATTAATCTTCTTTTTTATTTTTTTAATCATAAAAAATGTAATTATTGACGAGGATTTCCTAATCAGGGATATTATCTGTGAGTTTGAATCCAGAAATATGCCGAGTATGCCAGTCTCATTATAAACCAGATAGAATGGGATCGGCAGGATTTGAACCTGCGATCACTAGTCCCCCAGACTAGTATCATACCAAGCTAGACTACGATCCCTGTCAGAAGACCCACAATGAAATTATTAAATTGTCGTATTGATTGAGAAAAGTCATGAAAATGTGCAGTATCTGTCATAAAATCTCTGCAACCGAACAGGATCATCTTGATTGTGTTCAGCGAAGAAGCATCGAGATGGGGGATGAGAATTTTAAAAACAACATTCCTGAAGAGATGAATCTGTCAAAAAATACCCAGGATTTGAGTGTCGAGGTAAGGGCCATCTTGGAACATCTCACAAGAAAGAAAGATGAGAAATAATTATCCGGCGTCTGCCAGCTATCGTTCCTGGGTGGTGGGTCTGATCAAAATCTCGTTAACATTAACATGTGGTGGCGATTCAACTGCATACAAAATTGCATTTGCAATGTCTGGGGCCTGTAAGGCCTCCATCTTTTTGGCGTTTTCAACAAATCCCTTCAGGGATTCATCAGTAATTGCATCATTGAGTTCGGTAGCTACGACTCCGGGTTCGATGCTAGTCACCCTGATGTTCGAGCGTACGCTAAATTCCTGTCTCAGCCCCTCGCTAAATGCGGCAACTGCGTGTTTTGTTGCACAGTAAACACTGCCGGCAGGAAAAACAATTCTTCCGGCCACCGATGAGAGATTTACAATGTGACCGGATTTTTTTTCCTTCATATGGGAAATTACTGCGGCCGTGGAATACAACACGCCCTTGATGTTCACATCAATCATTCTATCCCATTCGTCCACCTTGAGGCTCTTAAAGAAGCTCAGTGGCATCAGGCCCGCGTTATTTACAAGAATATCAATCGAGTTCCATTTATCCAGGACTGCCTTTGCAAAATTTTCACATTCTGATCTTTGTGTTACATCTAATTTTTGATAAAATACCTCCCCGCCATCAGCCGAGATTTTCTTTGCAAGTTCTTCTAGCCTGTCAACTCTTCTAGCACCAATAGCTACTTTGGCACCCGCCTTTGATAGTGCCAGGGCAGTGGCAGTACCGATTCCACTGCTTGCGCCAGTTATTATTGCCACCTTATCTTTGATCATAGAATCTACAAACAGGCTTGATTGCAACATCGTAAAAATGTTTAGGCGTAACTGTTTGCCAAACGCCCATTATAACACACTAGAAGAACAACCGGCTGCCGCCATTTCAAGGATTATCGCCTGATCGCATTTTTCAAGAAGCATATTTGAGAAAATTAGAAGGAAAGGAAAGAATTTGTGACTCCAGTATGCACACAAACCAACCCAAGTAGAATTCTTGGAATAATAGAAGCATATGTCAAAGGTTGCGATCTTTTAGAAGCCAAGAATTCTAGAAATATTTAAAATTTATTTGATGATCATTGATTTTCGAAAATATTTTGAAGTAAAAGAACGACTAACATAATTTTAATATTTTTACTCGGTCATTTTTTAAAATACAAAATATCGGATACAGATTTAAAGAGATCTATCAAATATTACATGTGCCAAAGTTTCAATTTACTCCTGATCAGATTGAAAATCTAAAAAACTCCAAACTGAATCTTAACATGGAAGAGGCAAAGAACTGGTATTCTAACGAGGAAAAGGCAGAGATACAAACAACTGCGATTCTAAACAATGAAAAATTCATTCAGGGTGAAAATTTGTCAGCAGAAAAACTCGATGATCTTTTCAAGAATATGCGATGGTTTTCTGCAAACCGTAATCTGACAAATTTGTTATACAGATCTGATATTGACGAATTCAACAATAAACTGCGAAACCTTCTTCATGGAACTGCATCATTTCCTGAAAGAATCAACGATTTTCTAAAGATGAAAGGAATAGGAATTCAGACACTCTCACAGTTTTTGGTTGCATCAGACACCAAAAAACATGCTTTTATCAGCTCGCAATTAAAGGAAGTTCTTACGATCAGCTCCGAACAAGATCAAGATGCAAGAATGGAAGCGTTGGAGATTCACCAAATCAACAATCCCGAAAACTACCTTGAGAGAACATTGGAGTATCTTAGAGACTGTGTTATTTTCAAATCCGTTAAAGACCTGCTAAGCTTAGAAAAATACACTCTGGTAAATAATCTCCTTTGGTTTACATTTGAAAGAGAAGATGAAGATCCTGAAGAAATAATCAAATCATATGGTTCAATATCTATCGAAAATGACCTGAAGAGTTTCCTTGCAGACAATATTTTTCTGGTTGAAAAAGGTCTGACTCTGAAGCAAAAAGAGTATGACACTAGAGAAGTTGGACGGATAGATCTCCTATGTAAAGACCAAAAAAACAATCACGTTGTAATCGAATTAAAAAAAGGTAGAAAAAATGATGAAGTGGTTGGCCAGATACTCAGATATCTTGGATGGGTGGAAAAAAACCTCAAAACCAAAGTTCGCGGAATTATCATTGTCAATGAACCAGATGAGCGATTAGAATATGCTTTGTATCCAATCAAAAATCTCATTGAATTAAAATTCTACAAAGTAAATTTTGAGATAAAAGACAAAGTCTAGAAATTATATTTATGGATTTCATGGACTGTAAAGTTACGTAGATGTAGCCAGATTTGATAAATCTTGGAAGTATGTCATGTGGAATGCCTACCAATTGCCAGCACAAGAACGATCTTTAGAGACTAGATTATGGTGGTTCAAGGATCGCCTAAATCGCCAGTCTCACTCTGAAAATAAAATCTATGTTGAATCATTCCAAGTGTGTTTCCAGAGGAATGCAATACGGAGACAATCCTGTAAACGGACAGTCGGTCTGGTTGATTTTTACGCAGTTTTTGACGTATATGGATATGTTTTGGAAGACTGCTAATTTCAGAAATACTGCAACTTTATTAAAAGAAAAACCGCAGATAAACCATGATATCAGAAAAATGCGCTTACTGCGGGGATTTAACGGATATGCCATTCCAGTGCAATTACTGCAAGGATCAGTTTTGTGCGGAACACAGACTTCCAGAGGAACACAGATGTGTAAAACTCAGTCTGATTAGAGCAAAAAGATTTGGTGAAAAAAAGATCATACGGGACGGCGGGCCAAACAAACCAAATATCTTCAGGCGGATTTTTAAAAGATTCTAAAAAAATCAATAGGGAGTTTTGTCGGGGGAGATTTTCGCTATTTTTCCCTGATAAATCAAGGCAACGGCAAGTGCAAACATCACTGCTGCAGTTAATGGAAAATTTTCCGGAACAGGCAGGACAAACCAGTAATAAATGCCAAAACCAATGGAGACTACCGCCTGTGTCCAGAGTTTGATCCATTTCGGGGTTTTAGTCAGCCTGCATGCAACCTCAACTGCAAAGATTCCAATCACCGGATAAATTGAATAAAAAATAAAGTCAATCACATCAACGCCCGTATGAGACATGTATCACAACAACAAAAACCGTAATTTCTATCTAATCTTCCAAATGAACCTTGGTTGCAGCGTTGTTGGTAATCAAAGCCTGGGCATTCTCATATGGGATTGTGGCAATATCTTCAGGCTTGAAGGGACCGTATCTTTCAAGATCAGCGCCGACAATTTCGTCGACATCCTTGAGAAACCGTATGACAATTTTCTTTATCTTGTGGTTCTGGGCCAGTGATTCAAGAAATTTTGATTTGCCGTTGACTGTTGCAGAAAGAATCATCTCTGTTCTTTCCTTTTTTTCCTGCTGCGAATCCAGAATGAATTTTTCCTCATCTAAAAGATGGCTGATTTCCAAATCGGGGGATTTTGCAAGTTTGTCCAGTCGAATATGAATCAGCAGCGATGTCAGTTCAGTTGCCATCTCTATTAACGCGTCCTTGACCTTGCTTTCAACCCCGTCAAATTCCTGTTTTTTTAAATTGCCGATAAAGTCAGAGAGGTTCCTGTAAAAGTTCGGGTCGATTTCCAGAACGCTATCACTCTCAGTTTCCCGCAGGACTATATGGTGTAAAGAGTAGATATCAACCGGATTTGTTGCAGACATTTCTTACCTAATCCTTAAATGGCTGATGTATTTGTGTTTGATTGAAGTACAAAATTGCCCTATAAAGTAAGCCAAGGTAAAGCAGTGCATATAACATATTCACCAGAAGATGTCTTCTCCAGAATCCAAAAGGAGGGAATCCAGTTCCTCGATCTGCAGTTTACAGGTCTTACGGGACATTTTCATCACACTACAATCTCGACTGATACGTTTACCCCCGAACAAATGAGGGACGGGCTGCCAAAGCTGGACGGTTCGTCAATTGTCGGTTTTACCAGTATTAACGACTCGGATCTGCTGCTCAAGCCGGATCCAAACACGTTTGCAATAATTCCCTGGATGACTGAAAACAAGACGGCCAGACTTCTCTGCGATATTTACTGGGGGGAGAACCGGGGAAGGCTCTCAAGGGACCCCAGGGGAATTGCGCAAAAGGCAGAAGCGTACATCAAATCCCAGGGATTCGATTACAGCACCTGGGGACCAGAAGTGGAGTTTTTTGTTTTTGACAAGGTACACTGGGATGTTTTAACACCATACAAGGGACAGTCATATTCAATTGAATCAAAGGAGGCTCCGTGGAGCCAGGAGGGAAACGGGTATCCGATGGGGCTGCAGGAGGGATACTATCCAAGTACTCCGTCAGACACCCTTACACCATACAGAAACGAGTGTGTAAACATTCTAAATAGAAACTTTGGAATATTATGTGATAACCACCACCACGAGGTTGCAACTGCAGGACAGTGTGAGATTGACATCAAATACGATTATCTTACAAATGCCGCAGATGCCGCCCAGTCCTACAAGTATGTCATCAGAAATATCGCACAAAAGTACGGCAAGGTAGCAACAATGATGCCAAAACCGATTGCGATGGATTCGGGTTCTGGAATGCATGTCAACGTCAGCTTATGGAAGGGGGATCGAAACATGTTTTATGATTCAGAAGACGAGATTGAACTAAGCCAGACTGCAAGATATTTTTGCGGCGGAATCATCGATCATGCAAAGTCATTATCTGCAATTTGCAATCCCACCACCAACTCATACCACAGACTCGTGCCGGGATACGAGGCCCCGACATATATTGCGTGGAGTTCTGGAAACCGCTCAGCTATTGTCAGGGTTCCAAAACACCTCATAGGAAAAGAGTATGCCGATCTAAAGAGACTGGAGTTCAGGGCCCCTGATCCCTCATCGAATCCGTATCTTGTATTTGCCGCAGTAACTGCGGCCGGAATGGACGGGCTCAAAAAGAAGACGGAGCCGGGAGACCAGGTACGTGAGGACATATTTAAGATGACAAAATCGGATCGTCTCAAGAGGGGCATTGGTGTTCTGCCAAAAAGTCTTGGCGAGGCATTAAACGAGTTGGAAAGTGACAGGACGTTTCTCAAATCAATTTACACCGATGATGTCATTGACAAGATAATAGAACTGGAAAGAAGGGATCAGCGCGAGATATCCATCAGGCCGCACCCACACGAGTTTTATCTATACTTTGACGTGTAATCATCTGGAAAAATAAAAGATAAAGTACGCCGAAACTGCCATCAGGGCAAATCCGGCACCCAGAAATATTCCCTTTTTGTTCTCAGAGGTGGCAGTTCTGTATAGCAGCACCCCGCCTGCAAGACCTGTAGATAATATCAGGACACCTACAAATACGCCGATAAAACCCGTATCATTAATCAGCGGATAAAACAGCCCGGAGAGCAGTGCAAAAAATACGAGCAGATAAACATACTTGAAACCACTAAGCAGTTTGAATGATGTCTTGTTCAATGTTTTTCGTCAATGTGATTATCAAATAAACTTTTGAAAAGGCAATATTACATCATTCCGCCCATGTCAGGCATTCCGCCCATTCCACCCATACCAGGCATTCCGCCCATTCCAGGTGGCATGCCTCCTCCTTCGCCTCCTCCGCCAGGCGGACCGCCTGCGGATTTCTGGGTGGCAATTACATCGTCAATTCGAAGAATCATGCATGCTGCCTCGGCAGATGCAGATACAATCTGGAGTTTGACTGCAAGGGGCTCGATAATATCACTTGATTTCATATTTGCAATCTTTCCCTTCATAACATCAATTCCGGTCCATTTTTCCCCCTTTTGCTGTTTTGAGCGAAGTGTGGTTAGTGTGTCAATCGGATCCATTCCGGCATTTTCAGCAAGTGTCAGCGGAATTGTTTCCAGGGCATCGGCAAATTTCTCTGCTGCCAGTTGCTCTCTTCCTTCGAGGGATTTTGCCCAGTTTCTTAATTTTGTTGCGGCAAATGTTTCAGGAGCACCGCCGCCTGCAACAATTTCCGGCTTTTCAATTACATCTTTAACAACCATCAGGGCATCATGAACAGAGCGCTCAACCTCGTCAACCACCCTTTGCGAGCCTCCACGAAGAAGTAATGTGACGGATTTTGGATGTTTGCAGCCTTCTACAAATACCCATTTGTCCTCCTCGATTTTTCTTTCTTCAACAACGTCGGCACTGCCTAAATCCTTTTCAAAAAGATCATCAAGATTTGTAACTATTCTCGCACCGGTTGCCTTTGCAAGCTTTGTAAGATCACTTTCCTTTATTCGTCTGACTGCAATAATTCCGGCCTTGGCCAGATAGTGCTGTGCCATATCATCAAGACCCTTTTGACACAACACCACGTTTGCCCCAGAACCAATTACCTTGTCAACCATCGTTTTTAGCATTCTGTTTTCTTCATCTAGAAATGATTTTAGCTGTTGTGGATTTGAAATATTAATTTTGGCATCTGTTTCAGTCTTGCTAATTTCCAATGCAGTGTTAATTAACGCAATTTTGGCATCGGTAATTTTTCTAGGCATCCCACCGTGTACAATCTCCTTGTCAAGGACGATGCCCTCAATAATAGACGAGTCCTTTATCGAGCCGCCGGCCTTTTTTTCCACCTTGACATCATCAATATCAACATCATAACTTTGACCGTCCTTTTCATGAACAGAAAGAATGGATTTTACAACAAGCGCGGCGAGCTGATCAGAGTCTTTTCTGACAAGTTTGGTCTGCATTGAAGTTTTTGCAATTTTAGTAAGAATGATTTTGTCATTTGCAGTCACCTTGTCTGCGATATCTTCAAGAAATTCTTTTGTCTTTTTTGCGGATTTTCTATAGCCATCTACAATAATTGTCGGATGGACATCCTGATCAATTAATGATTCGGCGTGCTCTAGCAATGCGCCGGCCAGAACAACTACGGATGTAGTACCGTCTCCGACCTCGTTATCCGTGGTTTTTGAAATTTCAACTAGCATCTTTGCGGCGGGGTGCTGGACGTCAATCTCCTTTAGAATCGTGGCGCCATCGTTTGTAATGGTAACATCGCCCAAAGAGTCAACTAGCATCTTATCCATGCCGCGTGGACCCAGGCTGGTATGAACGATTTCGGCAATGATTTTGGATGCGGCAATATTGTTTTTCTGCGCATCCCTGCCCTTGGTCTCCGAGCCTCCTTCCTTTAGTAATACGACAGGCATACTGCCTTTTGAGGTAGCCTGCATTCCCATAGATGCAAAAACTCTAGATTCCCCTTTTATACCTTGCAGATCAAGATGCGCAAATTTGATTATCGGTGTTTTTAAATTGGGAAAATCAGGTTGCAAAACATGGTCAAATCGCAGAATAAAGAGTCTTATGATAAAGTTTTCACAAAATTAAAGGAGCATCACAAATGGTTTGAGGATTCAATTCCGCTGATTGCAAGTGAGAATATTCCCAGTCCCGCAGTCAGGGAGGCGATAATTTCAGATTTTGGCAACAGGTATGCAGAAGGATGGCCCGGCGAGAGGGTTTATGCAGGCTGTATCTACATTGATGATGTAGAGTTTGAATGCATGAAGCTGGCCAAAAAACTCTACAACGCAAAGTTTGCAGATGTCAGGCCCATCTCCGGCGTCGTTGCAAATCTTGTGGTGTATTCTGCCTTTTCAAATCCGGGAGACGTGATGCTGGCACCGTCCATTCCTGCAGGAGGCCACATCTCACACGGCAAAAAAGAACATTCGGGGACTGCGGGCCTGGTTCACGGATTGGAGATAGAGTTCTAT